>MGPC01000014.1 GCA_001797315.1 Curvibacter sp. GWA2_64_110
TGACCCTAGCGTAGCGCAACATCGAGTGCACATTTTGCAGTTTACGGGAACCAACACGCTTATCAAGCTCGCCTCCACTCAAATCCGTGAAGAACCAAAATAAAGGCCTCCGGACGGGAGGCCTTTGTACAAGCTGACGGAGCTTACAGCTTGAACGGCACCACCAGTTGGCGCTGTTCGCCCAGGCTCTCGATGCCCAGCGTCATGACGTCACCCTTCTTCAGGAAGCGCGGCGGCTTCATGCCCAGCCCCACGCCGGGCGGCGTGCCGGTGGTGATGACGTCACCCGGCATCAGCGTCATGTACTGGCTCAGGTGGCTGACGATCTTGGCCACACTGAAGATCATGGTTTTGGTGTTGCCGGTCTGCATGCGCTGTCCGTTGAGGTCCAGCCAGATGGCGAGCTTTTGCGGATTGGGGATATCGTCGCGCGTGACGAGCCAAGGGCCGATGGGGCCGAAGGTGTCGCAGCCCTTGCCCTTGTCCCACTGGCCACCGCGCTCGAGCTGGAACTCGCGCTCGCTGACATCGTTGACCACGCAGTAGCCAGCCACATGGTCCAGCGCGGCCTTTTGCGACACATGGCGCGCCGGTTTGCCGATCACGATGCCAAGTTCGACTTCCCAGTCCCCTTTGACCGATCCCTTGGGCAGCATGACCGGATCGTCCGGCCCCTGGATGCAGCTGATGGCCTTAGTAAACACCACCGGCTCCTTGGGAATCGGCATGCCGGCCTCTTTCGCGTGGTCGGTGTAGTTCAGGCCGATGGCGATGAACTTGCCAATGCCCTTGACGGGGCAACCCATGCGCGGCTTGCCACGCACCAGCGGCAGCTTGTCCGTCTTGAGTTTGGCCAGCTTGGCCAGGCTCGCATCACTCAACTGCTCGGGGCCAATGTCCTGGATGACCCCACTGAGGTCGCGCAACTTGCCTGCGGCATCGATCAGACCCGGCTTTTCCTTGCCAGGATTGCCGTAACGAACGAGTTTCATGGAGTCTCCTGGACTGCAACGAGATTGAAATTACGAATGAAATCGGGCCTCAGCCTCGTCGAATCTGCGCAACAAGCTATTAAATTAATAGCAAGAATCAGAGCATCTGCGCCAGGCTGGCTTCCAGATGCTCCGACGGCAGGCGCCGGAAACCCGAGCGGGCAAAGCGCTGCAACCGGCCGACGACGAAAGCCGTCAAGACCGATGCCGCCACCTGCACGTCGACGCTGGGCGTGGCCGAGCCGACGACCTGTGCGCCATCACGCAGGCACTGCTTGAGGGTCGATTCGATCTTGTCGAAGAACTGGTTCATGCGTTGCTGCAGGCGCTCGTTTTCGAACACCAGCGCATCGCCCACCATCACGCGCGTCATGCCGGGGTTCTTCTCGGCAAACTGCACCAGCATGGTCACCACCTTGCCGGCATGTCGCACACCGGCCCCGGCATCGCTGGCACCGGCCTCGCGCTCGGCGATCTGGTTGATGAGGGAAAACACGGTTTGTTCGATGAACTCGATCAGCCCCTCGAACATCTGCGCCTTGCTGGCAAAGTGCCGGTACAGCGCCGCTTCACTCACCTCCAGCCTGGCCGCCAGTGCCGCGGTGGTAATGCGCTCAGCCCCCGGCTGCTCCAGCATGGTAGCCAGCGCCTGCAGGATCTGCACACGGCGTTCGCCCGGCTTGGGACGCTTGCGTACCGGGGCCGCAGCCTCATCGTCTGCGGGGGTAGAGGAGGTGGTGTTTTCGACGTCAGACATGGTGCTTGGCAATCCCTTTTTTTGATTTTCGCACAGTGGCGGCAAGGGTTTTTCCTCCCCCTGGCGCCGCCCCCCGCACTCGCTTAATGCGAACGGATCATGGTGCCGTAGGCCTGGTCGGTCAGGATCTCCAGCAGCATGGCGTGCGGCACGCGGCCGTCAATGATGTGCACCGCATTGACGCCGCTCTTGGCCGCATCCAGCGCGCCGGCAATCTTGGGCAGCATGCCGCCGGAAATCGTCCCGTCGGCCACCAGCTCATCGATGCGCCTCATGGTCAGTTCGGTCAGCAACTGGCCCTGCTTGTCCAACACACCCGGGATATTGGTCAGCATCAGCAGCTTCTCCGCCTTCAACACGGTGGCCAGCTTGGCCGCCACCACGTCGGCATTGATGTTGTAGCTCTCGTTGTGCTCGCCAAAACCGATCGGACTGACCACGGGGATGAACTGATCATCCTGCAGGGCCTTCACCACGCTCGGGTCGATCGCCACGATGTCGCCCACCTGGCCAACGTCGTACTCCTTGCTGGGGTCATTGTTGTCCACCATCTTGAGTTTCTGGGCACGGATCAGGCCGCCGTCGCGCCCGGTCAGGCCCACGGCCTTGCCGCCGACCTGGTTGATCAGGCCCACGATGTCCTGCTGCACCTCGCCCGCCAGCACCCACTCGACCACTTCCATGGTTTCGGCATCGGTCACGCGCATGCCCTGGATGAACTCGCCCTTCTTGCCCAGGCGCTTGAGCGCCGTCTCGATCTGCGGTCCGCCGCCGTGCACCACCACCGGGTTGATACCCACCAGCTTGAGCAGCACCACGTCTTCCGCGAAGTCAGCCTGCAGGGCCGGGTCGGTCATGGCATTGCCACCGTACTTGATGACCATGGTTTTCCCATGGTACTTGCGGATGTAGGGCAGCGCCTGGGCCAGGATCTCGGCCTTGTCGCGCGGGCTGATATGGGTGGTATCGGTCATGGTGAGACGGTTAACTTGTCAATGGCCAAATTGTGCCGCATCCCTCAAACGTCTTCACCAGACGTTCGCATCTTTGCCACGCCCGCGCGCGCCACCACCATCTACCGAAGAACAAGCAAGCCCACAGAAGTGGGCATGACTCTGCCCTAAGCCAAACCGGCCTTAAACAGCAAAATCCTCCTTGGAACGCCCCTGCGCCACCAAGGCCGCGAGCCAACGCGGCGTCAAGCCCCTGCCGCTCCATGTCTCACCGTTCGGGCCACGGTATTTGGCCGCCACGGTTGACGTGCTTTTTGCTTTCGCCGCACCTTTTGCGCGCTTTTTCAAACCGGTGCTTTTGGCCGCCTTGCTCTTGCCCCGGCCCTTCGCAAACTGCAAATCTTTCAAGGTAATGCCAAAAGCATCCATCTTCGCCCGGATTTCCTGCACGGTTTTGTCGAATTCGCGCGCCTTGATTTCAACTGCCTGTTTTTGCAGTTTCTCAATTTGGTTTTGAATATCCATCAAATTGCTCATTGAATACTCCTCACAAAAATTTAAAACCCGACATAATTCATCATTTTGATGATCCTATCATCCGGTAGCCGCCCCACAGCCAGGACGATATCCGGCGAAATGGCCTCGGCAGGCCCCGCCAGCGGGAGGCTGTAAAATTTTCCTGACAGCAATATCCATCGGGGGATGGCGATGAACTGGTATCTCATTCACACCAAGCCACGGCAAGAAAATATCGCCCTGCAGAATCTCGAGCAGCAGGGCTATGAGTGCTACCTCCCCAGGCTCCCCGCTGAAAGGCTCCGTCAGGGGGTCCTGAGTGTCATCGAGGAGCCCCTGTTTCCACGCTACCTCTTCATTCGCCTCGACCCGTCGGGAGGCTCCCAGGGTTGGGGCCCCATCCGCTCGACCAAGGGGGTCAATCGTCTCGTCAGCTTTGGCTCGGAGCCCGCCAAAGTGGGAAGCGGACTGGTCGAGATGCTTCGTGTCCAGGACGGCGCCTTGGGCAGACAGCCGCAGCGCCACTTCATACCGGGCGAACGCGTTGAACTCAGGAGTGGCGCCTTCGCCGGCATGGAAGCCATTTACCAGATTAACGACGGAGAAAGGCGGGTCCTGGTCCTGATTGAGCTGCTCAACAGGCCGGTCCAGATGAGCGTTGCGCTGGCCTCTCTGCGCAAGGTCGGCTGATCCCGCCGGCACGGACGCCTCGCCCGCCTAGGGCTTCACAAGATAGATTCCAAGAAGGCGCCTCATGATTTGAAAAATCAGAATCGCTCGCTCGGGGATGATCTGAAATAGGCTTCGCCTTTTCATGGTCGACACGTTCTCGCCATGCCTGCGGTAATCAATCAGCGGTTCAGTCAGAAATATTTTCTTATATCCCAGACATCCCGTCATGATGCCAATCCAGGAATCGTGAAATATGCCTCTTCCCACAGGTATCGGCAGCACGCTATCAAGCACCTTCTTCTTCAAAACCATGCAACAGCCAGTGTGGGTGCTGCTGACAATATTTCGGATGACACCTGGAGAACTGTTGCACATATGAAATAGCGACTCATCGATGATTCGCTCGCCATCGGTTACCCGCGCGTCATGCACGACCAGATCCACATCGTGCGATGTGAACAGCGCCTTGATCCTTGCGACTTTGTTGTCGTACCAGCGGTCATCCTGATCGCTCAAAAATATCAAATCCCCCTGGACCAGGTGAAGTGCACGATCAAAGGTCCGTACCGCACCGAGATTGACCTGATTCAGATACAGACGGATTCTTGGGTCATTGAAACCCCGGATGATGTCAACCGTGTCGTCGGTCGATGCATCATCCACGATGACCAGTTCATCGTCCGGTCCGAGCTGTCTCAGAATTGACGTCAATTGAGTCTGTATGTACCTGGAACCGTTATAGGTTGCCATGCAAACGGATATTTTCATAAATCAATTACAGCGGAGCGCATTAATGCATCGTCACTTTGATTCTCCAGCTATCCGTGCCGAAGATAATCTCAGAAAGGCAGAACTCAACTCCAGGAGATCACCATGTCGAAATCGACTCTCGAATAGCGCGACTCCGGCTCACCTTGACTGTCATTTCAATATTTTTTTGTAATGGAACGTGCTTGATCGCAAATCAAGCAACTGTATCTCGGCGTTCTCATGGAGTCGGCGGAAAACAGAAAAATAGATACACAGGGCCAGGTTAACCAACGTGCCAGGCAAACGCGCGATCATTTGCGCCACCAGACGCGACTGGCGGGAGTGCATTCGTGGCGCCAGGAACTGCTCGTACTCCTTGGGGCCGTATGCCCCTCGCGCACGGAAGATCAGCAATTTCGCCGCACTCCGCCATGGCTCGCGCACACTCACCGCCTGCTTGGCCCTGTCACTGTATGCCGAGAAAGACCAGATCAGATCCGGCCATTTGAAAAGGGAGATGCCAAAACTGTTCCCGGACCACATGGCATTGCCGTACCTGATGGCAATGAACGGCTTGGCCAGCACCAGTGTCTCGCAAGCGAGCGGCGCCTGGAAAATAACGCCCATGTGAACAAACAAAGTGCCGAAGTAGGACTCCTTGTCTCTCGCGTCCCAAAGTGATTTCTGTATGACCACACAACCGATGAATGACAGGTAACTGGCAACATCCGTGAACAACGCCTCGGCGTCTTCTGCCCGGTATACCCGGTCCTCCCTTTGGTCCAGGGCGCACCGCTTTAAAACCTTCGACAAGTCGACGGACCTTATCTCCGAGTTGACAAGAATAAGACCGTAATTGCTCTCAATGCTGCCCAGCACAGCATGGATGGCTCCGGGCAGCAAAATGTCATCGTCTGAGAACAGCCAGCAATACCGCCCCCTTGCCCACTCCACGGCACGAGAATAATCACGATCCACCCCGCCCTTGGCAGCAAGCCGGAAATAGCGAATGCAGGCATGCTTCTTTTGATAGCCCCTGACGACCTCCTCCGTGTTGTCAGTCGACGCGCCATCAACAATGACAACCTCGACTTCATCTGTCACTTGAGAAACGATGCTGTCCAGCGTCTCCCCGATGAACGCCGCCCGGTTCAATGTTGCGATACAGATCGATAGCTTGATGTTTTCGCTCATTTGGTATTTGTGATCCCGGCCATGATGCGCGCCTGCTCCCCGATGCGTGTCGTGGCCAAGCCGTCTGCCTTGTAGGCAATACGCGTCAAGTAGCTCTGGCGAGCTGATTGCAGCACGTCAATCTTGCGCGCCTGCTCCCCTTGGGCGATCCGGCGGAAAATGGTCATGATCTGGTCGAACGTCTCGGGCACCAGCACGGCCCCGGAACGCTTGAATTCCTCACTGAACGGCCAGCCAGGGAATATGGGGCAGATGGAGAGCTTGTTCGCGATGAGCGCATCTATTGTGGCCGTCGAACCGAACGAGACAAAGGCATCACAGACGGCAATCAGGTCCCGGATATCGGAGGTCTTATCGGCAAAGACGATATTCTTCGCGCCGCCAGCCAAAGCCTGCGTCTCCCTGACATCCTCATGCGGATGCGGCTTGACGACAAGAGTTATTTCCGGAATCTTCTCTGCCGCCTCAAATATTGCGCATTTCATTTTTCGCAACGTCTCCGGTCTCGAATATTCCGTGTGCGTGCTGTCGGTATAAGTGGAGGCCAGCAGGACGACTTTTCGGCCGGCGACGAGATTCAGCGTCCTTCGCGACTCCCTGATTTTTGACTCCGCCGGGTGAACAAGCGCATCGTGCCTGGGCGATCCTGTCAGCAGAATTCTGCTCTCCGGCACTCCTTGTTTGAGCAAAGCCTCTTTTGAAGCCTCGCCCCAAACGGCGACACAATCAGCCGCAAAAAAACGCCATTCGACAGCTTCATCACCGGCCAGTCCGAACTGAATATCCATGCAAGGGATATTCAGTCTTTTGCTGAGAAGCGTATAAATTCTCGTTCGGGCGTCGGATGTATCCGGCGAAAGAACCAATGCAGGACGATGCCTGGTCAGAATGTGTTTTGCGATCGCCGCCTGAGGCAGGATTAATGGCAGATAGCACTTGAACAACAGATAAAAAACTTTATCCAGCGCCGCCGACATAGGCCGATCCGCTGCCTGAGGTAAATCGAGCAGCGCTTTCGAGCGCGTGAACTCGGACTCGACCTGCCTTACGGATTCGCGAAGTTGTTGCGTCTGTTGACGAACCACGCTGTCCCAGTGCTGCCATAGCATTTGATAGGAGATGCCGCTGCCACACGCCGGACTGCTGTCAGGGTAGGGTTTGTCAGTTAACACCACCGCCCGGCACGAATCATCCGATGTCAAGTACGCCATCACGGGCTCCAGCACATCGCGATACATGCGAGGGGTCAGCCCAAGCGCCAGAAATGTCGGGCCTGCCGGCCAACCGGAACAGCCAGATGCATCCTGATGACGCACGATGGCGCCGTGCATACCCTCTTTCAACCTCAGCGCAAAGGGTTTTACCAACAGCTTTGCCTTCGCCCAAGGGGTCGTCGCCGCCACCGCCGTCGTCAGATGCCGCCAAGCCAACTCAGCGGAAAATATTTCCCAAAAAGGGATATCTTCAACCGTAAGCGTCTCGGATACCGTCTTGCCGGTTGGCAGTCTTGATCGGCCAAGGTTCTCAATCAAGGTCGCATAGCGATTTTGCACCTCAGCAAAACTCAAGTCAGGCTCCTTGTTACGCATGTCTTGCCCATCTATGGGCATTGTCCGGCCAAGCCCTTTTCGCGTCGAAACAAATACTGTCGAAGCGAATGTACCGGCCTCTTACCGCAGCCCCGGCACCCGCGCTCCTTCTTGCCGGAGCAATGCCAAATCATGATCAACCATCTGGCATATCATGTCCCTGAAACCCAGTTTCGGCGACCAGTGGAGATGCTCCCTTGCCTTCGTTGCGTCCCCGACCAAGGGCAAGGGTTCACTGGGCCGGAACATCGCCGAGTCCTCGCGAACGTAATTCCGGTAGTCAAGGCCTACACGCTCAAAGGCAATCTGGCAGACATCACGGACTGAATGAGAAACCCCGGTGGCAATCACATAATCATCCGCCTGCCCCTGTTGAAGCATGAGCCACATGGCTTCCACATAATCACCCGCAAAGCCCCAATCCCTTAGAGTGTCCAGATTCCCGAGTTTCAACTCGCCCTCGACGCCAAGCTTGATCCGAACTGCAGTACGTGCAATTTTTCTCGTGATGAAAGATTCCCCGCGTCGAGGGCTCTCATGATTAAAAAGAATCGCCGAGGCCGCAAACAAATCGTAGCGCGCGCGATAGATCTTGATCATTGTGTCCGCATAGAGCTTGGCCGCTCCATACGGGCTGCGCGGATTCGGTTCGGTACGCTCCGATTGCGGACTCTCATGTGCTTCGCCAAATATCTCGCGACTCGATGCCTGACAGAAGCGCGCCGACGGAGCGACGGCACGCATGGCCTCCAGGATTCTGACCACTGCCAGACCGTTGACCTCGCCAATGCCAACTGGATCGTCATACATTCCGGAGCCGGTCGAATACCCGGCGAAGTTATAGACCTCGTCAGGCTGGTAGGTCGACAGGAGCTTTTCCACGCTCGACTGCTCTAAAGGATTCCACTCCACCAGTTCGACGCGATCCAGCAAGCCTGATGGGAGTGAATTCCCGGTCGAGTTTATTTTTCGAGTGACCCCAATCACCCGATAGCTCATGCCGAGCAGATACTCCGCCAGATACGAGCCGTCCTGCCCCGTAATTCCGGTTATGAGTGCGGACTTCATCAATGACTAGGTAGCAGGAAAACGAATCGATCTGCGCAAGGCGACAAGCAAATTGTCACCGGCGATGCCGCTGGCTTGGCCGTTGACAAGCAGGATGCACGCCACGACGCCAAGCCATTTTTTCGTTGCTGATTGGGCGTGAGGCCAACCACGAAAGCCCTTCGAGTCACGCGCGCTTGCGAGCAACCATGATCCGCTCAAAGCCTTTGACGATTCCGAGCTTGCATAGAAGTCGGTCGACCCCGATCACCAACCTGGCCAACGCATAGCGAAGTGCATCCGGGCCAGTAATGCGCATGACCGGCGTACCAGCGAATGCGTTATGTCGAATATTTACCAGAATTTCAAACTTTTCCTTGAAGGCAGCGGCGATTTCGTCCACGCTCGAATGCTTAGCCTCTTCCATGGGGCTGAAGATTTCCTCCCTATATTGCTTTTTCCCAGTCAAAAGCTTGAATACTATCGCGATCTTCTGCCCATAGGTCAAGTTATAGGTCGGCAGAATAAATTCAAAAAAATACTCCAGCCCCTGCGCTAGGTGTCCGCGCGGCATGTCGTCCATGGTTGCCACGATGCCGCCAGGCTTGAGCGCGCGCTCAACCTTGTCCATGAATGCCGGCACATCCGGCATATGGTGGAACGAAGACCAGCCCGAAACAGCATCGTAGGTTTCCACTCCCAAGTCTATTTCGCTGACATCCTGAACGTGATAGGTGACGGAGCCGAAGCCTTCTTTGTAGGGATTCTCTTCAAGCATCTTCTTCGCCAATGCGATGGCCTTAGGCGACAGGTCATAGGCATCGACATGACAGCCGTTCCTAGCCAGCTCCAATGCCAACCAACCCGAGCCACAGCCGAGATCCAGAACCCGCGCCCCCGGCTTGTGTGCAACCATCTGGATGTATTGATCCCTGCCCCCTCCTTCGAGAAGCGCAGTCATCTTGGGATCGATCAGAAATCGCTTTTCGCCACGTTTGGGGATGTACTTTGTCGCACGACGAATATCCGCCTCCATTGCGATCTGCTCATCCCTCTCGGTGCGGATATCTGCAATTTGGTCAAAGAATTTCGCTTCCGCGCGCTTGAGGTCTTCAAGATTATCGATTGACATGTAAATCTTTCCTTTGCCCATTAATTTTCAGAAATTCATACTCTATTGGAACGACGAGCCGACGGTTTGGCGCCCCCAGGCTGCTGCTTGCTTGAGGGTTGACAGACAAAAGGCGGTCGCCAGTGTCCTGCCCTGAATAACCACAGCCTCGCCCTGAGCTCACCTCAACAAGCAGCGATGCTGCGCGCCCGCATTGGCAAAACCGACATCGCTTAAGCAGCGAACTTGGCCTTCAACAACTCGCCCACTTCATCCGCCACCCAGATGCTGTGGTCAATCTTCCCTGCGAAGACGGAAAGGTAGTTTCCATTGTAATTGTTCACAATGGAGGGCCTGGCATCCGAGTCCTCCTTGCGTGCCAGAACCATTCGCGGCCCTTCAAGAAAGCCCACCAGCTCGGCCTGTTCAAGCGCGGGGACATATTCCGAGCACAACGCAATCATCTTTTTGAAAAATTGGCGTTTGTCCACCTTCGCGAACGGCGCAGTCTCCCGCATTTGCCAGCTGGCATCCATTAGTTTTGACACCCCGGATGTGACAACGCTTTGAGTGACGTTGTACAAGAGGAAGTTGCCTGTCTTGCCATGCGGCAGAAGCGTCATGAACGGCCCATCCATGATGGTTATTCCAATTCTAGGGATGTCCATCCTGATGATGGGCACGGCCGTGTACTCGTACAGGTTCTCCGAAACCGGAAAACCCAGCTGTTCCGTGAGCCGGTTGATGTCGCCGTAGGAAGCGTTGATCACCACATCGGCCAGAATTCGGCTGCCTTTCTGGCTCTCAACCGAATAGCGACCCGCGGCGTCTGCAACCTTGACGACCCTGTCACCCAGAGCGACATCCACGCCTTCGCGCCGCAAGTTCTGCCAGACCAGATCACGCAATATTCGGCAATCGTATACAACCTCGTCGCAGAGTACACCTCTGTCCGCGCCCGTCACCTTGACGGGCAAGCTCGACGCCGATATCTCCTGAAATGGCAGTCCGAGTTGCCGGCAAAAATCGATGTAGGGTCCGATCGGTGTCAACGAGTTGCTGTTGGCGATGAGATAGGCATTGCTGAAATCGGCCTGAATGCATTCCGCATACTTTTGCCGAAAGGCATTGAACCCACGGATGGACTGCCGGCCGGTCTCCAGATCACGCGGATAGTGGAACCCCAGATGCAGTCGATTCTGGTTGTTCATCGAGGCGCCGGA
The DNA here is from genome assembly GCA_001797315.1 of Curvibacter sp. GWA2_64_110. Lineage (GTDB taxonomy): Bacteria > Pseudomonadota > Gammaproteobacteria > Burkholderiales > Burkholderiaceae_C > Hylemonella. Next base: position 10,805 of record MGPC01000014.1, read on the forward strand.
GAGAATGTCGTCCTTGGCCTCGTAGACCTTGACCGACAGCCCCAATGCCTTTGCCTTAAGCGCAATTTCCGCCCCGAATATCCCGCACCCAATAACTGCAACATTCACCACTTGCGACATGATCATGCTCTCACTATTGCGGCACTCCTGTCCGCCGACCGGCCGGGTGGCTGGCGCGACGCCACATGCTGACCTTCAGGTTCAAGGTTTCGCCCGGCTTCATCCAGGAAGCTCAGAGAGTAAACCCATCGTCGACGACCAGATTCTGGCCCGTCATGTATCTGGACCCATCTGACAGCAAAAACAGCAGTGCGCCCGTCAGATCGGCCGGCTCCAGCATCCCCTTTGCACTGCAGAATGCTTTGTAGGACGCCAGAAAACTCTCCGGTTGCTTATCCAGTATTCCGCCTGGACTCAAGCAGTTAACCCGGATTTGATCCGCCTTGAAATATTGAGCGAAATAGCGGGTCAGCTGAATAACCCCGGACTTTATGGCCGCGTATTCAACCGGCATCGTCATTGGCGTATCTGCGTAAATTTCAAAACGCGGGGCTAACGTGCCATAAATGGAAGCCATGTTCACGATGTTGCCGTCCCCCTGCTTCCGGAAAAACAGGCTGAACTGTTGCGCCACGAGAAAGTAACCGCCCAGATGCAGGTTGGTATTTTCACAGAAATCCGCGTACGTCACCTCTTCCAGTTTGCGGCCGTAGTTGCGGTTGCGCGGGTATGCATTGTTGACCACGGCATCGATACGTCCGTAGCGCGCATTGACTCGATCAATCAGACTGCAGACTGAGGCCTTGTCTGTAATATCCAGTGTTTCCGCTTGCGCCTTTCCGGCATGCGCCGAGGTTATATCCTGAGCCACGCTGTTGGCGGCCTGAACATCGATATCAGCGATGACAACCACGCTCCCTTGCTTTGCAATGGCGCGGGCAAAGGCACTACCCAACAACCCTGCGCCACCCGTGACGACAATGATCTTGCCAGTGAGCATTTTGGTTAACTCAATACTTTTCTGAAATAAGCAATTGTTTCTTTCAATCCATCCTCGAGCCGCACCGACGGCTCCCAGCCCAATTTATTGCGCGCCAAGGATATATTCGGCCGCCGCACTCGAGGGTCATCTTGCGGCAGCGGCATGAATACTAATTTTGATTTAGAGCGCGTCAGACGCAATACTTTCTCGGCCAACTCCAGCATGGTGAATTCACCAGGATTCCCAAGATTCAACGGCCCGGTCAGTTCCGCCGATGAATTCATCATTCGCGAGAATCCTTCGATCAGATCGTCGACATAGCAGAAGCTGCGGGTTTGCTGCCCATCCCCATAAATGGTGATGTCTTCATTCTTTAGCGCCTGGACAATAAAGTTGCTCACCACGCGTCCGTCTTGGGGATGCATGTTGGGACCGTATGTATTGAAGATACGCACCACCTTGATTTCGAGATTACATTGCCGGTGGTAGTCAAAAAAGAGAGTCTCTGCACACCGCTTGCCTTCGTCGTAACAGCTGCGAATTCCCACTGGATTCACCCGCCCCCAATAATCTTCTGGTTGCGGGTGCACTTCTGGATCACCATACACTTCAGAAGTCGAGGCCTGCAAAATTCTCGCCTTGGCACGCTCGGCCAACTCGAGCATATTGATCGCACCGTACACACAGGTCTTGGTGGTTTGAATAGGGTCGCGCTGATAGTGCACCGGGCTCGCCGGACATGCCAGGTTGTATATCTGATCTGCCTCCACATCGAGTGGAAAAACAATGTCATGACGCAAGACGCTGAAACGCGAGTTATTCAGCAGGTGCTCGACATTCCGCAGATTGCCTGACGAATAGTTGTCAACACACAAAACCTCATGGCCGTCATTGAGCATGCGTGCGCATAAGTGGGAGCCCAGAAATCCGGCGCCGCCCGTGACAAGAATACGTTTACTCAATTCGATTTCCTGTTGAAAGCTTGCAAACTATGCCGCATCGGCAGTGGCATGCACGACCAGCCCAATAAGCGGCAGCCTCTTTAAACGAAAGCCCGTCTAAAGCCACCGGGGCTCCACGGTTTGGCCCATCTAAAACATGGGCTCAAGTTGCAGCGCCAAACAAAGGGGAGGCTCATGAGCCTCCCCTCACGCGTCAAACTTGTACTGCTCCAGCTTGTCCTTCTCCGTCAGCTTATATGCCTCGAGGCCAACGGAACTCTCCCCCGGCCTGGGTAGCACGAATGACACGACCTCATCCAGAAATCCCATCCGTACGCCCGCACCGTGAATACGCAGGGAGAGGTCGACATCCCAGACACGGTTCCACTCCTTGCGCCAACAATCGACGTTGTACCGCATGAAGCGTAAATAAGATCGATAAAGCCAGGTCGATACGCCACCGATTTTCGGACTGCTGTCATTCGGGTCAGCGGGCCGTCGCGTGTAGTACGGATCCAGCGCTCTCACACCATCCACGACTTTGCGCTCTCCGAAGCGCTCCTCGACATACAGGCCAGATACGAACTCATAGCGTCCTTGCTGCGCGAATCGAAGCAACTTCTCGAGATGGTCGGGCGTCCACGTATCATCGTCATCCACTCGTGCGATCCATTGACCGCGGGCAAGCTCCATCGCTTTATTGGCCGGGGTAGCCCCGCCCACAAACCAATGGTTTTCTACTGTCTGCGTGTATTTCCTGCTGCGACTCGGCAAATTATAGAAACGCAGCCGAGGATCCCGAATTTCAGCGAGCAACTCCGCCGTGTTGTCGGTGCAATGGTCGCCCACGATCATCAACTCAAGATTTTCATAGGTCTGTGAGAGCACCGAAGCAACCGCCCTCTCAATCAGCAGAGGGCCACGGTTGTATGTTGGCACGCAGACAGTTATGAGAGGCATCTGATTTGGATCGCGGTATTCATGCTCGTGCTTCATCCGCGCCAGCCGTAGCTGGATGGGCTCCATGACGGCAAAACGCCAGCTGTTGAACCCCGCGACCAGTCGGTCTTCGATCGTACGCACCTTGCCGCCAGTCCTATCGGACATACTGCCCTCCATTGAGATCAATACAGGCACCGTTCAAATGCGCCCAATGATCCTGACAAATATCAAAGACCACGTTCGCCAGATCCTGCTGGCGAAGCAACTGCCCCGAAGGCACTTGTTGCCGGTGGTATTCCCGTCTCTCCGCCTTCATATCCTCGAACATGGCACTGTCTTGTATCAGTCCAGGAGCGATTGCATTGATGCGGGCACCCGGAGGAAGCTGGGTCGACAGGGACTTAACAAACGAGAGCAAGGCACCTTTTGACGCTGCGTAAATCGGATCAAAACTGCCGCGCTGGGCTGAAATCGACGAAAACATCAGCAAGCGCGAACGCTCCGTCAAGAGCGGAAACATCTTCGCCAGAAGTTTTGCCTGCCCATTGAAATTAACCGACATGACTTCGTCGATTTCCGAAAACTCATACCCTCCCAGGCTTTTCCCCGGGAGTATTCCCGACAGGAAGATGGCAACGTCAACTCGGGGCGAGATGTTTTTGATCTCTTGCACAAAACCATCAATGCTTGCGTTGTCTCGCAGGTCGAGATGGAGCGCGTTCGTCTGCTCGGTCGAGGCCGCGGGCTTTCGTGAAGAATAGGTGGTCAGGACACGCGTCATCGGGCTTTGGAAACGCGACGAGATCTCGCGGCCAATGCTCGATGACGCCCCGATAATGACAACCGTCTCGATATCTCGTTCGGCATTCACGTCAGCGTCTCCCCAGAAGGACCGGCACCAAGCACCACAAGCTCATCAGCGAAAAAGGTCTTTCCCGTTTCGCGTGCCACCCAGTCGAGAATCCCCGATTTGTAACGGGCCGCGCAAATCACCAGCAGCTCGCTTTGTGCAATGTGCTCGATGCAATTCTTCGGCTCTGACACGAGAACTCCGTCCTGCGCGAGGTGATCCTTGCGCCGGGGGTCAGAGTCCACCACGATGGCCGTTTCAGGCAGCGTGAAATTGGCGAGCAGGCGACGCATGAGATCCGTGATCGCCCACAACGTGATTTTCTTTCGCTCTGCGCCCATTGTGGCGAGCCGCAGTCTGAGTGCGTCAATCTGCACCTCTGTGCGCTGGATCTGCTCGATCCCTCCGCGCACACACGCCAAGGCATCGATAAATTCGCATCGTGAATCAACGCTTCTCACAGCCTGAACTGACTCCTTGCGAAAGACGGAAAGAAACCCATAAGGGCGGCTGCAGGTGTGCCCCAGCTCGACCAGATTGAAACCGACCTGCTGCGCAATAGCATTGAGTGTCGTTGCCGAAAAATGATTGACGTGTTCAAACTCCAGCAGCAGCAAATTCCTCGGGTACAAACGGAGATCCGGCACCTCGCAGATCATCACCCCTCCCGGCTGCAGTGCTCGATGACAGGCAGCGAGAAAGTCCTTGACGTCGGCGACGTGCTCAAGCACATCGTAGTGCGCCAGAACATCGACTGAGTTCTCTGCTAGGTCGTGCACGCTCCGGAGTTCGGCGGGCGTATCCTCCGAGATCTCCACCACCAGTTGTTTCCCGAAGAGCGGGGCACAGCGCCGGTGGAACTCCCCTGGTTGATCGCCGCCGATTTCTGCAAACACGCCGTGCGGCACGCTATACCTTTCCAGCACGGCCATTCGAGCGTCAACGGAGTAAGGAAGCCCGATTTCTTTATGGCCAGCCAGCCCTTCGGCATGGTAGCGCGCCAGGTCAGCGCGTCTGGGCCCAGGAGAGGCAAAGCAGAACCCGCAATTTCGGCAAACAGCAACCCGAAACGGGAATCTCCATGTGTTCCTGGCTCGCGCGACGATACTCTGGCTAGACCAGACTTGTTCCAGATCGATTCCGCCGCAACATTCGCACGCGCGCGGTTCAAGGGTGATCTCAAGCACTTTTTTGTCGATGATTGGTTGAAAGAAGGCTAGCGCAGGCTCAAGAGGCATTCTGCAATTCTGAAATCCAGCAGTGTGTCGATGTCTACTGCCCGCTCTACTGGGACATGCACATGACGTACCCGCCCCTCAAAGGTTCCGTTATGAGTGAGGACAAATTCTGGCCGGGCAACATAGGCGACCGTTGTCATGTCAAAGACGGTTGGCACATCCTGGCGACGCGTAACGGCTGACTGTGGGGGTATGACCAACCCGACCGTCCCATCAGCGTTGGCTTTCACCATGTTGAAGTACGGGCTGCGGTGCGCATCGGTCACCGTGATGACCATGTCGGCACCGCCTTTTTCATAGACGTCGAGGCAGTTCTCAATGTCGAGAGGCGATCTCAAGGGCGCGGTGGCGGGCACAGAAACCATTGCATCAGGCAAAATCCCTTCCTCCTCCAGCAGGTAGCTGAGCGCATGCTGCCATGCCTGCCACTCGGAGCTGTCATCACGCGCCAGCTCCTCCGGCCTGATGAAGGGCACCTCGGCACCATGTGCGCGAGCTACTGCCGCGATCTCGTGCGAATCGGTCGAAACGATGACACGCGCGATGCGGCTAACGGCAAGCGCATGTTCGATCGACCACGCGATCAATGGCTTGCCGCCCAACGGGCGGATATTTTTCCCGGGCAACCCCTTGGAACCGCCACGAGCGAAAATGAAAGCGGCAACCTTCATGCATCAGTCTCCGTGTTTCCCGGCATCTTTGCGACTTGTACCTGACCGCCCGATTCCGACGCTTGGCGAGCTGCCTCAATGATCTGCATGACCCTGAATCCATCTTCACCACTGACCAACGGAGCACTTTGCTCCTTGACGCAAGCCAGGAAATGTTGCCATTCCGCCCGATAGCTTTCATCGCGTTGGTGCTGATGATGAAAAATTTCACGCCAGTCCTTCGAACCGGCTTCCAAGTGCTCGACCACACCCGTTAATCCGTTCCAGCGCAAGCTGCCGTCTTCCCCAATCGCCACGCACAGGCGCACGGCATCGTGACGTATGAAATCCATGTTGAGGGTGCCAATGAGCCGGCGACCATCGTCTGCCGGCACAAAGCAAAAAATCAAATGGGCGGTATCTTCAACATCAATTTCCAAGCCACTTTGCCGGCTGAGAGTCGCCTTCACCCAGTCAACTTCGCCAAAAATCCAGCGCAGGTAGTCAAGCTCATGGCTAAGTTCAAGCAGCGCACCGCCACCCAGCTCCCGGCGGGCCGATACGCCCTGTCGATAATCCGCATTAGGACGCCAAGATGGCAGATACTGCCCGATCTCACAGCGTACGGACAGGACCCTGCCGATCTGATTCTCTTTCAACAGGCTCCGGAATCGTTGAAGCGACGGGAGAAACCGAAGGTTGTAGCCAGTCAGCAAAACCAGTCCTTGCGCACGGCAGGCTGCAAGCAGAGGCGGTATGCCATCCTGCGAGGCTGCCAGCGGCTTCTCGACCAGAAGATGGACCCCCACTCGCGCCAACGACCGGGCCGTATCCAGGTGGAATGTGGCCGGGCTGGCGATAACTGCGATCTGCGGGGCGAAGTCAAGCGCCTGCTCCAGGCGCGAGAAACAGCCATCCGCATACTCTGGCGTCGAATCGCATTCCTGATGGCGCAAGACTCTTATATCCGCATGGGGCAGCAACTCCCTAGCCAGGCGCAAATGACGCTGACCGATGCTGCCAAGGCCCACGACGAGGACGCGCTTAATCTGCACAGAACCTTCTAAGAATTCTCAACCCCACCTCCCCACTTTTCTCAGGATGGAACTGGCAACCTGTTATCCGGTCCCGGCCAATCACGGCCGGAATCAGGTGACCTCCATACACACAATCGGCGATGCGATGTGCAGGGTCCGTGGGAACAGCCATGAATGAGTGGACGAAATACGCAGCGTCCCCAGGACGGGTATCCTGCAGCAAAGTTCCGCTCCAACTAGATGCTGCAGATGGCTGCAATGCACTCCAACCGATATGGGGGATCTTCTGCGCCTGGCCCGATACCGATTGCGCGGGGACAGGTACCACCCGCCCGGGAATCAGACCCAATCCAGCTGTAATGCCGAACTCCTCACTCTCCTCCAGCAGGAGCTGCATACCAAGGCAGATGCCGAGCAATGGAGTCTGCCGACTGGCAAGACCCCGAATTACCTCCACCAAATTCAGCTGCTCCAGCGCTCGCATGGCATTTCCGAAAGCCCCGACCCCAGGAAGAACAACACGCTCGGCAGCAAGAATTCGCTCTGGATCTGCGGTCAGTGTGACACTTGCCCCGCAATGCTCAAGCCCCCGTTGCACACTAAGCAGGTTGCCCACCCCGTAATCAATAACGGTGACGTCAGGTGCGCTCATAGTTTCTCACTCCCAAGCCCGCGGCTTGCGCCACGGCCCTGATTTCACCAATATCCGCCCGCTTGTAGTGCAAGATGTCGGCCATGGCAACAGCATCTGCCCCACCTTCGCAAACGGCCGCCAACAAATCCTCCGGTTTTCCCATGCCGCCACTGGCGATGACTGGAACGGAAACCGCAGACGTCACCGCCTTCACCAGGGGAACATCAAAACCTTTTCGGGTCCCCTCCCGATCCACTGACGTGAGCAGCACCTCGCCGGCGCCCTGAGCCACGCCTCGCTTCACCCACTCAACGACGTCCAATCCAGTACGCTCGCGGCCATTGTCGGTATAGACCTCCCAGCGTTCTGGGCCGACTTGCTTGGCCTCAATTGAAAGAACCATGCACTGGCTTCCAAAGCGACGCGCTATATCGGTAATGAGTTGCGGATTGGCAACCGCCGCGGTATTGACCGCCACCTTATCGGCACCCGCCCGCAGAATCTGCGTTGCATCGTCAACCGATCGGATGCCGCCGCCCACCGTCATGGGAACAAAGATATCCCTGGCCGCCGATCTGACGATATCGCCCAGGTGGTTGCGACCATACAGGCTGGCCACGCAGTCCATGTAGATCAATTCATCTACACCCTGCTGGTAGTAGCGCAAAGCATGCTCGCCCGGAGACCCGATAACGCGCAGGCCTTCCAGATGAATGCCTTTGATCAGGTTGGGCCCCTTGATATCCAAGCGGGCGATGAGCCGAATATTTTTCACGGCGCCCCGCTCATTGTTTATCGTTTGAAACCGAGTACCGCAATTTCCACTCTCCATTTTCCTGGTACCACAAATGGGGGGAACGGAACTGATCTGTGAGCAAACGGAAGTATTCGCGATCCATGATCGGTTTTTCAAACATCTTGCTCGCCTCAGGAAACTCTTTCGCGGGAAGGCTCAAATAGCGGAACATTTCCTCCACGAAGCGCTCCGGGTACTCGTGGTCGAAGCGCCTTACCAGCGCCACGCCCTCCTCCCGATTGATGTCTCCAGATCGAATCTCCTGCGCGGCATCGTAGCTGGCCCGACCGATGCCGAACTTGATCCCCGTTGTAAAGTAATGGAGGTCATCGATCCGGTCGTCGATGCTGTTGTACTTGGAATAAGTGCCGGGAGTCCGCTCCGGCGAGGCCTGGAACCCCCCATGCTCCACCGCATAGTAATAACAGGCTTGCGGATGCCATTTCAGGTAATAACCCAGGTAGTGCACCTCGACGTTTTGCTCGGCAATCCGATTGGGATCGGCAGGCAGATAAGGCTGCAGATCATTCTGGTCGACCCCGAACTGCGACTTCAGGTCTGCTACCGAGACACCACCGAGATAGATCTTGGATTGATCTTCGGCGGCGAAGTAAGACCAGTCGCGCTTTGCGCTGTCCGTGTCGCCGATCGGGTTCCCATATTCGGCCTCGTTCTCCCCGTAGAAGACCAGTGGAATATTGAACAGCAGCGACATTTTGGGGGCCAAGGCCTTCTGCCCGAACATGAACGCCTGGAACGGGTGAAAGAGCAACTCTGTCGACAACCGCGTCAGCAGCCGGTGGATACGACCATTAGGCGTCATCAGATAGTTGTCGTGCCCAGCATGGATCCAAGCTTGAAAGTTTTTCCAACCCCACTCTGTGTAGACATGAGGTGCCCACGTCACGGTCAACGGGTGCATCCCGTACTTCGTCTTCAGGATATGCGAGGCATAAAAACTGTCCTTCCCTCCGGAACCAGGGACAATGCAATCGTAGGAGCCATCACTCTTGCGATGCCGGTCGCAGAGCTCGCGCAACTGCTTTTCACGCTCAATCCAGTCAATACTATGACGTTTGCGCTCGGCAAAATTACAAGCATCACAAACACCATGCTCATCAAAATGAATCGTGGCTTTCTTGGTGTCCTTGGTATGTTTGTACTCAACAGCCGAATTCGGGCGTTGATTAGAGATTACGCACTTCTTGCAATAGACGACATCAGAGGGCAAGCCATAAAACGCCTTGGGGTTCGGAGCGTCTTTGGCATAGAGACTCAGATCAACTGGCTCGGGATACTTAATTTTTTCCATACTCGTTTCAACTAAAACTTTTCAGAATCTTCTCACGCATTCGCAAGGCTCAAATCATCTGGCCGCCCCACATCCAGCCAAGGCTCGTGCATGGGGTACGCCACTGTTCTTTTCATTTTTGCCTGGAGGCGCTCAAACAAAGTCGGCATATCGCAAGGCGCCCCATTTTCCAGGACACTCAGAGCTTCCGGCTCAAGAACGTAGACACCTGCGTTAATGTGCGTTCGGGCAATGGGTTTTTCTTCAAAGCCAACGATTTCCACGCCTTTTGTCTGCACTACACCAAACGGATGCTGCCATTCATGCAGTCGCACAGCCATCGTCGCCGCAGCATTGTGGCGCAGGTGGAAATCCAGCAATTCTCCATAGCGAATGTCCGTCAGGACATCGCCATTCGTCACGACAAACGGAGCCTCTGGGCGTGGCTTTAGAAGGCCTAGGGCGCCGGCTGTTCCCAGGGGGGATTGTTCGCGCAAGTAGTCAATCCGCACCCCCAGACGATCACCATTCCCAAAGTAATCCTCAATCATGTGTCCCAGGTAGTGAATGGCGAGCACAAAGTGGCGGAAGCCTTCCAGCTTGCCCCGTTCAATGATGTGCTCCAACATCGGCTTGCCTGCTACCAAGACCAGAGGCTTTGGACAGTTTTCCGTGAAGGGGCGCAAACGAATGCCCTTGCCACCCGCCATGATCACCATCAGATTGGAGCGGACAGGAGGGGTAGAGATTTCATCCCAGAGGTGCAGGCCAACAACCTGCTGGCGCTCATCAACCACCGGAATCTGCTGAATCTTGTTGACTCTCATCAACTGCATGACCGTCTCACGACCCAAGGCCGGCGGCACCACCAAGGCGTTGCGATGAATGATGCTTTCGATCGGGCTATTGAAATCCAGGCCTTTCAGCAGACCCCGCCGTATGTCGCCATCCGAGATCGTCCCCTCCAGTTCACCACGCGCATTGACCACGACGACGATCTTCATCGAGGACTCATTCAGATTGCGTATGGCCTGCTGAATCGTGGAGTCGATCGGCAAAATGACCTGCCGCCAGATATTTTCAGGGGTACTCATAGGTTATTGAGTGGATGCTGACAGATCATGAAACACTTTCTTGACGATGTGATTCAAATCCTGGTTTTTTAATACGCTTACCACTTTTTCGCTTGCACCGCCCTCGCCATAAGGATTGCTCACCTGGGGCAAACTGGCTTGAAACGCTTGGGAGTAGAGCTTGTCCAAGGCCGCGGCAATACTGCGCCGATCGGGTTGGCAATTGATCACGCTTGCTGCCTGCACCCGACCCCGTTGGCGATCGCCGATATTGATGGTCCCTTTTCTGAAACTGGGCGCTTCGAGCAGGCCGCTGGAAGAATTACCGATCACCCCATCGACATGGGCAATGCATGACAAATAACGCAGTTGGCCCAGCGAGCTGTAGGCACGCGCATTGGCGTGCTGCGCGACAAATTGCTCAACCATCTTGATCAGCAGCCTGCCGTCGGCATCCGCATTGGGCATGGTGAAGACGAGATGTGTGTCCGGCAAGGCGCTCAAGGCCGCCAGCAGCTCTTCCATTTGCCCGGCCGCCGTCGCCGACTCCAGTGTCACCGGGTGAAAAGTGATGAGCAGGTTTTTGGGTCCGAGCTTGAAATCAAGCGAGGCCTCGAGTTCCGCGCGGTCCAGGAGCTTGAGTCGTTTGATGTTGTCGATGCCGAGCCCCCCGACCAGAAATACCCGCTCAGGCTGTTCTCCCAACTGGATCACGCGCCGTCGGTATTCCTCCGTTGCAACAAAGTGCAGGTGCGACATCTTCGTGATCGAATGGCGAAGCGCTTCATCGAAAGCCCCTTCTGTCGTCTCCCCGCCATGCAAATGGGCTACCGGAATACGGGCGACCAGAGCGGCCGAGACTGCCGAAAAAATCTCGAACCTGTCGCCGAGCACCACCATCAAATCCGGCCTCAGTTCGCTCAAGGCGTCTGCAAACCCGATCAACCCCAGGCCCATGGATTTGGCAATGCCGACCGTGCTGTCTGAGCTCACCAGCATTTCGAGCTTGCGGTCGATGCTAAAGCCGTCCTTTTCAATTGCTTGGTAGGTGAGGCCGAACTCCGGCGACAGATGCATGCCGGTGGCGATGACCTGGAGCACCAGCTCGGGATCATCCTTGATGCCTTGCATGACCCAGCGCAACAAGCCATAGTCGGCTCGCGTGCCGGTGATGACACAAATCCTGCGCTTCATAGTTCGATCAACTCGTCTTCCGCAAAATCACGCGGCGCGGTACGACCGATGACCTCGTTCCAGCGCATTGGAGAGATGCCCGTGCCGGGCCGCTTGGCGGTAATGTTCTGCTCCCCGAAAACATCGCCCGCCTTGATCCGCTGCTTCGCCACCAAGGACTTTCGGGCAACAGGTTGGTTCTTCGCCTCGCTCGGAGTCAGCCGTTTGATGCCATCGCCCAGGGCGATTTCGATGTTCCGGATGGCGGCAACCATGGCCTTGAGCTCATCCGGCTCCAGACTGGCCTTGTGGTCGGGGCCGGGCAAATCACGATCCATCGTGAAGTGCTTTTCAATGACAGAGGCGCCCATAGCGACCGCAGCGATCGCCACCTCAATACCCGGCGTATGGTCCGAGTAGCCAACGGCCACCCCAAAGGCGGCGTGCATGCTCTGCATGGCACGCAGGTTCACTTCGCTCATAGGCGTGGGGTATTCGGTCGTGCAATGCAGAACCATCAGCTTGGCACGCGGCGTGCCGGCTTGCTCGAGCACCTCGATTGCCGCCTCGATCTCTCCCAGAGTCGCCATGCCAGTTGAGAGGATGACACCACCGCCAAGTCGTCCGATATGACGTAAATATGGCAGATTGGTGATCTCCCCGGATGGAATCTTGAAGAGACTCTGGCCGAGGCCCCGCAACAGGTCGACACTTTCAACATCAAATCCGGTGGATAGGAAGCCAATGTTGCGCGCCGCACAGTGAGCGATGAGCTCCTGGTGCATCTCGACGCTGAGTTCCAGACGGCGAAGCATCTCATGCTGGGACTCCGTGCTGTCCGTGGCCTTGATCTGATAATCAGCTTTATGGGCGATACGTGTAACTTGGCGGTCGGCCTTGAAAGTCTGGAACTTGACGTAATCTGCCCCCGCCTCGGCTGCCACATCGATCAAGCGCTTGGCGAGCTTCAGGTCCCCGTTATGGTTGACGCCGGCTTCGGCAATGATGCGGGTGCGAGTTGTCATGTTTTATTTTCACCCACAAATCGGGAACGGTCCACCTGGTCATGACGCACGGAGAGCCCCATCCCCACAAGACATCCTCGCCCAATGGCAACGCCCTCCTTGATGACAGAGCCGCTCCCCACATAACTGCTTTCGCCAACGCAGACCCCCCCATTCAAGATGGCCCCGGTGGAGATATGGCAGTGGTCTCCGACGATCGCATCATGCTCGACAAGTGCTCGCGTATTGATGATGCAGTTGTCACCCACCCTGGCGCCAGCATTGACAATCGCACCGTGCATCACGATGCTGCCCGCACCAATGGTTGCGTGGCGGGAGACATGAGCGATGGGCGAAACGATCGTTGGCAACTGGAATCCGAGTTCAAGAAGCTGCCGATGCAGCCTGATCCGGTGATCTGGCGACTGGATCTGACCTACGGCAACGAAAACGTACCGGTAGGTCTTGGCCAGCTCCGGCAAATCGCTGTCTGTTCCAATGACAGCGTAACCAAGGTGTCGGGCATGCCTCTCTTCCTGCATGCCGATCAACCCCGCAATCTGATATTGACCGCACTGCTCGATGACATCGATGCACGCATGGGCATGGCCTCCGGCCCCGATCAGAATCAGATCCGGCTTGCTCATGAAGCCAACCCCGCGCTGCTCGGGATATTGATCAGGCACTGCGACAACGACTCCGCATTCGTCAGGTCCATGTGCGGACAATCCTTAAATGGCATCAACTGATGCATCAGGATCCAGGCGGGCCGCGTCATGCAACCCGCTTCATTGCTTGCCCTCAGAATGGCGTCCCGCTGGGAGGACACCGTCGCATCCAGCAAAAGGGTCTGCAGCCAATAATTGCTTTGGCACCGTTCGGGTTCAGGCACCAGTTTGACACCCGCCACCGAGGCAAATGCCGCCTGGTAATGCTGGAACAATCTTCTTTTTGAAGCCAGCATTGCAGGCAACTGCTCCAGCTGCGCGCACCCCAAGGCTGCGTTCAGATTGGGCAGGCGATAGTTGTAGCCAATTTCGTCATGCCTGTATTCCCAGGCGTGCGGCAGCTTGGCGGTGGTCGTCAGGTGCTTGGCGTGACGCGCCAGCTCAGCGTCGTTGGTCAGAATGGCGCCGCCACCGCCGGTGGTGATGGTCTTGTTGCCATTGAAACTCAAGGTTCCCATCTGCCCGAAGGTGCCGGTGTGCTGGCCACCGTAGTAGCTTCCCAAGGACTCGGCCGCATCCTCGACCAGCACAAGGTTGAAATCGCGGGCCACGGCCAGCAGTCGATCCAGATCCACCGGGTGGCCGAAGGTGTGCATGGGCACCATGGCCCGGATGACGCGTCCGGTCACGCGATTGATGCACTGTCCGGCGCGCTGCTCGGTGTGGCCTGTCAGATAGGCTCGAAGTTTTTCGGCATCCATCCCCATCGTCGGCATGCTGCTGTCAACAAAATGCGGCGTGGCTCCACAATAGGTCACGGCATTGGCCGTGGCGACAAAGGTGAGCGCCGGGATCAATACTTCATCGTCGGTCTTGACACCGGCGAGCTTCAGGGCAATGTGCAGTGCCGCCGTCCCATTGACGACGGCCACCACGTGCCTGGCACCAGTGAAGGCGGCCAGATCAGTCTCGAAGCGGTCGACAAACTTCCCCACGGAAGAAACAAAAGTCGAATCCAGGCACTCCTTCAAGTACAGCCATTCGTTGCCGGTGAAACTGGGCTCGTGCAGCGCCACAGGCTCCGGCCCCACAACGGCACGGATGGCGGCAACGATTTGCTCAGGAAGTGCGGTCACGGTGCTCATAGGTTATAGATATCGGCCTTGTAGCCACGCAGATTTTCCGGCAGCGCGAACCATTCGGCGGTCTCTGCCAGCCCACGCTTGAACCCATCCCGTCCGCCATAGCCGGGTTGCCAGCCGAAAAGTTCCTTGGCTTTGGCATTGCTGGCCCACAAGCGCTCGACCTCCGAATTTTCCGGGCGCAAACGGGCCTCATCCGTCATGATTTCAATCTCGGCATTCATGGCTTCGGCAATCAACTGCGCCGTATCACCGATGGAAATCTCGAAGTTGCTGCCCAAATTCACCACCTCGCCCAGGCCTCGATCCGAATTCAGCGCAGCGATGAAACCGGCAACCGTATCCTGCACAAAATTGAAATCACGCGTCGGCGACACCGCGCCGAGCTTGATCTGCCGCCGGCCATTGGCAATCTGGGTAATGATGGTGGGGATCACCGCGCGCGCCGACTGGCGTGGCCCATAGGTGTTGAAGGGGCGAACGATGACGACGGGCAGGCCAAATGAAGCATAAAAAGAATAGGCCAGCTGATCCGCCGCGATTTTGGTGGCGGAGTAGGGAGATTGCCCCTGCAGCGGGTGCTCCTCGGTGATCGGCACAAAACGTGCTGTGCCATAGACCTCGCTTGTCGAGGTCTGGATCACCCTCCTGACACCCAGCTCCCGCGCCGCCTGCAGCACATTCAATGTGCCTTTGACATTGGTATCCACATAGGTGTCCGGCGAATGATATGAATACGGGATCGCAATCAGCGCAGCCAGATGCAACACCGCATCACAGCCCCGCATCGCCTCTTTCACACCGTGCGGATCGCGAATATCCCCAGCAAAGACCTCAAAACCGCCTTTTACGTCGGCCCCGCAGTGGTCAAGCCATCCCCAGGAATTGAAAGAATTGTAGAGGACGAAAGCCTTGACCTCATGCCCCGCGCGAACGAGCGCCTCGACAAGATGCGAGCCGATGAAGCCATCGGCACCTGTGACCAGAATTTTCATATTTTCAATTCCCTGCGCAATTTTGATGCTCCACTGAAACAGGGGCAAACCACTTCATGCGGCACCGCCGACGATTTCCTGATAGGTACCGCTCCGTTTGATGCGCCCATCCGCCAGTTCGATCACCTGCGTGCAATTTTTCAACGTGCTGAGCCGATGGGCAACGATGATGACGGTAAGCTCCTCACCCAGATTCTCAATCGCCTCCATCACAGCCCGCTCGGTGTCGTTGTCCAGTGCGCTGGTGGCCTCGTCAAATACGATGACATCGGCCTGTTTATAGAGTGCGCGAGCGATACCGATGCGCTGACGCTGGCCTCCTGAGAGGCGAATGCCACGTTCACCGACCAAGGTGTCGTATTGATCTTCCCAGGATTCGATGGCTTGGGCAATCTGTGCTTTCTGCGCGGCTTGGCGCACGCGGCTGAAGTCGATTTGATCCACCGGGACGCCAAAGGCGATGTTCTCGGCAATGGTCGTATCAGCGAGAAAGATGGCCTGTGGCACATGCGCAATATGGGCTTGCCAGGCACGATGATTCTGCGTCGTAATGGCAACGCCATCAATCGCCAAATTACCCTCGGTCGGGTGAAGAAGGCCCATGATGATGTCCAGCAACGTACTTTTGCCACTTCCGGTGCTCCCCATGAAGCCAATCCGACTCCCTTTGGGCATGGTGAAGCTCAGCTCTCGCAGAACCCAAGGCGCTTTAGGTGCGTAGCGGAATGCCAGTTGGTTGAGCGTAATACCTTGCTGGAACGGGATGGGCTTGGGCAACGGCGCATCTGCATAAGCTGGCAGCGGCTGATCAAGTAAGTCCAGTGCATCGCTCAAAGCTTGCTGGCCGCTGCGCATGGCCGCCCAACTGGAGTATGTCTGCTGCAACACCGGCAGCAAACGTTGTGCGCCAAGCGCCAGTGCACCCAAAACAGGAATGGCGCCGGCGATTCCCGTCGGTCGCCCAGCCAGGGAGTACGCCAGTGCGGCGATGAGCACCATGCCAAGCGCCTCGATGCCATAGCGCGGACTGTTGCCTATGATCTGGGCATTGGCCTGTGCCCGCCGCAGCGGAAGATCGGCACTGCGGTAGTACTCGCAGTAGGCGGCCTGGGTTCCATCAATCAACACATCACGGATGCCACTCAACCCTTCCTGCAAGGCTTTGAAGACCTTATCCTGATCCTGGCTGATGCTTTGGCTGTACCGTGCCAAGCGCTTTCTTGTCAAAACAATCACCAGCGCATAGATGCCGCCAAAGCCAGCGAAGGCGGTCACCGCAACAACCGGCTCGATCACCACTAGCGCCACCAGAATAGCTGCCAGAATCATGACCGAACTGAGGATGATGAGCAGCGGCCACAAGATTTGATACACAACAACAGTCGTCTTGCTGGCAATGGCGGCGATCACTTCGCTGCTATTGCGCGCGACATGCACCGCATAGGGTTGATAGAGCGTGCGGCGAAAGATGTCGATGCTGAAATCGGCGCCAATGGCATGACTGAGCCGGGTTTGCACCCACAGAAGGATCAGGCGCATGGCGCCGGAAAGAAGCGCGGCCGCGGAAAAGGCGATGGTGAGCGGCAAGAGCAACTGACGGGGCTCTGTGATATCGAGCGCACGAATGAACGGCTGTGCCAGTGGATGCCCGAATCCCCACTCAGGTGCAGTCAACACCCCCAAGAACGGCAACACTGCGCCGATGCTCAGAACCTCGGCAAAAGACGCCAGGACCATCAGCAGAAACAGAATGCCGAACTGCATGCGACGCCGCGGGTTGATGTGGCCCCACAAGCGGCGCAACAGCTGAGACATGGACTGAGATTGCTGCGAGTTCAACGTGATGTGATGAAAGTTATCTGATGTAGCTCACGAACGCGTGTCTTGCGCCAGCAAACCAGCGCTTTCGGGCGACCATGCAATCGACGTTCTTCAGATTTGAACAACCTCAAATTCAGGCAAGGGGAAAACCAAATTTCTACCCTTCATCGACGGCAAGGACTCAAAGAAAGCTCTGAAATGCCAAGGCAGCACCAGAAGATAGTCGGGATTGGAAGTCAGCAGTTGGTTCTCACGAACCAGGGGGATCAGCGTCCCCGGGGTGAACGCGCCAAACTTGTCTTCGTTGACTTCACCAATTTCGTGCACCAGTGTGTCATCGATTCCGTAGTACTGCAAAAGGACGTTTCCTTTGGTGGATGCTCCCAGGCCGCAAACACGTTTGCCGGCCTTCCTGGCTTCCTTCAAGAAGTTCATCAGGGAATTTCGCGCCTCTTCAATACGGATCTTGAAATCATCAAAAACTTTCGTGCCATCAAGTCCGAGCGCCACTTCATCAGCCCGAATCTTGTTCAGCAACTCTGAATTGGGCTTTCTTCGCGAGTTGATCTTGGCCGCAGTAATCGAAAAGCTGCCTCCATTGATCTCGTTGAACTCGACATCCAGCACCTTCAATCCAGCTTTGGCGGCAATCCAGTCAATCTGTTTAAGCGCATAAAACTCAAGATGCTCGTGGCAGATGGTGTCGAACGAATTGGTTCGCAACATGGCCGGCAGATAACTTTGCTCGAATATCCAGACCCCCTCGTCATCCAGCACGCCCTCAACTTCACGGGCGAAAGCAACCGGATCCTCCAGGTCGTAAAACATCGAGAACGACGTAATGACCTTGGCCTTTTTCCCCGGCAGCTTCGTCGTCACGACGCCAGCAGAGAAAAAGTCAGCAATGAGTGCAATTTCAGCCGGGTAATAAGAAGAGAATTTGATGCCTGTCGGGTCGACCCCAACAAGCTGATATTGGTTCTGCGGATAGGCGCGCAGGGTTGTGGCGTCATTACTGCCGATATCAATGACCAGATCACCTGGTTTGAGTACATCCATGGCCAGGATTTTTGCCACCTTCGAATGCAGATGGCGCACCATGCTGGCATTGAGTCCGGAGCGGTAGCCGTAATTCATCCCGTACATCTCACTGAGCTCATAGCTGTGCTTCAGCTGAACGAGGCCACACCCGCCCTCGCCCATGCACTTCACCAGTTCAACCGGGCCCGTCGTGACTTTTTCCGTCTTCGACCGGGGAAAAACTCCCGTCAACGCCTGCTCACCCAAGTCCACCACTGTCACCAGGTGATCGCTGCCACAGACTCGGCATTTTGTAATTGTCTTGAACATCAGGTCATTTCCTGCAAATAATCATTGGCGGCCAGTAACTTACTCATGGTAGTCCATGGGCTTGAACCCGTGATGCTTGATGAGTTCGTCGCGCTTTGCCGATTTCAAGTCTTCGCGAACCATTTCAACAACCAGCTCATTGAACGTGGTACGCGGCTTCCAGCCCAGCTTCTCCTGGGCCTTGGACGGGTCCCCCAGAAGTGTTTCGACCTCTGTCGGCCTGAAATATCTCGGATCAACAGCAACAATGGCCTTGTCGGCCCGGTGCCGACTGCCCTTGGGATTCGTCCAATAGCCTTTCTCTTCGACTCCCTGCCCCTCCCAACGGATATCCATGCCAAGTTCCTTGGCTGCCGCGTCAACGAAATCGCGCACACTGTATTGCACACCGGTCGCAATCACGAAATCTTCTGGTTTATCTTGTTGCAGCATTAACCATTGCATTTCGACATAGTCGCGGGCGTGGCCCCAGTCGCGCTTGGAATCCAGATTGCCCAGATACAAGCAATCCTGCAGGCCGAGCGCAATGCGCGCCAGGGCGCGGGTCACTTTACGGGTGACGAAAGTTTCACCCCGGACGGGGCTTTCGTGGTTAAAGAGGATGCCATTGCAAGCGTAAATGCCGTACGCTTCGCGGTAATTGATGGTTATCCAGTAGGCGTAAAGCTTGGCTACCGCATAAGGACTACGCGGATAGAAGGGTGTCGTTTCCTTCTGCGGGATTTCCTGTACGAGACCATACATCTCTGACGTGCTCGCCTGGTAAAAACGCGTCTTCTTCTCGAAACCAAGCAGCCGTATCGCCTCCAAAATCCTCAGGGCGCCGAGCGCATCGGAATTGGCCGTGTATTCGGGCTCTTCGAAACTGACCATGACATGCGACTGCGCCGCAAGGTTATAAATTTCATCCGGCTCAATCTGCTGAATGATGCGAATGAGGCTGGATGAGTCCGTCATGTCCCCATAGTGCAAGAACAACCTCGTATCGGGCTCATGAATGTCTCGATAGAGGTGATCAATACGTGCCGTATTGAACATGGAGGCACGGCGGCGAATACCGTGGACCTCATACCCCTTCTCCAGAAGCAACTCAGCCAGGTAAGCACCGTCTTGGCCAGTAATTCCGGTAATAAGCGCTTTTTTCATTGGTTCCCCGTAGTTTTCATCCATTCCGGCGGCGCCGCTCGAATTCTGGCATCAACCAGCCACCCGGAATGCTTCGGCACTTTTGTCCATCCAAACGAGCTATCGGCGACATGCTTGCCCAGCCCCGATGAACATCGTTCAAAATCAAGAGCTGCCGCCAAGACCGGTCAACACGCCGGCTTAATCGCTTCCAAACTGGTCTCTTGTGAACACCTTCGCTTCGATATCGGCAAGCGCCGATTCCATGCGATTCGTGATGACCACATCCGCCTCCCGCTTGAAGACCTCCAGGTCATTCACCACGCGCGCATCAAGGAACTCACGCTCCTGAAGTCCAGGCTCATGCACGATGACCTCAATACCTTTGGCCTTGATCCGCCGCATCACGCCCTGAATGCTGGAGGCGCGGAAGTTGTCTGAGCCGGCCTTCATGATCAGGCGGTAAACACCCACGACTTTGGGGTTTCGCTTCACGATGGCGTCAGCAATGAAGTCCTTGCGTGTCGCGTTGGAGTCAACGATGGCACCGATGAGATTCTGCGGTACCCCATGGTAGTTCGCAAGGAGTTGTTTGGTGTCCTTGGGCAGGCAATAGCCCCCGTAACCGAACGATGGATTGTTGTAGTGACTGCCAATACGCGGATCCAGCCCGACCCCCTCAATGATCTGACGTGAATCCAGCCCGTTCATGACAGCATAGGTGTCCAGTTCATTGAAATAGGCCACGCGCATTGCAAGGTAGGTATTGGAAAAGAGCTTGACTGCCTCTGCCTCGGTCGACCCGGTGAACAATACCGGGATGCCGTCCTTGATCGCGCCCTCCTTGAGCAGATTTGCAAAGACCTCGGCCCGCGCGGAGCGCTCGCCGATGATGATGCGCGAGGGATAGAGGTTGTCGTAGAGCGCCTTCCCTTCACGCAGAAACTCTGGCGAAAAAATGAGGTTGCTGCACCCCATCTCTTTTCCTGTCTTGGCGGTATAGCCCACGGGTACGGTGGACTTGATGACCATCACGGCCTTCGGGTTGATGGCCATGACATCGCGAATCACGGATTCCACGGATCGGGTATCAAATTGATTGGCATCCGTATCGTAGTCGGTCGGCGTAGCGATGACGACATAGTCCGCCCCCGAATAAGCCTCTTTCTTGTCCAGCACAGCACGCAAGTTCAGCGCCTTATTCGCCAGAAAGTCCTCGATCTCAGGATCGGCGATGGGGCTCTTTTTCGCATTGATCATCGCCACCTTCTCGGGGACGATGTCAAGTGCCACCACCTCATGGTGCTGCGCAAGAAGGATGGCGTTAGAAAGCCCGACGTAGCCGGTGCCGGCAATAGCGATTTTCATAAGACAGCCTTTGCCTCAGCCTGTCTTTTGACATGGCGCTTTTCGAGCTTGGCCCTGAAGCGCACGGCTTCCTGAAATTGAGTTCGTCGGTTTGTCATCTCGGGGATTAAGAAGCGTTTTGGCACGCTACCGCCATGCCGTTTCACGATCAGCAAGCGCGGTCAGGTGGGTATGTGAGAGCCTCAAACAGCCAAAGAGCCATTGCCACTCAAGGAATGAAGAATTGTGCCATAACCAGTATGGTTTTTGTCGCTACGGCAAGACCGAACTTTGCCGTGGAAGCGCCATGCCCCATGACCTTCAACTGACCTGCACTAGAGAAGAATCCCAACCGGTACACAACGGGTCAGTTCACCGTTCGCCGCAAACCTCCGCCTCCTGCTCCATATAGACCCAATCCACAATTTGACTGTCCGGCTTGTAGCCCGAGACCAGATCTTCAAGTATCGTCCGCAAAACGCGAACATCGTTCAAATCCAATGCAATCCGCAGAGCGTTGAGCTTGTCTTCCAAGATCGGCCAGAGAAGAAAACTCTCATGCGCCTTCATGATCTGCGCATGGGATGTGGGCTTGGGATTGTCCCCGATGAGCAGCTCCTCATAAAGCTTCTCCCCCGGGCGCAACCCAGTGATTTCGATCTCGATATCACCATCCGGATTGGCCTCATCGCGAATCGTCAGTCCTGACAACTCCACCATGCGTCTTGCCAGATCCATGATCCGAACCGACTGCCCCATGTCCAGTACAAACACATCACCGCCCTTGGCCATCGCCCCAGCCTGGATCACCAGCTGAGCAGCCTCGGGGATGGTCATGAAGTAGCGTGTGATTTCCGGATGGGTCAGGGTGATCGGGCCGCCATCACGGATCTGTTGGCGGAATTTGGGCACCACGGAACCAGATGAGCCCAACACGTTGCCAAAGCGCACCATGGAGAATCTGGTCCCGGGCGAAATCGCTACCAACGCCTGCAACACCATTTCAGCGAGTCGCTTGCTCGCCCCCATGATGTTGGTCGGACGCACCGCCTTGTCGGTGCTGATCAGGACAAAGTCCGCCACGCCCTGCTCAGCCGCCACCCGGGCGGCTGTCAGTGTCCCAAACACATTGTTTTTAATGCCTTCAGCCGGGTTGTGCTCGACCAAGGGCACATGCTTGTAAGCTGCCGCGTGGTAAACCGTCTCAGGCTTCCAGGTGGTCATGATTTCGCGCATGCGCTCTTCATCACGAACCGAAGCGAGCAACGGAACGACCCGGATCGCCTGGCTTTGCTGACCTGTCAACTTTGCATGGAGTTCCTGATGGATGTTGTACAGAGCAAACTCGCTCTGCTCCACCAATAGCAGGGTCACGGGACCCATCTTCACGATTTGCCGGCATAGCTCACTGCCGATCGACCCCCCCGCTCCGGTCACCAGAACGACCTTGTCGGCAACATTCCTGCCTAACAGAATGTGATTCGGGGCAACGGGCTCGCGCCCTAACAGATCATCGATATCCAGCTCCCTCAGATCCGAGGTGCTGACCTTCCCCTGCGCCAGTTCCGTAACGCTCGGCAGGGTGCGCACCGAGACCTTGGCCTGCCGGATCTGGGCCAGGATTTCATTCCGGCGCTTGCGGCTGACGGAAGGCAAGGCCAACAAGACATCGCTGACCTTGAGCGACACCACCAAGCCCGGCAGATCGACGGGACTGTAAATCGGCAGGCCATTCAAGACGTGTCCGTGCAAGCGGTCGTCATCGTCCAGAAAACCCACCACCCGCATTTCCAGGCTGTTGGCCATCGCGGCAGCAAGCTGCCGCCCCGCAGTCCCCGCACCGTAGATCAGCACCTTGGGAAGAGCCGCCAGCTTGAGTTGACTCTGATACAAACCACCCAGCCAGAACCGCGCCAGCGCCCGCGATGCGCCGACGGCCAAGAGCAGCAGCATCGGCTGGATCAACCCGATGGTCCGGGGGACACCCTGGACACCGACGGCAGTGAAAACGGCTGCAAACAGCAAGCCATAGACCGCCGTGGCTTTTGTGACGGTCAGAAGGGCGGGCCAGCCCGAATAGCGAAAAATCGCGCGGTAGAGGCCAGAAATAAGAAAGATCGGCAAGGCAAAAGCCATTGAGACAAGCGCCGCCCATAAGGCGGGGCCGGACAAGGCAACGAACTCGCCCAAACGCAAATAGAAAGCCAGCCAGACCGTCAGCACACACAGACTGGCATCCACAGCCAGCACGACCAGTCGCTTGGCAAAACGAGGCAGGGCCAGTATGGGTAAGGCGGCACTACTCAGTAGCAGAGGCATTGACACACCTTCGAATCAATGGGAAACACCATCTCGGCGAAGAACCTTCATCAAGGTCAGCCAGAGGATCCGGAGATCGAACCAGAAAGACTGACGGTGCAGGTACTCCACGTCCAACTTAACCTTCTCCGCAATCGACAGCTCGTCACGGCCGTTGACCTGCGCCCACCCCGTGAGGCCCGGGACCAATTCATGCACGCCTTGCGCCGTCCGCAAAGCAATCAAATCATCTTGATTGAACAAGGCCGGCCGCGGACCGACAAAACTCATATCGCCCTTGAAAATACTCCAAAGCTGCGGCAGCTCATCCAGACTCGTTTTCCGGAGGAAAGACCCGACAGGCGTCAAGTATGCCGCAGGGTCAGCCAGCAGGTGCGTCGCCATTGCCGGCGTATTCGTGCGCATGCTGCGAAATTTGGGCATGCTGAAAATCCGATTGCACCGACCGACTCTATCGCTCCAGTACAAGGCAGGACCATGCGATGACACACGAATCAACAGGGCAATCAATCCGGCTGGGATGGCCATAAGCGGGATCAGAGCCACCGCCAGCAACAAATCAAATAGCCGCTTACTCATGAAATTCCCCGACACACACGACTCATATAAATTGATTGTAGAAACTCAGCCAAGCGTTACCGACTGCTGTCGCCGTGAATTTCTCGACGACCCGCTGCCGGGCGGTAAGGCCCAGTCTTTTGACGTAGTCGGAATGGCCTGCCATGAATTCCATTTGCCGAGTCAGCGCATCAACATCTCGAAGCGGAACCAGCACGCCAGTGGCGTTGCTCTCAACAGCATCCACGACCCCATCGATTTCGTATGCCAGCGTTGGAAGCCCGCATCCGGCCGCCTCCACCACCACCAGTCCAAAGCCCTCTCGGTAGCTGGGGAGCACGAGCAAATCGGCTCCCGCCATGTATGCCTCCGGTTCGGTTGATGGCCCGACCCAGCGAATAGATGCGCCGGCCTCTCCCGCCAAGGACTGGAGCTCTGTCACCAGTTTTTCCTCATCCGGCCCGACCATCCACAAGGAAAGGCCGGCACGACTTCGACTGAGCTGTCGAAAGGCTTTCACCAAATCAAATACGCCCTTGTCTCGCGCAATGCGCCCAACGAACAAAAACACGAATGCATCATGCCCAACGTTCAATCGTTGGCGGATGTTCCTGCGCCGCTCCTCGTTGGGGCGGAATCGTTCGACATCCACTCCGGCAATCGAACCATCACCCAACATCCCAACCCGGCCAGCCGCCAGACCCAACTCCCTCTCAAGAAACCTGCTTTGCGAAGCGCTGTCGGAAAAAACCGTGGTGGCCCAGCCGACGATGAGACGATCAATAAATTTCAGCAAACTCCTAATGACACCGGATCGAGTCACCCACACCTGACCCGTGAAAGTATGAATCCGATTCGGAACGCGGCATAAAAAACCCGCCAGCATCGCTAGCGCCCCCCCTTTAGGAGTAATGCTGTGTATGACGTCAAAATCGGATTCGCGAAAGATCGAAATCAGTCGTAGCAATGCCAAGAAATCATGAAAGGGGGATATTTTTCTTTCGATCGGGACATGAAGCACATGAACTCGCTCATCGATGCTTCGAGACAAAGGGTATTCGTTTTTATTGACGCAAAGCGTCACCTGAAAATACTGCGAGAGCAGTTGGAGATGCCCAAGCAAAAAGGCGTTGACGGCGAAAGGGCTCGTTGCGACAAAGCAAATGGACTTCACCCTAACTCCTCAAGAGCCGAGTTCGCGAAGAAAGCGACGGTACAGACGCCTTGCCGCAGTCATCAGCTTCTACCGTAGCTATCTTCAAACCGAACAATGTCATCCTCCCCGAGATAGTTTCCGCTTTGCACTTCGACGATTTCGAGTGGCACCTTGCCCGGATTGGACAGACGATGTACCTGCCCCTGAGGGATATAGGTACTCTGGTTCTCGGCCAGCACCATGACCTTGTCCCCATTCGTCACTTCTGCCATTCCGCTGACCACCACCCAGTGTTCGGCGCGATGGTGATGCATCTGCAACGACAGGGAAGCTCCCGGTTTGACGGTGATGCGCTTGACCTGATGGCGCGCCCCCAGATCGACGCTGTCGTACCACCCCCAGGGACGCGCCACGCGGCGGTGCTGCACGGCCTGCGAGGCATCCAGCGCCTCCAGCTTGGCCACCACCTCCTTCACCGCTTCGGCATGCGCCACATCCGCCACCAGCAGTGCATCCGGCGTATCAATGACCAACAACCTGCTTGTTCCAAGCACGACCACTGGACGTTTGCCTGCCGCATGGATATAGGTATCGCGTGCATTCAGATGGTGGGCGTACTGGACCTCTCCGCCGCTGCGGTTGCCCGAAGCATCCGATTCGGCCAGCGCGGCAACGGCATTCCAACTGCCCACATCGCTCCAGATGCCGGCAAAAGGAAATACGCAAACGTTGGCGGCCCGCTCCATCACGGCATAGTCAATCGATTGGCTGCGGCAGCCGGCAAATGCCTGTGCATCCGGTCGGATGAAATGACCGTCGTACTGGGGCTGTCGCATGGACAGGCGGCAGGCATCCAGGATGTCGGGTGCGTGCACCTGCAAGGCATCGAGCCAAGCCTGGGCCTGCCCCATGAAAATCCCTGCATTCCACAAATACTGCCCACTGGCCAGAAACTCCACCGCCTTGTCCTGCGCGGGTTTCTCCACGAAGCGCTCGACCCGGTAGCCACCTTCCCGTGCCGGCTCACCTTTCTGAATGTAGCCGTACGCCGTGCTCGGGAAACTGGGCAGGACACCGAAAGTCACCAGATGGCCGGCCAATGCGGACGGAACCGCTTGCCGCACCATGTCGGCAAATGCCGCCTCATCAGGAATATGGTGGTCAGCCGGACAAAAGAGCAACAACGCATCCGCCGGCGCCACCAACGCGGCCAGCGCCATGGCTGCGGCCGTGTTCCGCGCCTGCGGCTCAAGGATCTGGCGAACCTGCAGGTCCGCCTGTGCAGCCACATCGGCCACCAGGAAACGGTGCTCCTCCGCCGCCACACAAGTGATACCAGCCTCCTTTGCCAGTGGCGCCACGCGCTCCAACGTGAGCTGCAACAGCGACTTGTCTCCCAACAAAGGGATGAACTGCTTGGGAAATGCCTTGCGTGACAACGGCCAGAGACGGGTACCGCTTCCGCCACAGAGAATGACGGGATGGACCGCAGGAAGCGAGACGTGATTCACGCAAACACCTCAGCGGTAGCCAACGGCTGCCCCATTTGGTCCTTGGCCGAAAGCTGAGGTGCGGCATCCAGCGGCCACTCGATACCGATCGTCTCGTCGTTCCAGACGATACAGCGCTCATGCTCCGGTGCATAGTAGTCCGTGGTTTTGTAAAGAAAGTCGGCCGACTCGCTTGTAACGACAAAACCATGCGCAAACCCGGGCGGCACCCACAACTGGCGGTGGTTGTCTTCCGTCAGCGCCACCCCGACCCAGCGACCGAAAGTGGGAGATGATTTGCGCACATCCACCGCCACGTCGAAGACGGCCCCGCGCACCACGCGGACCAGCTTGCCCTGCGGCTGGCGGATCTGGTAGTGCAACCCGCGCAGCACGCCACGGCCAGAGCGGCTGTGATTGTCCTGCACGAACTCGACCTCCTGCCCTGCGGCCTGGTTGAAGGCGCGCTGATTGAAGCTCTCGAAAAAAAATCCACGCGCATCGCCGAACACCTTGGGCTCGATGATGAGGACGTCCGGGATGGCTGTCGAAATAACGTTCACAGGTAGTCCCTTGCTCTTAAACCACGACCCTGTCCGTCAGCAGATGCAGCAGGTATTGGCCATACCCGTTCTTGGCCAGCGGCTGCGCCAGTTTCTGCAACTGCTCACTGGTGACCCAGCCATTGCGCCAGGCAACCTCCTCCGGGCACGCGATTTTCAGACCCTGGCGGTGCTCCAGGGTCGCAATGAACTGGCTGGCCTCCAGTAGACTCTCATGCGTCCCGGTATCCAGCCAGGCATACCCACGTTTCATGATCTGCACGCTGAGTTCGCCCAGCTCCAGGTACCGTTGGTTGACGGCGGTGATCTCCAGCTCGCCGCGGGCACTCGGCTTGACCGACTTGGCAATGTCCACCACCTGGTTGTCGTAAAAATACAGGCCGGTGACAGCGTAGTTGCTCTTGGGCTGGACGGGCTTTTCCTCGATGCTGCTGGCCTTGCCCTGCGCATCAAAGGCCACCACGCCGTAGCGCTCGGGGTCCTGCACATGGTAGGCAAACACCGTGGCGCCCTGGGTTCTTGCATCCGCCTCGGCCAGCAAGCCCTGGAAATCATGGCCATGAAAAATATTGTCACCGAGCACCAGCGCGCTGGTGCTGTTACCGACAAATTTTTCGCCGATGATGAACGCTTGCGCCAGACCGTCCGGGGAGGGTTGCACGGCGTATTGCAGGTTCACTCCCCACTGACTGCCGTCACCCAGCAACTGCTGGAAACGCGGCGTATCCTGCGGCGTGCTGATGATCAGGATGTCGCGCATGCCCGCCAGCATCAGGGTGCTCAGCGGGTAGTAGATCATGGGCTTGTCGTACACCGGCAGCAGTTGCTTGCTCATGGCCAGCGTGGCTGGGTGCAGGCGCGTACCGGAGCCGCCAGCGAGGATGATGCCTTTGCGTTGTGTCATGGTATGAAAGTTCAGAGGATTTCTGTCAGCATGCGCGCCACGCCCTGCCGCCAGTCGGGCAAGCTTAAACCAAAGGTCGCGCACAACTTGCCGGTGTCAAGCCGCGAGTTGTTCGGCCGACGCGCTGGCGTGGGATAGGCCGAGCCTGGAATCGGCAACACTTTGTCCGACCCCACCCGTAAATCCTGCCCCGCCTTGCGGGCGGCGTCCAGCACAAAGCAAGCATAACCGTGCCAGGAGGTTTCACCACCTGCGGCCAAGTGGTAGATCCCGGGTTGAACCAGGTAGTTATGTCCAACCGGCGGCAGTATCTGTCGCAGGGCATGGGCCGTGACATCGGCCAGCAGGTCGGCTCCCGTCGGCGCTCCGATCTGGTCATCGATCACCGACAGCTGCTCGCGCTCGCGGGCCAGGCGCAGCATGGTCTTGGCAAAATTTCCACCGCGTGCGGCATAGATCCAGCTGGTACGGAAAATAAGATGCCGACAGGCACTGGCCAGGATCTGCTGTTC
Organism: Curvibacter sp. GWA2_64_110; assembly: GCA_001797315.1. Taxonomy (GTDB): domain Bacteria; phylum Pseudomonadota; class Gammaproteobacteria; order Burkholderiales; family Burkholderiaceae_C; genus Hylemonella. The sequence goes on from MGPC01000014.1 coordinate 39,366, forward strand.
CCCCTCCAGCTTGGTCTGGCCATACACGCTCAGCGGGTTCGGCCGATCGGTCTCTCGCCACGGCCGGCTGCCACTGCCATCGAACACATAGTCGGTGCTGTAGTGCACCAACCAGGCTCCGAGCTGCTGTGCTTCGCGCGCCAGCACACCGGGTGCCAGCGCATTCAGGGTGCGCGCCATCTCCGGCTCGCTCTCGGCCTTGTCCACCGCTGTGTGCGCTGCGGCATTGACGATGACCTGGGGTTGCACACGCCGCACGGTTTGCGCCAAACCCGGCAAATCACTCAGATCGCCGCACAAACCTTCGGCGCCGTGACGGTCCAGCGCCACCACCTCGCCCAGCACGCTCAAGGCGCGCTGCAGTTCCCAGCCGACCTGGCCGCTCTTGCCCAGAAGGAGGATTTTCATGTCGATCTCAGGCGTAGTGCGTCTCTACCCACTGGCGATAGCTGCCACTGGTGACGCCGGCGACCCATGCCTGGTTGTCGAGATACCACTGAACGGTCTTGCGAATCCCGGTGTCGAAGGTTTCCGCAGGCTTCCAGCCCAGTTCGCGCTCCAGCTTGTGCGCATCGATGGCGTAACGACGGTCGTGGCCGGGCCGGTCTTTCACAAAAGTGATCTGTTCGCGGTAGGACTGGCCATCCGTCCTCGGCCGCAGTTCATCGAGCAGGGCGCAGACCGTGTCGACGATTTCGATGTTCGGCTTCTCGTTCCAGCCGCCCACGTTGTAGACCTCGCCCAAGCGGCCCGCTTCCAGCACCCGGCGAATGGCACTGCAATGATCTTTCACATACAGCCAGTCGCGGATCTGCTGGCCATCGCCATAGATGGGCAGCGCCTTGCCCCCCAAGGCATTGACGATCATCAGCGGAATCAGCTTTTCCGGGAAATGGTAGGGGCCGTAGTTGTTGGAACAGTTGGTGGTGAGCACCGGCAGCCCGTAGGTGTGGTGGTAGGCGCGCACCAGGTGGTCGCTCGCCGCCTTGCTGGCCGAATAGGGGCTGTTGGGCTCATACCGGTGCAGCTCCGTGAAAGCCGGCTCGCCGGACTTGAGCGAACCGTAGACCTCGTCGGTGGAGACGTGCAGAAAGCGGAAAGCGGCCTTGGCCTCATCGTCCAACCCATTCCAGTAGGCCCGCACCGCCTCCAGCAGGCGAAAAGTACCCACGATATTGGTCTGGATAAAGTCCTCCGGACCGTGGATGGAACGGTCCACATGCGACTCGGCTGCGAAGTTCAGCACCGCGCGCGGCCGGTGCTCGCTCAGCAGCCGCTCCACCAGCGCCGTATCGCCGATATCGCCGCGCACGAAGACATGACGCGTGTCGCCCTGCAGGGAAGCCAGGTTTTCCAGATTGCCGGCATAAGTGAGCTTGTCCAGATTCAGCACCGGCTCGTCCGATTGCGCCAGCCAATCCAAAACAAAATTGGCGCCGATGAAACCGGCCCCGCCCGTCACGAGGATCATGAGATTCCCTGTCAAAAAAGGGGGCCCCTGGCCACCCGTGTTACCTGTCGAATTATTCCACGCCTTTCCCCCTCTATCCAAGCCTCCATGCCAGGGGTAAAGTCCGTTTACCCGCCACCGCACCAAGGAGCACCCCATGGTCAAGAAATCCGCCAAGCCCGCTCGCAGCGCAACACCTTTACCGAATGCCATCAAGGATTCAGCCCATGAGATCTGGCTGGCCGGCCTGGCCGCCTTCAGCAAGGCCCAGCACGAAGGCGGCAAGGTATTCGAGGCCCTGGTGCAGGAGGGCTTGACGATACAGCGCAAGACGCAGGCTGCCGCCGAGGAAAAAGTGAGCACGGCGACGCAGAAAATGAACAGCATGGCCAGTGAAATCGGCGCCCGTGCGACCGGCCAATGGGACAAGCTGGAGTCCATTTTCGAGGACCGGGTCGCCCGCGCCCTCAAGGGCCTGGGTGTCCCCACGGCAAGGGAGGTGGATGCCCTGGCAGCACGCCTGGCGGCGCTCGAAAAGGCAGCGTCACCCCGCTCGGCCCGATCGGCAGCCGCCAAGAAAACGCCGGCACGCAAACGCCCGACCGCACGCAAGACCTCTTGAGATGGCGAAGAAGGCGCCCCGGCGTACGGCGCAGCGCATTCTGGAAACAGCGTTGGCGCTGTTCAACCGCTTCGGCGAGCCCCACGCATCGACCGCACTGATTGCCAGCGAACTGGGCATCAGCCCGGGCAACCTCTACTACCACTACCCGACCAAGGACCAGCTGGTCGGCGCCTTGTTCGCGCAGTACGAACAGGCCTTGGCCGAACTGCTGCCGGCGGGCGGTGGCGTACAGGACGTGGAAGATGCCTGGTTCTTCATGCACAGCCTGTTCGAACTGGTCTGGCAGTACCGCTTCCTCTATCACGACCTCAACCATCTGCTCAGCCGCAACCGTCAACTGGAGGAGCGCATTCAGATCGGCATGGCAGACCAGACCCGCGCCTTGCGTGCCATGCTGGAGAACCTGCGCCAGGCCGCCGTGCTCGACATCGACGCACGCGAACTGCCCATCGCCGCCAACTGCCTGCTGGTGGTGCTGACCTACTGGCTGAGCTTCGAGTACGTGCGCGATCCACGCCATGCGCTGGAGCCCGAACATGGCCAGGCGGCCTTGCTGCGCGGCGCACAGCATGCGCTCGGCCTGCTCGCCCCCTATCTGGCACCGCCCCAACGTGCCCATCTGATGGGGCTGCGGGATGCTTACACTACGACCTCTCCCTAACTTTTGCCGTACGCATCATGAGTGACCTGCAAACCCGTTTCGAAGCCGCTGTCGCCAACTCCAAGAACCTGAGCGAGCGCCCGGACAATCCCACCCTGCTGAAGATCTATGCGCTGTACAAGCAGGCCACCGCCGGCGACGTCGAGGGCGAGCGCCCGGGCTTTTCCGACTTCGTCGGTCGCGCCAAATGGGACGCCTGGAACGGCCTCAAGGGCAAATCGGCCGATGAGGCCATGCAGCTCTACATCGACCTGATCGAATCGCTGAGCTGACACCGCATTCATGCTCTACAAGTTCAAATCGCCGGCGGCGGCTGATCTGATCATGCTCGAGCCCCACGGTCGTCGCGTGCTGGGTCTCATCGGCAAGGACATCGATGCTCGCCAGGGCATTCTGCTGCCAGAGCAGATGCCAGCGGCCATCGCCGCCCTGGAAACGGCCGTCACCCGCGAAGAAGCCGAGCGCCGCGCGGCAGAGGAAGAGGCCGCGGCGCGCGGCGAAGAGCTGCCGCCGCTCGAAGGCGTCACACTGCGCCAGCGCGCCACCCCCTTCATCGAGATGCTGCGCCGCTGCCAACAAGCCGGCAAGGAAATCGTCTGGGGCGTCTGAATTGGCGCACCCCCAGGCTGCGCGCACTGCGTGTCGCTCCGCCACCCCCCTTGCAGGGGGCAACGCCAGCGGCCCGGCGCAGCCGGTTCCGCGGCGTTCCTGGCCTTAGGGGCGCGCGCTAGACTGAAACGGATCCCGCGCACCATAGAAAGCCCATCGGGAAACGCCGTGGAACCGGCTTTGCCGGGCCACTGGTGTTGTCCCCTTGAGGGGAAGCGGCGTCAGCCGCTCAGGGGTGCAACTCGATCAATCTACTTTCGCGCCCGAGTTCTTCACCACCTGGGCCCACTTCTTGTGTTCGGCGTCGATCAAGCGGGCGAACTCGGCTGGCGTGTTGCCGCTGGGAATGGCCCCTTGCGCCAGCAGCTTCTCCTTGATCGCCGGGCTGTTGAGCGCCTTGGCGGTTTCGTGCTGAATGCGGTTGACGATATCCGGCGGCGTACCGGCCGGCGCCAGCAGGCCGAACCAGCTGCTGGCCTCGAAGCCTTTGAGCTTGCCCGCCTCCTCGATCGTCGGGATATCCGGCATCGCCGCCGAGCGCTGGGCGCTGGTCACCGCCAGCGCCTTGAGCTTGCCGGCCTTGATCTGCGCCATGCTGGAGGGCAGGTTGTCGAACATCACGTCCATATTGCCGGCCACCATGTCCAGCAAGGCCGGGCCGGAGCCGCGGTAGGGAATGTGCGTCATGAAAATGCTGGTCATGGACTTGAACAGCTCGCCCGCCAGGTGGATCGAGGTGCCGTTGCCGCTGGACGCCATGTTGAGCTTGCCCGGATTGGCACGGGCGTACTTGATGAAATCCGCCACGCTGTTGATGCCCAGGTTCTTGGCCTTCTCGGCATTCATCACCATCACATTGGGCACACCGGCCACCAGCGTGATCGGCGCAAAATCCTTTTGCGGGTCGTAAGGCAGCTTGGCATACAGCGCCTTGTTGATGCCGTGCGTACCCACCGTCCCCATGAGCAGGGTGTAGCCGTCAGCGGGCGATTTGGCCACGATATCCGCACCCACATTGCCGCCGGCTCCGGCCCGGTTGTCCACCACGAACTGCTGGCCAAAGGCTTTGGAGAGTTCCGGCGCCACGGCGCGCGCCAGGATGTCGGTGGTCCCGCCAGGGGCGAAAGGCACCACGATGCGCACCGGCTTGTTCGGCCAGCCGCTTTGCGCCAGGCTCGAAGTTGCCATAAAAAAGTGAGCAGCCCCCGCAATCAGCAAGAGGGAAAGACGGCGATTTTTCTTGAAACAATCCAGTGCAGGCATACACATCTCCAATTGGTTTTCGCCTTCCAGTGTAGACAGCTTGGCTCTTCTTGTGTCCTAGGGTTTGTCTCCAGTGGGACCATGAAAAAAGCCACCCGAAGGTGGCTTTCGCTGCGGGGTTGACGCGGGTCAATCGGCGTAGACGCCGGCCGCCTTGATGACGGGGCCCCACTTGGCGATTTCAGCCGCCACGAACTTCTTGTGCTCGGCCGGCTCGACGCGCTTGTCGGTCACCACCACGGCCCCCAGGCCCTCCTGCTTCTTGATGAACTCGGGGTCCTTCAGTGCTGCCTTGAGCGCGGTGTTGAGTTTGGCCAGCACGTCGGCCGGTGTGCCCTTGGGCGCATACAGACCGTGCCAGATGCTGACATCAAAGCCCTTCAGGCCCGATTCCTGCAGCGTCGGAAGATCCTTGAGCGCCGGCGTGGTGAGGCGCTTGGCCGTGGTCACGGCAAAGGCCTTCACCTTCTTGCCCTCGATCTGGGACGTGGTGTTGGTGGTCTGGTCGCACAGCAGATCAATCTGGCCGCCGATCAGGTCGGTGATGGCAGGCGCCGTGCCCTTGTAGGGCACCGTGGTCATGTCAATGCCCAGGGCGTTCTGGAACATCAGGCCGCACAGGTGCGAGGCAGCGCCCAGGCCGGCATTGCCGAGGTTGATCTTGCCCTTGTTGGCATTGATCCAGCTGGCCAGTTCCTTGTAATTGTTGGCTGGCAGGGTGGGCCGGCCGATCAGGGTCATCGGGACCTCATTGACCATGCCCAGGTATTCGAAGTCGTTCTCGACCGAGTAAGGCAGTTTGCGGTAGAGCGCCGGGCTGGTCGCCATGCCGATGTGGTGCAGGAACACCGTATGGCCGTCCGGGCTGGCCTTGGCCACCTTGTTGGCCCCGATGGTGCCCCCGGCACCGGCCGCGTTGTCCACCAGAATACTCACACCGCCCAGCGGCTTGCGCATGGCTTCGGCCAGGTCGCGTGCAACACGATCCGTCGGGCCACCGGCGGCAAACGGCACCACGATGGTGATGGGCTTGGCGCCGGGGAAGGCGGTTTGTGCGTTAACCGTCAATGCCGCCGCGGCGGCCACAAGAATCAGCAAGCGTTTCATGAGTGCTCCTTCAAAGAATGGCAAAAGTTTAATTCGCCCGCCGACCGTCCCGTCCGTGGGAACTACGTAGACCCAGCTATTTATAGCTGCGTGCGTCTTCAATCACCTTGCCATCATTCGGCAGACTGCCCGGCAGCACCAGCTCCACTTCGCCGCGCAGCTTGGTCACATCCCGAATGGCCTGGCCGATCCGATCGGCCAGGCCGTCCGGACCGCTACAGGCCGTCTCCACTTTCAACGTCATGGCGTCGTTGGCCATTTCGCCCGTCACCACCAGCCGCGCCCGCCCCACTTCGGCAAAGCGCTTGACGATCTCCGCTACCTGGCCCGGGTGCACGAACATGCCGCGCACCTTGGTGGTCTGGTCGGCGCGCCCCATCCAGCCGCGGATGCGGGTGTTGGTGCGGCCGGTCGGGCAAGCCCCGGGCAGGATGGCCGAGAGATCGCCGGTACCGAAACGGATCAGCGGGTATGCCGGGTTGAGCGAGGTCACCACCAGCTCGCCCACCTCGCCTTCAGGCACCGGCTCGCCGGTGCCGGGGCGCACGATCTCGACGATCACCCCCTCATCCAGCACCAGACCCTCGCGCGCCGACGTTTCATAGGCAATCAGCCCCAGGTCGGCCGTGGCGTAGCACTGGTAGCCGGCGATGCCGTGCGCGGCAAACCAGTCGCGCAGGCTGGGCGGAAAGGCTTCACCGCCAAACATGGCCTTCTTCACGCTCGACAGGGCCACCCCCATCTCGGCCGCCTTCTCCACGATGATCTTGAGAAAGCTAGGGGTGCCGATGTAACCGGCGGGCTGAAGTTCGGCCATGGCCTGCACCTGCTGCTCGGTCTGGCCGGTGCCGCCGGGAAACACTGTACAACCCAGCGCATGGGCGCCGGTTTCCATCATTGAGCCGGCCGGCACGAAGTGGTAGCTGAAGCAGTTGTGGATCAGCTCACCCGGCCGGAACCCTGCCGCGAAGATGGCTCGCGCCATGCGCCAATAGTCACGGGCCGTCCCTTCAGGCTCGTAGATCGGGCCAGGGCTGGCGAAGACCCGCGGCATGGCGGCGCCGAAGTCGACGGCACTGAAACCTCCAAAGACACTGCCACCGCCGGAACGCGCCGCTTGCTGCCGCTCCAGCAACTCGTACTTGCGCGTCACCGGCAGACTGGCCAGTGCGGTCCGGCTGGCGACAGCCATCGGATCGACATCCCGCAGGATGGCGGAAAACGCTGCAGCGGACTGCTTGGCATGCGCCACCTGCGCCGGCAAGGCGGCCATCAGGGCCGCCTCGCGCGCCAGCGGATCGCGGTTCTCCAGCGTGTCGTAAAAATGGCTCATCTCGTTCCCTTCACGCCAGCCAGCGCTTGCGTCGCTTGTAGCTCTTCACATCGCGGAAGCTCTTGCGTTCGCCACCGCCCACACCGAGGTAGAACTCCTTCACGTCCTCGTTGCTGGCGAGGTCACCGGCGGCACCATCCATCACGATGCGGCCCGACTCCATGATGTAGCCGTAGTCGGCATACTTGAGCGCCATGTTGGTGTTCTGCTCGGCCAGCAGGAAGGTGACCTTTTCCTTCTGGTTCAGGTCTTTCACGATCTCGAATACCTCTTCCACGATCTGCGGCGCCAGCCCCATGGACGGCTCGTCGAGCAGCACCATGCTGGGGTTGGCCATGAGCGCGCGACCGATGGCACACATCTGCTGCTCACCACCCGAGGTATAGGCCGCCTGGGAAGCGCGGCGTGTCTTCAGGCGCGGGAAATAGTTGTAGACCTTCTCCAGATTGGCCGCCACCTCGGCCTTGCTCTTGCGCGTGTAGGCGCCGGTCAGCAGGTTTTCCTCGATGGTCAGGTGCGCAAAGCAATGGCGTCCCTCCATCACCTGCACCACGCCGCGCTGCACCAGATCGGCGGGCGACAGGTTCTCGATGCGCTCGCCGCGCAACTCGATCGAGCCCTTGGTGACTTCGCCCCGCTCGCCTTTGAGCAGGTTGGAGATGGCGCGCAGCGTGGTGGTCTTGCCCGCGCCGTTGCCACCCAGAAGAGCCACGATGCCGCCTTCGGGCACCTGCAGCGAAACACCCTTGAGCACCAGGATGACGTGGTTGTAGATGACCTCGATGCCGTTGACGTTCAGAACGATGTTTTTTGTGTCCATAGCTTCTTCCTGTGACCAATCGACAGACCTGCGTCAGCAGCCCTGTCGATTGGCGGCTCGCGAGAGCCGCCACCCCTCCTTCGCGGAGGAAGAGGTTGGGAGAGGGCCGCCTGACAGCGGCCCGCCACGCCCCAACGGACGACTCAAGCGTCAGCTTTGGCAGTCTGCAGGGGTACGCGGTGCGATCTTCTTGTCGGCCGCGTACTTGGCGGCGGTGGACTTCACCAGCGGCTTGAGGATCATCTCGTCGGCCTGCAGCCAGTCCGAACTGAAGTTCCACTTCTTGCCGTCCCAGGTGTGCACCCGGGCCCAGTTGGAACCCATGTGGTCAACGCAGGAGGTACTGACCGGGCGCATCACGCCGGCAAAGCCCAGGGCGTCCAGCTTCTTCTGGTCCAGCGCCAGGTTCTCCAGGCCCCAGCGGGTCTGCTCGCCCGTCATCACCTTGCCTTTGCCATAACGCTCCTGCGCCCGGCGCACGCCCTCGACGCCCAGCATCGCGCTCATGGCGCCGCGCATGTACAGCACCTGGCCGACTTCTTCCTTCGGGCCCGTGCCATGGCCCTTGCCATGCACCTGGGCCAGGATGTCCTTGACCACCTGGGAGTTCGGCTCGGCGCCGTGCTGCATGGTGACGGCGTTATAGCCTTTGGCACCTTCGCCGACGTCCTTGACATCGGGCTCGGCCCCGGACCACCACACGCCATACATCTTGTCGCGCGGGTAACCGGTTGCCTGCGCCTCCTTGAGCGCGGTGGAGTTCATCACACCCCAGCCCCACAGCAGCACATAGTTCGGATGGCTCTGGCGAACCTGCAGCCAGGTCGCCTTCTGCTCCACGCCGGGCGCGGTCACCGGCAGCAGTTGCAGATCAAAGCCCAGCATCTTGCTGCGCTCCTGCAGCAGCGCGATGGGCTCTTTGCCGTAGGGGCTGTCGTGGTAGACCAGTGCGATCTTCTTGCCCTTGAGCTTGTCCAGGCCGCCTTCCTTCTTGCCAATGTGCTGGATCAGCGCGTCAGCAGCCAGCCAGTAGGTGCCGGCCAGGGGGAAGTTCCACTTGAACACGGTGCCATCCTGGCTTTCGCTGCGGCCATAACCGGCGGTGATCAGCGGAATCTTGTCACCAGGCGCTTTTTCGGTCAGGGCAAACGTGATGCCGGTGGACAGCGGCTGGAACAGGGTGGCGCCGCCATGCTTGCCCTTGAGCCGCTCATAGCACTCCACACCACGGGCGGTGTCGTAGCCGGTCTCGCATTCTTCAAAAATGATCTTCACACCATTGATGCCGCCGCGGGCATTGACCAGCTTGAGGTAGTCCACGTAGCCGTTGGCCCATGGCACACCGTTGGGCGCGTACGGACCGGTGCGGTAAGGCAGCACGGGAAAGAACTGTTCCTTGGCCTGGGCGAAAGCCGTGATCCCCACGGCAGTCATGCAGGCAGCCAAAGCGAGATTGCGTAGTTTCATAACGTCTCCTGGTGTGATGGCACGGAATGTGCCGGTGGGTAAAAAAACTAAACCTCAATGCGGGAACGGCCACAACCGCAACTTCTGTTTGCCAATCGACCACAACTTGGCCAGACCATGCGGCTCCACGATCAGGAACCACACGATCAGGGCGCCGAAAATCATCAGTTCCGCATGTGAAATGCCGGCAGTGGAGATCTCCAGCCCGACCGATTCACCGATCAGCGGCAGCAACTGGTTCAGCGCAATGGGCAGGATCACGATGAAGGCGGCCCCGAAGAAACTGCCCATGATGGAGCCCATGCCGCCGATGATGACCATGAACAGCAGCTTGAAGGACTGATCGACCGAGAAAGCAGCCGGCTCCCACGAACCCAGATAGACAAAGCCCCACAGCGCCCCTGCCACACCGACGATGAACGAACTGACCGCGAACGCACTGAGCTTGGCGTACATGGGGCGGATACCGATCACCGCCGCTGCCACGTCCATGTCGCGAATGGCCATCCACTCGCGGCCGATGGCGCCGCGCACCAGGTTCTTCGCCAGCAAGGCGACCACCACCAGAATGCCCAGGCAGAACAGGTACTTGGACAGCGGGCTTTCAACTTCCTGGCCGAACACCTGCAGGTTGGACACCGACACCGAACCGGAAGGCGAATCGTTGGTGAACCACTTGATGCGCAGGAACATCCAGTCGCTGAAGAACTGCGCCGCCAGCGTGGCAACCGCCAAGTAGAGCCCCTTGACACGCAGGCTGGGCAAGCCGAACAGGATGCCGAAGGCCGTGGCGCACAACCCGCCCACGATCAGCGCCGGGATCAGCGGCATGTCCGGAATGCGGACAAAAGCGTTGTAGGCGCCGTAGGCCCCCACGGCCATGAAGGCGCCCGAACCCAGCGAGATCTGGCCGCAATAACCCACCAGAATGTTGACCCCGACCGCCGCCAGCGAAAAAATTAGGAAGGGAATCAGGATGGCGCGAAACATGTAATCGCTGGCCAGCAGCGGCACCCCGGCAAAGGCGAACACGACGAGCGCCATGATGATCCAGCGGTCCTGCGCAATCGGGAAGATCTGCTGATCCGCCTTGTAGGAGGTTTTGAACTGGCCGTTTTCTCTGTAGAACATAGTTGACTCTCAATGATCTTTTAGTTTTGGCACGCTTCGCTTAACTTGCTGCGCAAGTTAGCCTGCACTGAAAGATCATCGCCCGTGTATTTCATACCCGGTCGATGATCTTTTCGCCAAACAGCCCTTGCGGCCGGAACAGCAGGAACACCAGGGCCAGCACATAGGCGAACCAGATCTCGATACCGCCGCCGACATACGGGCCGAGAAACACCTCGGACAGCTTCTCGCCGACGCCGATGACCAGGCCGCCGATGATGGCGCCCGGAACGGACGTCAGCCCCCCGAGGATCACGACCGGCAGCGCGCGCAACGCGACGGTCGCCAGCGAAAACTGCACGCCGAGCTTGGAGCCCCAGATCATCCCCGCCACCAGCGCCACCACGCCGGCGACGCACCAGACGATCACCCAGATGCGGTTGAGCGGAATACCGATGCTTTGTGCCGCCTGGTGGTCGTCCGCCACCGCACGCAAGGCCCGGCCCGTCACCGTCTTCTGGAAGAACACGCTCAGCAAGGCGACCAGGGCGGCCGCAATCACGGCGGCAATCACGTCTTCCTGATTGACAAGAACGCCCCCCTCGAACACCGACTCCAGCACAAACACCGGCTCCTTGGGCATGCCGACATCGATCTTGTAGATATCGCTGCCGAAAATGGTCTGGCCCAGGCCTTCGAGAAAATAGGTGATGCCCAGCGTAGCCATCAGCAGCGTGGCGCCCTCCTGGTTGACGAGGTGGCGCAGCACGAGGAACTCGATCAGCCAGGCCACGACGAACATCACCACGCCGGCCATCACGAAAGCCACCATGTTGGCGACCAGCTGATTGTCAATGCCGGTCCACATCGGGAACCACTCGGCAAAGCGGGCCATCGTCAGCGCGGCAAACAGCACCATGGCGCCCTGGGCGAAGTTGAACACGCCCGACGCCTTGAAAATCAGCACAAAACCGAGCGCCACCAGCGAATACAGCATGCCAGCCATCAGGCCGCCGAGCAGGGTCTCAAGAAAAAATGCCATGTCCTGTCCTTCAGTGAGACGTGCCGAGGTAGGCGCTGATCACCTCGGGGTTGTTGCGCACTTCGTCCGGGGTGCCGTCCCCGATCTTCTTGCCGTAGTCGAGCACCACGACGCGGTCGGAGATGTCCATCACCACGCCCATGTCGTGCTCGATCAGAACCACCGTGGTACCGAACTCGTCGTTGATGTCGAGAATGAAGCGGCACATGTCCTGCTTCTCCTCCACGTTCATGCCGGCCATCGGCTCGTCCAGCAGCAGCACCTGCGGCTCCATCGCCAGGGCGCGCCCGAGGTCGACGCGCTTTTGCAGGCCGTAGGGCAGCTGGCCGACCGGTGTCTTGCGGTGCGCCTGGATTTCCAGGAAGTCGATGATGCGCTCCACATATTCGCGGTGGCGGATCTCCTCCCGTTCGGCCGGGCCGATGCGCAGCGCCTGCAGCAGCAGGTTGCTCCGGATCTTCAGATTGCGCCCCGACATGATGTTGTCGAGCACGCTCATGCCCTTGAAAAGCGCCAAGTTCTGGAAGGTGCGCGCCACACCCATCTCGGCCACCTGGCGGCTGTTCATGTGGTGGAAGGTCTGGCCGCGGAAGGTGATGGTGCCGTGCTGCGGCGTGTAGACGCCGTTGATGCAGTTGAGCATGGAGCTCTTGCCGGCGCCGTTGGGGCCAATGATGGCGCGGATCTCATGTTCCCGCACATTGAAGGAAATGTCAGTCAGCGCCTTGACGCCGCCGAAAGACAGGGAAATGTTCTGGACATCCAGGATGACGTCACCGAGGGGGCGTTGTTTCATTTAGGGTCTGTCCTCAGGCCGCTGCGGCCACGGCCGGGTAGCGCTTCGCATCGCGAATCTGCAGCGTGGCCGAGACGGTGCCGGTACGGCCGTCCTCGAACTTCACCTGCGTTTCAATGAACTGCTCGCCGCGCCCGGCGTAGAGCGCGTCGATCAGCACCGCGTATTTGTCGGCAATGAAGCCGCGCCGCACCTTGCGGGTGCGGGTCAACTCGTCGTCGTCCGGGTCCAGCTCCTTGTGCAGGATCAGGAAGCGGGCAATTTGCGTGTCGCTCATGCCCTCTTCGGCCGCCAGGTCGGCATTGACCCGTTGCACGCAGTCGGTCACCATGTCCAGCACCTGCTGCTTGGCGGCCAGGTCCACGTAGCCGCCATACGGCAGCGCCTGGCGCTCGGCCCAGTTGCCCACGGCCTCGAAATCGATGTTGATGAAGGCACAGACCTGGTCGCGGCCGTGGCCGAAACACACCGCCTCCTTGATCTGCGGAAAGAACTTGAGCTTGTTCTCGATGTAGTTGGGCGCGAAGATGGCACCGCTGGACAGCTTGCCGACGTCCTTGGCGCGGTCGATGATGTGCAGGTGGCCGTCGTGGTCGATCACGCCGGCGTCGCCAGTGTGGAAATAACCCTGCGCATCCATCACCTCGGCGGTGGCGTCGGGGCGCTTGTAGTATTCCTTGAGCACCGAGACGCCGCGCACCAGCACTTCGCCGTTGTCTGCAATCTTGATCTCGATGCCCGGCGCCGCCTCGCCCACGCTGTTGAGCTTGACGCGGCCGTTCTTCTGGATGCAGACATAGGCGCAGGTCTCGGTCTGGCCGTACAGCTGCTTGAGGTTGATGCCGATGGAACGGTAGAAACGGAACAGGTCCGGCCCGATGGCCGCGCCCGCCGTGTAGGCCACGCGGATGCGCGACAGGCCCAGCACATTGCGCAGCGGGCCGTAGACCAGCACATTGCCCAGCGCGTAGAGCAGGCGGTCCGTCAGCGGCACCTGGTGCCCGTCCAGGATCTCGGCGCCACAGCGCCGCGCCAGCGCCATGAACTTCTGGTACAGCCAGCGCTTCGGGCGCGCCGCATCCTCCATGCGGATCGACACCGAGGTCAGCATGCTCTCGAACACGCGCGGCGGAGCGAAGTAATAGCTGGGCCCGATCTCGCGCAGGTCGATGGTGACCGTGCCGGCCGATTCGGGGCAGTTGATGGTGAAACCCGCCACCAGCCACTGCGCGATGGAGAACAGGTGGTCGCCGACCCAGGCCGGCGGCAGGTAGGAGATGATGTTGTCATCCGGGTTGAGGCCGTCGACCTCTACGCCGCCACGCGCCGAGTTGATGAAGCTGGCGTGCGTCTGACAGACGCCCTTGGGCCGCCCGGTGGTGCCGGAGGTGTAAAGAATGACCGAGACGTCGCTCGGCTGCCCCTGCTCGACCGAGTCCTGGTAGAACGCCGGGTGCACACGTTCGTATTCGCGCCCCAGTTCGAACAGCCGCTCGACACTGATCAACCCCTCGTGCTTGTAGTTGCGCAGACCACGCGGATCATCGAAGATGATGTGCTTCAGATTCGGCACGCTTTCGCGCAGTTCCAGCAGCTTGTCCACCTGCTCCTGGTTCTCGGCAAAAGCGAACTGGATTTCGGCATCCTCCAGCACGAAAGCCATTTCGCTGGCCACGGCGTCCTGGTACATCGGCACCGGCACGCCGCGCAGGCTTTGCGCCACCAGAAAGGCCAGGTACAGGTGGGGCCGGTTGTCGCCGATGATGGCGAGGTTGTGGCCGGGCTGGAAGCCCAATGCGGCCAGGCCGCAACTCATCAGACGAACATCCTCGGCCGCCCGTGCCCAGCTCCAGGTCTGCCAAATGCCGTACTCCTTTTCACGCAAGGCCGGCGCCTGCGGCCGCTCGGCAGCATGCTTGAGCAGAAGTCGCGGGAAAGTGGTCTGCATCCCAAGTCCTTATCGATGGTTTCTCAGCCCGGCACACAGCCGTACGCTGGCATGTCGCGAATGGTAGGCTTTGGTTTGACGCCATGTTGTCGTTCCGACGACAATCCAGGGTAGTCCCTAGGTGGTACTTTCCCTTGCCGTCCTGCGCCCTGCCATGAGCTCCGATCAAACACTGCACCAGCGCCGCCGCACCCTCACACCTGCTGAGCTGGCGGGTATTCCCTGGCTGGCCTTGTTGTCCCCGGCGGAACGGGACATCGCCGTGGCCGATCTGCAAATCAGCGAAGCCCAGCCCGGCGATCTGGTCTGCCGCATTGGCCGCCCGGTGACCTACTGGTTCGGCGTGGTCGACGGCCTGCTGAAGATGAGCGGCGAAAACGCCGATGGCCAGGCCCTGACCTTTGCCGGCCTGCCGCCCGGCGGCTGGTTCGGCGAAGGCACCGTCCTCAAGCGCGAGATCTATCGCTACAACGTGCAGACCTTGCGCAAGAGCCTGGTGGCCGGCCTGCCGGTGGACACCTTTCACCAGCTGCTCGATCACTCCATCGGCTTCAACCGCTTTGTCATGAACCAGCTCAACGAGCGGCTGGCGCAGTTCATCGCCGCGCGCGAGATCGACCGCATGAACAACCCGGACCTGCGGGTGGCGCGCAGCCTGGCGGCCCTGTTCAACCCGGCGCTCTACCCCGGTGTGGGTGAGGTGCTGCGCATCACGCAGCAGGAACTGGCCTACCTGGTGGGTCTGTCGCGCCAGCGGGTCAACGAGGCCCTGGCCGCGCTGGCGGCGCAAGGCACGATCCGGGTCGAGTACGGCGGCCTGCGCGTGCTGGATCTGCCGGCACTGCGTTCGCGCATTTTTTCACAATAAATTCAACTCTAGCCCGCGTAAAATAAGCGCAACAAGCTACTAAAACTATAGCATCCATGTCCGAACAAAAACCACCCGGCAAGTTCCGCCGCACCGCACCGCCGCCCGCGAAGGCGCCTATTCCCGCCGGGCAAACCAACACGGCGGCGCATGGCGCCAATGGCACCGTGCGCCTGAACAAGCGCATGGCGGAGCTCGGCATGGCTTCGCGCCGCGAGGCCGATGACTGGATCGCCAAGGGCTGGGTCAAGGTCAATGGCAAGGTGGCCGAGATGGGCATGCAGGTCGCCCCGGATGTGGCCATCGAGATCGCCCCCCAAGCCCGGGGCCAGCAGGCGACCCAGGTCACCATCCTGCTCAACAAGCCGATCGGTTATGTCAGCGGCCAGGCCGAAGACGGGCACGAGCCGGCAGCCGTCCTGATCCAGCCGCAGAACCGCTGGCGCGACGACAACGCCCGTTTCTTCTTCCACCCCTCGCAGCTGCGCGGCTTGGCGCCGGCCGGGCGGCTCGACATCGACTCCACCGGCCTGCTGGTGCTGACGCAGGACGGCCGCGTGGCGCGCCAGCTCATCGGCGAAGACGCGGTGATGGACAAGGAATACCTGGTGCGGGTGGTCTACACCGGCATGGCCAACGAGGCGGCCGCCACGTCCGCAGCCGCTACCTATGGCGCACGCCCCGCAGCTCGGCCGGCACCGCCCACCCAGCTCAGCCGCATTGACGACGACGACCCGGTCAGCGCCGATGTGCAGTCCGTCTTCCCGGCCGAGAAGCTGCGCCTGCTGCGCCATGGCCTGAGCCTGGACGGCCAGCCCCTGAAGCCCGCCAAGGTCGAGTGGCAGAACCCGGAGCAGTTGCGCTTTGTGCTGACCGAGGGCAAGAAGCGCCAGATCCGGCGCATGTGCGAACTGGTCGGCCTCAAGGTGGTCGGCCTCAAGCGCGTGCGCATCGGTGGCGTCATGCTCGGCAACCTGCCGGTCGGGCAGTGGCGCTACCTGGCGCCGCACGAGAAGTTCTGATTTTTCTTCGCTCACACGGAAGAAGGCCATGGGCGGCCGCCTCATAGGGCCTCCCAAATCGTTGGCCGCCCATGGCCTTCCTCCGTGAGTCCGGGGTCGCCGCCGCCGAAAACACGTATGCCACGCCCTGCGGGTGGACCGGGGCCGGCTGACGATTTGGGAGGCCCTATGAGGAAGCCGGCCCCGGCCCGCCCGCAGGGCTTTCCAGTCAACGCCAACCCTAAAGCCTTGAAACATCTAGAGGCGCCCATAATTCGAGTTTTTGCGCGCACCGCCATTGGTGCATCACCTTGTTTGAACCCAAGACTGTCTTTCCTCCCATGAGCAAGAAAACCCATTCCTTCCAGGCCGAAGTCGCCCAGCTGCTGCATCTGGTGACCCACTCGCTGTACTCCAACAAGGAAATCTTCCTGCGCGAACTGGTGTCCAACGCCTCCGACGCCTGCGACAAGCTGCGCTTCGAGGCGCTGAACAACGCCGCGCTGTACGAGGATGCGCCCGATCTGCAGGTGCGCATCACTTTCGACAAGGCCGCCAAGACGCTGACCATCACCGACAACGGCATCGGCATGAGCGCGCAGGAGGCCATCGACCACCTCGGCACCATCGCCAAGAGCGGCACGCGCGACTTCATGAGCCGGCTGGAAGCCGACAAGCAGGCCAACGCCAAGGAGCAGGGCCAGTTGATCGGCCAGTTCGGCGTCGGCTTCTACTCCGGCTTCATCGTGGCCGACAAGATCACCGTGGAGTCGCGCCGCGCCGGCCTCCAACCCGAAGAAGGTGTGCGCTGGACCAGCGGCGGCAGCGGTGACTTCGAGGTTGAAGCCATTACCCGGCTCGAGCGCGGCACCAGTGTCATCCTGCACCTGCGCGAGGATGCCGACGACTACCTCAACGGCTGGAAGGTCAAGAGCATCATCAACAAGTACTCGGACCACATCTCCCTACCCATCCTGATGCAGAAAGAGGAATGGAAGGAAGGCGAGAACAACGAAGGCGGCGGCATGGTCACCACCGACGAGTGGGAAACCGTCAACAAGGCCAGCGCGCTGTGGACACGACCGAAAAAAGACGTCACGGCCGAGCAGTACGAAGAGTTCTACAAACAGATCAGCCACGACTTCGAGGCCCCGCTGACCTGGAGCCACAACCGCGTCGAAGGCGGCACCGAATACACCCAGTTGCTCTACATCCCGGCCAAGGCGCCAATGGACCTGTGGAACCGCGACAAGAAGGGCGGCCTCAAGCTCTATGTGAAGCGCGTCTTCATCATGGACGATGCCGAGGCGCTGCTGCCGAGCTACCTGCGCTTCGTCAAGGGCGTGGTGGACTCGGCCGACCTGCCGCTCAACGTCAGCCGTGAACTGCTGCAGGAAAGCCGCGACGTGCGCGCCATCCGTGACGGCAACACCCGCCGCGTGCTCGGCCTGCTGGAAGACCTGGCCAAACATGATGTGCCAGCCGCCGATGCCGACGAGGAAGCCAAGGCACAGGCCGGCAAGTTCTCGAAGTTCTACGCCGAGTTCGGCAGCGTGCTGAAGGAAGGCCTGGGCGAAGACTTCGCCAACCGCGAGCGCATCGCCAAGCTGCTGCGCTTTGCCTCCACCAGCAGCGACACGGCCAGCGTGAGCCTGGCCGACTACAAAGCGCGCATGAAGGAAGGCCAGGAGGCGATCTACTACATCACGGCCGACACCCTGGCCGCCGCCAAGAACAGCCCGCAGCTCGAAGTGTTCAAGAAAAAGGGCATCGAGGTGCTGCTGATGACCGACCGCGTCGACGAATGGGCGCTGAACTACCTGCAGGACTTCGACGGCACGCCGCTGCAATCGGTCGCCAAGGGCGCGGTCGACTTGGGCAAGCTGCAGGACGAGGCGGAGAAGAAAGCGGCTGAAGAGGCTGCCGAGACCTTCAAGCCCACGCTGGCCAAACTGAAAGAGGCGCTCAAGGACAAGGCCGAGGACGTGCGCGTCACCAGCCGCTTGGTCGATTCACCGGCCTGCCTGGTGGTGCAGGACGGCGGCATGAGCACGCAGCTGGCGCGCCTGCTCAAGCAGGCCGGCCAGAAAGCGCCCGAGACCAAGCCCATCCTGGAAGTGAACCCCGAGCACCCGCTGGTGAAGAAGCTGGAAGGCTCGGTGCACTTCAACGACCTGGCCCACATCCTGTTCGACCAGGCCCTGCTGGCCGAAGGCGGCCTGCCGGAAGACCCGGCCGCTTATGTGAAGCGCGTCAACGCCTTGCTGGTCTGAACGCCGTGCGCCGTGCCCGGCTGGCGCGGCGCACTACCCTTGCACGGGTAAAAACTGTGTGAACCAGCCTGTCACATCCGGGAGAGGGGAAATACTCATGCGCCCCTCCCCCCCTGGCGCTACCATTAATTTGTATAGATACCATCTGGGCGATCTGACCCGGATGCGAACAATAAATGGAGACGGGCTCATGGGCCCACCCGCATGAGCGCAGACATTATTCTCGAAACCAGGGACCTGACCAAGGAATTCAAGGGCTTTGTCGCTGTTGACCATGTCAACCTCAAAGTCCGGCGTGGCGCCATCCACGCGCTGATCGGCCCCAACGGCGCCGGCAAAACCACGGTTTTCAACCTGCTGACCAAGTTCCTGCCACCCACCTCAGGGCAAATCCTCTACAACAGTCAGGACATCACGCACCAGGCCGCCGCCGAGGTGGCTCGCTCCGGCATGGTGCGCTCGTTCCAGATCTCGGCCGTTTTTCCCCACCTCACCGTGCTGGAAAACGTGCGCGTGGGCCTGCAGCGCCGGCTGGGTACGAGCTTTCATTTCTGGAAACCCGAATCCACCCTCTATGCCCTCAACGACGAGGCCATGGCGCTGCTGGAAGCGGTGGACCTGACGAGCTTCGCCCAGACCAGGACGATCGAACTGCCCTACGGCCGCAAACGGGCGCTGGAGATCGCCACCACGCTGGCGCTCGATCCCGAACTGATGCTGCTCGACGAGCCGACGCAGGGCATGGGCCATGAGGACGTGGGCCGCGTGGTCGAGCTGATCCGCAAGGTGGCGGCCAACCGCACGGTGCTGATGGTGGAACACAACATGAGCGTGGTCTCCAACCTGTGCGATGCCATCACCGTGCTGGCGCGTGGCACCGTACTGGCCGAGGGACCTTACGAACAGGTATCGAAAGACCCACGTGTGCTGGAAGCCTATGTCGGATCCACCGAGGAGGCTCACGCATGAACACGGGGAAGACACTCCTCAAGGTCTCCGACCTGCATGCCTGGTACGGCGAATCGCACATCCTGCATGGCGTGAACTTCGAAATCCGCGAGGGTGAGCTCGTCACCCTGCTCGGCCGCAACGGTGCCGGCCGCAGCACCACGCTCAAGGCCATTCTGGGACTGACCGGCAAGCGTACCGGCTCGATCCAGGTCGCCGGCAAGGAAACTATCCACCTACCGACCAACAGAATTGCCCGACTCGGCCTGGGCTACTGCCCGGAGGAGCGCGGCATTTTCTCGACGCTGAGCTGTGAGGAAAACCTGCTGTTGCCCCCCAAGGTCGGCGAAGGCGGCATGTCGCTGGACGAAATCTACGAGATGTTCCCCAACCTCAAGGAGCGGCGCAACAGCCCCGGCACCCGCCTCTCCGGCGGCGAGCAGCAGATGCTGGCCATGGCGCGCATCCTGCGCTCGGGCGCCAAGGTGCTGCTGCTGGACGAGATCACCGAAGGCTTGGCGCCGGTGATCGTGCAGACGCTGGGCCGCGTGATCCGCGCCCTCAAGGCCAAGGGTCTGACCATCATCCTGGTGGAACAGAACTTCCGCTTCGCCGCACCACTGGCCGACCGTCACTATGTGGTGGAGCATGGCCAGATCGTGGCCACGGTCAACAAGGACGAATTGAGCGAGAAGGCAGCCATGCTGCATGAATTTTTGGGCGTGTGAGTTTTAACAACCATTTCTAGGAGACAAACATGAAACGCAAACTGATCGCCACCGCCGTCGCGGCCACACTCGTCGGCGGTGCCGGCTTCGCCCAGGCACAGGGCAAGCTCTCGGGCGATGCCGTCAAGATCGGCGTACTGACCGACATGTCGGGCGTCTATGCCGACTACGGCGGCCCGGGAGCTGTGGCTGCAGCCAAGCTGGCCGTGCAGGACTTCGGCGGCAAGATGTTCGGCAAACCGATCGAGGTACTCAACGCCGACCACCAGAACAAACCCGACATTGCCAAGAACGTCACTCAACAGTGGTTCGACCGTGACGGCGTCGACATGACGGTGGAAAACCTGAACTCCGCCGTCGCCCTGACCGTGCAGGCCCTGGGCAAGGAAAAGAACAAGATCACCATCGTCAATGGCGCGGCCTCCTCGCGCCTGACCAATGAAGACTGCGCCCCGGGCACCGGCATCCACTACCTGATGGACACCATCGCCCTGAGCAACGTGGTGGGCAAGGCCATCGTGAAGGACGGCGGCAACAGCTGGTATTTCCTGACGGCCGACTACGCCTTCGGTCACTCGCTGGAGAAAGACACGAGCGAAGTCGTGAAGGCCACCGGCGGCAAGGTGCTGGGCGCCGTGCGCCACCCGCTGTCCACCGGTGACTTCTCCTCCTTCCTGCTGCAGGCCCAGTCCTCCGGCGCCAAGGTGGTGGGCCTGGCCAACGCCGGCGGCGATACCGTCAACAGCATCAAGGCTGCAGCCGAGTTCGGCCTGACCAAGAAGCAGAACCTGGCTGCGCTGCTGATGCTCATCACCGACGTGCACGCCATCGGCCTGAACACGGCACAGGGCCTGTACCTCACTGAAGGCTGGTACTGGGACCTGAACCCCGAAACGCGCGCCTGGGCCGACAAGTTCGGCAAGGTGATGAACGGCCGCAAGCCCAACTCCAACCACGCCAGCGTCTACTCGGCCACCCTGCACTACCTGAACGCCGTCAAGGCCGCTGGCACCGACGACACTGCTGCCGTGATGAAGAAGATGCGCGAGACACCCATCAACGACATGTTCGCCAAGGGTGGCAAGCTGCGTGAAGACGGCCGCATGGTACACGACATGTACCTGTTCCAGGTCAAGAAGCCCTCCGAGTCCAAGGGCGCCTGGGACTATTACAACCTCAAGGGCACGGTCAAGGGCGAGGACGCCTTCCAGTCCATCGCCGCCGGCAAGTGCGCTGCGGTCAAGAAGTAATCCAATCAGCGGCTGACATCAGCCGACAAGACGGGCCGCGATCGGCGGCCCGTCACCTTTCCTCCGGACTGCAATGACTGAATTTTTTGGTGTCCCGATACAAGCTCTGATGGGCCAGCTCATGCTCGGGCTCGTCAATGGCTCGTTCTACGCGATGCTCTCCCTGGGCCTGGCCGTGATCTTCGGCATGCTCAATATCGTGAATTTCGCGCACGGCGCGCTTTACATGGTGGGCGCCTTCTTTGCCTGGATGCTGCTCAACTACGCCGGCGTCAACTACTGGTTCGCCTTGGTGCTGGCCCCACTGGGCGTGGCGCTGATTGGCATCATCATCGAGAAAACCATGCTGCGCTGGCTGCACCAGCTCGACCATCTGTATGGCCTGCTGCTGACCTTCGGTCTGGCCCTGGTCCTGGAAGGTATCTTCCGCGAGTTCTACGGCTCCTCCGGCCTCCCCTATGAACTGCCCGAGTTGTTCCGCGGCGTCTTCGACCTCGAATTCATGATGCTGCCCAAGTACCGCGCCTGGGTGGTCCTGGTCTCCATCGTTGTCTGCCTGTTCACCTGGTATGTGATCGAAAAGACCCGGCTGGGCGCCTACCTGCGCGCCGGCACCGAGAACCCGAACATGGTCAAGGCCTTCGGCATCAACGTGCCGCTCATGGTCACGCTCACCTACGCCTTCGGCGTCGGTCTGGCGGGCCTGGCCGGCGTGATGGCTGCGCCCATCTACCAGGTCAGCCCGCTGATGGGCTCCAACATCATCATCGTGGTGTTCGCCGTGGTGGTGATCGGCGGCATGGGCTCCATCCTCGGCTCCATCCTGACCGGCCTGGCGCTAGGTCTGGTTGAGGGCCTGACCAAGGTGTTCTATGCCGAGATGTCGACCACCGTGGTCTTCATCATCATGGCCATCGTTTTGCTTGTACGCCCCGCGGGCCTCTTCGGACGCGAAAAATAATGAAGAAGTCAGTCATCCTCTACGGCGTTCTGCTGCTCGCCCTGCTCGCTGCCCCCTTCGTGGGCTACCCCATCTTCCTGATGACCTGCCTGTGCTTCGCCCTGTTCGCAAGCGCCTTCAACCTGCTGATCGGTTTCACCGGCCTGCTGTCCTTCGGACACGCCATGTTCTTCGGTTTTGCGGCCTATGTATCAGGGCATGCCGCCAAGGTCTGGGGCCTGACGCCCGAGCTGGCAGTGCTGGCCGGCACGCTGAGCGCCACTGTCATCGGCATCTTCACCGGCTGGTTGGCCGTGCGGCGCCAGGGCATCTACTTCGCCATGGTGACCCTGGCGCTAGCCCAGATGATCTACTTCGTCTGCGTGCAGGCGCCCTTCACCTTTGCGGAGGACGGCATCCAGAGCATCCCGCGCGGCAAGCTGTTCGGCGTCATGGACCTGGCCAACGACCGCGCCATGTACTACTTCGTGCTGGTGGTCGCCGTGGCCGGCTTTGCGCTGATTCACCGCACCATTCACTCGCCGTTTGGCCAGGTGCTCAAGTCGATCCGCGAAAACGAGCCGCGCGCGCTGTCACTCGGCTATGACGTCGACAAGTACAAGCTGGTGGCCTTCGTGCTTTCCGCCACGCTGGCCGGTCTGGCCGGCGCCACCAAGTCGCTGGCGCTGGGCCTGGCCACGCTGACCGACGTGAGTTGGCAGATGTCGGGCGAAGTGGTGCTGATGACGTTGCTGGGCGGCATGGGCACCATCCTCGGCCCGGCGCTGGGTGCCAGCATCATCATCACGATGCAGAACTACCTGGCCGACCTCGGCTCCTGGGTCACTATCATCATGGGCGCGACCTTCGTGGTCTGCGTGCTGGTGTTCCGTCGCGGCATCGTGGGCGAGATCGAGCACCGACTGACCTCAAAATCCTGAAACCGGGGCTGCCCGCTTTCCCCTGCTATTCGAAACCGCCCACACGCCGCACCTCAGCGGCTGCCGGGCTGGCCAGCATGTCGATCAGCATGGCAGCCGCCTGCGGCTGCTCTGCCTTGGCCGCCATTGCCGTGACATACACTGTCGCCAACTCGAACGCCTTGGGCAGCGGCGCCACCAGCTGCACGCCCGGCGTATAGAGAATCTCGGTGACCTGGGTGCAGCCGATCAGGCCGGGCTCCGTGGCCGCGGCCATCTCCTTCATGGCCGTGGCGCCGTTCGGGAAAGGCCGCAGGCGCGGCCCGAGTACGGCATCGATGCCCAACTGTTTGAGCACGTTCATGAAGTGAATGCCGGCCGTGGCCTTGACCGGGTCGGGGAAATAGATGCCGCTGGCCGCCAGCAGGGCCGCTTTCAGCGCCTCGGGGGTGTCGACCTGTGGCTGCGCTTCACCCGT
Source organism: Curvibacter sp. GWA2_64_110 (assembly GCA_001797315.1). GTDB lineage: Bacteria > Pseudomonadota > Gammaproteobacteria > Burkholderiales > Burkholderiaceae_C > Hylemonella. Next base: position 63,003 of record MGPC01000014.1, read on the forward strand.
CTTCACAGCCACGCCGGTGCGCACGGTACCGAGCGGCCGCGCACTGCCGGCCAGCACATGGCCGTTGGCCGTCAATTCGTCGATCAGCGCCTGGGTCAGGATCAGCACGTCGCACGGCGTACCCGCCAGCAACTGATCGCGCATCAGACCGACGGCGCCGAAGCTGCCCTCGATGCTACGCCCGGTCTCGTTGTAGAACTTGCCGCGCAGCTGGTTGACCAGCCCCTGTGCCGCGCCGCCGCTGAGGATGTGCAATGAACTCATGAATGAAGTCTCGGGTTGGGTTCAATCTGCCTTGATGCCGGCACTCTGGATCACGCGCGCCCACTTGGCGATGTCCTCGCGCAGGTACTTGTCGAATGCCTCGGGGTTCATCAGCAGGGGGGTTGCGCCCTGCTTGGCCCACAGCTGCCGCACCTCGGCCTGGCCGACGATTTTCCGGACCTCTTCGTTGAGCTTGTTCACCACCGCGACGGGCGTGCCCCTGGGTGCCATCAGGCCGAGCCAGATGGTGGCCTCGTAACCCGGCACGCCGGCTTCGTGCAGCGTCGGCACGTCAGGCAAGACCTCCGAACGCTGGCGGCCGCTGGTGGCGATGGCGCGCACCTTGCCGGCGCGGGCCTGCTCGGCCATGGTGGTCACGGCGTCGAACATCAGGTCGACCTGGCCGCCGATGACGTCGGTGCGTGCGCCTGAGCTGCCGCGGTAGGGGATGTGCACCAGGTAGATGCCGGCCATGCTCTTGAGCAGTTCGCCGGCCATGTGGTAGGGCGTGCCCGGGCCGCTGGAAGCGTAGTTGAGCTTGCCCGGCCGCTCCTTCGCCAGTCGCAGCACGTCCTGCAGGTTCTTCACCGGCAGCGAAGGGTGGGCCACCAGCAGCAGGTCCGAGTAGTTGACCGGTGCCACCGGGGCGAAGTCGCGCATCAGCTGGAACGGCTTGTTGGCGATGAGCGTCTCGTTCACCGTGTGGGTGTTGGACATCATCAGCAGGGTGTAGCCGTCGGCCGGCGACTTGGCCACCACGTCGGTGCCGATGAGCGAGCCGGCGCCGGGCCGGTTGTCCACCACGAAGGGCTGGCCCAGTGCCTCGCCCAGGCGCTGGGCGAGAAAGCGCGCATAGTTGTCGGCCGGGCCGCCGGCGGCAAAGGGCACGACGATGCGCACCGACTTGGCCGGGTAACCCTGCGCCAACGCAGCACCGGCACTCCAGCAGAACACGAGAACCAGCCGTGACCAGGCACGCAAGACGACTCGGCGCATGAGGGACCTCCTGGGTTGCCGCATGCTAGCGCGCAACACGCCATGGCACACCCGGGCTATCCCTGCCCCCGGCGCGTCTACGCCATCAGGGGCTCTTCCTGCATGGCTTCGATCTGGTCCTGCAGCATCTGCACCTGGCCCTGCCAGTAGTCGCTGCTGCCGAACCACGGGAAGTTGAGCGGAAAGGTGGGGTCGTCCCAGCGCCGCGCCAGCCAGGCGCTGTAGTGGATCAGCCGCAAGGTGCGCAGCGGCTCAATCAGCGCCAGCTCGCGGCGGTCGAAGTCGCGGAACTGTTCGTAGCCGTCAAGCAGGCAGCTCAGCTGGCGGGTGCGCTGGGCGCGGTTGCCCGACAGCAGCATCCACAAGTCCTGCACCGCCGGCCCCATGCGGGCATCGTCCAGGTCGACGAAGTGCGGGCCCGGGCCGGCGCTCGCCGGCACATCAACCGGCGTCCACAGGATGTTGCCGGCATGGCAGTCGCCGTGCAGGCGCAACGAGCGTACCGTGGCAGATTCCATGCCATTTTGGCCTCCACCCCTCATGAAATATGCGCCACCAGCTATTAATTTAATAGCATCCTGGCAAGCCTTCTGCCAGAGCGATTGCACATCCAGCGGCACCATGTGGTGCGCCAGCAGCCAGTCGTACGGCTCCTGGGCAAACGTCTGCAGGTCCAGCGCCGGCCGGTGCACAAAGGGGCGCGCCGCCCCCACGGTGTGCAGGCGCGCCAGAAAGCGGCCGATCCATTCCAGCACCTCGTCATCGTCGAGCTCGGGCGGCCGTCCGCCACGGCGCGGGCTGACGGAAAACACAAAACCGTCGTGCCGATGCTGGGTAGCGCCTTGCAGGTTCAGCGGCGCCACCACCGGCACTTCGGCCGCCACCAGCTCGGCGGCGAAGTCATGCTCTTCCTGGATCTGCGCCTCGCTCCAGCGCTCGGGGCGGTAGAACTTCGCCACCACGATCTGCCCGTCTTCCAGGTGCAGCTGGTACACCCGGTTCTCATAGGAACTCAAGGCCTGCAGGCGGCCGTCGCCATACAGGCCGACGCTGGCCAGCGCGTCCATCACCACATCCGGCGTCAATGTTTCAAAAGGGTGGCGCAGGGTCTGCGAACGGTTTGTCATGTCGCCATTGTCGCCGCTGACACCCTGTCGAACAGGGGGGGGTCGCATGGATAATCAGAACGCCTCAATGGAGAAGTGTGGCCATGATTTCTTTCAAGCGTAAGGTTGCCCTGGGCATTGGCAGTGTCTCGGTGCTGCTGGCCGGCCTGGCCATCCCGCCGGTCTGGTGGCTGGCACGCGAAAACGCCGAAGACAGCATCGTGTCCATGGCGGTGGAAGAGTCACGCCGCCTGCTGCACCATGAACCCTTCCGCCCGGAAGGCACGCAAGCCCTGCCGCACGCACAGGCCGCGGCCCGCGCCCTGGTGGGCGGCCTGTTCGATATCGCGGAGATCTACAGCGCCGACGGCGTGCTGATGGCCGAGGACATGACCCCCGCCGGCAGCGCGCTCGAAAAGGACATCACGCCCCACGGCCCGCCGGCCTATCAGTTCCCGTTTTATGAGAGCCAGCGCCTGCCGGGGGAGCGCTGGGTGTTGCGCGTGTTCGTGCCGCTGCGCGGCGACAAGCAGGCCATCACCGGCTACCTCGAGGGCGTGCGCCTGGTGCCGGACTGGCAGCGCGAACAGATCCGCGCCGAGGCCCTGCGCGTGGCCCTGCTGGTGGCGCTGGCCGCCCTGCTGTGCGGCGGCGCGCTCTACCCGGTGATGATCCGCCTGTTTGCCGACAACCAGCGCAAGACGCGCGAGGTGCTGGAGTCCCACATTTCGATGATGGAAGCGCTGGGCCGCGCCATCGGGCGGCGCGACTCCGACACCGGCGCCCACAACTACCGGGTGGCCTGGATCTCCGCCACACTGGCCGAAGCCGTGGGCCTGCATGGCGACCGCATGCAGGAGCTGATCGCCGGCAGCTTTCTGCACGACGTCGGCAAGATCGGCATTCCCGACGCCATCCTGCTCAAGCCGGGCCGTCTGGATGAGGAAGAGATGATCGTCATGCGCACCCATGTCGGCATGGGTGAAGACATCGTCACCGGTGCCGGCTGGCTCGAAGGCGGCCGGGCCGTGGTGGCCGGCCACCACGAAAAATGGGACGGCACCGGTTACCCGCGCAGCCTGGCCGGCGAGGACATCCCGCTGGTGGCGCGCATCTTCGCGCTGGCCGACGTGTTCGACGCACTGTGCGCGCGCCGCCCCTACAAGGCGCCGATGCCACTGGAGGCCGCCATGCAGGTGCTGACCGAAGGCTCAGGCAAGCACTTCGACCCGCATCTGGTCAAGGTCTTCGCCGGCTTGTCGCAGCACATCCACCGCACGATCATCGCCGCCAGCGAAGACGAGGCCCGGACGCTGCTGGAGGTGATGGTGCGCAAGCACTTCGGGCTCGATGGCTAGAACGGCACGTCCCAGTCGTCCCGCCCCCGCTCGTCCTCCGCCTTCAGCCGCTCGAACGGCAAGGCCTGCTTGACCAGGATCACCGTGCAGGGCGCGTCCACCGCCACCTTGATCGGCACCGTGGCCAGGAAACGCTGGGTCTTGAGGCCATGCGTGGCAGCCCCCATCACGATCACGCTCACCCGGTTGCCCGTGGCGTAATTGAGCAGCGCCTGCGCCACATCGCCCGATTCGAGCACGTGGCAGGACGTCTGGTGTCCCGTCAGATCGAGCGGCTGCAGCCACTGCCGCAGTTGCGTGATGTAGCGCCGATGCACGCTGGTTTCGCTGTCCTCGTCGCGCGTGCTGCTGGTCTGGCCGGGCGAGATCACCGTCACGCAGGCAAGCCGGGCACCCGGGCGCGTGCCCAGCGAGCGCGCCGCCGCCTGACGCAACGAATACAAGGTGGCATCACTCACGTCCTGGTGCGGCACCGCCACCATCACGATCGGCACTTCGTCGATCTGCTGCACCGGCAGGGGACTGGGCTGGTAGTGCATGCCGGCCGCCTTGATCCAGCGCTTGAAATGGATCCAGGCGCCCGTGCCCTGGGTTGCCAGGCCGCGCGACGTCACATGCACCTGGTCCGGGTGCAGCAAATCGAAGGCCAGGTGCGCCGCCGACGGATAGCGCTGCGCCGCCTCCTGCGCCAGGCAGCGCAGCACCACTTCCTGCAGCCAGGAAGGCAGCTCCGGCTTGCGCTGGCGCGGCGGCGGCGGATCCATCCACAGGCGCTGGCGCAAGCCGCCGGTGGTCTGCGGTTCGCCAAAGGGCAGTTCGCCGGTCAGCAACTGGTAGAGCATGACGCCGATGGCGAAGACGTCGCTGCGCGGATCGCCGCGCACGCCCACCACCTGCTCGGGTGCGATCCAGGCCGGCGAACCCACCGCCTTGCGCAACTGCTCGGCCAGCAGGTCCGGGTACAGCGCATTGCACGACAGGCCGAAATCGAGCAGCACGGCGCCGCCGTCGGGCCGGATCAGCACATTGGCCGGCTTGAGATCCAGGTGCACCGTGTTTTGCTGGTGCAGGCTGTGTACCGCATACGCCATGGCGGCGCCGAGCTGCACCACCTCGTCGACCGGCGGCAGTTCCGGCGCGTCGAGCCAGTGCTGCAGCGTGCGGCCCTGCACGTATTCCATCACCAGATACGGCGTGCGCTCCAGATCGCCGGCCGCCACGAAGCGCGGCACGTGCGGTCCGGTCAGCACCTGCATGATCTGATGTTCGACTTCGAAGCTGACAATGTTCTCGGCACCATCGCCGGCGGTCATGCGCGGCACCTTCATGACCATGGGGAAACCGGGATCGGGCGCGCCATCGGCGTAATGCACACGGTAGATGTGGGCCATGCCGCCGGCGTAGACGCACGCCTCGACCACGAACCCGTCCAGCACAGACCCCGGCTCCAGCAGCTTCATCGTCCTTGCTCCAGTCGACTGGCGAAGTATTCCGGCAGGCCGGCCCGCCGAATGGCGGCCGCAGCCGCATGATGATCGTAGCCCACGCGGTGAAACGTCAGTTGCGCACGCTCGCTGTCGAACAGGGCGTACATGGCTTTGGGGTTGCCGTCGCGCGGCTGGCCGACCGAGCCGACGGTGGCCAGCCAGTGGCGGTGGCGCGGCACCGGCACCGCCACGCCGGCGGTCGGCTCGAACCGCATCAGCCCGCCGGCACTGCCCTGGTAGTACAGCGTCTGCATGTGCACATGGCCGCCGAACACATAGCGCACCTCCGGCATGTCCCGCACCGCATCCAGGCTCATGGCGGCTGCACGGCTGTCGTAGACATAGCGCCAGCGTTCGGGCGCTTCGGCGGAGGCATGAACCAGCAGCACGGCGTCCTGCCGCAGGGTCAGCGGCAGCGCGGCCAAGAAGTCCTTCTGCTCCACTGTGAGCTGCTCATGCGTCCACTGCGCCGTGCTGTCGCCGATGGTCTTGATCTCGACCGGCGGCTGCAGCGCCATGTCGTCGTGGTTGCCGCGGATCACCAGGGCGCCCTGTTCCGCCAGGGCCATCACCCGCTGCATGACGGCCACCGGGTCTGCGCCGTAGCCGACAAAATCGCCCAGCAAGGCCAGTTGCTGCGCCCCCTGTTCCTGGGCGTGCGCCAGACAGGCGTCCAGCGCCTGCAGATTGGCATGGATATCGGACAACAGAGCAAGCTTCATGGGTTCGCTAAACTTTTACAGGCATCATCTTGCACGCATAAACTTGCCGTCAGCTTGCATCGGATGCGATCATTCATTGTTGACGCAGATCAATTCACGCCATCAAGCGCACAAGGGAGGGGACCCTCATGAGTCGTTCACGCCAATGGAAGAGTCTGATCACGCGACGCGGCCTCGCCGACTCACTGGCCTTGTGCCTGTTCAGACGATGTGCTGCGACACATCAGCGCCCTGCATGACGAGGTGCGCCGTCTGCATGCCAACCTCCAGCCACGACCATCGGTGTAGCAGGCACTCACCCTTCGCGATGTCCCCACCCGACCTTCAACAACTTCGGGAGAAAGAACATGCTTGACTACCTCATCATCGGCGGCGGCTCGGCCGGCTGTGTGCTGGCCGCCCGCCTGAGCGAAGACCCGGCGGTCCGTGTCGCCCTGCTGGAGGCCGGACCACGCGACGACAGTGTGCTGATCCATTGCCCGGCCGGCCTGGCCCTGCTGGCCAAGAGCGGACAGAGCAACTGGGGCTTCCAGACCGTGCCGCAAGCCGGCCTCGACGGCCGGCGCGGCTACCAGCCGCGCGGCAAGGTACTGGGCGGCTCCAGCTCGGTCAATGCCATGATCTACACGCGCGGCCACCGCAGCGACTACGACAACTGGGCGGCGCAGGGCAACCCCGGTTGGGGCTGGAGCGACGTGCTGCCCTACTTCAAGCGTGCCGAACACAATGAGCGCGGTGCCGACGCTTTCCACGGCAGCGGCGGTCCGCTCAACGTGATGGACCTGCGCAGCCCCAATCGCCACAGCCCGGATTTCGTCGCGGCAGCCAAACAGGCCGGCTTTTCGCAGAACCCTGACTTCAACGGCGCCGAACAGGAGGGCGTCGACCTGTACCAGGTCACGCACAAGAACGGCGAACGCTTCAGCGCGGCCAAGGCCTACCTCACGCCCCATCTTGGCCGCCCCAATCTGCAGGTGATCACCGGTGCGCAGGCCACGCGCATCCTGTTCGAGGGCCGGCGCGCCGTGGGCGTGGAGTTCCTGCAAGACGGTCAGCGCCGCGAACTGCGCGTCGCGCGCGAGGTCCTGTTGAGCGCCGGCGCGCTGCAGTCACCGCAGCTGCTGATGCTCTCGGGCATCGGCCCTGCGGCGCACCTGCGCCAGCAGGGCATCACCCCCCTGCATGACCTGCCCGGCGTGGGCCAGCATCTGCAGGACCATGTGGACGTGGTGCTGGTCTACGATGCACCGGCACTGACCGACCTGTTCGGCCTGTCGTTCAAGGGCGCACTCAACGTGCTCCGGGGGATCGGCGAATGGCGGCGCCACCGCCGCGGCATGCTGACCACCAACTTCGCCGAAGCCGGCGGCTTCATCCGCAGCCAGGCGGGTGAGGTCATCCCGGACCTGCAGCTGCATTTCGTGATCGGCAAGCTGGTCGACCATGGCCGCACGACGACGACCGGCCACGGCTACTCCTGCCATGTCTGCCTGTTGCGCCCGCACAGCCGCGGCAGCGTGCAACTGGCCAGCCCAGATCCGCTGGCGGCACCGCTGATCGACCCGAATTTTCTGGCCGAGCGCGACGACATGGAACGTCTGGTGCGCGGCTTCAAGCTGATGCGCCACATCCTGTCGCAGCCGGCGCTGGCCGGCCTTGGCGGGCGGGAACTGGCGACCTCGGCCGCGGCCCGCAGCGACCAGGAGATCGAACAGTACATCCGTGGCCACGCCGACACCATTTACCACCCGGCAGGCTCGTGCCGCATGGGCCCGGGGCCGACGGACGTGGTCGATGCCCGGCTGCGGGTACACGGCCTGCAGGGTCTGCGGGTGGTCGATGCCTCCATCATGCCCAGCCTGGTGGGCGGCAACACCAACGCGCCCGTCATCATGATCGCGGAAAAGGCGGCGGACCTGATCCGTGCGGACCAAGCTGGCTGAAACCCCTGCATAGAATGAGGCCGTGTCCATGTTCAACCTGACCCGCTACTTTTCCACCCTGTCGTTTGTGCTGATGGCCCTGGCCGCCGGTCTGCTGACGCTCTATTACCGCAGCATCACCAATGAGCAGCTGCTGCACCATGAGCAGAACCGGGCCGAAGAGTTCACCCAGGTGTTCGAGAACTCGCTATGGCCCCACTTCAAGCCGGTCATCGACGCCGACCAGTCCGCCTCGCCCGACGTCCTGCGCGAGCGGGCTGCCACCACCAAGCTGCGCGAGGCGCTGGGCAACATGATGCGCGGCACCACCGTGCTCAAGATCAAGATCTACAGCCGCGACGGCATCACCGCCTTCTCCACCGACCCCCAGCAGATTGGCGAAAACAAGGCCGGCAACGCGGGTTTTCGCTCTGCGCTCAACGACATGCCGCGCAGCGAATTGACGCATCGCAACCAGTTCGACGCCATCGAAGGCACGCTGGAAGAACGCGATGTCATCTCGACTTATGTGCCAATACACAATATCGAGAACGGCCAGCAGCACGTTGACGGCGTGTTCGAGGTCTATCAGGACGTCACCACTTTTGTGCAGGAGGCCGACCGGCACCTGAAATGGGTGTCAACCGGCGTGGTCGCCGTGCTGGCAGCGCTCTACCTGGCCCAGTTCATGGTGGTGCGCCGCGCGCAGACCATTCTGCGCGCGCAGGCCCGTGCGCTGGAAGACACCAACCAGGAGCTCGACCACCGCGTGCAGGAGCGCACGCATGATCTGGAAAATGAAATCTCGGAACGCCGGCGTGCGGAACAGCGGCTTGACTACCTGGCGCACCATGATCCGCTGACCGATCTGCCCAACCGGCTGCTGTTCAAGGAACGACTGCTGCAAAGCCTGCAACAGGTCAGCCGGCACGATGCGCAGCTGGCCGTGCTGTTCATCGATCTGGACCACTTCAAGGACGTCAATGACACCTTGGGCCATTCGGTGGGTGACGCCTTGCTGACCACGGTCACCCGCCGCCTGCAGACCTGCATCCGGCCGGGCGATACGCTGGCGCGTCTCGGCGGCGATGAGTTCATCTGCATTCTTGAGAACATCGGCGGACCGGCCTCGGCACTGGAAGTCGCCGATCAGTTGCTGGAGCTGTTCCGCCAGCCTTTTTTCGTCGGCGACAACCAGCTCTACCTGTCCGCCAGCATCGGCATCAGCCAGGCACCGGCCGACGGCACGGAGGTCGACGTCTTGGTGCGCAAGGCCGACGCCGCGATGTACCAGGCCAAGGCGCACGGACGCAATCGCAGCCATTTCTATACCAGCACCATGACGACCAATGCCCAGGAGCGTATCCAGCTCGAGGGCCTGCTGCGCGAGGCCATCGCATCGAACGAACTCAGTGTGCACTTCCAACCCAAGATCGAGGTCCAGAGCGGCCGCCTGCTCGGCGCCGAGGCCTTGCTGCGCTGGAACAGCGCCGAGCTCGGCAGCATCCCGCCTTCGCGTTTCATTCCGCTGGCCGAGGAAACCGGTTTCATCATGGAACTGGGCTTCTGGGTGCTGTGCGAAACCTGCCGCCAGGTAGCGGCCTGGGACGAGGTCGGCTTGCGTGTGCCGGTGGTGTCGATCAATCTGTCCGTCAAGCAGCTGGAGCGCGGCAACCTGCCGGAACTGCTGCGCACCATCATGCGCGAAACCGGCATCACACCGGACCGGATCGAGCTTGAAATCACCGAGTCCGTCATCATGGTCATGGAGGATGCCTTCACCATGCTGGCCGACCTGCGCGCCCTGGGGGTGCGCCTGGCGCTTGACGACTTTGGCACCGGCTTTTCCTCTCTGTCCTACCTGAAGAAATTGCCCGTTCAGACGCTCAAGATCGACCGGGCTTTCATCATCGGCATCGGCGAGAGCCGCAGCGACGAATCCATCATCCAGGCCATGGTGGACATCTCACGCAGTCTCAACCTGGTCAGTGTCGCCGAAGGGGTGGAAACTGCCGAACAATTTGCATTCTTGCGCCGGCTGGGTTGCGAGCAGGTCCAGGGTTATTTATTCGGCAAACCCGTGCCGGCCAATGAGTTCCTGTCGCGCTGGCAGGCGCAAACGGCCGCGGCCTTGCCGGCGTTGGCCTTGACGGGACAGGGTTAGCCCTGTCGGACAAGTTCCTACAGCGCGAAGCGCCAAACGCCGACTTAAATTTCTTGGCCGCTTGTCTACAGTTGACTCACCACACCGGCCCCCGGTGTGAAGCGGGGAATAAACATGCGGACCAATGCCATTTCACTCAATCCTTTCAGCCTGATGATGGAGCCTGAAAGCGTGCTCCAGGCCATGGAGCGCTCCCAGTCGCTGCGCGGCCTGCGCCGCCGCCAGCTGCGCCCCCTGGACAAGCCGCTGATTCCCTATGCCAAGGCACGCGTTGCCTGCAACGATGCGGCATTGTGCGACAGTTCCGACGACGAACTCGACAACTGACACCCGGAACGATATCGGGGCCATCGTGACCAGGCCCCACCAGCGCGAGAAGCCGGGTCAACCAGGACCCTCGCCGCGAAAGGATGGCTCCGGCCGCAGCCTGCTCGCGCTCACATGCTGCGGCGGTACTGGCCACCCACCTCGAACAATGCGCTGGTGATCTGGCCCAGCGAACAGACACGCACCGCGTCCATCAGCACCTCGAACACATTCCTGTTTTCGATCACCGCCTGTTGCAGGCGCTTGAGTTGCGCCGGCGCCTCGTCCGCGTGGCGCATATGGAAATCGGCCAGCCGTTGCAGCTGGCTCTGCTTCTCCTCTTCGGTCGAACGCGCCAATTCCAGTTTTTCCAGCACGGCATCACCGTGCGGATTGCGGAACGTGTTGACGCCGATGATGGGCAGCTCACCAGTGTGCTTGAGCATTTCGTAGTGCATGGATTCGTCCTGGATCCGGCCGCGCTGATAGCCGGTTTCCATGGCTCCGAGCACGCCGCCGCGCTCCGAGATGCGCTCGAACTCGGCCAGCACCGCTTCTTCCACCAGTTCCGTCAATTCCTCGATGATGAAGGCCCCCTGGTTCGGGTTTTCGTTTTTCGCCAGCCCCCACTCGCGATTGATGATGAGCTGGATCGCCATGGCGCGGCGCACCGAGTCCTCGGTGGGCGTCGTGATGGCCTCGTCGAAGGCATTGGTGTGCAGGCTGTTGCAGTTGTCGTAGATGGCGATCAGCGCCTGCAGCGTAGTGCGGATGTCGTTGAACTGGATCTCCTGCGCGTGCAGGCTGCGCCCCGAGGTCTGGATGTGGTACTTGAGCTTTTGGCTTCGCTCGTTGGCGCCGTACTTCTCCTTCATGGCTACGGCCCAGATGCGGCGCGCCACCCGCCCCATCACGCTGTACTCGGGGTCCATGCCGTTGGAGAAGAAGAAGCTCAGGTTCGGCGCAAAGTCGTCGATGTGCATGCCGCGCGCCAGATAGGCCTCCACCAGCGTGAAACCGTTGGACAGCGTGAAGGCCAACTGGCTGATCGGGTTGGCACCGGCTTCGGCGATGTGGTAGCCGGAGATCGAAACGCTGTAGAAGTTGCGCACCCGGTGGTGCACGAAGTACTCGGCGATGTCGCCCATCACCTTGAGGCTGAACTCGGTAGAGAAGATGCAGGTGTTCTGCCCCTGGTCTTCCTTCAGGATGTCGGCCTGTACCGTGCCGCGCACGTTTTCCAGCACCCACTCGCGGATCTTCTCGATTTCGGTGTCGGTCGGCTCGCGGCCATTGTCGGCCTTGAACTTGTCGATGTTCTGGTCGATCGCCGTGTTCATGAACATGGCCAGGATGCTCGGCGCCGGACCGTTGATGGTCATGCTGACCGAGGTACTCGGATTGCACAGATCGAAGCCGCCGTACAGCACCTTCATGTCGTCCAGCGTGGCGATGGACACGCCGGAGTTGCCAACCTTGCCGTAGATGTCGGGCCGCGGATCGGGATCGTTGCCGTACAGCGTGACGGAATCGAAGGCGGTGGACAGGCGTTTGGCCGGCATGCCCTCGCTCAGCAGCTTGAAGCGCCGGTTGGTGCGGAAAGGATCGCCCTCGCCGGCGAACATGCGTGTCGGATCCTCGTTCTCGCGCTTGAATGCAAAGGTGCCGGCGGTGTAGGGGTAGCTGCCCGGCACGTTGTCGAGCATCAACCATTTGAGGATTTCGCCGTGGTCCTCGTACCTGGGTAGCGCCACCTTGCGAATGGTGGTACCCGACAGCGACTTGGTCGTCAGCGCCGTGCGGATCTCCTTGTCGCGGATTTTCACCACATACTCGTCGCCCGCATAGGCCTGCTGCATCTCCGGCCACTGGTCCAGCAGTTTGCGTTCGGCCAGTCCCATGCGCAGTTCGCGCTGCTGCGCCAGATCGATCGAGGCCTCGGCCGCCTTCGCCTTGCCGGGCTTGTCGACCTCCAGCATGCGCGCAGCCGCGCGCAGCTGCTGGATTTCCCGCGCCAAGCGGGCCTGCTCATGCGCGCGCCGCTTGTAGCCGCGCACGGTATCGGAAATTTCGGCCAGATAGCGGACTCGCCCTCCCGGCACGACCTGGATCTGGTTGCTGCTGTGCCGCACCTTGACCAGCGGCAACTGCCCCGCCTGCAGCGGCAAGCCCAGTTCAGCGAGACGGGGCTTGAGGGCCTGAAACAACGCCGTCACGCCATCGTCGTTGAAACGCGAAGCCATGGTGCCGAACACCGGCATCTGCTCCGGAGAAACACCCCAGGCCTCGCGGTTGCGCTGCACCTGCTTGGCCACGTCGCGCAGCGCGTCACTGGCGCCCTTGCGATCGAACTTGTTGATGGCCACGAACTCGGCGAAGTCGAGCATGTCGATCTTCTCAAGCTGGCTGGCCGCACCGAATTCCGGTGTCATCACGTACAGCGGCACGTCGACGTGCGGCACGATGGCGGCATCGCCCTGGCCGATGCCGGAGGTCTCGACGATGATGAGGTCAAAACCGGCACACTTGGCCGCAGCCAGCACATCCGGCAGCGCGGCGCTGATCTCGCTGCCGGTGTCGCGCGTGGCCAGGCTGCGCATGAAGACGCGCGAACCCTGCTGCCATGGCGCAATAGCGTTCATGCGGATGCGGTCGCCCAGCAGGGCCCCGCCGCTCTTGCGGCGCGAGGGATCGATGCTGATCAGCGCCACCCGCAAGGCATCACGCTGGTCCAGGCGCAATCTACGAATCAACTCGTCGGTCAGCGATGACTTGCCAGCGCCACCGGTACCGGTGATGCCCAGCACGGGCACCTTGCTGCCCACCGCCTGTTTTCTCACGGCATCGAGCAGGGTGGCATCGGCTTGGCCGTTCTCCAGCGCAGTCATCAGCTGCGCCAGCGCACGCCAGGCCATCTCGCCGTGGCCTTGGATGGCTTTCAGCGTCTTGGGGGCGTGGGCACTCAACGCCTTGTCGCAGCGCATCACCATCTCGCCGATCATGCCGGCCAACCCCATGCGCTGACCGTCTTCCGGGCTGTAGATACGGGCCACGCCATAGGCCTGCAGCTCGCGGATCTCTGCCGGCACGATGACACCACCGCCACCGCCGAACACCTGGATATGCTCGCCGCCGCGGGCTTTGAGCAGATCGACCATGTACTTGAAATACTCGACGTGCCCGCCCTGGTAGGAACTGATGGCGATGCCCTGCACGTCCTCCTGCAAGGCGGCCGTCACCACCTCGTCCACACTTCGGTTGTGACCCAGGTGAATCACTTCGACACCCATGCTTTGCAGAATGCGGCGCATGATGTTGATGGCGGCATCATGCCCGTCGAACAGACTGGCCGCGGTGACAAAACGCACCTTGTGCGTCGGACGGTAGTTCGCAAGAGCCTTGTATTCGGCAGACAGATCGGTCATGGCACGCTTTCCTGATGGGCCCGATAGCGCAGGGCATCGGACAAATCTTGCAAGATATCGAATTGACGTTTACGTAAACGTCAATCTTACCGTTTTTGCATGAAAAAGGGGCGCATCAGCGCCCCTTTTCCGCATGCCCATGGGCACATGTTTACTTGTACAGCACCTGCGGCAACCACATGCCGATGGCCGGGAACTGGTACAGCAGGATGATCGCCAGCACCTGGATGCCCATGAACGGCAGCATGCCAGCGAAGATCTGGTTCAGCGTCACGTGCGGCGGACTGACCCCTTTCAGATAAAACGCCGACATGGCCACCGGCGGGCTCAGGAAGGCTGTCTGCAAATTCAGCGCGACCAGCAGGCCGAAGAACAGCGGGTCAACATTGAAGTGCGTCAGCAGCGGAATGAAGATCGGCATGAAGATCACGATGATCTCGGTCCACTCCAGCGGCCAGCCCAGGACGAAGATGATGACCTGGCTCAAGACCAGGAACTGCGTCTTGGTCAGATTCATCGACAGCACCCACGTCTCCACCAGCTCTTGCCCGCCCAGCAGGGCAAAGGCGGCCGAGAAGATGGCCGAGCCGACAAACAGCCAGCACACCATGGCCGAGGTCTTGGCGGTCAGGAACACACTCTCCTTCACCACAGTGAAAGTGAGTTGGCGGTAGGCCGCTGCCAGCAGCAGGCCACCCATGGCGCCCATGGCGGCCGCCTCGGTCGGTGTCGCCAGGCCCAGCACGATGGAGCCCAGCACGGCCAGGATCATCAACAGCAGCGGGAAGAAGCTGGTCAACAGCATCTTGAACACTTCAAGGCGCGTGTAGCTGAGGAAGGCGTAGTAGAGCACCATCACCGCGGCACCGACACCAAAACCAATCCAGTAGCCCGTAGGGGCGTCGGGGCGAGGCGCATCCGTTGCTGCTGCGGCGGCGCTCGCCGTGGCCGCAGCCGGCTCCTGAACGCTGCCGGCCGCAGCAGGCTCATCAGCCGCGCTCTTTTCCGCGCCCGGGGGTTCCTTGACACCGTCCTCCTCGGCGCCCGGGGGAGCTGCCAAGCCGGTGCCACTGTCCTCGTCAGCTGACTCGTCGACCGTCGTACCCATCGCTTGGAGCGTCACAACTTCCTTCACTTCTGCCTGCGTCACGCTCGAGTAGCTCCACAGCGCGACTGCGACAAACAGGAAGGCCGGCAGCAGCACAATGACCAGCTGCTTGAGAATGTAGCTCGCAGGCACACCCTGGTTGCGTTTGCCCTTGAGGGCGGCCAGCAGGCCAGGCAGTGCACGGGCGGAGTGCGACGTCGCCAGCTTCTCCGTCAGGGGCGGCAGCGGCACATAGCGTTCCTTCTCGGACAATGGCGGGGCCATCGAGGGCTTGATCTTGGCCAGGATGATGACGTAGCCAATGTACAAGCCGGCGAGCATGAGACCCGGGAAGAAGGCCCCTGCGTACAGTTGCACCACCGAGACGCCGGCGGTTGCGCCGTAGACGATGAGCAGCACGGAAGGAGGAATGAGAATGCCCAGACACCCCCCGGCAGTGATGGCGCCAGCGGACATCTTAACGTCATAGCCTGCCTTGAGCATGGCCGGCAGTGCCAACAGACCCATCAGCGTCACCACAGCGCCAACGATGCCGGTTGCCGTGGCGAACACGGCGCAGGTCACCAGTGTTGCCACTGCCAGCGCGCCAGGCAGGCGCACCATCGCCAAGTGCAGACTCTTGAAAAGCTTCTCAATCAGGTTGGCACGCTCGACCAGATAACCCATGAACACGAACAGCGGAATCGAGATCAGCACGTCGCTGCCCATGACCTTGAACGCGGCCTGGACCATCAGATCCAGCGCCTTCGCCGTATCCCGTTCATAGGCCAACCAGGTGAAGATCATGCCCATGCCCATCAGGGTAAAGGCCGTCGGGAAGCCCAGCATGATGGCAACCACCACCAAAGACAGCATGAGCAGGCCAATGTGGCCGTTGGTAATCTTGTCGGCACCTAGCAGCATCGCCAGGGCACCGGCGACGATCAGCCCCATCAGGATGAAGCCGAACCAGAGTTCTTTACGGATTTTCATGATTTTGCGTTTTCTTTCGCAACGTACTTGTCCAGGGCCGCGATATCTTCATCCTTCACATGCACCATAGCCTTGAGTTTGTCGACATCCACTTCTTCCACGTCCTCCTCGCGCGAGGGCCATTCACCATCGCGGATACAGAGCACGCAACGCACGATTTCCACCGCCCCCTGCAACAACAACAGCGCGCCCGACAGCGGAATGATGAACTTGAACGGATAGATTGGCAGCGGGTCGGCGTTGAACGTCTGTTCGCGTATTTCCATGGACTCGACAAAGAACGTCCAGCCGGCCCAGGTCATGGCAATCACGCCCGGGATGAAGAACAGGAAGTACAGGATCAGGTCAAGCGTGGCCTGCGTACGCGGCGTGAAGAAGCCGTAGAGAACGTCACCGCGGACATGCCCGTTTTTCGACAGCGTGTAGGCACCGGCCGTCATGAACATGGCGCCGTACAGCATGATCTGCAGATCCAGCACCCACGCATGCGGATGATTCAGCACATAGCGAGAGAACACCTCCCAACTGATCAGCAAGGTCAGCAGCACAGCTGACCATGCGAACAACTTGCCGACGAAGGTGGACAACTGATCCACCCTGAGCAGTAAATTTTGCATTTACTTTCCAGTAACGAATGAAAGATCGAATGTATGAAGGGCGCTGCGACGTCGCCGCAGCGCCCTTTCGCTTGAAACCCTGAAGCTCTCTAGTTCTTAGGCCTTCTTGCCTTTCTTGGCAAAGTAATGGTTGTAGGCCATCTTGAAGTCGACCATGTAGTCGTTCTGCCACTGGCCAGCGCGCTGTGCATAGGCACGCTGCGAGTCAAGCACCTTCTTGAACATCGGGTTCTCGGCCGCTTTCTTGGCAATGACCTTGTCCCAAGCCTCCAACTGGGCCTTGAGAATGGCGTCAGGCGTCTTGTAGAAGTTGACCTTGTCCTTGGTGCGCAATTCGATGTAGTCCTTGGAGTTACGCTCGATCGCCTTCCAGCTCATCTCGGCCGATGCGGCGGACACTGCGGAATCGATGATGGCGCGCAGTTCGGCCGGCAGCGAATTGAGCTTGGTCTTGTTGAACAGAATCTCGAATTGCTCGCCCGACTGGTGGAAGCTCTGCAGCATGCAGTTCTTCGCCACGTCCGGGAAGCCCAGCAGGCGGTCAGACGTGGCATTGTTGAACTCGGCCGCATCCAGCAGGCCGCGGTCCAGTGCCGGAACAATCTCGCCACCCGGCAACGGATTCACGGCACAGCCCAACTCGGTGAACACATCCACCGCCAGACCCACGGTACGGTACTTCAGGCCCTTGAGGTCGGCGACCTTGGCAATCGGCTTCTTGAACCAGCCCAGCGGTTGGGTGGGCATGGGACCATAGACGTAGGACGCCACGTCAATGTTCAGGCTCTTGTAGATCTCTTGCAGCAGCTCCTTGCCGCCGCCATACTGGTGCCAAGCCAGCACCATGTTGGGATCCATGCCGAAGGCCGGGCCGGAACCCCACAGGGCCAAGGCTGAATTCTTGCCATACCAGTAAGCCAGCACGCCATGGCCGCCGTCCAGGGTGCCCTTGTTGACGGCATCCAGCAACTGGAAAGCCGGCACCACGGAGCCCGCAGCCAGCACGTCGATCTTGAGCTTGCCACCGGACATGCGGTTGACCATGCTGGCAAAGTCGGTGGCGTACTCGTGAAAAATGTCCTTGGATGGCCAAGTGCTCTGGAAGCGCAAGGACGTCGTGGTTTGAGCAGTTGCCACCATGGGGGCAGACATGGCACCAGCAGCAAGTGCGGCGCCCTTGAGCAGACTGCGGCGGCGGGGAGTTTTGTTATCAATCACGGTTGTCTCCAGTTGTAGAAAAGATGAGCGTGCATACCATCTCGGCCGTGATTCTCTCCCCTTTGCTCCGCCTCAGGATCTAGGGGTTTTCACCAAGTTCTCGGCTGCGCCCCATAAAACAGTTTTCACTTTTTCGCACCCTTTCTTGCAAACGATTTTTCAAACCAGGCTGCCGAATTCACAAACGAGACTACTTAACAAGGAGCCGGACACCATCCGAGGTGCCCCTGCCGACACGATGCACCCTATCTGCCACGCCCCAAGAAGCCAATGGCCAGATCCAAATAGAGTACCAACCTGAATCCAATCTGATCGGCGGCAGCGCAAACGGCAAACCGTCGAGACATTGCTAGCCGTTCTGGGTCGCATCATCTGCTCTGACCCATCGGAAAACGTCCGCCCAGTGGCGAAGGACAATGTCGTCGAGCCACACATCGCCGGTCGAACGAATGCCAAGCCAGCATGGACCAGCACCGCCCGTGCGTCGGATTACATGCCATTTCAGACCATTAGCCTCGTATTCATGGCGCAAGTTGCTATCAAAACAGAAGCAAAATGGCTTGCATCAACGGACATGCACATCGACGAACGCAGCTGCAATCAACCATTCCGCACCTGCCACAACGCCACAGCCAAAATCCTTTAGAGTTCCAGCTCAGGCAGAACATCGCTGTCGCACCCTTTTTCCACCATGAAACCCATCCAGCTCTTCGACCCGGCGTCCAGCACCTACACCTACGTGCTGTTCGATGAATCTTCGCGGGAAGCCCTCATCATCGATCCGGTGGACGAGCAGCTTGAACGCGACCTGCAGGTACTGCGCGAGTACGGCCTCAAGCTGGTGTGGGCGGTAGAAACCCACGCCCATGCCGACCACATCACCAGCGCCGGACGGTTGGCCGAGCACACCGGCGCCCAGACGGCCGCACCCGAAGCCTGCGGCATTCGTACCGCCGCCATCCAGCTCACCGATGGCAGCACGCTCAAATTCGGTGACCAGACCCTCCGCGCCTTGCACACCCCAGGCCACACCGCCGGCAGCATGAGCTACCTGTGGCAGGCGGGCGAGCAGCCTCATGTGTTCACGGGTGACACCCTGCTCATCAATGGCTGCGGTCGCACCGACTTCCAGTCCGGCAGTGCCGAGGCGCTGTACCACAGCCTGACCCAGGTCCTGTTTGCGCTACCGGACGACACGCTGGTCTGGCCGGGCCACGACTACCAAGGGCGTACCCACTCGACCATCGGTGCGGAAAAGGCCGGCAATGCGCGCGTAGCCGGCAAGACCCTGGCCGAGTTCAAGGCCATCATGGACACGCTGAATCTGCCCAAGCCGCGCCGCATCGACGAGGCCGTTCCCGCCAACCTGAGCTCCGGCCTGCGCCATGATGCGGATGGTGCCGCCCTTCTGAGTGTCCGTCCCGCAGTGGGCTATGCCGGCGATGTGTCACCACAGCTCGCCTACGACTGGTGGAAGGCAGGCGCTGCAGTATTGGTTGATGTCCGTACCGATGCCGAGCGCGAATGGGTGGGCTTCGTCCCCGAAGCCGTGGGTTTGGCCTGGAAGCAGTGGCCGGGCATGGCCCTCAATCCCGGCTTCGATGACGGCATCCGTGCCGCCGTGCCACCGGGCAAGAAGGCTGTGCTGCTGTGCCGCAGCGGCGTGCGTTCGATTGCCGCGGCCAAGCGCGCGACCGAACTCGGCATCGAGGCCTACAACATCCTTGAAGGTTTTGAAGGCGACCCCGACGAGCAGGCCCACCGTGGCGGCCGCGGTGGCTGGCGCTACCACGGACTGCCATGGCGTCAAGGCTGAGACAGCATGGGAAGCGCCACAGCGCCGATAATGCGGCAAACTTGAACAACAACCATGACATTTCTCGCCATTGACGTTGGGAACACCCGCTTGAAGTGGGCACTTTTTGAAGCGCCGAGTCCCGGCGCCAAGCTGCTGGCGCAGGGCGCCGAGTTCCTCGACAACATCGACAAACTGGCTGAGGGCGCCTGGGCCAAGCTGCCTGCGCCGAGCTGCATGCTGGGCTGTGTGGTCGCCAGCGATGCCGTCAAACACCGTGTCGAAGACCAGATGGAAATGTGGGACGTTGCCCCGCAATGGGTGGTCTCCAGCGTCCAGGAAGCCGGCCTGACCAACGGCTACGACCATCCGGCCCGGCTCGGCCCGGACCGCTGGGTCGCCATGATCGGTGCCTGGCACCGCATGCGGGCCATGGGGGCCGCGCGCCCCATCGTGGTGGCCATGGTCGGCACGGCGGTGACCGTCGAGGCGATTGATGCCGGCGGCAAGTTCCTCGGTGGTTATATCCTGCCCGGCCACGGCATCATGCTGCGCTCACTGGAGTCGGGTACCGCCGGCCTGCACGTCCCCACCGGCGAAGTGCGCCCCTTCCCCACCAACACCAGCGACGCCTTGACCAGCGGCGGCACCTATGCCATCGCCGGTGCCATGGAACGCATGGTGCAGCATGTTCGCCAGCACTGTGGTTCTGAACCCTGGTGCGTCATGGCCGGCGGCGCCGGCTGGAAAATGGCGCCCAGCATGTCGGTGCCGTTCGAACTGGTCGACAGCCTGATCTTTGACGGCCTGTTGCAGATTGCCGCCAGCCGCGGCTTTTGCGACAAACGCTGATCAGTCGTCCGGCGCCAGCCAAGCTTCTGCGAGCTTTACCCAGTAAGTGGCGCCCAGCGGGATCAGCTCGTCATTGAAGTCGTAGCTCGGGTTGTGCAGCGTGCAGGGGCCGCCGCCATGCCCCATCTCACGGTGCACCCCGTCGCCATTGCCGATGAAGCAGTAGGCTCCCGGCTTGGCCTGCAACATATAAGCAAAATCTTCCGCCCCCATGGTGGGCTCCTGGCCCTGCACCTGTGCTTCACCCACGATGCCCGCCATCACCCGGCGGGCAAACTCCGCCTCGTGCGCCGAGTTGATGGTCGGCGGGTAGTTGCGTTCGAACTCGAATTCGCAGTCCACGCCAAACGCCGCACAGGTGTGTTCGGCGATCTGGCGCATGCGCTGTTCAATCAGGTCCAGCACGTCCAGAGTAAACGTACGCACCGTGCCCTGCAATTCGCAGCTGTCGGGAATGACATTGGTCGCTTCGCCGGCATGGATCATGGTGACGGAGATGACGCCGGCATCGATCGGCTTCTTGTTGCGACTGATGATGGTCTGAAAAGACTGCACCATCTGGCATGCCACCGGCACCGGATCAATCGCGTTGTGCGGCAAGGCGGCATGGCCGCCCTTGCCGCGAATGGTGATCTTGAATTCATTGCTGGAGGCCATGACCGGCCCCGGGCTGACGGCAAAGCTGCTGGCCGCCATACCCGGCCAGTTGTGCATGCCGAAGACCGCCTCCATCGGAAACTTTTCGAACAAGCCGTCGCGCATCATTTCGCGCGCACCGCCACCGCCTTCCTCGGCAGGCTGGAAGATCAGGTAAACCGTGCCGTCGAAATGGCGCTGCTTGGCAAGATACTGTGCAGCGGCCAGCAGCATGGCTGTGTGGCCATCATGACCGCAGGCGTGCATCTTGCCGGCGTTCCGACTGGCGTGTTCGAAGGTGTTGAACTCCTGCATCGGCAGTGCGTCCATATCGGCACGCAGCCCGATAGCACGTGCCGAGCTACCGTTCTTGACGATGCCCACCACCCCCGTACCGCCAAGGCCCCGCTGCAACGGAATACCCCACTCAGCGAGCTTCTCCGCCACCAGATCCGCAGTACGGATCTCCTCGAAGCACAACTCGGGGTGGGCGTGGATGTCACGCCGGATCACAGCCATGCTTGCTGCCTGGGTGACGATGGAATCGATGACTTTCATGCGCTCTCCTGACATCCAAGTCTAGTCGGGTCTGGTGCAAGTTGCCAGCACAGGGGTTCTCAGGTTCAAACCTTGCCGCCGCCAGTTGGCAGGGGCTCTGCAGCGGGCACAAAAAAGCCCTCATGAAGAGGGCTTTTGTGTTGGTTGCGCGAGGAGGATTTGAACCTCCGACCTTTGGGTTATGAGCCCAACGAGCTACCAGACTGCTCCATCGCGCGGTAAAAAAAGAATTATAGCTTATTCTGCCTTCGCCGTCTCGGCAGCCGGTGCTTCGACCACATCGGGACGATCTACCAGCTCGACCAGCGCCATCGGGGCATTGTCACCCACGCGAAAGCCCATCTTCAGGATGCGGGTGTAGCCACCCGGACGCGTCTTGAAACGCGGGCCGAGTTCATTGAACAGCTTGGTGACGCTGTCGCGGTCACGCAGACGGTCGAAGGCCAGGCGGCGGTTGGCCAGCGTGGCTTCCTTGGCCAGGGTGATCATGGGTTCGACCACACGACGCAGTTCTTTGGCCTTGGGCACAGTGGTCTTGATGACCTCATGCTCGATGAGCGAGTTCATCATGTTGCGCAGCATGGCGAGGCGGTGCTCGCTGGTGCGGTTGAGTTTACGGAGTCCATATCCGTGACGCATGGTGCTTTCCTTTCCTTTATTAAACGGGCAGCCGTATCAGGTACTGCCCGGAGCACTGGAGCCCGTTGCCAAGCTCCCTTTTAAATATCAACGCTTTTCGAGCGCCGCCGGCGGCCAGCTCTCGAGCTTCATGCCGAGGGTCAGACCGCGCGAAGCCAGAACTTCCTTGATCTCGTTGAGCGATTTGCGACCCAGGTTCGGGGTCTTGAGCAACTCGTTCTCGGTGCGCTGGATCAGGTCGCCGATGTAGTAGATGTTCTCGGCCTTGAGGCAGTTTGCCGAACGGACCGTGAGTTCCAGCTCATCAACCGGACGCAGCAGAATCGGGTCGAACTGCGTGCCACCGCGCGTTGCCGGTGCTTCGAAGGCGGCGAGTTCGCTGCCTTCGAGCTGGGCAAATACGGCCAGCTGTTCGACCAAGATTTTAGCCGAAGCACGCACGGCGTCTTCAGCGCTGATGGCGCCGTTGGTCTCGATCTCAACCACCAGCTTGTCCAGGTCGGTACGCTGCTCAACGCGGGCGCTCTCGACTGTATAGCTGACACGCTTGACCGGAGAGAACGAGGCATCAAGCACAATGCGGCCGATCGACTTGGTGGCCTCATCAGCATGGCGACGCAGCGTACCCGGCACATATCCACGGCCCTTTTCGACCTTGATCTGCATGTCCAGCTTGCCGCCGGCCGACAGCGTGGCGATCACGTGGTCGGGATTGATGATTTCGACGTCATGCGGCGTCTGGATGTCACCGGCGGTGACAACACCTTCACCGTCCTTGCGCAGACTCAGGGTCACCTCATCGCGGTTGTGCAGCTTGAACACAACGCCCTTGAGATTCAGCAGAATGTTGACGACGTCTTCCTGCACACCGTCAATCGACGAATACTCGTGCAAGACACCTGCGATCGTCACTTCCGTCGCAGCATAACCCGGCATCGACGACAACAGGACACGGCGCAGCGCATTGCCCAGCGTATGGCCGTAGCCACGCTCAAACGGCTCCAGCGCCACTTTGGCGCGGTTGGGGCCGAGTTGTTCGACGTTGATTGCTTTGGGTTTAAGCAGACTGGTTTGCATGCAGACTTCCTGTCAATACCCCCGGCTCGTTACACCGGTAAGGCTGGTGAAGCACCCGGCAGCGCGGGCCCGCGCTCCGGGAACGGATTCGAAATACGCCTTGATTAGCGAGAGTACAACTCGACAATCAGCGATTCGTTGATGTCGGAGCCAAACTCGTCACGATCAGGCACTTTCTTGAATGTACCTTCTGCCTTGTCGAGATTCACCTCAACCCAGGCCGGCATGCCCACTTGTTGTGCCAACTGCAAAGCTTCCACCACACGGTTTTGCTTCTTGGATTTTTCACGCACAGCCACCACATCGCCCGCCTTGACCATGTAGGAGGGGATGTTGACAGCTTGGCCGTTCACCGTAATCGCCTTGTGCGACACCAGTTGGCGTGCCTCGGCGCGAGTGGAGCCGAAGCCCATGCGGTAGACCACGTTGTCCAGTCGCGACTCGAGCAGGAACAGCAGGTTGGCACCGGTGTTGCCCTTGCGGCTGTCGGCTTGCTCGAAGTAGCGGCGGAACTGGCGCTCGAGAATGCCGTACATGCGCTTGACCTTCTGCTTTTCACGCAGTTGCAGACCGAAGTCAGAGGTACGGGCACCCGAGGTGCGGCCGTGCTGACCAGGCTTGGAGTCGAATTTGGCCTTGTCGCTGATCGAGCGGCGAGCGCTCTTGAGAAACAGGTCGGTGCCTTCGCGGCGGGAGAGTTTGGCCTTGGGGCCGAGATAGCGTGCCACTTGAACTTCCTTCTATGTCATCTGCCGCAGTTGCCTGCGGGAGCCACCAGCAACGAGCCGGTGGCGGTGGGCTTGGTTAAAAAAACTTGTGCAGAACGATCGTACGACGCTCAGATGCGACGACGTTTTTGCGGACGGCAGCCGTTGTGGGGTACCGGCGTCACGTCGGAAATCATGTTGATGCGGATGCCCAGGGCAGCCAGGGCACGCACCGAAGACTCACGGCCAGGGCCGGGGCCCTTGATTTCAACGTCCAGATTCTTGATACCCTGCTCCAGAGCTGCGCGGCCAGCCACTTCGGACGCCACCTGAGCGGCGAACGGCGTGGATTTACGCGAACCCTTGAAGCCCTGACCACCAGAAGAGGCCCAGGACAGGGCATTGCCTTGGCGGTCCGTGATCGTGATGATCGTGTTGTTGAAAGAGGCGTGAACGTGCGCGATACCATCGGCAACATTCTTGCGGACTTTCTTGCGCACACGCTGCGCGGCATTATTGGCGGGAGCTTTAGCCATAGTGATCTTTCAATGCCTGTTTATTTCTTCAGAGACTGTGCAGCCTTGCGCGGGCCCTTGCGGGTGCGGGCGTTGGTACGCGTCCGCTGGCCACGCATCGGCAGACCGCGGCGATGACGGAAGCCGCGATAGCAACCGATGTCCATCAAACGCTTGATGTTCATGGTCGTCTCGCGACGCAGGTCGCCTTCGATCGTGAGCGCAGCGATCTGGTCACGGATTTTTTCCAGATCACCGTCGGTCAGATCTTTGATCTTTTTGGAATATGCAATGCCACAGGCTTCGCAAATCTTGCGAGCGCTCGTGCGACCAATGCCGTAAATGGCGGTCAAGCCAATTTCAGCATGTTTATGCGGCGGAATGTTGATGCCAGCGATACGTGCCATTTTCGTCCTCTATAACTCTTGCAATCAGCCTTGGCGCTGCTTGTGACGGGGATCCGTGCAGATCACGCGCACAACGCCCTTGCGGCGGATGATTTTGCAGTTGCGGCAAATTTTTTTGACCGAAGCCGAAACTCTCATTTCACTCTCCTAAAACTTCTTACGCCTTGTTCCGAAGCTTTTTCGGAACCCATGCCATTTATTTGGCCCTGAATACGATCCGTGCTCGCGTCAAGTCGTACGGTGTCAACTCAACAGTCACCTTGTCACCAGGCAAAATCCGGATGTAATGCATGCGCATTTTCCCAGAGATGTGCCCCAGAACTACGTGGCCATTTTCCAGCTTCACGCGAAAAGTTGCGTTCGGCAGGTTTTCCACCACCTCACCTTGCATCTGAATAACGTCGTCTTTCGACATGTCGCTCAAGCGCCCAGTGAAGTCTTGAAATTAGCCTTTTTCAGCAGCGATTCATATTGCTGCGACATCAGGTAGTTCTGCACCTGAGCCATGAAATCCATAGTCACCACCACAATGATCAA
>MGPC01000015.1 GCA_001797315.1 Curvibacter sp. GWA2_64_110
CGAACTTGGCCGCCAGAACGGTGGTGATGGCCGCCGTCAAAGTGGTCTTGCCATGGTCCACGTGACCAATGGTGCCGACGTTGACGTGCGGCTTGGTACGTTCAAATTTCTCTTTTGCCATTTTTCAAATCTCCAAAAAGGATGCGAAAAGCAACTACTTCTTCAACAACCACGACACGACAACATCAGCCGCGCACCAGAAATGGTGCCCTTTGCGGGAATCGGACCCGCGACCTCTCCCTTACCAAGGGAGTGCTCTACCACTGAGCCAAAAGGGCAAATTCTTTCACCATCACAACAAATCGACTGTGGAGCGGGGTAGGAGAATCGAACTCCTCGCTTTAGCTTGGAAGGCTAAGGTATTACCACTATACGAACCCCGCGCAAACCTGCCTAACAAGCATTCACGGCAGCTGGTTCACCTCCAACGGCTCACTCTCACAATCAACTTATCACTGGTGGAGAGGGCTGGATTCGAACCAGCGTACTCGTAAGAGGGCAGATTTACAGTCTGCTGCCATTAACCACTCGGCCACCTCTCCAATAGGTGAGCCTTTGATTATGCCACGAAAAATCAGCTTTATGAAACACCCGAGAAAACCAACTCACCAAGCAATCAGCTTGCAGCCATGTTGTTGTAAAAATGCATTGGCTTGGCCGAAGTGACCGCAGCCCAGAAAAGGCTGGGGCGGACGCAGTGCCGACAATGGTGAAGGATGGTTGGCAGACAGAATGAGATGTTGCGCCGGTGTCGCGGCGCCCTCCGTCGTTACCCCCAGCCGCCGCACCGTCTCAGCCATGCGCTGGGCGTGTGCGCCCCATAACATGAACACCACCGGCCCATCACCACCAATCACAGTCTTGAGAATTTCATCAGTAAGCACTTCCCAACCTTGATTCGCATGACTGGCCGGCTGACCATCTTCCACCGTCAGGCAGGTGTTGAGCAGCAGCACCCCCTGCTGCGCCCAGCGCACCAGCGAACCGTTGGCCGGCAACGGCATAGGCGGCACCGGCTCGCGGCTCATTCGTTCGCGCGCCAGCTCCTTGAAGATGTTGCGCAACGAAGGCGGCAGCTTGATGCCTGGCGCCACGGAAAACGCCAGACCCTCTGCCTGGCCCGGGCCATGGTAAGGGTCCTGCCCCAGAATGACGACGCGTACGTCGGCCAGTGGCGTCAGGTCCAGCGCGCGCAGGGGCTGCGGCGGGTAGATGGTGGCACCGGCCGCCAGCCGGCCGGCCATGAACTGCCCCAGGCGCTGCGCAGTCTCACTGCGAAAGAAATGTGCCACTGTGGGCCGCCAGTCGGACGCCACAGACCATTGCGCCGGCTGCCAGCCCGCCAGACGCTCCCCGGCCAGTTCCGGCACCTCGGGATTCATGAAGAAATCAGCCTGCTGCGCAGAAGACAAGGACATATCACGCTATCAAATCAGTAGCATCCAGATCAGGCAAACAGTTCGGCCAGCGCCACGCCAGGATCGGGCGCGCGCATGAACGCCTCCCCGACCAGGAAGGCATTGACACCGGCTTCGCGCATACGCTGCACATCGGCACGGCCCAGGATGCCACTCTCGGCCACCAGCAGACGGTCGGCCGGCACCCGGTCGCGCAGCGACAGAGTCGTCTCCAGCGTGACCTCGAAGGTACGCAGGTTGCGGTTGTTGATGCCCACCAGTGGCGTCTTCAGTTTCAGTGCACGCTCCAGCTCGGCAGCGTCATGCACCTCGACCAGCACCGCCATGTCCAGGCTGCGGGCGATCGCCTCCAGTTCGGCCATCTGACCATCCTCCAGGCACGCGGCAATCAGCAGGATGCAGTCCGCCCCCATGGCGCGCGACTCATAGATCTGGTAAGGGTCGACCATGAAATCCTTACGTAGCACCGGCAATTCGCAGGAAGCACGCGCTTGCTTCAGATAGTCGGGCTGGCCCTGGAAGAACTGACGGTCGGTCAGCACCGACAGGCAGGCCGCGCCGTTCTCGGCATAACTCTGGGCAATGTCGGCCGGCTCGAAATCGGTGCGCAGAATGCCCTTGCTCGGGCTGGCTTTCTTGATCTCGGCGATCACCGCCGCCTGGCCGGCGGCCATCTTGGCACGCATGGCACCGACGAAGTCGCGCGTCAGCACACGCGACTCGGCGTCGGCGCGCATGGCGGCCAGCGATTTTTTCTTGAGGGCCGCCGCGATTTCCTGGCGCTTGACGTCAACGATCTGGTTCAGGATGTCACTCATGGTCTTGGGGCGGCTCGGAGCCGTTCTTCAATATCTTGACAAACACACGATGGATCACAAAAGCGGCCACCAGAAACAGGGCCGAGACACCGAGTGCAATCCAGGTGCCCGGGTCCTGCCACATCTCAGACCGCCAGGCGATGTGCCGTCACAACCAGCTGCTCCAGCTTGGCCTTGGCGGCACCGGAGGCGATGGTCTCGCGCGCACGCGCTATGCCGTCGGCCATGGAGTCGGCCACATTGGCGGCGTACAGCGCCACGCCAGCGTTGAGCATCACGATGTCGCGCGCCGCACCGGGCTGGTTGTCGAGCACGCCCAGCAGCATGGCGCGCGAGGCTTCAGGGGTTTCCACCTTGATGGCGCGCGTGCTGGCCATGGTCAAACCGAAGTCCTCGGGGTGAATTTCGTACTCGCTGACCTCGCCGTTCTTGAGCTCGCCCACCAGGGTGGCGGCGCCCAGGCTGACCTCGTCCATGCCGTCCTTGCCGTAGACCACCACGGCGTGCTCGGCGCCCAGGCGCTGCAAGGCGCGCACCTGAATGCCGACCAGATCCTCATGGAACACGCCCATCAGGATGTTGGGGGCGCTGGCCGGGTTGGTCAACGGCCCCAGGATGTTGAAGATGGTCTTGATACCCAGTTCACGCCGCACCGGCGCCACGTTCTTCATGGCCGGATGGTGGTTGGGCGCGAACATGAAGCCGACGCCGACCTCGGCGACACACTGCGCAATGGCCTCGGGCGTGAGGTTGATGTTGACGCCGAGCGCCTCCATCACATCGGCGCTGCCGCTCTTGCTGCTGACGCTGCGCCCGCCGTGTTTACTGACCTTGGCACCAGCGGCGGCAGCCACAAACATGGCACAGGTTGAAATGTTGAAGGTGTGCGCGCCGTCGCCGCCGGTGCCGACAATGTCGACCAGATGCTGGCGATCAGCCACGTTCACCTTGGTGGAGAACTCGCGCATTACCTGCGCCGCAGCGGTGATCTCGCCGATGGTTTCCTTCTTGACGCGCAGGCCGGTGATGAGCGCGGCCATCAGCACCGGCGACATCTCGCCGCCCATGATGAGGCGCATGATGTGCAGCATCTCGTCGTGGAAGATCTCGCGGTGCTCGATCACGCGCTGCAGCGCTTGCTGTGGCGTGATGGGATGAGGGGGATGCATGGTTGTATTCCTCCGGGCCGGTTCAGGATTGCTGCAGGAAGTTCTTCAGCATGGCATGGCCATGCTCGGTCAGAATGGACTCGGGGTGGAACTGCACCCCCTCAATCGCCAGCGTCTTGTGCTTCACGCCCATGATCTCGCCGTCTTCGGTCCACGCCGTGACCTTGAGTTCGGGTGGACAGCTGGCGCGTTCGATCGCCAGCGAATGGTAGCGATTGACCGTGAACTGTTTCGGCAGTCCGGCAAATACGCCCTCCTGCGTGGTGGTGATGACGCTGGTCTTGCCGTGCATCAGTTGCTGCGCCCGGATGATCTTGCCGCCAAAGGCGGCGCCGATGCTCTGGTGCCCCAGGCAGACACCCAGGATCGGCAGCTTGCCGGCAAAGTGCCGGATCGCCGCCACCGAGATGCCGGCCTCGGCCGGTGAACACGGGCCGGGCGAGATCACCAGGCGGTCAAGTTGACCGGCTTTCAGTTTTTCCTCGATCTCGTCGACCGTGATTTCATCGTTGCGGTGCACCTCGACCTCGGCGCCAAGTTCGCCGAAATACTGCACCAGGTTGTAGGTGAACGAGTCGTAGTTGTCCACCATGAGAAGTTTGATCTTGTTCATGGCGCTCACTCCAGACCTTCCTCGACCAGTTCGCTGGCGCGCAACAAGGCGCGCGCCTTGTGTTCGGTTTCCTTCCACTCCAGCTCGGGCACCGAATCGGCTACCACCCCCGCCGCGGCCTGCACGTACAGGGTGTCGTCCTTGATGACGCCGGTGCGGATGGCAATCGCCACATCCATGTCACCGGCGTAACTCAGGTAGCCGCAGGCGCCGCCGTACAGACCGCGCTTGCTCGGCTCCAGCTGGTCGATCAACTCCATGGCGTGGACCTTAGGGGCGCCAGTCAGCGTGCCGGCCGGGAAAGTGGCACGCAAAACGTCCATGGAAGTCATGCCCTCATTGAGCAGGCCCTCGACATTGCTGACGATGTGCATCACGTGGCTGTAGCGCTCCACAACAAAAGCCTCGGTCACCTTGACGCTACCGGTCCTGGCGATGCGGCCGATGTCGTTGCGCGCCAGATCGATCAGCATCACATGCTCGGCGCGTTCCTTGGGATCATTGATCAATTCCACCTCGGCCGCGCGGTCGAGTTCCGGGGTGGCACCGCGCGGGCGCGTACCAGCCAGGGGACGGATCGTGACTTTCTGCCCCTCCGGGGTTTTTTCCTGCCGCACCAGGATTTCCGGCGAAGCGCCCACCACATGGAAGTCGCCGAAGTCGTAGTAATACATGTAGGGCGAAGGATTGAGCGAGCGCAGCGCGCGATAGAGCGAGAGCGGCGACTCGGTGTAGCGTTTCTTGAGCCGCTGCCCGACCTGCACCTGCATGAAGTCACCGGCAGCGATCAGCTCCTTGGCACGTTCTACCGCCGCGATGTAGTCATCCTTGGCGAATTCGCGCGCCACCTCGTGGGTCTGGCTCGGCTTGATTTGCGGCGCCTGTACCGGCGCATTCAGCCGCTCGCGCAACGCGCGCAGACGGTCCTGCGCACGGGCATAGGCCTGCGCCTCGCCCGGGTCGGCATAGACAATCAGATAAAGCTTGCCTGACAGGTTGTCGATGACCGCCAGTTCTTCGCATTGCAGCAGCAGAATGTCAGGACAGCCCAGCGTGTCCGGCGGGCAGGAGTGCTCCAGTTTTTTCTCGATATGGCGCACCGTGTCGTAGCCGAAATAGCCGGCCAGGCCGCCGCAAAAACGCGGCAGACCGGGCTGCAACGCCACCTTGAAGCGCTGGTGATAGGCCGCAACGAACTCCAGCGGATTGAGGCGCGAGGTCTCGACCACCACATCATCGGTCACCACCTCGGTCACAGCCTGTTGGCCGAAGCCGCGCGAGCGCACCAGCGTGCGCGCCGGCAAGCCGATGAAGCTGTAGCGCCCGAAGCGCTCGCCGCCGACCACCGATTCCAGCAGGAACGTGTTCTTGCCCCCTGACTGGGCATGGGCCAGCTTGAGGTAGAGCGACAGCGGTGTTTCCAGGTCGGCAAAGGCCTGGGCCATCAGGGGAATGCGGTTGTAACCCTGCCGGGCCAGCGCATCGAATTCAGATTCAGTCATCACAGGAATATCTCCAGTCTTGCACAGAGTCTGCGACTCGGGCAAGGGCACGGTGTGCCCGGTTCATTCAAATCAGATACCCCGACGAGGGGCTGCAAACAGTTCAGCAGCGCAATGGCTGCGAACCCCGTTCAGGCATGCGCCAGTGGGTGGGTGGTCTGCGGCTTGCGCCAGGGCCAAGCTCCCCGGTCGCTACAACCTGTGATGCTGATGCGGTGAATGAACATGGACAAAGTGTAGCAAACCACGGCAGCTTGCGGCCTGCTCCCGATCCGGCCGGCTTGACACCCGGATGGCGAACCATGCCATGGCTTCGGTCACGAGGGCCGCCTCTGAATCGGGGCATACCCTAGTCGCAAAGCGCATACAGCTGAGTAGAGTGGATGCATAGTCCGTCAGGTGTGCCATGGCACCTGCGTGGCTTGCAAGCCTGTTCCCAAAAAACGAGAGACAAGAGGCTCCTCATGAAGACAAGTAATCTGCAAATCGGCACCCGCCTCATGCTGGCCTTTGCCGCGGTACTCTCCATCACAGCAGCCATCGCCGTGATCGGCGTCTGGCGTCTGGGCACGCTCAAGGACACCAGCCACGAAATCGGCACCGTCGAGTTGCAGCGCAGCCTGCTGGCGCAACGCTGGGCCTCGCAGATCAACATCAACTGGGTCCGCGCCTCGGCGGCACTCAAGACCAGCGACGTCGGCTACATCGACGCCCTGCAAAAGGACATGGCTGCCACCTCCAAAGCCATCAGCAACGATCAGAAGCAGCTGGAATCGATGGTGCAGGGGGATGCCGCCAAGGCCTTGATGGAGTCCGTGGCCAAGAGCCGCAAGATTTACGTCGATGCACGCGCGGCACTGATCAAGCGGCAAAAGGACGGCGAAAACATTTCGGACGCGGTGGACCGCGAACTGCGCCCCTTGGCCGAAGCCTATCTGAAGGCCGTGGACCAGGTGGCCCAACACGCCCGGGACACGCTGGCCGAGGTACAGGCCCATGCCGAATCCACCGCCGCAACCAGCCAGGTTGCCCTGGGCGCCGGCGCCGCTATTGCGGTGGTGCTGGGCATTCTGTTTGCGGGCCTGGCCACCCGCTCGATCACGCGTCCGATCCGGCAAGCGGCCGGCTCGGCCGAAGCCATTGCCGGCGGCGACCTGGGACAGGCCATCCAGATCCAGGGCAAGGATGAAGCGGCGCGCCTGCTGCAAGCCCTGTCCACGATGCGCGAAAACCTGGCGCGCATTGTCAGCAACGTGCGCCGAAGTGCCGACAGCGTAGCCACCGGCAGCACCGAGATTGCCAATGGCAACAGCGACCTGAGCATGCGCACCGAGCAGCAAGCCAGCGCGCTGCAGGAAACTGCCGCCTCGATGGAAGAACTCAGCTCCACCGTCAAACAGAACGCCGACAACGCCCGCCAGGCCAACCAGCTGGCGCAAAGCGCCTCCACTGTCGCCATCAAGGGCGGCGAGGTGGTGGCCGAAGTGGTGGAAACCATGCGCGGCATCAACGACTCGAGCAAAAAGATCAGCGACATCATCAGCGTCATCGACGGCATCGCCTTCCAGACCAACATCCTGGCCCTCAACGCCGCGGTGGAAGCCGCACGCGCCGGTGAGCAGGGGCGCGGTTTTGCCGTGGTGGCCTCCGAAGTGCGTTCGCTGGCCAGCCGCAGCGCGGAAGCCGCCAAGGAAATCAAGAACCTGATCAACGACAGCGTCAGCCGGGTCGAGCAGGGCAATACCCTGGTCGACCAGGCCGGCGTCACCATGAACGAGGTGGTGAGCAGCATCCGCCGCGTGACCGACATCATGGGCGAGATCAGCGCCGCCAGTTCCGAGCAGAGCCAAGGCGTCGCCCAGGTGGGCGAGGCCATTACCTTGATGGACCAGGCCACTCAGCAGAATGCGGCGCTGGTCGAAGAAATGGCGGCTGCCGCATCCAGTCTGAAGACACAGGCGCAACAGATGGTCGAAGCGGTCAGCGTGTTCAAGCTCGGCGCTCAGGACGCTGCCGCCGCCATCCATCCGCAGCCGGCCCCCACCCGTCAGCCCGGCAAATTGCCCTACAAAGGCACCGAACGCCGCACCGCTACCAGGACAGAAGCCGCGACCCAGCCGGCTGCCGCCAAACCCGCCGCCAGCGCCGCCCCGGTCAAACCGGCCGACGCAGGTGGCGATGATGAATGGACGACGTTCTGAGAGGGACGCTCGAAAGCCGGCCATGGGGCCGGCCACTTGCTCTGCTGATCAGTCGGGCTGGCGTGTGATCCAGCGCACCAGCGCCGCGGCATCCAGCGGCATGCTGTAGAGATACCCTTGGCCCTTGCTGCAGCCCAGCGCCTTCATGAGCGCGGCCTGCTCCGACGTTTCAATGCCTTCGGCCACCGTGGCCAGACCCAGTGTCTGCGCCATGCGGATGGTGGCCTCGATCATCACGCGGTGGTAGTCGCTTCCCATGGCCAGCCCCACGAAGGAGCGATCGATCTTGACGATGTTGACCGGCAACTCATGCAAACACGACAGCGAAGAGTAGCCGGTGCCGAAATCATCGAGTGACAGCGCCACCCCGAGCGAACGCAGTTCGTGCAGCGTGGCCTGCACCATGTCGTCCTGCGCAGCCAGACTCTCTGTCACCTCCAGGATCAGCTGGCCTGGATTCAGCCCGCTATCGCGCAGGACCTCCTGCACTTCGGCCGCCAACCCAGGCTGGCGCAGCTGAGCGCGCGAGAGGTTGACGGCCACCGTGGCGGGGGCCCGCTCCCCCAGTTCTGCCTGCAGACGCACAAACCCCTCGCAAGCCGTCCGCAGCACGAAATGGCCAATCGGCCCGATCAGGCCGCTGGCCTCCGCCACCGGAATGAAGGCCAGCGGCGACACCAGGCCGCGCTGCGGATGCTGCCAGCGCACCAGCGCCTCCACACCGGCCAGGCGACCGTCAGCAAGACGAAGCACGGGCTGGTACACCACGAACAGCTCGTCCTTGTCCAAGGCCTGGCGCAAGTCATTCTCCAGCGACACGTCGTCACGCACGCGCTTGCGCATGGAGGGCTCGAACATGACATAACGGCCGCGCCCCTCGCGTTTGGCTTCGTACATGGCGATGTCGGCATCGCGCAGCACGCTGTCGGCATCGTCGCCCATGTGCTCGGCCGTCACGATGCCGATACTGGCCGAGGAACTCAACCGGTGCGGCCCGATCTGGTAGGGCTGGGCCAGCACATCGAGCAGGCGGGAAGCCACCACCTGCGCATCGAGGTCACCGCGGATGTCGTCGAGCAGCACGACAAACTCGTCGCCGCCGATGCGCGCGGCCATCTGGCTGAAATCGCTGGTCTGGACAAAGGCATCGCCCGGGCGCAGGCTGTCTTCCAGGCGCAGGGCGATGTGGCGCAACAGGTCGTCGCCGACGCCGTGGCCAAGCGTGTCATTGACCTGCTTGAAGCGGTCGAAGTCCATGAACAGCACAGCGAAGTGATAACCCGGCTGCTGGCGCGCACGCAGGATGCAGGACTGGATACGGCCCAGCACCTCGCTGCGATTGGGCAGGTGGGTCAGGTGATCGGTGCGCGCCGCCTGGCGCAGCTGCTCTTCCAGCTCCTTCTGCGCATTGATGTCATAGGCAATGCCGGCCATGCGCACCGCGCGGCCCTCGGCATTACGCGCCACCACGGTGCCGCTGTACATCAGCCAGACCCAGCGGCCGTTGCCATGACGGATACGGATCTCCCAATGCAGCGGCCGTTGCGAATCACGCAGGTTGGTGCGGATGGCCCACAGCCAGCCCGGCAGGTCATCGGGATGGATCAGGTCGTTCCAGGCCAGCGCAGTCATGTCCAGCTCATCCGGCTGGTAACCGAGCAGGGAAAACATGCGGTCGTTGCAGCCCATCGCACCGCTGGCAATATCCCATTGCCAGACCCCCAGCGAAGCACTTTCGATAGCCAGCGTCAGCAGCTGCTGCTGGGCCCGTTGCTCCGTCACGTCAACGGTGCAGGAAATCACGCCGGCCAGATGACCCGCCGCATCTTTCAGCGGTTCGGTATTGACCATCAGCCAGCGCACCTCGCCCTGCGGCGAAAGCAGACCGATGGACTCGCCACGCAGGCCCTGGCCGGTGCGCAAGGTCCGGCTGGTCGGGCGTTCATCGACCGGATAGGGCGAGAGGTCTTCGCGCACGGCCACCCCCTGGCGCGCCAGGCTCTGCCGTCCGATCAGATCACCCCGGCTCAGACCCAGCATTTCGCCGGCCGCCTGATTGGATTCGATCACCTCACCGCTGGGCGCTTGCAGCACCACACCGGCCGGCAGGGCGTCCAGCAGGGCGCGCATGCGCAGACGCTGGTTGACGGGTTCGGTGATGTCGCTGGCCACAATGGTGAAGCCGGTCAGGGCGCCGGCGGCATCGTGCACCGGCTGGTAATCGACATCGAGCCAGACTTCGTCGCCCGAGCGCGCGACAACCCGGACTTCGAACCGCGCGCCCTGGCCCCGGCCCAAGGCCTCATCCACTCGCGCCAACTCCGCTTGATCATTGTGCTCATTGGAGACCACAGCGCCGGGATGGCGGCCCTGCAGCTCCGCCATCACGTAGCCGATGCCATGGAGCAGCGCCGGGTTGCACCAGAGAATGTGGCGTTGCGCGTCAAGCACCGCCACCCAGCTGGAGGTTCGCTCGGCCACCAGGGCCAGGCGCTTGAGTTCAGCCGACTGCAGCACCAGCGAACGGTGCTGGCGCCGCACGAAACGCGCCAGCGGTTCGGCCACGCCCAGGGTCAGGGCCAGCAACAGCAGCACCATGAACAGCGCCGACAGTTCGATGTGGTCGATGGCGCTGCGCGCCCGCCGCTGCGCCGCCTGCTGCATTTCTTCCACCAGCATCTGCGTGGTCAACAGAAACGGCTCAACCTCGGCCTGCAGAAAACGATTGGCAATACGCCGCTGGTCGGCCGCACTGCGCTCGCCCAGCCACAGCAGGATCTGGGCCCGGTACCAGACGCGCTCGCGCCGATCCTGCCATTCGAAGATCGCCTTGCGCAGCGGTTCCGGCGCGCCGGCATGCCAGGCCCCTTGGCGCGCCAGCAGTTCGTCAAGCCGCACCGCCTGCTCTTGTGCCTGGTTGATGGTTTCAGCCAGTGCATTGCCGACCTCCTCCGGCGGCACCTCGGTGGCCAGCAACAAGGCCGCCTGCATGCCCATGCGCTGGGTCAGCGTGCTCTGAGCCGCCGCAATGCGGATGATCTCGGCATCGGCCAGCCGCACCGCCTCGGATTTTTCGACCTGCCAGGCCTGCCAGGCCGAAACAGCGCCCACGATGAGCAGCACCGAGTACATGGCCACCCGTACCCGCCGGTGCACTGGCGCATCAGCATCGGCCGGTGAGCGGGTCAGGCCGAACCAGGCCACGACCCGACGCAACCATGCCCCCCCCCTCAGAGGCGGCAAAGCATTTCTCGGTTCGACTTGTTCAAGCATGAATTGCGGGCAATGCTAAATGAGAAGGCGCATCCGGTACCCTGTCGTTTGCCCGCAGAAGCCGCCAGCGACGGGGGAAACCCAGCTTCAGGCCAGCGCCTGGCGCATGGCGTCGATGACGGCCTTGTAGTCCGGCTTGCCGAAAATCGCACTGCCGGCGACAAAAGTATCCGCACCGGCATCGGCCACGCGACGGATGTTGTCGGCCTTGATGCCGCCATCCACTTCCAGCCGGATGTCCTTGCCCGACGCCTCGATGCGCCGGCGCACCGCCTCGGTCTTGCGCAGCGCCGAGTCGATGAAGCTCTGGCCGCCGAAACCGGGGTTGACGCTCATGATCAGAATCAGGTCGATGTCGTCGATCACCCAGTCCAGCACGTCCAGCGGCTGGGCCGGATTGAACACCAGCCCGGCCTGGCAGCCCTTGGACTTGATGGCCTGGATGCTGCGGTGCACATGACCGGAGGCGTCCGGGTGGAAGCTGATCAGGTCGGCCCCGGCCTCGGCGAAGGCGGCCGCCAGCGCATCCACCGGTTCGATCATCAGGTGCACGTCGATCGGCACCGGGGTGCCATCCGGCCGCTTGGCGTGCGGCTTCAAGGCCTGGCACACCATGGGGCCGAACGTCAGGTTAGGCACGTAATGGTTGTCCATCACGTCGAAATGGATCCAGTCGGCACCGGCGGCAATCACGTTGCGCACCTCCTCGCCCAGGCGGGCAAAGTCGGCCGAGAGAATGGAAGGGGCAATGCGGTAGGTTTTAGACATGGGGGGTATTTTCGCAGGTAGCATCGGGTTATGGCCAAGTACCAGATTCTTGTCGAAGTCCAGCCCCGCTACCTGCCCGAGCAATCGGCCCCGGAACAGGGCCTGTACGCCTTTGCCTATACCGTCACCGTCACCAACACCGGCGAGGTGGCCGCGCAACTGATCTCGCGCAGCTGGAACATCAACGACGCCAATGGCCGCACCGAGAAGGTCAACGGCCTGGGCGTGATCGGCCAGCAGCCGCTGCTGCAGCCCGGGGAAACCTTCGAATACACCAGCGGCACGCGCCTGCGCACACCTACCGGCACCATGCACGGCAGCTATTTCTTCGTTGCCGAGGACGGCGAGCGCTTCGACACCGACATCCCGATGTTCGTGCTCGACGCCCTGAGCGCCAGCGACGGTAGCGGCGGTTCCCGGACCCTGCATTGAACATCCCGGCAGCAGCCATGCGCAACCTGCCCAGTCTGCTGGACTCGCTCGACCCCGAAGCCCCGCTGGTCGAGCGTCACCTCTGGCTGATCGCCCTGCTCGACTGGGTGCGCGGCGACCGCCGTGACGCCGCTACCGCCGTGGCCCGTGTTCACCTGTTTCTCGACACCGTGGAGGCACGTCCGCTTCTGCAGGCACACGTGCAAGCCTGGTGGCAGGCGCTGCTCCATGCGGTAGATGGCACCACGCTACTGGCCGACCACGGCTTCGCGCAGCGTCCGGTCTTCGTCAGCGAGTTCTTCAACCGGCTGCTGCGCAAGATCCTGCCCGCCACACCGCAGACGCGGAATTCGTCGGAGCTGTTTGCACTCCTGTTCCCGCACCCGTTCGATGCCGAATGGCTGGCCCTGCTGGACGCCGACACCACCCAGCGGCTGGCCCGGTTGCTGCAAGCGCCGGCCGGCGCCGGGCCGACGCCCTGGCAGCAGGCGCTGGAAGAAGCCATCACCTATTGCGTCAGCCAGATCCGCGCGATCGGCTTTGCACCGGAGCTGCGCCTGCGCATGAGCCAGGCCGCGCACGAAGCGCGTGCCTTTCACACCCTGACGGCCGATTTCGAAGCCGTGCAACGAACCCTGCACGTGTCACGCCCCGATGTGGCCGCCCTGGATGCGGCGGTGCAGCACTTCAAGGAACGGCTCGATGCCTGCCGCCACGCCGCCTCCAGCGTTTACACCCACCTGGACGAGCATGGCATTTCGGTCGACATGGTGTTTCGCCTGCGCCAGTTGCGCGAACGGGTCTTGCGCATCCGCACGCTGCTGGACAGCCTGCTTTCCACCTCCCGGGCGCTCAGCGCCAGCCAGTTGCTGGCGCACCTGGTACAGGTTGGCCAGCAGAGCCTCAGCCTGCGCGCGCTGATCGCCAGCAACTCCTCGCTGCTGGCGGCCAAGGTCACCGACCGCAGCGCCGAAACCGGCGAGCACTACATCACCCGCAACCGGGCCGAATACCGCGACATGCTGCGCAAGGCGGCCGGCGGCGGCGCCGTGATGTCGCTCACCACGCTGCTGAAATTCTTCCTGCTCGGGCTCGGCGTGTCCGCCTTCTGGAGCGGCTTTCTGGCCGGCATGAACTACGCGCTGAGTTTTGTGCTGATCCAGCTGCTGCACTGGACCGTGGCCACCAAGCAGCCGGCCATGACGGCGCCCGCCATGGCCGCCAAACTCAAGGAGCTGGGCGAACCGGGCGCGGTCGAGCAGTTCGTCGATGAAGTCACCCACCTGATGCGCTCACAGGTCGCGGCGGTGGTCGGCAACCTGGCGCTGGTGGTGCCCTGCGTACTGTTGCTGTGCGGCGCCATGTTCCTGGTGTTCGGCCGGCCACCGCTCAACCCCAAGGATGCGACCTACGTGCTGCATTCGCTCACGCTGCTCGGCCCTACCGCCTTGTTTGCCGCTTTCACCGGTGTGCTGCTGTTTGCCTCCAGCATCGTGGCCGGCTGGGCCGAGAACTGGTTCGTGCTGCACCGGCTCGACTCGGCCTTGCGCTACAACCCGCGCATCACGGCACGGCTGGGCAGCGCACGCGCTGCGCGCTGGGCCACCTTTCTGCGCGACCACATCTCGGGCCTGGCCGCCAACATCTCGCTCGGCCTGATGCTCGGCCTGATTCCGGCCTTTGCCGCCTTCTTCGGTCTCGGGCTGGAAGTGCGCCACGTCACGCTCTCCACCGGCCAGCTCGCCGCTGCCAGCGCCACCCTCGGCACCGGCGTACTGACGCTGCCGGTCTTCTGGTGGTGCCTGGCCGCGGTGCTGGTGACCGGCCTGCTCAATGTGGCGGTGAGTTTTTATTTCGCCTTCCGGCTCGCCCTGCGCGCCCACAACGTGAGCGGCGTGGACCGGGCGCGCATCCGTGCCGCCATCGTGCAACGGACCCGCAGCGCGCCGTTGAGTTTTTTCTGGCCGGCACGCGAAACACGGACCGAAGAGGAGACGACTGGTGGGTGAGTTCGACCTGATTGAACGCTATTTCAAGCGCGCGGCACGCCAGCCCGCCGGGCAGGTGGCCCTGGGCGTGGGCGACGACTGCGCCCTGCTGCAACCGGCGCCCGGCACACAGATGGCGATTTCCTGCGACATGCTGGTCGAAGGCCGGCATTTCCTGCCCGACGTCGACCCCGCCGCGCTCGGCCACAAGGCGCTGGCCGTCAACCTGAGCGACCTGGCGGCCTGCGGCGCCCGCCCGCTGGCCTTCACGCTGGCGCTGGCGCTGCCGGCAGCCGACGAAACCTGGCTGGCCGGCTTCGCGCGCGGCCTGTTCGCGCTGGCCGATGCACACGGCTGTGAACTGATCGGCGGCGACACCACACAGGGGCCGCTCAACATCTGCATCACGGTGTTCGGCGAGGTGCCAGTGGTGAACGGCAAGAGCCAGGCGCTGCTGCGCTCGGGCGCCCGGCCGGGTGACGATCTCTACGTCAGCGGCATGCCGGGCCAGGCGCGGCTGGCGCTCGACGCGCTACAAGGCCGGCAACATGTGCCGGCCGATGCCCTGGCCCCGCTGCGCGCCCGCCTTGAAATGCCGACACCGCGCGTGGCGCTCGGCCTGACGTTGCGCGGCGTGGCCAGCGCGGCCATCGACGTCAGCGACGGCCTGCTCGGCGACCTCGGCCACATCCTCCAAGCCTCGGCCTGCGGCGCCACTGTCGACACCTCAAACGCTATTGATTTGATAGCTAATGGCGCAGATACATCAGGGCCAGAAGGCCAATTTCTCATGCAACTGCCGGCCACGCAGCGGCTCGCCCTGGTGCTCGCCGGCGGCGACGACTACGAGCTGCTGTTCACCGCCCCGCCCAGCGCACGCGCCGCGGTGCAGGCGGCGGCCCTGGCCAGCGCCACGCCGGTCCACCGCATTGGCGGCATCGAAGCCGCGCCGGGCCTGCGCCTGATCGACGCGCAAGGCCAGCCGGTCAGCGGCCGTTTCGCCTCCTTCGACCACTTCGCCTGATCTTCGGCTGCAAAGTCAGCCTGGCTCAGGCCCGGTCGAGGGGCAGGGCCTTGGTCTCCGCCCCCTGCGCCCGCAGCTGCGCATGGCGGGCCAGCCGGTATGCCAGGCGCAAAGCACTGCGGCGCGCCGTGGCCAGGCTGGCGGCCCAGGCGGCATCGGCGCCGCGCCAGAAATCACCGATGGCTTCGCGCCGCAGCGCCTGAGCCTGCTGCTTGGCCTGTTCCTTGATCCGGAAATACTCCTGCATCGTGTCTGATCGGTTCATGATGAGCTCCTTTCCTTGGTTGGACCCACTGTAGGCAGACGCGCCCGGCTGCGAAACCGTGCCCGCCGCAAATGGGTGTTGCACCACACGCAAAGGCATCGCCGCTACCATGGCGGCATGAAGAACCTTGCGTTTGACGACCTGCACCTGTTCGTCCGCGTCGCGGCGCTGGGCACCTTGTCGGCCGTGGCGCGCGAGCGCGATGTGCCCGTCAGCCAGGTTTCCCGCACCCTGAGCCGGATCGAAAAAACCTGCGCCACGCGGCTGATCCACCGCTCCACGCACGGGCTGGCGCTGACCGCCGAGGGCGCCACCTTTCTGGACTATTGCCAGCGCGTCGTCGGGACACTGGATGAACTGGAGGGCGAGTTCGCCACCAAGACACGCGAAGTCAGCGGCCTGGTCCGGGTCGCCGTCAGCACGGTGATTGCGCAATACCAGCTGCTGCCCAGCCTGCCGGGACTGAGTGCGCGACACCCCCTGCTGCGCATCGAGCTTGAAGTCGGCGACCGGCTGGCCGACATGGCACGCGACGGCATCGACATCGCCATCCGCACCTCCACCAACCTGCCGGAGACCGTGATCGCGCGACACATCGGCACCTTGGGCCGCGCGCTCTATGCCGCGCCCCACTACCTGGCCGAGGCGGGCACACCCAACCACCCGGACGAACTGCACCGGCACCGGCTCATCACCAACAGTGCGGTCGCCTCGCTCAACCACTGGCCCTTCGTTGCCAACGACACGCACTTCGTCATGGTGGCCGACGGCCATTGGCGCTCCAATGACACCAATGTGATCGCCAGCATGGTGCTCCAGGGACTGGGCATCGGCCGGCTCTCCACCATTGCCGCCGAGCCGCTGGTGCAACAGAAGCGGCTGGTGCCGGTCCTGTCGGCGTTCGTGGACCCGCAGCCGGTACCCATCTATGCCGTGACGGCGGGAGCCCGCCACCGCCTGCCCAAGATCCGCGCCTGCATCGACTACTGGGCCGAGTGGCTTGCCGGCAAACTGCCGGCCGCCACGCCACCATAATCCCACCATGTCTGCGTCTGACCCCTCTTCCCGGCCGCCCATGGTCCGGCCCAGCGGCCGCTTCATGCTGGCGCACCCGGCGCACGCCATCGCCCTGGGCTTCGGCTCCGGCCTGAGCCCGAAAGCGCCCGGCACCTTCGGCACGCTGTGGGCCTGGCTGGTGTTCTGGGTGCTGCAGCCGTGGATGAACGAAGCGCGCTGGGGCCTGCTGATCGCCGTCGCGCTGCCGCTGGGCTGGTGGGCCTGCAGCGTGACGGCGCGCCACCTGCGCAACCCCGACCCCGGCAACATCGTGTGGGACGAAGTCATCGCCTTCTGGCTGGTGCTGTGGCTGCTGACGCCAGCCAGCTTTTCCGACCATCTGCTCGCCTTCCTGCTGTTCCGCTATTTCGACGCCGCCAAGCCCGGCCCGGTGCGCTGGGCCGACCGGCTGTACCACGGCATGGACCCGGCCCACACGCGCCACGGCTGGGCCAAGGCCGGCTGGGGCATCCTGTTCGATGACCTGGTCGCCGCGTTCTGCACGCTGCTGGTGATTGCCCTGTGGCGCACCTTCCTATGACACGGCTGCAAGACAACGCCGCACTGGTGGAGCAACTCGCGGCCAAGCTATTGCAACGCCAGCGGATGCTGAGCACGGCCGAGAGCTGCAGCGGCGGGCTGATTGCAGCCGCCTGCACCGACCTGAGCGGCTCCAGCAACTGGTTCGAGCGCGGCTTCGTTACCTACTCCAACGCGGCCAAGAGCGAACAACTCGGTGTGCCCTCAGCATTGATCGAGACCCATGGCGCCGTCAGCGAAGAAGTGGCACGCGCCATGGCCACCGGCGCCATCAAGCAGTCACACGCGCAAGTGGCGGTGGCGGTCACCGGCGTGGCCGGCCCCACCGGCGGCACAGCCGAGAAACCGGTGGGCCTGGTGTGGTTCGGTTTTGCGCTGCCGGGCCGGGTGCTGACGGAAAAGATGCACTTCGCGGGCGACCGCGCCGCCGTGCGCGCCGCTACCGTGCGCCATGCCTTGTTACGCCTACTGGAGCTATTGCCATGAGCTGGTTCGACGGATTTGAAACACGCCGCTTCGACGTCAACGGCGTCGAGATCTTCGCCCACGTGCCCAGCACGGCGCGCGGCACGCGCCCGGCCCTGTTGCTGCTGCACGGCTTTCCGCAAAGCCATGTGATGTGGCACCGCGTGGCACAGCAGCTGCAACACGACTACTGGCTGGTGATGCCCGACCTGCGCGGCTACGGCGACTCGTCCAAACCCGAAGGCCTGCCCGACCACAGCACCTACAGCAAGCGCGCCATGGCGCAGGACATGGTGGACGTGATGGACCTGCTGGGCGTGCAGCACTTTTACCTCTGCGGCCACGACCGCGGCGCCCGCGTGTCGCACCGGCTGGCGCTGGACCACCCGGAGAAGGTGGCCAAGCTGTGCGTGATCGACATCGCGCCGACGCTGGACATGTACAACGCCACCGACATGGCGTTTGCGCGCGCCTACTACCACTGGTTCCACCTCATCCAACCCTGGCCGCTGCCCGAGCGCATGATCGGCGGCAACCCCAAGGACTACCTGCACAGCAAGCTCGGCGGCTGGGGCAGTGCCGGCCTGGGCTACATCGAGCCGCAGGCGCTGGCCGAATACGAACGCTGCTTTTGCACCCCCGAGGCCATCCACAGCGCCTGCGAGGACTACCGGGCCAGTGCCGGCATCGACCTGGAACACGATCGCGAAAGCCGCGCCCATGGTCAGCGCATCACTTGCGACACGCTGGTGCTGTGGGGCGAGCGCGGCGTGGTGAACAAACTCTTCAAACCACTGGCACTCTGGCAGGCGCAGTGCAGCGCAACCGTGACCGGCCAAGCCCTGCCAGCGGGGCATTTCATTCCGGAAGAATTGCCGGCCGAGACGGCGGGGGCGTTGCGGGCGTTCTTCGGCAAGTCCTGAGCCGCTTCTAGCGGCTACACGCTCTCCGGCACCGGGTTGCGCAAGCTCACGTTGAGCAGATTCCACGCGTTGATGGTCGCGATGGCGAAACCGAGTTCGGCGATTTCCGCGTCTGAAAAATGCGTTCGCAAGTTCGCGAATTCCTCGTCGCTCGCATCGCTATGCGGGATCGCCGTGACGATCTCGGTCCAGCGCAGCGCAGCGCGCTCGCGCTCGCTGAAGAACGGCGCTTCGCGCCAGCCGGCGACGGCATTGAGATGGCGCGGATCGGCGCCATGCGCGATCAGGTCGCGCCAGTGCATGTCGATGCAGAAGCCGCAGCCGTTGATCTGCGACGCCCGCAGGAACACGAGATCTAGCAGGCGGCTACCGAGCGCGCTCTTGTGGACAGTGGCGGATAGGTCAAGCAGGCCCCGGAAGGGCTTGGGGGCGAGCTGGTCATAGGGAAGACGGGCAGTGTGTGTCATGGCGCGGCCTTTCGGTGCAGGGTCAAAGTTCAGGACGGCCGCCCCATGCGGCCCCCATGCACTCAAGACGCACCACGGCCTGCGTTTGTGACAGCGCCGCTCATTGCAGCCAGGGAATGCCGGCGAGCTTGTCCGGATTGCGCACCGCGTAGATCGCGACGATGCGCTCGCCGTCGGTCACGAAGGCTTGCGCCGACTCGAGTCGGCCATCGACATAGCGCAGCAGCCCGGGTTCGCCGTTGACCTGCGCCATGCGATAGACGACCTGGCCCGGGTTCTTCTTCCGCAGGGCCCAGTACAGGTTGGCGATGCGGTGCGCGCCCCGCAGGATCTTCATGAACGAGGGCACCTTGCCGCCGCCGTCACCGACGATCTGCACGTTGTCGGCCAGCAGGGCCTTGATCGCTTCGCGCTCTCCGCTGCGTGCGGCATGCATGAAGCGCTCCACCACGCGGCGATGGGCATCTTGGGGCACGTCGAAGCGCGGCCGCTCCTACTGCAGATGCTCGGCGGCGCGATGCACCATCTGCCGGCAGGCCGCTTCGCTCT
This sequence comes from Curvibacter sp. GWA2_64_110, assembly GCA_001797315.1. GTDB lineage: Bacteria > Pseudomonadota > Gammaproteobacteria > Burkholderiales > Burkholderiaceae_C > Hylemonella. The sequence goes on from MGPC01000015.1 coordinate 19,472, forward strand.
TGCCCAGCAGGGTCGCAATCTCGTCATAGTCGTGGTCGAACACCTGGCGCAGCAGAAAGGCGGCGCGCTCTTCGGGCGACAGGCGCTCCAGCACCCAGAGCAGGGCCACGGACAACTCGCCCGCCAGTTCGGCGGCCGCTTCCGGCGTGCGCTCGTCCAGTTCCACCAGCGGCTCCGGCAGCCACCAGCCGACATAGGCTTCGCGCTCGGTCTTGGCGGCACGCAGCCGGTCGATGGCCAGCCGCGTCACGACGGTCACGAGCCAGGCCTCGGCCGATTGCAGTGTCGCCTGGTCGGCGTGATGCCAGCGCAGCCAGGCGTCCTGCAACACATCCTCGGCATCGGCACGCGTGCCGAGCATGCGGTAGGCGATGGCAAACAGCCGCGGCCGCAACGCGGCGAACGCATCGGAATCGGTGGGTGAGGCGGTGGAACTCATGGTGGCGTGCAAGGATGGTACGGCGTGAACCTGAGGCTAAGACGCGGCAGGTGATCGATTTGTGACATGGGCCGGTGACGGAACCCCGGTCAATCACCCCACGCCCGGCCGCTCAGGGCACCCACGTCCGTGGCTAACCCTGGCGAGCCGTGTCGCCGGCACGCCCGCGGCGGTTCGACAGCAGAACGTTGTCTTTCTCGATGCCCTGCCCCGCCTGGATCGCGGCGATCCAGGCACTGGTCGTGGTCACCGCCGCGAAGTTGCTGTGGAACACCACGCTGAACACCCGGTGAATTTCCTCCGCCGTGGCCCGGCCCGCGGCATTGGCATAGGGCAAGGCGCCGCTGGCGTCGGCGAGAAACTCCGCGTGCAAGCCACGGTGCATGGCTTCGAACGCGGTGGCCGCGTCGCAGTTGTGGGTCATGTAACCCGCGATGCTGAGCGTGCCGATCCGGTTGCGCTCGATCCAGTCGGCGAAATCGGTGCCGGTGAAGACACTCGGAAAGGTCTTGGTGACCAGGTGGTCATGCGGGCGCCGGGTTATCTCGGGGTGCAACTGCCCGTTGTGCGCATCAGCCTGGAACAGGGGTGCACCCTGGGGTGCGTGGTGCCGGACCACCACGACGTGAATGCCGGCCGCGCGTGCCGCGTCCATGGCCCGGGTGATGTTGGGCAGGGATTGCTCGACGGGCGGGTATTCGATCGGCAGACCACCGCCTGGGAAATAGTCGTTTTGCACGTCGATCACCACGAGGGCGCGGCGCAGGGAGGGCTTGTTCATCGATAGCTCCTTTCAGTTGGGTAGGAAGGCAATTCTTCGCCTCGGCCCGCCTCGACGAAAGTAGCCCGAATGCCATTCATCGATAGAATCGGGCCATGCGTGCCAAACCGCCCGAAACCGTTGCCGTCGTCGCCTTCGACGGCATCAGCCCCTTCCACCTTTCCGTGCCCTGCCTGGTGTTCGGCGAGGACCGGACGGACACCGGCAAGCCGCGCTTTCGCCTGCGGGTGTGCTCGCTCGAAGCCGGCCCGCTGCACACCAACGCCGGCTTTACCGTCGAGGCCGCGCACGGGCTGGAGGCCCTGCGGCGGGCGCAGATCGTGGTGGTGCCGTCGTGGCGCGACGACGGGTCGCCCGCACCCGCCGCCTTGCTGAAGGCCTTGCGGGATGCACATCGCCGCGGCGCCACGATCGTGGGGCTGTGCCTGGGGGCTTTTGTGGTGGCCGAAGCCGGGTTGCTTGACGGCCGCCCCGCCACGACCCACTGGCACCTGGCGGCCACCTTCGCCCGGCGCTACCCGTCCGTGCAGCTGCAGCCCGAAGTGCTGTATGTCGACAACGGCGACGTGCTCACCTCGGCCGGCACGGCGGCCAGCATCGACTGCTGCCTTCACCTGCTGCGCGTGCGCTACGGCGCCGAGGTGGCGAACCGCGCTGCGCGCCGCATGGTGGTGGCGCCGCACCGCCAGGGCGGGCAGGCCCAATACATCCAGCAACCGGTGCCGGCCGCTGCCGAGCAGGACCGCCTGCGGCCCTTGCTGGAGTGGCTGAGCCGGCACCCGCAACGCGCGCACTCGCTCGACGACCTTGCCCGGCGCGCGCTGATGAGCCGGCGCACCTTCACGCGCCGTTTTCGCGAAGCCACGGGTACCACCGTGGGCCAGTGGCTGCTGAGCCAGCGTCTTGCCCTGGCCCAGCGGCTGCTGGAAACGACGGAGCAACCGGTGGAAGTCGTCGCGGCCGACGCGGGATTCGGCTCGGCCGTGTCGCTGCGCCAGCATTTCGCGGCCGCGTTCAGCGTGTCGCCTTCCGCGTACCGGCGGCAGTTCTCCACGGTGCAGTGAGCACCCTGAGCCTCAGGCGTCAAGCTCCGGGTAGCGCCGGAAGATGCCGTCCTCGTTGAACGGCAGGCGGCGTTCGCTGCGCAGGTAGGCCGACACGCGGGCGTGCTGGGCCACATGGTCATGCAACGCCAGCACCAGCGGGGTCTTCTTCAAGGCGCGTTTCGTCGCCTTGGGGAAGGCATAGAGCAGCCCTTCCACCAACTGGAACAGCGACAGGTCGGCATAACTCAGTCGCGCGCCCACCAGATGCAGGCTGCCTTTGGGGTTGCGTGCCAGCACCGTCTCCAGCCAGCCGAGAAATTTGGGCATGCGCTGGGTGCGAAATTCTTTCGCGGCCCGGGACGCTTCCGGCTTCTGCGCTTCGTAATACAAGCCGGAACCCACCGGATGGTGCGTGTTGTGCGCCTCGTCCACCGCGTCGGCGATCGTGAGCTGGATCTGATGCGTCCACAGGCGGTCGGCTTCGCTGGCCCCCACCAGCTTGAGGCGCGGCCCCAGGTACAGCAGGATGGCGGCAGTCTGCCCGATCACCTGTTTGCCGTCCACCAGCACCGGGCAGGCAAACGGCGGCCGCGTCACGGTCTCGTCTTGCAGGCAGTGGAACAAGGCCGGCAGGCCCTGCCCGCTCGCGGCGTCGCCACGCGCGACATCCACATAGGGCGCGCCGGCCGCCTCCAGTGCAAGACGGACAAATTCGCCGCGGCCCTGGATGCCGGGCCAGTAATGGAGTTGGTAAGGCATGGCGTGGTTGAGAAAATCAAGCTGGGATCAAGGTAAGCGATTTCCCAACCGTTGTCAGATTTTCACCGCACGCCGCCGGGCCAGCAAGAAGGCAGATGGCCGACGAGGCAGCAGCCCTTGGCGCCCAGCGCCTCGATGATGAACGGCTCCGTGTGGTGGCTGAGCTCCAGCGTCTGGAACGCGGCGCCGGATGCAGGCGCCGCAGCGCATCACTTGGGCGCCAGTTTGTTGGAGCCCCACATCTTCAGCTGCCGCTCCGCGTCAGCGCCGATGGCCTCCACGCTGTCTTGCGGCAGATTGGCCTCGCAATCGGGCGACGGTGCTTCTCCGGCTTGCGGCTGCTGGGCCGGCTGCGCCGTGCCCCGCGCGGACTTGCCGTCCCACGCGAACGGGTTGCGGAAGGCCGGCGGATCGGGGCGACAGTCGTCTTTGTAGATCGGCGGCCAGCCGGTATCGAAGGGCTGGAAGGAGATGTTGGTCTCGAAGATCAGCGGCTTGCCGGTAGGCGTGGGCGGCAATGGCGGCATGCGCTGCATGGCATCACGCGCCAGCTTTTCGGCCACGGCGGACGTGCTCCACAGCGTCTCCAGCTTCGCGAGCTTTCCGTCCGGTGCGATTTCGACGCGGAAGCGGACCACGCCCTGGTCCGCCCCTTCCACCGCCGTGCCCATCATGCTGCGGACCTGCTGCCCCCAGTTGTAGCGGTAACGCTTGCTGTTCTTCAGCGTGTAGGTGGCGGCCATCGCCCATTCCTCCGCCGAGGGCGGCGCAGGCGCAGCCATGGAGGCCGGCGCCTGGCTGGGCGACTCGCGCGTCGCAGGCACAGACGGTGCAGGCTCAACCCTCTTCACCGTGGCTGGGCGTTTGACTTCTTTGGGCGGCGCCTCAGTGAGTACGGTCAGCTTCGTGTCCAGCACCGGAGGTGGGCTTGGCTGCGGATGTTCACTCTGAAGATGAATCCCGACAGAGAGGACCACCACATGCAGCGCCACCGTCAAGAGCAAGGCCAGCAGGAAGCTCTTGTTGACTCTCATGCGCTCTGGTTCACGTGTTCCGCCTTGCTGCCGGCCACGAAGGCTCAGGCATGACCGCGCAGCTTGTGTTGCGTGCCTCGGTTGTCAGGTCGCGCCGTGGCACTTCTTGTACTTCTTGCCGCTGCCGCAGAAGCACAGATCGTTGCGGCCGGGCGTGGCCTCCTTGCGGACGGTCTCCACGCGCGGGCCGATGCTGCGCCACAGCTCGTACAGGTCGTACACCGCCCAGATCGCTTCGCCAAAGGCGTTGAGGCGTGCCAAGCTGACCGAGGGCGGGGCGTCGTCGCTGAAAGGGGATATCTCCGGCGCCTCCGTGTCATCCTCCGTCATGGCGACGATGGCCTCCAGCGCGCTGTCGAGCCACTTGGCAGCGTCCTTGTCGCGCGGCGCGGCCCATTCCTCGGGCCAGTTCTCCACCGCGAACATGAAACCCAGCGCCCAGACCTGGGCGAAGGAGGGCAGCGGCTCGTCGCCACGTTCGGCATCGTAGGCGGCACGCTCCTCCGCCGGCAGGGCTGCCACGGCGCCGCGCACGTCCATGATCTCGGGCTGGTAGGCCGCGTCGTCTTCCAGGCTCTCGACCTCGGCTTCCAGCGAGACGGCCACCTCGCGCCAGCGTTGCGTCCACAGCGCCATGAAGCGCTCGCGCTGCGCGACATCGGCAAACACCTCGGTGCCCTCGTCGCCGCCGAGCAGCATGGGGAAATACTCCTGCGGCGGGATGGCGCGGCGGCAGCAGATCAGCGCGGCCATGAAACCTTCGCAGAACTCCCATTGCGGGATCTCGTCGTCACGCGTGCGCAGCTCGTCGAGGATGGCTTCGAGTTCGTCGAAGGCTTCCGAGTCCAGCGGCTCGGGGTTGGCAGCGTCAGTTGTCTGGCTCATGGGCGGTCTCAGGCAGTGGGTTCGGGAATCAGGTTTGCTACAAAATCAGTAGCTTTTTGCGCAGGCACATCAAGGGCCAGCAGCCGTTTTTTCATGCAAAGCACGGCATGGTCCTTGCTCAGCAGCGGGGTCTTGTGGGCGACGGCGAGGTCGATAAACTTCTGGTCGTCCGGGTCCTTGCAGGTGGGGTGGGCCTTGGGTGCCACGTCCACCAGCCGGGCCAGGCGATCGAAGGTCGCCAGCACCTCGGCGGCGCTGCGCTGGTAGTAGGCCAGGCGCGGCACGATCTGCTTGTAGGCCAGCACGCGCGCCAGCTCCTCGCGCATGGCAGCGGTGGCGATCCACTGCAACTGCTGCGTCTGCAGCGCGTCTTTCAATGGCAACACGGCCGGGTCGTCAAAGACGAACAGGTCGAGCACGATGTTGGTGTCGAGGACGATCATGGCCATGCGCCCGGTGGGCGCAGCAGGGGAAACGGGGTCAGAGCACACGTCCGCTGCGCTCCCGGTGATCCGACCCCATTTTCCCTGCGACCATCTCGAACTTGAACAGGCGGCACTCCAGCGGGCCGTTCCACATCGGCACGCGGCGCGATTCCTTCAAGCGCATCTTGCTCGGCAGTTTCAGGTCGGGTGTCAGCACCCAGGCGGTCCAGCCTGAATAATTTTTCTTCCAGTGGGTGGCGAGCTTGCTGAAGAATTCGCCGCCGTCACCCTGCGCCTGCTCCGGCAGTTCGCGTGCGCCGAAACGTGCAGCACCTGCAAAACCGCCGGTCTCAATGCGCTCGCCATAGGGCGGGTTCACCAGCATCACGCCCGGCACGTCGGTGGGCGGCATGCGCTGCAGCGCGTCGCCGCCGCGGAACTCGATCACGTCGGCCACGCCGGCGCGCTCCGCGTTGCGCTGCGCGAAGTCCACCATGCGGTGCGACACATCGCTGCCGAAGATCAGCGTGGCCTGGCCCGGCTCGGGCTTGACCACGGCCTGCGCGGCCTCGGCCTTCATGGCGGCCCACTCGGGGGCGCGGAAAGGCCGGTATTTCTCAAAGGCGAAACGACGCATGGAACCGGCCGCGATGTTGCAGGCGATCTGCGCTGCCTCGATGACCACGGTGCCGCTGCCGCAGCAGGGGTCGTACAGCGGCAGCAGATCGCCCTCGCCGTCGGCCCAGCCACTGGCGGCGATCATGGCGGCGGCCAGGGTTTCCTTCAGGGGCGCATCGCCCTTGTCCTCGCGCCAGCCGCGCTTGAACAGCGGCTCGCCCGAGGTGTC
>MGPC01000016.1 GCA_001797315.1 Curvibacter sp. GWA2_64_110
ATTCTCATGAGCGTTTAAAGTCTTGCGACTTAGTTCCGAAGAACTTGGCAATCACCTTCAAACGCCCACGCTTATCGGCTGTATATTTTTAAGGAACCACCGTAAAACTTACCGCTTTACGTCTGCTTTGCTGCGATCAGCGAAGCCTTGAATTATAGCACCATTTTTTCCTCCGCGTCAACACTGCGATTTATTTTTGTTTTGAGCATCTCGCTCTCAACATCGCCCGTCAACCCGGCTTTGGCACCGTCTTGCCGCGTCGTTCATTTCGAATGAATTTCAGCAGCGAAGCCCGCAACTATAGCACGATTTTTTGCCATCGCAAACAAGTTCATCCGAACCTCGACAAAACAGACGCTCACCAATGCGCACGACGCCTCCAGGAAGCGGACAAACAGCACCAGCCGCCTAACCTACTAACTACTGACGGGGCGGCGCCGTAGCGCATGCGCACCCAACCCAGCATGCCGCGCAAATGGGATGGGAAATAGGACGACAGCCCCGTCCCACTGTCAGCCCCAAGCGATCCATATCCGAAGCGGCACGAGCAGGCGCAGTTCTGCACTGCTTTCGCAGACAAGGATAATCCTCGCTCTTATGGCACTCCTCACGCTTCTCAATGCACAGCTGGCCTTCGGCCATGTCCCACTACTCGATCACGCCGACTTCTCCCTCGAAACCGGCGAACGGGTTGGCCTGATCGGCCGCAACGGCGCCGGGAAATCATCTCTGCTCAAGATCCTGGGCGGCCTGGAAAAACCTGACGACGGCACCCTTCAGCTGCAGCAAAACCTGCGCCTGGCTTACGTGGCCCAGGAACCAATCCTGGATCCAGCCACCACTGTGTTCACGGCAGTCAGCGCCGGCTTGGCAAAGATCGTCCAGCTGATCGATCAGTACGCACGCGGCGAAGGCGACCTTGACGCCTTACAAGACGAGATCGAGGCCCAGGACGGCTGGAACTGGCAGCGGCGAGTGGAAGAAACTCTGCAGCGCCTGCACTTGGACAAAGATGCCGTGCTCGGGACGCTCTCCGGCGGCACGCGCAAGCGCGTGGCACTGGCGCAGGCACTGGTGTCTCAACCCGACGTACTTTTGCTGGACGAGCCGACTAACCACCTTGATCTCGACTCGATCGAATGGCTGGAAAACCTGCTGCTGGAATTCAAGGGCAGCGTGGTCACCATCACGCATGACCGCACCTTTCTCGACCACGTAGCGACCCGCATCGTGGAGTTGGACCGCGGCCGCCTGAACTCTTACCCCGGCAATTTTGCCCAGTACTTGCTGCAAAAAGAGGCGCAGCTGGCACAGGAAGCCGTCATCAACGCCAAGGCTGACAAGCTGCTGGCACAGGAGGAAGTCTGGGTGCGCAAAGGCGTGGAGGCACGCCGTACACGCAGCCAGAGCCGCATCGTCCGGCTGGAACAGTTGCGTGCGCGACGCGCAGCGCGGCATGAGGCAGTGGGCAGCGTCAAGCTGGATGTGGCAACCGGCACCTCCAGCGGCAAGCTGGTGGCCGAGTTGAACGATGTCAGCAAGACCTTTGGCGACAAGGTCATTGTGCGCAACTTCAGCGCCACCATTCTGCGCGGCGACAAGGTGGGGCTGATCGGCCCCAACGGAGCCGGCAAGACCACCCTGCTCAAGCTGATCCTGGGTGAATTGCAACCCGACAGCGGACAGGTACGCCAGGGCGCCAATCTGCAAGTGGCCTACTTTGACCAGATGCGCAATGCGCTGGACCTTGACGCCACGCTGGAAGACTTCATCAGTCCCGGCAGCGAGTGGATCGAGATCGGCGCCAAGCGCCAACACGTCAAGAGCTACCTGGGTGACTTCCTCTTTTCGCCGGCACGCGCCAACTCGCCCGTCCGCTCGCTATCGGGCGGCGAGCGCAACCGCTTGCTGCTGGCGCGGCTGTTCGCCCGCCCGGCCAATGTGCTGGTACTGGACGAACCCACCAACGATCTGGATATCGACACGCTGGAACTGCTGGAGGAGCTGCTGCAGAACTACGAGGGCACGGTGTTTCTGGTCAGCCACGACCGAACCTTTCTCGACAACGTCGTCACCAGCACCATCGCTTTCGAGGGTAACGGCAACTGGCGTGAGTACGAAGGCGGAGTGCAAGACTGGCTGACGCAGTCACGGCGACGGCAAGCCTGGCTGGACGCTACAAATTCAGAAGCACCCAGCGCAGTATTGGCAAGCCTGGAAGCCGGAAAAGACCTGAAAAAATCAGCCCCACAACGCTCACCTGGCAGCGCCAAACTCAGCTACAAGGAACAACGGGAGTTGGAAACACTGCCCGATCACATCGAAGCGCTGGAACTGGAGCAGGCACAATTGCGCGATGCGCTGGCTGATGGCGGCCTCTACAGCCGCGACCCGCAACGCGCCGTCGAATTGCACGCCCGGGATGCCGCCATAGAAGACGAGTTGATGACAGCATTGACACGCTGGGAGGCGCTGTCAGCCAGGCAATAACGGACTGCGGCAGCTACCCAAGCCCACCCTCAGACGCGGTAGCGGTCGGTGGTATTGCTCAAGCGGGACAGCAGCGCCGGGGCAATGGCTGTCAGCGGCAGCACTTCGTCTGCGGCGCCATGCGCAATGGCCTCGCGTGGCATGCCGAACACCACGCAGCTGGCCTCGTCCTGCACGTAGTTGTAGCTGCCGGCATCCTTCATCTCGCGCATGGCCTTGGCACCATCGTTGCCCATGCCGGTGAGCATGATGCCGAAGGCGTTGCGCCCCACCACCTGAGCACAGGACTTGAACAGCACCTCCACCGAGGGCTTGTGCCGGTTCACCGGCTCGCCGTCTTCCACTACGGCCACATAGTTGGCGCCACTGCGGTCGATGCGGAACTGCTTGCCACCAGGTGCGATGTAGGCATGGCCAGGCAGAATCCGCTCGCCATTGGCAGCTTCCTGCACCGTGATCTGACACAGGCTGTTAAGACGCGCCGCAAAGCTGGTGGTGAAACCGGGCGGCATGTGCTGCGTAATGACGATGCCCGGCGAATCAGCTGGCATGCGAGTCAGAATTTCTTTGATCGCCTCGGTGCCTCCGGTGGAGGAGCCGATACAGATCAGTTTTTCGGTCGACAGCCGTCCCAACGGCTTGATCTCGGGACGCACGGCGGTAGACCCTTCAGCCGCCGCCCCGCCAGGCGCAGGCGTCGACAACCGTCGGATGTGCGCTGCCGCGGCCACCCGGATCTTCTCAACAATCTGGTCCGACAACTCCTTGATGCCTTCAGCCAGGCCAATGCGCGGCTTGGCGACGAAGTCGACTGCCCCCAGTTCCAGCGCCCGCATGGTCACTTCAGCCCCGCGCTCAGTCAGTGTGGAGATCATGACGACCGGCATGGGCCGTAAGCGCATCAGGCGACCCAGAAAATCAATGCCGTCCATGCGGGGCATCTCGACATCCAGCGTCAGCACGTCTGGATTGAGCTCACGGATCATTTCGCGCGCGATCAGCGGATCGTTCGCCGTGCCGATGCACTCCATATCTTTCTGGCGGTTGATGATTTCGGCCAGCAGGCTGCGCACCAGTGCTGAATCGTCGACCACCACAACCCGAATCTTCTTCAAACAAATTCTCCTAGAACAGATCCACAGAGCCGCCCGCCGTGGACTTGGCAACCAGCGCGGCATTGCCCCGGCGTTCCTCAACGGCCAGCGACTCGGGGTGCGAGTGGGCCAGCCGTTTGACCAGCGCCTTGCCCGTCACCGGAAAAAAGCACACTTTGCGCGGATGAATATCCAGCACGTCCTGCGACACCACCGGAATGCGCTCAGTCGCCAGATAGTCAAGCACAAATTTGGTATTGCGTTCACCCACGTTCATGGTGGTAAAACCGGCCATCACCGCGCCACCGCCAAACACTTTGGCCTGCATGGTCTCGCGCCGTGCACCGAGCTTGATCATTTCGTTGAGCAGCAATTCCATGGCGTAGGAGCCATAGCGTCCCGAGCCGTCCGCGCCATCGCCGTCCGGCAGCATGAAATGGTTCATGCCGCCGATGCGCATCTTGTTGTCCCAGATGCAGGCGGCGATGCAGGAGCCGAGCACCGTCATGATCACCAGGTCATCGCTGGAGACGAAATATTCACCCGGCAACACCTTGACGGCGTCGTACTGGAAATGATGGTCCGCATAAAAAAACGAGGCCTCACCCGGCTTGCGTGACTGCGCCTTGAGTTGATCGACTCTCGACACGCGCCCGCTGGCCAGGACCTTGGCCGCGGCACTCGCGCCTGACGTGCTAACGGCGCTCATAAACAGTTTTCCCGCGCAGGACGAACAAATCGCGCGACTCGTTGAAGTTTTCGGAATGACCCACAAACAGCAAGCCGCCAGGCTTCATCACGCGATGAATGCGCTCCAGCACGCTGCGCTGCGTCGCGGCATCAAAGTAAATCATCACATTGCGACAAAACACAATGTCGAATGGCTCGCGAAACGGCCAGTCATCGCGAATCAGGTTGACGCTGAGGAACTCGATCATGCGCTGCAACTCGGGCTTGACGCGGACCATGCCCTCGTTGTTGCCCTTGCCGCGCATGAAGAAACGCTGCAGGCGGGCGGTGTCGATACCCTTGAGGCCGTCAAGCCGGTACACTCCCCGCGCGGCCGTGGCCAGCACCTTGGAATCGATATCGCTGGCCCACAACTTGAAGTTGGCCTGACTCCCCAAGGCGTCCATGGCCGTCATCACAATGGAGTAGGGCTCTTCGCCGGTGGACGCCGCATTGCACCAGACCCGCCAAGCCGTGCTGGCAGGCTTGGATTTCAGGTGCTCGGCCAGGATATCGAAATGATGCTGCTCGCGGAAAAAGGACGTGAGATTGGTGGTCAGCGCGTTGACAAATTCTTGCCACTCCGGACCGTCATGCGACTCCAGCCATCCCAGGTAGTCGCGAAAGCTCTGGTGTCCGGTCTCGCGCAGCCGCCGTGAAAGCCGGCTGTACACCATGGCGTGCTTGCCATCATGCAAGCTGATGCCGGCACGCTGGTAGATGAGCGACTGCACACGAGAGAAATCGGCTTGCGTCCAGGCGAACTCCCGCCCTTGTGCATCGGAGCCGCCCGTTTCTGGCGCAACTGCGGCATTTCCTTTGACAGCCGCCATGAGCCGGGACATGCCGGGCATTTTCAACATGAGAAAAACCGCACGAAATCTGCTGTCATTCTTCCCCTGAGACCAGACCCATGTCGAGACCCGACATGAGTTTTTCGATGTCCAGCAGAATCAGCATGCGCTCACCCACCGAACCCAACCCCATCACGGCCGAACTATCGATGACGCTGTCGATTTCCGGGGCGGCCTTGATATTGTCGGCAGGCAGTTCCATCACATCACTGACCGAGTCAACCACGATGCCGACAATGCGGCTGCGCAAGTTCAGAATGATGACCACCGTGAAGTCGTTGTACTCCGCCTTGACGCATTTGAACTTCAGACGCATGTCGACGATCGGCACAATCGTGCCGCGCAGGTTGACAACACCCTTGATGAATTCCGGCGCATTGGCGAGACGGGTCGGTCTTTCGTAGCCCCGGATCTCCTGGACTTTAAGAATATCAATGCCGTACTCTTCCTGGTCCAGCCGGAAAGTCAGGTACTCGCGGGCGCCGACCGATGCCACTTCATCCGTTTTTTCCATTACATCCATTCTTGCTCTCCTTGGCAAAGCTCAGTGGCGCGAACGACGCACCAGAGCACTGGTATCGAGAATCAGCGCCACCTTGCCGTCTCCCAGAATCGTAGCGCCCGACACATTCGGAACCTTGCGGTAATTGGTTTCGAGGTTTTTCACCACCACTTGCTGCTGGCCGAGCAGTTCATCCACCAGCAAAGCCACACGGCTGCCTTCGGCCTCCACCACGACCATGATGTCGCTGGATTTTTCGGAGTCGAAGCGCGGCACCTGGAACACCTTTTCTAACTCGATGACCGGCATGTATTCGTCGCGCACCTTCACCAGTTGCGACCCCTGCCCCACGGTGCTGACGGCATCAGGTTTGACCTGAAAGGACTCGACCACCGAAGACAACGGGAGGATGTAGACCTCGTCGCCGACCCCGACCGACATGCCGTCCATGATGGCCAGCGTCAACGGCAGACGCACCGAAACTCGCATGCCGTAGCCTTCGGCCGAGTCGATCTCAACCGTACCATTGAGCGCTGCGATGTTCTTTTTGACCACATCCATGCCAACGCCACGCCCGGACACATCGGTCACGACATCCGCCGTCGAGAAGCCCGGTGCAAAAATGAGTTGCCAGACATCAGCGTCCGACATCTGATCGGATACATCCAGGCCGCGCTCGCGCGCCTTGCTGAGGATCTTTTCGCGGTTCAGGCCACGGCCGTCGTCACGCACCTCGATGACGATGGAGCCGCCCTGGTGAGCAGCCGATAACGTGATGGTGCCCGTCTCCGGCTTGCCTTTCGCCAGACGATCTTCAGGCATCTCGATGCCATGGTCACAGCTGTTGCGCACCAGATGGGTCAGCGGATCAGTAATCTTCTCGACCAGCCCTTTGTCGAGCTCGGTCGCCTCCCCCTGCGTCACGAAATCGACCTTTTTGCCCAGCTTGCTGGCCAGATCTCGCAGCATGCGCGGGAAGCGGCTGAACACGATGGACATCGGGATCATGCGAATCGACATCACCGATTCCTGCAAATCGCGCGTGTTGCGATCCAGGTCTGCCAGGCCTGCCAGCAGTTGCTGGTTCATCGCCGGATCCAGCGCGCGGCTGTTCTGCGCCAGCATGGCCTGCGTGATCACCAGCTCGCCGACCAGGTTGATCAGTTGGTCCACCTTGTTGATGGCAACCCGGATGGTAGCCGCTTCAGGCTGGGCCAGCGGGGCCGCCGCGGCCTTGCCACCAGCTTTGGCCGTACCCCTGGGCTCCGCTGCTGCAGCACTGGCCACGGTTTTGGCAGCACCCGGCGCACCCGGCGCACCGTCGAAAAAGCCGAATCCCGGCGCCGGCGCAAGAGGAGCGTCCGGCGGAGGATCATCGGCCCAAGTCACGCTGGCCGGAGTTGAATCAGCCTCTTCGCCGAGATCGCGAATCACCACATGCTCACGCGCCACATGAAAGGCGAACAAGTCGAGCAGATCCTCATTGGAGGAAGACGTACCAACCTTGAAAACTCGAAAATTCGGCTGATCGCTGGGCAAATCAACGATTTCGCCCAAGCCCGCAATATCGCGGAACAAGTCTTTCACCGGGTCAACCTGATCCAAGCGCTCCAGCGGTCCCATCCGGATTTCGAGCTGGCGCTCGCCCTTCACCGTCGGGGTCTCCGCCGCCGCGACAACAACGGCAGGTGCCGGTGCAGCCACGGGCGCAGAGGCGGGGGCTGGAACAGGTGTCGACACCGCGGGGGTTGCCCCAGAAGCCAGTTCACTGATACGTCGCACCAAGTCGGCGGAGGAAGGCGGCTCGCCAGCCTCCCCCGCCTGATGGCGCGCCAACAGGCTGCGCGAGATGTCCGCGGATTCAAGCAGCACATCCACCATCATGGCGTTGGGCTGCAACTCATGCCGACGCAGCTTGTCGAGCAAAGACTCCATCTGGTGGGTCAGCTCCGCCACATCGGTGAACCCGAAGGTTGCCGCCCCCCCCTTGACCGAGTGAGCACAACGGAAGATCCCGTTCAACTCCTCATCATCAGCCGTTTCCAGATCCATGTTGAGCAGCATCTGCTCCATCAAATCCAGGTTTTCCCCTGCTTCCTCGAAGAAGATCTGATAGAACTGACTCAGATCGAAATCGCCGGATCCACTGCTTTCCTGATGCGCCTCAGCCATGACTAGAGCTCCTGTGTTTCGTACTCGCCGCAGGTATCAAACCTGCATCACTTGATTACTTTTTGGATGACATCCAGCAGCCGGGCCGGATCAAAAGGCTTGACCAGCCAGCCGGTAGCACCCGCAGCACGCCCGGCCTGCTTCATCAGATCGCTGGACTCGGTCGTCAGCATCAGGATTGGCTTGGTTTTGTACTGGGGGTGCTCCCGCAACTTGCGGGTCAGCCCGAGACCATCAAGCCGGGGCATGTTCTGATCCGTCAGAACCAAATCAAAAAGCTGGGCCTGCGCCTTCTCAAAGGCATCCTGACCGTCCACCGCCTCCACAACCTGGTAACCGGCGCCCGTCAGGGTAAATGACACCATCTTGCGCATGGAAGGCGAATCGTCAACGGCAAGTATCAAAGGCATGTAAGGGCTCCGAGTGATTTGATTAGCTTGATGGATAGAAATTGTTTTTCAGAACAGTTCAATAGAACCGGCATCCATTTCGTCCTGAGTCACCGGATTCGGCCGTTCAGGGACCTCTTCAACGAAGGGTACGGCTTCGCCGTCCTCCTGCCCCATGGATTCTGCGGCCAAACGATAGGCGCAGCCCTGAAGAATCTTGGACGTGTGGTTGATCAACTGGGATGCCATGTCCTGGAACTGCAATTCGGTCACCGCCGAACACAATGCAGCACGCACAGCGTCAAGCGCTTCGGCGTCGACTTGCGCTGGATCGCCCAGTGTGGCACTGGCGCGGGTAAAGCGCTCCATCAGGTTTTCCATGGTGTGGGCCAGCAGACCATCCAGCCGGGCCAGATCGTGCACCACGACCAGTAGCGCATCCTGTACCTCAGCGACCAGCATGACAGGCAGTTGCACGGCGGGAACGGTTGGCGTCGTCATCGTGGGTTGCATTGTCATTCCATTCTGTTGCCCGGTTGTTGCTTGATTCACAGCTCCATTCGTTCCAGCATTAGAATTTTGCCAGAAGTAGGGTATCAAGATACAGTCAAATCACGGCGATTTCTCGCCCATTTCGGACGGTTCAACAAGCCGGCATGACCCCGACGCCATGGACGTTCCACAGGGCTTCGGCCATCATAGCGCCTAATTTATGCATCCAGCACCCCCCACCCGCCCGATCCGCATCCTGCACCTGGAAGACTCGGCTCTTGACCACGACCTGGTCGCACGCACACTCCGAAGGTCCGGCATGACATGCGACATGGTGCGCGTAGAAAAGCTCGATGACTTCCTGAATGCACTCAGCACCGCCCAGTTCGACGCCATCCTGGCCGACTACCGCCTGCCCGGCTTCACCGCGCTCGACGCTTGGAGCGCCCTTCAGGCCACCCCCCGACGACCGCCCTTTATCTTGTTATCGGGTGCTATCGGCGAATCTGCAGCGGTAGAAGCCATCAAGCTCGGCATCAGCGACTACCTTCTGAAAGACGATATGGGGAAACTGGCCCATGTCATCCAGCGCGCTATCGAAGTACAGGAAGCCCATCTCGCCAAGGAGCACGCAGATGCCGAACTCGCGGCCTCCGAACGCCGCCTGGCCCATTTCGCGGACCACCTGCAAATGACGATTGAACAGGAGCGCGCCGCCATTGCTCGTGAAATTCATGACGATATCGGCGGGTCACTGGCGGCCATCAAGTTCGACCTGTCCTGGCTTGGCCGACACTACGGCGACCCCGACGCACTGGAACACATCGAATCCGCCCTGGGCATGCTGCAGCATGCGCTTGGCGCCAGCCAGCGCATCATGCTCAATCTGCGCCCCGCGATTCTCGACCAGGGCCTGGAAGCCGCCGTGGACTGGCTGGCCCGGGAATTCGAACGCCGCACCGGGACACGGACCACCTTCCGCTCCACCCTCAAGGAGGCCGGCATCAGCAAACCCGTGCAGTTGGCCGCCTACCGAACCGCGCAGGAAGCACTCACCAACATCTCCAAGCACGCCCAATGCAGCGAAGTCCGGATCGAACTCTCGGATGCCGAAGGTGTTCTGACATTGGAAATCGCAGACAATGGCCGAGGCATTCAGCCAGCCGAGCGCGAGAAACCGAAGGCTTTTGGCCTTAAGGGGCTGCAGGAGCGGGCACGTAGCGTGGCTGGCTGGCTGGATGTGAGCAGCCGCAGTGGCGAAGGGACATCCATTACCCTCTCCATTCCGCTCTCACCCCAACCCGCTGGAAACTTACAGGATGTGACCCAATGATCCGTGTCATTCTTTGCGACGACCATGCCGTCGTGCGGCGTGGCATCCGCGAAATGCTGTCCGAGGCCGTCGACATCCAAGTGGTGGCTGAAGCCGGCAGCTATGCCGAGGTCCGCGAAGCTTTGCGTTCCTCCGCCTGTGATGTGCTCGTTCTCGATCTGAATCTTCCCGGTCGCGGCGGCCTGGAAGTCCTGGCTTCGCTGCGCGAATCTTCCTCGCCCATCAAGGTGCTGGTGGTGTCCATGTTTCCTGAAGACCAGTACGCCATTCGTTGCCTGCGCGCCGGCGCGCAAGGTTACCTCAACAAAGCTGGCGAGCCAGGTGAACTTGTCACGGCCGTGCGCACCGTGGCCCAAGGCCGCAAATATGTCACACCGGACGTGGCCCAGATGCTGGTAGAAAACCTGTCCACCCCTTCGGATGAGGCGCTGCACGCCGCACTGTCTGAGCGTGAACTCCAGACCCTGCTGAAAATCGCCTCCGGCAAGCGCCTGTCGGACATTGCCGAAGAACTCATGCTCAGCCCCAAGACTGTCAGCGTCTATCGGGCTCGCGTACTGGAAAAACTCAAGCTCTCGAATAACGCCGAGTTGACGGTCTACGCAATCCGCAACGGACTGGTCTAGCAAACGCCCCGCTAACGCCCGGTGAAGATGTCAATGGCGCGTTCCATCAGCGCCGTGAACGGACGATCCAGCATGGGCAGCGTAACCGCCATCCCCACCAAGCCGACGGCGAGCGTGATGGGAAAGCCGATGGCAAAAATATTCATCTGGGGTGCAACCCGAGACACAATGCCGAGCGCCAGATTGGCGAACATCAGCATGCCGAGCATGGGCAATGCGATCCAGAAACCGCTGGCAAACAGCTCGCCGCCCAGGCCATAGAGCTTCATCAGGCTCAACGCCTCCAGAAAATTCTGGTTCACCGGAAACACCTCGAAGCTGCGCACCACCGCCATCAGAACCATCAGGTGGCCATTGAGAACGACGAACAGCAAGGAGGCCATATAGCCGAAGAAACGGGCTGTCGCGCTGGACTGGGTGTTGAGTGAGGGATCGAAAAAGGATGCGAAATTCAAGCCCATCTGGAAACCCACCACATCACCGGCCAGTTCGAAAGCGGCAAACACCAAGCGCACGACAAAACCGATGGCCAGCCCGATCCCGACCTGCTGCACCACCGCCCCCCAGGCCTCGGCGCCATTGAGACTGATCACCGGCTGCGGCGGCAAGCTGGCCTGGGCCGCCAGCGCAACCACAAAAGCCAGAGCGATCCGCGCCCGCACGGGAAACGCACGGGATGAAATGACGGGGGCGGCCGTGAAGACGGCCAATACCCGCAGGAAAGGCCACAGGATGGGCGTGAGCCACGCCATCAATTGCGCCTCTGTCAGCGAGATCATCGCCGCCCCGACTCAGGCCACAATACCGGGAATGGACTCGATCATGCGCCGGATGTATTCCACCAGCATGTTCAGCATCCAAGGACCGGCCCAGGCAAAAACGGCCATGGCCGCCACCAGCTTGGGCACAAATGCGAGCGTGGCCTCATGGATCTGGGTGATCGCTTGGAACAGGCTGACCAGCAGCCCCACCACCAGCACCACACCCAGCACGGGCGCCGACACCATCAGGAGCATCAGCAAGGCCTCCTGCCCGATGGTCAGAACCATTTGCGCGTTCATGCCATCGCTCCTCAGGTCACAAAACTGGCGGCCAGAGAGCCGATCAGCAGATTCCAGCCGTCGGCCAGGACAAACAGCATCAGCTTGAACGGCAGGGCAACCAGCACCGGCGAAAGCATCATCATCCCCAGCGACATCAGCACGCTGGCGACAACGATGTCAATCACCAGAAAGGGGATAAAGATCATGAAACCGATCTGGAAGGCCGACTTGAGTTCACTGGTCACGAAAGCCGGCACCAGCACCCGCAGCGGTGCCGTCTGCGCCTTGACATCCGGCTCCAGCTTGGCCAGCTTGGCAAAGAGCGCAAAGTCGGACTGCCGCGTCTGCTTGATCATGAACTGGCGGATCGGCGCCTCGGCCTTGTCCAGTGCCTCGTCGAACGTGATCGCATTCTGGGTATAGGGTACATAGGCATCCTGATACATCCGGTCCAGTGTCGGCCCCATGACAAAAAAAGTCAGAAACAGCGACAGACCGACGATGATCTGGTTGGGTGGCGCCGACTGTGTGCCCAAAGCCTGCCGCAGCAAAGACAGCACAATCACGATGCGGGTAAAGCCCGTCATCATCAGCAAGATCGCCGGCAGGAAGGACAGGGCGGTGAAGAAAATCAGGGTCTGAATCGGCACCGAGAAGCTCGTTCCCGATTCGCCGCTACCCACCAACAATGGCAGCTGCGCATTGCTTTGCGCCCAGACGAGGGAAGGCAGCAGGCACACCAGCCCCACAGCCACCCAACCGATGGCGCCGCGCTTTGCTGACACAGCGTGTTGTTGTGGCTGGCTCACAACGCCCTCTGCATCACGATTGCGCCGGCGCAGAGGCCGCTGCGACCTGGACGACCTGGCTTGCAACCGGGGCCGTCGCCGCGACATGCAAACAGGTAATGTTCTGCGCAGTCACCCCGAGCACCAGCCAAGTACGCGCCTCTTCCGGACCGACCTCAACGGTCACGACCCGTTGGTGCGGGCCTACGGCAATGGCGGAGATGACTCTTGCCGCACCGGTAGTTGCGGATCCGCCGGGTGCACGGCGCTGCAGCCACCGGATCCCCAGTGGCAACAAGGCCAGAAGCACCAGAAAAACGGCAACAGAAACAATGGTCTGCGTCATGCGCGCAGTTTACCCCTTGCTGAGACGCTTCAAGCGCTCCGATGGCGTCACGACGTCGGTCAGCCGGATGCCAAACTTGTCATTGACCACCACCACTTCGCCCTGGGCGATCAGATAGCCGTTGACCAGCACGTCCATGGGCTCGCCCGCCAGCGCATCCAACTCCACGACCGAGCCTTGGCCCAGCTGGAGAATATGCTTGATCGGCACCTTGGTCCGCCCCAGTTCGACCGACAACTGGACTGGAATATCCAGCACCATGTTGATGTCACTACTCGATCCATCGGCGGCCGCAGTCCCCGCGGAAAAGGGCCGGGGCGCTTCGCCACCGGACAGTACGCCGCCAGGCTCCACTTCGCCAGCTTGACCCTCTGAGGTCTTCTGCTCTTGCAGCGCCTCGGCCCAGTCGGCCATGCCGTCATCTTCCGGTTTCTCGTCAACCGCCATGTCGTTCCCCTAACCAGTTGATATCGTTGCCTCTCAGGCTCTTGTCGATACGGATAGCGTATTTCGAATTGTGCGTCCCGTACTGGCATTCGAACACCGGTACGCCATCAACGCAAGCCTGGATCCTGGGCTGGCGCTCCAACTCGATAAAGTCACCGGGCTTCATGGCCAGCAGCTGTTCCACCGTTGCGTCCGTACGCGCCAACTCTGCCACCAGGGTCACTTCGGCCGCCTGGATTTCCCGCGTCAGCACATTGACCCAGCGGCGGTCGACCTCGATCGAATCGCCCTGTGTCGACGAATAGAGCACATCACGGATCGGCTCCATCGTCGCATAAGGCATGCAGAAGTGGACGGAACCTGTGATTTCACCAATCTCCAACTGGAAAGAGGTGGAAATCACAATTTCACTGGGTGTGGCGATGTTGGCGAACTGCGGCTGCATCTCGCTTCGCTGGTAATCCAGTTCCAGTGGATAGATCCCCTTCCAGGCTTTTTTGTATTCCTGCGTGATCACGTCCACCAGGCGGTTGATCACCCGCTGCTCGGTGGCAGAAAAATCCCGCCCTTCGATCCGTGTCTGAAATTTGCCGATGCCGCCATACAGCGTATCAATCACGCCAAATACCAGCGCCGGCTCACAGACGATCAGGCCGCTACCACGCAGTGGCCGAATGGCCACGATATTGAAGTTGGTCGGCACCGCCAGTTCGCGCAAAAAGGCGCTGTAGCGCTGAACTTGAACCGGCCCCACGGAAATCTCCGGGCTGCGACGAATGAAGTTGAACAAACCGATCCGCAGGTTGCGCGCAAACCGCTCATTGACGATTTCCATCGTCGGCATGCGTCCGCGAACAATCCTCTCCTGGCTGGAGATGTTGTAGGAACGAACCGACCCGGCCTCAGGCGTTTCTTCGACAGTCTTCTGACTCTCGCCCGTGACCCCCTCCAAGAGGGCATCAACTTCTTCCTGGGACAGAAAGGATTCACTCATGTCACATGTCCAGTTTCACCATCACTGCACGATGAAGCTCGAAAACAGCACACCACGCACCGGGTTGACCACCTCTTCCGACTTGTCCGTCTTCGCCTTGGCGCCGTTCTTTTTCCCCTTGGCGGCGTCACTCTCACCTTCAAAATGACGTGAGGCTTCGGCCAGGATGTCGGCCGCCAGCTTCTCCTTGCCTTCGCGCTGCAACAGTTCTTCAGCCGTGCGCTGAGACACCAGCATCAGAATGCTGCTGCGAATGGCCGGCAAGTAGGCTTTGACCTGCTCGGGCGCCTTGGCATCGGAGAGCTCCAGCGTCACGCCGACTTGGGCGACCTTTTCCCCGCCCGGATCGGCCAGGTTGACCACCATGTGGTCTATCGGCAGGTAAGTCGGCGGCCCCTTGGGAGCCAAATGGGCCACTTCTTCCTCGCCCTCAAGGTCCGCATTCTTCTTGCTCAGGTAAAACCAACCGCCGCCGCCGGCCAGAACCAGAAGTAGAACAGCCGCCAAGATGATCAGCAGCATTTTCTTGCTTTTGGGTGGTTTGACCGCTTCTTCGACTTCGGGTTTCGCAGACACAATAGGTTCCTTCAGAGGCAAGACCAGGGGTTGGCATAAGCGACCTCGATCCTGACGGGACGAGCATCTACTTCATCGGTCAGATTATGGTTCAGCGCCACGCGAACAATAACCCGATTAACGGCAAAAAACCATTGCATTCGAACCGGATGGCAACACCATCCGCTCCTAGACAAACAGATCAACCGACCGCCCCGACAGACGGGGAGCCGATCGCGCATTCATGTCTGCCGGCTGCGCTTGAGGCACGGCGACCGTCGCCTGCCGGCCGTTCTGCTGGGGTTTCCCTTCCCGGGAAGCCGAACCCTCAGCCCCGGAAGAGCCGACCGAGACACCCGACAGCACCAAACCTTCGTTGCCCAGCAGATCCTTCAGATGGGAAACCGCCCCCTCAAGCACCTGCCGCGCTTCGAGCTGGTCAGTACGAAATTCCACCCGCGCCTCATTGCCTTGCAGTGAAATACTCACCTCGACCGGGCTGTCGCCCATGCCATCGAGCTTGAGTTCGGCGTTCTGGACATCGTGCCCAATCCAGTAATTCACCTGTTCGGCCACCATGGCTTCCGGCGACATGACAGCCGTCGGCTCGGTCATGCTGAAGGACTGCTCTGCGGCCGGAGTCGCCAGCAGGGCCTGATGGCCCCAGGCACCGTCACCGTAGCCGCCCTGCCCGGACGCTGTTTTTTCACCCACGCGCTCGGCCCGCCGGACACCGGACTCGCTGAGACCCGACGCCACCACTGTCTGGACCAGCCCCGGATTGACCTCTGCCTGGGGCTCGATCTGAGCCAACTTGTGCATGCGCGTCTCGGCAGCGACATTCGCGTTGACCGTGGCATTGGCCACGCCCGACTGTGCCGCGACCACGTCGGTCACAGCGGCACGCGGCGCACTACGATGCGGCGCCGGGGCCTTGACGGCAACGTCCTTGATCACCTCGCCCGACTCCGGCCGGACGGCCTCCGCCCCCTTGACGACCGGGGGAGGCAGCGCCCCCTCCGTCAGTGTCCGTGGTGAAGCAGCATCGGTCTGTACAGACCCGGTCATCGCCGTCACCCCCACCTCAGGACTCGTCACCGCAGGCTGATCGCCTGGCTGCGGGCCGTGCCGGAATTGCATCGACTGCGCCAACAGGAGGCTGTGATCGACTGGCTGCGGACTTTGCTGCGTCTGCGTGGATTGCGTCAGCAGGAGAGCCGGATCGACCTGTATGCCCTCGGCGGCGGGCTTCTCCTCGCCCACCAACAGCTCAGGCGCCCCTCCTTCTGCGGTGGACGCCAGTTCATCTGGTGCGTCTGTGGCGGCATCCGCATCCGTCGCCCCCAACTGCATGAGTAACGCAGAAAAACCGCTGGCATCCGTTGTGGCGGCCTCGCCGGCAGCGCGCGGCTTGCCTTTGGCACCATGCCCGCTGGCGGGGGTCTTGGGGGTGGCTGGCGTACAACTTTCAACGCTCATGATGATATTTCTCCGCTATGTAATCCCGCCATGCTTCTTGCATGTTGCATGGCTGCAAATTCGTCTGTCTGTCTCTGTTCTCGTCGCGCCATCACCAAGGCCCGCTCCCTCAGTTTTCTCTCCAACACCTTTTGCAAACCGGCCAGTCGTGCCTCGGCCTCCTGGACCAGCTTCTTAGCAGCATCGACCCGCTGCAGCAGGTCTGCGAGCACGCCGTCTTGCAGACCGATGGCACTGCGCAGGCGCTCCATGAACTGGTAGTGATGCTGCAATATCCCCATGGTCACGGACACCTGCGCCGAACTCATCCACCGGGCTTCGGAGCCGGCCGCATAGCTCTCCAGCTGTTCCTGCTGGTTCTGGGCAAGCAGATAGGCACGCTGGGCCTGCATCAAATGCCGCCCGGCCTCATCACGCCTCTCGGTCGCCAGCTCAATTGCCAGCGCAAGTGCTCTCAGCGTCGACATGGCTTACCCCCGCGTGCAGCCGCCTTCATGGGAAGGCCTCCTCGCGCTCGGTCACGACCGACATCTGCTGCACACTGTCGTCGAACGAGGCCGCCACCTGCATGTCCTGCCGGAGGAACTCGGCCATCGGCTCATGCAAGCGGATTGCTTCGTCCAGTGCCGGATCGGAACCATGCACATAGGCGCCGATCTGCACCAGGTCGCGCCCCTTTTCATAGCGGGAACTGATGGCCCGGAAGCGTCGTGCAGCCTCGAAATGCTCACGCGGTACCACGTTGTGCATGACACGGGAGGCCGATTGGCCGACGTCGATGGCCGGATAGTGCCCGGCTTCCGCCAGCGAGCGCGACAGCACAATGTGTCCGTCCAGAATGGCGCGAGCCGCATCGGCAATCGGGTCTTGCTGGTCATCGCCCTCGGTCAGCACGGTATAGAACGCCGTGATGGAGCCGACGCCATTGAGTCCGTTGCCGCTACGCTCCACCAGCTGCGGCAGCTTGGCAAAGCAGGAGGGCGGGTAGCCTTTGGTGGCCGGCGGCTCGCCGATGGCCAGCGCAATCTCCCGCTGCGCCATGGCATAGCGGGTCAGCGAATCCATCAGCAACAGCACATGTTTGCCCCGGTCCCGGAAATCTTCTGCCACGGCCGTGGCGTAGTTGGCACCCTGCAGCCGCAGCAAGGGCGGCGCATCCGCCGGCGCAGCCACCACGACCGACCGGGCGCGCCCCTCTGGTCCCAGGATGTCCTCGATGAACTCCTTGACCTCGCGTCCGCGCTCGCCGATCAGCCCGACCACGATCACATCAGCCTGGGTGTAGCGGGCCATCATGCCCAGCAGGACGCTCTTGCCGACACCCGACCCCGCGAACAGGCCGATGCGCTGGCCGCGACCGATGGTCAGCAGGCTGTTGATGGCGCGCACCCCTGTGTCCAGCGGCTCGCGCACCGGCGCCCGGTCCATGGCATTGAGGGGCACGCGGTCGAGCGGTCGAGCGGCCACGTTGAGCAAGGGCCCCATACGGTCCAGCGGCTCACCGTGAGCATCCACGACACGCCCGAGCAACCCTTCGCCCAAAGGCAGACGCAACAGCCCCTGAATCGAACGGATCTCCTTGCGCACCGGTTCATCACCGAGCCGAGGAACGGGCATGTAAGGTGCCAGCGGCATCACACTGGCTCCGCTGGACAGGCCCTGCACATCGCCCGCCGGCATGAGAAAGGCACGGTCGTTGGCAAACCCCACCACTTCGGCCAGCACGGGCTCCTGCGCCGCCAGACTCACCAGACATTGGGAACCGACCGGCGCACGGATACCCGAAGCTTCCAGCACCAGACCGGTCAGACGCGTCAGGGTGCCACCGGTCTCCAGCGTGCTGCCTCCGGACTGGACACGCTGCCGCGCCCCGTCCAGGAAAAGCTCCCACCTGGTTGCGGCGGCAGAGGCGTCACTGCTCATCGGCAGTCTCCTCCCAAGGCAGGTTCAACCCCAATTGGCCCACAGCACGCGCCCAGCGCTTCTCCAGCGTGCCATCAATTTGCGTCCCGGCCGATTGAACCAGGCAGCCCCCGCGCGAAATTGAGGCGTCAGCCAGCAGGGTCAGCGGCAGATTCGGATATTCCGAACGCAGAACATCCTGCAGCATGTCCATGTCCAGCGGATGAAGCTTGAGCACCGTACTCTTGCTGTCGGCAATCAGCGGTGTCAGCGCCTCGCGGATCACTGGCAGCAGGGCATTCGGGTTGATCGAGATTTCATGCCGAAGTACTTGACGCGCCAGTTCGCAAGCCAGTTCCAGCAAGCCGCGAGCGGCCACCTGTTCGGCCGCATCCAGCTGCGCATGGGCGGACGCCACCAACGCGGCCAGCTGCTGGGCGGTTTCCTGCCCCTGGTTGTTCAGAAAGGCGTTGACCTGCTCCTGCGCTTCCAGCATGGCCTGGCCATGCCCCTGGACACTGCCGTCGGCAAATCCCTGGGCATAACCTTCCTGCCGGAAGGCCTCGGCCTGCTCCTCTTGAACCCGGGCCCGAGCCTGTTCTTCGAGCAGCATGGTGGCCGCGTCCACCGCGCCGAAGCGCCACTGGGCCACGGCGTCGATTTCTTCGCCCGGGATGAAGCGTGAGTAGTTGCTGGCCATACAACTCAGACCATGGCGTCATCGGCGCCTGTGGCGATGACAATCTGTCCCTCGTCGGCCAGTCGACGGACGATCTTGAGCACTTCCTTCTGCTGCGCCTCGACTTCCGACAAGCGCATGGGGCCGCGCGACTCCAGGTCTTCGCGCAGCGTTTCCGCCGCCCGCGACGACATGTTGGAAAGAAACTTCTCCTTGAGCTCGGGTTGCGCCCCCTTGAGCGCAACGATGAGCGCGTCGGACGCCACTTCCTTGAGCACCATCTGGATGGCCTTGTCGTCGAGCTTGATGACGTCGTCGAACACGAACATCTTGTCCATGATCTTCTGGGCCAATTCGGGATCGTGGCTGCGAATGGACTCGAGCACCGTGCCCTCGATGACCGTGCCCATCATGTTGATCATCTCCGCCGCCGTCTTGACACCACCCAACGACGCCTTGCGGATCTTGTCACCGCCGGCCAGCACCTTGAACAGCACTTCGTTCAGATCCTTCAGGGCCGTGGGTTGAATGCCTTCCATGGTCGCGATGCGCAGCATGACCTCATTGCGCTGCCGCTCCGTCAGGTGCCGGAGCACATCGGCAGCCTGGTCGTAATCCAGGTGCACCATGATGGCAGCAACGATCTGCGGATGCTCGTTGCGCAGCAACTCGGCCACCGACAGCGGGTCCATCCACTTCAGGCTTTCGATGCCCGAGACATCGCCGCCCTGAAGAATCCGGTCCAGCAGCAACGCGGCCTTGTCGTCGCCCAGCGCCCGCTTGAGCACCGAGCGCACATAGTCCCCCGAGTCGGACACCAGCAGGCTGTGCGCCGCGGCAACATTGGTGAACCGCCCGACCACCTCATCAACCCTTTCGCGCGTGATGCTCCGGGTTTTGGCAATGGCTTCACCCAGCTTCTGCACCTCTTTCGGTGACAGATGCTTGAACACCTCTGCTGCCTCCTCTTCGCCGAGAGACATCAGCAGGATCGCGGCATTTTGGAGTCCGTCGTCTTGAGACATTGTGTTACCCAGCAGCATGATCGGTCAGGCCGCAGCCTCGCCATTGATCCAGTTCTTGACGATACTGGCCACTGCCGCTGGATTCTCCCGCGTCAGCTTGCGAGCATCCTCCAGCGCCAACTCGCCGGCAGAGGGCAGGGCCGGTTCATCTTTGACCGGGGCGGCCAGTTGCGGACGTTCCGGCTCTTCTGCCAGCATGGCATCGACCTGCTTGCGTCCGGCTGGACGGAGTGACGACTTGAGCGCCGGCCGGATCACGCCGAACAGCACCAAGGAGCCCAGCAGCAGGGTGCCCACCGGCCACGCAAGGTTGCGTGCCAGATCTTGTGTTTCAGGCTGCTTCCAGAAAGGCACCTCAGGCAAGGTGATCTTTTCCTTGGCAAACGGCGCATTCATGAGGTTCACGGAGTCACCTCGGTCCTGATTGAAACCGATTGTCTCACGGACCAATGCGGTCATTTTTTCCAGTTGCTGCTCGGTCAGGGGCTGGGTTGTCGTCTTGCCCTTGTCATCGGTCGTGGTCTGGTGATTGATCACCACGGCCGCACTCAGCCGCTTGACAACACCCGAACCGGCCTTGACCACCTTGATGGTCTTGTCCACCTCGTAGTTGATGATGGACTCGCGCTTGCTGTTGCCGGCGGCCGTGCTGGCAGCCGCACCGCCAGCCGGTGTCGGCGCCAGCGCCTGCGCCGGCCCATTGACGGGTGCCGTCGACGGCCCGGGTGGCTGGTTGGTTGTGGCGCCGGGCACGCCGGAGGGGGTGCTGCTGGCCCCCCCATTGCTGCTCTCCACCAGTTGCTGGCTGCGGATGGCGCTGGTTTCAGGCGTCTGGTTGGGACGATGTGACTCGGAAGTCTGCTCGGTCTGGGAGAAATCCACTTCAGCCGTGACCTGCGCTTTGACGTTCTGCCGACCGACAACGGGCTCCAGAATATCCAGCACACGCTGGCGGTACATCTGCTCAATCTGCTGCACATACTGCAACTGCTGCGCATCCGCGCCGCCGGCCATGCCGTTGAGCCCGTCTACCGGTGTCGAGAGCAGCTTGCCCGTCTCGTCCAGCACACTGACAGCCTCCGGCTTCATCTCGGGCACACTGGACGCCACCAGGTGAATGATGCCGGACAATTGATTGCGGTCCAGCGACCGGCCGGCATTCAGACTGACCAGCACCGAGGCGGAGGGTTTTTGCTGCTCGCGGAAAAAACCATTTTGATTGGGCAGCGCCAGATGCACGCGAGCGCTCTGCACCGACGACAGGGCCTGGATCGAGCGCGTCAGCTCCCCCTCCAAGCCACGCTGGAACGTCAAACGCTCCTGAAACTGGGTCATGCCGAAGCGGTTGGCTTCCATCATTTCAAAGCCGGCCACCGAGCCCTTGGGCAAACCCTGGGACGCCAGACGCAAGCGGGTATCGTGCACCTTGTCGGCCGGCACCAGGATGGCATTGCCGCCATCGGCGTGCTTGTAGGGAATGTTCAGCTGCGACAACTGGGCAATGATGGCGCCGCCGTCTTTGTCAGACAGGTTGGCATACAGCACCCGCCATTCAGCCTGTCGCCCCATCACCAGACCGATGATCGCGATGGCCACGAACAGGGCTGCGCCCAAGGCCAGGCGCAATTTCTGCCCCTGGTCCAGAGCAGCCAGTCGCTGTGTCAAGGTCGGATTAACGGGAATTGCAGGAGCGGTAGCCATCATGTTTTCCGGTGCGGTGAGATGCAGCCTTGCATCGTCAATGGCATCGATTATTCGGCCTGGCCCCGAAAACATTAGGATGAAAAGCCCCGGATTTCCCCGCCATTTCAAAATAGTGGCAGCCGCAGCCCGGCGCTAGGATCGCTGCAACCCTTTTTTCCTCCGGGACAGCACCATGGATCTTCGTCTTTCACCCACCACCATGCCCGTCGCGGTGCGGCCCGGCCTCGCCGCAAAAACCGCCTCCGCTCAGGTGGCGGGAACACCGGACAATGGCTTTTCCGGCGCGCTCAAATCGGCGCTGCAATCCGTCAGCCAGGCCCAGAATCAGGCCTCCACTCTGCAGCGCGAGGTGCAGATGGAGAACCCCAAGGTCAGCCTGGAAGAAACCATGGTGGCGATTCAGAAAGCCCAAATCGGTTTCCAGGCCACGCTGCATGTGCGCAACCGGATGGTTCAGGCCTACACCGACATCATGAACATGCAGGTGTAATTAGCCTCCCGCCATTACCGATAAAGCGCAGGCAGCTATAAATTCAATAGCAAACTAGTGCAGCAGCTGCGAGCCGGGAAAACGCTGCTCGAAATGCGTCAGCCACGGCTCGGCCAGGTAGCGGATCTGGGCGTCGTTGAGCAGGATGCGCTGCATGATGCGAGTCTTCTCGCGTCGCTGCTCGGGTTGCAGCTCCTCGCTACGCGCCTTCAGGCGAAGCTGCTCGATCAATACCGCGCAAGCCCCTTCAAACCGGACCACCTGGTCCCAGTCCTCGGCCTTGGCCGCGTCCAGCATCTTGCGACTGCTGTCTTCAATGGCGCGGTAATAGTCAATTAGCATTTGCGGCATGGCTTGGCCCCTTGCAACTGAAGGTGCGAGTGTGGCTTTATTTTCCAATTTGTTTCCAGGCGTCGGCAATGGGTTCGATCAACTCGATCACTTCCGTCACTTTGTGGACGTCATTCTTGAGATTGGCCTCGGTCAGGCAGCGCACGGCGTAACTGTAGACCGTCCGCAGATTGCCGGCGACTTCGCCACCCGCATCATCGAGGGCGCATTTAAGTCCTTCTTCGATGAAACGAACCGCCTTACCCAGCTGCTGGCCCTTGACAGCCTGGTCACCGCGCTCAAGCGCAGCACGGGCCGAAGCCAGGGACTGAAGCAAGGCATCAAACAGGAGGTTGACCAGCTGGTGCGGACTGGCTCCGTCCACAGAGGTTTCAACGCTGACTCGCTTGTAGGCAGAAGCTGCCCGGGTGCTGACTGGTGTAAACATCTTGTCACTCATCAATCTTGTTGACTTATGTTTGATGTATCGGCACCTGCAGCCTGAAACTTAACCCGGAACTGGGCTTATGAACTACTCTTGTTCCACTGAGTCACCTGCTGGCTGATGTAGCTGTTCAATGCCGTCAGGCCGGCCATCTTCGAATCCAGCGCGCTGTACTGCGCCCGCAGCCGTTTTTCCACCAGCGCAACCCGTGCGTTGAGCTTGTCCTGGTCTTTCGAATTGCGCGTGAGTGCCGTCTGCAGGGCGTCCGACTTGGCGGTCACCGTACCATCGGCCGCCAGCAGGCCATCCGCAAACGCCTTGATCTTGAGGCCAAAACCATCATTTGCAGTGCCCGTGTTGTCGGTGGTAAACAGCGCCGCAAGGTTGGTCGGATCCTTCAGAGCGGTATCGAGCTTGCTGCTGGAAAGCGTCAGCAAACCACCGCGCTGCATATCCAGCCCAATGTCTGCCAGACGCGAAAGCGTCGAACCGGTGGTACTTGATGACCCCAGCAGGCTGCGCATGGCATTTTGCAAGCCAGTGATCACGCTATCGCCCTGCATCACCCCCCCGGACTTGCTGGCCGCGTCGTACTTGGTGGCCTCGGTCAGGGTCTTGCTCAGACTGTTGTAGGAAGCCATGAAGTCCTGAACATTCTTCTTCATCGTGGCCGTATCGTCGGCCAGGGCCACCGTCACCGGCGAAGTGGTGACCGCCGCAAAGTTCAGCGTCAAGCCGGGCACCGCATCGGCCAGCGTGCTGTTGGCCGATTGCACGGCGATGCCGTTGATGGTGGCCTGGGTATTCAGGCCCTTCTGGTAGGTGTTAGCCGCCATGCCAAACGAGCCGTTGGCCGGGTCAAAGGCCAAGCGCGACAAGCCGGCACTGTCATTGTTGATCCCGTCACTGTCACCCGCCACCTGGATACGAAACCCCGTGGCCTCGCCCGTGCTGTTGGAGCGCATCAGCAGGCGCTCGCCCGAAGCGTCCCGCAAAACAGTGGCCGTGACACCGGCCGATGCGGCGTTGATCTTGGCAGCGATTTTTGTGAGTGTGTCCTCACCGGCGCCAATTGCCACACTGATGGTAGAGGCCGAGCCTGCTGTGAAGGCGGGTGTCCCGGTGTAGTTCCAGGTCCCGATATCGATATTGAGCGTCCCAGTCCCGATCGCGGAATCCACGGTCACGGCGGCAGAAGCGGTTGACTGTGCCGCGGCCATCTGCTGGACCTCGACGCTGAAGGAGGTCGCCGAAGCGGCTCCGGTCACGCTGCCGGTGACGGCGCTCTCGTTGGACGATTTGACAGTCACCCCGGTCCAGGAACTCGCCGTCGCCAGCTTGCTCGCCGCCGAAGACAGTGCCGCCACCTGCGACTTGATCTGGCCGACCAGAGACACTCGCGCCTGGATGGTCGACGCCTTGGTTTTCAAGGTGGTAAGCGGCTGCTTTTCGAGCGCCGTCATCTGGCTGATGATGCTTTCAACATCAATGCCGCTGCC
The DNA here is from genome assembly GCA_001797315.1 of Curvibacter sp. GWA2_64_110. Taxonomy (GTDB): domain Bacteria; phylum Pseudomonadota; class Gammaproteobacteria; order Burkholderiales; family Burkholderiaceae_C; genus Hylemonella. The sequence goes on from MGPC01000016.1 coordinate 24,408, forward strand.
AATGCCGATCGATGAAACTGACATATATCCTCCTGGCTCTTGGTCGTTCGTGCTCATCCTGGCCGCGGCGGGCTCCATCAGCCCCTGAACGACCAAGGGCGGCGACAGTCAAAACCGTCGCCGCCTTGAAAACCATTCCAGTCTAGCCAGATCTGGACGGTTCAATCGCGAGAAAAGCTTACCTCAACAGGGCCAATACACCCTGCGGCAGCTGGTTGGCCTGCGCCACCATCGCCGTACCAGCCTGTTGCAGGATCTGCGTGCGCGACAGATTGGCGGTTTCGGTCGCGAAGTCAGCATCCATGATCCGGCCGCGGGAAGCGGAGATGTTCTCCACCATGATGCCGATGTTGGACACAGCGTTCTCGAAACGGCTCTGGACGGCACCCAACTTGGCACGTGCACCATTGACCTGGTCAATCGCCGAGTCGATTTTCGCCAGGGCTTTCCAGGCATCGCCTTGGGTGCTGACCGACAGCGTGTCGATGCCGGTGGCGGTCGTGGCTGCCAACGTGCTGGCGGACACACCGGTGGTGGCGACGGTAAAGCCGGCCAGTGTGGCGACGGCGGCCACGCCAGAGGTATCCAGCGTGGACGAATAGAGCTCCACATCGTAGGTACCACTGGAGTTCTTGGTCAGGTAGGCCGTCACGCCGGTATCGGAAGTCTTGCGGTTGATCGCCTCGACCACCTGGCCCAGACGCTCGTCGCCCGAAGTGGCGGCATCAACGGCACCGAGGTCGTACGAGGTGCCGCCGGTGATCGAGATGCTCAGCGTGCCGGTGGCGATGGCCGTCAGCGTGGTGACGGCCGAAGCCGCGATACCGGCATTGGCGGTATTGGAAGCGTAGTCGATGTCAGCCAGGCCGCTGGCCTTGGCATTGGTCAGGGCGCCCACGGTGATGTTGTCGCCGGAGTTGGCGCCGACCTGGAACACGGCGCCGGCAAAGGTACCGTCCAGAATCTTCTGGTTGTTGAAGGTGGTGGTCTTGCCCACGCGGTCGATTTCATCGGCCAGCTGCTTCACTTCAGCCTGCAGGGCGGTACGGTCGGCCGAGCTGTTGGTGGAGTTGGCCGACTGCACGGCCAGTTCACGCATGCGCTGCAGCATGTCGCCGACCTTGCCCAGGGCGCCTTCAGCCGTCTGCGCCAGCGAGATGCCGTCATTGGCGTTACGGGCGGCGACGTTCAGACCTTTGGCCTGGGTGTTCATGCGCTCGGCGATGGCCAGACCGGCCGCGTCGTCCTTGGCGCTGTTGACACGCAGGCCCGAGGACAGGCGCTGCATGGAGGTAGCCAGCGAGCTGGCCGACGAAGTCAGATTGCGCTGGGCGTTCAACGAAGGGATGTTCGTGTTGATGCTAGACATTTCAATACTCCTAAAAGGTAGATGTCAATTGACGAACCCTTTTGAGAGGCCCGTTGCAAGTGTTTTCGGGCGGTTTTCAGGAAACTTTAGGGCTGAATACCCAGGCCGCCCCACAAGGTTGTCGGCCGGCCTACCTGAGTGGGGGGCGCCAAATCCCCGGATTTGCCGGCTTTTTTACCCTTTTATTGCAGCAACACCCCTTTACATCCGTCCGCACAATTCCTCAACCGCCAAAACCGTCAGCGCGTCGTGCTGACTTCAAACCGGCACTGGCCACTTTCTTACGTAAAGGAGCTTCGAAATGGCTGCTACGATCAACACGAATATTGCGTCGCTGAACGCCCAGCGCAATCTGACCTCGTCGGCCAGCTCGCTGGCTACCTCCATGCAGCGCCTGTCCTCGGGCCTGCGTGTCAACAGCGCCAAGGACGACGCGGCCGGTCTGGCCATCGCCGAGCGCATGAACACCCAGGCCAAAGGTCTGAACGTCGCCGCCCGTAACGCCAATGACGGCATCTCGCTGGCGCAGACGGCTGAAGGCGCCCTGGGCAAGGTCGGCGACATGCTGCAGCGCATGCGTGAACTGGCCGTGCAGTCCGGCAATTCCACCAACAGCCCGGCTGACCGCATCGCCCTGCAGGCTGAAGTATCCCAATTGCGCGACGAAATCGACCGCGTTGCCAAGCAAACCACCTTCAACAACCAGAAGATTCTGGACGGCACCTTTGCCGGCGCCGTGTTCCAGATCGGCGCCAACTCGGGTGACACGGTGTCGGTGGGTGCACTGACCAATGCCACCGCGCAAGGCCTGTCCAGGATTGACTACGCCTTCGATGCCAGCACCAACACCGGCATTGCCGCCTCGGCCATCACCACCCTGACGGCCATCACCACTGGCACACTGAGCATCTCGATCACCGGTGGCACCTCGTACGATGTCGGCGCCATCAGTGCCGCCACGACCGGCGACGAGCGGCTGGGCCAGGTGATCGAGGCGATCAACCGCAAGACACCCGACACCGGCGTCACCGCCTACCTGGCCAAGGCCACCGACGGCAGCTACTCGGTCGAGCTGTATTCTTCTTCCCTCACCACCTCCGGCGTTGCCGCCGTCGCCACACTGGCCGGCTTCAGCACCGCGACCACGGGCGTGGCCGCGACGACACTGGCGGCAACCAGCGGCACCGGGGTTGACACCCTGTCGGTCAGCACCCAAGGCAGCGCCTGGCTGGCACTGAAGAAAGTCGACTCGGCCATCGACCAGATCAACACTTCGCGCGCCATGCTGGGCGCCATGCAGAGCCGCTTCGAGAGCGCGATCTCCAACATCGACATCCAGGTCGAGAACCTGTCCGCCTCGCGCGGCCGCATCGTTGATGCGGACTTCGCCAAGGAAACCGCCAACCTGTCGCGCACGCAAATCCTGCAGCAAGCCGGCATGGCGATGGTGGCGCAGGCCAACCAGCTGCCGCAAGGCGTCCTGGCGCTGCTGAAGGGCTAAATCGCTCCAGTCGCATCCCAGGGGGACGCATTGGTGATGGGTCATCAATGCGTCCTTTTTTCATCCTGCCCATGGTCGTGCCGGGTCAAGGCCTGCTCACGCCGGCTCTGGCCGCAGCGCTCAACTATCATCCAAGCTCAACCTGACCGGAGAGATCATGCGTCAAGGCACCTTGCTCAGCGAAGCCCAGATCGCGGAATTCAGGCGCAACGGCGTCCTGATCCTGAACGGCTTCTACGATCTGGAGCACGACATTGCCCCGATCCAGCAGGCCATCTACGACCTGATCGGTCTGCTGATCGCGAAATACAAGCTCCCGATCAGCCGACCGGCTTTTTCCCCGGCCACGTTTGATGCCGGCTACCAGCAACTGATCGCCATCAACCGTGCCTACGGCGCCGAAATCTACGATGCCGTCAAGCAGATTCCGGCCTTCGCGCGGCTGGTCGCGCATCCGCGGCATGACCAGTTGTTTGCCGAACTGCGGCCCGGCTCATTCCCCGCCGTCGCGGCCGGCGGCTACGGCATCCGCATCGACAACCCGAACGAAGACCGTTTCCGGGCCAATTGGCACCAGGAATACCCGGCCCAATTGCGCAGCCTCGATGGCCTGGTGTATTGGAGCCCGCTGGTTGCCGTGACAGAGGACATGGGACCGGTCGAGTTCTGTCCCGGCTCGCAGGTCGAAGGCCCGGTGCCGGTCCATACCCGCGATCCGCACAACCCGGAAAAAACAGGCGCTTATTCTTTAACGCTCAAGGGCGAAGAAGCCCTGTTGCGCAAATATCCGCATGTCAGCCCCCTGACATCGCCCGGCGACCTGGTCGTGATCGACTTTCTCGTGCTGCATGCATCCGGCCACAACCGCAGCCAGCGCTCGCGCTGGACCATGCAGCTGCGCTACTTCAATTTCCTTGAACCCACCGGCCAATCTCATGGCTGGCGCGGCTCGTATGCCGCCGGGGTCGATTTCCGCACCATTCACCCGGAACTCTGTGCCGACTAGGAGATGAGCACCTTGAACTGCAATCTGTGCGGCACCCCGCTGGACGACAAGATCTACGACTCGGGCAACGCCAAATCCCTGACCTCACTGTGCACTGTGCACGCGGGCCGGACGCAGGTCTATGTCTGTCATGGCTGCGCCCATGTGCAAAGCGTGGCCATGGACGACATTGATGCCTACTACGACGACAGCTACGACATCCTGGTCGACAGCGAGGAAGAAGACCAGATCTACGAAGTGGTGGCGGGCCAGAAGGTCTACCGCACGGAACACCAGGTCCGCGTCCTGCGCGACAAGATCGCGCTGTCATCGGGCATGAAAATCCTTGACTATGGTTGCGCCAAGAGCGCCACCATGCGCACGCTGGCCGGCCTGACGCCCGGACTGGAAGTCCACCTGTTCGATGTCAGCGACCGCTATCGCCCGTTCTGGGATAAGTTCATTCCCCCAGAGCGCGGTGCGACTTATGAAACACCAGCCGCCTGGACCGGCCGCTTCGACGCCGTCACCTCATTCTTCTCGCTGGAACATATGGCGCAACCGCAGGACGCCCTGCGCAAGATTGCGGCCCTGCTCAAACCCGGCGGCATCTTCTACGGCATCGTGCCGAACGTCTTTGCCAACACGGCCGACATGATTGTGGTCGATCATGTCAACCATTTCACCCGGCCCTCACTGGCCTACCTGCTGCGCGCCAACGGCTTCGAGGTCCAGGACATCAGCGACAGCGCCCACCGGGGCGCCCTGGTCTTCGTGGCCCGCAAGCTGGCCCAACCTGTCGGCATTCAGGCCCCGGGGCGTGATGAAGTTCAGGTAATTGCCGAAAGCGCCCACGCCATCGCCGATTTCTGGCAGAAGGCCGGCTCGCGGGTGCAGGCCTTCGAGCAGACTCTGGCCGCCGATACCCCGGTTGCGCTCTATGGCGCCGGTTTCTACGGCACCTTCATCGCCTCCTGGCTGAAAAGCCCGCAGCGAATTCGCTGCGTGATCGACCAGAATCCTTTTCTGCAAGGACACCCGCTCCATGGTGCACCGGTGGTCGCCCCGGCCGATTTGCCGGTCGACATCGGCGTCATGCTGGTGGGCCTGAATCCGGCCCACGCACGGCAGGTGATGGACGACATCGCCGCCTTTGCCGGCCGGTCGCTGAACTATTTCTATCTGTAAGGCACGGCATGCTGATCGGCAACAAAGTCGTTTTGCGGGCCTGGGCCCAGGAGGATCTGCCGGCACTGCAGGCACTGCGCAACGATTTTCCGCTGCAGCGCCAGCTGATGGCGCAGCCCAAGGGCAACTCGCTGGAACAGGTCCGCGCCTGGCTGAATGCACGCACCCAGGCGGCCGACGCCGTGTTTTTCATCATCGCAGACAAGACCAGCAACCAGGCCCTGGGCTACGTCCAGTTGCTGGACCTCAACCCGCTGCATGGCACGGGTCGGCTGGGCATCTGCATCGGCCCCCAGGCCCAGGGCCGGGGCTGCGGCGGCGAAACGCTGTCCCTGCTGGCAAGCTACGTGCAGGACGTGTTCGGGCTGCGCAAGATCCTGCTGGAGGTGTTGGCCAACAACCAGGGCGCCATCCGCCTCTACCTGCGCCACGGCTACCGCGAGGTGGGGCGCTGGCTGCAGCACTTCCACACCGGCAACGGCTACGCCGATGTCGTCATCATGGAAAAACTGCTGACAGCATGAAAGTGGTCATCTCCCAGCCGATGTTCTTCCCCTGGGTGGGGATGTTCGAGCAGATCCGGCTAGCGGATGTCTACGTCCACTACGGCGACGTGCAGTTTTCCAAGGGCAGCTTCACCAATCGCGTGCAGATCAAGACGGCGCAGGGCATCAAATGGCTCACCGTGCCGCTGCAGCAGGTTTCGCTCGGGCAGTCGATCGACGAGGTTCGCCTCGACACCCGAACCGACTGGCGGCGGCAACATGTGGACCAGCTGAAACAGGCCTATGCAGCGGCCCCCTATCGCAAGGACATGCTGGCGCTGGTGGATTCGGTCTATGCGCAGTCGCAGGCCTCCATCGGCCACTTGAGTCGGCATTCGATGGAAGCATGCTGCCGCTATTACGGGCTCGATGGCGGCCGCCGCTTCGTCGAAGTGGAACAGCTGGGTATCGCCGGCGCCAGCAGCCAGCGGGTGCGGGACATTGTCCTGGCTGTTGGCGGCACCCGCTACATCACCGGCCACGGCGCCCGTAACTACCTGGACCATCAGTTGTTCGAGGATGCCGGCATCCGTGTCGAGTACATGGACTACGAGAAACGACCCTATCCGCAACTGCATGGCGAGTTCACGCCCTATGTGTCGCTGCTGGACTTGATCGCCAACACCGGTCCCGCAGGAATTGATTGCCTCTGTTCAGGAACCAGCTACTGGAAGGAATTTTTGAAAAATGAATGAAATCGACAAATTCAAGGAAGAGGTTCGCGCCAACATCCGCGGCCTGATGGACGACCACGACGTGCAGGCGCTGTCGCGCATCTGGGTGCGGGAAATCGCACGCCACAAGTACGCCTACAACTTCTCCTGGATGGGACGTCCCATCATCCAGTTCCCGCAGGACATGCTGGCGATGCAGGAGATCATCTGGGCCACCAAGCCGGACCTGATCATCGAAACCGGCATCGCCCATGGTGGCTCGCTGATCTACTACGCTTCGCTGATGGAGATGATGCAGCTCGACGGCTACGTGCTGGGCATCGACATCGATATCCGGGCCCACAACCGGGCCGAGATCGAAGCCCACCCGATGCACAAGCGCATCCAGATGATCCAGGGCTCCTCGATCGCCGCGGATACCGTGGCGCAAGTGGCCCAGCACGTCAAGGGCAAGAAGAGCGTGCTGGTCATTCTCGACTCCAACCACACGCACGAGCATGTGCAGCAGGAACTCAGACACTACGCTCCCTTCGTGACGAAGGACAACTACCTGGTGGTGTTTGACACCCTGGTGGAAGACATGCCGGACGACCTGATCCAGGACCGTCCCTGGGGCAAGGGCAACAACCCGAAAACCGCAGTGCGCGAGTTCCTGAAGTCGAACGATCAGTTCGAGATCGACAAGGCCATCGAAGCCAAGATTCTGATCACCGTCGCACCCGACGGCTATCTGAAGCGCGTGCGCTGAACACGGGCCAGCCCTCTCGCGGGCTGGCGCCTCGCCTCTTAACTGGCGCAGGTCGCGAGCTGCCGCACGACCGCTGCCACGCGCTCGATCTCCGGCGCCGTCATGTCGTGGTAGCTCGGCAGGTTGATGGCACGCCCTGGAATGCCCCAGGCCAATTGATTGGTCGGGCAGTCTTCGAACATCGGCAGGCTTGACAAGGGGTGGAAGAACACCCGCGCGTCGACGTTCTCCGCCGCGAACGCCTGTTGCAAGGCCTCGCGCGTCACCCCGGTTTCGGCATCGAACACCACCGTCGGCATCCAGGCCCCGTTGACCATGCCGGACGGCTCCGGATTGAGGTGCACGCCGGGCAATCCTTGCAGCAGTTGCCGATAGGTCTGGAAAATCTCGCGCTTGCGCGCGATCAGCGCATCGATGCGCTCGACCTGCGCGCAGCCGATGGCCGCCTGCAGATTCGACATCTTGTACTTGTAGCCCACCACATCGGGCCAGAACTGCCTGGTCTGGCCGCGGGCACGACCATGGTTGGACAGGGTCAGCACGCGCTCGTACAGCGCCGGATCCTGCGTCACGAACATGCCACCTTCGCCGGTAGTCAGGGTCTTGGTGCCATGGAAGGAAAAACTGCCGAACACGCCCATGCTGCCGGCGTGGCGGCCGCGGTGCTGCGAGCCGATGGCCTCGGCCGCATCCTCGATCACCGGGATGCCGCGGCGCCGCCCCAAGTCCAGCAGGGCATCCATGTCGCACAGGTTGCCGTACAGGTGCACCGCCAGGATGGCCTTGGTGCGCGGCGTGATGGCCGCCTCGGCGGCAGCCGGATCGATGCACCAGCTGTCAGGCCGGATATCAACGAACACCGGACGTGCCCCGAGGTGCACGATGGGTGCCGCCGAGGCGATCCAGTTGGTGTCGGCCATGATGACCTCGTCGCCCGGGCCGATGCCCAGCGCCGCCATGCCCATATGCAGCGCCCCGGTGCAGCTGGAGGTGGCGATCGCATGCGCCACGCCCAGATGGGCGGCGAACTGCTGCTCGAAGCGGTTGATGTACTCATAGCAGCGCTCGCCCCAGCCGTTTTGCGCGGCGTCGGTGGCATAAGCGACTTCGCGCTCGGTGATGGACGGCTTGGTGTACAGAATGCGCGGTTTCATAGCAATTGCAGCGTGGGGACGGCCGTCACGAACTGGCCACCCCACTCGCGGATATAGGCCAGCTGGCTGGTGATTTCCTCGCGCAGGTTCCACGGCAGGATCAGCACACGGTTCGGCCGGTCAGCCTTGAGGTGTGCCTCGTTGACGATCGGGATGCGGCTGCCCGGCATGCAGTGCGCCTGCTTGGCCGGGTTCAAATCCACCACGTAGGGCAGCAGGTCCGGGCGCACGCCGGCGAAATTCAGCAGCGTGTTGCCCTTGGCGGCCGCACCGTAAGCCGCGACCTTGAGACCGTCGCGCTGTGCTTGCAATAAAAACAATAGCAGCTCGCGCTTGATCCGCAAGGCTTCGGACTGGAAATTGGCATAAAAATCGGGGCCATTCATACCGGCCGACTGCTCAATCGCCAGCAGTTCGGCCACGGCGGGTGCAGGGGTGTGCAGACCACCTTGGCGCTGGGCATAGACGCGCAGGCTGCCGCCGTGGGTCGGCAACTGCTCGACATCGATCACCTGCAGTCCGTTGGCTGCAAAGATGCGCTGCACGCTGCCCAGCGACAGGTAGGAATAGTGCTCGTGGTAGGCGGTGTCGAACTGGCACTCGCGCACCATGCGCAACAGGTGCGGGAACTCGAATGTCGCCACCCCGGTCGACTTGAGCAGGATGGCAAAACCGGCCACGAAGTCGTTGATGTCGGGCACGTGGGCCAGCACGTTGTTGGCCGCCATCAGGTCGGCCTGCCGCCCCTGCGCCGCCAGCTCGCGCGCCAGCTCGACGCCGAAGAAGCGCTCGACAATCTCGATGCCCTTGGCACGCGCGGCGACTGCCGTGCTGGTGGTCGGTTCGATGCCGTAGCAAGGCACACCGGCCTGCTGCACATACTGCAAGAGGTAACCATCGTTGGCCGCCACCTCGACCACACAGCTCTGCGGCCCCAGGCCGAAGCGCTGCTGCATCGCCTGCACATAGGCCCGCACATGGCGCAGCCAGGAACTGGAGAAAGAGCTGAAGTAGGCGTAGTCGGCGCTGAACAGGGCTTCGCGACCGGCGTGGTCTTCCGTCTGCACCAGCCAGCACTGGTCGCACACCAGCAGACGTAGCGGGTACCAGACCTCGGGCGCATTCAGCGCCGCCGGCGTCAGGTAGGCATTGGAGGGCGGCGCACTGCCCAGGTCGAGAAACGGCCGGTGCAATTCCGACCCGCAATGGCGGCACTTCACAGTCGAACTCCTTCAAAGTCTGCCGGGATCATGGGGTGGCCTGCATCGCGCGGCGACAGTCCCTGCACCGGCTTCGGCCAGGCAATGCCCAGACGTGCATCCTGCGGGTTCAGGCCCGCCTCGGCCTGCGGCACATAAGCGCTGGAATGGCAATACAAGAGCTCGGCATCATCGCTCATGGCCTGGAAGCCGTGGGCAAAGCCCTGCGGAATCAGCAGGGCACGGCCATTGTCAGCCGACAACAGTTCGGCGTGCCAACGCAGAAAAGTCGGCGAGCCAAGACGCAGGTCAACCGCCACGTCCCACACCACGCCGCGCAGACAGCTGACCAGTTTGATTTCCGCATGGGGCGGTGTCTGGTAATGCAGTCCGCGCACCGTGCCGGCCTGCCGGGTACAGGTGTGATTGATCTGGGCGATGGTGCCGTACCAGCCGGCGGCATGCAGTTCATCGGCACAGAACAGACGACTCAGGAAACCACGTTCGTCCCGCAGCATTTGCCGCTGCACCAGCTTGAGGCCGACCAGCGGTGTGTCGGTGATGAGAAAACGGCTCATGCGCTGGCTGCCTCGTAGTCCGCCAACTCGGCCAGGCACAGGGTGCGCGCATCGGCACCTGCATGGTGCTGGCGGTACCAGGCCATGGTGCGGGCGACGGATTCGGACAAACCCCAGCGCGACTGCACACCCAACACCTGACGCGCCTTGGCCACTTCCAGCGCCAGCCAGCCCGCCTCGTGCGGTCCCTCGCTGCCATCGCCCCAGGTGATGTCGCCAGCACCCCAGGTCTGGCGCGCCTGCTCCACCACGGTACGCACCGTGGCGGCCTCGGCTGTCGCGGGGCCGAAATTGTAGGCTCCCGCATCCTGCGGTTTGTGCCACAGATGCTCGGCCAGGCGCAGGTAGGCGGCCAGCGGCTCCAGCACGTGCTGCCAGGGACGGATGGCGTCGGGGCGGCGAATCTCCAGTGGCCTCTCGGCCTGCCAGGCACGTACGGCATCCGGCAACAGCCGGTCGGCCGACCAGTCACCACCGCCAATCACGTTGCCGGCCCGGGCCGTGGCCACCGCCACCTGCCGTTCGTTCAGAAACGAGGCCGCATAACTGGCTGTCACCAGCTCTGCCGCAGCTTTGCTGGCGCTGTAGGGATCGTGACCACCCAGCGCATCGCCTTCGCGGTAGGGATAAACCCATTCACGGTTCTGGTACACCTTGTCGGTCGTCACCACCACGACAGAACGCACACCATCCACCTGGCGCAACGCCTCAAGCAGGTGCACCGTGCCCATGATGTTGGTAGCAAAGGTCTCGACCGGCGCACGATAACTCTGGCGCACCAGGGCCTGCGCCGCCAGATGCAGAACGATCTCGGGCTTTGCCTGCCGCACGCGCTCTGCCAGCAACACGGCATCGCGCAAGTCCACTGTCTGGCTATCGAGCAAACTGCCCACGCTGGCGGCATGGAACAGGCTGGGCTCGGTGGCCGGCGGCAGGGCCAGACCGGTCACCTGGGCGCCCAACCGTTGCAACCACAGGGCCAGCCAGGCCCCCTTGAAGCCGGTGTGCCCGGTCAGCAGCACGCGCTTGCCGCGCCAGAAGGACGGATCAGGCAGAAGAGAAGCGGGCGTGAGCGGCATCACCACATTTTCCAGGGCGCGCGCCCTGATTGCCAGAGGTCTTCCAGCAGGTTCTTTTCGCGCAGCGTGTCCATCGGCTGCCAGAACCCCTGGTGCTCGTAGGCCATGAGCTGGCCGTCGGTCGCCAGGCTGGTCAGTGGCTCGCCTTCCCAGCTGGTGGGGTCACCGGCAATGCGCTCGATGCAGCGCGGCGACAGCACAAAAAAACCACCGTTGATCAGCCCGCCGTCACCACGTGGCTTTTCGGTGAAGCCGTTCACCTGGGTGCCCGCAATCTGCAAGGCGCCATAACGGCCCGGCGGTTGCACCGCCGTGACCGTAGCCAGCTTGCCATGCGACTTGTGGAAGCGAATGGCCTCGCCGATGTTCACGTCGGCCACACCATCACCATAAGTGAAGCAGAAGGCCTCTTCGTTCACCACGTAATCGGCCACGCGGCGCAGACGGCCGCCGGTCATGGTGTTCTCGCCGGTGTCCACCACCGTCACGCGCCAGGGCTCGGCATGTTTGCGATGCACTTCCATCTGGTTGTTCGCCATGTCGAAAGTCACGTCCGACATGTGCAGGAAATAGTTGGCAAAGTATTCCTTGATCACATAACCACGGTAGCCGCAGCAGATCACGAAGTCGTTCACGCCGTGTGCGCTGTACATCTTCATGATGTGCCAGAGAATCGGCTTGCCGCCAATTTCGATCATCGGCTTCGGCTTCAAGTGAGTCTCTTCGGAAATCCGGGTACCCAAGCCACCCGCCAGAATCACGGCTTTCATTCTCTGTTCTCCTCCCACTGCTGGAACATGAGCTGGTAGGCCTGCTCGGCCCGGCGGGCAAAGGCCGCCTCATCCATCACCACGCTGGCCTGCATCTGCGGCCGCA
>MGPC01000017.1 GCA_001797315.1 Curvibacter sp. GWA2_64_110
CTCGCCGATCAGCACCGGGTTGTTCTTGCTGCGGCGTTGCAGCACCTGGATGGCGCGGCGGATCTCGTCGTCGCGGCCGATCACCGGGTCGAGCTTGCCGGAACGGGCACGCTCGGTCAGGTCCAGGGTGTATTTCTTCAGCGCCTCGCGCTGGCCTTCGGCTTCCGGGTTGTCGACCGACTGGCCGCCGCGCACGGCCTCGATGGCCGCTTCCAGCGACTTGCGCGTCAGGCCGTTGGCCTTGGCCAGGTGACCGATGTCGCCTTTGTGGTCGGCCACGGCCAGCAGAAACAATTCGCTGGCAACGTACTGGTCGCCGCGCTTGATGGCTTCCTTCTCGGCCGCCTGCAGCAGCGAGACCATGTCGCGCCCAACCTGCACCTGCTCCTGGCCTTCCACTTGCGGCAGCTTCTTCACCGCGGCTTCGGCGGCAGCCGTCAGGCCCGCCACATTGACGCCAGCGCGCTGCAGCAGGGCCTTGGGGCCATCCTGCTGGCGCAGCATGGCCAGCAGCAGGTGGGCCGGCTCGATGTAGGCGTGATCGTTGCCCAGGGCCAGGGTTTGTGCCTCGCCCAGGGCTTCCTGGAATTTGGTGGTCAGTTTGTCAACTCGCATGAAATCCTCCGATTGCACCGCAGCTTTGGGTGCCTGCCCTGAATTTCAAGGGATGGGACCGAAAACGTTCTTGACGAACATCAAATTCAGATCGATCCACCACACGGTACACGTCAACACGGGCTCAGGGATACCGCTGGCGCCACGCCACGACTTGGGCACGCCGGGCACTTGGGGAGATCCGTGCTCCGGCGCACGCTCGCGGGCCCAAGTGCAGGCACGCTCCCATCATCGCATCAATGCGGTGCCAGCAAGCAAAAAGATGGGCAACCGCGAATGGCGCCTGCGCCCGGACGTCCCCAAGCACCCGGCTCATGCCAGCCATGTTGGAGCGCGATGAATTCGGACTTCCCTGGTATGCCAGCCATACGGTTCAAGCCGGGTGAGCGGGTGTACCCAGGCGCAGGCGCCATTCGCGGTCGCCCATCCCTTGGCGCGTCACATGCGGGGTTGATGCAAAGATGGTGAAGCGCCAAGGTCATCGCCCCGCGAGCGTGCGCCGGAGTCTGGGTATCCCGCTCACCCGGCGTGCCAGACAGGCCCGCGTGGCGCTAGCCTGACTTCAGAAACTAGAGCGACGAGTTGCCGGAAGAAATGCCCCACTTGGCCAGCGCCTTGTCGTCGCTGACGCGGGCATCGACCCAGCGTGCGCCCTCGGGCGTCTGTTCCTTCTTCCAGAACGGCGCCTGGGTCTTGAGGTAGTCCATCAGGAACTCGCAGGCCTGGAAGCTCTCGCCGCGGTGCGCCGAGGTGACCACCACCAGCACGATCTGGTCCAGCGGCTGCAGCGGGCCGACGCGGTGGATGACGCGTGCGGCGTAGATGTCGAAGCGCTTGAAGGCTTCGTCGATCATGGCCTCGATGGCCTTTTCCGTCATGCCGGGGTAGTGCTCCAGCTCCATGGCACTGACCGCGCTGCCATCGTTGCGGTCGCGCACGGTGCCGATGAACGTACAGACGGCGCCGACGCGCTTGTCCTGCGCACGCAGGGCCGCGATCTCGGCGTTGACGTCGAAGTCTGCGGTCTGGATCGAGACGCGGCTGGCCATGTCAGCCTCCGGTGACGGGGGGAAAGAAGGCGATTTCGGCACCCTCGCTCAAGGGCGTCGCCTCATCGCTCATCACTTGGTTGAGCGCCACGCGAACGGCACGGCCACGCGCCAGGCTCTCGGCATGGGCGCCGCCGCGGGCGATCAGCTCGTCGCGCAGCGCGCCCAGCGTGGTCGCCGTGGTGTCGAGCGGCTCGCTGCCGGCGCCGATGCGCTCGCGGATCGAGGCGAAGTACTTGACGTTGACCTTCATCCCATCAACTCCGCAAAGGAAATGAACTGCACGGTATCGCCCTTGGCAATCGTCTTGCCGGCCGGGTTGTCCACCACGCCGTCGCCCCAGACGGCCGAGGTCAGCACACCGGAACTCTGGTTGGGGAACAGCTCCAGCCCGCCGGCGGCATTGCGGCGCACGCGCAGGAACTCGCGGCGCTTGTCGGCGCGCGGCCAGTCGAAATGCGCCGGCAGCGCCATGCGGGCCGGCGCCACGTCCACCACGCCCTGCAGCTTGAGCAGGAAGGGACGCACCAGCACCAGGAAGGTGATGAAGCTCGACACCGGGTTGCCCGGCAGGCCGGCGAAGTGGCAGGCGTCCTGCGCGCTGCGCGCCCCAGCACCTTGATCGCGGTAGATCTTGCCGTAGGCGAAGGGCTTGCCCGGCTTGATGGCAATCTGCCAGAGGTCGAGCTCGCCCAGCTGCTGCACGGCCGGCTTGATGTGGTCTTCCTCGCCCACCGAGACGCCGCCGCTGGTGAGGATCAAATCATGCTGCTGCGCGGCGTCGCGCAGGGCGTCGAGCGTGGCATCGCGCTGGTCGGGCACGATGCCGTAGTCGGTGACCTCGCAGCCCAGGCGCTGCAGCAGCGCGCGCAGGAAGAAGCGGTTGGAGTTGTAGATGGCGCCGGGCGGCATGTGCTCGGGCGCGATGTCGCCCGGCATCACCAGCTCGTCGCCGGTGGAGAACAGCGCCACGCGCGGGCGGCGCACCACCGGCAGCGTACTCATGCCAATACTGGCCGCCAAGCCCAATGAAGACGGCGCCAGGCGCTCCCCTTTTGATAGCACCACAGCACCGCGCGTGACATCCTCGCCGGCGCGGCGGATCCACTGGCCGGGCTTCGGCACGGCATTGACGCGCACACTGCCCTCGCCGACGGCCTCGCACTCTTCCTGCATGACGATGGCGTCGGCCCCCGCCGGCACCGGCGCGCCGGTGAAAATGCGCGCCACGCTGCCGGGCTGCAGCGGCGCACCGCTGGCACCGGCCGGGATGCGCTGCGACACCGGCAACACCACGCCGGCCTCGCGCAGGTCGGCGCAGCGCACAGCGTAGCCGTCCATCGAGCTGTTGTCCTGCGGCGGCACGTGCAGCGCGGAGACGATGTCGCGCGCCAGCACGCGGCCGTCGCCGTCGAAGGTGGTGATGTCTTCAATGCCGGCCAGCGGCTGGGCCTGGGCCAGCAGCTCGGCCTGGGCCTCGTCCAGCGCTTTCAGGGGGGGGCGTGGGGCGTTCATACGGCGTACAACTCGGGACTGTAGTCAAAACGCTCGGCGTGCTGGAGCAGCCAGTCGGCCACGGCCGCGGCATCGTTGAGGTCGAGCACATCGAGCCCGGTGGGTTGCGGCAGCTGGTCGGGCGAATCGGTGGTTATGGCGGCGATGAAATCGTCGTTCGGGTAGCGCACCGGCTTGGCCGTGGACGCCCGCCAGACCTCGATCTTGAGCAGATCGCTGTCCTTGTAGCCCTCGACCAGCACCCAGTCGACGCCGTCATACAGCTCGGCGATCAGCTGATGCACCGAGAGCTCCGTCGGCAACTCGAACTCGCGCATCAGCGCCAAGCGACGGTTGGAGGCGATCACCACCTCGAAAGCACCGGCCTCGCGGTGGCGCCAGCTGTCCTTGCCCGGGTGGTCGATATCGAACTTGTGGTGCGCATGCTTGACCACCGAGACGCGCTGCCCGCGCAGCTTGAGTTCGGGAATCAGGCGCTCGACCAGCGTGGTCTTGCCCGAGCCGGAGTAGCCGGCAAAGCCGATCACTTTCATTTCAGCTGCCCTGTCTTTCAAAACACCCCCCACAGCACGCCAACCGCCGACCGCCAGAAACGCCGTGGAACCGGCTCTGCCGGGCCACTGGCGTTGCCCCCTGCAAGGGGGGTGGCGAAGCGACACGCAGTGCGCGCAGCCTGGGGGTGTTCATACACAATGAGCGACGATGTAGGCCTTGACAGCCTGCACGTCCGCCTCGAGCACCGTCACGCGCTTGGGCAGGTTTTCAATGCCCTCGAACTTGGCCGGCCGGTCCGGCTCGCGCCCCAGCGCCTCGACGATGGTGGCGGCGAACTTGATCGGCAACGCCGTCTCCAGCACGATCATCGGCACGCCGGCGCTGAGGTGCTCACGCGCCACTTTCAGGCCGTCGGCGGTGTGGGTATCGATCATGCCGCCGAAACGCTCGAACGTGTCCTTGATGGTAGCCAGGCGGTCGGCATGGGTGCTCTTGCCGCTGGAGAAACCATAACGCTGACGCGCCTGGGCAAAGGCCGGGTCCTGGCTCAGGTCGAACTGGCCGGTTTTGCCCAACTGCTCGCCGAACAGCGCACGGGTCTTGGCGCCATCGCGGCCCAGCAGGTCGAACACGAAGCGTTCGAAGTTCGATGCCTTGGAGATGTCCATCGACGGGCTGGAGGTCTCGTGCGTGTCGGCACTGCCGCGCACGCGGTAGACGCCGGTGCGGAAGAACTCGTCGAGCACGTCGTTCTCGTTGGTGGCCACCACCAGCTGGTCGATCGGCAGGCCCATCATGCGTGCCACATGGCCGGCGCAGACGTTGCCGAAGTTGCCGGAGGGCACGGTGAAGCTCACCTTCTCGCTGTTGTTCTTGGTGGCCTGGAAGTAGCCGGCGAAGTAGTACACCACCTGCGCCACCAGGCGTGCCCAGTTGATGGAGTTGACGGTACCGATCTTGTACTGGCGCTTGAAGTCGAGGTCGTTGGAGACGGCCTTGACGATGTCCTGGCAGTCGTCGAACACGCCCTTGACCGCCAGGTTGTGGATGTTGGCGTCCTGCAGGCTGAACATCTGGGCCTGCTGGAACGGGCTCATGCGCCCAAACGGGCTGGTCATGAAAACGCGCACGCCCTGCTTGCCGCGCATGGCGTATTCGGCCGCGCTGCCGGTATCGCCGGAAGTCGCCCCCAGGATGTTGAGCTGCTCGCCGCGGCGGGCCAGTTCGTACTCGAACAGGTTGCCCAGCAGTTGCATCGCCATGTCCTTGAAGGCCAGCGTCGGGCCGTTGGACAGGGCTTCCAGGTAGAGGCCGTTTTCCAGCGGGCGCAGCGGCACGATTTCTTTCGTGCCGAACACTGCCTCGGTGTAGGTCTTGCGGCAGATGGCGCGCAGGTCGTCGGCCGGGATGTCGTCGATGTAGAGCGACAGGACTTCGAACGCCAGCTCGGCATACGGCAGGCTGCGCCACTTGGTCAGCGTGGCATCGTCCACCTGCGGATAGGACTCGGGCAGGTACAGGCCGCCGTCGGGCGCCAGGCCTTCGAGCAGGATTTCACAGAAACGCTTGCGGTCAGCATGGCCGCGGGTGCTGAGGTACTTCATCCGGCCAGCTCTTCCTTGCGAATGCGCACGATCGGCGCCAGCACCGTCGGCAGCGCCTGCAGCTTGGCGAGCGCGTCGTTCATGGTGCCTTCGCGCGCATCGTGCGTCAGGATGATGAGGTCGGTCGAGGTCGCGCCCTCGCCGCCCACCTCGTCGGCCTCGCGCTGCAGCACGGCGTCGATGCTGATGCCGGCCTCGGCCAGGATGCCGGTGACCTTGGCCAGCACGCCGGCCTCGTCGGCCACGCGCAGGCGCAGGTAATAGCTCGTCACCACCTCGCTCATGGGCAGCACGGGCAGGTTGCTCATGGCCTGGTCAAGCGTATTGGGCTGGAAGGCCAGGTGCGGCACGCGGTTCTGCGGGTCGGCGGTGTGCAGGCGGGTGATGTCGACCAGGTCGGCAATCACGGCGCTGGCGGTCGGCTCGGCACCGGCGCCCTTGCCGTAGTACAGCGTGGTGCCGACGGCGTCGCCATTGACCACCACCGCGTTCATGGCGCCCTCGACATTGGCCAGCAGGCGCTTGGCCGGCACCAGGCTCGGGTGCACGCGCAGCTCGATGCCCTTGGTCGTGCGCTTGGTGACGCCCAGCAGCTTGATGCGGTAGCCCAGTTGCTCGGCGTAGCGGATGTCCTGCGCGCCCAGCTTGGTGATGCCTTCCACGTAGGCCTTGTCGAACTGCACCGGGATGCCGAAGGCAATGGCCGACATGATGGTGACCTTGTGCGCGGCGTCCACGCCTTCGATGTCGAAGGTCGGGTCGGCCTCGGCGTAGCCCAGGCGCTGCGCTTCTTTCAGCACCACGTCGAAGTCCAGGCCCTTGTCGCGCATCTCGGACAGGATGAAGTTGGTGGTGCCGTTGATGATGCCGGCGATCCACTGGATGCGGTTGGCGGTCAGGCCCTCGCGCAGCGCCTTGATGATCGGAATGCCACCGGCGACGGCAGCCTCGAACGCCACCATCACGCCCTTGGCGGAGGCGGCGGCGAAGATCTCGGTGCCGTGCACGGCCAGCAGCGCCTTGTTGGCGGTGACCACGTGCTTGCCGGCGGCGATGGCTTCCATCACCAGCTGCTTGGCGATGCCATAGCCGCCGATGAGCTCGACCACGATGTCGATGTCGGGATTGGCAATGATGGCGCGTGCGTCGTTCACCACCTGCACACCCGGGCCGACGATGCTCTGGGCACGTGCTGTATCCAGATCGGCCACCATGGTGATCTCGATGCCGCGGCCGGCGCGGCGCTTGATTTCTTCCTGGTTGCGCTTGAGCACGTTGAAGGTGCCCGAACCCACGGTGCCGATGCCCAGAAGGCCTACTTGAATTGCTTTCATCTTTGACTCAGTCCATGGCGCCGCAGCGCCGTCTTCAAATTAGGTGCGCGCGTGGCGCTTGCGGTAGCTCTCGAGAAACTTGGCGATGCGGCCGACGGCGTCGCGCAGGTCGTCCTCATGCGGCAGGAACACCAGGCGGAAATGGTCCGGGCTCGGCCAGTTGAAGCCCGTGCCCTGCACCAGCAGCACGCGGGTTTCCTCCAGCAGTTCCTGAATGAAGGCCTGGTCGTCCTCGATCGGATACATCTTGGGATCGAGCTTGGGGAACATGTACAGGCCGGCCTGCGGCTTGACGCAGGTGACGCCCGGAATGGCCGTGATGAGCTCGTAGGCGATGTCGCGCTGGCGGCGCAGACGGCCGCCTTCGCACACCAGGTCGTTGATGGTCTGGTAGCCGCCCAGGGCGGTCTGGATCGCCCACTGCCCCGGCACGTTGGCGCACAGGCGCATCGAGGACAGCATGTTCAGGCCCTCGATGTAGTCCTTGGCCGATTTCTTGTCGCCCGAGACCACCAGCCAGCCGGCACGGTAGCCGCAGGAACGGTAGCTCTTGGACAGCGAGTTGAAGGTCAGCGTCAGCACGTCCTCGGACAGGCTGCCCATGGCGGTGTGCCGGGCGTCGTCGTACAGCACCTTGTCGTAGACCTCGTCGGCCATGATGACCAGGTTGTGCTCGCGCGCGATCTGCACGATGCCCTTGAGCAATTCGTCGGAATACAGGGCGCCGGTCGGGTTGTTCGGATTGATGACCACGATGCCCTTGGTGCGCGGCGTGATCTTGGAGCGGATGTCGTCCAGGTTGGGCATCCAGCCGTTGTCTTCGTCGCACAGGTAGTGCACCGGCTTGCCGCCCGACAGGCTGACCGCCGCCGTCCACAGCGGGTAGTCGGGCGCGGGGACCAGCATCTCGTCGCCGTCATTGAGCAGGCCGTTGGTGGCCATCACGATCAGTTCGCTGGCGCCGTTGCCGAGGTAGATGTCGTCCAGCGTCACGCCCTTGATGCCCTGCTCCTGGGTGTACTGCATCACCGCCTTGCGCGCGACGAAGATGCCCTTGCTGTCGGAGTACGCCGCCGCATTGGGCAGGTTGCGGATCATGTCCTGCCGGATTTCCTCGGGCGAATCGAAGCCGAACACGGCCAGGTTGCCGATGTTGAGCTTGATGATGGTGTGGCCCTCCTCCTCCATCTGCTTGGCCCGCTCCATGATGGGGCCGCGGATGTCGTAGCAGACGTTGGCCAGCTTGTCCGATTTGCGTATGGTCTTCAAAGTCCCTCCGGGGTGCTTAACGAGAGGCGAAACCTATAATTTGACCACAGTTCTCTTCCAGACCATGAAACTACAGCCCGACAAATTCGACGTTCAGACCATCAGCGGCTACGGCCCGGGCTGGATCGGGCTGGATGGCGAGCAGATCACCACCAGCCTGGTGGTCAGCTCGCGCGGCCAGCGCTTCGACTGGGGCTGCGCCCGCTACGGCGACCTGAGCGCCGCGCATTTCGCCCGCCTCGCCGAACTGGGCCCCGAACTGGTGCTGTTCGGCAGCGGCGAGCGCCTGCGCTTCCCCCAGTCGGACTGGCTGCAGGCCCTGATGGAGCGGCGCATCGGCATCGAAACCATGGACACGGCAGCCGCCTGCCGCACCTACAACATCCTGGCCGGCGAAGGCCGCCACGTGGTCGCCGCCCTGTTACTGGAAACTCCCTAGCCCCGCTAGCCTGCCAGGTTATCGATTTCGAGGTAAAATTGATAAATTGAGTCGGGGACGCAACCGAGCTGTCACCGCGTAAACCCCGACCACTCATACGACAGCTCCTGTCACACAAGATTTAAGGCATATGGCGATCGTTGTCAACAAACCCATCCCGGAATTTGAAGCAAATGCCACCAGTGGCATCAAGGTTTCCAACACCTCCCACCTTGGTCAGACGCTGGTGCTGTATTTCTATCCCAAGGACAACACGCCAGGCTGTACCACGGAAGCCATGCAGTTCCGTGACAAGTACAAGGATTTCGTGAAGGCCGGCGCCACCGTGTTCGGTGTCTCGCGCGACAACATGAAATCGCACGACGAGTTCAAGGCCAAGCTGGAACTGCCCTTCGAGCTCATCGCCGACACCGAAGAGAAGATGTGCCACATGTTCGGCGTGGTCAAGAACAAGATCATGTACGGCAAGAAGGTCAAGGGCATCGAGCGCAGCACCTTCCTGATCGGCGCTGATGGCGCCCTGAAGCAGGAATGGCGCGGCCTGAAAGTGCCGGGACACGTCGACGAAGTGCTCAAGGCCGTCAAGGCGCTCAAGAAGGCGGCTGCTACTGCCTGATCCAGCACGAACGGGGTCAGTGCTTGGTCATGCCGCAAAGAACGGCAACTGCACGCCCCGAGAAAAGCCGCCCGGCAATGCGAGGCGGCTTTTTTGTTTTCAGATCCCCGCAGACTTTGGCTGGCGACCTCTCGATCGCGCATGGCCAGGCCGCTGAAGCGGGTTACGCTCTGGCAATCCAGCGCTGCTGTCGGGCCAGCCGCTCCACATCTTGCCAACGGACGCATTGCTCCGCCACACGAGGCCAGATCCGCTGCAGCACCTCGCATTCCGCCAGGGTGTCGGCCGCAGCTTGGTGCCGGACTGCGCAGCGGATGCCGAAATAGCTCATCCACTCGTCCAGCGAGCGCGCCCGGACCTGCTCATGCGTCACGGCACACAACTGCTCGATATCCACCCACGGATTGGGCAGATCGACCGCAAGGTGGGCGCGTGAAAAACGGGAAATCAGGGTCTGGTCGAACGCGGCATGAAAGGCCAGCAAAGGGGAGTCCCCCACAAAATCGGTAAATGCCTGCAGCGCCAGTTCGGGGGCCATCCCCTCGCGTTGCCGCTGCACGCCAATGCCGTGCAGCAGGATATTGTCCTTGCTGGACGCCACATCCTGGCGTAACACCGCCTCGAAACTGTCTCCCAGGTCGATGCTCAGGCGCCGTTGACCCCAGTCCACTTTCATGGCGATGGCCGCGATCGCGAGCAGACGGTCGTGATGCGGATCCAGTCCGCTGGTTTCAACATCGAGCATGACCCAACGATGCTCATTGATCTGCCGCCGCCCGCGTCCGTTACCGGTCAACCACCTCATCCAGCCCATGGCCTACCTCTCGTAATCGAGCTGCAACCGCTGCTGCAAAGAGCGCGCCACGCGGAACGCCTCCTTCAGAATGCGTCGATCAATATCGTTGAGACTGGCAACCGCAATATGGTTGGGCTGCTCTGCCACGGCGCCACCATGGAGCTGTATCTGCAGGCGCAACATCTGCAGGAATTCGAAACCACGGACCCAGGCCTCGTATTCGGACGCAGTCACCCCCAACTCCGGCCCAACAGCCTCCAGCCGTTCGCGTGTTCCAGTTGCCGCCACACCATGCGCCAGGCCATACAGGCGCGCCGCATCAACAAAAATGGCGGAGCCCTGCAGTTTGAGATCAATCTGCCCTTGCTCGTCGGTGACAATCCCCCCCACCCAGCTGAGCGGTACGCTGCGCGTCAGCGCATTGATGGCCATCTGCTTGAAAAAGCGTGGCACCTTCTGCACGGCCACACTGACCTCGGAGCGCAGGGTCTGCGCCAGCGTCAGGTCGCCCGCCAAGGGACGGAAATCAAAATAGATGCTGGCATTGAGCAGGTCCTGCGGTGCGCCGTGCTCGATCCACTGTGCAAAGCGTTCACGCCATTGTTGCAAGGTCAGGCAACAAGCCGGGTTGCCGGCCATGATGCCGCCCTTGCACAAAGGATAGCCACAGGCATCGAGTGCCTCGTTGACGCTCCTGGCAAACGCCAAGACCGATTCACGCTGCGTATCGCTGATGCCATCGGGCAGGATGAGCGCATTGTCCTGGTCGGTGGCGATCGTCTGTTCACTGCGGCCTTCCGAGCCGAGCGCCAACCAGCACAGCAGACTCATGTCGACACCATGCTCGGTCGCCTTGATCTCCAGCAGGCGCTCGGTCAGCACATCGTTCAGGTGGCTGATCAACGCAGTCAGCTGGCGCGCCTGCACCCCCTGGCTGAGCAGGCTGCGCGCAAAGCGGCGGATGTCCTGCGCCACCAGCTTGAGCGTATCAATATCCGGCGCCCCCCGGATCGAGGTGCTGACATGCTTGAGGCTCAGGCGCTGCATGGCAAACAAATCGCGTTCGGACACGATGCCGACCACCACCCCATCGCGCGTGATCGGCACATGCCGGATGCTGTATCGGCTCATCATCAGTGCCGCATCCTCGGCTGTGTGCTCATGCGTCAGGCTATGTACGGGTTGCACCATCACCGCCTGGATCGGCGTCTCCAGCGGCACGGATTGCAGCGCCACACGCCCCAGGATGTCGTCGCGCGACAAAATGCCCACCGGCTCGCCTCGCTCGCCCGTGATCAGCATGGAGCCGACGCGACGCTGGTGCATCTCAGTCAGCGCTTCGCGCAAGGCGGTTGTTGGCCGGCAGGTCACCGGCGCCCGCCGCACCAGATCACCCAAGCGCGTTTCCAGAGACTGCTCCGCCAGGGTCTGTGAGGAATAGGCCACCTGCAAGGCCTGGCGCGACAGTTCGAGAAACTTCAACACCCGCCGGTTCAGAAAGTCGGCAAACGGCACGCTTTGTTCCGCCAACGCCTGCATGGCGCCGCACGGCAGCACCAGCACAAAGGTATCTGCCACCGCCTGGTAGGTCGCGGTCACGGCCCGCTTGGCGATGGCTGCGCTGATCGGGAACAGATCGCCCGTCTCGTATTGGAACGCTCCCCCTTGCAGGTCGGCCAGGCCGCGCTTACCGCTGACAGCGCCCTGGCGGATGAAAAACAGATGCGTCACCTCGCCGCTGGCGGGTTCGATCAGTGTTTCTCCTGGCTCGAAATACTGCTGCTCGGTATGGGTCAGGAAAAAATCGAGATCGCCTGTCGTCATCTGGGAAAACGGCGTGTAGCGCGCCAGTTCCTGCCGCAAGTTGGCCAGCAGGCTGCCGGATGGCGTCGGTGCCGGAATTGTTTTGCTGGCTTGCACGGTTACTCCTGTCATGCGTACAACAAGGTCTTGTCCCAAAGGATATGCCAATCTTCCAGAAAAAAGCCCGGCAATTTGCATTGCCGGGCTTCTTCATCCGACCAAGGTCAGACGCGGGTCACATCAGGTGGCCAGCGTGCTGATATCCCCCTTGAGGTTGGGGTAACGCACATGGTCCACCAGATCCTGCACCTTCTTGCTGGGCGCCGGGGTCACCAGGCTCACAAGAATGATCACGGCGAAGCCAATCGGCACGCCGAACAGACCGGCAGAGATCGGCTGGATATCCCACCAGAGCTGGATCGGTGAGGTAACACCGAACACGCTACGCAGCCAGGGTTGAGTCGTGACCATGTAGTAGAAGGTCGTGCCCAGGCCTGCAATCATGCCCAGCGAAGCCGCGATACCGGTGGCGCGCTTCCAGAAGATGCCCAGAACAAGCACCGGGAAGAACGCTGCCGCAGCGAACGAGAAGGCGGCCGAGACCAGGAACAGGATGTCCGCCGGCTTCTGCGCCGCCACGTAGGCTGCGCACAAGGCCACCACCAGCAGCAGAACCTTGGAAATGGTCACGCGGCGTGCGGTCGAGGCGTTCGGGTCGATCATCTTGTAGTACAGGTCGTGGCTCAGCGCGTTGGCGATCGTGAGCAGCAGACCGTCCGCAGTGGACAGCGCCGCAGCCAGACCACCGGCCGCGACCAGGCCAGAGACCACGTAAGGCAGACCACCAATGGCCGGCGCCGCCAGCACGATGATGTCGCCACCGATGGACATCTCGTTGAGCTGCAGAAGGCCGTCCTTGTTGATGTCGGTAACCGACAGCAAGCTGGGATCCACCTTGTTCCACTCCGCGATCCATACCGGCAAGTGGTCGAACGGCGTGCCGATCAGGACGGTGAAGACCTCGTATTTCACCAGCACAGCCAGGGCCGGCGCAGTGAAGTACAGCAGGAAGATGAAGAACAGTGACCAGCTCACCGACTGACGCGCTTCCTTCACGCTCGGCACGGTGTAGTAACGCATCAGAATGTGCGGCAGCGCAGCCGTACCAACCATCAGACAGAAGATCAGCGCCAGGAAGTTGCGACGCGAGACGTCGTAAGCCTTCTGGGCGGCCGCATCACCTTTCGGATCACCCGCAAACTGGTTGGCGTGCGGCACCATGCCGTTGAGCGGCTTGGCCTTTATATCAGCCCCGGCTTTAGCCTTGGTCCAAGCGGCCTTTGCCGCTTCAGCATTCTTTGGCAAGCCCGCCAACGCCTTCTCCGCGGCAGCGATCTCGGTCATCGGTGCATTGGCAGCCTTCAGATCAGCCACCTTCTTGGTGGCTGCATCCTTGTCAGCAGCCAGCGCAGCAGCGGGATCCTTCAGCTTCTCGGCCAGGGAGGCCGAGCGCTGCTTGAAGATCTCGCGCACTTCCAGTTCTTTCGGGTCATTGGTCAGGCGTTTCTCCTGCTCGGTGACCTTCTGGAGCTGGTAGCCATAGATGGCCTGCGGTACCGGCACATTGGTCTGTTTGACCGACAGCCACACCACCGGGATCATGTAGGCCACGATCAGGATGATGTACTGGGCCACCTGCGTCCATGTCACCGCGCGCATGCCGCCGAGGAACGAGCAGACCAGGATACCGCCGAGGCCGAGGAAAATCCCGAGCTCGAAAGCCACACCCGTCAGACGGGCGGTGATCAGGCCGACGCCGTAGATCTGTGCCACCACATAGGTGAAGGAGCACAGGATGGCAGCCAGAATCCCGAGGAAACGCGGCAGGTTGCCGCCGTAGCGCTCACCCAGAAAATCCGGCACCGTGAACTGGCCGAACTTGCGCATGTAGGGCGCCAGGAACAGCGCCACCAGACAGTAGCCGCCGGTCCAGCCCATGATGAAGGCCAGACCGCCGTAACCCGTGAGGTACAGCGTACCGGCCATGCCGATGAAGGACGCGGCCGACATCCAGTCGGCGCCCGTGGCCATGCCGTTGTAGATGGCAGGCACACGGCGGCCGGCCACGTAATACTCGGCCGCATCGGTGGTACGGCTCATGATGCCGATGCCGGCATACAGGCCGATGGTGGCCAGCAGGAAGATGAAGCCGATCCACTGTCGCGGCAATCCCATCTGTTCGAGAATGGCCAAAGCCACCACGAAAATCAGGAAACCGCCGGTGTACCACTTGTACACCTTGTTCAGGTTTTGCTTGAACGCCTTGTTGGAGGCGGCGCTGGGGGTGCCAGCGTCAGAGCCAAACATTCCAGCCATGGTTTACTCCTCGGTCTCTTGGACACCGTGCTCGATGTCCAAGTTGTTCATGTACCGGGCGTAGAACCAGATGATCAGGCAATACACCACCAGGGACCCTTGCGCGCCCATCCAGAAGCTGAAAGGCCAGCCAAAGAATGTGAAATTCAGATCGCGTGCAAAGTAACCCACGACAAAGGTCACGACGAACCATATCGCCAGCAGGATGGCCGTGATATTGAGGTTCTTCCGCCAGTATCGGCGGTGGTTTTCGGTCAGTTCCATGTTTCCCATGATTTACCTACCTCCAACAAAATACCCTTTCGGGCGTATCGCGATCACCACTTGTCTCCTAGTGGCCTGCAGCCGGATCACGGCTTATAGTTTTCTGGCCGGAATTTTTATTCCGGCCATCAAGTACCCGCTCAGCTGGTTCAGGCGGACGGCGCAGCGCGCAATCCGGTTTCACGTTCCAGCTGGGCGGCCACTTTGGGCTCGAACCCTTTGAGATGGCGAATGATCTTCACCGCCTCGTCGGGCTCATGCCTGTCAACATGAACCCGCGCCAGCTGGTACCAGCCGAACGGGCTCATGGGCTGCAGTTCTGTGTTTTTCTTGAGGGCCGCGACCGCTTCGTCGAAGCGGTGCGCCTGGATCAGCACCAGGGCCAGGCCGTACCAGGCGCGGTCCATCTTGGGCTCGATCTCGATGGCGCGACGAAAGGCTGCCTCGGCCCGTTCATGCTGAGCATTCTCTTCCAGCATGTAGCCCAGGTTGAACCAACTGGCCGACAGATCAGGGTAGTGGCGGGCAAGCAATTCCTGGTTGGCAATCGCCTCGGACCTGCGTCCGAGTTGGACCAGCAGATGCGCCCGGCTGGCCAGGGCATATCGGTCGTTGGGCCTCAAGCTCAGCATCTCGTCGAAACGCACCAATGCCTCGCGCCTGCGATTGAAGACCAGCAGCGCAATGGCCTGCAGCTTGAGAAAGAGGTAGGACACTGTCTGGCTCATCTGCACAGCTCCACGCCAATCTGCAGGCAAGTCTGGATCTTGTAAATCGTGGCCCCGAGCCAGATGAACAGCAGAAGCAGAAAGGCCACCAGCGGCACGTGCCGGTCCAGCACCAGCTTGGGTGTCAGCAGCCGCGCCACCGAAACAAAGGGCCGGCCAATGATCTGCAGGATCTGATAGAAAAGATTCTGATCTTTCTTAGCCCCCGCCAGCAGGCCCAGCACCCACTGGCCCAGCAAAGCCATGAGTGCAATCTCAGCGATCAGTTTGATGGTGGATGCGACAGCAAGCATAAAAACCCGTCAATGAGGTTGATTGCATTGTTGGCGGCCTGCTTACCAATTTCTTACAAATCGCCGGGAATCCTGACAACCCGAGGTCAAACCCTCTCAGTGTTTTCCCTCCTATATACCAACTAGGGTATCGATATCCTGGCGGCCTGTGACTCAGCCGGGTTGCATCAAGTCACACCAACGTGGGGGGATCTGCAGAATCGAGGTGATGCCTCGCGCCACCGATCTGTCCATCAAAGGATTCAAGAGATGACCGAGAGACCCGGAGATGATCGGTGCAACACCATCCCACTTGGAATTTGATGCATTGCAGCAACATGCTATGCGCAGCAGCCCTGGCTCATGCATAATGAATTCATGCCGTTGAGAACAGCAACTGCGCTCCCCGAGAAAAGCCGCCCCGGTTTGCCAGGCGGCTTTTTTGCTTTTTCGGCGGCATCCGGTAACCTTTTTGCGAGCTCTACGACCCATGCCCCTGCCCCCTGCTCCCACCAAGCGCGCAGCCCTGCTGTCTCCTGAAGCCTTTGACGCCCCGGCCCGCAGCAAGCCCCGGTCATCGAGAGAATCAGCCACCTCCTTCGAACCCTCGCGCGCCGACGGCAAGCCACAAGCCCGCGACCTGTTCGATCACGGCGGCGGCGCGGCGGCCGAAGCGCCTATCCTCACGCCACCGGGCCGCGGCAAGACCAGCCCGAAAACCGCCCGCGGCAAGGCCCCCGCCGCCGTGGTGACCGCGGCTGCACCCGCCACGCAAAGCCCTGCCCGCCCGAAGAAGGCCAAGCCGGGCGGTCCGAGCAAGCTGTTCGTACTCGATACCAACGTGCTGATGCACGACCCGATGTGTCTGTTCCGCTTTGAGGAACATGACATCTTCCTGCCCATGATCGTGCTGGAAGAGCTTGACGGCCACAAGAAAGGCATGACCGAGGTCGCTCGCAACGCGCGCCAGACCAGCCGCATGCTGGATGGTCTGGCCGATGCTCAAGGCGCCGACATGGCGGCCGGCCTCAAGCTCGACAGCACCGGCCACCGCGAAGCCGGCGGCAAGCTGTTCTTTCAGACCCAGCCGCTGAACTACACCCTGCCCACCAGCCTGCCCCAGGGCAAGGCGGACAACCAGATCCTGGGCGTGGTGGAGGCCCTCCGTCAACAATACGGCCAGCAGGACCCGCCGCGCGAGGTGGTGCTGGTGTCCAAAGACATCAACATGCGCGTCAAGGCCCGGGCGCTGGGCCTGGCCACCGACGACTACCAGAACGACAAGACGCTGGACGATGGCGACCTGCTGTACGCCGGTTCGCTGGCCTTGCCGGCCGACTTCTGGACCACGCACGGCCAGACGGTCGAGAGCTGGCAGCAGGGCCCGCATACCTTCTACCGCATCAATGGCCCGATCGTGCCCAGCCTGCTGATCAACCAGTTCGTCTACTTTGAGGCGCCGGGCGAGCCCAGCCTGTACGCCCGCGTCTCCGAGATCCGTGGCAAGACCGCCGTACTCAAGACGCTGAAGGACTACACCCACCTCAAGAATGCCGTCTGGGGCGTGGCCGCGCGCAACCGCGAGCAGAACTTCGCCATGAACCTGCTGATGGATCCGGAAGTGGATTTCGTGACGCTGACCGGCACCGCCGGCACCGGCAAGACGCTGATGGCGCTGGCCTCCGGCCTGACCCAGGTGCTGGACGACCGGCGCTACACCGAGATCATCGTCACCCGCGCCACCGTCAGCGTGGGCGAGGACATCGGCTTCCTGCCCGGCACCGAGGAGGAAAAGATGGGCCCCTGGATGGGCGCGCTGGACGACAACCTGGAAGTGCTGTCCAAGACCGACACCGGCGCCGGCGAATGGGGCCGTGCGGCCACCAGCGAACTGATCCGCAGCCGCATCAAGATCAAGAGCATGAACTTCATGCGCGGTCGCACCTTCATGAACAAGTACGTCATCATCGACGAGGCGCAGAACCTGACACCCAAGCAGATGAAAACGCTGATCACCCGCGCCGGTCCCGGCACCAAGATCATCTGCATGGGCAACCTGGCGCAGATCGACACGCCTTACCTGACCGAGGGCTCCTCCGGCCTGACCTTCGCCGTGGACAAGTTCAAGGGCTGGCCGCACGGCGGCCACATCACGCTGGCGCGCGGTGAACGTTCGCGCCTGGCGGACTTTGCCAGCGAAGTGCTATAAAAAGAATAGCTGCCTGCGCAATAAAAAAGGGGCCTGGAGCCCCTTTTTTATTTAAAAATCGCCGTTACCGTAGCCGCTGGCCAGGTTTTCGAAGCGGGTCAAGCGGTTCAGGAAGGCCAGCTTGACGGTGCCGGTCGGGCCGTTACGCTGCTTGGCGATGATGATCTCGGCTACACCCGGCTCCTTGCAGGCGTCCTTGGTGTAGTACTCGTCGCGGTAGATGAACATGATGATGTCGGCGTCCTGCTCGATGGCACCGGACTCGCGCAGGTCGCTCATCATGGGGCGCTTGTCGGGGCGCGTCTCCACGCTGCGATTGAGCTGCGACAGTGCAATCAAGGGGCAGCCCAGTTCCTTGGCCAGCATCTTCATGCCGCGCGAGATCTCGCCCAGTTCGGTGGCGCGGTTCTCGTTGTCGCCACTGGAGCCGCTCATCAGCTGCAGGTAGTCGACCACGATCAGGCCGAGCTTGCCGCACTGGCGCGCCAGACGGCGGGCATTGGCGCGCAGCTCGCTGGCGGTCAGGCCGGCGGTCTCGTCGATGTGCAGCGAAATGGTACGCAGCTTCTCGATCGCCTCCGTCAGGCGCGGCCACTCCTCGTCGGTCAGCTTGCCGGTGCGCAAATGGCCCTGGTCGATGCGGCCGATGGAGCCGACGATACGCACCGCCAGCTGGGCCGCACCCATTTCCATGGAGAACACGGCCACCGGCAGGCCTTCGTTGAGTGCCACGTGCTCGGCAATGTTGATGGCAAACGCCGTCTTGCCCATGGAGGGCCGCGCCGCCAGCACGACCATGTCACCGGGCTGCAGACCGGACGTCATGCGGTCCAGATCGTAGAAGCCGGTCGGCACGCCCGTGATGTCGTTCGGGTTGTCGGCCATCTCCTGCACGCGGTCCAGCAGGTCCACCACCAGGGTGTCCATGGACTGGAAACCGCGCTTCATGCGCGAGCCTTCCTCGCCGATGTTGAAGATCTTCTGCTCGGACTCGTCCAGGATGGCGGCGACCGGCCGGCCCTGGGGGTTGAAGGCGTTGGTGGCGATCTCGTCGCTGGCGGCGACCAGCTTGCGCAGGATGCCGCGCTCGCGCACGATCTCGGCATAACGGCGGATGTTGCCGGCGCTGGGCACGTACTGGGCCAGGGAGTTGAGGTAGGCCAGGCCGCCAACCTCCTCTGCCTTGCCCTGGCTTTGCAGGTGCTCGAACACCGTGATCACGTCGGCCGGCTTGCTGGCGTTGACCAATGCCGCGATGGCGGCATAAATCAACCGATGCTCGTAGCGGTAGAAGTCCCCCTCCCCCAGCAGGTCGCCGACCCGGTCCCAGGCGCCGTTGTCCAGCAGCAGGCCCCCGAGCACACTGGATTCGGCCTCGATCGAATGGGGCGGGACTCGCAGTTGCGCGACCTGTCGGTCTTGCCCGTAATCGTCATCTACGGGGGTCAATACGGCTGACATGAATGATGCTTTCCTTGTAACCTCTAATGCTAAGCCCTGGACACCTTGCCGTCGAGGAACATGTTGGGGACAACCGGCCCCCAAGCTGTGGGTAATCTGTGCAAATGCATGTATGGGCGTTGGCGCCGATCACAAATACAAAAGCCGCCAGAGACAGGCCCTGGCGGCTTTTGAGGGGGACTAACGCCGCTTAGGCGGTTTCGCCGTACACGGAGACAGTGATGTCGACCACCACGTCGGTGTGCAGCGCGACGCTCACGGCGCTGTCGCCGATGGTCTTGATCGGGCCATTGGGCATGCGCACCTGGGCCTTGGCAACCTTGTAGCCGGTCTTGCCCAGTTCTTCGGCGATGTCGAAGTTGGTCACGGAACCGAACAGGCGGCCGTCAACGCCGGCTTTTTGGGTCAGCTTGATGGTGGTGCCGGCCAGCTTCTCGCCCAGGCCTTGCGCTTCGGCCAGCTTGGCGGCAGCAGCTTTTTCCAGTTCGGCGCGCTTGGCTTCGAACTCGGCCTTGGCCGCTTCGGTGGCGCGACGGGCGCGGCCGGAGGGGATCAGGAAGTTGCGGGCATAGCCGTCTTTCACCTTGACGATTTCGCCGAGGTTACCCAGGTTCACGACCTTGTCGAGCAGAATGATTTGCATGGGTCTACTCCTTAGATCTTGTGCTGGTCGCTGTACGGCAGCATCGCGAGGAAACGCGCGCGCTTGATAGCGGTGTTGAGCTGGCGCTGGTAGATGGCGCGGGTGCCGGTCAGACGGGCCGGGATGATCTTGCCGTTTTCGGCAATGAAATCACGCAGCGTGTCAATGTCCTTGTAGTCGATTTCTTCGACACCAGTGACGGTGAAGCGGCAGAAACGCTTGCGCTTGAACAGCAGCGACTGGGTATTGCGCTTCGGGCGCTTGTCTTTGTTGAATTTTTTGAACGTGGCCATGAGGGCCTCCTGAAATTAATCTTGACTGAACTCTTGGATATGGAACACCAGGCTCTTGCCGTTGCGAGGGGTGGCAACAAAGCCGCTGAAACACCAGACGCTGCCAATGGCTTGCTTGGCAAGCCGCTCGGCCAGGGCACCAAAGGCAACTGCCTTGACGCTGGCCTTCACCTGCCTGTCCTGTCCTGCTTCCGGCACCATCGACTCATGTTCGAGCTTCAGATCCAGGGCCGGCAATCCGGCCGGTGTGTAGCGCAAAGGGACAACCTCGGCGATACAGGCAGTCAGTACAAGCTGGTTGGCGCTGGGGTTCACTCCTCGCTATCGGGAAGATCAGGCCTGGAATTCCGCCTGCTGGGCCTTGCGGGCGTCTTCACGCTCAACGGTCTTCATCATGGAAGAGGGACCGGTTTCGGCCTTCTTCTTCTGAACCGTCAGGTGACGCAGCACGGCATCGTTGAACTTGAACGCATGCTCGAGTTCAGCCATCACAGCCTTGTCGGCTTCGATGTTCAGGCACAGGTAGTGGGCCTTGGCCAGCTTGTTGATCATGTAGACCATCTGGCGACGGCCCCAGTCTTCAACGCGGTGGATCTTGCCACCGCCGGTGGTGATCATGCCCTTGTAGCGCTCGAGCATGGCGGGAACCTGCTCGCTCTGATCCGGATGGATCATCAGGACGATTTCGTAATGACGCATTGATACTCCTTGTGGATGACCCGCACTTTGCGGGCAGATAAGCCGCCCCAGCGTCTGATGGGTGCGGCAAGGTGAAGCTCTCTATTATATGAGATTTTGCTGCTCGGGTCCATCCTGGCGCCCCGCCCGGGTCACCAGACTCAGCAGAATGATGACGACGGCCCCCGCCACGACACCGAACACGCCGGCAGAAATGGGCTGGATCCCGAACCACAGACCGCTGCCTTGCAAACCCAGCAGGGTGCGCACCGGCGCAGCATTGATCAGCATGTAGTAGACCGTCACGCCGACGCCCGCCAGCATCCCGCCCACCACCCCGGCCCTGGAGGTCTTGCGCCAGAAAATGCCCAATACCATGGCCGGAACAAATGCCGCTCCTGCCAGGGAAAAGGACATCGACACCAGGTTGAGGATGTCCGCCGGTTTATGCGCAGCCACATAAGCCGCAGCCAGCGCCACCACCAGCAAGGCGAATTTGGACAGCATCACGCGCCGCATCACGCTCGCCCGGTCGCTCTTGCCCTGGAAGTACAGGTCATGAGCCAGGGCATTGCCGATGGTCAACAGCAGGCCATCGGCCGTGGACAAGGCCGCAGCCAAGCCCCCGGCCGCCACCAGCCCCGACACCACATAGGGCAAACCGCCGAGTTCCGGGGTGGCCAGCATCACGATATCGGCCCCCAGCTTCAGTTCGGAGAACTGCAGGCGATGGTCGCCATTGACGTCGCTGATGGACAACAAGGAGCTGTCAACCTTGGCCCATTGCGCCATCCAGGGTGGCAAGGACTCAAAATTCTGCCCCACCAGATGGCTCATGACCTCGTACTTCACCAACACCGCCAGCGCCGGCGCCGCCAGGTAGAGCAAGGCGATGAACACCAGCGACCAGGCCACCGACGTCCGGGTCTCGGCCACCGATGGCGTGGTGTAAAAGCGCGTCAGCAGATGCGGCAAGCCCGCTGTGCCCACCATCAGGCAGAACATCAAGGCAAGAAAGTTGCGGCGCGACAGCTCGAACGCCTGTTGCTCCTCGGGCGTGCCATCCGGATTGCCGGCGAAGGGCTGGGCATGCGGCGGCATGCCAGCCAGCGGTGTGGCCCGCTCAAGGTTCTCCTGCATGGCCCGGGTCCAGGTTTCCCGCGCCGAAACGGGGTCTTTGGGCAATTTGGCCAGTTCGCGCCGGGCGGCAAAAATCACCTCGGCATCGGCGCGCTCCTCACTCAGCAGGCGCAGTCTTTCCTTGAGCAGCTTGCGCTCGGTGTCCAGCGCCACCTCCACGTTGCGCAGCTTCAACTCGAAATCCCGGGCGCGCCGCGCATATTCCTGAATGACCTGCTGCTCCGCGGGCGACGCCATCAACTGATTTTCCAGCTGGCTGATTTTCTCCAGCTGCTGGCCGTACACCCAGGGCGCCAGCGGGTTGCCAAGCTGCTTGTAGGCCAGCCATGAAACAGGGATCAGGAAAGCCAGGATCAGGACCACGTATTGCGTCACCTGGGTCCACGTGACCGCGCGCATGCCGCCCAGGAACGAACAGACCAGCACCCCGCCGAGCCCGAGCAGGATTCCGATCTCGAAATGAACACCCGTCAGTCGCGAGGTGATCAATCCCACGCCGTAGATTTGCGCCACCACATAGGTGAACGAGCAGATAACGGCGGCCAGAGCGGCAATCCTTCTCGGCCAATGTCCCGCAAAGCGGGCCGCAAAGAAATCTGGAATGGTGTAGATGCCCAGTTGGCGCAAATGGGGCGCCACCAGCAGCGCCACCAGACAAAAACCGCCGGTCCATCCCAGCACATAGGCCAGTCCACCGGGTTGCGACTCCGTCCCGGAAAAGCCCTGCAAATAAAGCCCGCCGGCCATGCTGATGAACGAAGCCGCACTCATCCAGTCGGCGGCCGTCGCCATGCCGTTGTAGAGCGCGGGAATCCGCCGGCCTGCCACGTAATATTCGTCGGCATCCGCAGTTCTGCTGTAGATGCCGATCACCGCATACAGAGCGACTGTGGCAGCCAGGAAAATGGCCCCCACCCATTGCTTGGACAGCCCCCATCGCTCGGCCAGGGCCAGCAAGAGCAAAAAGCCCAGCAGACAGGCGACATAGGTGGCGAAGGCGCGATGGAGCCGGCGTTTGTAGGCGACATACGCCAGATCGTCAAAACCGGCTGCGCCGCCGCGCTCGCGCCGGTTGCTCACCCACGCAAACACGGCGACGATGGCGATGAAGACCAGAACGCCGCCTTGGGCGGCGAACCAGAACCCGAGCGGCCACCCGACCACCACCGTCTGCAGATCGCGGGCGAAATAAATGCCGCCAAAGGAGGCAACAAGCCACACCAGCAAGAGCAGGCCCCGCAGGGAGAAACGACCGGGCATCATCGCCCCCCCCCGGTGGAGCTGGCCCGGTTGCTTCATGACACTGCACTCACTTCCAGCATTGCCATGCGCCTGCGATGTTGCTTACATCCCGGCGATATTGCGCCAGGTCTCGACCACCGAGTCCGGATTCAACGAGATCGAGGTGATGCCCTGCTTCACCAGCCAGCGTGCAAAGTCCGGATGGTCGCTGGGGCCCTGGCCGCAGATACCGACATATTTGTCCTGCTTGCGGCAGGCCGTAATGGCCCGGCTGATCATGGCTTCCACGGCCGGATCGCGCTCGTCGAAGTCAGCTGCCAGCAGCTCCAGACCCGAGTCGCGGTCCAGGCCCAGTGTGAGCTGGGTCAGGTCGTTGGAGCCGATCGAGAAGCCATCGAAGAACTCAAGGAACTCGTCGGCCAGGATGGCGTTGCTCGGCACCTCGCACATCATGACGATCTTCAGGCCGTTCTCGCCGCGCTTCAGGCCGTGCTTGGCGAGCAGGTCGATGACCTTCTTGGCCTGGCCCAGGGTGCGGACGAAAGGCACCATCAGTTCGACGTTGGTCAGGCCCATCTCGTCGCGCACGCGGCGCATGGCCTCGCACTCCATGGCGAAGGCCTCGCCGAAATCGGCGCTGACGTAGCGCGCAGCACCGCGAAAGCCCAGCATCGGGTTTTCTTCCTCGGGCTCGTAACGGCTGCCACCGATCAGCTTGCGGTACTCGTTGCTCTTGAAGTCCGACAGGCGAACGATCACCGGCTTGGGCCAGAAGGCGGCGGCAATCGTGGCCACGCCTTCGGCCACCTTGTCGACGTAGAAGGCACGCGGCGAGGCATGGCCGCGCGCCACCGACTCGACCGCCTTCTTCAGGTCGGCATCGATGTTCGGGTAGTCCAGGATGGCCTTGGGATGCACGCCGATGTTGTTGTTGATGATGAATTCCAGCCGGGCCAGGCCGACGCCGGCATTGGGCAGTTGGGCAAAGTCGAAGGCCAGCTGCGGGTTGCCGATGTTCATCGTGATCTTGACCGGAATGTCGGGCATCGCGCCGCGCTGCACTTCGGTGACTTCCATCTCCAGCAGGCCGTCGTAGATATGGCCGGTGTCGCCCTCGGCGCAGCTGACCGTGACCAGCGTGCCGTCCTTGAGCGTCTCGGTGGCGTCACCGCAGCCGACCACGGCCGGGATGCCCAGCTCACGGGCGATGATGGCGGCGTGGCAGGTGCGGCCGCCGCGGTTGGTGACGATGGCGGAAGCACGCTTCATCACCGGCTCCCAGTTGGGGTCGGTCATGTCGGTCACCAGCACGTCGCCGGGCTGGACCTTGTCCATCTCGCTGATGTTGTGCACCAGGCGCACCGGGCCGGTACCGATCTTCTGTCCAATGGCGCGGCCCTCGGCCAGCACCGTGCTCTGGCCCTTGAGCTTGTAGCGCATTTCGGCCGTGGCGCCAGCCTGGCTTTTCACGGTTTCGGGACGCGCCTGCAGGATGTAGAGCTGGCCGTCGGTGCCGTCCTTGCCCCACTCGATGTCCATCGGACGGCCGTAGTGCTGCTCGATCACCAGGGCGTACTGGGCCAGCTGCTCGACGTCGGCGTCGGTCAGCGAGTAGCGGTTGCGCTGCTCGGTCGGCACGTCGATAGTCTTGACCAGCTTGCCGCCGGCCTTCTTCTCTTCCGGCGTCGAGAACACCATCTGGATCAGTTTGGAGCCGAGGTTGCGGCGCACCACGGCGCGCTTGCCGGCCTTGAGCATGGGCTTGTGCACATAGAACTCGTCCGGGTTCACGGCGCCCTGCACCACCGTCTCGCCCAGGCCATAGCTGGAGGTGATGAAGACCACGTCCTCGAAGCCGGATTCGGTGTCGATGGTGAACATCACACCGGCGGCACCGAGGTCGGAGCGCACCATGCGCTGCACGCCGGCCGACAAGGCCACATCGGCGTGGGCAAAGCCCTTGTGCACACGGTAGCTGATGGCGCGGTCATTGTAGAGGGAGGCGAACACCTCCTTCATCTTGTGCAGCACTTCCTCGATGCCGTGCACGTTCAGGAAGGTTTCCTGCTGGCCGGCAAAGGAGGCGTCGGGAAGGTCTTCGGCCGTGGCCGAAGAACGCACGGCAAAGGTGGCTTGCGGGTTGCCGGCGGACAGCTTGGCGAAGTCCTCGCGGATCGCCTTTTCCAGGTCGGCCGGGAAGGGCTGGGCCTCGACCATGGCACGGATTTCGGCACCTGCTGTGGCCAGCGCACGCACGTCCTCGGTATCGAGGGCGTCGAGCTTGGCGTTGATGCGGTCGGCCAGGCCGCCATGCTTGAGGAACTCGCGGAAAGCGTGCGCGGTGGTGGCGAAGCCGGTCGGCACGCGCACCCCCTGGGGCAGTTGCGAGATCATTTCGCCGAGGCTGGCGTTTTTGCCGCCAACCGCCTCGACGTCGGTCATCCTCAGGTTTTCAAACGGTACGACCAGGGCGGTCGGGCTGAAAAGTGCAGACATGGGAAAGCTCCAGAGTTTAAAAACCGGTTTGCGCCGAAAGCCAGTTCGTGCCGTGAACTGGCGGCGCCCATGCCGACGGCTAGCCTTTGCTCTTGTTCTCGTAGGGCGTTGCGTTGCATGGAAGAATTCGGGTGGATTGGCGGTATTGTAAGCTCCGGCGGTGCCAAAATGCCGGCGGGCCAGCACCGCCCGCCGCCCCTTCGACCCTCCCCCTAGATTCCCATGTCCAACCGCACCGTTTTTTTCATTTCCGATGGCACCGGCATTACCGCTGAAACCTTCGGCAACGCCATCCTGGCCCAGTTCGAGACGCAACTGCGGCGCGTTCGGCTGCCTTTCATCGACACGGTGGACAAGGCCCATCAGACCGTGCGGCAGATCAACCACACGGCCGAAATCGAAGGCAAGAAACCCATCGTGTTCACCACCCTCGCCAACGAGGAGGTGCACGCCATCATCAACGAAGGTTGCCGCGGCATGCTGCTCGACATGTTCGGCACCTTTGTCAACCCGCTGGAAATCGAACTTGGCATCAAGTCGCACCACCGCATCGGCCGCTTCAGCGATGTCAGCAAGAGCCAGGCCTACCACGACCGCATCGAGGCCATCAACTTCTCGCTGGCCCACGACGACGGCCAGTCCAACCGCGACCTGGCCAGCTCCGACGTGATCCTGGTGGGGGTCAGCCGCAGCGGCAAAACGCCGACCTCCCTCTACCTGGCCATGCAGTACGGGCTCAAGGCCTCCAACTACCCGCTGATTCCGGAAGACTTCGAACGCCACCAGCTGCCCCCGGCCCTGGTGCCGCACCGCAGCAAGCTCTTCGGCCTGACCATCAACCCCGAGCGTCTGAGCGAAATCCGCAACGAACGGCGACCCAACTCCAAGTACGCCTCACTGGAGAACTGCCGCACGGAAGTGGCCGAGGCCGAAGCCATGATGCGCCGCTCGGGCATCCGCTGGCTCTCCACCACCACCAAGTCGATCGAAGAAATCGCCACCACCATCCTGCAGGAAATCCGCCCGGAGCGCCTGACCTACTGAAACCTCACGTCGGCGCGCACGCCTCACCCCGGCGCGAACAGGCCCAGCGGATGGTGAAAGCGCGCCACTGACAGCATGAAGGCATAGCAGGCCAGCGCAGCCAGGAAGCAGATCAGGCGCAGTTGGTGGCTGCGCGCCCGCTTGAGCGCCAGCGAGCCCAACACGATGTAGAGCAGCAGCAAGCCCAGCTTGGTGCCGAGCCACAGTTCGCGCAAAGGGTTCAGCCCCAACAGCAGCCACAGGCTCACGCCGGCCAGCAACAAGGCCGTGTCCAGCCCATAGCTGGCATAACGCACCGCCCGCGCCATCCCCCAGCGGCGCCCGGACAGCACCGCCACCCCCCGTAACGCAAACAAGGCAGCACTGGCCAGCACCAGACCGATGTGCAAGGGCTTGAGGACGGTGTAGCCGTCAATCCAGGTCATGAGGCGGCAAAAGCAGACGGTTGGAGATCCATGGCAGCGAGGCATTGTGATGCAAAGCCATCACCCCATGCCGGATTGCATGGAAGCAATATTTCTTGAATTTAAATGAGAATGATTTGTATTTGTGTACAATGTCTTTACTTAATTTCACCTAGCAAGCCATGCCACGCAGTGTTCCATTGCGCCCGGTTGTAGCCAGCCAGTTTTCCCCGTCCAAGGCTCTACAACCATGTCCAAACGCAAAAGTTTCAAGAAAAAAATAGCCAAAGTCCGCATCGATGCTGCGCCACAAGCTATCAAATCAATAGCGCCCTCTGCGCTGCTCCCCCTTGGCGCCATGCTGCTGGCCGGCTCCATGAACGCCTTCGGCCAGCAGGCCGTGCCGGAAAGCGGCAAGACGCTGGCCACGGTGGAAGTGAAGGAGAAGGCGGAAACGCCGGAAGCCAAGACCTCGCTGCGTGCCACGGAAACGTCCATTGGCAAGGGCAAGCAGAAGCTGCGCGACATTCCGCAATCCATCACCGTGATCACGGAGCGCCTGATGGACGACCGCAATCTCGATGATTTCAAGGAGGTGCTGCGCAACACCGCCGGCGTGACCTTCCAGGCCGGTGAAACCGGCGAAGAGGACATCCGCCTGCGCGGCTTCTCGCTGGTGCAGGCCGGCGACATCTACGTGGACGGCATGCGCGATTCTTCGATCTACGAGCGCGACACCTTCAACTACGACCGCGTGGAAGTGCTGAAAGGCTCGGCCTCCATGCTGTTTGGCCGCGGCTCCACCGGCGGTGTGGTCAACCAGGTCAACAAGAAGCCCTTCCTGATGAACTCGCACGAAGTCAAGACCACGGTCGGTACCGGCAACGAACTGCGCGTCACCGGTGATTTCAACCTCAAGACGGGTGACGATGCCGCGTTGCGCATGAACGTGATGACGCACGAAGCCGACAACTGGGGCGCCAAGGTCAGCAAGAAAGGCATCGCCCCCACCTACCGCTGGGGCATCGGCACCGAAGACGAGTTTTCCGTCGGCCTGTACCACCTCGAATACAACAACCGGCCCAGCTACAACCACCCCTGGATTCTGAGCAACGGTCAGATCCAGCCGACGCTGGACGCCAAGAACTACTACGGCCTGGCCAGCGACTACAACAAGGGCCGGGCCACCTACGGCACCCTGAGCCATACCCACCGCTTCTCGGACGGTGGCGAACTCAAGACCACGCTGCGCCACGGACGCTACGAACGCGATCTGTGGTCCAGCGTGATCCGTTTCCAAACCACACCGACCTCGGTCAGCGCCATCACAGACAACACCGTGCTGACCCGCACCCAGAAGGGCCGCATCGGCATCAGCACCACCACCCTGCTGCAAAGCGACTTCAGCAACGACTTCGACTGGTTCGGCAAGAAGCACAAGGTGATCACCGGCGTCGACTGGTCCAACGAGGATGCCCTGCGCAACAACAACTTCTCCGGCGGCAACAGCGGCCTGACCACGCTGGTGGGCACACCCAACGACGGCGACTGGCGCGCCGACCTGCGCGGCGATGCGCCCATGAACAAGTTCAACGCCCGCACCCTGGGGGTGTATGTGCAGGACACCATGGCGCTGACGCCCACCGTCAAGCTGATCGCCGGCCTGCGCAACGACAACTTCAACGCAAACTACAACACGGCCGCCGGCGCCAGCAACTCCCGCACCGATGTGCTGTGGAGCCCGCGCCTGGGCGCGCTGTACCAGCCCAGCGACGTGGCTTCCTACCACGTGTCCTACGGCACCTCGTTCAACACCTCGGGCGACGTCTACCAGTACGCCGTGCAGGGCCCGAATGCGAAAGACGCCAACACGCCGCCGGAGGAAAGCCGCAACATCGAGGTCGGCGGCAAGTTCGACCTGTTCGAGCGTCGTCTCATGCTCGCCAGCTCGCTGTTCTATTCGCAGAAGTACAACGAACGCAACACCGATCCCGACACCGCTGCCACGCAGCAACTGCTGTCCGGCATGCGCCACGCGGCCGGCCTGGATGTCGACGTCGCCGGGCGCATCTCGCCCAAGTGGGATGCCTTCCTGTCCTGGACCTGGCTCCCCATGGCCAGGATCGTTGACAGCAACGTGGCACTCAATGCGGCCGGCACCGGGGCACAGGTCGCGGGCGACCGGCCCGGCTTGACGCCGCTGCACAGCGCCAGCCTGTGGACCACCTACCGCCTGACGCCGCAACTGCGCATCGGCGGCGGCCTCAACTACCGTGACCGGCAGAACCCGGAAGGGGCACGCCACGTCGAGGCCAAGGCCTTCACCACGCTGGACCTGATGGCCGAGTACATGATCACCGATCTGACCACGCTCAAGCTGAATGTCACCAACGTCACCAACGAGCTGTACGCCGACTCGCTGTACCGCGGTTTCTACAGCCCCGGTGCCCCGCAGTCGGTGCAGCTGACCCTGAAAGTCCAGTTCGACTGAATCCATCAACCCGGGGCAGGGAGATCCTGCCCCACAGCAAAGCCACCGCCATGCTGATCCACCTGAAAAACGTCCTCACACCCGAAGAACTGCGCCAGGCGCGCGCCATCCTCGATGCCGCCACCTGGCTGGACGGACGTGCCACCGCCGGCGCCCAGGCCGTGCAGGCCAAGAACAACGAGCAGTTGCCGCAGACCGGCGAAGCGGCGCGCGCGCTGCAGACGCTGGTGTTGCAGGCGCTCAACCGGCATGCGATCTTTTTCTCAGCGGCCCTGCCGAAGAAGATTTTCAACCCCTTGTTCAACCGCTACGGCGGCGACGCCAACTACTATGGCAAACACATCGACGGCGCAGTGATGCACTCGCGCAGCAACGACCAGCGCGTGCGTTCGGACGTGAGTTGCACCCTGTTTCTGGCCGACCCCGACGAATACGACGGCGGTGAACTCGCCATCGACGACACCTACGGCAGCCAACGTGTCAAGCTGCCGGCTGGCGACATGGTGCTTTACCCCGGCACCAGCCTGCATGAAGTCCTGCCGGTGACGCGCGGCCACCGGCTCGCCAGCTTCTTCTGGGTCGAGAGCATGGTGCGCAGCGACGAGCAGCGCCGCCTGCTGTTCGACCTCGACATGAACCTGCTGCGTCTGCGTGAACGCCATGGCGAATGCGCCGAAACCACGGCGCTGACCGGCACCTACCACAACCTGCTGCGCATGTGGGCCGATACCTGAGGCCGAACCCATGAATGCCATCCCTGCCCTCGCCCGCGTCCCCGACCAGGTGGTCAGCCTGGCCGACCACGAAGCCCACGCCCGCACCCGCCTGGACGAGAACGCCTGGGCCTATTTCAGCGGCGGTGCTGCCGACGAATGCACGCTGAACGCCAACCGGCAGGCCTGGGACGCCCTGCAACTGCTGCCGCGCGTGCTGCAACCACTGGCCGGCGGTCATACCCGGGTGCAACTGCTGGGCCGCACGCTGGCCCACCCGATCTTGCTGGCGCCGGTGGCCTATCAGACCCTGGCCCACCCCGATGGTGAACTGGCCACCGCCCATGCCGCGGCAGCGCTGGGGGCCGGCCTGGTGCTCAGCACCCAGGCCGGCATCCCGTTGGAAACCGTGGCGCGCGCCGTGCTGCCGGAGGCCGGGCGCGGTCCCTTGTGGTTCCAGCTCTACCTCCAGCACGACCGCGGCTTCACGCGCGAACTGGTACAGCGCGTCGAAGCCGCCGGCTACGAGGCGCTGGTGCTCACCGTCGATGCCCCCACCAGCGGGGCACGCGACCGTGAACGCCGCGCTGGCTTTCGCCTGCCACCCGGCGTGCGTGCCGTCAATCTGGATGGCCTGCCACCCGCGCCGGCCGCGGCCCTGGGTGCCGACCAGAGCGCGCTGTTTGACGGCCTGCTGCGTCACGCCCCGACCTGGGACGACGTCACATGGCTGCAGGCGCAGACCCGACTGCCCGTTCTGCTCAAAGGCGTGCTGCATGAAGACGACGCGCGCCAGGCGGCGCGGCTCGGCCTGGACGGTGTGATTGTCTCCAACCACGGCGGCCGGACCCTGGACACGGCACCGGCCAGCGCCCAGGTGCTGCCGCGTATCAGCGCCGCGGTGCAAGGCGACCTGCCCGTGCTGGTGGATGGCGGCATCCGCCGCGGCACCGATGTGCTCAAGGCCATGGCGCTGGGCGCCAGCGCCGTCCTGCTCGGGCGGCCTTATGTCTACGGCCTGGCCAATGCCGGCGCCGTGGGCGTGGCCCATGTGCTGCGCCTGCTGCGCGACGAGCTGGAAATCGCCATGGCGCTATGCGGCTGCCGCCAACTTGACCAGGCAAGGCAAGGCCTGCTTTATCCGGCGCCCCTCTGAGCACACCCGCACATGATGTGAAAATATTTTGAATGAATTTCATTAAATACGAATTATTCTCATTTATAATTTGAACATGATGCTGCTCCTCGCCATGATCGCCAGCCTGATCCTGGTCGCCCTCTCGGCCTGCTGGATTTTTCGGAAATAAGGCCGGCCCATGGCCTGGTAGCCGATCCAAAATATGACCTTGTCTGAACGTCACGCTTTGCCGCCCCTCATGAACCGACGCCTTGCCATCGCCGCCAGCGTGGTGCTGTTCCACATCGCCGCACTCTGGGCGATCCAGACCGGGCTGTTGCGCCGAGCCGTGGAGGTGATCGTGCCCGCCGAGGTCCTGAGCGAATTCATCAGCCCGCCGACCCCCAAGACCGAACAGTTGCAGCCGTCGGCCCCCAAGCCGCAAGTGCAAGCACCGCAAAAACGCCAGACGCCGCCGGCCCCCTTGCCCGTGGCCACACCGGTGCCCACGCCTGCACCGGCCGCGCCCACCGGCGTGAGCGCACCTCAGCCACCCGCGCCAGCCATGACCGCGCCCGTGAGCACAAGCCCACCGGGACCGCCGGCGCCGGCGCGCCTTGAGCTGCCCTCCAGCGATGCGGCCTACCTCAACAACCCCAAACCGCCCTACCCGGCCCTGAGCAAGCGCCTGGGAGAGCAGGGCAAGGTGGTGGTGCGCGTGCTGATCGGCGCCGACGGCACGGCCCAGCAGGCCGAGATCCGCACCTCCAGCGGCTACGACCGCCTGGACCAGGCCGCCCTCACCACCGTGCTCAAGTGGCGCTATGTGCCGGGCAAGCGC
Source organism: Curvibacter sp. GWA2_64_110 (assembly GCA_001797315.1). Classification (GTDB taxonomy): domain Bacteria; phylum Pseudomonadota; class Gammaproteobacteria; order Burkholderiales; family Burkholderiaceae_C; genus Hylemonella. The sequence continues at coordinate 31,948 of MGPC01000017.1, forward strand.
GGCGGCGTGCCGGAAGCGATGTGGTTCAACGTCCCGATCAATTTTGTTCTTGAATAATGATTTGAAGTCTCTGGAGTGTTTATGGAATCGCAATTCGGCTTGTTCAATGTCTGGGCCCAGGGTGACTGGGTCACCCGCTTCGTCGCTCTGCTGCTGCTGGCCATGTCCCTGGCGTCGTGGATGGTGATCGTGCTCAAGGCGCTGGACATCGTGCGCTACAAGAAGCTGGCGCGCCAGGCCGAAACGTTCTGGCACAGCGCCGACTTCGCCGAAGGTCTGGGCAAGCTCGGGCCGCAGAACGAAAACCCCTTCCGCGATCTGGCGGAAGAGGGGCGCGAGGCCTCCGCGCACCACCGCAATACCAAGGCCCACCTGCACGACAGCCTGGACGTCAGCGACTGGGTGACGCGCTGCCTGCGCAACAGCATCGACCACAGCACCGCCCGCCTGCAGAGTGGTCTGGCCATCCTGGCCTCGGTCGGCTCCACCGCGCCCTTCGTCGGCCTGTTCGGCACGGTCTGGGGCATCTACCACGCGCTCATGAGCATCGGCATGGCCGGCCAGGCAACCATTGACAAGGTGGCCGGCCCGATCGGCGAGGCACTGATCATGACGGCGCTGGGCCTGGCGGTGGCCATTCCCGCCGTGCTGGGCTACAACGCCCTGGTGCGCGGCAACAAGGCCATCCTGGGCCAGCTCAACAGCTTCGCCCACGATCTGCATGCCTATTTCGTCACCGGTGCGCGCGTCGGCGGTGGTGACGCCAAGGTCGTGCCGATGAAGAAGGCCTGAGGAACAGCACCATGGCTTTCGGAACCCAGGACGACACCGACGAGGTGATGAACGAGATCAACATGACGCCACTGGTGGACGTCATGCTGGTGCTGCTCATCATCTTCATCATCACCGTGCCGGTGATGAAGCATGCGGTCAATGTGGACCTGCCGCAGGCGTCCAGCCAGCGCGAGCAGATCAAGCCCGAAACGGTACGGCTGTCGGTCGACGCCAGCGGTGCCTACTTCATCAACGAGAACCAGGTCAGCGACGAAGCGCTGCCAGCGTTGCTGCAGGCCGAAGCGGCGAAAGAGCCGCAGCCTGATCTGCACATCCGCGGCGACAAGAACGTGCGTTACGAGCGCGTGGCACAGGCCATGGCCATGGCGCAGCAGGCCGGCTTGCGCAAGATCGGTTTCATCACCGAGCCCAAGCACTGAGGGTGGCAGGCCGGATGAGCTCGCCTCCCGCCTCGCACCAGCCGGCACCGCGTGCTTGCAGTCCAGCCCCCGCCACGGCCTCGCCACAGGCCGCGGCCATGATCGACAGTGCCACCCTGTTGCAAGGCGGCAAGTCGGTCACGATCAGCCACAACGGCGAGTTCTATCGGCTGCAAACCACCCGCCAGGGCAAGCTGATCCTGACCAAATAAGCGCTTACAGGCCGATGGCGGCAATGCCGGCACGGGCGATCTGGGCGTCTTCCGACGACTTGACGCCGCTGACGCCGACGGCACCCAGGCACTCGCCGTCCTTCATGATCGGCACCGCGCCTTCCAGCAGGCCGTCCAGGCCGGGAGCGCTGAGGAAGGACACGCGGCCGCCGTTGATCATTTCCTCGTAGATGCGGCTTTCACGGCGTCCCAGGGCGGCGGTGCGGGCCTTGGCCGGAGCGATCTGAGCCGAGATGGGCGCGGCGCCGTCCAGGCGCTGCTGCCACAGCAGGTGGCCGCCATCGTCGACGATGGCAATGCTCACCGCCCAGCTGTTCTTCAGCGCTTCGGCTTCAGCCGCAGCGGCAATCAGTTTGAGGTCGGACAGTTGGAGTACGGGTTTGCTTTGCATGGTGGGACTCAAAATTGGAATTTGACAGGACCCACAAGCATAGCGGCAGTTGCCGGCCGGCCAAGCCTGGTGCACCGTAAAACTGCTGTGACAAATACACAGGAAGCGTGGTGATTTCCCGGTTGCGGCTTGAATCGGCCTAGAATGGCCGCACCTGTTGTTCACAGGTTATGAAGGAGATGACAGATATGAGCGACCAAGTTCAAACCATTGAGCCATCCGGCCGGTTCGGCTATGCGATGTCGCAGGCGCAGCGCAACAAGGTGCTGCGCAACACCTACTGGCTGCTGGCCCTGAGCCTGATCCCCACCGTGCTGGGTGCCTGGCTGGGCGTAGCCACCGGCATCACCCAGTCGCTCAGTGGCGGTCTGGGCATGATCGTGTTCCTGGCCGGCGCCTTCGGCTTCATCTTCGCCATCGAGAAAACCAAGAACTCGGCCGCCGGCGTGCCCGTGCTGCTGGGTTTCACCTTCTTCATGGGCCTGATGCTGTCGCGCCTGATCGCCATGGTGCTGGGTTTCAAGAACGGCACCGACCTGGTGATGATGGCCTTCGGCGGCACAGCCGGCGTGTTTTTCGTCATGGCCAGCTTGGCCAGCGTCATCAAGCGCGACCTCTCCGGCCTGGGCAAGTGGCTGATGGTCGGCGCCGTGGTGCTGATGGTCGGTTCGATCATCAACATCTTCGTCGCCTCCAGCGCCGGCATGCTGGCCATCTCGGTGGCGGCCATCGCCATCTTCAGCGCCTACATGCTGTACGACCTGAAGCAGATCATCGATGGTGGCGAGACCAACTACATCAGCGCCACGCTGGCCCTGTACCTGGACATCATCAACGTGTTCCAGAGCCTGCTGGCCCTGCTGGGCATCTTCGGCGGCGAACGCGAATAAAAGCGGCCCCGTCCCCAGAAAAAGGCCCTGCGGGGCCTTTTTTATCGCCCCGGCAGCTTGTGCGACACTCAACCTGCACGACGAATTGCCGATAAGGTTTGTAAGCCCTACATGCACACCCCATGACACCGCGTCTCCTGCTCATTCCTGCCATCGCTCTGCTGCTGGCCGCCTGCGACATTCCCGGCATGGGTCCGGATCCACGCATTGCCCAGCGCGAGGCGGATGCCCGGGCCATTGGCGGCGCCTGCCGCCATGCCATGCGCGGCATCGAGGACTGCTATCGCCTGAATGAGAGAGCCTCCAAAACCGCCGTCTTCGACGGCTGGAAGGAGATGGACCAGTACATGCGCGACAACAAGATCGAGGGCCAGCGCCCCAGTGTCGGCGTGGCGGAAAAAGAAGAGATCATCGAGGACAAGAAGCCGGTGGCAGCGGACGAGGTCAAGGAAAAGACCGCCGATGCCAAGTCCCGCACCGGCGCCAAGACAACGGCCTCAGACCGGCTCTAAGCCCTGTCGACCGCACCCCTGACGCGTCCCAGCCCTCACGCGTCCAGTTCGAACACCGCCATGCTCTCCACGTGCGCCGTATGCGGGAACATGTTCACCACACCGGCCGCCACACAGCGATAGCCAGCCTGATGCACCAGCAGCCCGGCATCGCGCGCCAGCGTTGCCGGGTTGCAGCTCACATAGACAATGCGCCGCGGCGGCATCCAGCTCTGCGCGCCCTCGGTTGCGGGATGCACCGCCGGATCGAGCTTCTGCTGATGCAAATCGGCCAGCGTCTTGGCCAGGGCAAAAGCCCCCTCGCGCGGCGGATCGACCAGCCACTTGTTGGCCACGCCGTCGCGCACCAGTTGCTCGGGCGTCATCTCGAACAGGTTGCGCGCTACAAATTCAGTAGCAGCCAGCGCATATTCTGCGGGCCTGGATGCCTTATTTTTCAAATAGTTTTCACGGGAACGCGCCACCAGCGCCTCGCTGCCCTCGATGCCCAGCACCTGGCGCGCCTGGGTGGCGATGGGCAGCGTGAAGTTGCCCAGGCCGCAGAACCAGTCGATCACGCGCTCGGTCTTCTGTGCATCAAGCAGACGCAGTGCGCGCGACACCAGCACGCGGTTGATGTGCGGATTGACCTGGGTGAAATCGGTCGGCTTGAACGGCATGGTGATGCCGAATTCCGGCAAGGCATAGGCCAGCTGCTGCGCGCCTGCCTCGTCCAGCAGATGCACGGTGTCCGGCCCCTTGGGCTGCAGCCACCACTGCACGCCGGCATGGGCCTGGGCAAACGCCCGCAGCTTCGCTACGTCCCCCGCGCTCAAGGGCTCCAGATGGCGCAGCACCAGGGCCGTGACCTCGTCGCCACAGGCCAGTTCGATCTGCGGGCAGGTCTCGATCGCCTCGAGCGAGGCGATCAGCTCGCGCAACGGCATCAGCATGGCGCTGACATGCGGCGGCAACACCGGGCACACCTCCATGTCGGCCACATAGCGGCTCTTGCGCTCGTGAAAGCCCACCAGCACCGTGCCCTTCTTGCGCACATGGCGTACCGACAGCCGAGCACGGTAGCGGTAACCCCAGGCCGGGCCCTCGATCGGCCGCAGAATGTTCTCGGCCCGCACCTTGCCCAGATGCCAGAGGTTGTCCTCCAGCACGCGCTGCTTGACGGCAACCTGGGCGCCCGCGTGCAGGTGCTGCATCTTGCAGCCGCCACAGGCGCCGGCATGCAGGCCGAAATGCGGACAGCCGGGCCGCACGCGCTGGGCCGACTCGCGGTGAATGGCCGTCACCGTGGCCTGTTCCCAGTTGTTCTTCTTGCGGTTGACCTGGGCACTCACCACTTCAAAGGGCAGCGCGCCCTCCACGAACACCACCTTGCCGTCAGGCCGGTGGGCAATGCCCTGGGCTTCAATATCAAGCGATTCGATCGCCAGTCCCTCGGGCGACACCGGGCTGGAATGGAGCTTGCTGTCATCAGTCATCCCCGTATTGTCCCCGAGTTAGACTCTCGCCCGCACGCCGTGCCCGCTGCGCCAGCGCAGTCCGATGGAAGGCCCTAGACTGAAAACCCGACACGAGACCTTCTTTCCAGTGAAGCTGCTGCTGGTGGCCGTGCTGTACGGCGCCCTCGGCTGGCTGGCCCTGCATTACTTTTCCATCAACGGCCTGATCGGCATCTTCTGGCCGGCCAGCGGCCTGGCCCTGGCCGTGCTGCTGCTGGGAGGCCGACGTTATGCGTGGGGCATCCTGCTCGGCGCCGCTCTCTCCAACCTCCTCGCCGGTATCAATCCTGTTGCGGCGTTCGGCGGGGCCGCCGGTGCCAGCCTGGCCGCGCTGCTGGGCCACTGGCTGCTCACGCGCGGCGAACAGTTTGACATCACGCTGGCTGGCATGCACGACTACAGCCGGCTGGTGCTGCAGGCCGCCTTTCTGTCCAGCGGCATCAGTGCCCTGGTCGGCACCGTCAGCTTCGTCGCCTTCGGTACCTTGGCGCTACAGCATACGTGGCAACACCTGCTTCACTGGTGGCTCGGCGATGCCCTGGGTGTCATGCTGGTCGCTCCCCTGATCCTGGTCTGGCAGCGCCGGCCGGACCGGGTGTCGAATCTCCGGCGCTGGCCTGAGGTTGGCGTGATTGTGGGTCTGACCTTCCTGGCCGGGCAGATCATTTTTCTCGACTGGTTCTCCAACTCGTTCGGCCTGCTCATCAACCAGGGCTACTGGATGTTCCTGTTCATCACCTGGGCCGCCATACGCCTGGGCGTGCATGGCGTGGTGCTGATGCTGTGCCTGGCCTCGGTGCAGGTATCGCTGGGCATCCATCTGAACGTGGGCTGGTTTGTGCAACGCATGGCACCGCAGATCCAGTTGCTCAACAGCGGCTTCTATCTGATGATCCTCAGCCTGGTCGGCATGTCGCTGGCCATCTACTTCGCGGCGCGCAAACAGGCGGAAAACACCCTGCGCATCGCGGCGACGGCCTTCGAGTGCCAGGAGGGCATGATCATCACGGATGCCGACATGCGCATCCTGCGGACCAACCACAGCTTCAGCCGCATCATGGGCTATTCGAACGAGGAAGTGGTCGGCCAGACCACCACGTTCATGCGCGCGGACCGGCAACCGGCCTCCTTTTACGAAGCCGCCTGGGCCACGGCCCGGCGCGAGGGCTCCTGGCGCGACGAGGTCTGGCACCGACGCAAGAACGGCGAAGTGTTTCCGCAGTGGCTGACCTGCACGGCCGTCACCAATGAACGAGGCGACATCACGAACTATGTCGTCACCCACACCGACATCACCCATCTGAAACAGCAGGAAGCCAAACGCCTAGCCAACGAGGCGGCCCACCGGGAGGCCCTGGTGCGCGAGGTGCATCACCGCATCAAGAACAATCTGCAGGGCATCACCGGCCTGCTGCGCCAGTTCGCCCAGGCCTATCCGGAAACAGCCGACCCGATCAACCAGGCGATCGGGCAGGTGCGCAGCGTGGCCGTCATCCATGGCCTGCAAGGCCGCAGTTCCTTGCGCACGGTCCGCCTGTGCGAACTGACCAGCGCCATCGCCAGCGATATCGAGTCCCTATGGCAGACCCCCATCCATGTCGACATCCCCCAGTCGTGGACGCCAGGCGTCCTCGCCGAAACCGAGGCCGTACCGATCGCCCTGGTGCTCAATGAACTGATCCTCAACGCCGTCAAGCATGGCGGCAAGTCCCATGGCGACATCCAGATCAGGTTGCGCAAAGGACCACTGCACGACATCATTCAGGTCAGCATCACCAACTCAGGCGAATGGCGCAGCAACGCGCGCAACCCGGCCGCCCTCCACAGCGGCTTGCAGTTGGTCGAGGCCTTGCTGCCGGGCTCAGGCGCCCGTCTGAACCGACAGCAGCAAGGCCATCAGGTGCAAGTGCTGCTGGAACTGGAGCCACCCGTGATCTCGCTGGAATTCGAGGAGTCCGCATGAACGCCACCGCCCCGCTCAAAGCCAGGCTGCTGCTGGTCGACGACGACCGTCTGGTGCTGTCCACCCTGGCCAGCGGCCTGCTCAAGGCCGGTTATGGCGTCAAAACAGCCGAATCCGCCGAGGAAGCAGAAATGCTGCTGGCCAGCGGTGAAGACCCGGATCTGGCCATCCTCGACATTCGCATGTCGGGCCAGGACGGTCTGTTTCTCGCCCGACGGCTACAGGAGCTCGATCACATCCCCTTCATGATGCTCAGCGCCTACAGCGACCAGGCCATGATCGACCAGGCCAACCAGCTCGGCGCCCTGGGCTATATGGTCAAGCCGCTGGACATCCCGCAACTGCTGCCGGGCATCGAGGCCGCCCTTTCCCGCGCCAACGAGTTGCAGAGCCTGCGCGAGAGCCGCCAGCAGCTGCAGGCGGCTCTCACTGCCGAACGCGACATCAGTGTGGCCGTCGGCATCACCATGGTGCAAGACCGGCTGGGACGCCACGCGGCCTTCGAGCTGCTGCGCAAGACCGCACGCAGCCAGCGTCGCAAACTGGGCGAGCTCGCAACCGAGATCATTCAGGCCAGCGAAACGCCAAACCCTTGATATGCGGTCGTTTCACGGCGCATTTCTTGATTGACGTCATGGCACAAGATTTGCTATAAAAACAATAGTAGCGACAGACCTCTACCCGTGTCGCTGCTGGGGCCCCGAACCTGCCTCGTTAAACCTCCGCCTGGCCAGATGCCAGGCGCTTAACGTCATCCAGGTACCAGGAGGCCCACGTGAGAACCAATCTGCCGGTTACGCAGCAGGAATATCAGTTCCCCGACAACGAAACGCTGTTGTCGGCAACCGACACAGCAAGCCATATCACTTATGCCAACGCCGCCTTCATCCGGACCAGCGGTTTTTCGCCGGACGAGTTGATCGGCGAGCCCCACAACCTGGTGCGCCACCCGGACATGCCGGTCGAGGCCTTTGCCGACATGTGGCGCAGCCTGAAGCGGGGACAGTCCTGGACCGCCTTGGTGAAAAACCGACGCAAGAGCGGCGACCACTACTGGGTGCGCGCCAATGCCGCGCCGATGCGCCGCAACGGCCAGGTGGTCGGCTACCTCTCGGTTCGCACCAAACCGGCTCGCCCCGAAGTTGAGGCTGCCGAAGCACTCTATCGCCGCTTCCGTGACGGCAAGGCATCCGGACTCGCCTTTCACCGTGGCCTGCTGATACGCACAGGCTGGATGTGCTGGGCCAGCACGCTGCAGCTGCTGCCCATGACCTGGCGCGTGCGTCTGCCGCTACTGCTGGTGGCCGCGGCCGCCGCCGGTGCGCTGGCCCTCACCGGCCTGCCCGTCGAGGCCTGGGCCGGTCTGGGCACGGTCCTGGGCCTGAGCCTGCTGTTGGCGGCCTGGTTCATCGAAGCCCAGATCACCTCCCCTTTGCGAAAAATTGCCGCTGTGGCACAGCAGGTCGCCAGCGGCGAAGCGAGCGCGCCCCTGAACCTCAACCGCTGCGACGACATCGGCATTCTGGCGCGCTCCATCAACCAGGCCGGCCTCAACCTGCAATCGCTGGTGGCGGACGTCCATGAACAGGTGTCGGGTGTCCAGATGGCCAGCCATGAAATTGCCACCGCCAACAACGACCTCTCCAGCCGGACTGAGCAGACCGCCTCCAACCTGGAGCAGACCGCCGCCGCCATGGAAGAGCAGACCGCCACCGTGCGCCAGAATTCCGACACCGCCCAGCAAGCCAGCCAACTGGCACAGAACGCCAGCGACGTTGCCAGCCGCGGCGGCGAAGCCGTATCCGACATCGTGTCCACCATGGCGTTGATCTCGGAGGCCAGCCGCAAGATTGTCGACATCATCAGCGTGATCGACGGCATCGCCTTCCAGACCAACATCCTGGCGCTCAATGCCGCGGTGGAGGCGGCCCGCGCCGGCGAGCAGGGCCGCGGCTTTGCCGTGGTGGCCGGCGAAGTGCGCAGCCTGGCCGGGCGCAGCGCGGAGGCCGCCAAGGAGATCAAGAGCCTGATCGACGACTCGGTCAGCAAGGTCGACAGCGGTTCGCGCCTGGTGGCCGATGCCGGCCAGACCATGACGGAAGTGGTCGGCCAGGTCCAGCGCGTGAATGACCTGATCGCCGAGATCACGGCTGCGTCCAAAGAGCAGTCCATCGGCATCTCGCAAGTCGGTCAGGCCGTGAGCCAGCTCGACGAGATGACGCAGCAAAACGCCGCCATGGTCGAGCAAAGCAGTGCGGCAGCCAACAGCATGCGCGAGCAGGCGCAGCGCCTGATGGAAGCGGTCAAGGTGTTCTCAATCTGAGCGCTGCCCGTTCGCACGTTGACAACCCACCATGAACACGCCGCCGACCGACCGCGTTCCTGCAAAGGTTCTGGCCGCGCTGGCGGCTGATTGCGCCGGCAAAGCCCGCGCAAAATAAAGCACACGACCGACAGTACAAGCAACACAGAGACAACGGAAGCCGCCTTGATGGAACACCCGCAACACAGCCATCCTTATCAACTGGGTATCGGACTCGCTCTGCTGGCACTGGCAGTACCGCTGCTGGGGTGGGTCTCCCAGCCATCGCGGCTGATCGCATTGGCGCCGGCCCAGTTCGTGTTCTGGCATACCGTGGTGGAGCTGTTGGCGGTGGTGGTGGCCATGCTGATCTTCATCACGGGCTACCGCGCCATCCTGTCGCCGCGCAAAGGTGCGGTGGTCTGGCTGGGCATCGCCTTCATGGGCGTGGGGCTGTTCGATCTGCTGCACACGATGAGTTATGTCGGCATGCCGAATGCGGTGACACCCAACTCGCCGCAAAAATCCATCATCTTCTGGCTCGCTGCCCGCCTGCTGGCCGCCGTGGCGATGCTGGTCTATGCCTCGCTCCCAAGCGTGCCGGATGTGTCCAAGACACGCAAGCGACTGGCCTTGTCCCTGATGCTGTGCATCGTCGGCGCACTGGCCTACGCCGGCTTGCTGCAGCCGGAGCAGCTGCCGGCCTTCTTCATTGCCGGCCAAGGACTCACCCCGCTCAAGATCGGGCTGGAATGGCTGGTTATCGTGCTCAACCTCATCACCCTGGGCGTGTTCTGGGTTCGCCGCAAGATGCTGGCGCGCGAGTGTTTGATGGCGCTGGTCTTTGCCGTAGCGCTGTCCGCCGTCTCGGAATTGTTCTTGACCATGTTCGGCGTGCTGGATCAGGACAGCGCCAATGCCCTGGGGCATGCCTACAAGGTGGCCGCCTACCTGTACCTGTTCCATGCCACCTTCAACGAAGCCCTGCGGCGTCCGCTGGAACGGCTTGAAATGCAGCACCTGCGCGAGAAGGTGACGCTCAGTGCCGCGCCCGATGGCGTTTTGTGGGTAGACCAAAGCGGACGCATCCTGATGGCCAACCCCGCGCTGGAGGCGTTGACGGGCCACAGCCCCAGCCAATTGGTAGGACAGAACGTCGACATCTTTCTCCCGCCATACCTGCGGGAGCGCCATGCACAGTCCATGCGGAATTATTTTCTGGATCCGGAAACCCGTGCCATGGGCAGCCGCGACCTGAAACTTCTGTGCAAAGACGGGCGGATGCTGCCGGTGGACATCTCTCTCGGCTATTGGGAAGACGAGGGTGCGCCACACGCCATTGCCTATATCCGGGATTTGACCGAGCGCAAAAAATTCGAAGAGTCGCTGCGGCACCAGGCCACCCATGACGAACTCACCGGCCTGCCCAACCGCTGGCTGTTTCGCCTGCAGTTGAACCAGGCCCTGGCACGCGCGGCACGCTCCGAATTGCGCGTGGCAGTCCTGCTGCTGGATCTGGACTATTTCAAGACCGTCAACGACAGCTTTGGCCATGCCACGGGCGATGCCTTGCTGGTGCAGGTCGGCCACCGCATCCGAAGCATCCTGCGCGACAACGACGTTCTGGCCCGCATGGGGGGCGACGAGTTCAGCATTCTGCTGACCGATCTGACCGACGTGGATGAAGCAGTCAGCGTGGCCGCCAAGCTCCTGGTCGCGCTGCAGGCTTCGTATCGCCTGCAAAACCAGGACCTGTATTCGGGTGGCAGCATGGGTCTGGCGTTTTACCCGGATGATGCGCGCGATGGCGACACCCTGCTGCGTTATGCCGACATGGCCATGTACCAGGCCAAGCAGGCAGGCCGTGGCGCCTACGCCTGCTACTCGCGCGAGATGGACCGCCGCGTGCACGAAGATATGCAGTTGCATACGCGGCTCAAGGAAGCGCTGGCACAGCAAACCCTGCGCCTGCACTACCAGCCACAAGTGGATATGAAGAGCGGTGCGCTGGTGGGCGCCGAGGCGCTGCTGCGCTGGAACGACTCCCTGCTCGGGTCCGTTCCGCCATCGCAGTTCATCCCGATCGCCGAAGCCACAGGCCTGATCATTCCCCTGTCGGACTGGGTGCTGGAAACGGCCTGCCAGCAAATCGCCGCCTGGTCCCAGTCCGGGATACCGGTACGTGTGGCCGTGAATGTTTCCGCCCAGCAACTGCACCAGGGCCATTTGCCGGGCAAGGTCAAGGCCGCACTGGCGCGTACCGGGGCACACGCCCGCTGGCTCGACCTTGAAATCACCGAATCCGTGGCCATGACCCGGCCGAAACAGGCCCTTGAGCAGCTCAACGCCCTGGTCGCGCTGGGCTGCAGCGTGTCGCTCGACGACTTCGGCACCGGCTATTCCTCGCTCACCTACCTCAAGACCTTGCCGGTCAGCAAGATCAAGATCGACCAGAGCTTCGTGCAGGACGTCACCAGCGATCCGAGCGATGCCATCATCGTGCAGACCATCATCGGCATGGCCGACACCCTGGGCCTGGATGTCATTGCCGAAGGCGTCGAAACCGAGGCCCAGAAAGCGTTGCTTGAACACTACGGCTGCCCCGCCTACCAAGGCTATCTGTTCTGCCGCCCCCTGCCGGCACAGGAATTCGAAGCATTGCTGCGCAAGCAGCGCCCCATTCATTAAAAGAACCAACCTCACTGGGAATAACAGCCATGAGCAAACTCAAGATTTCCGCCCGGCTGACCATCCTGATCAGCCTCTTGTCCATGTTGCTGCTTCTCGTCGGCGGCATCGGCCTGTTCGGGATCAGCAAGGCCAACGATGCGCTCAGAACCGTTTACGAAGACCGCACGGCTCCTCTGGCACAACTGGGTGAAATCGATTATCTGGTTCAGCGCAACCGCGTGGTGGTGATGGACATGCTGCTGCAGTCGGAACCGGCCAACGTGGCAAAACGCAACAAGGAGTTGCGCAGCAACGTCGAGAAGATCACGAAGACCTGGGCCACCTATATGGCGACCCAACTCACGCCGGAGGAAGCCAGGCTGGCAGAGACCTTTGCCCAGGCCAGAAAAGCCTATGTACAGGAGGGTCTGATCCCTGCCGCCGACGCGATGCTGGCCAGCAACAGTGCGGCGGCCCTCGATATCTACAAAGAAAAAATCAGCCCGCTGGCGCCTGCGACGCAACAGGGTGTGCAGAAGCTGAGCGACCTGCTGGTCGATGAGGCCCACAAAGAATACGATGCAGCCATGGCCCGCTACGCCACCATCCGGATCGTCTTCATGGCGGCCATCGTGGCTGGCGTTCTCTTCGCTGCACTGATCGGCTCGTCCCTGATTCGTGGCATCTCGCGTGCATTGCAACAGGCCATCGCCGCGGCGAACGCCGTGGCCCAGGGCGACCTGACCCATGCCATCCAGGCCCAAGGCCGGGATGAAGTGGCCCAGCTGCTGGACGCGCTCTCGCGCATGCAGGACGCCCTGCGCAAGGTCGTCAGCCGCGTGCGCCACGGCTCCGAATCGGTCGCGACGGCCAGTGCTCAGATTGCCAGCGGCAACAGTGATCTGTCCGGCCGCACCGAAGAACAAGCCAGCGCACTGGAAGAAACCGCGGCCTCGATGGAAGCGCTCAGCTCCACCGTCAAACAGAACGCCGACAACGCCCGCCAGGCCAACCAGCTGGCGCAAAGCGCCTCCACCGTGGCCGTGCAGGGCGGCGAGGTGGTGGCCCAGGTG
>MGPC01000018.1 GCA_001797315.1 Curvibacter sp. GWA2_64_110
AGATCAAGCTGATCAAGCGTATGGCCTTCGGGTATCGCAATACCGACTACTTCTTCCTCAAGATCAAGGCAGCATTCCCCGGAAATCCGTGAAGAACCTGAAAAAAGCCCCGCCGAAGCGGGGCTTTGTATTGCAAAGGCGGGCTGGGTTTACAGCTTTTGTGCCTGCATGAAGCTGTCAAAACGCGCTTCGGTGAAGCGGAACCACAGGTTCTGCTCGCGACGGAAGTTGGCGTAATCGGTGTAGACCTTCTTCCAGTTCGGGTTCTTGGCGCTGATTTCTTCGTACAGGGCCATGGATTCCTTGAAGGCGCGGTCCATCACGTCCTTCGGGAAGGGCACAACCTTGGTCTTGTTGGCCACCAGCTGCTTGAGGGCAGCCGGGTTCTTGGCATCGTACTTGGCCTGCATTTCGGTGTGAGCGAAAGCGGCAGCCGATTCAACGATGGCCTTGTTTTCAGGCGACAGGGCGTCATAGGCCTTGTTGTTGACGAACACGTCGAGCTGCGGGCCGCCTTCCCACCAGCCGGGGTAGTGGTAGAACGGTGCGACCTTGTTGAAGCCCAGCTTCTGGTCGTCGTACGGACCCACCCATTCGGCGGCGTCGATGGTGCCCTTTTCCAGTGCCTGGTAGATCTCGCCGCCAGGAATGTTCTGCGGCACGCCGCCCATGCGTTCGACCACCTTGCCGGCGAAGCCGCCGACGCGGAACTTCAGGCCCTTCATGTCGGCCATGGACTTTATCTGCTTGCGGTACCAGCCACCCATCTGGGCACCAGTGTTGCCGGCCGGGAAGTTGACGATGTTGTAGTTCTTGTAGAACTCGCGCATCAACTTCAGGCCATTGCCTTCATACATCCAGGCCGTCATCTGGCGGCTGTTCAGACCGAAGGGAATGGCGCAGCCCAGGGCGAAGGTTTCGTCCTTGCCGAAGAAATAGTACGGAGCGGTATGGCAGCACTCCACGGTGCCGTTCTGCACGCCGTCCACCACGCCGAAAGCAGGCATCAACTCGCCGGCTGCATGCACCGAGATGGTGAACTTGCCGCCGGACATCTCGTTGACCTTCTTGGCGAAGGTTTCGGCAGCGCCGTGAATGGTGTCGAGCGACTTGGGGAAGCTCGAAGCCAGGCGCCAGCGGATGGCTGCTTGGGCATGCACTGCGGGCGCAGCGCCGGCAGCCAGCACACCGGCAATACCGGCCTGCTTGATAAGGGAACGACGATCCATGAAATAACTCCTTGTGGGAATAACTAGGTGCTCGCGATTCTAGGGTTACCCCCTCGTGTCCGTATTAGGAGTTACCCCCGCTTTCCGGCTGAATGGCCATAAAAAAAGACGGGCCCGCAGGACCCGTCTTTCGCTTGGCATGAATCAGCGCGAAGCTGAATGAATGCTTACAGTTTTTGCGCTTGCATGAACTGATCGAAGCGCGCTTCGGTGAAGCGGAACCACAGGTTCTGCTCGGCACGGAACTTGGCCAGATCGCCATAGATCTTCTTCCAGGTCGGGTTCTTGGCGCTGATCTCTTCGTACAGGGCCATGGACTCCTTGAAGGCGCGGTCCATGATGTCCTTCGGGAAAGGCAGCACCTTGGTCTTGTTGGCCACCAGCTGCTTGAGCGCGGTGGGGTTCTTCACGTCGTACTTGGCCTGCATCTCGGTGTGGGCGTAGGACGCGGCCGCCTCGACGATAGCCTTGTTCTCGGCCGACAGGGCGTCAAAGGCCTTGTTGTTGATGAAGAACTCAAGCTGCGGGCCGCCTTCCCACCAGGCCGGATAGTGGTAGAACGGCGCCACCTTGTTGAAGCCCAGCTTCTGGTCGTCGTACGGTCCGATCCACTCGGCGGCGTCCAATGTGCCTTTTTCCAGCGACTGGTAGATCTCACCGGCGGGGATGTTCTGCGGCACCACGCCCATGCGTTCCATCACCTTGCCGGCAAAGCCGCCGACGCGGAACTTCAGGCCCTTCATGTCGGCCAACGACTTGATCTGCTTGCGGTACCAGCCGCCCATCTGGGCACCGGTATTGCCGCCGGGGAAGTTCATGATGTTGTAGTTCTTGTAGAACTCGCGGGTGAGCTTCAAGCCGTTACCTTCGTACATCCAGGCCGTCATCTGGCGGCTGTTCAGGCCGAAGGGGATGGAACAGCTCAGGGCGAAGGTGTCGTCTTTGCCGAAGAAGTAATAAGCGGCCGTGTGGGCCATTTCAACCGTGCTGTTCTGCAGGGCATCGACCACGCCGAAAGCGGGCATCAGCTCGCCGGCGGCATGGACGGACACGACAAACTTGCCGCCGGACATCTCGTTGACCTTCTTGGCAAAGGTCTCGGCACCGCCGAACACGGTATCGAGCGACTTCGGGAAGCTCGAAGCCAGGCGCCAGCGAACGGCAGCTTGGGCATGCGCCGCCGGTGCAGCGCCTGCGGCCAGAATGCCGGCAATACCGGCATGCTTGATGATGGAACGACGATCCATTGTTATTGACTCCAGTACATTGATTCAGCTTCCTGCGCGCACACTGCGGCAGGAAGCCTTGAAGTGTATCCCGACAAACCCGGGAAAACCCTTGGCAGACGGCTGAAACCGTCCAAGCCTGGGGGTCTTCAGGCCACGGCCTTGAGCGTCGGCCGTGCTTGCGCCACCAGTTCGGGAAAGCGCTTCTCAAGCGCCGCCTGGATACCGGCCGCATCAAGCCCCTGCATGCTCAGCAGCTTGGCGGGGTCGCCGTGCTCGATGAAGACGTCGGGCAGGCCCAGCTGCAGCAGCGGCTTGAGCACGCCGGCCGCCTGCAGCGCCTCGCTCACCGCGCTGCCGGCACCGCCCATGACGGCACCCTCCTCCACCGTGACCAGCGCCTCGTGCTCGGTCGCCACCTTGAGCAGCAGTTCGGTATCGAGCGGCTTGGCCCAGCGCATGTTGACCACCGTGGCCCCCAGCTTTTCCGCCGCCGCCAGCGCCGGATAGAGCAAGGTGCCGAAAGCCAGGATGGCAAGGCCCTTGCCCTGGCGGCGCACTTCGCCTTTGCCGTAGGGCAGTCCTTGCAGTCCCGCTTCGGTGGCGATGCCGGCACCGGCACCGCGCGGGTAGCGCACCGCCACCGGGTGGTTCTGTTCGAACGCGGTGGAGAGCAGCTGGCGGCATTCGCGCTCGTCGGCCGGGCAGGCCACGCTGACGTTCGGAATGCAGCGCAGGTAGGCGATGTCGTAGGCGCCGGCGTGCGTGGCACCGTCGGCCCCCACCAGGCCGGCGCGGTCGAGCGCGAACACCACCGGCAGGTTCTGCAGCGCCACGTCGTGGATCAGCTGGTCGTAGGCGCGCTGCAGGAAGGTGGAGTAGATCGCCACCACCGGCTTCAGCCCCTCGCAGGCCAGGCCAGCAGCAAAGGTGACCGCATGCTGCTCGGCAATGCCGACGTCGTAATAACGATCCGGGAAGCGCTGGTGGAACTCCACCATGCCCGAGCCCTCGCGCATGGCCGGCGTGATGCCGACCAGGCGCGGGTCTTTCTCGGCCATGTCGCACAGCCAGTGGCCGAACACCTGGGTGAAGGTCTGTTTCGGCGGCGTCGCCGGCTTTTGCAGGCCGACCGCCGGGTCGAACTTGCCCGGGCCGTGGTAGGCCACCGGGTCGGCCTCGGCCAGCTTGTAGCCCTGGCCCTTCTTGGTCACCACGTGCAGGAATTGCGGCCCCTTGAGGTGCTTGATGTTCTCCAGCGTCGGTATCAGCGATTCGAGGTCGTGGCCGTCGATCGGGCCGATGTAGTTGAAGCCGAACTTCTCGAACAGGGTCGCCGGCACCACCATGCCCTTGGCATGCTCCTCGATGCGCTTGGCCAGCTCGAACAGCGGCGGCGCGCCCTTGAGCACCGTCTTGCCCACGCTCTTGGCAGCGGCATAGAACTGGCCGCTCATGAGCTGCGCCAGGTAGCGGTTGAGCGCGCCCACCGGCGGGCTGATGCTCATGTCGTTGTCGTTGAGGATGACCAGCAAGCGGCAGTCTTCCACGCCGCCGTGGTTGAGCGCCTCGAAGGCCATGCCGGCCGTCATGGCGCCGTCGCCGATCACGGCCACGGCATGACGGTCCTCACCCTTTTGCCGCGCCGCCAATGCCATGCCCAGCGCGGCGGAAATCGACGTGCTGGAATGCGCGGTGCCGAAGGCGTCGTACTCGCTCTCGCTGCGCTGCGGAAAGCCGGACAGGCCGCCGAGCTGGCGCAAGGTGCCCATGCGCTCGCGCCGGCCGGTCAGGATCTTGTGCGGGTAGGTCTGGTGGCCCACGTCCCACACCAGACGGTCGTGCGGGGTGTTGAAGACGTAGTGCAGCGCCACCGTGAGTTCCACCGTGCCGAGGTTGGAACTGAGGTGGCCGCCGGTCCTGGCCACGCTTTCCAGCAGATAGGCGCGCAGTTCGTCGGCCAGCGTGCGCAGCTGGTGGCGCGTCAGCTTGCGCAGATCCGCCGGATCATTGACGGTCTGCAGCAAGGGATAGGAGGTGTTCGACATACGCTATGTTTTTGATAGCTGGTTGCGCAATACTGAAAAGGGCTTGATGCCGATTTGACTCTCAGCTGACACGATTGACCACCATGTCGGCCAGGGCGCTCAGGGCCCGCGTCTCGGCCAGGCCGCTGGCATCGAGCGCGGCCAGCGCCTGCGCCAGCAGCTCCTGCGCGTAGACACGTGAGCGTTCCAGCCCGAGGATGGAGACATAGGTCGGCTTGTCCTGCTCGGCATCCTTGCCGGCGGTCTTGCCCAGGGTCGCGGAGTCGGCCGTCACGTCCAGGATGTCGTCCACCACCTGGAAGGCCAGGCCGATGGCGGCGCCGTAGTTGGACAAGGCCTGTTGTTCAACGGCGGTCACCTCGCCGCAGGTCGCCCCCATCAGCACGCTGCCCTGCAACAGGGCGCCGGTCTTGAGGCGGTGCATTTCGCGCAGTTGCGCCTCGTTCAGCTTGACGCCGACGCTGGCCAGGTCGATGGCCTGGCCGCCGGCCATGCCGGCACTGCCGGCCGCACGCGCCAGCAGGCGGCACAAGCGTGCCTGCATGGGTTCGGGCACGCTGCCGTCGTCGGGCGTGAGCAGCTCGAAGGCCAGCGCCTGCAGCGCGTCGCCGGCCAGCAAGGCACTGGCTTCGCCGAACTGCACGTGCACGGTGGGCTTGCCGCGGCGCAGCACGTCGTTGTCCATGCAGGGCATGTCGTCGTGTACCAGGGAATAGGCATGGATCAGTTCCACCGCGCAGGCCGCGCGCAGGGCAGCCTGCATGTTGCCGCCCACCGCCTCGGCGGCAGCCAGCACCAGCAAGGGGCGCAGGCGCTTGCCGCCGTCGAGCACGGCATAACGCATGGCCTGCCCCAGGCCGGCGGGGCCATCGGGCGCGACCCAGGTCGAGAGCGCCTGTTCAACGCGGTCCAGCCGCTCGGCGCTCCAGGCGCGCAGATCCAGTTCAGCCAGCTGAGTCACTCGGGTGTCCATGTCTTGAGCGTGCCTTCGTCCAGCACCTTGATCTGGGCTTCCACCGCCTCGAGCTTGTCGCGGCAGTACTTGAGCAGTTCGGCACCGCGCTGGTAGCCGGACAGCAGTTGTTCCAGCGGCATGTCGCCGGATTCGAGCCGGCTGACCAGCTGTTCGAGTTCTGCCAGCGCCGCCTCGTAGCTGGCGGGCAGGCTGGATGCGGGCGTGGAGGGAGAAGCCTTGGCCATGGAAGCGAGAAAGGTGTAAACCTGCAATTTTAGGCTGCACACCGCCAAGCGGGGGCGCCGGACGTGCAAAAGTCCTGGAAAGGCGCGCGAAATCCGCGGGCGGATCGCAAAATAGGCCATTCAGCGCGCCACGAAGCGCCCCCGGGGTACAATCTCCGGTCCTCTTCGGCCTGCCTCACACGCAAAGCCATTTCCGTTTTTCCACGCCCGTAGGCGTACCTCCCTGTGGGGAGTCTTTAGGTCAGGTCACCCATGTCTGATTTAAGTCTTCAACTGCAGCAGGCGCACAGCCAACTACCAGTTTCAAGCTACTTTGACGAGGCGCTGTTCCAGCGCGAGATGGCGCTGATCTTTCAGCGCGGGCCCCGTTATGTGGGGCATGCCGCCAGCGTCCCGGAAGTGGGCGACTACTATGCCCTGCCGCAGGAAAACGAGGGCCGCGCCCTGGTGCGCACGCCGCAGGGCGTGGAACTGGTCTCCAACGTCTGCCGGCACCGCCAGGCCGTCATGCTCAAGGGCCGCGGCTCGCTCAATCACACCCAGCCGGGCAGCGCCGGCGGCAACATCGTGTGCCCGCTGCACCGCTGGACCTACTCGGCCCAGGGCCAGCTCATTGGTGCGCCGCACTTTGCGCACGACCCCTGCCTGAACCTGAACAACTACCAGTTGCGCGAATGGAACGGCCTGCTGTTTGAAGACAACGGCCGCAACATCGAAGCCGACCTGGCCGGCATGGGCCCGCGCGCCGAGCTCGACTTTGCCGGCTTCACGCTCGACCGCGTCGAGTTGCACGAGTGCAACTACAACTGGAAGACCTTCATCGAGGTCTATCTGGAGGACTACCACGTCGGCCCCTTCCACCCCGGGCTGGGCAGCTTCGTCACCTGCGACGACCTGCGCTGGGAGTTCCAGGACAACTACTCGGTCCAGACGGTGGGTGTCTCCAGCGCCTTCGGCCGCCCCGGCTCCGCCGTCTACCAGCGCTGGCACGACGCCTTGCTGAAATACCGCAATGGCCAGCGGCCCGAGCGCGGCGCCATCTGGCTGACCTACTACCCGCACATCATGGTCGAGTGGTACCCGCACGTGCTGACCGTCTCCACACTGCACCCGGTCAGCACCGGCAAGACGCTCAACATGGTGGAGTTCTACTACCCGGAGGACATCACCGCCTTCGAGCGCGAGTTCGTCGAAGCCCAGCAGGCGGCCTACATGGAGACCTGCATCGAGGACGACGAAATCGGCGAGCGCATGGACGCCGGCCGCCGCGCCCTGTTCGAGCGCGGCGACAACGAAGTCGGCCCCTATCAGAGCCCGATGGAAGACGGCATGCAGCACTTCCACGAGTGGTACCGCAAGCAGATGGGGCTCTGAGCCCCTTTCTGCTCGCCCTGACAAAACGACGCCACGATGCAAGCCCTCTGGATGGTGCTGGGCGCCTTCTTCTTTGCCACCATGGGTGTGGGCGTGAAGATCGCCTCGCAAAATTTCAACACCTTCGAGCTGGTGTTCTACCGCGGCCTGATCAGCATCGCCTTCATGGCGGTGATCCTGCGCACGCGAGGCACCTCGCTGCGCACGACGGTCCCCTTCATGCATGCCTGGCGCAGCGTGGTCGGCGGCTTCTCGCTCGGCGCCTGGTTCTTCGCCATCGCCCACCTGCCGCTGGCCACTGCCATGACGCTCAACTACATGAGCGGCATCTGGGTCGCCGCCTTCATCATCGGCGGCGCGCTCCTGATGGGCAAAAGCGAACGCCAGGGCCCGCTGCTGGCCACCGTGCTGCTCGGCTTCGCCGGCGTGGTGCTGACGCTGCGCCCGACCATCGACCAGAACCAGCTGTTCGCCGGCTTGATCGGCCTGCTCTCGGGCATGAGCGCCTCGCTGGCCTACCTGCAGGTCACAGCGCTGGGCCGCGTCGGCGAGCCGGTGGGGCGCACCGTGTTCTATTTTGCTGTCGGCACCACGGTGGCCGGCGGCCTGGGCATCCTCTTCACCGGTTTCACGCCCTGGCAACAGATCACCTGGCAGGCGGCGGTCTGGCTGCTGCCGATCGGCGTGCTGGCCTCGCTCGGCCAGTGGTGCATGACGCGCGCCTACAGCCGCGGCCACACCCTGGTGGTGGCCAGCCTGCAGTATTCGGGCATCGTCTTTGCCGCGCTCTACAGCCTGCTGCTGTTCGGCGACCGGATCCCGCTGTCCGGCTGGCTGGGCATCGCGCTCATCGTCACCAGCGGCGTGGCCGCCACCTTCTTGCGCGAGCGCGCCATTCCCGACACGCCGGCTGAAGAACACTGAGAGCCACCCCCGACTCTCGCCCACTGCGTGTGGCTCGCATCCCCCCTCAAGGGGGCGCACCCGGCGGCCCGGCGAAGCCGGTTCCGCGGGTGCCCTGGCTTGAGCCTTGGCATGTCAACGCCATTGGCGATGCGCAGTACCATTTGGCATCACACAAGGACACTTCATGTACACCACCCTCATCACCGCCGAACAGCTCAAGCATCTGGTGCACGACCACAAGCCGCTGATGGTGTTCGACTGCAGCTTCGAGCTGATGCAGCCCAGGGAGGGCGATCAGCAGTTTGAGCGCGTGCGCATTGCCGGTGCGGTGCGGGCCGATCTGGACCGGCACCTCAGCGCGAAAGACAAGTCACAAGCCGTGAACGGTGGACGCCACCCGCTGCCGACGCGCGAGGCGTTTGCCGCCTGGCTGGCCAGCCTGGGTTTCCAGAACGACATGCAGGCCGTGGTCTACGACCGCCAGGGTGCCAACTACTGCGGCCGCTTGTGGTGGATGCTCAAGTGGATCGGCCATGAAGCGGTGGCCGTGCTCGACGGCGGCCTGCAGGCCTGGGAAGCCGTCAACGGCATGGTGGCCACCGGGCCGGACGTGGCACGCGTGCCGTCCCGCTTCACGGCCACCGAGCCGCGAGCGCGACTGGCGACCACCGAGGACGTGCTCAAGCACCTGGAGCTGCCGGACCAGACGCTGATCGACGCCCGCGCCCCGGCGCGCTTTCGCGGCGAGGTGGAGCCGCTCGATCCGGTGGCCGGCCACATTCCGGGCGCTCTCAACCGTCCCTTCAATCTCAACCTCGGACCGGATGGCAAGTTCAAGTCGCCCGAGCAACTGAAGACCGAATTTCTCGAACTGCTGGGTGACCAACCGCCCGGCAGCGTCGTCCACCACTGCGGCAGCGGCGTCAGCGCCGTGCCCAACCTGCTGGCGATGGAAATCGCCGGCCTGGGCCGCGGCGCCCTGTATGCCGGCAGCTGGAGCGAGTGGTGCAGCGACCCGGCCCGGCCGGTGGCGCAGGGCTGATGCTGCGGTACTGACCTCTCCATGAGCAGCCAGACGCGAGAGCAATGGCAGTCGCACCGGGGCTTCCTGCTGGCGGCCGTGGGCTCGGCCGTAGGCCTGGGCGACATCTGGCGCTTTCCCTATGTGGCGGGTGAGAACGGCGGCGGCGCCTTCCTGCTGGTCTATCTGCTCATCGTGCTGCTCATCGGCGTGCCGCTGCTGCTGGGCGAGTTCGCGCTGGGGCGGCGCATGCAGAGCGAAAGCGCTACCGCCGTTGCCCGGCTGCTGCCCTCCTCACGCTGGCGCCACGCGGGCGTGATCGGTGTCATCGCCGCCGGCCTGATCCTGGCCTACTACGCAGTGATTGCCGGCTGGGTCTTCAGGTACGCAGCACGCTACCTCAGCAGCTCGGCCCCGGCGCTGGCCAGCGGCGGTTTTGCCGCATCCTTCGAAGCGTACGTCTCCCGGCCACTGGAGCCGCTGGCCTGGCAACTTCTGGGCATGGTGCTGACCACGGCCGTCATCGCCAAGGGGGTGGAAAAAGGTATCGAAAAGGTCAGCCTCTGGCTCATGCCGGTGCTGGCGCTGCTGCTGATCGGGCTGGCCGTGCACAGCGCCACGCTGCCGGGTTTTGGCCAAGGCCTGGCCTTCCTGTTTCAGCCGGACTGGTCGCTGCTGGCCGGCCCCGGCCTCTATGTGGCGGCAATGGGTCAGGCCTTCTTTTCCATCGGTCTGGCCATGGGCGTGATGGTCACCTACGGTAGCTACCAACCGGCCACACGCCCCCTGCCCGCGGCGACTGTGGCCATTGCGCTCGCCGACACGTTGTTCGGCGTGATCGCCGGGCTGGCGATCTTCCCGGCCGTGTTCAGTTTCGGGCTTGACCCGGCACAGGGCACGGGCCTGATCTTCGTCGTGCTGCCCCAGGTGTTTGCCCAGATGCCCGGCGGCGGGCTGCTCGGGGCGACTTTTTTCCTGCTGCTGGCCATCGCCGCGTTGACCTCCATGGTATCGCTGCTCGAAGTGCCGGTGGCCTATGCGATCCAGCGCTGGGGCTGGTCGCGCCAGCATGCCAGCCTGCGCCTGGGTGCCCTGCTGTTCGTGCTGGGCATCCCGGCGTCACTGGGCTTCGGGACCTGGGCCGGCCTGCCCCTGCCAGGCGAGCGCAATCTCCTGGATGCGATGGACTTCTTTGCCGTCGAATTGCTGCTGCCGATCAACGGCATATTGCTGGCCGTACTGCTGGGGTGGTTATGGCCGCGCCGCGAAGCGCTGCAGGCGGCAGACCTGCTGGATAACCGCCTGGGCCAGATCTGGCACTTCTGCCTGCGCTATCTGGTGCCGGTACTGCTCGTCGTCGTGCTGGCCAGCAGCGTTTCGCGGGCCTGATCCCCCCAGGCGATACACACTCGCGGATGCGTTGGGCAGGCCCCAAACCGATATATCCGCGGCATGCAGCCGCACATCACCATCGTCACCCTGGTCTTCATCGACCTGCAACCCGGCCTGAGGCTGGCATTGTGGCCGCACCAGGCTGCCCAGCAGCGGCGAGAGCAAGGCCCCGCCGGCCAGCAGACGCCAGGGGCGCAAGGCCATGGCAAGCACCAGCACCGCGAGAAAGGTGGGGCGTTCCAGAGCCATGGGCACAAGAAACGCGACGGTGCACGCCCCCTCAGCGGTATTTCCTCAGGTAGACGCCTTCGAACCAGCGCTTGGCCCAATGGAACAGACGGGCGGGTGGCAGGATGAAGTTGCGCGTCGGCGTGCGCCACACGAGCGTGCCATGGTCGATGGCATCGATGATGCAGACGAGTTCCACCTTGAAGGTGGTGCTCGGCACCTGACCACGCAGGCCGGCCAGCACATTTTGCGCCGCTGCAGCCGCCTGCAGGTCCGCCATGTGCGCCTGCTTCGGCATCCAGTCGGGGCCAGGGAAGCTGCCGGAATCGCCCACCACGTACACATGCTCGCTTCCTTCGACGCGGCATAACGCGTCGGCCTTGAGCAGGCCGCCGGGCGAGCGCGCCAGTTCGGTCTGGTCGAACCACAGGTTGCCGGTCATGCCGGGCATGAAGAGGATCAGGTCGGCCGCGAACTCGCCGCCTTCGGTGACCACCTTGTCCGCCTCGAAACGCACCATCTTGTGGCCCAGGTGGGTGCGGATGTTGCGCCGCACCATCTCGGCCAGCAGGTGCTGCACGGCCTTGGGGCCGAGGCGGTTGCCAGGTTCCTTGGAGGGGTTGAAGAACACCAGCTCGAACTTGTCGCGCCGCCCTTCGCGCTTGAGTTGTTCGTCAATGCCAAAGAGAAATTCAAACATCGGCCCGCCGCGCACCGCACTTTGCTCGTTCGGATTGCCGGCAAAGCCGATGGCGATGGTGCCGCCTTGCAGGGCCTGCAGGCGGTCGCGGATCTGCTCCGCTGCGGCGATGCCTTCACAGGGCGTGATGGCGTGCTCGATGCCCGGCAGCTTCTTGATGAAGCGACCGCCGCTGGCAATCACCAGCGCGTCGTTGCGCAGCTCACCCGCCGTGGTGTCCACTACGCGCCCCCCTTCGCGCAGGCCGGTCACCTCGGCGGCGAGATGGCGCACCTGCATGCGCGTGAAGAAATTGGCCAGCGGCACCACCAGTTGCTCGCGCCGGCGCAGGCCGCTCGGAATCCAGATGATGCCGGGCAGATAGTGCAGTTCGGCGCGTGGCGCGACCAGCGTGATGTCGACCGCCTTGTCGCGCTGTCGAATCTCGCGCACAGTGGACAGTGCGCCGAAGCCGGCGCCGATGATGGTGATGTGTTTGGGTGAACTCATGCCTCGATTCTTTCCGAAAAATGGCTGCTTGTCGAAGTCGTGAACCAAATGGCGCTGCCCACGCGGGGGTTGCTGGTGCCCGCAAGGCAATTGCCTTGGCGAACAGCCCAGGTGGGGGCAGATGCCCGCGGCCACAAACACCTCGGGCCGGATCGAGCGCTGCGGGTTGCGCGCGTCATCGGCTTGCGGCTCTTTCCTGGATGACGGATCGGCCAGTTCGGCATCCTGTGCCAGCAGGGCTGCCAAGCTGGGCATCAGCGAACGCTCGCTCTACCGCAGGCTCAAGCAACTGGGAAAGCGCTGAACCGCAGTTCAGCGATCAGCTTGCCCGTTTGGCGGCCGGATCGCCCTGGGTTCCACGTCGACCACCTCCGCCTCGACATCCACCACATCCTGGTGCGTCGTCCGGCCCGGCGCTGCTGCACGGTAGAACCGGTGCCACTGGGCCTGCTGCCCGAACCGGAACACCAGCGGTGCCACGGGCCGGCCGCTCAGGCGCGCCCACAGCGCACGCAGCAGCCACAGTGCCAGCACCACCAGGCTCGCTGCCAGCAGGCTGGCCAGGAACACCAGCCCCAGGAGCCACAGCACCGCCCGCAGCAGCAGGCGAAAAATTGTCTTGATCACATGGTCCACGCAGGAACTCCTTTTTCTGTGCAGCAGGTACGGCCTGAGAGACCGAATGCAAGGCCATGGCGGGCATCGTCAGTGTAAATTTTCATGAAGAAATCGAGCTCCGGCGCTTTCTGCAAAAGCGCCGGAAGCTATTAAAACAGTAGCAAAACGAAGACAGAAAAGCCGCACCGGGTCTCGGGTTTAAGATGTGCCGCGTATTCATCCTAGAGGCGGCAATGCGTGCAACTGTTCTTATCGTGCTGATGGCGCTGACAATCATGGCCGGGTGCTCGACGCCGCTGACGGAGCGCGCGGCCCGTGTCCGTGTCATTCCCCATGACGCCGCAGCCATGAGCGGCTGCAAAACGCTGGGCTCGGTCGCCGGCCGGTCCCACCCCGTGCTGCTGGAGTCCGCGGCGAGATCGGAGGCCCTGGCCCATCTGCTCGATGCCGCAGCCAGGATGGACGCCGACACCGTTGCGATCGTGAGCACGAGCGCGACCGACGATGGGGTGGTGACCCTCCAGGGCGTGGCACTGAAGTGCTTCTGACGGGAGCCGCTCGCCCGGCATTGAGCCGGCACGCCATGCCGCGCGTGGCAGCCCCCAATGCCGCTTATCTGCGCAGACCCTGATCTGCCGCAGAACGCCATCCCGCCAGGAAGCGGACAATAGATACTTATTTCCGCCCCTTGCGGCGGCCGTTCGACCCGGGCACCATGGTGTGCCCCTTTCAATTGACAGGTACTCAAGCATGCTCGGATTTCTGCCTCCCATCGCCCGAGGCGTCATTGCGTTCCTGCTGCTGGTGATCAACACCTTGTTCTGGTGCACACTGCTGTTCGCGCTGGCCCTGGTCAAGCTGCTGCTGCCCTTCGCTGCCGTGCGCGGGCGCGTCGATCCGCTGCTCAACACCATCGCCACCGCCTGGGTCGCCTGCAACAGCGCCTGGATGCGGCTGACGCAGCGCACGAGCTGGGATGTGCAGGGCGTGGCCGAACTGAAGTACCAGGGCTGGTACCTGGTGAACTGCAACCACCAGTCCTGGGTCGACATCTTCGTGCTGCAGCACGTGCTGAACCGGCGCATTCCGCTGCTGAAGTTCTTTCTGAAACAGGAACTCATCTACGTGCCGGTGATCGGCCTGGCCTGGTGGGCACTGGACTTTCCGTTCATGAAGCGGCACGGCCGCACCGCGCTGCGCAAGAACCCCAAGCTGCGCGAGCAGGACCGCGAGACCGCGCGCCGCGCCTGCGCCAAGTTCGCCCGCGTGCCGACCAGCGTGATGAACTTCGCCGAAGGCACGCGCTTCACACCCGCCAAGCACCAGGACCAGTCGTCCCCCTACCGCCACCTGCTCAAGCCCAAGGCCGGCGCGCTGGCGCTGGCGCTCAACGTCATGGGCACGCAGTTCCACTCGCTGATCGACGCCACCATCGTCTACCCGGCTGGCGCGCCCACCTTCTGGCAGTTCCTGTGCGGCACCACGCCCAAGGTGATCGTGCGCGCGCGTGCGCTGCCGATCCCGGCCGAATTCTGCAGCGGCAACTACGAGGGCGATTCGACATTTCGCCGCACCTTCCACCGCTGGCTGGCCGATCTGTGGGAAGAGAAGGACCGGCAGATCGAAACGCTGCTACAGCGCTGAGAGGCGGCTGACCGCGCCCGGGCCGCGCGTGTTTTTCAGTGCCCGTGCGCCAGGCTGCTGACCAGCGTCACCAGCCCGATGCCCGCCAGCAGCCAGGCAATCTGGGCCAGCGTCTCGCGCAAGGACAGGCGCTTTTGCAGCTGCGGAATCAGGTCGGCCAGCGCCACATAGATGAAGCTGCTGGAGGCCACCACCAGGAAGTAGGTCAGGTAGTCGTGCAACTGGTCCACCAGCCAGTAGCCGATCAGGCCGCCCAGCGCGGTGATGGCGCCGGCCAGCGTGACCTTGAGCAGCGCCGCCTGCCGGTTGCCGGTGCTCTGGCGCAGCACCATCAGGTCGCCCATGTGGTGCGGCACCTCGTGCGCCAGCACCGCGAGCGCGGCAATCGCCCCCAGGCGCAGGTCGGCGATGAAGGCGGAGGCGATCAGGATGCCGTCGCCGAAGCAGTGCACGCTGTCGCCGGCCAGCACGGCCCAGCCGCCGGACGTGCGTTCATGCCCGTGGTGGTGATGGCCATGGTCATGGCCGTGCGCACTGGCGTCGTCGTGATGGTGTTCATGCCCGTGGTGCCACAGCTCGGCCTTGTCGAGCAGGAAGAAGAACACCAGGCCGACCAGCAGCGTCATGAACAGGCGATGCGGTTCGATCTCGCTCTCGAAAGCCTCGGGCAGCAGGTGCAGGAAAGCCGTGCCCATCAGCGCGCCGGCCGCCAGGCTCAGCATGTGCTGGGTGTAGCGTGACAGCACGCCGAAGCTCAGGGCCGCGGCCAGCCATACGCTGCCAATGCCGGCGGCCAGGGTGCCGGCCAGGATTGCTATCAAAATCATAGCTACTTGCGCTTGTTTTTTCTGGGACAGGAGGCGATTTTCGCATCCATTCCGGACGCGCGTCCGAGACCCGGAAAAAAGCCGCCTGCGAGGCGGCTCATCAGGACCGGTGAGGCCTGCCCCGTTCAGGCCACGCCGTGCGCCTTGAACCAGGCCAGGCAGCGCTGCCAGCCGTCTTCGGCCGCGTCCTTGCGGTAGCTCGGCCGGTAGTCGGCATGGAAGGCGTGCGGTGCCTCCGGGTAGACCACGAACTGCGAGGCCTTGGCTGCCGCGTTGCCGCCGGCCAGCGCGGCCTTCATCTGCGCCACGCTCTCCAGCGAAATGCCGGTGTCGGCACCGCCGTACAGGCCCAACACCGGTCCCTGCAGTTGGCCGGCGATGTCGATCGGGTTCTTCGGCGTCAGCGCCGTGTGGTCGCCGACGAGGCGGCCGTACCAGGCCACGCCGGCCTTGATGTGCCGGCTGTGTGCGGCATAGAGCCAGGTCTGACGCCCGCCCCAGCAAAAGCCGGTCACGCCCACGCGTGCCAGGTCGCCGCCGTTGGCGCCAGCCCAGGCCACGGCGGCGTCGAGGTCGCCCGCCACCTGCGCATCCGGCACCTTGGAGATGACCTCGGCGATCAGCTTGGCCAGCTCGCCATAGCTTTGCGCATCGCCCTGGCGCACGAACAGTTCGGGCGCGATCGCCAGGTAGCCGGCGCGGGCGAAGCGGTTGGCCACGTCGGCAATGTGCTCGTGCACGCCGAAGATCTCCGACAGCACCAGCACCACCGGCAGGTTCTTCTTGCCGGCCGGCATGGCACGGTAGGCCGGCATCTGGAAGCCCTTGACGTCGATGCTCACCTCGCCGGTGGTTAGGCCGTCGGTCGGCGTCTTGATCGCCGTCTGCGCCATGATGGGCATGACGGACGCCGCATAACCCACCCCCAGCGCAGTCTTGAGCGCAGTGCGGCGCGTGGCGCCGGCCTCGGTGCTGCGGCCCGGCAGCAGGGCATTGAACTCGGTTGTCAGATCATGGTTCAGCATTCGGGACTCCTCGTTTTTTTGCAGGCGCGTAGTCTAGACGGAAGTCGACAAGGGAACTGCGGAAATCTCGTGTTGCCCCAACGGACAAGGGGAGAAGATGGCCCGGTTGCGGCCCGCCGACTTGGCCGCATACATCGCATGGTCGGCCCGCTTGAACAACGAGTCATGGCTGTCCAGCAGGCACAGGCTGGACACGCCGATGCTGGCCGTGATGGTCAGGGGCGCGCCGCCCTCCAGCGTCAGCGGCGCGGCGGCAACCCGCTGACGCAGGCGCTCGATCAGCAGCATTGCCGCCTCCGAGCCGGTGTCCGGCATCAGCAGGGCGAACTCCTCGCCGCCCAGGCGTGCAAAACGATCGGTCTGGCGGATGTGCGCGCGCATGACATCGGCAAAGTGCTGCAGGGCGGCATCGCCGACGAGATGCCCGTGGTTGTCGTTGATGCGCTTGAAATGATCCAGATCGATCAGCGCCAGGGTCAGCGGGTAGCGCTGGCGCTGGCTGCGGCTGATTTCCTGGTCAAGCTCGTCGTCGAAACGGCGCCGGTTCATGCAGCCGGTCAGGAAATCGGATTCGGCCTGATGCTTGAGCATGTCGTTGAGCTTGAGCAGCTCGGCATGGGCGGCTTCGATGCTGTTGCGGTACTGGTAGCCACGGATCACGAAGACGGCGGTGGCCGACACCGCCCACAGCCCGGCCAGCGCCCCCAGCCAGGAAATCCAGAGCACGAGCAGATGGTTGGACTGGATCGCCTCGATCTGGCTCAACTCCTCCACCAGATGGAGGGCCATGCGGTCTTCCACCATCAGCAGCCGGCGGTGCAGCACCGGCCGGTAGGAGGGGCCGAGCCGCACGATCTCCGGCTGGCCGGCAAAGCCACCCGGCAGCAGCTCCAGCAGCGGGAACTCGGTGCGCTTGTAGAGATTACGCCGGAAATCGGCGTTTTCCCTGTGGATGGCGGCGCCCATGACGGCCCGGTACAGCAGATCGGCCTCCTGCGCCATGATTACGACGCCGTGCTCGTCCTCCACGAACAGCCCCTGCATCTTCATGCGCTGCGCCAGATTGGCCAGATCGGTCTTGATCACCGCCAGGCCCAGTGTGCGGCCGGTCGCCGACTGGATGGGGGCCGACAGGAACAGGCCCGGCACGCTGCTGCTGCGCCCGACCGCAAACTGCCGTCCCGGCCGGCCGGCCATGGCGGCCTTGAAATAGTCGCGATCTGACACATCCAGGCCGACCAGGCCCTGCACGCCTGCATCGCTGGAGGCGGCCAGCGTCAGGCCGGTGGCATCGACCAGCAGGCACAGATCGACCAGGAAGAAGCCGCTGACCTGCGCCAGGTAGTCGGTGGCGAGCCGCAGCCGGTCGCGCTGCTGCGGCTGTTCCAGCGCGCGGATCAGCCGGGGCTCGCGGGCCATGAATTCGGGCAGGCCCTTGAGGCTGCGCTGGGTCAGGGTGAAATCGATCACCGCCTGCTGTTGGCGGATGTCGAGCGACTGGTTGGCGCGCTGCACCGCGTCACGCAGCTGCCGACCCTCCCAGCGTGCCATCTGCAGCCACACCAGCAACAGCAGCAACGGTGCAAGCAGCAGCACCAGCCCCCCAATCAGCAGATTGGGATGATGTTCGACCGAGCGCCACCAGCGGGCACGCCAAGTGAGGGAGTCTGGCGACATGGGCATAGATTGTTCGGCTCGCCCCATGATACGGGTGCCCTCGCAAAAAGCCTAGTCGGGGTCACCCCCCTCTTCAGCCTGGTGCGCCTGGTCCCACGCGAACGTCAGTGCGCCTTGTCCCAGTTCGGCCCCACCCCCACCTCGGCCAGCAGCGGCACCTTGAGCTGGGCCACGCCGGCCATGATCTTCGGGATCTCGTGGCGCAGCCAGTCAACCTCGTTTTCCGGCACCTCGAACACCAGTTCGTCGTGTACCTGCATGATCATCTTGGTCCCGCGCTGCTCGGCATCGAGCACCTCTTGCACCTTGACCATGCTGAGCTTGATCAGGTCGGCCGCCGTGCCCTGCATCGGCGCGTTGATGGCGGCACGCTCGGCGCCGCTGCGGCGCGGGCCGTTAGGCGAGTTGATCTCGGGCAGGTAGAGGCGGCGGCCGAACACGGTTTCCACGTAACCACGGGCCTTGGCGCTGGCGCGCGTCTCGTCCATGTACTGCTTGACGCCGGAGAAGCGCTGGAAGTAGCGTTCGATGTAGTTCTTGGCCGCCGTGTTGTCGATGCTCAAGGAGCGGGCCAGACCGTAGGCGCTCATGCCGTAGATCAGGCCGAAGTTGATGACCTTGGCATAACGGCGCTGCTCGGATGTGACCTGGTCGGTGGTGACACCAAAGACCTCGGCCGCCGTAGCGCGGTGCACGTCCATGCCGTCGTGGAAGGCCAGCAAGAGCGCCGCGTCACCGCTGATGTGCGCCATGATGCGCAGCTCGATCTGCGAGTAGTCGGCACTGGCAATCACGCAGCCGGGCGGCGCGACGAAGGCCTCGCGCACGCGCCGGCCTTCCGGCGTGCGGATCGGGATGTTCTGCAGGTTGGGGTCGTTGCTGGACAGGCGCCCGGTCACCGCCACCGCCTGCGCGTAGTGCGTGTGCACGCGGCCGGTGCGCGGGTTGGCCATCTGCGCCAGCTTGTCGGTGTAGGTGCCTTTCAGCTTGGACAGGCCGCGGTGCTCCAGGATCTTGGCCGGCAGCGGAAAGTCTTCCGCCAGTTTTTCCAGCACTTCCTCGTCGGTGCTGGGGGCACCGGTGGCGGTTTTTTTCACCACCGGCAGGCCGAGCTTGGTGAAGAAGATCTCGCCGATCTGCTTCGGGCTGCCGAGGTTGAACGGTTGCCCAGCCAGCTCGTGCGCTTCCTTCTCCAGCTGCAGGATGCGCTGGCCCAGCTCGTGGCTTTGTGCCGCCAGCGTGGGGGCGTCGATCAGCACGCCGTTGCGCTCGATGCGGTACAGCGCCTCGGAGCTGGCGATTTCCAGTTCGTAGATGAAGCGCAGTTTGTCATCGGCTTGCAGCAGCGGCCACAGCACCCGGTGCACGTCCAGCGTCTGGTCCGAGTCCTCGCACGAGTACTCGGCGGCACGCGCGATGTCCACCTGCGAGAACGGAATCTGGCTGGCACCCTTGCCGCACAGGTCTTCGTAGTTGATGCCGCCGCGCCCCAGGTGCCGTTCGGCCAGGCTGGCCAGGCCGTGTGGCTTGTGCACTTCCAGCACATAACTCTGCAGCATGGTGTCGTGCGCGTAACCCTGTACCTCGATGCCGTGGTTGGCGAACACGTGGCGGTCGTACTTGATGTGCTGGCCGAGCTTCTTCGCCGCCGGGTTTTCCAGCCAGGGCTTGAGTCGGGCCAGCACCTCGTCGCGCGGCAGCTGGGCCGGTGCGCCGGGATAGTCGTGCATCAGCGGGATGTAGGCTGCCTCGCCCGGCTGCACGCTGAAGGAGATGCCGACGATCTCGGCCACCATCTCATCGAGCGACGTGGTTTCGGTGTCGAGCGCCACCAGCTCGGCGGCCTCGAGGCGTGCCAGCCAGGTATCGAAAGCAGCCCAGTCGAGGAGGGTGTCATAGGCCAGCGTGCTGACCTTGGTCGCCGCCGGCGCGGCGGGTTCTTCGGGTTCGTCGAACAGGCCGGGCGTGCTGCTGGTGCTCTTGCTGTTCTTGGCCGCCCGTGGGGCCGGTGCCGGCGCCTCGCCGCCCAGCGACTTGGCCAGGCCCTTGAAGCCGTATTTCTCGTAAAAATGGCGCAAAGCGTCCGTGTCTTCTGCGCCGACAGCTATCGAATCAATAGCAGGAAGATCCGGCACCCAGCCGTTGAGGTCGCAATCGGTCTTGATGGTCAGCAGCTGGCGGCCGGTCGGCAGCCAGTCCAGCGCCTTCTTCAGGTTCTCGCCCGCCACGCCCTTGATGGCGTCGGCGTTGGCCACCACGCCTTCGAGCGAGCCGTATTCCTGCAGCCACTTGGCGGCGGTCTTGGGGCCGACCTTGGCCACCCCCGGCACGTTGTCGATCACGTCGCCGACCAGGGTCTGGAAGTCGATCATCAGGTGCGGCGGCACGCCGAACTCGGCTTCCACGCCGGCGACGTCGCGCCGCTTGCCATTCATGGTGTCGATGATGGTGATGTGCGGGTTGACCAGCTGGGCCAGGTCCTTGTCGCCGCTGCTGACGATGACCTCGATCCCTTGCTTGGCCGCCGCCACCGCCAACGTGCCGATCACGTCGTCAGCCTCCACGCCCGGCACGTCCAGCACCTTCCAGCCCATCAGGCGCACCACCTCGTGGATCGGCTCGATCTGGGCTCGCAGGTCGTCCGGCATGGGCGAGCGGTGCGCCTTGTACTCGGGGTAGAGCGCGTCGCGGAAGGTCGGCCCCTTGGCGTCGAACACGCAGGCGGCGTACTCGGCGTGCACTTCCTTGCGCAGGCTTTGCAGCATGTTGATCATGCCGCGGATGGCGCCGGTGGGGCTGCTGGTGGGGTCGCCCGGGACGGCACGCAGGTCCGGCATGGCGTGGAAGGCGCGGTACAGGTAGCTGGAGCCGTCGACCAGCAGCAGGGTTTTCTTCTCGCTCGGAATCTCATTCATAAGGGCAATTGTGCCTGCCCCGGACGTTTTACAATGGCTGGATGCGTGCCGCCCACCTCCCCCTCCTCCTGGTCTGCCTGGCCGCCGGTCTGGCACAGGCTCAAACCGCCGCCCCGGCACCGGCCGAACCGGCTGACAAAGCGGGCCGTCCCGAGCCGCGCGTCGAGACCATCCGCCACGAAGACACCGGCTCGCGCATCGACGAGTTGCGCGTGGGTGGCGAAACCAAGAGCATCACCGTCAAGCCCAAGGGCGATGCCCCGGCTTACGAAGTGGGGCCCGAGAGCAACAACCGCAACCCGGCCGCAGCCGACCGCGAGCGCGGTGCCGGCGGTTCGGGCGGCTGGAAAATCAAGAGTTTCTGATTCATGGCGGTTTTCACGGAAGTCTCATTCGATGAGGCCGGCGCCCTGCTGCAAACGCTGAACCTGGGCCAGCTGCAGGCCATGGAAGGCTGCCAGGGCGGCATCGAGAACACCAACTACTTCGTCACCACCGACCAGGGCGCTTATGTGCTGACCCTGTTCGAGCGCCTGAGCTTCGAGCAGTTGCCCTTCTACCTGCGCCTGATGAAGCACCTGGCGCACAGGGGCATCGCCGTGCCCGACCCGGCGGCCGACCGCGACGGCGACATCCTGCACACCCTCAAGGGCAAACCTGCCGCGGTGGTCAACCGCCTGCGGGGAAAAAGCGAACTCAGCCCCACGCCGGCGCACTGCGCGGCCGTGGGCGCCATGCTGGCGAAGATGCACCTGGCCGGGCGCGACTACGAACGCCAGCAGCCCAACCTGCGCGGCCTGGCCTGGTGGAACGAAACCGTGCCGGTGGTGCTGCCGCACCTGACGCCCGAGCAGGCCACGCTGATCCGCAGCGAGCTGGCCTACCAGAACCATGTGGCGGCGCAGTCCGTTTACGCCGCACTGCCGCGCGGCCCGATCCATGCCGACCTGTTCCGCGACAACGTGATGTTCGACACCGAAGCGGACGCCGATGGCGCGCCGGTGCTGACCGGCTTCTTCGACTTCTACTTCGCCGGCGTCGACAGCTGGCTGTTCGACGTGGCGGTGTGCCTGAACGACTGGTGCATCGACCTGGCCAGCGGCGAAACCGATGCGACGCGCACCCGCGCCTTCCTGCAGGCCTACGCTGCCGTGCGGCCCTTCAGCGCCGCCGAGCGCGAACTGCTGCCGGCCATGCTGCGCGCCGGTGCGCTGCGCTTCTGGACCTCGCGCCTGTGGGACTTCCACCTGCCGCGCGAAGCCTCCATGCTGCAGGCGCACGACCCGGCGCATTTCGAACGCGTGCTGCGCCAGCGCATCCAGCATCCGGTGCACGCCTCCGACGTTCTCGCCAGCCCAGCCCTGCAAGCGGCATGAAACTCAACATCGTCCCCGCGCGTACCGGCTGGCTCTGGGTCAAGGCCGGGCTGCGCACCTTCTGGCAGCAGCCGCTGGCGCTCTCGGGCCTGTTCTTCCTGTTCATCACCGTCATGTCGGTGGCCAGCCTGCTGCCCTACCTCGGCAACGCCCTGGCCCTGAGCCTGCTGCCGGCGGCCACGCTGGGCCTGATGGCCGCCACGCGCGAGGCCACCCTGGGCAAGTTCCCCATGCCGTCGATCCTGGTCAGCGCCTTTCGCGCCGGGCGCCAGCAGGCGCGCGCCATGGTGGTGCTGGGCGTGGTCTATGCGCTGGCCTTCCTGGCGGTGCTGGGCATCTCGGCCCTGTTCGACGGCGGCGACTTCGCCCGCCTGTACCTGGTGGGCGGTACGCTGACGCGCGAGATGGTGGAAAGCCCGGCGTTCCAGAACGCGATGTGGGTCGCCATGGCGCTGTACCTGCCGCTGTCGCTGCTGTTCTGGCACGCGCCGGCCCTGGTGCACTGGCATGGCGTGCCGCCGGTGAAAAGCCTGTTCTTCAGCGGGGTGGCCTGCGTGCGCAACTTCGGCGCCATGACGGTCTTTCTGCTCGGCTGGATGGCGGTCTTCTCCGTCGTGGGCATGCTGCTGATGGTGCTGAGCGCCCTGCTGGGCCAGCCCGAGCTCATGGGCATGCTGATGTTCCCCGCCGCCATGCTGTTGGCGGCCATGTTCTTCAGCTCGATCTGGTTCAGCTTCCGCGACAGCTTCGTGGCCGATGATGACGCGCCGGCCAGTACCGAAGCCCCGCAGATTTGACTTGCGTCAAACCCGCTCACAATACAGCACCCTTCTGCTGCAACGGGCCCAGTGAGGCCACAGGCCTGCGCTAGCATCATGAGCCATGGGTCGTCAGCCGGCTGACATGGGGTTTCAGCGTGCAGCGTGACCCCGGCGACTCTTTCACCTCGGCACCGGAGACAGGCAGATGAAAATGACTTTCAAGATCGCCATGGCCGCAGCGGTGGTGCTGGCCGCCGCCGGTGCTGCCGTGGTCTGGGGG
Source organism: Curvibacter sp. GWA2_64_110 (assembly GCA_001797315.1). GTDB lineage: Bacteria > Pseudomonadota > Gammaproteobacteria > Burkholderiales > Burkholderiaceae_C > Hylemonella. The sequence continues at coordinate 22,937 of MGPC01000018.1, forward strand.
CCGTGGCGCGACAACGGCCTGGGCGAAGGTTTCGTCAGCGGCAACGGCCGTATCGAGGCCACCGAGATTGCGATAGCGACCAAGCTGGCCGGGCGGGTCAAGGACATCCTGGTCACCGAGGGCCAGTTCGTCAAGGCCGGGCAGCTGCTGGCGCACATGGAAATCGAGAGCCTGCAGGCGCAGCGCGAGGAAGCCGAAGCCCGGCTGCAGCAGGCGAAGGAGGCCGTCAGCGGCGCCGAGATGCAGGTGGCCCTGCGCCAGAGCGACCACCAGGCCGCGCTGGCCCTGGTGGCGCAACGCGAAAGTGAACTCGATGCCGCGCAACGGCGCCTGCCCCGCTCGGAAAAACTGGCCAAGGAGGGCTTCTTCTCCGGCCAGCTGCTGGACGACGATCGCGCCCGCGTGCGCAGCCAGGAAGCCGCCGTGGCGGCGGCCCGCTCGCAGGCCAAGGCGGCCCAGGCCGCCATTGCTGCGGCACGCAGCCAGGTCACCGGCGCCCAGGCGAATGTCAAGGCACTCGAAGCCACGCTGGAGCGCATCGACGTCGAGCTGGCCGACAGCGCGCTCAAGGCCCCGCGCGACGGGCGGGTGCAGTACCTGGTGGCCCGGCCGGGCGAAGTGGTGGCCGCCGGCGGCCGGGTCCTCAACCTGCTCGACCTGTCCGACGTCTACATGACCTTCTTCCTGCCCGAGACGGTGGCCGGCCGGGTGGCGCTGGGCAGCGAAGTGCGGCTGGTGATCGACGCCGCGCCGCAGTATGTGATTCCAGCCAAGGTGTCCTTCGTCGCCAGCGCGGCGCAGTTCACGCCGAAATCGGTGGAGACGGCCAGCGAACGGCAGAAGCTGATGTTCCGCGTGCGCGCCCAGATCGACCGCGAACTGCTGCTCAAACACCTGGAGCAGGTCAAGACCGGCCTGCCCGGCGTGGCCTGGCTCAAGCTCGATGCCCAGGCCCAGTGGCCGGCCCACATGGCCATCAAAGTCGTGCAGTGACCATGGCGCACGCGTCTGCCCCGGTAGCCCGCCTACAAGGGGTCAGCCTGCGCTACAAGAAGGCCACGGCACTCGACGCCGTCACGCTGGACATTCCGGCCGGCTGCATGGCCGGCCTGATCGGCCCCGACGGCGTCGGCAAATCGAGCCTGCTGGCCCTGGTGGCCGGCGCCCGGGCCATCCAGCAGGGCGGCATCGAGGTGCTGGGCGGCGACATGGCACGCGCGCGCCACCGGCGCACGGTCTGCCCCCATATCGCCTACATGCCGCAAGGCCTGGGCAAGAACCTCTACCCCACGCTGTCGGTGGAGGAGAACCTGCAGTTCTTCGCCCGCCTGTTCGGCCACGATGCCGCAGAGCGGCGCCGACGCATCGACGAACTGACCCGCAGCACCGGCCTGTATCCCTTCCTGGCACGCCCGGTGGGCAAGCTTTCAGGCGGCATGAAGCAGAAACTCGGCCTGTGCTGCGCCCTGATCCACGACCCGGACCTGCTCATCCTGGACGAGCCCACCACCGGCGTCGACCCGCTGGCGCGGGCCCAGTTCTGGGAACTGATCGCGCGCATCCGCGCCGCACGCCCCGGCATGAGCGTCATCGTCGCCACGGCCTACATGGAGGAGGCGCAGCGTTTCGACTGGCTGGCAGCCATGGACGACGGCCGGGTCCTGGCCACCGGCGCGCCAGCCGAACTGCTGGCGTGCACCGGGACCGGCACACTGGAGGACGCCTTCATCGCGCTGCTGCCGCCGGACAAGCGCCGCAACCACCAGCACGTGGCGCTGCAGCCGCTGGCCGCGGGCGACGCCGCGCCGGTGGCCATCGAGGCGCGTGAGCTGACCATGCGCTTCGGCGATTTCGTGGCGGTGGACCATGTGAGTTTTCGCATCCGGCGCGGCGAGATCTTCGGCTTCCTCGGCTCCAACGGCTGCGGCAAGACCACCACCATGAAGATGTTGACCGGGCTGCTGCCCGCCAGCGCGGGACAGGCCTGGCTGTTCGGCCAGGCCGTCGATCCGCACGACCTGGCCACGCGCCGGCGCGTGGGCTACATGTCGCAGTCCTTCTCGCTCTACGGCGAGCTGACGGTGCGGCAGAACCTGGAGCTGCATGCCCGGCTGTTCCACGTGCCGCCGGCCGGGCTGCCGGCGCGGGTGGCCGAGATGCTGCAGCGCTTCGGCCTGCAGGAGGCGCAGGACATGCTGCCGGAGCAACTGCCCCTGGGGCTGCGCCAGCGCCTATCGCTGGCCGTGGCCATGGTGCACAAGCCCGAGCTGCTGATCCTGGACGAGCCGACCTCGGGCGTGGACCCGATCGCGCGCGACGAGTTCTGGCGCCTGATGATCGAGCTGGCGCGGCGCGACCAGGTCACCATCTTCATCTCCACCCACTTCATGAACGAGGCCGAGCGCTGCGACCGCATCTCGCTGATGCATGCCGGGCGCGTGCTCGACAGCGACACGCCGGCGCAGCTGATGGCCAAGCGCGGCGCTGCCACGCTGGAAGAGGCCTTCATCAGCTACCTGATGCAGGCCAGCGACGCCCCATCGCCAGCGCCGGACGCCCCCGTGGTCACCGTGCCGGCCGATCCGCCCACGCGGGACAAACGCCTGGCGGCCCGGCTGCGCCGCAGCCTGGTGCGCATCTACAGCTACCAGTGGCGCGAGGCGCTGGAGCTGCAGCGCGATCCGGTGCGCAGCGCGCTGGCCCTGCTCGGTTCGCTGCTGCTGATGGTCGTGATCGGCTACGGCATCAGCATGGACGTCGAGGACCTGCGCTTCGCAGTGCTCGACCGCGACCAGACCCAGCTCAGCCACGACTACGCGGACAACCTGGCCGGCTCGCGCTACTTCTCGGTGCGGCCGCCGCTGGCCGACTACGCCGAGCTGGACCGGCGCATGCGCAACGGCGAGATCTCGCTGGCATTGGAGATCCCGCCCGGCTTTGCGCGCGACGTCGAGCGCGGCAATGCGGTGCAGATCGGCGCCTGGATCGACGGTGCCATGCCGCAGCGCGCCGAGACCGTGCTCGGCTACGCCCAGGGCATGCACCAGCACTGGTATGTGCAGCAGGTGCGCGCACGCACGGGCACCACGCCGGCCAGCCTGGTCAACGTCGAGACGCGCTACCGCTACAACCCGGATGTGAAGAGCCTGCCGGCCATGGTGCCGGCCGTCATCCCGATGCTGCTGCTGATGCTGCCGGCCATGCTGACGGCGCTGGCCGTGGTGCGCGAGAAGGAGCTGGGCTCCATCATCAACTTCTACGTCACGCCGACCACGCGCGCCGAATTTCTGCTCGGCAAGCAGTTGCCCTATGTGCTGCTGGCCCTGCTCAATTACGCCCTCATGTGCCTGGCAGCGGTCACCGTGTTCGGCGTGCCCATGACCGGCAGCTTTGCCACCTTGACGGCCGCAGCCCTGCTGTTCGTGCTGTGCTCCACCGGCATGGGCCTGCTGGCCTCCACCGTCACGCGCAGCCAGATCGCCGCCATGTTTTTCACCATGGTCGGCACCATGATCCCGGCCAACCAGTTCGCGGGCCTGATCAACCCCGTCTCGTCGCTCGAGGGCGGCGGCCGCATCATCGGCGAGATCTACCCGGCCAGCCACATGTTCACCATCAGCCGCGGCGTGTTCAGCAAGGCGCTGACCTTCCATGACCTGCAGGCGCAGTTCTGGCCGCTGCTGCTGGCGGTGCCGGTCATCCTCGGCCTGGCCGTGGTGCTGCTCAGGAAACAAGAGAAATGATGAGCAATTGGCGCCGTCACCTGGACAACATCTTCCGCCTCGGGCTCAAGGAGCTCTGGAGCCTGTGGCGCGATCCGGCGATGCTGTTCCTGATCGTCTACACCTTCACCATTGGCGTCTACACCGCGGGCACGGTCATGCCCGAGACACTGCACCGCGCGCCGATCGCCATCGTGGACGAGGACGACTCGGCCCTGTCGGCGCGCATCGTCTCGGCTTTCTACCCGCCGCAGTTCACGCCGCCGGCACGCATCGGCCTGGCCGAGATCGATCCGGCCATGGACGCCGGCCGCTACACCTTCGTGCTGGTGATCCCGCCCAATTTCCAGCGCGACGCGCTGGCCAGCCAGGCGCCGGCGCTGCAACTCAACATCGACACCACCCGCATGAGCCAGGCCTTCGCCGGCAACGGCGCGATCCAGCAGATCGTCACCGGCGAGGTGAACGAGTTCGTGCGCCGCCACCGCGGCACGGCACCGTTGCCGGTGGAGCTGGCGCCGCGCATGCGCTTCAACCCGGACCTGAATCCGACCTGGTTCAGCTCACTGATGGAGCTGGTCGGCCACATCACCATGCTGTCGATCATCCTCACCGGCGCGGCGCTGATCCGCGAGCGCGAGCACGGCACGGTGGAGCACCTGCTGGTGATGCCGGTCACGCCGACCGAGATCATGCTGGCCAAGGTCTGGTCGATGGCGCTGGTGGTGGTGCTGGCCACCGTGCTGTCGCTCGGGCTGGTGATCCAGGGCGTGCTGCAGGTGCCGATCGAGGGTTCGCTGGCGCTCTTCCTGGCCGGCGCCACGCTGCACCTGTTCGCCACCACCTCCATGGGCATCTTCATGGCGACCGTCGCCCGCAGCATGCCGCAGTTCGGCCTGCTGATGATCCTCGTCATGATGCCGCTGCAGCTGCTGTCGGGCGGCATGACGCCGCGCGAGAGCATGCCCTGGTGGATCCAGCAGCTGATGAAGCTGGCACCCACCACCCACTTCACCGAACTCAGCCAGGCCATCCTCTACCGTGCGGCGGGGATCGAGGTGGTGTGGAGTTCCTTCCTGGCGCTGGCCCTGATCGGCTCGGTGCTGTTCGCGCTCTCGCTGGCGCGCTTCCGCCGGACGATTGCCCAGTTGGCCTAGACGACCCCCCGCGGCGGCAAGACGATCAGGGGGAGCATCACGGCGCCCCGCCCTCACGTACGTCACGCTCCGCCGCACGACAGGCGGCGTGACGCTGCGACGAAGCTTACAGCTTCAGGCCTTGCGGATTGGCCGTCAGGTAGCCGACCGCGGCACCGAAGCGGTCCTTGTAGTTGGCCCGCACCAAGGGATCCAGTGTCGCCTTGACCTTGTCGTGCAGCGGCTTCTCCCAGTCGCCCGGGTGCTGGAAATTGCTCATGATGTAGGTCCAGCCGTTGATCGCATCGACCGACTGCAGACCGGTGGACTCGGCCCCGGCCGGGCACGACAGCAGGCGCGACAGCTGTCGCGTATCGACGTTGTAGGCCCAGAGGAAGTTGTTGACGTGGCGGCCGCTGTCCTCGCCGATGAACAGGGTGCGCAGCTTTTGCGAGAACTTGATGTTGTCCGGGTTGGCGATCTTGTCGGCATGCGCCAGATTGCCCAGCGCATCCGGCGTGGCGAGATCCACACCCACCAGTTCGGCCGGGGCTGACATGTCCACCGGTACCCATTCGCTGTCGATGGCCCCACCAGCAACGTCCTTCTTTCCGGCCTTGAGGTTGAGCGCATAGACCGCGCCCGAGGCAGGTCCCTGCACCTTGATGTCGGTCGTGCCATCCACCATGGAAGCCTGGATGTAGCTCATGGCCGAATAGGCGATCTTGTCGTGAGCGTTGACCGTCGTGCCTTCCATCTTGGAAAAGCCCATGCTGCCGCCCACGAGGGCGGCATAGCGGTGGGTTTCCAGGAAGGCAGCCGCCTTCTCCATGCCCGGCTTGAGCTTGACCCAGTTGTTCTTGCCGGCATAGCGGATCTTGGTGTAGCTGGCGTCGTGCGGGTCGACCGTCTTCACGTCCATGATGTCGGTCGGCTTGAGCTTGTTGGCCAGGGCTTCGATCTCCTTGCTGCTGGCGTGGCCGAGCTTGATCCACGACAGCGTGGCGCTGCCCGGGCCGACGCCGGAAGTCTGGTGCCACTTGGCCACGTAGAGTGTGCCGGCCGACAGATGCTCGGCCTTGTCGGCGATGAACATGAAGAGACCGCCATTGGTGGCGTCGTCACCCATCAGCACCGTGCGGCGATCGGGCATGACTTCGACCAGCTCATGCGAAATGCGGCCGAGGCAGTAGTACTTGGTGATGGAGCCCGTGCCGTCCGGATGCACGGTCACCTCGGGCAGGTGACCGTAGTGGTAGGGATTGGCGATCAGCTCGTCGCCGAACAGCTTGCGGCTGAAGGCCTTGAAGCGCATGTCCTTGGGATTGAAGGCGTCGGGCTCGTACTCTTCGCTGGACAGGTGCGTGTTCCAGGGCGAGAGGCTGGCGCCGCAGGTGATCCACAGGCCCTGTGCCGGCGAGGTGTCGACGTTGTGGTACTTCACCAGGCTGAGCTTGCCGGTGGCCGGATCCTGGTCCAGCGTCAGCACGGCAATCGGCGACGGCAGCGTGCCGTAAGTCTTGTCGCCGGCCTGGTTGCGCGAGGCGTATTCGAACTGCACCACGGCAAACACCGTATTGCCCTTCACGCCCGGCACCTTGGCCTTGGGCAAGGTCAGCAAGGAGGTGCCATCAGGGCAGTCGGAGAAGATCTGGCGCTCCTTGCCGGGATAGGAGGTGTCGATGATGGGACGGTTCAGGATGTCGTAGTAGCCGCCGGCCAGCACCGTGCCGCCCTTGCCGTCTGGCACCTGGTCGCCGGTGATGAAGAAGGACTGGTAGGCCAGTTGGTAGCTCTGTGCACGGCCATCGGGGTAGCTGAGCTGCAGGCTGGAGCCGACAGTGGTGGTCGCCATGGCGGCGGGGTTGGCCAGGGTCGGCGCAGCCATCGAGGTGAAGCTGGCTCGCACACCGCTGCCGGTGGCGGTGCTTGCGCCGGGAGTGGCACAAGCCGAGAGAAGCGAGCTCGCGGCTATCGTGCCCAGGGGCAACATGGGGACGCCGGCGAGCAGTTTGAGCGCCTGGCGGCGCGACGAAGTAGTCTGGAGAGACATGGTGAGCAGTTCCTGGAAAGATGCACCCCCGGTGCACAAGCCCACCATGCTAGGAGCCCCGCATGACAGTTTCATGAAGGCGGTCTGGCCCAGCGCCAGCACGCCAGCGGCGTCAGGGCACCGGCGTCAGCTTGGCGACCGACAGCGCCAGCCACTTGACGCCGTGGCGCGGGAAGTTGACCTGCGCGCGCGCGTCATCGCCCGCGCCTTCGAGCGTGAGCACCGTGCCTTCGCCGAACTTGGTGTGGAACACCTTCATGCCGACCTTCAGGCCGGTGCTCTCGCTCGCTTTCGACACCGGCTCGGGCGCGTTTCGGCTGCTCGAAAAATCAGAGTCAAATTGGCCTTTAACCCCCGACCATCCTGAGCGACCAGCTCCTGAATTGATAGCACCATCGAAGCCGGAGCCAAAACCTTGGTGCTTCGGCGTGATCCACTTGAGCGTTTCTTCCGGCAGCTCGTCGAAGAAGCGGCTGCGGATGTTGTAGCGCGTCTGGCCGTGCAGCATGCGGGTCTGCGAATGGCTCAGGTACAGGCGCTGGCGCGCGCGGGTGATCGCCACGTACATCAGGCGCCGTTCTTCCTCCAGCCCGTCGAAGTCGCTCATCGAGTTCTCGTGCGGGAACAGGCCTTCCTCCAGCCCGGTGATGAAGACGCAGTTGAACTCCAGCCCCTTGCTGGCGTGCACCGTCATCAGCTGGATCGCATCCTGCCCGTCCTGCGCCTGGTTGTCGCCGGCCTCCAAGGCGGCGTGAGTGAGGAAGGCGGCCAGCGGCGACATCACTTCGCCGCTCTCATCCGGCGCGGCCTCGGCCGCCGTCTCTTGCGGCAGCGCCTCGGCATCGCGGCCGAAGCCTTCGAGCGAGACGAAGCTCTCTGCCGCGTTCACCAGTTCCTCCAGGTTCTCGATGCGGTCGGCGCCTTCGCGTTCGGTCTGGTAGTGCTCGATCAGGCCGCTGTGCGCCAGCACCAGCTCGATGATCTCGCGCAGCGTCAGGCCCTGCGTCTGCTCGCGCAGCACGTCGATCTTGGCCACGAAAGCGCCCAGATTCGCCCCGGCCTTGCCGCTGACCGTGCTCACCGCGTCATGCAGCGAGCAGCCGGCCGCGCGCGCCGCGTCCTGCAGCTGCTCCAGGCTGCGCGCGCCGATGCCGCGCGGCGGGAAGTTGACCACACGCAAAAAGCTGGTGTCGTCCAGCGGATTCTCCAGCAGGCGCAGGTAGGCCAGCGCGTGCTTGATTTCGGCCCGTTCGAAGAAGCGCAGGCCGCCGTACACCTTGTAGGGAATGGCAGCATTGAACAGGGCGGTCTCGATCACCCGGCTCTGCGCGTTGGAACGGTACAGCACGGCAATCTCTTTTCTTTCCATGCCTTCACGCACCAATTGCTTCATCTCGTCCACCATCCACTGCGCCTCGGCGAAGTCGCTGGTGGACTCATAGACACGCACCGGCTCGCCGGGTCCCTGGTCGGTACGCAGGTTCTTGCCCAGGCGGTGCTTGTTGTGGCTGATCAGTTCGTTCGCGGCGTCCAGGATGTTGCTGTAGCTGCGGTAGTTCTGTTCCAGCTTGATCTGGTGCTGCACCTTGAATTCGCGCACGAAGTCGGCCATGTTGCCCACGCGCGCCCCGCGAAAGGCATAGATGCTCTGGTCGTCGTCGCCCACGGCCAGCACCGCGCCGCCGTCCGGGCGCAGCGTGCCGCTGTTGTCCTGGCCGGCCAGTTGCTTGATCCAGGCGTACTGCAGCTTGTTGGTGTCCTGGAACTCGTCGATCAGGATGTGGCGGAAGCGCCGCTGGTAGTGCTCGCGCACCGGGTCGTTGTCGCGCAGCAGCTCGTAGGAACGCAGCAGCAGCTCGCCGAAGTCGACCACGCCTTCGCGCTGGCACTGCTCTTCGTAAAGCTGGTACAGCTCGACCTTCTTGCGCGTGTCCTCGTCGCGCGCCTCCACCATGTGGGGGCGCAGGCCGTCTTCCTTGCAGCCGGCAATGAACCACTGCAACTGCTTCGGCGGAAAACGTTCGTCGTCCACATTGAACTGCTTGCACAGGCGCTTGATGGCACTGAGCTGGTCCTGCGTGTCCAGGATCTGGAAGGTCTGCGGCAGGTTGGCCGCCTTGTAGTGGGCGCGCAGCAGCCGGTTGCACAGGCCGTGAAAGGTGCCGATCCACATGCCACGCACATTGACCGGCAGCATGCTCGAGAGGCGCGTCATCATCTCGCGCGCCGCCTTGTTGGTGAAGGTCACCGCCAGCACGCCCCCGGGCGACACCTGCCCGGTCTGCAGCAGCCAGGCGATGCGCGTGGTCAGCACCCGCGTCTTGCCCGAGCCGGCGCCGGCCAGGATCAGCGCATGCTCGGGCGGCAGCGTAACGGCAGCGCGCTGCTCGTCGTTCAGGCTGGCCAGCAGCGGCGATTCGGCGGGGGTGGCGAACAGGGAGGGAGAGGAACCGGACGGCGGCAAAACAGAGGACATGTCGCCATTGTAGAAAGCCTGTCGTGCACGGGCTTCAAATCTGAAAAGGAAAAGCCCCGTGCGTAGCACCAGCCGCGCAGCATGCAGGGAGATAATCCCGTCTGCCCCATTGCCACTTTCCCACTTTTATGTCTCCTTTGACTGATACACGTCTTCCACGCACGCTGGACGACGTGCGCACCCTGGCTGAGCTCCTGGCATGGCGTGTGGCGCTCAGCCCGCAGACTGCCGCCTACCTGCAGTACGACGACATCGCTCGCAGTTGGACCCCCATTTCGTGGCAAGCTGTCGGGCAGCGGGTGGAACGCGTGGCGCAGACGCTGGAACACCTTCAGCTGCCGCGCGGCGCCCGCATCGCCATCCTGCTGCCCAATGGGCTGGATGCCGTCTGCTTCGACCAGGCAGCACTCGCCCAGGCCTGCGTGCCGGTGCCCCTGCATGCGCTCGACAACCCCGCCAGCATCGCCTACATCCTGAGCGACAGCGACGCAGCGCTGCTCGTGGTGCAGTCCGAAGCGCAGTGGCAGGCCATTGCCGCCACCGGCACGGCATTGCCCTCCTTGCGCCAGGTGGTCATCGTAGACACGGCCGCGCCCATGCCACCATCCGCGGGCGAGCCGGCGGTGCTCTCTCTGAACGACTGGCTGGCGCTTGCGGCAAAAACGCCCCCCAGTGAATCGCGCACCCGGCGCGCACCCGAGCACGATGAACTGGCCGCGCTGGTCTATACATCGGGCACCACGGGCAAGCCCAAGGGTGTCATGCTCACCCACGACAACATCCTGGAAAACGTGAAGGCCACGCTCCAGCGCGTGGCCCCGGTACCGGAGGACGTCTTCCTGTCGTTCTTGCCGCTGTCCCATACCTTTGAGCGCACGGCCGGCTACTACCTGCCCATCGCCAGCGGCTGCTGCGTGGCACATGCGCGCTCGGTCGCGCTGTTGCCTGAAGACCTGAAGACGGTGCGGCCCACCATCCTGATCTCGGTGCCGCGCATTTACGAGCGCGTGTACGCCGTTCTCAAGAACATGCTGGCCGGATCGGCACTGAAGTCGCGCCTGTTCGAAGGGGCGCAGGCGGTGGGCTGGCGTCGCTTCTGCCGCACGCAGCATTTGCCGCTGAAAAGCAGCGTGCCCGCCTGGCTGGATGCGCTGGTCTGGCCCCTGCTCGACAAACTGGTGGCCACACCGCTGCTGGCGCAGTTCGGCGGCCGCTTGCGCGTGGCCGTGAGCGGTGGCGCCGCACTGTCGCAACCCATCGCCCATTGTTTTCTGGGGCTGGGACTGCCGGTCCTGCAGGGCTACGGCATGACGGAAACATCGCCCGTGGTGTCCGCCAATGCGCTGGACGACAACGACCCGGCCACCGTGGGCCGCCCGCTCCCCGGTGTGGACGTGCGTATCGGCGACGACCAGGAGCTGCAGGTGCGCAGCCGCAGCGTGATGCGCGGCTACTGGAAGCGTGAGGCAGACACGGCGGCGGCGTTCGTCGACGGCTGGCTGCGCACGGGCGATCAGGCCGCGATCGAGAACGGACGCATCCGCATCCTCGGCCGCCTTAAGGAAATCATCGTCACCTCCACCGGAGAGAAGATTGCCCCCGCGGACCTGGAACTCGCCATCACCAGCGACCCGCTGTTCGAGCAAGCCTACGCGTTCGGCGACAACCGGCCTTTCATCGCCTGCATCGTGGTGCTGAGCCAATCCGGCTGGGCGCGGCTGGCCGCCGAACTGCACCTGGCAGCGGATGCCCCGGACAGCCTGCTGGCGCCCAGCGCCTGCGAGGCGGCCCTGCAGCGCATCCGCCAACTCACCGCTTCGTTTCCGCACTATGCGCAGCCCCGGGCGGTCGCCCTGACGCTGGAGCCGTGGACCAGCGAGAACACCCTGATGACCCCCACGCTCAAGCTCAAGCGCAAGAACCTGGCGGCCTATTTCGCGTCCGACATCGAGCGGCTCTATCGCCGCTGATCACCCGGCGACGGGTCTTCCCCACTGACGCGGGCAAGCTCTCTTCTCTCTTGCCTCGCATCGCGGCCCCGGAAACACGGCCTCGCTCCGCCGCAGACCTCAGGCCTTGCCAAACACCAACCGACTGGCCAACTGGTGCAGGTGCGTCCAGGGCGCCGTCAACTCTTCCAGCACGCTGAAGTGATTTTTGCCGGGAATGGTTTCGCACACCGGCACCACCTTCTTGCCCCAGACCTGCCGGATCAGCTGGTTGTGGCGGATGAACTCGGCGCTTTCATTGCCGCCGGCCACGGTGTAGAGCACGCCGCGCTTCGGCGCCGGCAACAGCGCCGGGCTGGCCAGGCGCACCTGCTCAGGCGTGAGCCTGAGCGAATCCTGCAGAAACGGCGTGTGCATGATCGGCGCCAGGTCGTACACGCCGGAGATGGAGAGCGCGCCCTTGACCAGGTCGGCCGGCAGATCCTTGGCATAGGCCGGCCAGAGACAATTCAGCAGCATGGCGGCCAGGTGGCCGCCGGCCGAGTGGCCCACCACATAAATACGGTTCGGATCCCCGCCGTACTTGCGGGCATTGCGCCAGACCCAGGCCAGCGCCTTGACCATCTGCAGCGTGATCTGCGGAATCGTCACCGCCGGGCACAGCGCGTAGTTGGGCATCATCACGCAGGCGCCCTGGTTGGTGAAGACAGGCGCGATGAAGGAGTGGTCGGCCTTGTCGAGCGAGCGCCACCAGCCGCCGTGGATGAACACCACCACCGGCGCACCGGCAGCCGGTGCCGGCTGCGGTGCCAGATGCGAGCGGGGAAAGACGTCGAGCGTCTCCATCGGCCCGTCGCCATAGGCGATGTCTTTCTCGTGCACATGGGCTTCACGCGCATCCTCGGAAGCATCGGCCCATTGGGCGAAGTGAGCCGCATGCTCGGGCACCAGTGCCCGGTTGTTGTACATGCGGTCGAGCCATTGTTTGTCCCAAGCAGTCATTCACTATCTCCTGTATCTGTTCCAGCCATTTGTGCAGGACGTGATCTTGTCACAAACCACCTGCCAGGCGGCGCCAAGCCGGCGACAGGGGGAAACCCTGAGAAAGTGAAGTCGCTGTATTCTTAGTTAATGAACCTGCATGCCAAACTCCAACAGCGCGCCGCCGAGCAGCGGCCGGTGCGCGTCGGTCTGATCGGCGCCGGCAAATTCGGCTCCATGTACCTGGCCCAGATCCCGCGCACGCCGGGCGTGCAGCTGGTGGCGATTGCCGACCTGTCGCCCGAGGCGGCCCGCGCCAACCTCGCCCGCGTGGGATGGAATCCGGCCTCCAGCGCCGCCACATCTGCGCAAGATGCTATCAAAACAGGAGCAACCTGGATCACTGACGACTGGAAGGCGGTGGTCACACAGCCGCAGATTGACATCATCGTCGAGTGCACCGGCTCGCCCATCGCCGCCGTGGACCACATCCTGGAGGCCTTTGCCCATGGCAAGCATGTGGTCAACGTCACGGTGGAGGCCGACGCCTTCTGTGGCCCGCTGCTGGCGCGGCGCGCGGCGCAGGCCGGCGTGGTCTATTCGCTGGCCTTTGGCGACCAGCCGGCGCTGATCTGCGACCTGGTGGACTGGGCCCGCACCTGCGGCTTTCCGGTGGTGGCCGCCGGACGCGGCCACAAGTGGCTGCCGCATTTCAGCGAATCGACGCCCGAGACGGTGTGGGGCAACTACGGCCTCACCCCCGAGCAGGCGGCGCGCGGCGGCCTCAACCCCAAGATGTTCAACAGTTTCCTCGACGGCTCCAAGCCTTCGATCGAGAGCACCGCTGTCGCCAACGCCACCGGCCTGACCGTGCCGAGCAACGGCCTGCTCTACCCACCTGCCAGCGTGGAGGACATTCCCTACGTCACGCGCCCGAAAAGCGAAGGCGGCGTGCTGGAGCGCAAGGGCATGGTGGAGGTGATCTCTTCGCTGGAAACCGACGGCCGCAAGATCCCCTACGACATCCGCATGGGCGTGTGGGTCACGGTGGAAGCCGAGACCGAGTACATCAAGAACTGCTTCGAGGAGTACAACGCCCACACCGACCCGACGGGCCGCTACTTCACGCTCTACAAGCGCTGGCACCTGATCGGGCTGGAAGTCGGCGTTTCCGTGGCTTCGGTCGCGCTGCGCGGCGAGCCTACCGGCGTGGCAAGCGGCTGGAACGCCGACGTGGTGGCCACCGCCAAGCGTGACCTGCAGCCTGGCGAGATGCTCGACGGCGAGGGCGGCTACACCGTGTGGGGCAAGCTGCTGCCGGCCAGCACCTCGCTGCAGATGGGCGGCTTGCCGCTGGGCCTGGCGCACAATGTCAAACTGGTGCGACCGGTGAAAAAGGGCCAGAGCCTGAGCTGGGCCGATGTGGCCATGGACACCAACACCCACGCCTACCGGGTGCGGCGCGAGATGGAACAGATGTTTGCCGGAGTGAAGAAATGAAGCTTGCCTTTCTGGGCATCGGTCTGATGGGTTTTCCCATGGCACGCCGCCTGTGCGAAGCCGGCCACGAGGTCCATGTCTGGAACCGTAGCCGTGACAAGGCCGAGCGCCTGGCTCCGCTGGCCACGGTGCACGACACCGCCGCCGCGGCCGTGCGTGGCGTTGAAATGGTCGTCACCATGCTGGAGAACGGCGAGGTGGTGGAATCGGTGCTGTTCGACGCCGGCGTCGCTCATGCGATGAACCCGGGCACGGTGGTGATCGACATGTCGTCCATCAAACCATCCGAGGCACGCATCCACGCCGAGCGCCTGGGCCACTACGCCATCACCCACGTCGATGCGCCGGTCTCCGGCGGCACCATCGGCGCCGAACAGGGCACGCTGGCCATCATGGCCGGCGGCAAACCCAGCACCTTCGAGCGTGCCCGCCCGGTGTTCGCGGCACTCGGCCGTGCCACCCATGTGGGGCCGAGCGGTTCGGGTCAACTGGCCAAGCTGGCCAACCAGATGATCGTGGGTATCACCATCGGCGCCGTGGCCGAGGCGCTGCTGCTGTGCGAGAAGGGCGGCGCCGACATGGCCAAGGTGAAGGAAGCCATCACCGGCGGCTTTGCCGACAGCCGCATCCTGCAGGTGCACGGCCAGCGCATGGTGGAGCGCGACTTCGAGCCGCGCGGGCGCATGACGGTTCAGCTGAAGGACATGCGCAACGCGCTCGACACCGCTGCCGGCCTGGGCTTTACGGCCCCCATCACCAGCCTGCTGGAGCAGCTCTACGCCGATGGCGTCGAGCACGGCCTGAGCAATCTGGACCAGTCCGGCCTGTTCGTCGAACTGGCCCAGCGCAACGGCATGCTGTGAGTCGGTGCGGCAGTCAAGCCACCAGCTCCAGTACATAGCCTTGGCCACGCACCGAGCGCACTGGCAGCACCAAGCCGCATTCGCGCTCGACCTTGCTGCGCAGCCGGCTGACGATTACCTCGATGCGGTGCTTGTCCACCTCGTCCGGATTGAAGCCGATCGCCAGCGCCAGCTCGCCGGTGCGGCACACCTCTCCGGATCTGGCCAGCAGGGCCTTGAACACCTGCTGCTCGTTCATCGAGAGCCGCAGCCGCGCCTGGTTGGGCGCCAGCAGGAAGCCGCTGAACGGATCAAGCTGCCAACCACCGCCCCCCCCCCTTGCCGGTGCAGCAGCTGAGTCGTCCTGCGCAAAGCGCGCGGCCAGCCGCTTGAGGATCAGCATCAGCTCATCCATGTCGACAGGCTTGACGAGGTAGGCATCCGCACCCCTGGCCAACCCCTCGAGCCGGTCCTCGCGCAGACTGCGAGCCGTCACGAAGACGATACCCATGCGCTCATCGTGCTGGCGCAGATAACGACACACCGACAGGCCATCCTCCCCGCTGAGGCCAATGTCGAGCACGGCAATCGTGCGCGGGTGGGTAGCCAGGTAGCGGTAGAAGGCGGCGGCCGACTCGAAGGTCTCGACCGCGAAGCCGTTGTGGCGCAGCTGAAACGCCATCTCCTGGCGCAGCACCGCTTCATCTTCGACCACCGACACCGTAAAACCTTCGTCCTTCATAGTCCCATGGTTCACAATAGGAGTGCCCATGGTATCAAGATACTGTCGCCTGTTGCTGTGCTGTCTGCTGCTGCTCGGCACCGCCGCGGTTGCGGCCATGACGGCCACCGTTATGCCCGACGCCGAGACCGCCAGCCTGTCCCTGGCCGGCCGGCTGCAGGCCAGCCCCCGTGGCGTGGGTCTGGATAGTGCCGAAGCGGCGCTGAGCGCCTACCGCAGCGGCAGCTTCGAGCCGGTGCCAGGTAACCTGGGCCGTGGCTATCGCGGCGGCGACGTCTGGCTGGCCTTCGATCTCGACCTGCAAGCGTGGCCGCAGCAGCGGGCCATTCTGGAAGTCGGCCCCGCCTACCTTGACCGCGTCACGGTCTACCTGACCACAAATGACGACACACTGCAGCGTGTCGGCCAGGCTGGTGACCAAGTGGCGCGCGCCATCGCGCCGTTGCCGGCCTTGAAGCCGGCCTTTCCGCTGTCACTGCTCGGTCAGGCGCGCGCCATTGTGCTGGTGCACATTCAGACAACCAGCACGCAGTCGGCGCTGGTCACGCTGTACCGGCCCGACCGCTTTGTGGACATGACCGTGAACGAAAGCCTGGTGCTTGGCTCCGTGTTTGCTGGCAGCCTGGGCCTGCTGTTGCTCACCGTTGCCATGTTCTTGCTGATGCGCGATCCGGTCTATCTCTTGTGGCTGCTCTATGTGGCCATGACCACCGGCCTGTGGTTCTTCATTGACGGCCTGGCCTACCACTTCCTCGCACTGCAACGCCTGGAGTGGTTCAACATCGCCACCAATGCGCTGGGCAGTCTGAGCCTGGCCATGTCACTGCTGGTTGCCACCTACCTGTTCGATTTCCGCCAGCTGTCAGTTTGGCTGCACCGCCTGTTCGTGGTCTGGCCGCTGCTGGTGCTGGTGGCCATGGCCGTGGGCCTGCTGTTCGACACAATGTTCGTGCCCAGCTGGCTGTTTCTTGTCAGCCTGCCGTTGACGGGTGCGGTGTGGCTGAGCATCCTGCGGCAGATGTTGCGCCGGCAGCGGATGGCCCTGCTGTTCGGCGTACCGCACCTGATCTACACCGGCCTGGCCGTGGTCAATATCGTGGCCAACATGGGTTGGCTGCCGTTCACGCTGTTTTCCTTCTACGGCTGGCAGGTAGCCGGCGCCCTGTACCTGGTGGCGCTGCAGTTCGCGCTGATCGACCGCACCCGCCAGACGCAGGTGCTCCATGCGCAGACACGGCAGCAACTGCTGACCCAACTGGCCAATCGCAACCAGGAGCTGGAGGAGCGCGTCACAGCCCGCACGCAGGAGATGCGGCAGGCGCTCGAGCAAGTGCGCCAGGCCGAACTCGAACAGCGGCAGTTGCTGTCCATGGCCTCGCATGAGTTCCGGACCCCGGCGGCCATGATCAAAGCCTCGCTCGACTCGCTGCGCTACCTGGAACCCCGGATACCGCCGGACGTGACGGCAAGACTGGACAACATTCGCCAAGCCAGCCAACGCCTGATCCATCTAACCAATGACCTGATCGACCAGGACCGGGTGCGCGAACGCAGCCTGACGCCTCGCCACAAGCGCATCAACCTGACAGACCTGGTGGCCGGCGTGGCGGCCCTGTACACCGATGCGCCATGGCTGCGGGTGCAACTGCCGGCGGCCCCGGTCTGGATCAACGCCGATCCGGCCCTGCTGACCATCGCACTGAACAACCTGATCGACAACGCCGTGCGTTACGGTGAAGGCAAACGCCATGGCGTCGTCGTCGAGCTGCAGAGCCAGCCGGGCGCGGCAGTGCTGCAGGTGGCCGACCAGGGGCCAGGCATTCCGGCTTCGGACAAACAGCGCATCTTTGAGCGCTACTACAGCAAGAGTGACAGCTGGCCCCGTGGGGAAAGAACCAGCAGTGGCCTTGGCCTGTTCATCGTGCACAGCATCGCCCGCAGCCATCAAGGCAGCATCCACGCCGAAGACAACCTCCCGCGTGGCACGGTCTTCATCTTCAGCCTGCCGCTCAAGGAGCGGACCGTCAACGGCTGACACGCCACCTTCCCGCAAGTTCTCTTTCCAGGCATTCAAAGGCTCTCAATCTTGAGAGTATTTGAGAGCCTTCGGCCTCTTTGTGTTTTTAAGATGGAAATGTTGTATTTGGCATTTTTATCTATAAGCGCGCTTTGATTGCAAAACTGCGATTGAGAGGTCCCCATGAATCACTCGTATCGCGTCATCTGGAACTGTGTCCTAGGCGTCTGGCAAGCCGTTGCAGAGACCGCCCGCGGCCAAGGCAAGAGCAAGTCCGTCGCCACCAGCCTGCTGGTACTCGGTGGCTTGGGGTTGACCGGTCTGAGCCCGGCCCTGGCGCAGTCGGTACTGCCCACCGGCGGCAATGTTGTCGCCGGCAGCGGCAGCATCGCCATCGCCGGCAGCACGATGACGGTCACCCAGTCCACCGCCCGCCTGGCGATTGACTGGCAGAGCTTCTCCATCGGCGCTGGCAACACGGTGCAGTTCGTGCAGCCGTCGACCTCGGCGGTGGCGCTGAACCGCGTCATCGGCTCCGATGTGTCGGTGATCCAGGGCGCGCTGAAGGCCAACGGCCAGGTGTTTCTGCTCAACCCGAACGGCATCCTCTTCAGCCCGACGGCTCAGGTGGATGTGGGCGGCATCGTGGCATCCACACTCGCCATGAGCAATGCCGACTTTCTCGCCGGCAACTACACCTTCGCCGGGACGAACTCCAACGCCATCATCAACCAGGGCAACATCACGGCCGTGGGCAACCAGGGCAGTGGCGGCACCGTGGCGCTGATCGCGGCCCAGATCACCAACACCGGCACACTGACGGCCGAGCGGGGACAGGTTCTGCTGGGTGCCGGCAGCAAGGTCACGCTGGACCTGGGAGGGCCGGTCAAGCTGAAAGTGGAACAAGGTGCGATTGACGCGCTCATTGCCAACGGCGGTGCCATTCGCGCCGACGGCGGCCAGATTCTCCTGACCGCACAAGCCGTAGGTGAACTGACCAGCACCGTCATCAACAGCACCGGTGTCATCGAAGCCAGAACCCTGGTCACGGGCGAACAGGGTCAGATCCTGCTCCTCGGAGGCATGGACAAGGACCGCATCGAAGTGGGCGGCACGCTCGACGCATCTGCCCCCCGCGGCGGCAACGGTGGCTTCATCGAAACCTCGGCAGCCTACGTCGAGACCATGCCGGACCTACGGGTCAACGCCGGGGCGGCACAGGGCAAGGGCGGCGCCTGGTTGATCGACCCGTACGACTACACCATCAACGCCGCGGCCGCCAGCACAATCACCGCCGCACTCAACAGCGATACCAGCGTCACAGTGACGACTGCCGTCTCCAACACCAGCTACGGCGGGTCCGCTGTCAGCGGCAACGGTGACATCACGGTGGCCAGCGCGATCACCAAATCCAGCGGCAGCGAGGCAACCCTCACCTTGCGTGCCGATCGCAACATCGTCGTCAACAGTGACATCGGCGCCAGCGCGGGCAAGCTCAACATCACCCTCAGCGCTGCCAACGCAGCCAGCGCCACCACCGGCGGCGTGGATATCAATGCGAACCTCAGCGCCAATGGCGGCAACATCCTCATCGGCGGCGGCACAGGAACCAGCACCAACGGCATTGGCTATGCACTGAATCTGGACGCCAGCAACGCCGCCGTGGTGGTGCAACAGAACCGGTCGATCACCTCCAGCGGCGGCGACATCACCATCAACGGGCGTTCACTGTTGTCGGCTGGCGGCTCCTACAGCAGCGTGAAAGGCGGCGTCTATGTCAAATCGGGCGTGACCATCCTCAGCGGTGACGGTGATCTTTTCATCACCGGCGAGAGCTCCAATGGCCTGAAGAATTTCGGTTTCGGTGTCGAGGCCAACTCCAATACGCTGACCCGGATCGGCACCGGCAGCGGTACCGGACGCATAGTGCTCAATGGCGTCAATACCGGCGGTGACGACGGCGCCCTGGGGCTGATCAACAACGGCAGCTACGACCGTCTGCACTTCGTCGCACCCTCGGTAGCCCACCTGGTCATCAAGGTCAACGGCAATACCAAGGCCGTCACCTACACCTACAGCCCTCCCAACAGCGGCTGTGGCGCCATCTACCCGAACTGTGGCTACCTACAGGTGCCCGGTGCCAACAACAGCTACCTCTATGCAGCTTACGACGTCGTCAACATGGCGACCCTGCCTCTGTACGTTTCCATCTCTGCCGGCGGCGGCAAGGTCTACGACGCCAACACCGATGCCACTGGCATCAGCCTCAGTTCGCTCGGCGGCCCGGTCGGCTTCAACGTTTCGTCCCTGGGCAGCGTGAGCTTTTCCACGCCCAGCAAGAACGCTGCCACCTACTTCAAGCTCAACTCCAGCGGTCTGAATCCGACGACCTACACGTCGGGAGGGTCGTCGTACGCCGTCAGCTACTACCTTGACGGCAGCTACACCATCACCCCCAAGGCTCTGACGCCGGCGGCAGCCAACAAGGTCTACGACGGCACGACAGCAGCCGCACTGACCGCCTCCGGCCTGCTGACCGGGGACGTGGTCAATTTCAACTACGCCACCGGCGGCTTCTCGGACAAGGACGTCGGCAACGGCAAGACGGTCACAGCCACCGGCGTCTCTCTGTCCGGGGCCGATGCCGGCAACTACTCGCTGGGTTCGACCACGGTCAACGCGACTGCCAACATCACGCCCAAGGAAATCGCCGTGGGCGGTCTGACCGCCAGCAACAAGCTCTACGACGCCAACACGAGCGCCACCATCGCCGGCACGCCGGTCTTCAACTACGCCGCCCCTGGCGCTGGAACGAGCTCCGACCAGAAGGCCTACACGGGCGACAGCCTCACCCTGAATGTCGGCACGGTATCAGCCAGCTTCGCCAACAAGAATGTCGGCAACGGCAAAGCCGTGTCGGTCAGCGGGTACTCGCTGTCCGGTGCAGACGCGGGCAACTACACCCTGGTCCAGCCCAGCGGACTGACCGCCAACATCACGCCCGCACAGCTCACGATCAACGGCCTGTCGGCCAACAACAAGGTCTATGACGGCAACACCAACGCCACCCTCAGCGGTACGGCCTCGCTGGCAGGACTCATCGGTTCGGACACCGTCAATCTCTCGGGCAGCGCGGCGAGCGGCACCTTTGCCGACCCGAACGCGGGCAACGGCAAGGCCGCCACGGCCAGCCTCAGCGGCCTGTCCTTGTCCGGCGCCGACGCCGGCAACTACCAGATTGCGGGCGTCACCAGCCCCTTGAGCGCCAACATCACCGCCGCAGCCCTGTCCGTCACCGCCAACAACGCAAGCAAGACCTACGACGGCCAGGCCTACAGCGGCGGCAACGGCGTGAGCTACTCCGGCTTCGTCAACAACGAGGATGCCAACGCACTTGGCGGCTCGCTCGCCTGGGGCAGCTCCAGCCAGGGCGCCGTCAACGCCGGCAGCTACACCCTCACCCCCAGCGGCCTGACCTCCTCCAACTACAACATCAGCTACACCAACGGCGCGCTCACCGTCAACCCGGCCACGCTGACCATCACCACCAACGCCGCTTCGCGCACCTACGGCTCGGCCAACCCCGCTTTCAGCGGCACGGTCACCGGCTTCGTCGCCGGACAGAACGCCGCCAACGCGCTCGGCGGCAGTCTGGCCTTCAGCACGTCGGCCACCCAGAGCAGCAACGTCGGCAGCTATGGCCTCACCGGCAACGGTCTGACGGCCAACAACGGCAACTATGTCTTCGTGCAGGCCACGGGCAATGCCTCGGCCCTGACGATCACGCCCGCAGCCCTGTCCGTCACCGCCAACAACGCCAGCAAGACCTACGACGGCCAGGCCTACAGCGGCGGCAACGGCGTGAGCTACTCCGGCTTCGTCAACAACGAGGATGCCAACGCGCTTGGCGGCTCGCTCGCCTGGGGCAGCTCCAGCCAGGGCGCCGTCAACGCCGGCAGCTACACCCTCACCCCCAGCGGCCTAACCTCCTCCAACTACAACATCAGCTACACCAACGGTGCGCTCACCATCGCCGGCGTGGCAGCCACACCGGCAGCCGTAGCCGAGGTCAAACCGGAGCCCCAGCAGTACATGCCGAAAGCGGCGCTGGTACCTCAGTTTGCGGATGCCAACATCGACCTGCGTCCTAGCGCCAAACCGCTGGGCACGCCTAACGGCCTGAATTACGTCTTTGTCGACAACACGCCGGCGTCGATCGCAGACGGCGGCACCAAGCGCCTGACCGAGGAAGGCATCGGCACAAGCTACCTGCCGCGCAGCACGCTGGGGCCGACGAACGTCTTCGTGCTCAACGGCGGCATCAACACCACCCCCTTCATCAATCTCCCTCAAAGGAACGGGAACGAGTGACCGGCAGGCCCCGCCTCGTCTGCGAAGGCTTCCAATGCCCCGCATGAACCCAGGTCAGGCCCGTCACCCCTGAAGACCCGATGAAAAAGACACTCCTATACACATCACTGGCCCTGGCCTATGTCGGCGGTCCGGTGCAGGCGCAGATCGCACCCGACGCGGGCCAGACGCTGCAACAACTGGCGACGCCGCCGCAGCAGCCAACCCCAAGCCAACCCTTGCTGATCGAG
Source organism: Curvibacter sp. GWA2_64_110 (assembly GCA_001797315.1). Taxonomy (GTDB): domain Bacteria; phylum Pseudomonadota; class Gammaproteobacteria; order Burkholderiales; family Burkholderiaceae_C; genus Hylemonella. The sequence continues at coordinate 44,956 of MGPC01000018.1, forward strand.
ACTCCACGCGGCGCGGTCGACGTGCCTCCCGGTGGCCCCAAGGTCAGACTCAAGGGTGTGACGTTCTCCGGCAACTCCGTCTTCGACGCAGCCGAACTGACGGCGATCATCTCGGACGCCCTGAACCAGGACTTCGACCTTGCCGGACTGTGGACGCAAGCCGAGCGCATCGCCGCCTTCTATCGCGCACGCGGCTATCCCTTCGTGCGGGTGTTCGTGCCGGCCCAGGCTTTTGCTGACGGACAGCTTCGCATCGATATCCTGGAAGGCCGGTACGGCCGGGTTCTGCCCGCCGGAGATGCCTTTCCCGCCGACGCGCCGCTGCCCTTCCTGGCCGCGCTTGAGCCTGGTTCGCTGATCGAGAGCCAGCGCCTGGAGCGCACCATGCTGCTCCTTGAAGACTTGCCGGGTGTGAAGATCCGGCCCACCATCGAGCCGGGACGCGAGGTGGGTAGCGGCGACCTCACGGTGGACGTGCAGCGGGAGTCCTATTACGACGGTGAAGTCGGCCTCGACAACGCCGGCAATCGCTACACCGGCGATCTGCGTGCACGCGCCACACTGCACGTCAACAGCCCCTGGCGCTTCGGTGACCACCTCTCCATCAACGGCCTTACCACCGATGCCGGCATGTGGCTGGGTTCACTGGACTATGAACTTCCTCTGGGCGGTTCGGGCCTGCGCGGGCAGTTCGGCTATGCCCAGACCCGTTATGCCCTGGGCAAGGAATTCAGCTACCTTGACGCCACGGGCTCGGCACGGATCTGGACCGCCAAGGCCAGCTACCCGCTGTACCGGTCGCAACCCTCCAACCTGACGGTCTCATTGGCGTACCAGCAGAAATTCCTGGAAGACCGCTACGGCAATACCGGTTCGCTCGAAAGCAAGTCCAGCCAGACGCTGCCGCTGTCGCTGCGCTTCGACCACCGCGACGGCATGGGCGGCGGCGGCATCAGCTACGGCGCCCTCACCTGGACCGTGGGCAAGCTCTACCTGGACGGTGGTCTAGCCTCACAGGACGCCACCACGGCCCGCAAGGACGGTGGCTTCAGCAAGCTCAACCTGGACATTTCGCGCATCCAGAAGCTGCCCGGTGCCTTCACACTGTATGGCCGCTACTCCAGCCAATGGACCAACAAGAACCTGGATTCTTCGGAGCGCATGGGACTGGGCGGCGTCTACGGCGTGCGGGCCTACCCGATGGGCGAAGCGTCAGGCGACACCGGCTGGATGACGCAAGTCGAGTTGCGCTACGCCATGGGCCAGGTCGCACCCTATGTCTTCTACGATGCCGGCCAGATCAACACCAATGCCCAGCCGTGGGATGCCAATTCAAGCGCCAGCCGCTTTCTCTCCGGCCACGGTCTGGGTGTGCGCGTCGATTACCGAGGCTGGAATCTGGACCTCTCGCTGGCATGGCGCCTGCAAGGTGGCGAAGCGACGTCGGACACCCGCCAGCAACAGCCACGCGTCTGGCTCATGGGCGCGTACCGCTTCTAGGCGACCTTCCTACTCCTCAGCCAGCATGTCCGAGCCGTTGCGGATGCGGTGCATGCTGGCAATCGGCACCGTCCAGACAATGCCGTCGCCGATCTGACCTGTGCTGCAGATCATGATGATGGTGTTGCGGATCTCCTCCACCATGGCATCGTTGGCCAGCACGGTCACCATGACCTTGGGCGTGTAGTCGGTCAGCTCTTCCTTCACCGTGCGTTTGCCGACTGCCGCTGGCGCGGTGAAGCCTTCGGCCTTGGTCAGCGTGAGGCCCGGGAAGTTGGGAATGCCCCGTAGCGCCTCGCGCAGCAGCGGCAGGCGGTTGGGGCGGACGATGGCGCGGATTTCCTTCATTTCTTTCATGTCTGTCGTCCTCAGGCGTCAAGGTTGTGGTCGTCAAACCAGCGGTACAGCGCCGGCAGCACCACCAGCGTCAGCAATGTCGATGAAATCAGGCCGCCGATCACCACCACCGCCAGTGGTTTCTGCACTTCGGAGCCCGGCCCGGTGGCGAACAGGAAGGGTACCAGCCCCAGCAGGGCCACGGTGGCGGTCATCATGACCGGACGGAACCGTTGCACACAACCTTCGCGAACGGCCTTGAGTACGTCCAGGCCGTCATCACGCAGACGGCGGATGGAGGTCACCAGCACCACGCCGTTGAGCACGGCAATGCCCCACAGGGCAATGAAGCCCACCGAGGCCGGCACGCTCAGGTACTCGCCGGTGACAGCCAGTCCGATCACACCGCCGATGGACGCGAAAGGCAGCACCAGGATGATCAGGGTCGCCAGCTTGATCGACTTGAACAGCATGAACAGCAGGAAGAAGATGGCGGCAATCGTGATCGGCACGATCACAGCCAGCGTGCTCATGGCACGCTCCATGTTTTCGAACTGGCCGCCGAAGACAAAGTAAAAGCCCTCGGGCAGCTGGATCTCGGCCGCGATGCGGCGTTCCACCTCCTCCACAAAGCCACCCAGGTCACGTCCCTCGACGTTGGCGCCCACCACCACCCGGCGCTTGGCGCTCTCGCGGCTGATCTGGGCCGGGCCGTCTCGGAGTTCGATGGTAGCCACCGAGTACAAGGGCACCAGGGCGCCATCGGGGGCCCGCAGCAGGGTATTGCGGATGTTCTCCACCGAGTTGCGCGCCCCTTCGGGGAAGCGCACCGCGATACCGAAGCGGCGCTCGCCCTCGTACAGCTTGCTGACTTCCTTGCCGCCGATGGCAGTCTCGATCAGGTTGTGCACTTCGGCCACGTTGATGCCATGACGCGCAATGGCCTTGCGGTCGATGTCGATGGTCAGTGCCTGCTGGCCCGACAAGCGTTCGATGCGGATGTCACGCGCGCCCTCCACACTGCGCAGCAGCCGGGCCACCTGTTCCGAGACACGGCGCAGATCGGCCAGGTCGTCACCGAAGATCTTGACCGCCAGCTGCGAGCGCACGCCGGTGACCATCTCGTCCACACGCTCGGAAATGGGCTGAGACAGCACGATCTGCACCCCGGGAATGGTGGACAGACGTTTGCGGATGTCCTCGTCGATTTCGTCCTGCGTACGGTTCGACTTCGGGTCGAGCAGGACGATGGGATCGGACTCGTTGGGTCCGGCCGGATCGGCCGGCGACTCGCCGCGCCCGAGCTTGGACACCACCATGCGCACACCGGGCACTTCGGCGATCGACCTCATGGCCCCCATCTCCAGGCGGATCGACTCGTCCAGAGAAATGCTGGGCACCCGGTTGATCTGCGGCGTGAGCGCACCCTCCTTCATGGTCGGCATGAAGGACTTGCCGAGGAACGGGAATAGCACCAGCGAACCCAGCAGCAGGCCCACCGCCACGGCCAGCGTGGCGCGCTGGCGTGACAAGGCACGATCCAGCAGCTTCAGATAGGCGTTCTTGAGAACGGCAATGAAACGCGTGTCGTGATCGGCCCCGCCCTTGAGGATGTAGGAACACAGCACCGGCGACAGAAACAGCGAGACCAGCAGCGATGCCCCCAGGGCAATGACGATGGTGAGCGCCAGCGGCGCAAACATCTTGCCTTCGATGCCTTGCAGCGTCATGAGCGGAAGGAACACCAGCATGATGATGACAATGCCGAAAACGGTGGGGGTGGCGACCTCCTGCGTAGCGTCCAGGATCACGCGCACGCGCGAAGCGCCGGCCGGGGCCAGCCCCAGCCGGTGAAACACGTTTTCCACCACCACCACGGTGGCGTCCACCATCAGGCCGATGGCGATCGCCAGACCGCCGAGCGACATCAGATTGGCTGAAATGCCGTAGCGGTTCATCATGATGAAGGTAGCGAGCGGTGCGATGATCAGCGTGGCCACCACGATCAGACTGGAACGCACGTCGCCCAGGAACAGGAACAGGATCACCACCACCAGGAAAATGCCTTCGATCAACACCTTGCCGACCGTCCACAAGGCGGAATCCACCAGCTCGGTGCGGTCGTAATAAGGCACGATCTGCAGACCGCCCGGCAGCATGCCCTTGCGGTTGATCTCGTCGACACGCTGCTTGACACGCGAGACGATCTGCTTGGCGTTGCCGCCGCGCATCATGAGCACGATGCCCGACACCGACTCGGTGTAGCCCCCCTTGATGATGGCGCCCTGGCGCACCTCGTGGCCCAGCGTCACCTCCGCCAGGTCGCGCACATACAGCGGCACCCCGTTCTGCTCCCGCACCACGATGTTGGCAATGTCGTCCAGCGTCCGGATCAGACCGACACCACGAATCAGGTATTGTTCGGCGCGCTGCGGCAGGATGCCACCACTGGCATTGGCATTGTTGTTGGCAATCGCCTCGTAGACCTGGCCAATGGAGACGTTGTGGTGCAGCAACCGGTCGGGTTTGGCCAGCACCTGGTACTGGCGCACGTAACCGCCCTGGGAGTTGATTTCAGCCACCCCGGGAATGGAGCGCAGCAGCGGCCGCACCACCCAGTCCTGCACGATGCGGCGCTCGGCCAGTTCGGCCGGCGTCAGCGCGCGCTGGCCGTCATCGGGGTGATCCAGCGTGTACTGGTAGACCTCCCCCAGACCGGTGGACACCGGCCCCAGCACCGGGGTGATGCCGGGCGGCATGTTGGGGCCGATTTCCATCAGGCGTTCCATCACCAGCTGGCGGGCAAAGTAGACGTCCGTCTTGTCGGTGAACACCAGCGTGATGATGGACAGACCGCTCTTGTTCAGCGAGCGCATCTCCACAATGCCAGGCAGGCCGGTCATGGCGATCTCCAGCGGCACCGTGACGAAGCGCTCGATTTCTTCCGGCGAGCGACCGGTGGCCTCGGTCGCAATCTGGACCTGGACGTTGGTGACGTCGGGAAAGGCATCCACCGACAGGCGAGTGGCTTCGCGCAAGCCGAAGGCACACAACACCAGCGCCAGCACCACCACCACCAGGCGCTGGGTGAGTGCGCCGCGGATCAGGGAGGTCAGCATGGCGTCACTCCAGTTCGGCGCGCTTGCGCTCGTTGTTCAGATGGAAAGAGCCCTCCACCACCAGGGGGGCGCCCTCGACCGGCCCCTTGAGCAGCGGACGCTGGCCCCGCGAGACAGGTCCCAGCTCGACCGACGTCAAACGGAACTGCCCAGGACTCAGCTGCACAAACACGTGATCACGGTCGTTTTCACGCACCACAGCGCCTTCCGGCACCGCCAGTTGCTGCGAGGTCTGGCCCGTGATGCGCAGTGTGGCCAGCATCAGGGGTTTGAGTTCACGGTTGGCGTTGTCCACCTGGGTCCGCACCGTGACAGTCCGCGTGTCGGGGTGAATGGTGTCGCTCACAAACACCACCTTGCCCTTGAACTTGCGCTGCGCCAGGGCCGGCACCTCCACTTCGACTTGCTGCCCCACCTGAACCGAACCGGCCGCCTGTTCGGGCAAGGCGCCGACCACCCAGACGTTGGAGAGGTCCGCGATGGTGAACAAGGGGTCTCCCGGCTGAGCCACCTGCCCTTGACTCACTTTGCGCTCGATCACCACACCGGCACGGGTGGCATTGATGCCCGCGAACGAGGCCAGTTGCCCGCTATCGCGCAGGCGCTCAATCATCGGTTCTGCCAGCCCCAGCAGGCGCAACTGATCAGCCGCCGCGCGCAATTCGGCACGTGCAATCGACAATTCCGCTTCACGCCGCTGCAACTCGGCCGAGCCGATCACGTCGGCCTGGATCAACTGACGCGCCCGCTCCACGGCCCGCTCGGCCAGAGAGGTCGCGGAATTGGCACGCAGGAAAGACAGCTGGGCATTGGTGAGTTCGGGGCTGGTCACACGCGCCAGTACCTGGCCGGCCTGCACGCGGGTGCCCACCTCGGCCAGCACATCGGTGACGCGCCCCGTCACCGAGGCGCCGATGCGGGTCACCAACAGGTCGTTGGCCTCAATGCGGCCAGTAATCTCCTGCACGGTGTCCAAGGTCTGCACTGCCAAGGACTCGACCTTGAAATTGCGTGCCATCTCGGCGTTCACCGTCACCAGATTGGGGTCCGGCCTGGCAGCCGGCGCTGCCGGCTGGCTTGAATTGGGGCCGCAACCACCCAGCACGGCAACGGCCAGCAGTGCCACGGCCAGGGCGGCAGGACGGAATGTCAGGTTCTTCTTCATGAAAGCACTCGTTCAAATTCAGGGTTGGACCGCATGGCGGCCGGCGAGAACATCGATTTCAATCGCAGCGGCCTGCACCTGGTACCGGGCCTGCAACAGGTCAGCACGCACCGTGCGCAGCACACGCTGGGCATCAAGCACGTCGAGAATGCCGCGCTCGCCGAAACGGTAAGCCGCCTGGGCCACGCGCAAGGCTGCTTCGGCTTCGCGCACGGCACCGGTGCCCAGCGCTTCGACACGCAGGCGCGCCATTTCAAGCTCGGACCAGGCCGCCTCCAGTTGCAGCAGCAACTCCATCTGCCGTCCGTCCAGCCGGGTGCGCGCCCGCGTCAACTCGGCCTCGGCTTCAGCGCGCGGACCCTGGCGCTGGTCCAGCAATGGAATCTGGATGCTGGCGCCCAGCACGCCCTGGCGGTTGTCCGGATCGCGCATTTCGGTATAGCGCAACTCCACGCCGGGCCAGCGGCCCGCGCTGGCCTCGCGCACGCGAGCCTGCTTGCGCTCCACTTCCGCACGCAAGCCGACGAGTTCAGGATTGTTCGACTGCACTTGCTCACGCAGCTGCTCGCGCTGCAGTGCCGGCAACGCATCATCCAAACTTGCACGCAAAGTCCAACCCGGCGGCAACTGCCCGGCAGCAAGCTGATTGAGACGAATGCGCACCTGCTCCACCGCCAGTTGTGCGCTGCGCTGGCGCTGACGGGCGCTGATGAACTCCGCATCGGCCTTGATGATTTCGTAACGCGCGGCTTCCCCGCTCTCCACACGCAGACGGACGCGCTCACGCGTTTGCTCCAACAAGGCCAGCTCCTCAACGGCTGCCTGTGCTTCCTCAAGCCTCAGCAGATATTCATAGGCACGGCTGCGGACCAGGGCCACCAGCTCGGCACGGGTGAGGCCGACTTGCGCCTCGCTGCTGCGCAAGCCATGCTGCGCGGCAGCCATACGCGCACTGCGCAGCGCCGGATTTTCAATCAGTTGCGACACGCCCCAACCTGTCACCGCCCCGCTGTTCCCGGTCGCCACGACAGGATACTGACGCCCATCGCTCCATTCCAGCTTCGGGTTGGGCAAAGCGCCGGCGGTGGTGGCGCCGGCTGCAGCTTGCTCTTGGACACGTCGAGCGATCTGCAGACCGGGGTTATGCACCAGAATGGTGCCAACCAACTCCGGCAAGGTCAGCGAAGGCCTGCCCTGGGGCAGCTGGATGACGGCTGGCGCGGAAGCCGGCTGCGCCCAAGCATGCATCGCTGGCCAGAGTAGCAGGCAGACAAGGGTTTTCCAATGGACAAGGTATCTCATACGCAAGGCATCTCAGGCAAATCTTCACGGAGGCGCTCCGGCCTGGCCGGTTCACCTCGCAAGCACAAAAAAGAAGCAGAAGAAGACTCAGCGCAAGTTGCGCGGCGGCGGCAAACGAGGTTGCACACCCATCTGAATCAATGGACTGCGGGTCTCGACATGCTGCAAGACACGTACCACGCGCATGACCATACCCACAGCCGGCAGGATGTCCAGGTCAGCCCAATCGCCTGGCTCGGCTTCGGCGCAGGACCCCGGCAGTTGGGTCGCGCTGCAAACACCCCCATCCGCCGCAGCCGGCATCGCTTCACCCTGCGCTTGCGCGGCATGCAAGGCCATGACGGGTAAGGCCTTCGCGCTCAGCATCAGCCCCAACAGGCACATTAGCAGTCCCGTGTAAACCAGCCACGCCAGACCGCGCTGCAGCCAAGTCACTTGGCCTGGGCCGGAGCAGTCGGAAAATGGAGGATGGGTGCGCATGGTGTATTCGGAAATCAAGACATGGCCTTGATCCGCAAGAATTAGGCCAGATTTCCCTTTTCCTGAAGGCCTGGATGGGAATAGCCGCCCCATCGACATCGGCTGCCGGGCTGACGATTGGCCATGCTCAAACGCCGATGTAACGGTGCCACAAGCCCGGGTCGGCCGCGAGTTGTGCCGAACTGCCGGCCCAGACCACCCGCCCGCGCTCGATGATGGTGTGCTGGTCGGCCAGTTCGATCAGCCGCTGCACGTATTTGTCGATCACCAGGATGCTCTGGCCCTGCGCGCGCAAGGCGGCCAGGCACTGCCAAATCTCCTCGCGGATCAGTGGCGCCAGGCCTTCGGTGGCCTCGTCCAGGATCAGCAGGTGCGGGTTGGTCATGAGCGCGCGACCGATGGCCAGCATCTGCTGCTCGCCGCCCGAGAGCTGGTTGCCCATGTTGCGGCTGCGTTCGGCCAGACGGGGAAACAACGCATAGACCCGTTCCAGTGTCCAGGGCTCACGGCTGGCATTGCGGTTGGCGGCGAAGGCGCGCAGGTTCTCGCTCACGCTCAGGTTGGGGAAGATCTGGCGCCCTTCGGGCACCAGCGCCAGGCCCATGCGCGCGATGCGGTCCGGGCTCAGGCCGTCGATACGCTCGCCCCGGAAGCGCACCGTGCCGCTGCGCGGCGGCGTCAGGCCCAGGATGGAACGCACCGTGGTGGTCTTGCCCATGCCGTTGCGGCCCAGCAGCGTGGCCACACCACCGGCCGCGACATGCAAACTCAACCCGAACAGGACCTGACTTGTCCCGTAGGCCGTTTCCAGATTCTCGACTTCCAGCAGCGCGCTCATGCAGGCACCTCAAAGTCATCGCCCAGGTAGGCACGCCGGACGTCCGGATTGCTGCGGATCTGCTGTGGCGCGCCACTGGCGATCACCCGGCCCGCCACCAGCACGGAAATCGTGTCGGCGAGCCGGAACACGGCATCCATGTCGTGCTCGACCAGCAGCATCGTGGTCTGGCCGCGCAGGCTTTGCAGCAGGTTCACCATGCGTTCGGACTCCTCCGCCCCCATGCCGGCCATGGGTTCGTCCAGCAGCAAGAGCCTGGGCTGGGTCGCCAGCGCAATGCCCACTTCCAGTTGGTGCTGCTGGCCATGCGACAGCGCGCCGGCGAGCTGGTGCACCTGCTCGCCCAAACCCACGCGCGCCAGCACTGCCGCCGCTTCCATGTAGCGGCTGCGTTCGCAGCGTGCGGCGCGCCAGAAGCGGAAACTGCTGCCCTCGCGCGCCTGCAGCGCCAGCGCCACGTTGTCGAGCACCGACAGGCGTTTGAAGATGCTGGTGATCTGGTACGAACGTGCCAGGCCGCGATGCACGCGCTCATGCATGGACAGCGGCATGATGTCGGCGCCATCGAACACGATGCGGCCGGCATCCGGCGCCAACGCACCCGAGAGTTGCTGGATCAGCGTGGTCTTGCCGGCGCCGTTGGGGCCGATCAGCGCGTGGATCTCGCCCGCGTGCACCGTCAGTTGCGCCTGGTCGGTGGCCACCAGCCCCCCGAAGCGCTTGAGCAGACCGTCGACCTGGAGCAATGCGCCGCTCACGAGGCATCCTTTCGCCGCAGCAGGCTCATCAAGCCGTTGGGCGCAGCCAGCACCACGGCCAGCAGCGCGGCACCGAGCAGGAACTGCCAGTAGATGGTGTAGCCGCTCAATACCTCTTCAAGCAGCAGGAACACCACCGCGCCGATGACGCCGCCCCACAAATGGCCGACACCGCCCAGGATGACCATCACCATCAGCAGGCCCGACTGGTTCCATTGCATCATCGACGGGCTGACGAAACTGCCCAGGTTGGCCAGCAGTGCGCCGGCCAGGCCCGCCAGGGCGCCTGCAATGACGAAGGCCGTGAGCTTGAAGCGGTAGACCGCGAAGCCGATGGCCTCCATGCGCGTCTCGTTCTCGCGGATGGCCTGCAGCACATGGCCGAAACGCGCGTTGAGCAAACGCCACACCAGGACCAGCGCCAGCGTTGCAAGCAGCAGCGTGACGTAATAGAAGGTGCGGTCGTCGGCCAGATCGAGGCCCAGGCCAAGCTGCGAGCGCCCCGGCAGAGACAGGCCATCGTCGCCGCCATAGGCCTTGAAGGAGATGGCCAGGTAGTAGAGCATCTGTGCGAAGGCCAGCGTGATCATGATGAAGTACACGCCCTGCGTGCGCAGGCTGATGGCGCCAATCACTCCCGCAAACAGCGCCGCCACCAGCATGGCGGCAGGCCAGACGACCCAGGCGGAATCGATGCCAGCCTGTGCCAGCACCCCTACCGTGTAAGCGCCCACGCCGATGAAAGCCGCATGGCCGAAGCTCACCATGCCGCCGAAGCCGAGAATCAGGTTCAGACTGGTGGCCGCCAGCGCAAAGATCAGGATGCGCGCGGCCAGTCCCAGGTAGAAATCACCGCCAACCAGTGGCGCCAGCAACGGGAACGCCAGCAGCACGGCCAGCAGCGGCACTGACCAGCGCAACGAGAGTGCAGGGTCCAGCAGACCACGGCGCGGCGTTGCAGAGTCCAACGGTGTGTCAGCCATGGGACGGGAACAAGCCTTTCGGTTTCCAGAACAGCACCGCGGCCATCAGCACGTAAATGAGGATGGAGGCTACCGCCGGGCCGGCGTTGTCGGCCACCTCGGCCCCGAGCAATGCACCGAAGACCATGGGAATCAGCGTGCGACCGGCCGTATCGACCACGCCGACCAACAAGGCTCCCAGCAGTGCGCCGCGTACCGAGCCGATGCCGCCGATGACGATGACAACGAAAGCCAGGATCAGGATGCTTTCGCCCATGCCCACCTGCACTGCCAGCAGCGGCCCGAGCATGCCGCCGGCCACGGCACACAAGGCGGCGCCCAGCCCGAACAGGGCAGTGAACAAGGCGCGCACATTGGTGCCCATGGCCAAGGCCATCTCGCGGTTGGAGGCACCGGCGCGCACCTGCATTCCCAGACGCGTGCGCGTGATCAGCGCCCACAGCAGCAGCGCCACCGCCAGCCCGACGCCGATGATGAGCAGGCGGTAGGCCGGGTAGTCAAAGCCGGGCAGCAGCTCCACCGGGCCGGCCAGCGATTCGGGCGGGCTCAGCAACACCGGCTGCGAACCCCAGATGAAGCGCACGACCTCGTTGCACATCAGCAGGATGGCAAACGTCCCCAGCACCTGCGACAGGTGGTCACGCTGGTACAGGCGACGCAGCACGGTGAGCTCCAGCAGCACACCGAACAACGCTGACCCGACAATGCCCGCCCCCAGGCCCAGCCAGAACGAGCCGCCGGCTGCCGTGGCGGCGGCCACCAGGTAGGCCCCCACCATGTAGAGCGAGCCGTGCGCCAGGTTGATCATGTCCATGATGCCGAACACCAGCGTCAGGCCCGCTGCCAGCAAAAACAGCATGAGCCCGAACTGCAGGCCGTTCAAGGCCTGCTCCAGAATGAGGATGCCGGTCATCGACAGTCAGCCCGACCCGTTCGTCTCAGTTGGCCGCCATCTTGCACTTGCCGACATAGGCGTCGGCGTGGTTCTTGAACACCGTGCCCAGCGTGCGGTTGGTGATGCGGCCCTTGGCGTCGCGGGTGATGACGCGCAGGTAGTAATCCTGCACCGGGAAGTGGTTGCTGTTGAACTTGAAGGCACCGCGCACCGAGTCGAACTTGGCAGCTTCGAGTGCCTTGCGCACGGCGGCCTTGTCGTCCACCTTGCCCTTGGTGTCGCGCACGGCGGCACCGATCAGCTGTGCCGCGTCGAAACCCTGCGCCGCATACAGCGTGGGCAGGCGGCCGTATTCCTTCTCGAAGGCGGCGACGAACTTCTTGTTGGCGGCATTGTCGAGGTCATGCCCCCACTGCGAGGTGTTGAACATGCCCAGCATGGGCTCACCCACGGCCTTGATCACGTCCTCGTCGCCCGAGAAACCGGGGCCGAACAGTGTCATGTCCTTGGACAGGCCGGCACCGACGAACTGCTTGATGAAGTTGATGCCCAGGCCACCGGGCAGGAAGATGTAGACGGCGTCCGGTTTGGCGGCACGCAGCTTGGACAGCTCGGCGCCGTAATCCAGCAGGTTGAGCGGCGTGTAGCTCTCCGACACTACTTCGCCCTTGAAGAAGCGCTTGAAGCCGGTCAGCGCGTCCTTGCCCGCCGGGTAGTTGGGCGCGATCAGCGCCACACGCTTGAAGCCCTTGTCGGTGACGGTCTTGCCCACCGCCTCGTGCATGTTGTCGTTCTGGTAGGAGGCGCTGAAGAAGTAGGGGTTGCACTGCTCACCGGCGTACTGCGACGGGCCGGCATTGGCACTGACGTAGAAGGTCTTGGCAGCGAAGGTCGGCGCGCCCACCGCCAGCATGACGTTGGAGAACACGATGCCGGTCATGAAATCGACCTTGTCGCGCTTGACCAGGCGGTCAGCGGTCTGGCGCCCCACGTCCGGGCTGGCCTGGTCGTCGGCCACGATCACCTCAGCCGGCAGGCCGCCGAGCTTGCCGCCATTCAACTTGACCGCCAGCTGGAAGCCGTCACGGATGTCGATGCCCAGCCCCGCGCCCGGCCCGGAGAGCGTGGACAGCAGGCCGACCTTGATGTTGTCGGCCGCCAGGGCGGGTGCAGCCAGGGCTGCCGTGGCCGCAGCCACCGTCAAAGCGCGGCGCAGCGGAGCGGAGATCAGGGTGTTTTTCATGGTGTTTCCTGTTGGCGTGAGAAAAAACGCTGGTTAGAATGATAGCGTTGTGGGGGGGTAGCTCAGCTGGGAGAGCGTCGCGTTCGCAATGCGAAGGTCGGGAGTTCGATCCTCCTCCTCTCCACCAGAGACCTGATAATGACGCACCATGTGTAAACTGGGACAGCACTGTTGAAAAAAATGGATATGGCGACAGGCTGCAGCGGAGGCATGCACATGCCCTCGCCGCAGCCAAAAGCAGCCGCGAATTTGACTGGGAGCCAGCAGCAACCCAAGGCAGCGCTCCCCGGCCTTGAGCCAGGTCAAATCCAATCCCGCGTGGCCATTCTGCTCTGCACCTATCACGGGCAGAGCTACCTGTCGGATCAACTGGAGTCGATTGCAGCCCAGACCCACCTCAACTGGCAAGTCTGGGCATCCGACGATGGCTCGAAAGACAATACGCACGCCATCCTGGAGGCTTACCAGCGGGCGTGGGGCGACGGCCGCCTCCGCATACGCATGGGTCCGGCTGAAGGCTTTGCCATCAACTTCATGTCGCTGGTCTGCAAGGCGGACATCGACGCGGACTACTATGCGTATTCGGACCAGGACGACATCTGGTCTCCGGACAAACTTGAACGTGCCCTGAAATGGCTGCGGACTGTGCCAGCCGGCGTTCCTGCCGTCTACTGTTCACGCACCGAGATCGTCGACGCAGACAACCGAAGCCTCGGCTTCTCCCCACTGTTCAAGCGTCCACCGTGTTTTGCCAATGCGTTGATTCAGAACGTTGGCGGCGGCAATACCATGGTATTCAACGCCGCCGCACGCCGGCTGCTGATTGAAACCAGCGACAGCGCCAACGGCGTTCCACACGACTGGTGGACCTACATGGTTGTCAGCGGCTGTGGCGGGCGCGTCTTTTACGACCCAATACCCTCGCTGCGTTACCGCCAGCATGGCGGTAATCTGGTCGGCATGAATTCCAGTTGGGCCGCCCGGAGCAAGCGCATCCGGATGATCTGGAATGGCCGCTTCCGCTCATGGAATGACCGGAACATTCAGGCGCTCCAAAAAATGTATGAGCGCTTGACCCCGGAGAGCCAGAAAGTTCTCGATCGGTTCGCCCTGGCTCGCAAGAGCTGGTTGATTCCACGGCTGATTGGTCTGAAGCGGTCGGGCATCCATCGGCAGACCCTGCTTGGGAATCTGGGGCTGATCGCCGCAGCCTTGCTCAAGAAGATGTAGCCATTTCCTGCCAACAGCAACTTTCTCTACAACTGAGCAGCTTCGTCGAAATGCCGCCCAAATCCGCCCCTCACATCCTGCCGGTCCCGCAGTCCGCCTGAGAAACCTCATGCCCGAGATTGAAAGAAACAGCGGCCTGGAATTCCTGCGGCAATCCTTTGCGCCACCGGCATCTCCGCTCCGCGTGTGCTTCACCAGCCGCTCCTCCGCAGGCGCCTGGCAAATCCGGGGACAGCAGATCGCCGCCATGCGCAGCAACTGGACAGCCATCAACCAGCCAACCGACAAAGACCTTCACCAGGCTGACCTGGTCTGCTTAGTCAAAAAGCCGGACCCTCGGGTCATTGATCGGGTACGCCAGATGGGCAAACCACTTGTCTTCGACATTGTCGACTCGTGGGCGCAACCGGACGATGGCCTGAAATACACCGATGCAAGCAAAGCCCGTGAACTGTTTGCGCCGGCGTGGCGACGCATCGGCGCAGACGGCTACATCTTCCCCACACGGCGCATGCAGGAGGATCTTGGGGCACTGGTTCGTGACAAGATTACCATCTACCATCACTTCTGGCCACAGATCCAGAGGAATCCGATCAGGGAGCGCGTCGCCGTCATCGGCTATGAAGGTGCCGACTATCTCGGCGAATGGCGTCCGCGGATTGAGCAGGCATGCTCGGACCGAGGCATCAGGTTTGTCGCCAACCCGGTCAACTACACCGACCTCGACATCGTCATCCTGGCTCGCGGCGGAGCGCACGGGAACTTTCTTTCCCGGCGCTACAAATCGAACGTGAAGCTGGCCAATGCCATGGGATCAGGCACGCCGGCACTGGTCCATTTCGAGGAAATGTCGGCCCACGATACGGATACCGGTGATGTACTGTTCTTCACAGACCAGCCCGGCTCGTTCGAACGGCAACTCGACCGCCTCGTCGACGACCATGCGCTTCGCCTGCATATTCACCGAAAATTCCTCGACGCAGCCCCGCGTTTCCATATCAGCAATATTGCCGATCAGTTCGAAGGTTTTTTCCTGAGAATTCTCGAAAATCAAAGGAACAACAATGCGTGAAGCAATCAAGAACGCTCTCCGCAAGCTGCTGGGTGCCGAGAACGCCCGCAAGCTCGGAAAAGCCGTCCGCCCCAGGAAGGTCAGATGGTCCCCCCCTCCGCTTGATGGGAAAGTTCGCCTCAACCTCGGTTGCGGCGACAAGATCCTGGAGGGCTACATCAATGTGGACTTCGCCGAATCACGCAAAGGCAACAAGCCGGATGTCATTGCAGACCTGCGTGCCCTGGAATTCAGCCCGGACTACGCAGATGAAATCTTGTCGGTCCACGTGATCGAGCATTTCTATCCCTGGGAGGCGGAAGACCTGCTGAATCACTGGAAGAACATACTGAAACCCGGTGGAAAGCTGGTGCTGGAATGCCCCAACATCCTGACCGCAGCCGCGATGCTGCTCAAGGAGCCGGAGCGGGCGGCGCGGGCAGAAGGCAAAGACGGCCAATTGGCCATGTGGCCGCTCTATGGCGACCCCGCCTGGAAAGACCCTTTGATGTGCCATCGCTGGGGTTATACGCCGGCCACCCTCATCGATCTGCTCAAGCGCTGCGGCTTCAAACAAGTGCGCCAGGAGCCCGCCATGTTCAAACAGCAGGATCCCCGCGACATGCGGGTTGTAGGAGAAAAGTAAATGCGCCTGCGCGATCTGAGAGACGTCTATTCGGGGCAGGAAATCTACATCGTGGGAAGCGGGCCGACCACGAATGTGTTTCCCATGGATTTCCTCGCTGACAAGATCTGCATGTCACTGAACGACAGCTTTAAGATACACCCCAGTATCACTCCGATTGCCCTGATGCACCATCAGACCTATTGCCGTGAAGGCAATACGATTGATGCGCCCCTGCATCCGAATTTCTCGGGAATCAAGTATCCGGTCGTCAAGGGTACAGGCAAGGAACGCGCCGAGGTGGTCGACTGGGACAACCCTTACTTCTATTTCTTCGACTGGAACCACGACATCGATCGCATCTACGAGATGTCGAAAAACACCGACCACCTGTACTACACCCCCGAAGGATGCTCGTTGCATGCGGCCATGCAACTCGCGTGGATCATGGGTGCCCGGACCATCTACACCATTGGCTGCGACAGCACGACCTTGGGGGGCAGGCACTACGCGCAGTACGACAAAAATAAGTTCCGTGATGACGAAGTACTGAAGCGTGGGCAGACCAGAAACTACGACAGCTACGTCAAAGGGACACTGATTGTTCAGGACTTCCTGCGTCGCAAAGGAGTCCACGTCCTGAATCTTTCACCCATCGTGGGCTATCACATGGTGGATTACCAATACGAAGTCCTGAAGGGCGGGATCAAAGTGGAAGAGATAATTTCCGAATTCATCAAACCATCCAAAGAAGGTGATGCGTCATGACTCTGACTGTTTATATCGGCACCGAGGACGACCAGCTGATCCCGCAGAAAGTGCTTGAATACTCCATCCACAAAAACGCGAAGAGACCAGTGGAAGTACGCGCTGTCAAGCAGGAAGTTGAACGGGTAGGCGGAACGAATTTTGGTTTTGTGCGCTTCATCGTGCCCAAGCTCAACAACTATCAGGGCACGGCCATCTACCTTGACGCAGACCAGCTGGTCTTCACGGACATCAATGAGCTCGCCGATCTGCTGGATGC
The DNA here is from genome assembly GCA_001797315.1 of Curvibacter sp. GWA2_64_110. Classification (GTDB taxonomy): domain Bacteria; phylum Pseudomonadota; class Gammaproteobacteria; order Burkholderiales; family Burkholderiaceae_C; genus Hylemonella. The sequence continues at coordinate 61,508 of MGPC01000018.1, forward strand.
CGAACACAGCATTGCCCTGGTAAATCAGCCGAAGGGCACTTTTGGCTCCAAACCCGTCGGCCAACACAACCAGACCAGCGTCATGGCCATGGATTGCACCAAGCTGCGCGACTGGAATCCCGACACCATGTTCCAGCACGTAGTGCCCAACCGTGCCGAGCTTGCCGCGGGGCAGATCCACTACCGTGACTTCATGATGCTGAGCTGGTTCGACCAAGGCAAGATCCAGCCTATCGATCCGCGATGGAACCATTTCAACATCGTTGAGCACGACAGCAAGCTCACCCACTTCAGCTATGTACGTTCCCAGCCCTGGAAAAATCCTGCCCATCCGCTGACCAGGTTCTGGGGCAAGTGGCTCAAGGAAGCCATCCGGGCCGGTGCCGTAGGACGCATGGAGCTGTTCCGGGAGATCTGGCGCGGTGCAATCCACAAGCGCTTTCTTGCCTACCTGCTCTAGGACGCCGCAGTGACCCTACTCCGTTTTCTGCTTGATGACGCAACGCCGTGCAGGACCCAGCAGGCGGTCTTGTCAGTCTTTGCGGACGATCTCGAAGAACGTGCGCTGGGCAAGGTCGTCAGGGCATCCCAATTGCAGGACATGCGACAGTGGACTGATGTGCCAACCGAGTCGTCCCGCCGCTTGGTCCTGCGTCTGCAGGCACTCCAGCCGGCATCTGATCAGCTGACGGTCTTCCTGCCCGGCCACATCGTACCGGGCGCCATTGAGCTGGCATCACCCTGGGGCGCCACGTTGGCCACCCGCGAATTCTCAACCGTCGCCGATCTCGACCTGTTTGCCGTGGACAACACGGGCAGTGAAGTCCAGCGGTTCCAGGAACTTGTCGCCGCCAGACCGGATTACGAGGCGGTCAGCCGCTATGCCGACTTCACATCGACAGATCTCCCCAGCTGGCTGGTCTCCGGCGGTTTGACCAGCGCACTGCAACTGACACAACGGCCCTGGTACTGCGCCTTTGCGCCGACACGCCTGCAGTGGCTCGGCTGGGTGCGCCGGGCGCTCGAGCGGGGCCTCCTGGACCTCTCCATGGTGGAGGAAGACGTTCGTACCGGCCTGGTGCGCCCCTCCCTGTTGGCCGACGTCAAGGCTGTCGCGCAGGGCACGGATGCCCCCACGCTGCCAGACCTGACGCTCGATGCGCTCTTCATGGCCCCTGAGCGCCGTTTGACGGATCAGCAGTACCGACTTTTGCACTCGGCCGAGTTGCAGAAACGGACGGTCAAATTCGCCAGGCGAAACTCAGCCGGCAAGCTCTCCAAACAAGGTCTGCTCAAATACCTGTGGGGTTCGTTCAGGCGGCTTCCACGGCGAAGCGTCCAAGCCGCCTATCACCTTTACTCAATGACGGTTCGCCCTGCGGTCCAACGACTGCGCCAGCAATCCGGACCTAGAGAATGAAACCTTTATTACTGGCAGCGTCGTCACTTGTCATGCGCGACTACCGGGTGCGCTTTCGCCGCACCCTATTGGGCATCGTCTGGTTCCTTGTGCCGCTCTTCACCTTGGTTGGCATGGCACTGTTGGTGGGCAAGGACCTGGGCCTGTACACCGAGGGGCAATCGAGCAGCTATCTGGTCCAACTGCTGGCGGGGCTGATTCTCTGGCAACTGCTGGCCGACACCTGGCTTGAACCCATGCGGCTTGCCCGGCGCGCCAACATGCTTTTGCGCTCAGTGGTCTTTGACACCCGGATCCTGTTGGCTGCCGGCGCACTGTCCGCCCTGGTCGCCTTTGCACTCAAGCTTCCGGTCCTGCTAGCCGCGCTGCTCTGGTTCAACGTTCCGCTCACGCTGTCAAGCGCCTGGCTTCCTTTTGTTGTATGCGGCCTGGTTGCCGCCGGCATGGCCATGGCCTGCTTCACCCTGCCCCTCAGCCTGGCGCTGCTCGACGTGCGCTATGCCATGCCTTTTGTTCAGTACGCACTTCTGCTGGCAACGCCGATTTTCTACACGGCGCCCAGTGTAGGGCCGGTGGCATGGCTCAACCAGGGCAACCCCTTCAGCCACCTGATTCTCCCGCTCCGGGACACGCTCACAGGCGTCTCGCCTGACGCGGGCGCTCTCATGGCGCCCCTTGTGCTGACCTTGTGCCTGCTGGCACTGGGGCTACGCTATTTCCAGGCCAAGATCCGCCTGGCCATCGCCTATATCGGCCATTGACCATGACAGGCGAAACCAACATCGTTCTAGAGCTTGACCAGGCCAGCAGGCTGTACCCCCGCGACATCTCAGATACGCCATCTGCCATCCTGCGTGAAATGCTGTTGCCCGGCAGGCTGCTGAACACACCGGGGCCAGACTCCTTCTTCGCACTGCGCGGCGTCAGTCTTCGCTTGCGCAAAGGCCAGAAGCTGGGCGTCATCGGTGCCCATCGCAGCGGAAAGACCAGCCTGGCCGGCATCGCCAGTGGTGTCCTCCAGCCCACGAGCGGCAACGTCTCGGCACAGGGAAGCAGGCTGCTGATCAGCCGCCCTACGGCTGGGTTCAAGCCGACCTTGACGTCGATTGAAAACCTCCGCCTGCGCGCCAGCCTTGCCGGCTTGCATGGCGAACTCCTGGACGCCGTATTGGACAGAACACTGTCCCGCTGCGGCGTGGACTACCCGGAAGCACGGATCCCCATGGGGAACCTCTCCCCCTACGTCGTCAAGCAACTCGGCCTGACGCTGCTGCTGGAACTCCCGGCCGACATCTTGGTCGTCGATGGAATCAGCAGTGCAGGCATCGGCGACGCACGCTGGCTGACCCGGGGGCTGCTGCAGGAAAAGATAGATGCCAGCACAGCCCTGATCATCAGCTCCGACTTCAGTTTCATACAGGAAGTGGCCGAAGAGGCCGTCCTGCTCCATCACGGCAGGCTATACGGCCCGTTCAGCGTTGAAAAGGCAATCGACCACTTCAACGAGTTGCCGCAAGAGGATGTCCTTTGCGGTCTTCCGGATAGCGCCCACGATCCCCAGACGCCACCTACCATTGTTGGTCAACCATACAGCGACCTGTCTGCCGACCAGTCGCTGGATGACGATCCCGACCCTTACGACCACACAGATAGCGAAGCTGATGATGAAGCCTCTTCGTCTTTGGCGGGGAAAGGTAAGTCACGGAACAGGCCCTCATGGGAAGTTCTGGGAATTACGGTAGATGGGGAGGAATACAGACATTCGCAACGTAGTCTGATTCGGCGGCCCGGTGATAAATTGAGTGTGAGCGTAGAAATGATCTCTCTGCGCAATCAGAAATTTAGCGGCGGACGTTTCTCTTTGTTCGGGGGCAACAGTGGTTTGGAGGTTGGGGTCTTCTGCTATGAGCTGGAAGAGATGGAAATCCACGCCAATCAGAGGCACGTCCTTAGCTTCGACCTGACGATTCCAGATTGGCACGAAGACTACTATGGACTAGCCTTCTGTCCAACGCATAGCAGCGCGTACCTCCTCCCTAAGCACAGGATGAAGATACTCATTTTCGGTGTCGGTGAAAAGAACGCTGTTCGTCGAACAAACGCTCTGCAAATAGGCAACAGCCGCTTCAATAGAAATAACTGAGCATGTCAGCAAAGATAAACACGAGAAATAAAACACTTCGACCAAAGTGGTCCAAGAGCTTTGGACTCCCGAGACAGAAGCGGATCGAAGAGAAGCTATCGTTGCGAAGAAAAATCGCACTGCTTTTCCGACATCGCAAGCTCTTCTGGACAGCTGGATGGCAAGCCCTCCTCTCGCGCCAGGACGCCGTGATCAAAGACGATGAGTACAAGGATCGTCTTCAATCGACATTGGGTGAGTATTTGCATTGGTACTTCACCGACAAGTCATTTCTGCACAGCATCGACTGGATGGGGATTCCAACCCGCAAGTTGGTCACAGATGTCTGGGTTTATCAAGAAATCATTTTCGAAACCAAACCTGATCTGATCATCGAGATTGGAAGCCTTTGCGGAGGCAGCACTCTGTTCTTTGCTCAGATGCTGGAGCTAATTGGCAACGGGGAGGTTCTCTCCATCGACATTTCTCACGATTACTTCATGGCCAATCACCCAAAGATTCGAAAGATTACAGCCGACTGTTCGGACAGGGCCGTTGTTGAGCAAGTCAAAGATCTCTCGAAGGGAAAGCGGGTCATGGTGATCCACGACGGGGACCATACCGCGGAAGCGGTGGAGCGCGATCTGAAACTGTATGCACCACTTGTGACACCCGGCATGTACCTCATCATTGAGGATGGTGTAGTTGATCTCCTCAACCCCAGGAGCAAGACTGGCGAGGCCTATTCGAGCGGCGGTCCACTGAAGGCCGCGAGAAATTTCCTCCGTGAGATGGGCAGCCAGTTCGAACTGGACATGAGACGAGAGCGTTTTATCTTGACGACAAACCCAAAGGGTTACCTAAGGCGAAAGCCTTCTGAGAACGTAAATGTCTAACCGGCATCTAAGCTGAGCAGAGAGAAGAAGAGACCAATCGTCCAAATAGGAAAATCAATGGCTTCTATCAACGTGATCGAATGGATTGAAAAATACGCCAAGCACATTGGCTCTGATGTTCTTGAAGTAGGAGCAAAGAGATACAAGGAACATGCGTATCTGGGCTTGCGCGAATTCCTCGCCGAGAAATTGCCTCGCAGCAGACTGATCGGGTGCGACATATCGGCAGGCGAAGGGGTTGATGTGGTACTGGACATCACGGCGCCCTTGCAAGTCGTCAAATCCACCCTACGGAACAAGACCTTCGATTCCGTGTTCTGCGTCAGCGTTCTGGAACATATTCCAGACGTGTTCAGCGCCTGCAAGAACATCAGTGCCCTCCTCAATCCCGGTGGCGCACTCTTTGTATCGGTGCCGTTTGTCTTCCGGTATCACGGCTATCCCGGCGACCTCTGGCGATTCACCCCCGAAGCCGTGACGTACCTGTTTCCGGATATCGATTTCCTCGACTACAAGTACTCCACGGTCACCACGCTGGAGCAGGACGACCGGATGTCTTTGAAGGACGAGAACCTGGAAAAGATGAACCGTTTCCTCTATCGCCCCAGATCACGAGAAGACAAGGTTGCGAGAAAGGAGGCCAAACAGGCCGGCGAAACGGTTGAGGCTTATTCGCTGGCCCCGGCCATGATCAACATGTTTGGATTCAAAAAATAGGCGCTGCGCAAACGGCAAGACCAAGTATCCGCACCGTCCTTCATGCACGACAGACAAACCATGGAAAACTTCGACATCAGGGAAGTCAACGCCAACGATGAGTTGCGACTTGCGCTGAAACCAGAAAGATTCGTCCCCCGATCGTCGTCTTTCATGACGCTGCCCCACAAATACGATCGCGAAGACAGATCAGGACTCTGGCAATTCGAGACATTGAAGAAACTGGGGCTTGCGGCGGACTCCCGATTGCTGGAGCTTGGCCCCGGTGGAGGACGGCTGGCGATGCACGTCATCCCTTACCTTCAACACGGCCACTATGCCGGACTCGATGTCTCGCGGCAGGGACTAGACTGGCTTTGGGATCTGTTGCCTGAGGTGGATCGGGCTCGCGAACCCAGTCTTTTCTGGGGCGGGGATTTCAATCTCGAAGGCCTGCTTCCCTGGAAGCCGGACATCATCTGGGCGCACTCGGTTTTCACCCACCTGTACTGGAACGAGATCGGCCAATGCCTTCACGAGATGCGAAAAGTTATCGCCCCCAAGGGCAATTTTTTCGCCACCTACTTCAACACCGTCGACAACATGTGGACTTCCCAGTCCTACGGGAAATCCGGCAAGAAACTGACATACGGTTTCAAGGACCCCTTCCACTACCGCTTTGATACCCTGCAGTCGCTTGCCCGGGAAACCGGCTGGCATGCCGTGCACGAGCAGATGGAAAAGAACCACAAAGGCCAGACGTTGATTCGCTTCTCACCGCAGTAATCTGGCCAACGAGATGCCCCCACTGATTCATGTGTAGCGTGACCCTCCGGATGCAGAATATTTTTGAACGCTTCCTCAGTTCAGACACATGGCGAGAAAGCCCGTGGCTGATCGTCGGGAAGGGGCCCAGCTTTTCAGCCATCCGGAATTACGACTGCTCCCGTTTCAGGGTCTTGACACTGAATGACAGTATTCGCGAGTTCGAGCATGCCGCGATCGCCCACTTCATCGATTTCAATGCCTTCAAACGATGCGCCCATGACCTGCATCGCGCAGACGCCGTCGTGCTTCCCTGGTTCCCCCATTTTGACAACAAGCCAGGCAACCTCGGGCTTGCCGACCTGCTCCTGCGTGAGCCAATGCTCCAGAAGCTGGCGCAGGAGAACCGCCTGTGCTGGTATGACCTGTCGACTTCCGCCCATCGTCAAGGCAACTTTCCCACCGTGTCAGCACTCTACTTCAGCGCTGAAGCCGCCTTGGATCTGCTGGCCACAGCGGGTGTCCGGAAAATCCGTTCACTGGGCATTGACGGAGGGAATGCCTACAGTACCGAGTTTGCTGATCTGATTGACGTCTCGCTGCTGACTAACCGTCGAAAGAGCTTCGACTGCCAGTTCGAATCGTTCGCCAAGATACTCACACGAACCGGCGTGGACTTCGCGCCGTTGGCCATGGAAACACCGATCCGCATCCATGTGGCGTCCAGCGCCAGCGAGGCGCTTCCGGTCAAGGTGCTTGAGTATTCCATCAGGCAGCACGCAAGCACCACCGTCACTGTCACCCCGTTGTGCGACGTCGGCATTTCAATTCCGAAGCCGCGCGCCCCCGAGAGCCAGCCACGCACCCCCTTTTCCTTCCAGCGCTTCCTGATTCCGCAGGTCTGCGGGTATGCCGGCCGTGCGATTTACCTCGACTCCGACATGCTGGTGTTCAAGGACATCACCGATCTCTGGCGTCGGCCCCTCGGGGACGCCGATGTGCTGGCTGCCTATTCGACATCTGCCAGCGGCCGGAAACCGCAATACAGCGTGATGCTCATGGACTGCAGCCAACTCAGGTGGAACATCCGGGAGATCGTGGACCAGCTGGACGCGGGGACGCTCAGCTATGAGCAACTGATGTATGAGTTCTCGCTTGCCAGAGCCCGTGCGGACATCGAGCCGGACTGGAATTCACTGGAAGCCTACAAGGAAGGACAAACCGCCCTCTTGCACTACACGGACATGAACATGCAGCCTTGGGTATCGCACCTGAATCCGCTGGGCTATCTGTGGGTGCGGACACTCAGGCAGGCCGTGCGGGACGACGTGATACCCAGAGCCTTCGTTGAAGACGAAGTGCAGCGCGGCCATGTGCGCCCGTCCCTGCTCTACCAGCTCGACCATGAGATCGACGACGCCATTCTGCTGCCCAAGGCGGCTCTCGCTGCGGATGCAGGTTTCACTCCGCCCTACCGCACCCTGGGGGCGCATCAAGCGTCACCATGGCGAAACCGTCTTCAGTGGTTGCGCGCCAGCCTGCGTACCAAGTACCAGACGACCCCGCTCTACCGGCTCGAACGACGAGTTCTCAACCGGTTGAAAATCCAGTTTGACCGCTGACCCCTTACTCCGTCCCTTTCCAACCCCAGTGCCATGAGTGAAACCATTTACACCCAGCTCAACCAGATCTTCCGCGATGTTCTGGACAACGACGACATCAACCTCACCGCGAAGACCACTGCCGCCGACGTACCGGGCTGGGACAGCCTGGCCCATATCAATCTGATCCTGGCCGTCGAACGGCATTTCAAGGTCCGCTTTGCCACGACGGAGATCGGCGGGCTGTCTGACGTTGGCGAACTGGTCGCCCTGATCGAAGCCCAGATCTAGCCCAGATTTAGTCCCCAGCATGCAACACCTCGCTGCCCTGCCCTGGTTGCCCGACGCACCAGACGATTTCCGCGCCCGGTGCAAAAGCATGGCGAACGGCGAGGATGCACGCTTCCTGGCCACGCACGCACTGGATCTGACACAGCTGGGGCAGTTGGCCCGTGCCATGCAGCGCTTGGACACGTTGGTACCACTCACACCATTCAAACTGGCTGTGCTGAGCAGCACCACCGTCGATTTCCTGCTCCCGCCCCTCATTGCAAGCGGTGCACGCCATGGCTTTGCCATGGAAGTATTCGGCCCGCCCTATGGTCAGGTGATGCAGCAGGCACTGGACCCGACCTCCGAAGTGAACCGGTTCGAGGCCGATGCGGTGCTGCTGTACCTCGATCACCGCTTTTTCCCCCGCCCCCAGGAGTTGGGCAGCGCGACAGCGATGCAGGCGGCCGTTGAGCAGGCCATACATCAGACCAACAGTCTTCGCAGTGCATTGCGGCGGACTGGTGCCTCCGTCATCGTGACCACGCTGGCGCCGCCTTCCTGCCCGCTGTTTGGCCATCTGGACGCCAGGGTTGCCGGAACGGAACGCGCCTTCGCGCAGGCCTACAACGCCGCCTTGATTCAATCGCTGGAGCACACGCCTGATGTCCTGCTGGATGTGGCGTCCCTGGCCGAGGCGGTAGGTCTCGCGGCCTGGCATGATGCCCCGCAGTGGCTGCTGGCCAAGATACCGTTCAGCATGGATTGCGTCCCGCTGTTCGCCGATCATGTCGCCCGCGTCGTCGCCAGCCTGCGGGGCAAGGCACGCAAGTGTCTGGTGCTGGATCTGGACAATACCGTCTGGGGTGGCGTCGTCGGAGACGACGGCATTGACGGCATCGAAATCGGCAACGGATCAGCAACGGGCGAGGCCCATCTCGAATTGCAACGCTCGGCTCTGGCCTTGAGGCAGCGCGGCATCGTGCTGGCCGTCAGCTCCAAAAACAATGACGATACTGCGCGCAAACCTTTTCGCGAGCATCCGGACATGCTGCTGCGGGAAGAACACATCGCCGTCTTTCAGGCCAACTGGCAGGACAAGGCCAGCAATCTGGTGGCAATAGCGAAAACGCTGAACATCGGCCTCGATGCCCTCGTGTTTCTGGATGACAACCCGGCCGAGCGGGCCTTGGTACGCCAGACCCTGCCCCAGGTCGCCGTGCCCGAACTCCCCAAGGATCCTGCCTTTTTCCCGCACATGCTGCTGCACGCCGGCTATTTCGAGGCCTTGGCCTTTTCGGAAGAAGACCGTCTGCGGGCTGGCCAATACCAGGCCAATGGCATTCGCGCCGCCCTGGAACAGGCCTCAGCGGATCTGCCGACCTATCTGCGGTCTCTCCAGATGGTCATCCATTTCGCACCATTCAATGCCATGGGACGGGCGCGTATTGCCCAACTCATCAACAAGTCGAACCAGTTCAACCTGACGACTCGCCGCTATTCGGAAGCCGACGTAGAGGCCATGCAAAATGACCCGACGCTCTTCACATTGCAGGTGCGACTGACAGACAAGTTCGGCGACAACGGCATGATCAGTGTCATCATCTGCCGCCCCCTGGACGGCAATTGGCAGATTGACACATGGCTGATGAGCTGCCGCGTTCTGAAACGAAGCGTCGAACTGGCCGTTCTCAACGAGATCATGGCAGCCGCTCAGGCAAACGGCATCCAGAAGGTTCTCGGCATCTACAGACCAACCGACAAGAACGAACTCGTCCGTGATCATTACAGGGATCTGGGCTTCACCTGCATCCGCACCGCTGATGACGGCAGCTCTGAATGGGTCCTGGATGTTGGCAGCTATCGGCCGCATGATCTGCCCATGGCGGTTGAACGCGCCGCGTCTTGCGGAATGGCCACTTGATGCCGAACGCCCTTGCCATCCGCCGCTTCACGCCTGCCGATCAACTGGCATTCGCCCGTCTGTCGGGCGACACCAATCCGATTCACCTCGACCCCATCGCGGCCCGCCGTACGGTTGCAGGACAGTGCATCGTGCACGGCATGCACAGCCTTCTCTGGGCGTTGAACGTACTGGCCCGTGCATCGGTGACAGCAAGCCGGTTGAACGTACGCTTTCTGAAACCTGTCTTCCTGGATGAGGAAGTTTCTTGCATCTGGGATGACCAGGCCGGCAAGCTGGTCCTGACCGTCGATGGCACCAAGGTCATCGACATCACCCTGGGGACAGGCCCCGTCTCTGTCCGTGATCTGATTCCTCCTGCACCTGCGCCTGCACGAAACCAGCCGGCTCAACGCACGTTCGATGATTGCGCCCGGCTGCTCCCCCTGCCTTTTGAATTGCATGGCAACGCGGACATCGCGACAGAGCTGTTCCCTGACGCCGTTCAAGCTTATGGCCCAACGGCCATCCACGAAATTGCAGCGCTGTCCTATGTGGTCGGCATGGAGTTGCCGGGGATGAATTCCCTGTTTGCCGGCCTGCATCTTGAAATCAGGCCCGCTCCGGACCAGGCAACCTCCTTTGCGACCCTCGACAGCGACGAGCGCTTCAATCGCTTGCGGATCGGGGTGACCGGTCGCGCCTTGCAAGGAGAGATTGAAGCCTTCTACCGTCCGCCCCCCAGGCGCATGCCTCCATTTGCAGACCTGGCCCCGCGGGTTCGAGTGGGCGAATTCCAGGGTGTCTGCGCACTGATCATCGGCGGTTCGCGCGGTTTGGGCGAAGTCACCGCCAAGCTGATCGCGGCGGGCGGGGGCACGGTCATCATGACCTACAGTACAGGCGCCGAAGAAGCACGGCAGGTCGCCGAAGATATCCAGCGGTCCGGCGGACAATGCAAGGTGTTGCCATTGACGGTCAGCGAGGCAACATCCCTCCCACCCGGCCTGCCCGGCATCAACCAGCTGTATTACTTCGCCACGCCGAAAATCTTCGGCAAACGTACGTCCCGGTTCGACGAGACGCTCTATCAGAAGTTTCTGGCGGTCTATGTCAGCGGCTTCGAATCCATCTGCAGGCAGCTCATCGCTTCCGGAAACCGATTTTCGGCACTCTATCCATCGAGCGTTGCCATCGAGCAGCCGCTGCCTGAGCTGGCTGAATATGCCAAGGCCAAGGCCGAAGGCGAGGCCCTCTGCATGCGTCTGAATGCCGCCCGGTCGCAACTTGAAATACTGATGCACCGCCTGCCACGCACGGCGACCGACCAGACACAGGCTTTATTGCAGACACCGGCTTCCGACCCGGTTGAAGTGATGCTGCCGTTGATCCGCAGAATGGCAGACCTCGGCCATACCACTGGCACCACGCTTCCCAAGAAACTCGGCCCCCATGCTGTTTAACGACTACTATTTCATTTTCTGGTTCCTGCCCATCACCCTGCTGCTGTACCACGCAGCGCTTGGATGGGGACGCATCACACTGGCCAAGTGGGTTCTACTGGCCTCATCGCTGCTCTTCTACAGTTTGTGGAAACTTGCATTTCTCCCGCAATTCCTGATTTCCATCTTCTGCAACTACCTCATCGGCGCACGCCTGCAGGCGCGGCCTGTCGCCAGTTCGGCCCTGCGTACCCATGGCGAACTGGCGCTCGTCTGGCTGGGCATGGCTGGCAACCTGGCCTTCCTTTTCTATTACAAGTACCTGACCTTCTTTGCCAGCCAGTCGAACCTGTTCCTGGGCACCGATTTCGTACTGACCAAGATCGTGATGCCGCTGGGCATCAGTTTCTTCACCTTCATGCAGATGTCGTATCTGTTCGAGTGCTACCAGGGCCGGGTGAAAGAGCGCACCAGCCTGCTGGATTACACGCAGTTCATCACCTTCTTCCCTCACCTGATTGCCGGCCCCATCATCCTGCACAAGGAATTGATACCGCAGTTCAATGACCGGGGCCGCATGCGCACCATGTCGAGCAATATCGCTCTGGGTCTGTTCCTGTTCGCCCTCGGCCTGTTCAAGAAAGTGGTGATCGCCGACAGCTTGGCCGAGAATGCCGCGCTGCCTTTCGACCAGCGCGCTTATGACGGCGTGCGGGTCTGGATCGGCGTGCTGAGTTACACGCTGCAGCTGTACTTCGATTTCTCCGGCTACATGGACATGGCCATGGGCATCGCCCGCATGTTCAATTTCGATCTGCCCATCAACTTCGACAGCCCGTTCCGCGCGACGAACATCAGCGCCTTCTGGCGTCGCTGGCACATCACCATGACCCGCTTCTTCATGAGCTACATCTTCATGCCGCTGGCCATGCGCGCGGCGCGCCGCCATGCCGATGCACCGCCCGGCAAACGGCGCAAGTTCATCGAGGCCACGGCGGTGCCGATTCTGCTGACCTTCCTGCTGGCCGGCATCTGGCATGGTGCGGGCTGGACTTTCGTCGTGTTTGGCCTATGGCACGGCTGTGGTCTTGTCATCCACCGCCGGTGGGAAATGTCTGGCCGCAAAATGTCAACCCCGGCGGCCTGGCTGTTGACTTTCCTCTTTGTGGTGATCGGATTCGTTTTTTTCCGTTCCCCCAACATGGAGGTGGCCGGCAAGGTGCTGGGCGGCATGTTCACCATATCGGGCGACCCCGGCGAATGGCGACGGGTGCTCTTGATCTGCGTGGCACTGGCCTTGGCATTGCTGCCGAAAAACAGCCAGGCTTTGGCAAAAGCCTTCCAGCCCACATGGCGCACCTTCGGCTGGACCATGGCCGCCATCGTGACGTCGCTCGCATTGATCAACCGGCAAGCCGCCTTCCTGTACTGGCAGTTCTGACATGACGGACACACGCAAATCGGCCATTTGGGCCTGGGGAGTGGCAGGCGCCACAGTTGCCTTCCTGCTGCTGAACTTCTTCGTCTGGTTTTACAACCTGAACCTGCTCTTCATGCCGTATCCCAACTGCGGCGATCTGGCCCGCATCGGCATGGCCCCGGAGATCGGTCAGTGCCGCGAAGAAAAACGCACCTTGCCCAGGCTTCTGGTGAATCCGTCACCACAACAGCCGTCGACCTTTCCCATCCTGAGTTTTGGTGACTCGATATCACGTGGCCGGGGCGGTGGTGAAAACAACTACTGGCAGGACTTCGTTGCCACCCGCGCCGGCCTCGACATCACGTGGGTCTCGGAGATAGATGACAACAACTACCCGCAGGACATCATGCGCCTGCGCAACAGCGGCTACCTGAAGAAGCTCGGCGTCAAGTATCTGGTGGTACAAGCCGCCGAGCGTGCTGTGGTCACGCGGTTTACACGGAACATCAATTGGGATGAAACCATGCCACTGCCTGAACTGGAAGCACGGCTCCATCGCCTGTCCGGAATGCTGTTTACCGACGAACGCCACATCCAGGCATGGGAAGGGCAGAAACTGGGACGCTTTCACGGCAATGCAGAACTGGAAGCACGTGCCATGCTTACCCAGTTCATATTCGCCCATGCCGGACAGCTGATTCTGGGTATCGACACTGTTTATGAACATGTGGCAAAACTCGCTCCCGAGACGCTATGCCTGAAGCGCTGGCAAAACGCGCCCGGGGTCGGTGATCCAGTTTTCCTGTGTGGCACCCGGCCTGTCCTCAACACTTTCAAGTCGATCTTCAGCGGGTCGAGGCAGGCAAATGAATTGCATCCGGAAGCTCAGATCAGTTTTCTGGCTGATGGCTTCCGAACTCCCATTCCTGCTGCAATCAATAACAACTACAAATGGCTGAAGCGGCAACTGAGCAACCAATTCGGAACAGACAAGTATTCGGAGGCCGCCCAGCGTTGGGAACTGAACCGGCCCATGTTCAGTGGTCCATATGAAACAACCCTGATGTTTCACCTGGGTGACTACAAGATCAATCGCAAAAACAGAGACGACAAGCCGATCCGGAAGATGCATGACAACCTGAACCGGTTGGCGGACCTCCTGGCACAGGATGGCATCAGGCTCTATTTCATGCCGACGCCGAACAAGCTGACGGTTTACCAGGATTATCTGGTCGAGCCGATTGAAACGAAGAGCACGTTCTTCCCACGCCTGCGTGAGCTGGGCGGCAAGCGCTACGTCTTCATCGACACGGAAAGAGTGATCCGCGACATGGTGGCGGGAGGTGAGAAAGACATGTACTTCATCGATGACACCCACTGGTCAAACAAGGCGTTGCCGGCCATTGCCCAGTTGTTTGAATTCAACTAGCCGCGGGCGACCGGGTGGATCACATGCGCGGCTGACACCCGAATGCTTCACGCCGCAGCAAATTCGCGGCATATTTGCGTCATGCGACAAGCTCCCCCCTCCGTCGTTGCAACGAGCGAACTGCTGCCCCAGGTTGTGCGCATCGCCCATGAAGCGGGCGCCGCCATCATGGACATCTACAGCGCCATGCCGGCAACGGGTCATCAGATCATTCGCAAAGAAGACGGCAGCCCGCTGACACAGGCTGACCTGGCCGCGCATCAAGTGATCGCCCGGGCGCTAGCCCGTCTGACGCCAGATATTCCAGTCGTGTCGGAAGAAGACAGCGCCTCGCAGGCGCACCGTCAGCCCCGAGGACGCTTCTGGCTGGTGGACCCATTGGACGGCACCAAGGAGTTTCTGGCGCGCAATGGCGAGTTCACGGTCAACATCGCCTTGGTGCAAGACGGTGTGGCCGTGCTCGGCGTGGTGGTGGCACCGGCGCTGGGGCTGGCCTACTGGGGCGCGGCCGATCTGGGCGCCTTTCGCCAAAGCCGTCGAGGGACCGAAGCCATCCGCGTCGCGTCCGGACAGGAGCGATCCGGCTGCCCGCTGCGGGTGCTGGCCAGCAAGAGCCACATGAACGCCGAGACGCAGGATTTTCTGCGCCGGCTGGGGCCGCACGAACTGATACAGAGCGGCAGTTCGCTGAAGTTCTGCCGCCTTGCCGAAGGCAGCGCCGACCTCTACCCGCGCCTCGGTTCGACCTGCGAATGGGATACCGCCGCCGGACAGGCGGTTCTGGAAGCGGCCGGGGGCCGGGTCTCACAGCTCGACGGTGCACCCCTGCGTTACGGCAAGCCGGACGTTGTCAATCCGCATTTCATTGCCACCACCGTGCCGCAGTGAGCCGCCCGATGGCTCTAGCTACAACGACAATTGCCTGCTTTTCTGGCACTTATTGCCGCATTTGATGGCATGAGGCGCCCTATCATGGCCGGACTATGAGAACCCTGACCTCCTCCCTGTTGCTGGCCCTGTCGCTGGCCGGTTGCGCCAAGATCAATGACGTCGGCATGCGGCTGATCTCCTCGTCCGCACCCGCACTGGCGGTGGTGAACGAGACCCTGCTGTCCGGCGAGGTGAAGCTCTTCACCGATCGCACCGGCACCGTGGCGCTGAACGCCGGCGGCGGTCTTCAATGCATGGGCAACATGCGCTACACCGCCAGCAAGAGCGGCGCGATCAACCTGAAATGCAGTGACAACACCGAGGTCTCCCTGAGCTTCAATGCCCTGAGCGAAACCAGCGGCTTTGCCAGCGGCCTCGGCGCGCGCGGGCCGGCCAGCCTGACCTTCGGCCTGGAGCCCGCCAATGCGACCGCCTACCTGATCCTGCCGCCAGGCAAGCGCATCGTGACGACCGCCGAGGGCGCTTTGCGCCTGCAATGAAAAAAGCCCGCCGACGCAAGGTCAGGCGGGCTTGTGTTCAGGCGTTGACCTGATCAGCGTGCGGGACGGGGCGCACGCTTCTTGGCATCACGCGGCACGAAGACCTTGCCGCCACCGTTGCCGGGCTTGGCAAACGAAGGCTTGGCACCAAAGGCCGGCTTGCGATCACCGAAGTCGCCACGCGGGGCGCCACCGTCACGGCGGCCATCGCCGGCGAAACGGTCGTTGAAACCACCCTTGCGCTCGTAGCTGAAGCCTTCGCGGCGCTCGCCACCGCGCTCATCGCGCTGGGAAAAACCGCCACCGAAACCGCCGGCAGGGGCACGATCGCCACCAAAGCCGCCGCGATCAGCACCACGGTCACCGCCAAAACCACCGCGGTTGCCACCGAAGCCGCCCGCGCGGGCACCGCCGCCACCGAACTTGCGGTCGCGCGAGAAGTTGTCGTTGCCACGGCTGTTGCGGCCGCCGAAACCGGCATTGGAACGCGACGGCTCGGGCATGCGCTGCTTGGGCTCCATGCCCGGGATCACCTCGGCCTTGAACTTCTGCTGGCTGTAGCCTTCGATGTCGAAGATCTTGCGGCGATCGCGGAACTCGGCAAAGGTCACGGCCAGGCCGTCACGGCCGGCACGGCCGGTACGGCCGATGCGGTGGGTGTAGTCCTCGGCCTTCATCGGCAAGCCGAAGTTGAACACGTGGGTGATGGTGGGCACGTCGATGCCGCGTGCGGCCACGTCGGTGGCCACCAGGATCTGCACCTGGCCCTGGCGCAGCGCCATCAGGCGGCGGTTGCGCAGGCCCTGGCTCAGGGCGCCGTGCAGGGCCACGGCGGAAAAACCGTCCTGCTGCAGGTCGTTGGCCAGGCCGTCGCACTCCACCTGGGTGCTGGCGAACACGATGGCCTGGTCGATACCGGCATCGCGCAGCCAGTGGTCGAGCAGTTGGCGCTTGTGCTGGGCGTTGTCGGCCCAGAACAGCACCTGCTTGATGTTGGCGTGTTTCTCTTGCGGCGAATCGATCTGCACCTTCTTCACGCCCGAGCCGTTGTCGTGCATCACGCGCATGGCGAGTTGCTGGATACGCGGCGCAAAGGTGGCGCTGAACATCATGGTCTGGCGGCGCTGTGCCGTCAGCTGGTTGATCTCGGCCAGGTCGTCGGAGAAGCCGAGGTCCAGCATGCGGTCGGCCTCGTCCACGACGAGGAACTGCACCTGGTCGAGCTTGAGTTGCATCGAGCGCTGCAGGTCCAGCAGACGGCCGGGCGTGGCCACCACCAGGTTGGCGTTCTGCAGCTTGGCGATCTGGATCTGGTAGGGCATGCCGCCCACCACATTGGCGATGCGCAGGCCGCGGCAGTGCTTGACCAGCTCGATGGCGTCGTGCGCCACCTGCTGGGCCAGTTCACGTGTCGGGCACAGGATCAGGGCACCGGGGGTGGCGGCCTTGAAATGGCGCGGGTTGGTCGGGTCCTGGCGCTTCGGGCGCTTCGGTGCCGGTTCGCCACGGGCGGCAGCTTCGGCACAGGCGTTCTCGAAATCGGTACGCTCTTTTTCAGCGGCCTGGGCCTGTTGCTGGATCAGGGTATGCAGCACAGGCAGCAGGAAGGCGGCGGTCTTGCCGCTGCCGGTCTGGCTGGAGACCATCAGGTCGATGAAGCGTCGTGCTTCGTTGCCTTGGGCCTCCGCCGGCAGGGCCAGCGGAATGACTTCGGACTGGACCTGGGTCGGCTGGGTGTAGCCGAGGTCGGCCACGGCCTGGATCAGCTCGGGCGCCAGGCCCAGCTGCACAAAACCGTTGGGCACGGCTTCAACAGCCACGCTGGCTTCGGTGGAAATAATGGATTCGGCAGGCGAAAGCTCGCCCGTCACGTCAAAAGCGTCGGTCATGGATTTACTCACACGCGAGCACCGCAGGGACTGCGGTGGCTCCGTCAATGGTTAAAAAACATCAACCATCAAACGGAACCTGCACCGGCTTGGGCCGGCACCGGGGACTCATCTCAGCCGTGTGGCCAGGAGTCCGGTGTGTGAAGGGAGATGCACAAAATGCACTGCTTTTGCAGCGCAGCCTCGAATTATGGCACAGATCAGGGTTTTCACCTAATCGAGCTTGAGAAAATGCGCGCGGTAGTGCTGCAGTTCGTCGATGGACTCGTGCACATCGGCCAGCGCGGTGTGCTTCTGCTGCTTCTTGAAGCCGCTGTAGACCTCGGGCCGCCAGCGCCGAGCCAGCTCCTTGAAGGTGCTGACGTCGACATTGCGGTAGTGGAAGAAGGCTTCCAGCTTGGGCATGTACTTGACCAGAAAGCGCCGGTCCTGGCCGATGCTGTTGCCGCACATGGGCGACTTGCCCTTGGGCACGTACTTGGCCAGGAAGGCGATCAGCTGCGTCTCGGCCTCGGCCTCGCTCAGGGTGGAAGCCTTCACCTTGTCGATCAGGCCGCTGCGGCCATGCGTGCCCTTGTTCCAGGCGTCCATCTTGTTCAGCACCTCGTCGTTCTGGTGGATCACCAGCACCGGGCCCTCGATGCGCGGCTCCAGGTTCGGCCCGGTAACGATGACGGCGATCTCGATGAGGCGCTCGGCCTCCGGGTCCAGCCCGGTCATTTCGCAGTCGAGCCAGACCAGGTTGAGGTCGGATTTCGGGAGTGGGGTGTTCGTGTCAGCCATGGGCTCGATTGTCGCCGATGGCCTACACTCGCCTCCCATGTCATCACCGTTCTCTCCTTCCCTGGCCTTGACACTCGCTTTCGCCGTGGCGCTGATGCTGGGTCTGGTCCTGAAGTACTGGCTGGCCACGCGCCAGATCCGCCACGTGGCGCGCCATCGCGCCGCAGTACCGGCGGCTTTTGCCGGCACCATCACCTTGGCGGCGCATCAGAAGGCCGCCGACTACACCCTGGCCAAGACACGCTTCGGCCTGCTGGAAACCGCCGTCGGCGCCGCGCTGCTGCTGGGCTGGACGCTGTTCGGTGGCCTGCATGTTCTCAACCAGGCGCTGCTGCAATGGCTGGGCGGTGGCATGCTGCAGCAATTGGCGCTGATCGCCGCCTTCGTGCTGATCGGCGGCCTGATCGAGCTGCCGCTCTCGCTGTACCAGACTTTCGTGATCGAGCAGCGCTTCGGTTTCAACAAGATGAGCTTCAAGCTCTGGCTGGCCGACCTCGCCAAGTCCACCGTGCTCGGCGCATTGATCGGCCTGCCGATCGCCGCGCTGATCCTGTGGGTCATGGGCGCCACCGGCTCCGTCTGGTGGCTGTGGGCCTGGGGCGTGTGGATGGGCTTCAACCTGCTGTTGCTTTTGATCTACCCGACCTTCATCGCCCCGCTGTTCAACAAGTTCCAGCCGCTGGAAGACGAGGGCCTGAAGGCGCGCGTGACGGCGCTGATGCAGCGCTGCGGCTTTGCCGCCAAGGGCCTGTTCGTGATGGACGGCAGCCGGCGCAGTGCGCATGCCAATGCCTACTTCACCGGTTTCGGCGCCGCCAAGCGTGTGGTGTTCTTCGATACCCTGCTCGCCAAGCTCAGCCCCGGCGAAGTCGATGCCGTGCTGGCGCACGAACTCGGCCACTTCAAGCACAAGCACATCCTCAAACGCATCGTCAGCCTGTTCGCCCTGAGCCTGGCCGGCTTTGCGCTGCTGGGCTGGCTCGCCACCCAGGCCTGGTTCTACACCGGGCTGGGCGTGAGCCCGAGCTTGAGTCTGCTGGCCCCGACACTCGGTGCCATCGCGGGACAAGCCAGCCCGAACGATGCGCTGGCATTGCTGCTGTTCGTACTGGTGTCGCCGGTGTTCAGCTTCTTCATCGCCCCGCTGCTGGCGCGGTTCTCGCGCAAGCACGAATTCGAGGCCGATGCCTATGCGGCCCAGCAGACCAATGGCGCGGACCTGGGGCACGCCCTGCTCAAGCTGTACGAAGACAACGCCTCCACGCTGACGCCGGATCCGCTGTACGTGGCCTTCTATTACTCGCACCCGCCGGCCTCCGAACGGCTGGCGCGGTTGACCGCATGAACACCACTTCGAAGCCAAATCAGGCCCCAGGCCACATCAATCGTGCGCTGACAGCTACTGAAATCGTAGCAAACCTGGCACACCTCGAAGGCTGGTCGCTCAGCGGCGATGGCGTCGAGCTGGCGATCCAGAAGCGCTTCGACTTCCCCGATTTCCATCAGTCCATGGCCTTCGCCAATGCGGTGGCCTATATCGCGCAGCGGCAAGACCATCACCCCGAGCTGGTGGTGGCCTACCGCCACTGCACGGTGCGCTGGCGCAGCCATGACGCCGGCGGCATCACGCGGGCCGACTTCGATTGCTCGGCGCAAATCGATGCCCTGCTGAGGTGAGGCCTTGAGCAAAACGGTGGAACTCGACAACGGCCTGGTAGTGGCCACCCATGGCCGCCATGTGGTGGTGGAAACGCCGGAAGGCCGGCGCCTGATCTGCCACCCGCGCGGCAAGAAGAGCCAGGCCGTGGTCGGCGACCGCGTGCTGTGGCTGGCCACTGGCGACGAGGGCACGATCGAAAAGATCGTGGCGCGGCGCAACCTGTTCTACCGGCAGGACGAGATCCGCACCAAAAGTTTTGCTGCCAACCTGGACCAGGTGCTGATCCTGATCGCCGCCGAACCCGAGTTTTCCGAGAGCCAGCTGGCACGCGCCCTGATTGCCGCCGAAGCCGAACGCATCACGCCCGTCATCGCCCTCAACAAGAGCGACCTGGCCGAGCCGTTCGCCCGGGCCTGGGCGCGCCTGGAACCCTACCGGCGCATGGGCTACACCGTGTTGCCGCTGGCGCTCAAGCCCAAGGCCCAAGGCATGGCACCGGCGCTCGACACGCTGCGCGCGCAGCTGCAGGCCAAGACCACGCTGGTGCTCGGCCCCTCGGGCGCCGGCAAAAGCACGCTGATCAACCAGTTGGTGCCGGGTGCCCAAGTGCTGACAGGCGAGATTTCGACCGCGCTGAACTCGGGCAAGCACACCACCACCAGCACCAACTGGTACTGGGTGGACGAGGCGCGCAGCACGGCGCTGATCGACTCACCGGGTTTCCAGGAATTCGGCCTGCAGCACATCGACCCCATGCACTTGGCCAGCCTGATGCCCGACCTGCAAGCCTGGGTGAAAGACTGCAAGTTCTACAACTGCACCCATCTGCACGAGCCCGGCTGCGGCGTGATTTCTGCGCTCAAATCCGGATCAAAGCCTGATGAAATCAGCGCAACACGCTACAAAATCTATAGCGACCTGTTTGCCGAATTGTCGCAGCGGCGCTATTGAAAGAAGCCGCCGAGGCGACTAGCCCAGCAAGCGGGCCAGCGTGAGCAGCGCCAGCAGCAGCATCCACATCACGACGGAACGCCAGACCAGGCCGACAATGCTGCGCAAATGCGCCAGCTCGGGCTCCTGCCGCACGGGGACCGGCTCTTGCACCTCATCCTCCAGCCCGGTGACGGGCGCGCCCGCCCCCAGGCGCACGTTGATGGCACCGGCGGTGGCGGCCAGGATCACACCGTCATTGTTGGCATCACGCTTGGTCTCATAGCTGCGCCAGCTGTCGATCGCTTCCTCGAAGCTGCCGACCACGGCAAAACCCAGTGCCGTGATGCGCGCCGGCAGCCAGTCCACCAGATGCCAGGCCTGCGCCGCAGCCGTCCGTGCCGCTTCGCTGACCGGCTGGCCCTGGCGGCGCGAAACATGGGGCCAGTAGCGCGCAACGAATTCCGCCAGGCGGTAGAACACCGCGCCGGCCGGCCCGAAGCCGAAGGCGGCCAGGATGGAGTACCAAGCCAGCACGCCAAACACGTGACGGTGTGCCGACAACACCGACTGCTCGATGACCTGGCGCACGATCTCGCGCCGCGGCAGCTCGCCCACGTCCGTCTGCCGCCATTCGGCCAGCAGTTTGCGCGCCTGGTCCTCGTCGCCCGCTTCGAGCGCATCGCGGATATCGGTGAAGTGGTGGCTGAATTGCCGAAAGCCGAGCGAGGCATAGAGAACGAGCACGTTCCACAATACGGCGGCCAGCCAGCCCAGCTGGGCCACCAGCAGCCAGTGGATGCCCAGCGCCAGCAGCGTCGGCACCGCGACGGCAAAGACCCAGGCCAGCCAGCCGTGCGGCTCTTTACCGGCATCGAGGTTGCGAATGACCCAGCGCATCCAGCCCCGCATGCCGGCATGCACCACGTTGCCGCTGGCCAGGGGGCGTGCCTGCTCCAGCAACAAGGCGACAAGAATGGCGAAAAAACTCATGCTGCCATCATAGCGGCCCGGACTGCGCCTTCCTGCGTTGGAGGGCCGGCATCAGGCGGCCAGGAAGCGATAGAAGTTGCGCAGCATGCCGGCGGTGGCACCCCAGATGAAGCGCTCCATGTCGGCATCCTGGTAAGGCATGGAAAACCAGTCGCGCCGCAGCCCTTCGGCCATCAGGCTGTGACGCCGGTGGTGGGCCGGATTCATGAGGAAGTCCAGCGGCACCTCGAACACGTCGGCCACCTCGCCCTCATTGGGTGCCAGCGTGAAACCGGGCCGCACTAGGGCCACCACCGGGGTGATGATGAAGGCGCTGCCGGTGGTGTAGATCGGCAGCGTACCGAGCACCTGGATGAAATCCGGTGTCAGCCCCACCTCCTCCTCAGCCTCGCGCAGGGCAGCCGCAATCGTGTCGGCATCGGTGTCATCCACCTTGCCGCCGGGAAAGGCAATCTGTCCCGAATGGTTGGCCAGGTGGCTGGTACGCTGGGTCAGCAGCACCGTGGGCCGCGCGTGCGCGACGATGGGCACCAGCACCGAGGCCGGCACCGGTGCGCGCTGCGTGAAACGCGGTTCCGCCCGGACCTCGGGCTGCCAGGTCGGCGGCGCTATAAAACGCTGGCGCAGCGCATCGGGCTGCAGCTGCTCGCGCGGCACAGCTGGCAGGTGCGCATCGACCCCGACGACAGGGATCTGGCGCGGATCGAAATTCGGCAGTTTGGACAACGGGGTGAGATGGTCTGACGACGACACCGGCAACACCTGGAACGGAAGGCTCAAAACAAAAAAGCCGCCTCAAGCACAGGCTTGTGGCGGCTCTTGGCGCAAAGACCGGCTGCTTATGCGGCAGCCGTCTTCTTGGCCGGCAGCTTTTCCTTGATACGGGCCGACTTGCCGCTGCGGTCACGCAGGTAGTACAGCTTGGCGCGGCGCACGTCACCACGGCGCTTGACTTCGATGCTGGCGATCAGCGGGCTGTAGGTCTGGAAGGTACGCTCCACGCCTTCGCCGCTGGAGATCTTGCGCACGGTGAAGCCGCTGTTGAGGCCACGGTTACGCTTGGCGATCACCACGCCTTCGTAGGCCTGGACGCGCTTGCGGGCGCCTTCAACCACGTTGACGTTCACGATGACGGTGTCACCGGGGGCGAACTCGGG
The DNA here is from genome assembly GCA_001797315.1 of Curvibacter sp. GWA2_64_110. Lineage (GTDB taxonomy): Bacteria > Pseudomonadota > Gammaproteobacteria > Burkholderiales > Burkholderiaceae_C > Hylemonella. Next base: position 84,314 of record MGPC01000018.1, read on the forward strand.
GATGGTCTTGCCGAGGCGAGCAATTTCTTCTTGCTCGAGAGTCTGGATCAGGTTCATGGTTACCTCAAATGATCATGTCCGCGCCTGTTGGTCTAGCGCATCGGAACGACACGCAATGCTCGCCACACAGGGCAAGCGGCCGGCCAGAGGATCTGGAAAGCCTGAAATTATAGCAGGAAGTGCCCGTTTCAGGCGTTCTGGCGCGCCAGCCCGGCCAGGAAAGCCTCATCCTGGCGGCTGAGCCGCCCGGCCGCACGGGCCTGGGCAATCAGCTCCGGCCGCAGCCGGGCCGTCAGCGCCAGGCGCTGTTCGCGCCGCCAGCGCTCGATCTGAGCGTGGTGACCGGACAGCAGCGCCTCGGGGACACCCTGCCCTTCCCAAGTCTCCGGCCGGGTGTAGTGCGGGCAATCGAGCAGCCCGTCCAGTGCCGGGTTGAAGCTGTCCTGGGCATGGCTGTCGGCATCGCCCAGCACGCCGGGCTGCAGCCGCGCCACGGCATCGAGCAGCGCCATGGCGGCGATCTCGCCGCCGGAGAGCACGAAGTCGCCCAGGCTGATCTGCTCGTCCACATGGGCATCGATGAAGCGCTGGTCGATACCTTCGTAGCGGCCACAGACCAGCACCGCACCCTCGCTGGCAGCCCAACGCGCCACCATGGCGTGGTTGAGCGGCCGCCCCAGCGGCGAAAACAGCACCACGGGCGCACGCGCGGGGCGCTGCGACTGGGCCTGCTGCAGGCAGCGCGACAGCGGCTCGGCCATCATGACCATGCCCGGGCCACCGCCGAAAGGCCGGTCATCGACACGACGGTAGTTGCCGTCGGCAAAGTCGCGCGGATTGTGCAGGTTCACCTGCACCTGGCCCGACTCGTAGGCGCGCCGCGTGATGCCGCTGGTGAGCAGCGGCGCGAACAGTTCGGGAAACAGGGTGAGGACGTCGAAGCGCATGGCTCAGCCGCCGCCGGGTCGCCCCAAGGCGACTGCGGCCCCATGCCCCAGAGAAGCGCAGGGCATGCCTGCTCTTGGGGGCAGCGCAGTACACGCAGTGACAAGCGTGGGGGCCATATTTCTGGCTCAATAGTCGGGTTGCCAGTCGACGCGGATGCGGCGGGCCGCCAGATCCACCTCGTCGACATAGGCGGAGACAAAGGGAATCATGCGTTCGTGCGGCTTGCCTTCCAGCTCGTAGCCGATCACCAGCACGGTCTGCGGCCCGGTGGACAGCAGCTCGCGCACCGTTCCCAGGGCCAGGCCCTCGCGGTTGAGCACGTCCAGACCGATCAGATCGACCCAGTAGTACTCGTCCTTCTCGGGCGTGGGAAAACTCGAGCGCGCCACGAAGATGCGGGCGCCGCGCAAGGCCTCGGCGGCATTGCGGTCCGGCACCTCCTGAGCGCAGGCGACCACCGAGTCGGAATGTTCTTTGGCTTCGCGGATGGCGAGCTTGACCGGGCCGGCAAAGGTTTTGGCACCTTTTTCGGCCGGCAGCAGATACCAGCGCTTGGAAGAAAACAGCGCCTCGGGATCGGCGCTGTAGGGCAGGACCTTGAACCAGCCCTTGATGCCCCAGGCATCCAGAACGCGCCCGACTTCGATGGCGTCCGCTGGCAATTCAGCGGCTTCGAGACTTGGCGCCATGGATGAGAAATCAGTCACCGCCGACCGTCTCAAAGTGCTGCGCCCCCTGAGCGGGAGCGCAGCACGCTGATACGGCCAGCGTGGAGTCGATTTAAGCAGCCTTCTTGGCAGCTTGCTTGATCAGGCGCTCCACGGTCGGGGAAGCCTGGGCACCCACGCCGGTCCAGTAGGTCAGACGATCCTGCGCAATGCGGATGCTTTCCTCGTTGGCCGTGGCGATCGGGTTGTAGAAGCCGATGCGCTCGATGAAGCGGCCATCGCGACGGGTACGCTTGTCGGACACGACAATGTTGAAGAACGGGCGTGCCTTGGAACCGCCACGAGAGAGTCGAATAACGACCATGATTTATCCTTTGGGTGGTGGAAATCCCATTCAGATGCGAATGGAACCATCCAGTACGAAATCCTTCAGTGTTTGAGACACGCGACATAGCCACCCGGCCAGCGACACACTGAAAAGCCTGTCATTATAACGTTTCTGCCGCTTATGCCTATCATCCGCCCCAGCCGCGACGAAGATATCGCTGCCATCACCGCGATTTACACCCATCACGTGCTGCACGGCACCGCGACGTTCGAACTGGAGCCGCCCTCGCCGGCCGACATGCAGGCGCGCCGCGCCGAGGTGCTGGCGCGCGGCCTGCCCTGGCTGGTGGCCGAAGACCAAGGGCAGGTGCTGGGTTACGCCTACTGCAACTGGTTCCGCCCGCGCCCGGCCTACCGCTTCACCGCCGAGGATTCGATCTACCTTGCGCCGCAGGCCAGCGGCCAAGGAATCGGCCGCGCCCTGCTGACCGAACTGGTCACCGCCGCCGAACGTGCCGGCATGCGCAAAATGATCGCCGTGATCGGCGACTCGGCCAACGCCGCCTCGATCGGCCTGCACCGCGCCTGCGGCTTCACGCCCGTCGGCGTGCTGACATCGAGTGGCTGGAAATTCGGCCGCTGGCTCGATACCGTGCTGATGGAAAAAGCACTGGGCCGGGGCAACAGCACGGCTCCGGATGGCCCCAGCCATCCATGACAATAGCGCCATGAAAAACAAGACACTGGCCGCCTGGCTCACCTTCCTCGTCGGCCCGCTGGGCCTGCATCGCTTCTACCTCTATGGCCTGGGCGACCTCCTGGGCTGGCTGCTGCCCATTCCGACCGCCCTGGGACTGTATGGCGTTGAGCGGGTGCAGACATTTGGCCAGGACGACCCCATGAGCTGGGTGCTGATTCCGCTGGTAGGCTTCACCATCGCCGGCTGCGCCCTCAACGCCATCGTCTACGGCCTCATGACGCGCGAAAAGTGGAACGCCCGCTTCAACCCGGCTGCCGCCAGCGACCATCCGGCCGGAGGCACCCGCTGGCTGACCATCGGCGCCATCGTCTGCTCGCTGCTGGTCGGCACCACGGTGCTGATGGCCAGCATCGCTTTCAGCTTCCAGCGCTACTTTGAATACCAGGTCGAGGAAGCACGCAAGATTTCAGAATGAAAATGGCGCTGAATCCTTACGGAAACAGCGCCAACAGCTATAGTTTTAATAGCGTCAGAAGATTTTCAGACTGACCCAGTAGGCCACGATGGCCACAAAGGCGCTGGCCGGGATGGTGAAAACCCAGGCCCAGACGATGTTGCCGGCCACGCCCCAGCGCACGGCGCTGGCGCGCTGCGCCGAGCCGACACCCACGATGGCACCGGTGATGGTGTGGGTGGTCGACACCGGAATACCCAGGGCGGTGGCCAGGAACAGCGTGAGCGCCCCGCCGGTTTCGGCGCAGAACCCGCCGACCGGCTTGAGCTTGGTGATCTTCTGGCCCATGGTCTTGACGATGCGCCAGCCGCCGAACATGGTGCCGGCACCGATGGCCATGTAGCAGCTCACCACCGTCCACATGGGCGGCGATGTGTCGACCGAAGTCATATAACCCGTCGCCACCAGCAGCATCCAGATGATGCCGATGGTCTTCTGTGCGTCGTTGCCGCCATGGCCCAGGCTGTAGGCACCGGCGGACACCAGCTGCAGGCGGCGGAACCAGCCATCCACGCGCGACGGCGTCGTGCGGCGGAACACCCAGGCCACCAGCAGCATCATCAGCGAGCCCAGCAGGAAGCCGAGCAGGGGCGAGACGAAGATGAAGACCACCGTCTTGATGATGCCGGTGGAGATCAACGCCTCGGTGCCGGCCTTGCCGATCACGGCGCCGACGATGCCACCGATCAGCGCGTGCGACGAACTGCTGGGAATGCCGTAGTACCAAGTGATCAGGTTCCAGGTGATGGCGCCGGTCAGCGCGCCGAACACCACGTTGGTATCGACGATGCCCGGCTGCACGATGCCCTTGCCCACCGTCGCTGCCACACTGAGGTGGAAGATGAAGATGGCCACGAAGTTGAAGAAGGCGGCAAACAGCACCGCCTGCCCCGGCCGCAGCACGCCGGTGGACACCACGGTGGCAATCGAGTTGGCCGCATCATGAAACCCGTTCATGAAATCGAAGGCCAGTGCCAAGAACACCAGCAGAAGGATCACCCAGAGGGCGCTCTGTACGCTTTCCATGCCGGGGCCCGATCAGGCGTTTTCGAGGACGATGCCCTCGATCTGGTTGGCCACGTCCTCGCACTTGTCGGTCACCGTCTCCAGCAGTTCGTAGATGGCCTTGAGCTTGATCACCTCGCGCACATCGGGCTCTTCGCGGAACAGCTTGCTCATGGCGGTGCGCATGACGCGGTCGGCATCGGACTCCAGGCGGTCGATTTCCTCGCAGGTCTTGAGCGCGGCTTCCGCCGTCCTGGCGTCGCCGATGTTGTCGAGCAGGTACACCGCATCCTTGACGCGCTCGCAGCACTTCACGCTGAGCTCGGTCAGGCGGATGATCTCCTCCGTCATGTGGTGCACGTCGTACAACGCCATGGTTTCGGCCGCGTCCTGGATCAGGTCGGCCACATCGTCCATGGTGTTGATCAGCGAATGGATCTGCTCGCGGTCGATCGGCGTGATGAAGGTCTTGTGCAGCGCCTTGTTGACGTCATGCGTGATGCGGTCGGCGGCCTGCTCGGCCGCATCGACGTCGCGGTTGTACTGATCGCGCAGATTGAGGTCGCCATAGTGCGCCACCAGCTGGGAGAAGGCGCGCGCCGCTTCCACGATGCGATCTGCATGCTGGTTGAACATTTCAAAGAAGTTGCCGTCGCGCGGCATCAGTTTTCCAAACAGCATGAAGCTCTCCTAGTTCTTGACTCGTCAGTGAAATGACTGAAAACGAGATGGAGTTTAACCGCCACGTCGGGCGCCTTCACCTCAGGCACTGCGGAAGATGAAATACACCGCACCGACCATGCACAGCGCCGCCCAGACATAGTCCAGCTTGAACGGCTCCTTCAGGTAGAGCATGGCAAAGGGCAGGAACACGCTGAGCGTCACCACCTCCTGCACGATCTTGAGCTGGCCGACCGTGAAGCCCGCCTGCTGGAAACCGATGCGGTTGGCCGGCACCTGCAGCAGGTATTCGAACAGGGCGATGCCCCAGCTCGCCAGCGCCGCCAGGTACCAGGGTGCCGTGGCCAGGTTCTTCAGGTGGCCGTACCAGGCAAAGGTCATGAACACATTGCTGCCGATCAGCAGCAGCACGGTTTGCACGGACAGGGGCAGTGAGGTGATGGCATTCATGACGCTAATTATCGAACGCCCAAAGAAAAAGCCCCGCGGCGCGAGCCGGGGGGCTTTGAAAACCGGGCCGCAAACGGGCCCGGCCGGGGGAGATCGCGGATCAGGCCGCCACGGAGGCGGCCACGTCCTTGTACTCCTCGATCTGGTCGAAGTTCATGTACTTGTAGATCTTGTCGCCGTTGGCGTTGATCACACCGATGTCGGCCAAGTACTCGGCCTTGCTCGGGATGCGGCCCAGCTTGGAGCAGATCGCCGACAGCTCGGCAGAACCCAGGTACACATTGGTGTTCTTGCCCAGACGGTTCGGGAAGTTGCGGGTGCTGGTGGACATCACGGTCGCGCCCTCCTTCACCTGCGCCTGGTTGCCCATGCACAGCGAGCAGCCCGGCATTTCCATGCGGGCGCCGGCGGCACCGAAGACGCCATAGTGGCCTTCCTCGGTCAACTGGTGGGCATCCATCTTGGTCGGCGGTGCCATCCACAGCTTGACCGGAATGTCCTTCTTGCCTTCGAGCAGCTTGGAGGCGGCGCGGAAGTGGCCGATGTTGGTCATGCAGGAGCCGATGAACACTTCGTCGATCTTGGCGCCGGCCACGTCCGACAGCGTCTTGGCGTCATCGGGGTCGTTCGGGCAGCAGACGATCGGCTCGGTGATCTCGGCCAGGTCGATTTCGATCACGGCGGCGTACTCGGCGTCGGCATCGGGTGCCAGCAGCTGCGGGTTGGCCAGCCAGGCTTCCATCGCCTTGATGCGGCGACCGATGGTGCGTGCGTCGGCGTAGCCCTGGGCGATCATGTTCTTCAGCAGCACGATGTTCGAGTTGATGTACTCGATGATCGGCTCCTTGTTCAGGCGCACCGTGCAGCCGGCGGCAGAACGCTCGGCCGAGGCGTCGGACAGCTCGAACGCCTGCTCCACCTTCATGTCGGGCAAACCTTCGATTTCGAGAATGCGGCCGGAGAAGATGTTCTTCTTGCCCTTCTTCTCGACCGTCAGCAGACCGGCCTTGATGGCGTACAGCGGAATGGCATGCACCAGGTCGCGGAGCGTGACGCCGGGCTGCATCTTGCCCTTGAAGCGCACCAGCACCGATTCCGGCATGTCCAGCGGCATGACGCCGGTGGCAGCGGCGAAGGCCACTAGGCCGGAGCCGGCCGGGAAGGAGATGCCGATCGGGAAACGGGTGTGGCTGTCGCCGCCGGTGCCCACGGTGTCGGGCAGCAGCATGCGGTTGAGCCAGCTGTGGATGATGCCGTCGCCGGGTTTGAGCGCGATGCCGCCACGGTTGCTGATGAACTCGGGCAGCTCGTGGTGCATCTTCACGTCGACCGGCTTCGGGTAGGCGGCGGTGTGGCAGAAGGACTGCATCACCAGATCGGAGCTGAAGCCCAGGCAGGCCAGGTCCTTCAGTTCGTCGCGGGTCATCGGGCCGGTGGTGTCCTGCGAGCCGACCGAGGTCATCTTCGGTTCGCAATAGGTACCGGGCAGCACGCCCTGGCCTTCGGGCAGACCGCAGGCGCGGCCGACCATCTTCTGCGCCAGCGTGAAGCCCTTGCCGTGGCTCTTGGGGACCTGCGGCAGGCGGAACAGGGTCGAGGCCGGCAGGCCCAGCGCTTCACGCGCCTTGCCCGTCAGGCCGCGGCCGATGATCAGCGGAATGCGGCCGCCGGCGCGCACTTCGTCGAACAGCACTTCGCTCTTCACCGTGAACTCGGCGATCACCTTGCCGTCCTTCAGGGCCTTGCCTTCATAAGGGCGCAGCTCGATGGTGTCGCCCATGTTCATCTGGCTCACGTCGAGCTCGATCGGCAACGCCCCGGCGTCTTCCATCGTGTTGTAGAAGATCGGGGCGATCTTGGAACCCAGGCAGACACCGCCAAAACGCTTGTTCGGCACGAAGGGGATGTCCTCGCCGGTGAACCACAGCACGGAGTTGGTGGCCGACTTGCGGGAAGAACCGGTGCCGACCACGTCGCCGACGTAGGCCACCAGGTTGCCCTTGGCGCGCAGGTCTTCGATGAACTTCACCGGGCCGCGCTTGCCGTCTTCCTCGGGCGTGATGCCGTCGCGCTTGTTCTTGAGCATGGCCAGCGCGTGCAGCGGAATGTCGGGACGGCTCCAGGCATCGGGCGCGGGCGACAGGTCGTCGGTGTTGGTCTCGCCGGTCACCTTGAGCACGGTCAGCGTGATGCTCTGGGGCACTTCGGGACGGCTGGTGAACCACTCGGCATCGGCCCAGCTCTGCAGCACGGCCTTGGCATGGGCATTGCCCTTGTCGGCCTTTTCCTTGACGTCGTGAAACTGGTCGAACATCAGCAGGGTTTTCTTCAGGCCTTCGGCGGCCACGGCAGCCACGGCGCCGTCATCCAGCAGGTCGATCAGCGGCGTCAGGTTGTAGCCGCCCAGCATGGTGCCCAGCAGTTCGGTCGCCTTCTCGCGGCTGATCAGGGCGCACTTCTCGGTGCCATGGGCCACGGCGGCCAAGTAACTGGCCTTGACCTTGGCGGCATCGTCCACACCAGCGGGAACGCGGTGAGTGATCAGATCGACCAGCGTGGCTTCCTCGCCCTTGGGCGGGTTCTTCAGCAGTTCGATCAGTTCAGCGGTCTGCTTGGCAGACAGCGGCAGCGGGGGGATGCCGAGCGCGGCGCGTTCTGCGACATGGGCGCGGTAGGCTTGCAACATGAAAAACTCCTTCTACAACAATCAAAAATGGTTTCGCCCTTGTCGCCCGGGCTTGATCAGCTCTCTATTCGCCGTCCTGTAGTGCCAGCGCGTTCCGCATGGCAGTCGGTGGGGTCACAGGATCCAGCAGGGAAGGCGGCGGGTTCTTCTCCATGGCGGCGGCAACCGCCACCTGGGACGAGCTCATGCAGGCATCTGCCAGGCGCTTGCCGAGCTTGGTACTCATCATCATGGATTTGTTCGCCAGTTGCAGCCAGACGGCACCGGCATGCGGGTCTTCCAGACGCAAGGCACCGGTCGAGGTCACCACCGGCGCCATGTGGAAAGTCTCCTTGCCCAGGCGCACATGGAAATAGCCAGGCGCCTTGGGATCCGCTTCGACGCTGACGGAAGCGCCCAGTTCGCACGGCACACGCCCCACCTGCACGCCTTCAGCGAGTTCCAGCGCGGCCGGCGAAAGCGGGACGGGTGCAGGAGCCGGCATGGCCGCTGCCACAGCCGTCTTGGCCGGTGCCGTCTTTTTGCTTTGGGCAAAGTACGTCTTGCGGCTCGGCAAGTTCTGCGCCAGCAGCGACACCGGCAGGACGGCCACCAGAACCAGGGTAAGCAGTGCTTTCATCATTCGTCTCCTTGGGTTGTTCAACCACCTGACACTTTAACGAGCTGCAATTGGGAAATAGGTCTGCACGCCATCGGGCAGATGTCGCCCGGTCTGATGCGCCCGCTCCAGCACCTGCCAGAAATAGCGGTAACTGGCACGGTCATGCAACTGGCCTTCAAAGCTCACCGGCGCCCATTGCGCACGTGCGGCGACTTCGATGATGGCGGCAGCGCGCTCGATGTCGGCACCGCTGGGCGCCAGCGCCTCGAGGATGGGGCGGATCTGGCTCGGGTGGATGCTCCACATGCGCGTGTAGCCAAACTCCCGGGCTGCCTTGGCCGCCGCCGCTTTCATGGCTTCAGTATCACTGAATTCAGTGACCACACAGTGGGAAGGCACTTTGCCATGGGCATGGCAGGCGGCCGCAATTTCCAGCTTGGCGCGCACCACCAGCGGATGGCTGAACTGGCCGAGCTCGCCGGACTGCACGTCCGGGCGCGAACTCATGGCACTGGCAGGAATGGCGCCGCCATGGGCCGACACAAAATCCATGAGGCCGAAGCTGATTGACTGCACGCGCGGATGCGCGGCGATATCGAAAGCACGGTGCACCGCAGCGGGCGATTCAAGAAGAACCTGCAGCGGCAACGGGGCTGTACGACCTGCCGTGCGCGCGGCGGCATCGACCGCAACAACAGCACGCTCGACATCGGCGACCGATTCAACCTTGGGAATCATCAAGTGACACAAGGCTTTGCCGGCACCGCCGACGATGGCCTCGACATCGGCTTCGAACGCCGCATGGTCCACCGGGTGCACGCGCACCGCAACGCGCGGCGCTGCCGGCAAGGCCGCCTTGTGAGCCGTTTCCTGTGCTTCGTTGGCCAGCGCCACCACCATCTGGGCATGGTCGCGCTCGCCACCGACCGGGGCGCCATCTTCGCAATCGAGCGAGACGTCGAAGACGCAGGCCCCGAACTCGGCCATCATCTCAGCCTGCAACTGCAGGCTCTTGCGCATCCGGACCTCGACGCCGCTGTAATGGTCGCAGACCGGCAGAAAGCCGGCCGCAGCCTGGGCGCCGAGGAGGATGTCGCGCGGATGAGCCATGTTTACAGCAGGTGCTTGACGCCGTCCTGCTCGCCCTGCAACTCAGCCAAGGTCGTGTTGATGCGCTCTTGCGAGAAGGCGTCGATCGCCAAGCCTTCGACGACCTTGTATTCACCGTTCTCACAGGTCACCGGGAAGCCGAACATGGTGTCCTTCGGAATGCCGTACCAGCCATCCGACGGAATGCCCATGGTGACCCACTTGCCGTTGGTGCCCAAGGCCCAGTCGCGCATGTGGTCGATGGCGGCGTTGGCAGCCGAGGCAGCCGACGACAGGCCACGTGCTTCAATGATGGCAGCGCCGCGCTTGCCCACGGTGGGCAGGAACACGTTAGCGTTCCATTCCTGGTCGTTGATCATCTTGGCCACGCTCTCACCCTTGATGGAGGCAAAGCGGTAGTCGGCGTACATGGTGGGCGAGTGGTTGCCCCAGACGGTGAGTTTCTCGATGTCGGCCACAGCCTTGCCGGTCTTGGCGGCGATCTGGCTGGCAGCACGGTTGTGGTCCAGGCGCAGCATGGCGGTGAAGTTCTTGCGCGGCAGATCCGGTGCACTCTTCATGGCGATATAGGCATTGGTATTGGCTGGATTGCCGACCACCAGCACCTTGACGTTGCGCGAAGCCACGGCATTCAGGGCCTTGCCCTGGGCCGTAAAAATGGCACCATTGACTGCCAGCAGCTCGGCACGTTCCATGCCCGGGCCGCGCGGACGGGAGCCGACCAGCAGCGCATAGTCGGTATCCTTGAACGCGGTCATCGGATCGCTGTGGGCTTCCATGCCGGCCAGCAGCGGGAAGGCGCAATCATCGAGTTCCATCATCACGCCCTTGAGGGCCTTCTGGGCCTTCTCATCGGGAATTTCGAGCAGTTGCAGAATGACGGGCTGGTCCTTGCCCAGCATTTCGCCGGAAGCGATGCGGAACAGCAGGGCGTAACCGATTTGGCCGGCAGCGCCGGTAACGGCAACGCGGACGGGCTTTTTGCTCATGGTGAGAACTCCAGGAAGTGTTGTGAATACGGTAACCAGGGCGTAACACCAGCACGTGCAAGCTATGCCCCAGATGCAAGGCGAAGTGTACCGCGAAAACCCCGATTTATCAATTTGTCTTATGTCTTATATAAGATATGATTGAGCCTGTTCCGCCCGCGAGCGACCACCCCGCCTCATGAATCAGACGCCCTCTTTTGCTGTTGACCCTGCCGCCTCCGGCGCGGAAGGTGGCGCGTCTGCGCTGCCGGCCCAGACGCCCGCCTTCAGCCCGCTGTACCAGCAGATCAAGGGCCTGATTCTGCAGAGTCTGCAGTCGGGCGAATGGAAGCCCGGCGAGTCCATCCCCAGCGAGATGGACCTGGCGGCGCGCTTTCGCGTCAGCCAGGGCACGGTGCGCAAGGCCATTGATGAACTCGCCGCCGAAAACCTGCTGCTGCGTCGCCAAGGCAAAGGCACTTTTGTTGCCACCCACGCCGAGCAGCACGTGCAGTACCGCTTCTTGCGACTGATGCCGGACCAGGGTGACAACCAGAGCGAAGGACCGGCCGAGCGCAACATCATCGAGTGCAAACGCCTGCGCGCCAGCGCTGATGTGGCGCGTGCACTGGCACTGCGCACCGGCGACAGCGTGCTGCAGGCACGCCGCGTCCTGTCCTTCGCCGGCCGCCCCACCATTCTGGAAGACATCTGGCTGCCGGGCACGCCCTTCAAGGGATTGACCGCTGAACGCCTGAGCCAGTACCTCGGACCGATGTACGCGCTGTTCGAAACCGAATTCGGCGTACGCATGGTGCGCGCGGAAGAAAAGATCCGTGCCGTCCTGCCCGATGCCGCCCAAGCCGCCCTGCTCAAGATCCCGAAAAACACGCCGCTGCTGAGCGTGGAGCGCATTGCCTACACCTACAACGACGTGCCGATGGAACTGCGCCGCGGCCTGTACCTGACCGACACCCACCACTATCACAACGAACTCGGCTGAGAAACTCTGTTACCACGTGAAAACCCCATAAAGAATCACCCGACCCCACTGTTCCATTGCTGCATTGCAATAGAATTTGCCCCGGCAACCTGCCAGAAATTACGAAGCGGTTACATCCAAAAGAGAAAGCCCAACCATGACTGAGCTTGTCACCTCCTCCCGACCCAAGCGGCCCGAGTTCCGTAATATCAACGCCTTCAAGGATCTGCCCACCTACCGCCTGCCTCTGGCGGGCTGGGTGTCGATCCTGCATCGCGCCAGCGGCGCTCTCATGTTCCTCCTGCTGCCCTTCATCATCTGGTTGTTTGATGTGTCGGTGTCGTCGGAGTACTCCTTCGCCCGCTTCACGGCGCTGTTCGGGGCCGGCATCGGCCCGGTGCCGGGCTGGTTCTTCAAGCTGGTGGCACTGGCACTGATCTGGGCCTACCTGCACCACATCATCGCCGGCGTGCGCCACCTGTGGATGGACATCAACCACGCCGTCAGCAAGGAATTCGGCCGCAGCTCGGCCATCGTCACGCTGGCACTCAGCCTCGGCCTGACCGCGGTTCTCGGCGCCAAGCTGTTTGGCCTTTACTAAGACAAGAAGGAGCGACACATGTCGGTTAACTACGGCTCCAAGCGCATCGTCGTCGGCGCGCATTACGGACTTCGCGACTGGCTGAGCCAGCGCATCACCGCGGCCCTGATGGTCCTGTTCACCCTGCTGCTGCTGGGCCAAGTGCTGCTCACCCGCGGCCCCATCGGCTACGAAACCTGGGCCGGTATCTTCGCCGCCCAGTGGATGAAGGTGTTGACCTTCACCGTCATCATCGCGCTGGCCTGGCACGTCTGGGTGGGTATGCGCGACATCTGGATGGACTACATCAAGCCCGTCTGGCTTCGCCTGTCGCTGCAGGTATTCACCATCGTCTGGCTGGTCGGCTGCGCCGGCTGGGCCATCCAAGTCCTGTGGCGTCTGTAACGCCACTGCACGATTGAGGCTGTATCCATGTCCAACTCCTTATCCAAACGCAAATTTGACGTTGTCATCATCGGAGCCGGCGGCTCCGGCATGCGTGCCTCGCTGCAACTGGCACGCGCCGGCCTGAACGTGGCTGTGCTGTCCAAGGTGTTCCCGACCCGCTCGCACACCGTGGCCGCTCAAGGTGGCGTCAGCGCCAGCCTGGGCAACATGTCGGAAGACAACTGGCACTACCACTTCTACGACACCATCAAGGGCTCCGACTGGCTGGGCGACCAGGATGCGATCGAATTCATGTGCCGCGAAGCACCGAAGGTGGTGTACGAACTCGAGCACTTCGGCATGCCGTTCGACCGCAACCCCGACGGCACGATCTACCAGCGCCCCTTTGGCGGCCACACCGCCAACTACGGCGAAAAGCCGGTGCAGCGTGCCTGCGCCGCGGCCGACCGCACCGGCCACGCCATGCTGCACACGCTGTACCAGCAGAACGTGCAGGCCAAGACCACCTTCTTCGTCGAATGGATGGCTCTGGACCTGATCCGCGACGCCAGCGGCGATGTGGTGGGCGTGACCGCGCTGGAAATGGAAACCGGCGAAACCTACATCCTGGAAGCCAAGCACACGCTGCTGGCCACGGGTGGTGCCGGCCGCATCTTCGCTGCCTCCACCAACGCCTTCATCAACACCGGCGACGGTCTGGGCATGGCGGCGCGCGCCGGCATTCCGCTGCAGGACATGGAGTTCTGGCAGTTCCACCCGACCGGCGTGGCTGGCGCCGGCGTGCTGCTGACCGAAGGCTGCCGCGGCGAAGGCGCCATTCTGCTCAACAGCAATGGCGAGCGCTTCATGGAGCGTTATGCCCCGACGCTGAAGGACCTGGCACCGCGCGACTTCGTTTCGCGTTGCATGGACCAGGAAATCAAGGAAGGCCGTGGCTGCGGTCCCAACAAGGACTACGTGCTGCTCAAGCTCGACCACCTGGGCGCCGAGACCATCCACAAGCGCCTGCCCTCGGTGTACGAGATCGGCGTGAACTTTGCCAACGTGGACATCTGCCGTGAGCCAATCCCCGTCGTGCCGACCATCCACTACCAGATGGGTGGCATCCCGACCAACATCAACGGCCAGGTGGTCACGCCCGATGGCAGCGGTAGCCAGAAAGTGGTCAACGGCCTCTACGCCGTCGGCGAATGCGCCTGTGTCAGCGTGCACGGCGCCAACCGCCTGGGCACCAACTCGCTGCTCGACCTGCTGGTGTTCGGCCGCGCGGCCGGCAACCACATCGTCCAGGCCAGCGACAAGACCAAGGCCCACAAGCCGCTGCCGGCCGATGCCGCCGACCGCACGCTGGCCCGCCTGGCCCGCCTGGACAGCTCCACCAGCGGTGAATACGCCCAGGACGTGGCCAACGACATGCGCGCCACCATGCAGCAGCACGCTGGCGTGTTCCGCACCCAGGCCTCCATGGACGAGGGTGTGGCCAAGATCAATGCCTTGCGCGCACGTGTGGCCAACATCACGCTCAAGGACAAATCCAAGGTGTTCAACACCGCGCGCATCGAGGCGCTGGAAGTCGAAAACCTGATGGAAGCCGCCCAGGCCACCATGACCTCGGCCGCCGCCCGCCGCGAGTGCCGCGGCGCCCACACCGTCAACGACTACGAGCGTCCGGCCGACGACGCCCAGTTCCCGCTGGGCCGCAACGACGTCGAATGGATGAAGCACACCCTGTGGGACAGCGCCACCAACAGCCTGTCGTACAAACCCGTCAACTTGAAGCCGCTGACCGTGGAGTCGGTGCCCCCGAAGGTTCGTACCTTCTAAAGCCCCCACATCCAGCATCCACGACGCACGGAGAAAAACACCATGGCAAAACGCACATTCCAGATCTACCGTTACGACCCGGAAAAGGACGCCAAACCCTATATGCAGACCATCGAGGTCGAACTCGACGGTCATGAGCGCATGCTGCTCGACGCCCTGATGAAGCTCAAGGCCGTCGATCCGTCCATCTCGTTCCGACGCTCCTGCCGCGAAGGCGTCTGCGGTTCGGACGCGATGAACATCAACGGCAAGAACGGCCTGGCCTGCCTGACCAACATGAACACGCTGCCTGGCGTGATCACGCTCAAGCCGCTGCCCGGCCTGCCGGTGGTGCGCGACCTGATCGTCGACATGACGCAGTTCTTCAAGCAGTACAACTCGATCAAGCCCTACCTGATCAACGACTCGGTGCCGCCCGAGCGGGAACGCCTGCAGAGCCCCGAAGAGCGCGAAGAGCTCAACGGCCTGTACGAGTGCATCCTGTGTGCCAGCTGCTCCACCAGTTGCCCGAGCTTCTGGTGGAACCCGGACAAGTTCGTCGGTCCGGCTGGTCTGCTGCAAGCCTACCGCTTCATCGCCGACAGCCGCGACCAGGCCACCGGCGAGCGTCTGGACAACCTGGAAGATCCGTACCGCCTGTTCCGCTGCCACACCATCATGAACTGCGTCGATGTCTGCCCCAAGGGTCTGAACCCGACCAAGGCCATCGGCAAGATCAAGGAAATGATGGTCGCCCGCGCGGTGTAAGCGATTCACCTGGGTTGAGCATGGACAATGAACTGATTGACGAAAGAACACTGAGCAAGCTCAAGTGGCGCTGCCGCCGCGGCCTGCTGGAAAACGACCTCTTCATCGAGCGTTTTTTCAACAAGTTCGAGTCCACGCTGACCATGCGCCAGGCGCAGGGCCTGACCGCCCTGATGGACCTGAGCGACAACGATCTGCTCGACCTCCATCTCGGCCGCAAGCCGCTGGCCGAGGTCAGCCCCGAGTTGAACCGCGCGGACGTGCAAGAAGTTTTAGAGATGTTGAAAGAAACCTGCTGAAAGGCCATAAATGAAACTAGCTGACAACAAAGCCACCCTGTCGTTCAGTAACGGCAGCCCCAGCGTCGATCTGCCCGTCTACCAGGGCAACATCGGCCCGGACGTGATCGACATCCGCAAGCTCTACGGCCAGACGGGCATGTTCACCTACGACCCGGGTTTCCTCTCGACCGCCTCCTGCCAGTCGGCCATCACCTACATCGACGGCGACAAGGGCGAGCTGCTGTACCGCGGTTACCCGATCGAACAGCTGGCCACCCAGTGCGACTTCCTGGAAACCTGCCACCTGCTGCTGTACGGTGACCTGCCGAACGCCGAGAAGAAGGCTGCCTTCAGCCAGCGCGTGACCATGCACACCATGGTCAACGAGCAGATGCAGTTCTTCCTGCGCGGTTTCCGCCGCGATGCCCACCCGATGGCCGTGCTGACCGGTCTGGTAGGCGCCCTGTCGGCCTTCTACCACGACAGCACCGACATCAACAACCCGGAGCACCGTGAAATCGCCGCGATCCGCCTGATCGCCAAGATGCCCACGCTGGTGGCCATGGCCTACAAGTACGGCGTCGGCCAGCCCTACATGTACCCGCGCAACGACCTGAGCTATGCCGGCAACTTCCTGCGCATGATGTTCGGCACGCCCTGCGAGGATTACAAGGTCAATCCGGTGCTCGAACGCGCCATGGACCGCATCTTCATCCTGCACGCCGACCACGAGCAGAACGCCTCCACCTCCACCGTGCGCCTGTGCGGCTCCTCCGGAACCAACCCGTTCGCGGCGATTGCAGCCGGCGTGGCCTGCCTCTGGGGCCCGGCCCACGGCGGCGCCAACGAAGCCTGCCTGAACATGCTGGAAGAGATCCAGGCCAACGGCGGCGTGGCCAAGGTCGGCGAGTTCATGAACCAGGTCAAGGACAAGAACTCCGGCGTGCGCCTGATGGGCTTCGGTCACCGCGTCTACAAGAACCACGACCCGCGTGCCAAGCTGATGCAGGAAACCTGCAAGGAAGTGCTGGCCGAACTGGGTCTGGAAAACGACCCGCTGTTCAAGCTGGCCATGGCGCTGGAAAAGATCGCCCTGGAAGACGACTACTTCGTGCAGCGCAAGCTCTACCCGAACGTCGACTTCTACTCCGGCATCGTGCAGCGCGCCCTGGGCATTCCGGTCAACCTGTTCACCGGCATCTTCGCCCTGGCCCGCACCGTCGGCTGGATCGCCCAGCTCAACGAGATGATCAGCGATCCGGAATACAAGATCGGCCGTCCGCGCCAGCTGTTCACCGGCTCGGTGCGCCGTGACGTGCCGCCGATGGCCAAGCGTTAAACTGCGCTGAAACGCATGCCCGCCGCACGGCAACGTCGGCGGGCATTTTTTATTGCTGCTCCCACTTTGTCCAACCATGCGCCTGATCCAAAGCGCCGATGAGCTCAAGGCCCTGCTGGCTGACCAGCCGAGCACACGCGCCTGCAGTTGCAGCCTGGGCGGCTGCGCCGGCTGGGAAAGTCTGAGTGAAGACCGCTGGCCGGCCGATCAGATGCAGGCTGTGGCCACCTTGCGCAACCCCGAACTCTACGAGCCGACCTTCGAGGAACACCACCCGCAAGGCACGCGCTACGACTCAGCCGAAGCGCCCGTGGCCCTGAAGTTCTTTCCCTACAACCGCTGCGAGCTCTGGCGCTGCGGCCAATGCCAGCGGCACCTGCTGCGCTACACCGAATTCGGCGGCTACTACGTCGACCACCGGGTGCGCGAGCTGTCGCCGAAGCTGGACATCATCGACTAGAAAACCTTGCTGGCGTGGTCCGAATAAAATGACGGATTGCCAAGGAAAACCATGGGACGCACCCTTTACGACAAGATCTGGGACGAACATGTCGTCCACACCGAGGAAGACGGCACGGCCATCCTCTACATCGACCGCCATCTGGTGCATGAAGTCACCAGCCCGCAGGCCTTCGAGGGCCTGCGCCAGGCCGGGCGCAAGGTGTGGCGCGTCAGCTCCATCGTCGCCACCGCCGACCACAACACGCCGACCACCGGCTGGGAACTGGGCTACGACGGCATTGCCGACCCGATCAGCAAGGAGCAGATCACCACGCTGGACGCCAACATCAAGGAGTCCGGCGCGGCCGCCTTCTTCCCCTTCCTGTCTCAGCGCCAGGGCATCGTGCACGTGATCGGCCCGGAGAACGGCGCCACCCTGCCCGGCATGACCGTGGTCTGTGGCGACTCGCACACCTCGACCCACGGCGCTTTCGGCGCGCTGGCGCATGGCATCGGCACCAGCGAAGTCGAGCACGTGATGGCCACGCAGACCCTGCTGGCCAAGAAGGCCAGGAACATGCTGGTCAAGGTGGAGGGTACCGTGGCCCGCGGCGTCACCGCCAAGGACATCGTGCTGGCCATCATTGGCAAGATCGGCACGGCCGGCGGCACCGGCTACACCATCGAATTCGCCGGCTCGGCCATCCGCGCCCTGAGCATGGAAGGCCGCATGACGGTGTGCAACATGGCGATCGAAGGTGGCGCCCGCGCCGGCCTGGTCGCCGTTGATGACAAGACCATCGAGTACGTCAAGGGGCGCCTGCTCTCGCCCACCGGCGTGGAGTGGGACCAGGCCGCAGCCTATTGGAAGACGCTGCATTCCGACGCCGATGCCAAGTTCGACGCCGTGGTCGAGCTCGACGCCGCGCAGATCGTGCCGCAAGTCACCTGGGGCACCTCGCCCGAGATGGTGCTGGGCATCGACGGCCGCGTGCCCGACCCGGACAAGGAAAAGGACGCCAACAAGCGCGGCGCCATCGAGCGCGCCCTGACCTACATGGCGCTGGAGCCCGGCAAGCCGCTGGCCGACATCACCATCGACAAGGTCTTCATCGGCTCCTGCACCAACAGCCGCATCGAGGACATGCGTGAAGCCGCAGCCATCGTCAAGAAACTCGGTCAGAAGGTGGCCAAGAACGTCAAACTGGCCATGGTGGTACCCGGCTCCGGCCTGGTCAAGGAACAGGCCGAGCGTGAAGGGCTGCACGAGATCTTCAAGGCCGCCGGCTTTGAGTGGCGCGAGCCGGGCTGCTCCATGTGCCTGGCCATGAATGCCGACCGGCTGGAGCCGGGCGAGCGCTGCGCCTCCACCAGCAACCGCAACTTCGAAGGGCGCCAGGGTGCCGGTGGCCGTACCCACTTGGTGAGCCCGGCCATGGCCGCCGCTGCCGCGGTGCACGGCCATTTTGTCGACGTCCGCAAATTCGCCTGAACTATCTGCCTAGGAGATCACGATGAAAAAAATCACCTTGCTTGCCATCCTGTCCGTGACGCTGGCCCTGGTGGGTTGCAACACGGTCAAGGGCGTGGGCCAGGACCTGCAGAAGGCCGGCGAGAAGATCGAAGGCGCGGCGAAGAAATAATGAAAACCTTTACCGTACACAAGGGCCTGGTGGCCCCGATGGACCGCGAAAACGTCGATACCGACGCCATCATCCCCAAGCAGTTTCTCAAGTCGATCCGCAAGACCGGCTTCGGGCCGAACCTGTTCGACGAATGGCGCTACCTGGATGCCGGTTACCCCGGCCAGGATCCCGCCAGTCGCAAACCGAACCCGGACTTCGTGCTGAATCAGCCGCGCTACGCCGGTGCCTCCATCCTGCTGGCGCGCAAGAACTTCGGCTGCGGCTCCTCGCGTGAACACGCGCCGTGGGCGATCGACCAGTTCGGCTTTCGCGCCATCATCGCGCCCAGCTTTGCCGACATCTTCTTCAACAACTGCTTCAAGAACGGCCTGCTGCCGATCCAGTTGCCGGAGGCCACGGTGGCGCAGCTGTTCGACGAATGTGCCGCCTTCCCCGGCTACCAGCTCACCATCGATCTGGAGCGCCAGGTCATCGCCAAGCCGCAAGGTGAAGAGATTCCCTTCGACGTACAGGCATTCCGCAAATACTGCCTGCTCAATGGCTTCGACGACATCGGCCTGACCCTGCGCCACAAGGACAAGATCGCGGCCTTCGAAGCCCAGCGTCTGGCACAAAAACCATGGCTGGCGCACACCACCATTGCGTAAGCAGCTATCAATTTAATAGTAATCAAAAAATGAAAATCGCAGTCTTGCCGGGTGACGGCATCGGTACCGAAATCGTGGCCGAGGCCGTCAAGGTCCTGAACGTGCTCGACCTCAAATTCGAGATGGAAACCGCCCTGGTCGGCGGTGCCGCCTACGAGGCCCATGGCCATCCGCTGCCCGAGTCCACATTGAACCTGGCCAAGGCCGCCGATGCCATCCTGTTCGGTGCCGTCGGCGACTGGAAATACGACAAGCTCGATCGGCCGCTACGCCCCGAACAGGCCATCCTGGGCCTGCGCAAGCACCTCGGCCTGTTCGCCAACTTCCGCCCGGCCATCTGCTACGAGCAACTGGTCGGCGCCTCCAGCCTCAAGCCCGAGCTGATCGCCGGCCTGGACATCCTGATCATCCGCGAGTTGACCGGCGACATCTACTTCGGTCAGCCGCGCGGCCGCCGCATCGCGGTGGACGGCCACTTCCCCGGCGCCGAGGAAGCCTTCGACACCATGCGCTACAGCAAGCCCGAAATCGAGCGCATCGCCCACGTCGCCTTCCAGGCCGCGCGCAAGCGCAACAAGAAGGTCACCAGCGTGGACAAGGCCAACGTGCTGGAGACCTTCCAGTTCTGGAAGGACGTGGTGACCGAGGTCCATGCCCAGTACCCGGACGTGGAACTGCAGCACATGTATGTTGACAACGCCGCCATGCAACTGGTCAAGGCGCCCAAGGCCTTTGACGTGGTGGTCACCGGCAACATGTTCGGCGACATCCTGTCGGACGAAGCCTCGATGCTGACCGGCTCCATCGGCATGCTGCCCTCGGCCAGCCTGAACAGCCAGAACCAGGGCCTGTACGAACCCAGCCACGGCAGCGCACCGGACATCGCCGGCAAGGGCATTGCCAACCCGCTGGCCACCATCCTCTCTGCTGCGATGATGCTGCGCTTCAGCCTGAACCAGGCCGAAGCCGCCGTCCGCATTGAAACCGCCGTCAAGAAAGTTCTGGCCCAAGGCCTGCGTACACCCGACATCTACAGCGAAGGCACGACCAAGGTCGGCACCGCGCAGATGGGTGATGCAGTGGTCAAGGCGCTGGGGCAATAAGCCGCCATCCGCTACAATTGGACCCATGTTTCACGCCCGCCCGTTCTCCTTGAACTTCGCCGCCCCCGCCTCGGGGGTCGCTGGCGCGCGTGCATTCACCACCAAAACCACGACTATTAAGGGCTGATCCGGCCTGGTTCGTCGTGCGCCCTCCCCGGCCAGACGAGCCGGGCAAACAGTCAAGTTGTGACCTGTTTCTTAATCTTGAAAGGGCGTTGAAATGAGCAAGTTGGTAGGTTTGGTCGGTTGGCGCGGCATGGTCGGTTCGGTCCTGATGGACCGCATGCAGGCTGAAGGCGACTTCGGCCTGATCGAACCGGTGTTCTTCTCTACCTCGAATGCCGGCGGCAAGGCCCCGGCACAGGCGAAGAACGAAACCACGCTGAAGGATGCGCACAGCATCGACGACCTCAGGAAGTGCGACATCATCCTGACCTGCCAGGGTGGCGACTACACCAAGGAGGTGTATCCGAAGCTGCGCGCTGCCGGCTGGAACGGCCATTGGATCGACGCGGCCTCCACGCTGCGCATGGCCGATGACGCCGTCATCGTGCTCGACCCGGTCAACCGCGACGTCATCGACAGCGCGCTGGCCAAGGGTGGCCGCAACTGGATCGGCGGCAACTGCACCGTGAGCCTGATGCTGATGGCCATGGGCGGCCTGTTCAAGGCCAACCTGATCGAATGGGTCAGCGCCATGACCTACCAGGCCGCTTCCGGCGCCGGCGCGCAGAACATGCGCGAGCTGCTGCAGCAAATGGGCGCCCTGCACGACGCCGTCAAGGCCGAACTGGCCGACCCGGCCTCCGCCATCCTGGACATCGATCGCAAGGTGGCCGCCACCATGCACGACGCCAGCTTCCCGACCAAGAACTTCCGCAACACGGCCCTGGCCGGCAGCCTGATTCCCTGGATCGACGTGCCGGTCGAGCACGGCCAGAGCAAGGAAGAATGGAAAGGCGGCGCCGAGTGCAACAAGATCCTGGGCAACCCGGCCTTCCGCAGTGCCGGCAGCATCCCGATCGACGGCTTGTGCGTGCGCATCGGCGCCATGCGCTGCCACTCGCAGGGTCTGACCGTCAAGCTCAAGAAGGATGTACCGCTGGATGAAATCGAGTCCATCCTCGCAGGTGCCAATGATTGGGTGAAAGTGGTCGCTAACCAACGCGAGATCAGCGAGCGTGACCTCACCCCCGCTGCCGTGACCGGCACGCTGACCGTGCCGGTCGGCCGCCTGCACAAACTGGCCATGGGCAACGACTACCTGGGCGCCTTCACCGTGGGTGACCAGCTGCTGTGGGGTGCCGCCGAGCCGCTGCGCCGCATGTTGCGCATTCTGCTGGCCGCCTAAGCAGGTTTTTCTCCGATTCAACGGCTTGCGGCCTCCCCCGCAAGCCGTTGTCGTTAGACAACAATCATCTCCCCCTTGGGGCGACGAACGGTTCGCTCAGAAGGTTAAGCGCTTTCTCAGCTTGTCAGGCTAACATATTGATGTTAAGGTACTTTTTCTGTTTTGAGTGTCAGTCGCTTGGCTCGCACAACGCGCCAGGGGTAGCCGCTTGCCCGAACATCGGAGGCTCATAAATTGATTGCTAAGTCACATCGCTGGCAGAAAACCGCCCTGGCCGTTGCGGCCACGGCGGTGCTGGGTCTGTGGGGAACCCATGCTTCGGCGCTCTCACTTGGGCGCATCGCTGTTCTGTCGGCACTGGGCGAGCCGCTTCGGGCAGAAATCGACATCCCGGACATCAACCCCGAGGAAGCCGCCTCGCTCAAGGCCAGCGTGGCCTCACCGGAAGCTTTCCGTGCCGCCGGCATGGACTACAGCGCGAGCATGAGCGGTCTGCAAATTTCGCTGCAAAAACGCCCGGATGGGCGCTCTTTCCTGAGCATCAGCAGCGACCGCGCCATCAACGACCCCTATGTGGACCTGATTCTGGAGGCCAACTGGTCCTCCGGCCGCATCGTGCGCGACTACACGATGCTGTTCGATCCGCCCAATCTGCGCCAGCCGCAGGCTGTCACGCCGACGGCGCCGCAGCTCAGCCCCGTGCCGGCCCGCACTGCGCCTAGGGCGCCCGCTGCTGCCACAACGCCGGCCCCGGTGAGCAGCCCCAGCCGTGCCGCTACGCCGGCAAGTCCCCGCCCAGCGGCCAAGGCGGCCGTCACCGAGTCCAGCGCCAAGCCGGCACCGGGCCCTGCTGCCAAACAGCTCACCGTCAAATCCGGCGACACCGCCAGCAAGCTGGTCGCGGCCGGCCGGCCGGCCGGTGTGTCGCTCGACCAGATGCTGGTGGCCATGCTGCGTGCCAACCCCGATGCCTTCATCAACGGCAACGTCAACCGCCTGCGCAGTGGCGTGGTGGTCACCCTGCCGGGTGCCGAGGAGGCACAGGCGACGTCCGCCGACGAAGCCCACCAGATCGTGCTGGCCCAAAGCAAGGACTTCAACGAATTCCGCCGCAAGCTGGCCGGCAGCGCGCCGCTCAGCCAGGTGGCAAGCGCCGACCGCCGCGCCGGCGGCAAGGTGGAAGCCCAGGTCGAGGACAAGAAAACAACCACCAGTGCCCCCGACAAGCTGACCCTCTCCAAAGGCGCCGTCCAGGCCAAGGGAGTTGAAGACCAGATCGCCAAGGAACGCAGCGCCAAGGAAGCTGCCAGTCGTGCCGAGGAACTGTCCAAGAACATCGCCGAATTGAGCAAGCTGAGTGCCGCGGCCGCACCGACCCCGGTCGCCTCGGCACCCCAGACCGCTGCGCCGGCTGCCCCCGAGCCGGCCCAGCCCGCCTCGGCAGCAACACCGGCCGTTGCCCTGCCCGCCGCAACGGCCTCCGCCCCGGCGGCAGAAGCCTCGGCACCCGCACCGGCCACGGCGGCCTCCGCCCCTGCCAAACAGCCGGTCGTCGCGCCACCGATGCCGATGGAAGAGCCCAGCCTGCTGGATGAACTGCTGGACAACCCGATGGTGCCCGCTGCTGCCGCCGGCCTGATCGCCTTGCTGGCCGGCTTGGGCTTTTACCGCGTGCGTCAGCGCAAGCAAGCGGCCCAGATGGACAGCTCCTTCCTGGAAAGCCGCTTGCAGCCCGACTCCTTCTTCGGTGCCAGCGGCGGTCAACGCGTCGACACCCATGATGGCGGTACCACCGGCTCGTCCATGGTCTATTCTCCGAGCCAGCTCGATGCCGCCGACGACGTGGACCCGGTGGCCGAAGCCGACGTCTATCTGGCCTACGGCCGCGACCTGCAGGCCGAGGAAATCCTCAAGGAAGCCCTGCGCGCCCACCCCGACCGGGTAGCGATCCACCTCAAGCTGCTGGAAATCTACGCCAAGCGCCGCGATGTCCGCAATTTCGAGGCCATCGCCACCGAAGTCCATCGACTGACCGAGGGCGAGGGTGCCGACTGGAGCCGCGTCTGCGAGTTGGGCCTGGGCATCGACCCTGACAATGCCTTCTACCAGCCTGGCGGCCTGCCAACCTCGGCGCCGGCACCACTGGCAGCGGTCGCCGCGTCAAGTGCCGGCACTGCCCCGTCCACCCCGCAACCCGCGCCCCCCGCCGCCGAGCCAGCCGCAGCCGCTGTCGATCTGGACCTGGATCTGGATTTCTCGCTGGACGAAGAACCCTCAGCAGCAGTACCGGCCACCGCGGCCGCGCCTGCTGCGGCTGCCGAGGCCACACCGTCAGCCCTGGACCTGAATTTCGACCTGCCCACCACCGTCTCCCGCCAGGACACGGACAACAGCCTTGATTTCGAGCCGCCCGCGCTCCCGACGACGCCAGAACAGCCGGACACCGGTGCGCAAGCGCCGGCAAGTGCCGTTGCCGCCACGGGCGCCCTCGAATTCGATCTTGGCTCGCTGTCGCTTGACCTGGGTGAGCCGACCACCGAGCAGACCGGTGCCTCGGATGACCCCCTGGCAACCAAGCTGGCCCTGGCCGAGGAATTCAGCGCCATCGGCGACACCGACGGTGCCCGCGCCCTGATCGAGGAAATCATCGCCGAAGCTACTGGCGAGACGAAGATCAAGGCCCAGGAAGCCCTGAGCAAGCTCAACTGAGTTTGCCCAGTCCGAAGGCGATACACGTGGACCCGACCTTGCCGTGAGGGTGGCTTTAGGCGTCAGCTACAACGGCCAGCCATATGACGGCTGGCAAAGCCAGCCCTCGGGTCGCACAGTACAGGATCAGCTGGAAAAGGCACTCGGCCGGTTCGCGGACCAGCGCATCTCCACCCTGTGTGCGGGCCGCACCGATGCCGGCGTGCACGGCCTGATGCAGGTGGTGCATTTCGACACCAGCGCCGAGCGCGACCCCTACGCCTGGGTGCGCGGCACCAACAGCTTCCTGCCGCGCGACATCGCTGTGCAGTGGGCCCATGTCGTGCCGGACGAATTTCACTGCCGCGCCAGCGCCCTCTCGCGTCGTTATGCCTATTCGCTGCTGGAGTCGCCGGTCCGTCCCAGCGTCGATACGGGACGCGTCGGCTGGGTCTTCCAGCCACTGGATCTGGCGGCCATGCAGGCGGCCGCGGCCCTTCTGCTGGGTGAGCACGACTTCACCTCGTTCCGCGCCTCGGCCTGCCAGGCCCTGTCGCCGGTGAAGACCCTGATGCGTGCCGAGATCAGCCGGCGCGGCGCCTACTGGCGCTTCGAGTTCGAGGCCAATGCCTTCCTGCACCACATGATCCGCAACATCATGGGCTGCCTGATCGTCATCGGCCAGGGCAAACAGCCGCCGGAATGGATCAACGCAGTGCTGGCCGCGCGCAGCCGCGACGCCGCCGCCCCGACCTTCTCGCCCGACGGCCTGTACTTCCTCGGCCCGCGCTACGACGCCCGCTGGGGCCTGCCCGACCGCACGCCTGCGTATGATTGGCTGCCATGAACACGCGAACAAGAATCAAGATCTGCGGCCTGACGCGCGAGCAGGACGTCGATGCAGCGGTGGCCGCTGGCGCCGATGCCGTGGGCTTCGTGCTTTATGAAAAGAGTCCACGGTATGTGGCACCCGAGCGCGCTGCTGAACTGGCCCGGCGACTGCCGCCTTTCGTTACGCCGGTGCTGCTGTTCGTCAACGCAGATGCTACAAAAATCATAGCTGCCTGCGCCGCCATTCCGGGCGCCACCCTGCAATTTCATGGTGATGAAACACCGGAACAATGCCTGCAGGCCAGCGGCCAGGGTGCCCGCCCCTTCCTGCGCGCCGCCCGCATTCCGCTGGGCGACGACGCCCGCGCCTTCGACCTCGTAAAATACGCTCAGGACTACTCAGCCGCCCAGGCGATCCTGCTCGACGCCCACGTCGACGGTTTTGGCGGCGGCGGCAAGGCATTCAATTGGTCACTTCTTCCTCCAAGCGTCGACGCTCACCTCGTC
This sequence comes from Curvibacter sp. GWA2_64_110, assembly GCA_001797315.1. Classification (GTDB taxonomy): domain Bacteria; phylum Pseudomonadota; class Gammaproteobacteria; order Burkholderiales; family Burkholderiaceae_C; genus Hylemonella. Next base: position 110,347 of record MGPC01000018.1, read on the forward strand.
TTGAGTGGTGGGCTCACACCTGCAAACGTGGCCGATGGCATTCGGCAGGTACGGCCGCGCTGTAAATCGCTGGCCGTGGATGTGAGTTCCGGCGTCGAAGCCTCCAAGGGCATCAAGGACGCCGACAAGATCAATCAGTTCGTCGCAGCGGTTCGTGCCGCCGACGCACAACTTGCAGGCTAAACCATGTTTGACTACCACCAGCCCGATGCCTCGGGCCATTTCGGCATTTACGGCGGCAGCTTCGTCAGCGAGACGCTGACACACGCCATCAACCAGCTGCGCGAGGCTTACGCCAAGTACCAGCACGACCCGGAGTTCCTGGCCGAGTTCAAATATGAGCTGGCCCACTTCGTCGGCCGTCCTTCGCCGATCTACCACGCCGCGCGCATGAGCCGCGAGCAGGGCGGCGCACAGATCTTCCTCAAACGCGAAGACCTCAACCACACCGGCGCGCACAAGATCAACAACACCATCGGCCAGGCCATGCTGGCGCGCCGCATGGGCAAGACGCGCATCATTGCCGAGACCGGTGCCGGCCAGCACGGCGTGGCCACCGCCACCATCTGCGCACGTTATGGCCTGGAGTGCGTGGTCTACATGGGCAGCGAAGACGTCAAGCGCCAGAGCCCCAACGTCTACCGCATGAAGCTGCTGGGCGCCACCGTGGTGCCGGTGGAAAGCGGCAGCAAGACCCTGAAAGACGCGCTGAATGAAGCGATGCGCGACTGGGTGGCCAATGTGGACAACACCTTCTACATCATCGGCACCGTGGCCGGCCCGCACCCCTACCCGATGATGGTGCGCGACTTCCAGAGCGTGATCGGCGAGGAATGCCTGGTGCAGATGCCTGAGCTGCTCCAGCGTACGGGTTGCAAATCCGGCCAGCCGGATGCGGTGGTCGCCTGCGTCGGCGGCGGCAGCAATGCCATGGGCATCTTCTACCCCTACATCCCGCACGACACCACGCGCCTGATCGGCGTGGAAGCTGCCGGCGAAGGCATGGACAGCGGCCACCACTCGGCCTCGCTGCAGCGCGGCAGCCCGGGCGTGCTGCACGGCAACCGCACCTATGTGCTGCAGAACGAGGACGGACAGGTCACCGAAACGCACAGCATCAGCGCCGGTCTGGACTACCCCGGCGTCGGCCCCGAGCATGCCTACCTGAAGGACATCGGGCGTGCCGAGTACGTCGGCATCACGGACCAGGAGGCGCTGGCCGCGTTCCACTATCTTTGCCGCACCGAAGGCATCATCCCGGCGCTCGAATCCAGCCATGCCGTGGCCTACGCCATGAAGCTGGCCAAGACCCTGCGCCCCGACCAGTCCATCCTGGTCAGCCTCTCGGGCCGGGGCGACAAGGACATCGGCACCGTGGCCGACCTGAGCCATGCCGACTTCTACTGCCGTCCGAGCTGCCAGGGACAGTCCGTCAAAGGCGGCGCGGCAGCTGAACAAACGATCAAGGTTTCCAAATGAGCCGCATCGCAACGACTTTTGCCGCGCTGAAAGCGCACAACCGCAAAGCCCTGATTCCCTTTGTCACCGCCGGTTTCCCTTATGCCGACATCACGCCTGATTTGATGCACGGCATGGTGGCTGCAGGGGCCGACGTGATCGAGCTCGGCGTTCCGTTTTCCGACCCCAGCGCCGACGGTCCGGTGATCCAGGCCGCCGGCGACAAGGCCTTGGCTGCCGGCATCGGCCTGCGCCAGGTGCTGGAGATGGTGCGCAGCTTCCGCCAGAAAAACAGCGACACGCCCGTGGTGCTGATGGGCTACGCCAACCCGATCGAGCGCTACAACCAGCTGCATCAGGCCAGCGGCGACAACGCCTTTGCCCGCGATGCCGCCGCCGCCGGCGTCGACGGCGTGCTGGTGGTGGACTACCCGCCCGAGGAGTGCGAAGGCTTTGCCGCCGCGCTCAAAGCCCACGGCCTGGATCTGATCTTTCTGCTCGCCCCGACCTCGACCTCCGAACGCATGGACCAGGTGGCACGGATCGCCAGCGGTTACGTCTATTACGTCTCGCTCAAGGGCGTGACCGGTGCCGGCACCCTGGACACGGCGGCGGTGGAAGCCATGCTGCCGCGCATCCGCCAGCACGTCAAAGTCCCGGTCGGCGTCGGTTTCGGCATCCGCGATGCCGCCAGCGCCCGTGCCGTGGGCCGGGTGGCCGACGCGGTGGTGATTGGCAGCCGCATCATTCAGTTGATCGACAATCAGCCGCGCGACAAAGCCATTCAGGCCGCCTCGGATTTCCTGCGCGAGATCCGGACCGCTTTGGATTCATAATCGCGGGCTTGCGATCACGCAGAAATTGGAATCTGACCCCAATAAAGGATACGCCCATGAGTTGGCTTGAAAAACTTCTGCCTCCCAAAATCCAGCACACCGATCCGGCCGACCGGCGCAGTGTGCCCGAGGGCCTGTGGATCAAGTGCCCCAGTTGCGAGAGCGTGCTCTACAAGACCGACCTGGAGCAGAACCAGAACGTCTGCCCGAGCTGCAGCCACCACCACCGCATCGACGCGCGCGCGCGCCTCAATGCCTTCCTCGACAACGAGGGCCGCTACGAGATCGGCCAGGAAGTGGTGCCGGTCGACGCGCTGAAGTTCAAGGACAGCCGCAAGTACCCCGAACGCCTGAAAGAGGCGATGGAGGCCACCGGCGAGACCGACGCCCTGATCGTGATGGGCGGTGCCGTGCATGGCATCAGCCTGGTGGCGGCCTGCTTCGAGTTCGGTTTCATGGGCGGCAGCATGGGTTCGGTGGTTGGCGAGCGCTTCGTGCGCGGCGTGGAAACCGCCATCGAACAGAAGGTGCCCTTCCTGTGCTTCACCGCCACCGGCGGCGCGCGCATGCAGGAAGGCCTGCTCTCGCTGATGCAGATGGCCAAGACCAATGCGGCGCTCACGCGCCTGGCCAAGAAGGGCCTGCCCTACATCAGCGTGCTGACCGACCCGACCATGGGCGGCGTCAGCGCCGGCTTCGCCTTCCTGGGTGATGTGGTGATTGCCGAGCCCAAGGCCCTGATCGGCTTTGCCGGCCCGCGCGTGATCGAATCGACCGTGCGCGTAACCCTGCCGGAAGGTTTCCAGCGCGCCGAGTTCCTGCAGCAAAAAGGCGCCGTCGATTTCATCTGCGACCGCCGTGAACTGCGCAAGACCATTGCCAGCACGCTGGCCATGCTGCAGCGCCAGCCGGCCGACGCGGTGATCTGAAAAGAATTACCTCAGCTAGGCACAACACGCACGCGGACTTAACCGGAAAACGCCGCGGAACCGGCTCTGCCGGACCGCTGGCGTTGCCCCCTGCAAGGGGGCTGAGACCTGCGGCTCCAAGCCTGCCTGCGCAGGCTTGGACAGGTCGAAGAGCCTTGGCCTCTGGCCGAGGCCCCACGGCGATGAGCGACACGCAGTGCGCGTAGCCTGGGGGTGTTCAATCTTTCAATACATCAGCGCACTGGCCTGCAGGCTGCCCAGCACGATGGCGGCCACCTGCAGCAGCACCAACAGCACCAGCGGTGACAGGTCGATGCCGCCCACCAATGGCACCAGACGGCGGATCGGCGTCAGCGGCGGCGCCACCAGCCGGTCGATGACATCGGTCAGCACGTTGCTGCTCTGCAGCCACGAGAGAATGGCGTAGACGATCACCAGGCCCGTCAGGCCCGAGATGGCCAGCCGCACCACGCCGAAGGCGGCGAGGATCAGCACCGAGACATAGCTGGCGCCAAAGCTGGTGAACGCCCACAGCAGCGAGAACTGCGCCAGTTCGATCAGGAACACCCCAGCCAGGCTGGCCGTGTCCCAGCGTCCCAGGGCCGGCAGCAGGCGGCGCAAGGGCAGCACCAGCCAGTCGGTCAGGGCAAAGACGAAACGGCCCAGCGGATTGCCGGAGCGCGCCGACATCGGGATGCGCTGATGCTGCATGTACAGGCGCAGCAGGCAGGCGCCGCCCACCACACCGGCAACGACTTCGAGCAACAGGGAAAGGATCTGGAACAGCATGGATCTCGGCCAAAAGTTCGCCAAATCATAGCGTCATTAAAATAGCGGGTTCTGGCCATGTTTCATGGTCACCTCCTACCCTGCCCTCTCATGTCTGAACACAACACCGCAGCCCCCGCCCAGGACGAAAACCAGCTGATCGCCGAGCGGCGCGACAAGCTCAAGGCCAAGGTGGCCGGCCGCATGATGCTCAAGCGCGTCATGGGCAAGGCCAGCTTCGCCACGCTGCAGGACAGCACCGGCCGCATCCAGATTTACGTCAAGCGCGACGAGGTGGGCGAGGATGCCTATGAAGCCTTCAAGCACTGGGACCTGGGCGACATCGTGGCCGCCGAGGGCACGATCTTCAAGACCAAGACCGGCGAGCTCTCGATCCAGGCCAGCCAGGTGCGCCTGCTGACCAAGAGCCTGCGCCCGATGCCCGACAAGTTCCACGGCGTGGCCGACCAGGAGGTCAAGTACCGCCAGCGTTATGTGGACCTGATGACCGACGAGGAAGCCCGCAAACGCTTCGTGGCACGCAGCAAGGCCGTGAGCTCGATCCGCGACTTCATGGTCTCGCACAACTTCCTCGAAGTCGAGACGCCGATGCTGCACCCGATTCCCGGCGGCGCCAACGCACGCCCCTTCGAGACGCACCACAATGCGCTGGACCAGGAGATGTTCCTGCGCATCGCGCCCGAGCTCTACCTCAAGCGCCTGATCGTCGGCGGCTTCGAGCGCGTGTTCGAGATCAACCGCAACTTCCGCAACGAAGGCATCTCGGTACGCCACAACCCTGAATTCACCATGATGGAGTTCTATGCGGCCTACTGGGACTACCAGGACCTGATGACCTTCACCGAAGGCCTGGTGCGCCACGCGGCCCAGCAGGCGGCTGGCACGCTGCAGCTCAGCTACGGCGGCAAGCCGGTCGACCTGGCGCAACCCTTCGAGCGCCTGACCATCCGCGAAGCCATCATCCGCCACAGCGAAGCCGGCGTGCACGTCGACGACAGCGCCTGGCTGATCAACGCGCTCAAGAAGCTCGGCCTGAACGAAGAGAAAAACAAGCTCGCCGCCCGTTCGCTGGCCGCGCTGCAGGTGCTGTACTTCGAGGAAACGGTGGAGGAAAAGCTCTGGCAGCCGACCTTCATCTGCGAGCACCCGGTGGAAATCTCGCCGCTGGCACGTGCCAGCGACACGCGCCCCGACGTGACCGAACGCTTCGAGCTCTACATCACCGGCCGCGAGTTCGGCAACGGCTTCTCCGAGCTCAACGACGCCGAGGAACAGGCCGCGCGCTTCCACGGCCAGGTGGCGGCCAAGGACAGCGGCGACGACGAAGCCATGTTCTTCGACCATGACTTCGTGCGTGCGCTCGAATACGGCATGCCGCCCACCGGCGGCTGCGGCATCGGCATCGACCGCCTGATGATGCTGCTGACCGACAGCCCGAGCATCCGCGACGTCATCCTCTTCCCCGCGCTGCGCCGGGAAATCTGATTCCCGCCCGCCTGCTTGCATGAAAGACACCCCATGACAGGCACGACAGCAGGCAGGCCGGGCTTGCTCAACGCAGAGGATCTCGCCTTGATCGACCGCGGGGTGTCGACCATCGTCGCCTCGCACGATGCATCACGCCGCCCCAGCCTGATGCGCGCCGTGGGCGCCGCCATCACACCGGATGGCGAGCGCATCACGGTCTACCTGAACCGCCCCGCCAGCAATCAGTTGCTGGCCAACCTGCAGGCCACCGGCCACATCGCCGTGGTCTTCAGCGAGCCGTTTTCGCACCGCGCGGTGCAGGTCAAGGCCGGCGCCGTCGAATTGCGCCCGGCCGCCGCGCACGACGCACCGATCCTGGCGCGCTACCTGGCCAGCATGGAGACCGAACTCGGCCGCATCGGCATCGACCCGGAGTACACCCGCATCATGCTGACCCACCAGCTCGACAACGTAGTGGCAGTGTCGTTCTCTCCGGAACAGGCCTTCGACCAGACGCCCGGACCGAAGGCCGGTGCCAGCCTGCCGTCCGCCGGAGCCATGGCATGAACACGCTGACCCTGGGCGACATCCGGCCCTGCCTGGAAGGCATCATCCCGGCGCAGATCGCCACCTGTGCGCAGGACGGCACACCCAACGTGGCCTACCTGTCGCAGGTCTACTATGCGGATGAGCGCCATGTCGCCCTGTCGTTCCAGTTCTTCAACAAGACGCGGCAGAACATCCTGGCCAACCCGCAGGCCACGCTGCTGCTGCTGCATCCGCAGACCTTTGCCTTCTACCGCCTGCACATCCGTTACCTGCGCACCCAGACCGATGGAGCCCTGTTCGAGAGCATGAAAGCCCAGCTCGCCGGCATCGCCTCCCACAGCGGCATGGCCGAGGTGTTCGAGCTCAAGGGCGCCGACATCTACGAGGTGCTCGAGATCGAGCGTGTGCCCGGCAACAGCCTGGAAGCCCCGCCGCCACGCTGCAGCCTGCTGGGACAGATGCGCCGCTGCAGCGAACAGCTGGCCCGCTGCACAGCGCTGGACGAGGCGCTGGACATCGTGATGGCGACGCTGACCCAGGAGCTGCAGATCAGCCACACCATGATTCTCTTGCTCGACCCGGCCCTGCAACGCCTGTACACGGTGGCCAGCCACGGTTACGCCGTCTCGGGCGTCGGCTCGGAAATCGAACTCGGCCGCGGCGTCATCGGCATGGCCGCCCAGGCGCTGACGCCGATCCGCATCACCCACATGACCGGCGCCAGTCTGTACAGCCATGCGGTGCGCCGTACGCTGGCCGACGACATCGCCCTGGACACCGACATCCCTTATCCCGGGCTGGCGCAACCACAAAGCCAGATGGCGGTACCCCTCCTGTGCGCCGGCCGGCTGCTGGGGGTGCTGTTCGTCGAGAGCGCCGAGGAGTTGCGTTTCAGCTTCGAAGACGAAGACGTGCTGGTGACGATGGCCGGCCATCTCGGTGCCGCCATCGACCTGCTGCGCCTGGACGGCGAGGAGGCGACGCCAGCCGCTGCCGCACCTGCAGCGCCGACCTGTGCCGCGCCGGACGCCCTGCTGCAGGTGCGCCGCTACAGGAGCAACAACAGCGTGTTCCTCAACGACAGCTACCTGATCAAGGGCGTGGCGGGCGCGATCTTCTGGAAGCTGCTGAACGACTACCAGCAGCGCGGCCGCACCGACTTCTCCAACCGCGAACTGCGGCTGGACGCCAGCATCGGCCTGCCTGAGGTGGTGGACAACCTGGAAGCGCGGCTGATCCTGCTGGAGCGCCGGCTGGCGGAGCAGCACCTGCCGATCCGGCTCAAGAAGACCGGCCGCGGCCAGTTCAAGCTCTGCGTCGGTGCCCGGCTCGAACTCACCGAGCCCGACTGAACCGCTGCGAACTCAGGATTGCACCAGGCCCGGAACCGGGGCCAGCTTCAGGCCACGCGCCAGCTTGGCCCATTCGCCGGTGCCCAGATGCGGCTTGACCACGTCCAGCACCACAGCAAACGCGGGTGCCGGTGCATGGGCCTGCATGCCCTGCAGCACCTGCAGGCGCTCGGCCGGTGTCATGGCCGGCACCATCCAGCGCATCACGAACATGGTTTCCTCCGGGGGAATGGTGGCCAGCAGCCGGCCATGGAGCGCCATCAGTTCCTCGTCGGTGTAGTGCGCCCACAAGGCCTGGTTGTGCTCGATCTCTTCGGCCTGCATGTGCTCGAAATTGTCGGCAATGAAGAGTGCCAGCTGGCGGTACAGCGCCAGCGCATCCTGCTCGCGCTGCGACCCCTGGCTCTTTTGCAGCCGGCCGGCCGCGGCCTTGAGCGCCGCAATCGCCTGCTCGTGCTCGACGTGCTCGGCGGCAATGCGGGCACTGGCGCCGGGCAGCCGCGCTTCCAGCGCGGTGTGGACGAACTCGTTCTCGTGCGTCAGGTGCGAGGTGCAGAAGTCGGCGAACTGCAGCACCCGTGAACCGGTCCACTCCACCTCCGAGTCATCCGACGGATCCATCTTGCCCACCGCCACCAGCAGGTCGGCCATCAGCGAGCGCATGGCCTTGTGAATGCCGACATAAAGATCCACCCGGTTCGCCGGGTTGTCTGCAGACGCCACCTTCACCATCTCGTTCGTGTCAATTTTCATGCTCTACTTCCTTGATGCCCGATGGAATTGCCGGGCTGGTCTTCGCCCCTGCTCGCCCCGAACAGAAACATGCAGGAAGTCTAGGAATCCGGTCGCCTCATGTCTCTTAAGAACTGGCTAGAAAATTCCTAAAAAATTACTAACGCAGCCATGACACCATCCAGGCCCACCCGTACGGCTTCACCTCTGCCGGAACCCAGGGACCCGCTCCGCTACCTCACCGGGTATCCGCCCACGGTACTGGAACAGGTTCAAAGACTCCTGGCCAGTGAGCGGCTGGGGGAGATGCTGCACAAGAGATACCCGGACACCCATGACGTCCGCAGCGACAAGGCCCTGTTCGACTACGTGCAGAACCTCAAGGCCGAATACCTGCGCGGTGCCGAGCCGCTGAGCAAGGTCTGCTTTGACAGCAAGCTGCACGTCGTCCACCATGCCCTGGGCACGCACACCAGCGTTTCGCGCGTGCAAGGCGCCAAACTCAAGGCCAAGCGCGAAATTCGTGTCGCCGCCCTGTTCAAGAACGTGCCACCCGAGTTCCTGCGAATGATCGTGGTGCACGAGCTGGCCCACCTCAAGGAAAAGGCCCACGACAAGGCCTTCTACCAGCTCTGCACCTACATGGAGCCCGACTACCACCAGCTTGAATTCGATCTGCGGCTGTACCTGACCCACATCGAATGGGTCGGCAAGCCCGTCTGGCCTGCCAGCTGATCCTGTGGCCCGGGCGCGAGGCTGTCAGCCCAGCGGCCGTATTTCAGGCCTGCTTGCCGTAGGCGCGCTCGACGCGTGCGATGCGAACCTCGTAGTGCGCGTACCAGTTCGCCTTGCCGCTTTCCTGCGCGATGCGGTGCTCGGCATGGGCGCGCCAGGCGGCAATCGCCGCCTCGGACGCCCAGTAGGAGACGGTGATGCCGAAACCGTCCTCGCCGCGCGCACTCTCGACACCCAGGAAGCCGGCTTGGCCCGCGGCCAGTGCCACCATGCGCTCGGCCATCGGCTGGTAGCCCTGGTCATCGGAGCTGCGGCGGGAAGAAAAGATCACCGCGTAATACGGCGGCTGGGGCAGTCGGGCGAAAGACTCGGTTGTCATGGCGGGCCTCGTGCGAAGAGGCCGCCAGTGTAGAGCCTGTTCAGGCCGGCAGCAGCAAGGGCTGGTGATCCTGGCTGACCACGAACATGCGCATCACGCCTGCCATGCGGTCGGCCTGCTCCTTCAGGCTGGCAGAGGCGGCGGCGGCCTGCTCCACCAGCGCGGCATTCTGCTGCGTCATCTGCTCGAGCTGGCTCATCGACTGGTTGACGCCGCCGATCTCGCTGGACTGCTCGCTCGCTTCCTGGGTGATGGCCTGGATCATGCGGCTGACCTCGGCCACCTGGCGCACGATCTGCGCCATGGCACCGCCAGCGTCCTGCACCAGGCGTGAGCCGGTCTCCACCTCGTCGCGGCTGGCCTCGATCAGCCCCTTGATTTCGCGCGCCGCCTCGGCCGAGCGCTGCGCCAGGCCGCGCACCTCGCCGGCCACCACGGCAAAGCCGCGGCCCTGTTCGCCGGCACGGGCCGCTTCCACCGCGGCGTTGAGCGCCAGGATGTTGGTCTGGAAGGCGATGCTGTCGATCACGGCCGTGATATCGGCAATGCGGCTGCTGGAGGCCTGGATGCCGGCCATGCTGCGCACCACCTGCTGCACCAGATCGCCGCCCTGGCCGGCCGAACTGGCGGCCGAACTGGCGATGTTGCTGGCCGCATGGGCCGACTCGGCCATCTTGCGCACGGTGCCGGTCAGGGCATCAAGCGAAGCCGCCGCTTGTTGCAAGCTGGCCGCGGCCTGTTCGGTACGCGTGCTCAGGTCAAGGTTGCCGCTGGCAATCTGCGCGCTCGCCCCGGTGATGCTGTCGGCAGCCAGCCGCACCTCCAGCACCATGGACTGGAGCGAACCGACCATGGCGTTGAAGTCGTGCGACATGCGGCCCAGTTCATCCTCCGACTGCACCACCACCGCCAGCGACAGGTCGCCTGCCTTGACACGCGTGATGCCATCGGTGAGCTGGGCCAACGGCTGGCGGATGCGCGCCAGCAGCATGGCGCCCAGGGCCAGACCGCTGGCAACGGCAAACAGCATGCCCAGGGCCACGATCCAGGTCAACTGGTTGACGGCCGCGTTGACGGCCTCGCCGCCGTCGGTGGTGTGCAGGCGGTTTGCCTCAATGGCCCGGCTAATCTGGGCCTCGGCGGCCAGCGCCGACTGCACCGGTTGCTGGATCTCCTCTTCGAAGACCGCCTGGTCCAGGATTTCCTTGCGCTCGATCTTCGCAATGCTGGCACCAACCTGGGCTGCATAGCGGTTCTGCTGCGCCTGTCCTTCCTTGAGCACCTGCTGCAGGGCCGGATCGGCCTCGGCGGCAATGGCGGTGCCGAGCAGCGCCGCGACTGCGGCGGCGTGCTTTTTCCACTCCCCGATGCGCTGGGGCACGCGCTCCATCTTCATCAGCAGGTCAATGGAAATGTCTTTCTCAGCCCGCCGGACCTTGAGCAGGTTTTCCTGGATCGCCGCCATGCGCACCAGTTGCGCCAGGTCTGCATTCACGGTCTGGTGGGCCTGGGTCTGGATGCCTCGCACCTCCCAGGCGGTGAAGCCACCCACCAGCAGAAACACGCCAACCAGCAGCGCAATGGTCATGGCAATCCGCTGCACCAGCGTGAGCCTTAATCTTGTCATTCAATTTCCTCGATGTGTGAGGTCACTCGCGTGACCGTCGTGTGTGATCGAGAAAAAGTTTATGACTGCAGCGTTTCAGTTTCGTGACACCCAAGGTGCCGAAAGAAGCTCAGGGAATCAGGTCCAGCGCATGCATGTAGGACGGACTCACCATCAGTTCATCCCAATCGGGTGCCGGCGTGGCCGGCAGCAGCGCCAGGCGGCGCGCCTCGCTGGCCTCATCCAGTTGCCAACGGCCCTTGAGCTGCGCTTCGCTCAGGCCGTCGATCAACTCGTCCACCGCCTCGCCCCGGCCGAGGGACTGGTTGCACAGCAGCACCATGTCGCAGCCGGCGCCCAGCGCCGTCACGGCCGCTTCGGTGTAGCTGACCTCGCGCCCGTCGATCAGGCGTGCGCCGGCCATGCTGAGGTCGTCGCTGAAGACCGCACCACCGAAGCGCAGACGGCCACGCAGAATGTCGCCCAGCCAGGTGGCAGAAAAACCGGCCGGCCGCGCATCGACCTTGGGGTAGATCACATGCGCCGGCATCACGCTCTCCAGCGCCGTGTTGAGCCAGCCGTAGGGCGCGGCGTCGTCGGCCAGGATGGCCTTGAGGCTGCGCTTGTCGACCGGGATGTCGGTGTGCGAGTCGGCCTTGACGAATCCGTGGCCGGGGAAATGCTTGCCGCAGCTGGCCATGCCGGCCAGGCGCAGGCCGTGCATCAGGCTCTTGGCCAGCAAGGTGGCCACACGCGGGTCGCGTGCAAACGAACGGTCGCCGATGACACCACTTTCACCGTAGTCAAGATCAAGCACCGGCGTGAAACTGAAGTCCACGCCGCAGGCGCGCAGTTCTGCGGCCAGCACGTAGCCGCAGGCCGTGGCGGCATTGGTGGCCTCCATCGGCGTCTTGAGCCACTGCTCGCCCAGGGCGCGCATCGGCGGCAGATGGGTGAAGCCATCGGTCTTGAAGCGCTGAACGCGCCCGCCTTCGTGGTCGACGCAGATCAGCAGATCCTTGCGAACTTTCTTGATGTCGCGGCACAGGCTGGCCAGCTGTGCGCGGTCCTGCCAGTTGCGTGCAAACAGGATGATGCCGCCGACCAGCGGGTGCTTGAGGCGGCGACGATCGGTCTTGCTCAGGCTCAAGCCGGCGATGTCGATGATCAGGGGTGCGTGCATGGTATTCCTCGGATGCTATTGATTTGATAGCTGTTCGCGCTTACATATAAAGGGCCAGGCTCAGTTTTTCTCGACAACCACGAAGCTGGCCGCATAGTCGGATTCGTCGGTCACGCTGACCTGGGCGCTCAGGCCCCGGGCCTCGAACCAGGCCTTGAGTTCGCCGTGCAGCACGATGGCCGGCTTGCCGCTGGGCAGCTTGCTGATTTCACACGAGCGCCAGGTCATGGGCATGCGCATGCCCAGACCGATCGCCTTGGAGAAAGCCTCCTTGGCGGAAAAACGCGTCGCCAGGTAGCGCACGCCACGCTCCGGCCAGCGCGCGCTGCGCTCACGCCACGTCGACAGCTCAGCCTCGCTCAGCACCTTTTCAGCAAAACGGTCGCCATGGCGCGTCAGACTGGCACGGATGCGGCGCACGTCGCAGATGTCGGTGCCGATGCCGTAAATCATTGGAAAGCTTCGTTAATGCAACGCAGGTAATCCTGCACCGTGGCGCGGTAACCCAACTCCAGCGCATCAGCCATCAGCGCATGGCCAATGGACACTTCGGCCACGCCCGGCACCTGGCGCAGAAATTCGGTCAGGTTGTCGCGGTTCAGGTCATGGCCGGCATTCACCCCCAGGCCGGCATCGAGTGCGGCCTGCGCCGCCGCCGCATAACGCTGCAGCTGTGCCGCCTGGCTGGCATGGCCCCAGGCCGCGGCATAGGGTTCGGTGTAGAGCTCGACGCGGTCGGCACCGGCGGCGCGGGCCAGCGCCATCTGCTCGGGCGTCGGATCCATGAACAGGCTGACGCGCACGCCCAGGGCACGGCATTCGGCAATCAGCGGGCGCAGGCGCTCGGCATCGGCGGGAAAGCTCCAGCCGTGGTCGCTGGTGAACTGGCCCTCGCTGTCGGGCACGAAGGTGGCCTGCTGCGGCCGCACCTGACGGATGAAGTCCATCAGGTTGTGGAAGGGATTGCCCTCGATGTTGAACTCGCGCCCCGGCCAGTCCTGCATCAGCATCGCCAGATCGAACACGTCCTGCGCGCGGATGTGACGCTCGTCCGGCCGCGGGTGCACCGTGATGCCATGCGCCCCCGCCTGCAGGCACAGCGTGGCGGCGCGCGTGACGCTGGGGATGCCCAGGTGGCGCGTGTTGCGCACCAGGGCGACCTTGTTGACATTGACGGAAAGCGCGGTCTTGTTTTTCATAGCGATTGGAGATCGACCATCATCTGCCGGGTGCGCAGCGTCGAAACCCCGCAATGGTAATGGAGCAGCGTGCGCAGCTGGGATTTGAGCTCGTTCATCACGGCAGCACTGGCGCGCAGCGTATCGGTGAAGGGCGTACCCGCCGCCAGCGCCTGTTGCAAGGCGCGCCACTGGGCACCGCTCAGGCTGGCGCGATCGGACTCGTTGCAGCTGCGCAGGCCGCCTTCCGGCACCAGGCTGTAGCGTGCCGCGTCGTCCAAGGGCGCCAGCGTCAACGTCTGGTGGTCGAGTTGCGGCAGAAAACCGATCTCGCGCAGCAGCAGCAATTCGAACGTACGCAGCGCGGCCTGCAACACCTCGTCGTGCTCGGAGGCCAGCACGCGCACCACGTTGGCGTAGACGTCGAACAAGGCCGGGTGTGGGTCATCGCGCGCCAGCAGTTGCATCAGCAACTCGTTGAGGTAGTAGCCGGACAGCAGCGCCTCGCCGGTGGGCATGACATGCCCGCCCATCCACTCGGCACTCTTGAGGGTACGGACCTCGGCGTCACCACCGAAGGCCAGCTGCAAAGGCTGCAGCGGCAGCAAGACCGGACGGAAACTGGAACTGGGCCGCTTGGCCCCCTTGGCCACCAGCGCGATACGGCCGTGGTGACGCGTGAACACGTCCAGGATCAGGCTGGACTCGCTCCAGTCATAGCGGTGCAGCACAAAGGCCGGTTCGTCTGAAATGCGCTTGGTCGCCATCGCCCGGTACTCCGAACGCCAGGGACGCTTACCAGCGAACGCCGCGGAACTGGCTTTGCCAGGCCGCTGGCGTTGCCCCCTGCAAGGGGGGGGGCGGAGCGACACGCAGTGCGCGCAGCCTGGGGGTGTTCCTACTCATACCCGAAAGAGCGCACGCGGGCCTCGTCGTCTGCCCAGCCGGAACGCACCTTGACCCAGAGTTCCAGAAATACCTTGGCATCCATCAGCTTCTCGAGCTCGACCCGGGTCTCGGTGCCGATGCGCTTGATGCGCTCGCCCTTGTCGCCGATCACCATGGCCTTGTGGCCTTCGCGCTCCACCACGATGGTGGCGGCGATCCTGACCAGGCGCTTCTGGCCCTTGCGGCCCGCTTCTTCCTCGAACTTGTCGATCACCACGGTCGAGGTGTAGGGCAGCTCGTCGCCGGTCAGGCGGAACAGCTTTTCACGCACGGTCTCCGAGGCCAGGAATTTCTCGCTGCGGTCGGTCAGCTCGTCTTCGGCATACCACCAGTCCTGCTCGGGCAGGTATTTCTCGCAGATGCCCAGCAGGCGCTCGATGTCCTTGGCGTTCTTGGCCGACATCGGCACGAATTCGGCAAACGGATGGCGCTGCTGCATCTCCTGCAGCCACGGCGCAATCTCGGCGCGGCGGTTCACCGTGTCGAGCTTGTTGGCCACCAGCAGGGTGGGGATGTCCTTGTTCAAAAGGGCCAGCACCTTGGCATCGGCCTGGTTGAACATGCCGGCCTCCACCACGTACAGGATCAGGTCCACATCGCCCACCGCGCCCATCACCGTCTTGTTGAGGGAACGGTTCAGCGCGTTGTTGTGGCGGGTCTGGAAACCCGGGGTGTCGACAAACACGAACTGGGTCGCACCCTGGGTACGCATGCCGGTGATGCGGTGGCGCGTGGTCTGTGCCTTGCGCGAGGTGATGCTGATCTTCTGACCCACCAGCGCATTGAGCAGGGTGGATTTGCCCACATTGGGTTTGCCGACGATGGCCACCAGGCCGCAGCGCCGCGCCCCGGCTTGCGCGTCATTCTGGCCGCTGAGCCCCGTGGAATCTTCGCTATCAGCTACTGAATTCATAGCATTCATGACTTGCCTTGGGTCTTGATCGTCTGCAGCATGGCGGCGGCGGCGGCCTGCTCGCCGGCCCGGCGCGAGCCGCCAATGCCACGCTCGACCAGCTGCAATTCGGGAATTTCACATTCGACATCGAAGGTCTGCTTGTGCGCCACGCCCAGCGTGGCCACCACGCGGTAGAGCGGCAGTTTCATCTTGCGCCCCTGCAGCCATTCCTGCAACTCGGTCTTGGGGTCCTTGGCGCTGGCCTGCATCTGCGGGTTGATTTCGACCGCCTGGAACAGGCGCTGCACCAGCGCCTGGGCCGCCGCATAACCGGCATCCAGATAGACGGCGCCCAGCACCGCTTCCAGCGCATCGGCCAGGATGGAGGGCCGCTTGTGGCCGCCGGAACGCACCTCGCCTTCGCCCAGCCGCACCACACCGGGCAGGCCCAGTTCCACCGCCAGCTGGTGCAGGGTGTCCTGCTTGACCAGGTTGGCGCGGATGCGCGAGAGGTCGCCCTCCGGCAGGGCGCGCAGGCGCTCGTACAGCAGGTGCGCCACCGACAGGTTGAGCACCGAGTCGCCGAGGAATTCGAGACGTTCGTTGTGGTCGGCCGAAAAGCTGCGGTGCGTAACGGCACGCGTCAGCAGCGACGGATCGGAGAAGGAATGCTGCAAGCGGGCTTGCAACGCAGAAAGGCCATCAGACACAGGCATCCATCACGCTATTTGGAACGACCGGCGTACTTGAGGGTCAGCCAGGCCGGGCCGGCGAGGTGGATTTCGCGCTGGTAGGCGAAACTCACCACCACCTTGTCGCCCTCTTTGGTGACTTCGAGATCCTTGCCGCTGATGGACTTGATGTCGTCGATCTGGGCCGCCTTGTCGAAGATGGCCCGCACTTCCGGCACCGTATTGCCGTCACGCGCCTTGTTGACGGCCTTGTTCACCGCCTGGTACTCGATCAGCGTCGGCACGACCTGGGCGGCCACCACACCGAGCACGGCCAGCACGGCGCCGACGAACAGCAGCCCCAGGAAGGTGATGCCGCGCTGAGCCGACTTGCGTTGTCCCTTCATAGCTTTCCCCATGGTATGTTGCATGGCCATCAGTTGAATGAGCCAATGCGTTTCAGGTTGCTGAAATTCATCCAGACAAAGAAGGCCTTGCCCACGATGTTCTGGTCCGGCACAAAGCCCCAGAAACGCGAATCGAGCGAATTATCGCGATTGTCGCCCATCATGAAGTAGTGGCCCGCGGGCACCTTGCACACCACGCCCTCGATGCTGTAGCGGCAGCTGTCGCGGTACGGAAACTCCTCCACGCCCGGGATGAAAGCCGGGCGTTCGTCATCGGTCAGGATGCGGTGCCGGGCGGCACCGAGCGACTCCTCGTACTGCTTGAAGTAACGCATGGCGCTTTCGTCGAAGAACTCGGGCACCGCGCTGGTGGCCACCGGCTGGCCGTTGATGGTCAGACGCTTGTTCAGGTAGGCCACCTCGTCGCCCGGCACGCCGACCACACGCTTGATGTAGTCCAGGCTCGGCTTCGGGGGGTAGCGGAACACCATGATGTCGCCGCGTTCGACCTTGTTGCCTTCGGTGATCTTGGTGTTGATCACCGGCAGGCGCACGCCGTAATGGAATTTGTTCACCAGGATCAGGTCGCCCACCAGCAAGGTCGGGATCATGGAGCCGGACGGAATCTTGAACGGTTCGAACAGGAAGGAGCGCAGCAGAAAGACCGCCAGGATCACCGGAAACAGACCGGCGGTCCAGTCCAGCCACCAGGGCTGCATCAGCAGCTTCTCGCGCGCCGGCGCGATGTTGCTGTCGACCTGGGTGATGCCCAGCTTGTTCAGATCGGTGCTGCGCTGCAGCGCCTCGGCTTCGAGCTTGGCCGCCGCCTGCTGACGCTGCGGCAGGAAGTAGAAACGTTCGGCCAGCCAGTACAGGCCGGTGATGACGGTGGCCAGGAACAGCAGCAGGGCAAAGTTACCCTCGATGACGCCGAAGTACCAGGAGCCGGCATAACCGGCAAAGGCGGCGAGGATGATGGTGGTGAGGAACTGCATCAGTCTTCCACCTGCAAAATTGCCAAGAAGGCCTCCTGGGGCACTTCCACCGAGCCAATCTGTTTCATGCGCTTCTTGCCTGCTTTCTGTTTTTCGAGAAGTTTCTTCTTGCGCGTGATGTCACCGCCATAGCATTTTGCCAGCACGTTCTTGCGCAGTGCCTTGATGGTTTCGCGCGCAATGATGTTGGCGCCGATCGCCGCCTGGATGGCCACGTCGTACATCTGGCGGCTGATGATCTCGCGCATCTTGGCCGCCACCGCGCGGCCGCGGTAGGCCGCCTGGGTGCGGTGCACGATGATGGACAGCGCGTCGACCTTCTCGCCGTTGAGCAGGATGTCGACCTTGACCACGTCGGAGGCCCGGTACTCCTTGAACTCGTAGTCCATGCTGGCGTAGCCGCGGCTGACCGACTTGAGCTTGTCGAAGAAGTCGAGCACGATCTCGCCCAGCGGCATCTCGTAGGTCAGCATGACCTGGCGGCCGTGGTAGGCCATGTTGAGCTGCACGCCGCGCTTCTGGTTGGCCAGCGTCATCACCGGACCGACGTAGTCCTGCGGCATGTACAGGTGTACCGTCACGATCGGCTCGCGGATTTCCTGGATCTTGCCCTGGTCCGGCATCTTGGACGGGTTCTCGACCATGATGACTTCGCCGTCGCCCTTGAGCACCTGGTAGACCACGCTCGGTGCGGTGGTGATCAGGTCCTGGTCGAACTCCCGCTCGAGGCGTTCCTGCACGATCTCCATGTGCAGCAGGCCGAGGAAACCGCAGCGGAAGCCGAAGCCCAGCGCCTGGCTGACTTCCGGCTCGTAGTGCAGCGAGGCATCGTTGAGCTTGAGCTTTTCCAGCGCGTCGCGTAGCGAGTCGTACTCGCTGGCTTCGGTCGGGTACAGACCGGCAAACACCTGCGGCTGGATTTCCTTGAAACCGGGCAACGCTTCGGTGGCGGTGAACGCCGCACCGCCCGAGCCGCCCTTGATCAGGGTCACGGTATCGCCCACCTTGGCCGCCTGCAGCTCCTTGATGCCGGCAATGATGTAACCGACCTCGCCCGCTTCCAGCGAGTCACGCGGCTGGTTGGCGGGGGTGAAGACGCCCAGGTTGTCGGCGTTGTAGGTGGCGCCGGTGGCCATCATCTTGATGCGTTCACCCTTGGCCAGGCGCCCGTCCACCACGCGCACCAGCATCACCACGCCGACATAGCTGTCGAACCAGCTGTCGATGATCATGGCACGCAGCGGGCCGTCCGGATTGCCCTTGGGCGCCGGAATCCTGGCGACCACCGCCTCCAGGATGTCGTCGATGCCCATGCCGGTCTTGGCCGAGCAGGGAATCGCGTTCGTCGCATCGATGCCGATCACATCCTCGATTTCTTCCTTGGCACGATCCGGATCGGCCTGCGGCAGATCCATCTTGTTGAGCACCGGCACCACCTCGACGCCGAGGTCGAGCGCGGTGTAACAGTTGGCCACCGTCTGCGCCTCCACCCCCTGCGAAGCATCGACCACCAGCAGCGCGCCCTCGCAGGCCGACAGGGAGCGGCTCACTTCGTACGAGAAGTCCACGTGGCCGGGCGTATCGATCAGATTGAGGTTGTAGACCTGGCCGTCGCGGGCCCTGTACTGCAGCGCAGCGGTCTGCGCCTTGATGGTTATCCCACGCTCTTTCTCGATGTCCATCGAGTCGAGCACCTGCGCTTCCATCTCGCGCTCTTCCAGTCCGCCGCAACGCTGGATCAACCGGTCTGCGAGCGTCGATTTGCCATGATCAATGTGCGCAATGATCGAAAAATTTCTGATGTGCTTCATCAACGGAAACGCTTAAGTGATTGAATTAAAACGGCGCAGAAAAGAAAAAAGGGCGCGTCGAGTTGTGACGCGCCCTAAACCAACAATCTATGGCAACTGCGATAGTTGGAGCTTCATTGTAGGCAAAAAGCCTGGTCCGTACAGCCCGAAAATCAGTCGCCAAGGGTCGTTGCAGCGCAGCAACAAGGAATTTATACACAGCTTATCAACATTCTTCAGTGGAGAGATTCTGGACAACTTGTGGGCGATCTGTGGATCGTCTCAGTCCGGCTCTACCCCATCTCGTATCGTGGATTAGCAACTTTTCAATATGCCTGTAATCCTCAATCTGAGGACTCCATTCTAACCAATTTAAGCAAATCAACAGAAAAAAGTTAGTAATCACAAACTATTTTGAAGTCTCAAGGAGGGCGAAAAATTTAAAAAAATAATTTTTTACTGCCCTCACATCCGACAAAAACCCCCAAACCCGAGTCGGGGTTGGGGGTTTTGGGTGTCGGCCTGTGGCCTGTTCAGCGTACCGGACGGATCACCGCGTACTGCGCCCAGTCGCCACGCCGAAACAGCACATTGATGGGTTTGCCCTTGTCGAGCCGTCCCAGCACGGCCTCGAACTCGCGCACGCTGCCCACCTCGACATTGGCCACCGCCAGAATGACGTCGCCTTCGCGCAAGCCGGCCCGGGCGGCGGCCTCGGTGGCGGCGTTCACCAGCACGCCGCCCTTGAGCTTGAGTTCCTTCTTCTGCGCCTCCGTCAAATCGGCCACGAGCAGACCGAGCGATTGGGCGGCACCACTGATACGCGGCTTTTCCTCACGTTCCTTGCGCGCCGGCTTGTCGGCCTCGACCTCGCCGATGGTCACGCTCAGGTCCTTGGTGCTGCCGCGGCGGAACACGGTCAAGGGACTGCGCGTGCCGGGCTTGATGTTGCCCACCAGGCGCGGCAAGTCGGTCGATTTCTCGATCACCTTGCCGTCGAACTTGAGGATGATGTCGCCGGCTTCCACGCCCGCCTTCTCGGCCGGCGAGCCGCTCTCCACGCCGCGCACCAGGGCGCCCTGCGGCTTGCCCAGCCCGATGGCCTCGGCCACCTCCTTGGTCACCTGGTCGATCTGCACGCCGATGCGCCCGCGCGTCACCCGGCCGCTGGCGCGCAGCTGCTCGCTCACACGGATGGCCTCGTCGATCGGGATGGCGAAGGCGATGCCCATATACCCCCCGGAGCGCGAATAGATCTGGCTGTTGATGCCCACCACCTCGCCGCGCATATTGATCAGCGGGCCGCCCGAATTGCCGGGGTTGATGGCCACATCGGTCTGAATGAAAGGCAGGTAGTCCCCCGTGTCGCGCTGCTTGGCGCTCACGATGCCGGCCGTCACCGAGTTCTCCAGGCCGAAGGGCGATCCAATGGCCATGACCCACTCGCCGACCTTCAGCCGGTTCACGTCGCCGATCTTCACCGCCGGCAGACCACTGGCCTCGATCTTCACCACCGCCACATCGGTGCGCTTGTCGGCCCCGACCAGGCGGGCCTTGAACTCGCGCTTGTCGGTCAGCGTGACGATCATCTCGTCGGCCCCGTCGACCACGTGCGCATTGGTCATGATGAAGCCATCGGCCGACAGGATGAAGCCGGAACCGACGCCGCGCGGCTGCTCTTCCTCCTGCGGCTGATTGGAGCGCGGCCCCTGCTGGCGCGGCGGCATGTTGGGAACCGGCAGACCGAAGCGGCGGAAGAACTCCAGCATCTCCTCGTCCACGCCGCTGCCGTTGCTGGGACGCACCGTGACTTTCTCGATGGTGCGGATATTGACCACCGACGGCCCCACCTGCTCCACCAGGTCGGTGAAATCCGGCAGCACACGCGTTTGCGCCGTAGCGGCCTGCGCCGGCAGCAGCAGCGCTGACACAGCGGCCAGAACCGCCCCCAGCCAGAGGGTTGAACGCAGTTTTTGACTTGCGATACCAAACATCATCGACCTCTCATTGACAAAAAACCATCGCCCGGAACAAAGACGCCAGAACGAACATAAGGCTTCATTTCTTCCGCTCAAGCCCCTGGGCAAACGCCTGCAGCGTCGGCCCCGGTACCTCGCCCACCACCGTGAGCCACCAGCCGCCATCCTTGTTGCTGCTTTTGTCCGCCATGCGCCGCAGCAGGGTATGCGTCGCACCCATCGCCATCAGGCCTTCGGCGCCATGGCGGCGACGATCGAAGGGCTCGATGAACAGCGACACCGAAGCCAGTC
Source organism: Curvibacter sp. GWA2_64_110 (assembly GCA_001797315.1). Lineage (GTDB taxonomy): Bacteria > Pseudomonadota > Gammaproteobacteria > Burkholderiales > Burkholderiaceae_C > Hylemonella. The sequence goes on from MGPC01000018.1 coordinate 131,516, forward strand.
CGTCGGAAAACACCCACTGCACCAGCGGGTCAGAGGATTGGGCATCGGTACCGGCGGGACGCCGGTAGCAGCTCATGGGCCGGAAGCCGGGCACGGGGCTCTTGAGCTGCCAGCCCTCGGCCGCCGCCGTGGTCTTGACCAGTTCCGGCTTTTCCAGCTTGTAGCCTTCGGTGTTGCGCATCATCTGCGTCAGCTTGTCCATGCTGACCGGCACATCCAGCTGAAGCTCGGAGAAAGCCACCTGCTCGAGCACGTGACCGTCCAGATCGAGCGTCTGCAGCTTGACGACCAGGCCGGTCTTTTTCTCGCTCCAGATGCGGTAGCCGAAGCGCAGCTTGTCCTTGGGCGCCAGCTGCACCACGTCGGCCTCGAAACCGGCCACCCGCTCGCTGCCCTGCGCGCGCGCGCTGTAGAACTGGTCGATGGCGCTGTCGGGCGACTTGAGCAGGTGCGGGAACAGGCCCAGCGACTCGCGCTTTTCCGTCACTGCCACCTTGCTCTGCGGCGAGAAGGTAATGACCTCGTCGTTGCGGCGGAAGGTGGAGCGCGGCGTGCCGGAAAGCGATTCCACACGCTCGATCTGCTTCTCGCCATCACACACATGCCAGATGCGCGAACTCGCCATGGCGCCACCGGAAGACACCACCAGCGTGCCGATGTAGGCGCGCCGGCGCGAAGCCTCGTGCAGGCGCATCAGCCAGTCGGTGATGCTGCGCTCGGCCGCAGCGTTGGTGGCAGCGGCCTCGGTTGATCCGCCGGCGGTTTGCGCCTGGCCGCCCAAGCCGGCCAGCAGCAGGACACTGGCCAGCAGCAGGCGAAACATGGAAATGGGGTTCATGCGGAACAGGTCGCTCATGCCATGCAGCTTTCGGTCATTCAGCGGGCTGGCCGCTCGTAGGTGGCATTGCGCACGAAACCGGCCGGCATCTGCAGCGCCGAGGTACCGCCAAACTGCTGGTGCGCCGCCAGCAGCTGATCCAGGCGCGGGTCGCGGATCATGGCCTGTGCCGCCTCGGCAACGACAGGCTGCACTGGCGCGCCCGCCTGGGCCAGCTGGTCGCCCCCCTGCGCCGTGCCGTAGGACGAGGCCAGCTGCCAGCCGACCACCATCACGGCCGCCAGCGAGGCGAAACCGGCCACCAGCTTCCAGCGCAGGCTGGCGTCGTTGACACCTGGATCTTCTGCATGATTTCGGCCAGAGGCGCTTGATGCATATGCGCCAACAGCTATCAATTCAATAGCATTCTGAGACTGGAGCGCCGGGTTTTCCTGCTGCAGACGCTGGCGCAAGCGGGCGGCAAAGGCTGCGTCGCGCGTACCGTCGGCGGCCAGTTCATCCGAGCGCAGCACATCGCCCACCAGATGGTAGGCCTGCCACTGGGCACGGGCGTCCTCGCTGTGCTCGATCAGGGCCAAGGCACGCGCGAACTCCTCGCCGCGCAGTTGTCCATCTGCCAGGGCCGAAACCAGTTCACGCGTCTTCGACATGTCTTGCGTCATCTTCCACTACCTCAGTTTCGTCTTACCAGCGCTTGCCGGACTGGTGTTCCAGCAGCGGCCGCACCCGCGCCGAAATGGCCTCGCGCGCCCGGAAGATCCGGGACCGCACGGTGCCGATCGGGCAATCCATGGCGGCGGCGATGTCCTCATAACTCAGCCCTTCGATTTCGCGCAGCGTCACCGCCTGGCGCAAATCCTCGGGCAGGGCCTCCATGGCCGCATTGACGGCTTGCACAATCTCATTGGCCGCCAGTACCGATTCCGGCGTTTCATCTGTCGTTGGTTCGTTTCCGGGGCGGGAAGTTTCATCTTCCTCGTCGCCGGACCGAAAAGCGGCCTCCGTCACCAGCGGATCGCGCTTGAGCTCCAGCAGGAACTTCTTTGCCGTGTTCACCGCAATGCGGTACAGCCAGGTGTAGAACTGGGCATCGCCGCGGAACTGGTGCAGCGCCCGGTAGGCCCGGATGAAGGTTTCCTGGGCAATGTCCTCCACCAGATCGGTGTCGCGCACCATGCGGCCGATCAGGCGCTGGATGCGGCGCTGGTACTTGACGACCAGCAGCTCGAACGCATGCTGATCCCCGGCCAGCGTGCGCTCGACCAGCAGCCCATCGCTGTTGTCAACGGCCGGCTGAGCAGACTCCTTCATGCGCGCCCTGGGCCGGCATGCGTCAACCCGTCGGCTCCCGCGCCAGAATGACCGGCGCCGGCGCGCGAAGCACGCGACCACAAGGCCCGGCGCAGCGCGTCCCAGCGGGTCGGCTCGGTCGTGCGCGCCAGCCAGAGCCAGCGCGAAGCGCCGGCATGCGGCCGGAACGCCAGCAAGACCCACGGCTGGAAATCCAGCGCCGGGCGCACCGTACCGCTCAGACTGTTGCTGCCGACCTGCCAGGTCCACTGCTGGCCGTCCCAGCGCAAGCTGCCCCCGGGCGCCGCCCGCAGGCTGCGCAGGGCCAGCAGGACGGTCAGCAGCCACAGCAGCAAGGCCAGCCCCTGCGGCCAGCCGATGCGGCCGGCGTCCCGGATCCAGAGCGCGCAGACAGCGGCTCCCAGCCCCGACAGCACCAGCGTCAGCCAGCCCTGCATGTGACAACGCCCCACCGGATAAGTAACCGCTGGGGCGCTGTGCATGCTGAAACTCCGGCTGGGCGCGTCAGACGCGCTTGAAAACAAGCGTACCGTTGGTTCCGCCAAAACCGAAGTTGTTCTTCACCGCCACGTCGATCTTCATGTCACGCGCCGTGTTGGCGCAGTAGTCGAGATCGCACTCGGGGTCCTGATTGAAGATGTTGATGGTCGGCGGGCTCTTCTGGTGATGAAGCGCCAGCACCGTGAACACCGATTCGATGCCACCGGCGCCACCCAGCAGGTGTCCGGTCATGGACTTGGTGGAATTGACCACGGTCTTCTTGGCATGGTCACCCAGTGCGGCCTTGATGGCGTTGGTTTCGTTGAGGTCGCCCAGCGGCGTGGAGGTGCCGTGCGCGTTGAGATAGTCCACCTGGTCGGCATTGATGCCGGCGTTGCGCAAGGCTGCCACCATGGCACGGCGCGGGCCGTCCATATTGGGCGCCGTCATGTGGCCGGCGTCGGCGCTCATGCCGAAACCGCTCAGCTCGGCGTAGATCTTGGCGCCGCGCGCCTTGGCATGCTCGTACTCTTCCAGCACCATGACACCGGCGCCCTCGCCCAGCACAAAGCCGTCGCGGTCCTTGTCCCAGGGACGGGAGGAGGTCTTCGGATCGTCGTTGCGGGTGGAGAGCGCGCGCATGGCGGCAAAACCGCCCACGCCCAGCGGCGAAACCGTGGCTTCGGAACCGCCGGCGATCATGACGTCGGCATCGCCGTATTCGATCATGCGGCCGGCATCACCGATGTTGTGCAGGCCGGTGGTACAGGCCGTCACGATGGCGAGATTGGGGCCCTTGAAGCCGAAACGCATCGAGACATGACCCGAAATCATGTTGATGATGGACGCCGGCACGAAAAAGGGAGAAATCCGGCGCGGCCCGCGGTTGGTCAGCTCGGCATGGGTGTTCTCGATCAGCGGCAGGCCGCCAATGCCGGAGCCGATCATGCAGCCGATACGGCAGGCCAGCTCTTCGTCCAGCGCCTCGCCCGTGGGCAGGCCGGCATCCGCCACGGCTTGAACCGCCGCTGCAATGCCGTAATGGATGAAGGTGTCCATCGTGCGCGCTTCTTTGGAGCCGATGTACGAATCGAGGTCAAAGCCCTTCACTTCGCCGGCAATCTTGCAGGCGAAGTTGGTGGAATCGAACTTGGTGATCAGGTCAATGCCGGACTGCCCGGCCAGCAGATTGGACCAGGCCTCGGCCACGGTATTACCCACAGGGCTGATACAGCCCAGACCTGTTACGACAACGCGACGACGGGACATAGATTTCTGTGTTTGCTACAAAAACTGGAGCCACCGTGAGCGGCGCGCCGATCCGGCACCCGACCGCTCACAGGGCTGGGCGGTACGCCACGCTGGACGTACCGCAAGGAACCATCAGGCCTTCTTGTGGGTGTTGGCGTAGTCGATGGCGTTCTGCACCGTTGTGATCTTCTCGGCGTCTTCGTCCGGGATCTCGATGCCGAACTCGTCTTCCAGGGCCATCACCAGTTCGACCGTGTCGAGGGAGTCGGCGCCCAGATCGGCCACGAAGGCTTTCTCGTTGGTGACTTGAGACTCTTCCACACCGAGTTGTTCGGCAATGATTTTTTTGACGCGTGCTTCGATATCGCTCATGGTTCCCTCAGAGGGTTGTAAATGAATCCGTGATTTTAGCCGGCCCGGACAATGGTTTGGTCCGGACCGGATGGCCGTACGGATGAATCGGCTTGATCCTTACATAAACATGCCGCCGTTGACGTGCAGTTCCTGCCCCGTCACATAACCGGCCTGCGGCGACGCCAGGTAGGCCACGGCATGCGCGATGTCGGCCGGCTTGCCCAGATGACCCAGCGGAATCTGGCTCAGCAGCGCCTTCTGTTGTTCGTCCGGCAGGTGCGCCGTCATGTCGGTCTCGATGAAACCCGGCGCCACGCAATTGACCGTGATGGTACGCGAACCGAGTTCACGCGCCAGGGCACGCGTCATGCCGGCCACGCCGGCCTTGGCCGCAGCGTAGTTGGCCTGGCCCGGGTTGCCCGATGCGCCGACCACCGAGGTGATGCTGATGATACGGCCGTAGCGTTGCTTCATCATCGGGCGGATGACGGCGCGGCTCAGGCGGAACACCGCCTTGAGGTTGGTGTCGAGCACCTCGTCCCACTCGCCGTCCTTCATGCGCATGGCCAGATTGTCGCGCGTGATGCCGGCGTTGTTGACCAGCACGTGCAGCGCGCCCTGCTCCTTGACGATGGCCTCGATCAGGGCCTCGCAGCCGGCGGCATCGTTGACATTGAGCTTGACGCCCTTGCAGCCGTTGAACTCGGCCAGTGCCGCGCTGATCTTCTCGGCCCCTTCGTCGCTGGTGGCGGTGCCGATGACCTTGAGGCCGCGGTGCGCCAGTTCATGGGCAATGGCGGCGCCGATACCGCGCGAAGCGCCGGTCACCAAGGCCACCTGGCCCTCAAATCTGGTTTCACTCATACAAGAATCCCCTTCACTTCCGCCAGCGTGGCCGGGTCATACAGGGCGGCACCGGTCAGTTCGGCATCGATGCGTTTGACCATGCCGGCCAGCACCTTGCCCGGGCCGCATTCGACGATGGTGGTGATGCCGCGCGCCTTGATGGCCTGCACGCACTCGACCCAGCGCACCGGGCCGAAAGCCTGGCGGTACAGGGCGTCGCGGATGCGGTCGGCGTCGGTCTCCACCGCCACGTCGATGTTGTTGATCAACGCCATCTGCGGTTCGGCGAACGCCACCGCTTCCAGCCGCTCGCGCAGCTTCTCGGCTGCCGGCTTCATCAGGCTGGAATGGAACGGTGCCGACACCGGCAGCGGCAGGGCACGCTTGGCGCCATTGGCCTTCAGCACCTCGCAGGCCTTTTCCACCGCGGCCTTGGAGCCGGCGATCACGGTCTGCGCCGGATCGTTGAAATTGACCGCCTCGACCACTTCCGCGGAACCGGCACCGAAGGATTGTGTCACCTCGGCACAACCGGCGATGACCTTGGCCGCTTCCATGCCGAGAATGGCCGCCATGGCGCCGGTACCCACCGGCACCGCTTCCTGCATGGCCTGGGCGCGCAGGCGCACCAGCGGCGTGGCCTGGGCCAGCGTCAGCACACCGGCGGCCACCATGGCCGAGTACTCGCCCAGCGAATGGCCGGCGACGGCTGCCGGTGCCACGCCGGTCTCGCTCATCCAGACGCGGTAGGCCGCCACCGCCGCCACCAGCATCACCGGCTGGGTGTTGGTGGTCAGGGCCAGCGCTTCCTTGGGACCTTCCTTGATCAGCTTGGCCACGTCCTCGCCCAGGGCGTCGGACGCTTCCTTCAGGGTTTCGAGCACCACCGGGTGGTCGCCCCAGCCGTCGAGCATGCCGACCGACTGCGAGCCCTGACCGGGGAAGACAAAAGCAAACGGTTTCATCGTGATTCGTCAGAAAGAGTGGGTTGATTCAGGCTTCAGGCCTTGCTGCATGTGCGCCAGGCGCTACATGGTCAGTAGCACCGAGCCCCAGGTGAAGCCGCCGCCCACACCTTCGAGCATGACCAGTTGACCCGGCTTGACCTGGCCGCCGCGCACCGCGGCGTCCAGCGCCAGCGGAATCGAGGCGGCGGAGGTATTGCCGTGCTGGTCGACGGTCACGATGACCTTGTCCATAGACAGCTTGAGCTTCCTGGCCGTGCTCTGCATGATGCGGATGTTGGCCTGGTGCGGGATCAGCCAGTCGATGTCGCCGTCCTGCTTGCCGGCCTTGGCCAGCGAGGCCCGGGCGGTCTCCTCCAGCACGCCGACCGCCAGCTTGAAGACGGCCTGGCCGTCCATCTTGAGCACCGGGTCGCCCAGCACGTTGCCGCCCGAGACATGGCCCGGCACGCACAGGATGCCGACATGCTTGCCATCGGCATGCAGATCGCTGGCCAGGATACCCGGCTTGTCGGAGGCCTCCAGCACCACGGCACCGGCGCCGTCACCGAACAGCACGCAGGTGGTGCGGTCCTTGAAATCGAGGATGCGCGAGAACACCTCAGCACCGATCACGAGCGCCTTGCTGGCCGCGCCGGTCTGGATCATGGCGTCGGCCAGGGTCAGGGCATAGATGAAGCCGCTGCAGACCGCCTGCACATCAAAAGCAGGGCAGCCATGGGCACCCAGCTTGTTCTGCAGAATGCAGGCCGTGGAGGGGAACACCATGTCCGGCGTGGACGTGGCCACAACGATCAGGTCGATGTCCTGGGCCTGCAGGCCGGCGGCCTGCAGGGCATTGCGGGCTGCGGCTGCTGCCAGGTCGCTGCTGCACTCATCGGGTGCAGCGAAGTGCCGGGCACGGATGCCGGTGCGCTCGACAATCCAGTCGTCGGAAGTCTCCACCCCTTGGGTAGCCAGTTCGGCCACCAGTTGGGCATTGCTCAGGCGGCGGGACGGCAGGTAGCTGCCGGTACCAGTGATGCGGGAATAACGTCTCATGAATAGTTCTGTTGGTTTGCCCGGCACCGGCCAGGCCATGACCGAAGTTGCCGGCTACTCCGCGCTGGCAACACCAAGCAACGGAGCCGCATGCGCGATGCGGGCCTGGACCCGGTCGAGCAGCTTGTTACGGGCTGCATCATACGCGCGGTTCAAGGCCTGCTCAAAAGCGAAGGCGTCTGCCGAGCCATGGCTCTTGAACACCAGGCCACGCAGGCCAAGCAGTGCTGCGCCATTGTAGCGCCGGTGATCCATTCGCCTTTTAAAGACAGAAAGCACTGGATAAGCACAGATAGCAGCAAATTTGGTGAAGATATTGCGCGAAAACTCTTGCTTAAGGAAACTACCAATCATCGAGGCCAAGCCTTCGCTGGTCTTGAGGGCCACATTGCCGACAAAACCGTCGCAGACCACGATATCGGTTGTTCCCTTGAAAATATCGTTGCCTTCGACGTTGCCAAAAAAATTCAGATCACCGGAATTGGATGCCAATCGAAGCAGTTCACCCGATTTTTTGATGATTTCATTACCTTTGATAACTTCTTCGCCAATGTTGAGCAAGCCCACCGAAGGATTCTGGTCATCATTGAGAACCGACACCAGCGCGGAGCCCATGACAGCGAACTGGAGCAGGTGCTCGGCCGTGCAGTCCACATTGGCCCCCAGATCGAGCACCGTGGTACCGCCGCCCTTGGCATTGGGAATTTGTGCCGCAATGGCCGGACGGTCGATTCCGTCCACGGTCTTGAGAAGGTAACGGGCAATCGCCATCAGCGCACCGGTATTGCCGGCCGAGACCGCCGCCTGGGCAGCGCCGTCCTTGACCTGCTGGATGGCCACGCGCATGGACGAATCCTTTTTGCGGCGCAGCGCCACCTCGATCGGGTCGTCCATGCCGACGACTTCGGTCGCCGCCACCACACGGGCGTGCGGATGCTGCAGGCCGGTCAGGCTGTCGGGCAGACCCACCAGCAACAACTCGGCGTCGGGATGATGTTCGAGGAAATGGCGGCACGCAGCCAGCGTGACGCGGGGGCCGTGATCGCCCCCCATGCAGTCAACAGCGATCGTGATCATGGGCAGGCAGCGCGATCAGGCGCATGAAAACCGGGAGCGGTCGGCATCATCAAGACAAAGGCCCGAAGCTACTGCTTGGTAGCATCGGGCCTTGGGCAGTCAGGCTTGATCAGGCTTCAGACTTGGTCTTGAGCACCTGGCGGCCACGGTAGAAACCGTTCGGGCTGATGTGGTGGCGCAGATGGGTTTCGCCGGTGGTGGGTTCCACAGCGATGCCGGGCACGTTCAGTGCGTTGTGCGAACGGTGCATACCGCGCTTGGAGGGCGACTTTTTGTTTTGCTGGACGGCCATGATCGGCTCCTGGTCTTATGCCATGCGGACACCGCACAGCAGGGGTTGTTCAATAAGGTTGGTGGGTCTGCGCAGGTTGGGTCTGCGCGAAGCCTTGAATTATAGCCTAACTGGTTGATTTTGCGCCAGTTTCCAAACCGCCTCAGTTGGACTTGCCGCCCTTGAGCCCGGCCAGGGCCGCAAAGGGGTTGGGTTTGCTGGCTTGCGCGGCGTCGAAATCGGCGTCCTGGGCGGCCAGCTTGACCACGGTCGGGCACACGTCATGACGCGGCACCACAGGCCACTCCATCAGCAGTTCGTCCTCGATCAGCTCATGGAGATTGAAGTCGCGGCTCAAGGCCAGCACGTCTTCCTCGGCCTCCTCGTCCTCGGCTTCCGCCTGCTCTTCTGTCGCGACGAAGCGGAAGGTGCGGTCCACCGCCAGCGCCATGTCGACCGGCCCCAGGCAGCGCTGACAGGTCAGCGGCAGGGTCACCTGCGCGTTCAAATGCAGCCAGACCTGGGCCAAGCCGCTGGCATCGACCCGCATCTCGCCGTGCGCCTCCCATTGCACCGGTCGGTCAGCGCCCTGGCCGCCGGCTTCCTCCAGCAAACGCGGGTATTTCGATAAAGGATCCTGACCGGACAGGACGGCGCCGGCCTTGGCGAAGGCCTTGACGTCGAGCCGGCTGGCAACAAACTCATGTGACATGCCGGCAGTGTAAGAGAATCGGCGCATGATCGAATCAGCCAACCGACAACTCATCCTGGGTTCGACCTCGCCTTATCGGCGCGAACTGCTGGCACGCCTGCGCCTGCCCTTCGACGTGGCCTCGCCCGACGTCGATGAAACCCCGCAGCCCGGCGAAACCCCGCGCGACCTGGCCTGCCGCCTGGCGCTGGCCAAGGCGCACGCCGTGGCCGCCCGCTTCCCCGCCGCGGTGGTGATCGGCTCCGACCAGGTGGCCGACCTCGACGGCCAGCCCTTGGGCAAACCCGGCACGCACGAGCGCGCCGTGGCCCAGCTGCGCCAGATGCGCGGAAAAACCGTGGTGTTCCAGACCGCCGTGGCCGTGGTCTGCCATGACACCGGCTTTGAGCAGGTGGATCTGGCGCCGGTGCGCGTGCGCTTTCGCGACCTGGGCGACGCCGAGATCGAGGCCTACCTGCGCGCCGAAACCCCCTACGACTGCGCCGGCAGCGCCAAGAGCGAAGGCCTGGGCATCACGCTGCTGGCATCGATCGAAAATGACGACCCCACCGCCCTGGTCGGCCTGCCCCTGATCCGCACCGCCGGCCTGCTGCGCGCCGCCGGCCTGGCCTTGCTCCCACCGCAGAAAGCCGCCTGATGAGCGCTGCCACAGGAAAGCTCTACTTGGTGCCGGCACCACTCGACTTCGGTTGTGCCACACAAACGCCGCTGACCGAGGTGCTGCCCCTGGGCACGCTGGCCGTGGCCGCCCGGCTGCAGCACTGGGTGTGCGAAAACGCCAAGAGCGCGCGCGCCTACCTCAAACGCGTCAATGAACTTCACCCCCTGCCCTGCCCCATTCAGGCGTTGCAGATCCAGGAGCTGCCGCGCGAGGTGCACAAGAAGGGCGACCACGGCGGCACCTTCGACGCCCGCCCACTGCTGGGTGCGGCCCTGGCCGGCCACGATGTCGGCCTGCTCAGCGAAGCCGGCATGCCGGCGGTGGCCGACCCGGGGTCCTCGGTGGTGCGCGCCGCACACGATCTGGGAATTGAAGTCGTCCCTCTGGTCGGCCCGGTGTCACTGCTGCTGGCGCTGGCCGCCAGCGGCCTGTCGGGCCAGCACTTCGCTTTTGTGGGTTACCTGCCGCAAGAAGCGGCAGCACGCGCGCAGCGCATCAAGGAACTCGAAACGCTGGTGCAAAAAACCGGGCAGACCCAGCTCTTCATCGAGACGCCCTACCGCAATACCGCCCTGCTGGATGCGCTGCTCAAGACCCTGCAAGCCACCACGCGGCTGGCGGTGAGCAGCGGCCTCACGCTGGCGAACGCACAAAGCCGCAGCGGCAGCGCCAAGCAGTGGAAACAGCACGGCTGGACGCTCGACAACGACACGCCCGCCGTCTTTGCCATCGGGCGCTGACGCGACGCCCGATGGAGCAACTCAGCGGAACGAGGGCAGCGTGCGCAGCGCCTTGACGGCGCCTTCACCGATGGCAGCGCCGAAACGCTTGACCAGGCGCTCGGCCACGTTATCGCGCCGGGTGTAGTCGACCACCTCTTCGGCCTTCACCACTTCGCGCGCCACGTAGTCGAGATTGCCAAGCTGGTCGGCCAGGCCAAGTTCGATGGCTTGCTGGCCGGTCCAGAACAGACCGCTGAACATCTCCGGCGATTCCTTCAGGCGCTGGCCGCGCCCGGCCTTGACCACGGTGATGAACTGCTGGTGGATCTGGTCCAGCATGGTCTGCGTGTAGACACGCTGCTTCTCGGTCTGCGGGCTGAAGGGGTCGAGAAAACCCTTGTTCTCGCCGGCCGTCATCAGGCGGCGCTCGATGCCGAGTTTGTCCATCAGGCCGGTGAAGCCGAAACCGTCCATCAGCACGCCGATGCTGCCCACGATGCTGGCCTTGTCGACATAGATCCGGTCGGCCGACACGGCGATGTAATAAGCCGCCGAGGCCGCCGCCTCTTCCACCACGGCATAGACCGGCTTCTTGTGCTTGGCCTTCAGGCGCCGGATCTCGTCGTTGATGATGCCGGCCTGCACCGGGCTGCCGCCGGGCGAATTGATCAGCAGCACGATAGCCTGGGCGCCATGGTCCTCGAAAGCGCTGCGGATGGACGACACGATCAGCTCGGCGCTGGCCTCGGTGCCGGAGGCAATCTCGCCCTGGATCTCCACCAGTGCGGTGTGCGGCGTGCTGACGTTCTTGGTCGGCCCCCCCAGACCGAAGCCGATCCAGACCAGCACGGCGATGAACACCAGCCAGCTGAGGCGCCCGATCAGGCGGAAACGGCGCGCCGCGCGCTGTTCCGCCAGGGCCGCAAAGGCCAGCTTCTCGATGACGCTGCGCTCCCAGCCCGGCGCTTCGGCAGTGCCTTCCTTTGCTCCGTTTTTGATAGCCGCTTGCGCAGTATCAGCGGCATCCTGTGGGATTTTTCGCATCTCGTCGTGGGTTTCGGGGCGGTTGGAATCATTCATGTCAGAACTCGACAGGTTTCAGGTTGTAGGCAGTATGCCAGTGCACGACACCGTCGTGTTCGGAGAGAGGAATCTTGGCCAGGCCGCCGCGGCACGGCCCGCCGCGGCAGGCCCCGGTGTCGGGCGCATAGACCGCACCATGGGTGGCGCACATCAGCCAGCGCCCGGTCGGGTCGAAAAAATGGTCGGGCTGGTAGTCCATTTCCATCGCCACATGGGTGCAGCGGTTCACATAGGCATGTGCCTGGCCCTCGAAGCGGATGGCAAAGGCGCGGCAGGTCTGCCCGTGGTAGACCACGTCGAAGGGCACGGCCAGACCGCTGTCCTGCAGCTCGTCGGCATTGCACAGGGGAATCAGGGACTCATTCATAACGCTCAGGCGTATGCCGGCTGCCGGGCCGCCCCAAGGCCGGCAACGGCCCCCAAGGGGCTGAAGCCTGCGGCTCCGAGCCTGCCTGCGCAGGCTGGGACAGGCTGAAGAGGTGTCGCGTCTCGCGGCGCCACGTCCAGGGAGTACACACAGTGACGACCGTGGGAGCTAAGCATTTTTCAACAGCCAGTCGTGCAGGTCGCGCACCGAATGCGCCACAAAACGTGGCTGCAGCGCCTGGAAGGCCTCGGGTTCATGCGCGCCGTAGCTCACGCCGACACCGACGCAGCCGGCGTTGAGCGCCATCTGCAGGTCGTGCGTGGTGTCACCGATCATCAGCGTGCGCTCCGGCTCGACGCCGAACTCGCGCATCAGCTCCTGCAGCATGCGCGGATGCGGCTTGCCGGCGGTCTCGTCGGCCGTGCGCGAAGTGTTGAACATGCCCTTGAGCTCCACCGTCTGCAGCGCCTCGTCCAGGCCGCGGCGGCTTTTCCCGGTGGCCACCGCCAGCCAGTGGTGACGCGCCTTGAGGTCGGCCAGCAGTGCCAGCACGCCGTCGAACAGGCTGATGTCGTTCTGGTGCGCCAGGTAATGGTGGCGGTAGCGTACCCCCAGTTCGGGGTACTTGTCGGCCGGCACGTCGGGCGCGGCATGCGCCAGCGCCTGCATCAGCGCCATGCCGATCACATAGGAGGCCTGCTCGTCACTCGGCACGGTGCCGCCGACATCGCGCACCGCCAGCTGGATGCAGCGCGTGATGATTTTCGTGGAGTCGAACAGCGTGCCGTCCCAGTCGAAAGCGATCAGGTCAAACTGCCGGGGGCGGAAAGCGGATTCAGACATGGACGGACATGGCATGGGCCAGAAACTTGTCGAGTTCAGGGGGCAGCGGCGCCAGCAGTTCGATGCGCTCGCCGCTGGCCGGATGGTTGAACTGTAACCGCCACGCGTGCAGGAACATGCGCTTGAGCGCCGCGCCATCGGCCTGTTTTTGCAACGTTTTGTTCAGTTCGAAGTCGCCGTACTTGTCGTCGCCGACGATGGGCAGGCCCTCGGAAGCCAGGTGCACCCGGATCTGGTGTGTGCGGCCGGTCTTGATGGTGACTTCCAGCAAGGAATACCCCTGGGTCGCCGGTCCCACCGGAGCGGACGAGCGCTCCTTCACCTTGACCAGCGTCACCGACTTCATGCCGTCCGGGTCGTCCTTGGCCACCACCTTGACGCGTCGCTCGCCGTCTTCCAGCAGGTATTTGTGCAGCGGCTTGTCCAGCACCTTCTTGTTGGCCGGCCACTGCCCGGCCACCAGTGCCAGATAGGTCTTGCCGGTCTCGCGCTCGCGGAACTGGTCCTGCAGAGCCTTCAGCGCACTGCGCTTCTTGGCCACCAGCAGGATGCCGCTGGTTTCACGGTCGAGCCGGTGCACCAGCTCCAGGAACTTGGCCTGCGGCCGCGCCATGCGCAGCTGCTCGATGACGCCAAAACTCACGCCCGAGCCGCCATGCACCGCCACGCCGGCCGGCTTGTTGACGGCCAGCACCGCCTCGTCCTCGAACAGCACCGGGAACTCGCGTGCCGGCGCGCCGCGCGCCACCAGCCCAGCCATGGTCTCGGCCTTTTCCGTCGCCCGCTCCGACAGGCGCACCGGCGGTACGCGCACCACGTCGCCGGCCTCGACCCGCGTATCCGCAGAGGCACGACCTTTGTTAACCCTCACTTCGCCGCTGCGGATGATGCGGTAGACGTGGGTCTTGGGCACCCCCTTGAGCTGGCGCAGCAGGAAGTTGTCCAGGCGCTGACCGGCCGACTCCTCGTCGACTTCCACTGATTTGACCTGGGGCGCACTGGCGGGCAATTTGCCCCCTATAATGTGTTTCACTAGCGACGCGCTGTAAGTGGTTGATTTGTCTGGAGTTTAGTCCACATGACGCCACCAGCCACGCTGGAAGGTCGATGTCACCGCCCGTTTTGTACGCAGACCGCAAGCCAGTTGCTTGCCGTGGCCAGCAGGACGGAGGGCGTAACCGACGCATTGAAACACTGATACGGAATACCCAAGTCTGCCAGCACCTTGCTGGCAGACGGATCAAAGCGAAATGTTTGTGTTGATGAGTCTGATCCTCACCTGCCTGCGGCGCTGCTTTGCGCTGTTTGATGGCATGGATCGGCCGTCAGTGCCCGCCACGCGGGCGCAAAGAGCTGCCAAACCGGCGGCCACTCCACAACCTGTTCCCCTCGCCCTCATCCACGCGCCTACACTGCGGCTCACCCTCTGAGCCTGCGGTTCTCCGGCAATTCCCTTCGTTTCACGGCGTCAGTTCAGGCATCGTTTGCCCGCTATGGGCATGTGAACTGAAGAAAAAGGAAAGCAAGCCATGAAACGCATGCTGATCAACGCCACGCAGCCGGAAGAGCGCCGCCTGGCGATCGTGGATGGGCAGAAACTGCTCGACTACGAAATCGAAATCGAAGGGCGCGAACAGCGCAAGGGCAATATCTACAAGGCCGTCGTCACGCGCGTCGAACCTTCCCTGGAAGCCTGCTTCGTCGACTACGGCGAAGACCGCCACGGCTTCCTGCCGTTCAAGGAAATCTCCAAGCAGTATTTCCAGCAGGGTGTCTCGGTCAGCCAGGCGCGCATCCAGGACGCCATCAAGGAAGGCCAGGAACTGCTGGTGCAGGTCGAGAAGGAAGAGCGCGGCAACAAGGGCGCCGCCCTGACCACCTTCATCTCGCTGGCCGGCCGCTACGTGGTGCTGATGCCCAACAACCCGCGCGGCGGCGGCGTCTCGCGCCGCATCGAAGGCGATGACCGCGCCGAACTGAAGGAAGCGCTCGACCAGCTCGAGTATCCCAACGGCATGAGCATCATCGCGCGCACTGCCGGCATCGGCCGCAGCGCGCCCGAACTGCAGTGGGACCTGAACTACCTGCTCAAGCTGTGGAACGCCATTGACGGCGCGACCAAAGGCGCCAAGGGCGCCTTCCTGATCTACCAGGAATCGAGCCTGGTGATCCGCGCCATCCGCGACTACTTCAACAACGACATCGGCGACATCCTGATCGATACCGACGACGTGTACGACCAGGCGCAGCAGTTCATGGCGCACGTCATGCCCGAGCATGCTGCCCGCGTGAAGCGCTACCGTGACGACGCGCCGCTGTTCTCGCGCTTCCAGATCGAGCACCAGATCGAATCGGCCTACGCCCGCACCGTGACGCTGCCCAGCGGCGGCGCCATCGTGATCGACCACACCGAAGCGCTGGTGTCGGTGGACGTCAACTCGGCGCGCGCCATCAAGGGCGGCGACATCGAGGAAACCGCCACCCGCACCAACCTGGAAGCTGCCGACGAAGTGGCACGCCAGATGCGCCTGCGCGACCTCGGCGGCCTGATCGTGATCGACTTCATCGACATGGAAGAAAGCCGCAACCGCCGCGACGTGGAAAACCGCCTGCGCGATGCGCTGCGCCAGGACCGTGCCCGCGTGCAGTTCGGCACCATCAGCAAATTCGGCCTGATGGAGATGAGCCGCCAGCGTCTGCGCCCGGCCCTCTCCGAAGGTGCCTCCATCCCCTGCCCGCGTTGCGGCGGCTCCGGCCACATCCGCGACACCGAAAGCTCGGCACTGCAGATCCTGCGCATCATCCAGGAAGAGGCGCAGAAGGACAACACCGCCTCGGTGCTGTGCCAGGTGCCGGTGGACGTTGCCTCCTTCCTGCTCAACGAGAAGCGCACCGAGATCGCCAAGATCGAACTCAAGCAGCGCATCAACGTGCTGATGGTGCCCAACAAGTCGCTCGAGACGCCGAACTACAAGCTCGAACGCCTCAAGCACGACGATCCGCGCCTGGACAACATCGAAGCCAGCTACAAGATGGCCGAGGAAGTGGAAGACCCGACCTCGGTCACGCGTCGCTCGCAGGAGCCGACCAACAAGCAGACCCCGGTCATCAAGGGCGTGCTGCCCGATGCGCCAGCACCGATCGTGGCACCGAAGCCGGCCGCTCAAGTTCCGCAGGCCGCCAAACCGGCCCAGGCAGCCAAGCCGGCCGCCGCTGCTGCAGCCAGCCCGGGCTTCTTCGGCTGGCTCAAGAGCCTGTTCGGCACTGCGCCGGCCGCCGAGCCGGCCAAGACCGGCGAGAAGAAAGACGAACGCCGCGAGGGTCGCGGCGGCCGTGGCGGCGAAGGCCGCGGTCGGGGTGAAGGTCGCGGCGAAGGCCGTGGCGAGGGTGGTCGTCCGGAAGGACGCGGCGAAGGCCGTGGCCGCGGCGGACGGGGTGGTCGTGGCGGCGAAGGTCGCGGCGGCCGTGGCGAACGCCAGGGCCAGCGCGGCGAGGCTGACAACAAGGCCGTGCCGGCAGAATCCGCTGTCCAGGGCACGGACGCCACCAAGACGGAGCAGCGCCAGGAGCGCGCACCGCGCAACGGCGAGCAGCGTGGCCGCGGTGAACGTGGCGAAGGTCGTACCGAGCAAGGCGAACGCGGTGAGCGCGCGGAACAACGCGGCCCCCGTGGCGAGCGCTCCGAACAGCGCCCCCCCCGCGCTGAACGCGGCGAACGTGCCGAGCGAGGCGAGGGCCGTGGCGAACGCGCCGAGCGCGGAGAACGTGCTGAACGCGGTGAGGGTCGTGGTGAACGCCGCGAGCGCCCGCCGCGCCAGGATGACAACCGCCAGCAGCCGGTTGAGGAAGTGCGTCTGAACGGCGAAGCCGCCGTGGCAGAACAAGTGGCGGCGGTCGCAGCAGCGGACACCCCGGTGGCGGTCGAAGCGCAGCAAGGCGCTGAAGCCGTGGCTCGCCCCGAAGGCGAAGGCAGCAACGGCCAGCGTGAACGCCGTTCGCGCGACCGCTATGGCCGCGACCGCCAGCGCGGCGAACGTGGAGAGCGTGGTGAACGCCAGGAACGCGCACCGCAGGAAGCCGCCGCAACGGAAACGCTGCCGGTGACGCAAGCGGCAAGCGCTCCGGCAGCGTCCGCGCCTGCCGTGGCTGAAACCCGTGCTGCCGCCACGGCTGCACCGGCCCCTGCCACCGCTGCGCGCGCCCTGCCGCGCGTGCAGTCCTATGCGCTGCCGCTGGGCGAACTGAACCAGATTGCCGACGGCGCCGGCCTGCAGTGGGTCAACTCCGATGCGGACAAGGTGGCCGCCGTGCAGGCTGCCATCGCTGCCGAGCCCAAGCCGGTGCATGTGCCGCGCGAGCGCCCGGCGCCGGTGGTGATCGACGAGGGTCCGCTGATCCTGGTCGAGACGCGCAAGGATCTGCGCGACCTGAACCTGCCGTTTGAGCAGCAGCCTGTGCAGAGCTGAGCTTCAACTTGACTGACTGAAAAGGGCGCCTTCGGGTGCCCTTTTCTTTTGTGTTTGATGAAGTCTTTTGCTGTGCAACGATGTCGGGATGTGCGCCCGACACCCTGGCCCGGTCAGGCACAGCAGAACAACACCAAACGCTACGAATTCAATAGCTATTCGCGCAATACCAACAGGGCTCAAGGCACAAAAAAGCCCGCAAGCAGCGGGCTTTTCCATGCTGCACTGGGCAGCCACTCAGAAAATATCCACCGCCCCGGTGCGCGCGACTTCGCCAAAGAAACCGCGCCGCACCAGATCGAGATGGCTGCACACCTTGTCGCGGCCATTTTTCTGCGCGAAATCGATCGCCTGCTCGGCCCGCTCCAGCGCCGTGCTGGGCGAGTCGTCGGCCAGGATGCGCGTGAAGCCGGCGCAGAGGGTGACACGTCCGACCTGCGGGAAGCTGAACTTCTCGACATTGAGCCGCAGGCGCTCGAACGCGCCGAAGGCCAGCGCCTCGTCCGGGCAATGAAAGAGCGCGGCAAACTGGTCGCCGCCGAAACGGTAAAGGCGGTCCTGGGCCCGGAAGGTGTTGCTCATCAGACGCGCCACCAGCAGTGTGACCTCTTCCATGATGAGATGGCCGTGCTTGTCGCTCAGCAGCGGGAAGTTGTCGATGACGATGGTGCCCAGCCAGTAGTTGGGCGGCACACGGTGGCGCCGCTCCTGGCCGATGCTGCCGGGCGCGGACGCCTGCAGGGCGTTGTCCATCACACCGTCCAGCTCCTCCAGCACGGCGCTGTAGAAGGCATCGTCGAGCGACTTGCGGTTGAGCAGGCCGGTCAGCGCATCACGGTCGCTGTAGGCCAGCAGCGTGTACATGTTGCGGTAGATGTGATGCAACTGGCTGATGGTTTCCAGCGCCTCTTCCGTCAGGGGTGCTGCCGAGTGGATCTCAAGCACCCCCTGCTCCTCGTCGGCACGCGCCTCCGTGAACAGCGGGAAATAAGTCTTGCGCGGCCCGTCTTCGCCGGCCCAGGCCACTTCGATCTTGTCGCGGCTCTGGATGCAGCGCAGCCGGTCCGGTGCGTCTTCCAGCCGCGGCAGGCGGCTGACCTCAACGCGCAGCGGATCAACCACCTTGCCGCCGCCACGCGCGTCGAGCGAGACCACGTCGAGCCAGCGCCGGATGCCGTCCTCGCTGGTCACGCGCGCGATCAGCACGCGCTGGATGGAAACCAGATCAATCAACGCCTTCGCCAGAGTGAGCTCCAGCAAGTCACGATCACGGTGATCGGTCAGCTTGATGAGGTGTTCGGTCAGGGTTGCCATGAACCCATGATAGCGGGGAACGGCCGCGGCGTCACGCCTGGGCGGCGTTGCGCCAGGCCTCGGCCGCAGCCGGCGCATCCTCACGCTGCTCGGCCAGCAGGGCCAGGGCACGCCAGGCATTGCGTTTGAGTGCCGGCTCACGCTGTTGCGCCAGCGACTGCCGCAGCAACTGCTGCGCCTTGCCCCACAGGCCCAGGCGCATGCAGGCCACGCCCGCCAGGTACTGCAGCAAGGCATCACCCGGATTGGCCATCTGCGCCGCCTCGATACGCGTGAGCCAGGCCGCATCCGGCGTTCCTTCGGCCTGGGCAAAGCTGCGTTCGAGCACCTGCACCAGCCGCAGGCGCTGTTCGGGCATCAGCGCCGAGCCGGGCCGCACCATCTGCTCCCAGACCGGCAGCAGCCACTGCTGGACCAGGCTGACCTGGCCGCCCAGGAACAGCATGCGTTCGGCCGCCAGAAGGACCACCTCGGGCATGCTGCGCTCCGTCGCATCGAGTTGGCCCCAGGCCTTGTTCAATTGCGTCGGATCGTGCGCCGCCTGCACCAGCTCCACCGCCAGCCCGCGCACGATGCTGTGCGCCGCCGCCTCGGAGAAGGCGCGGTGCTTGCCCAGCAGGCGCGCCGTCTCCAGCGCCGCCTGGGTGCGCCGGGCCAGCCGGGCCACCTTGAAACGCAGGCGCAGTGCCAGGGTGCGCCGGGCGACACCCTGCGGCAACTCGTCGAGCCGCTGCAAGGCCGTCTGCACATCGCGGTCGTCAAAGGCCCAGCGCGCCGCGCGCAGCTGCAGGCCTTCGCGCAATTCCTGCTCCTCGCGGCGCGAGGCGTGCGGCAGCTCCAGCGCCTGCCGGACATGTTCGTCACGCGCGGCCTTGTCTTGCAGCGCGTGGGCACTCTCGGCCGCCAGCAGATGGGCCACGGCGCGCAGCCGGTTGCCGTAGGGCAGCTCATGCTCGCTGCCGGTCAGGGCACGTTCCTGCTCCAGCACACCTTGCGCCGCCTTGCGCGCACGGAGGAAACGGCCCGCCGCCAGGTGCGACAGCGTGTCGATCAGTCCGACCTGCATGGCACGTTCCTGGTGCTGGATGCGCCAGCGCCGCGCCTCGCCCGGCAGCGACAGCAGCACCGCCAGCGCCCGCAGCGCGGCATACACCACAAAAAACAGGCCCACCAGCGCCAGCAGCACCAGGTTGAGCGAGAGGTCGAGACGGTAAGGCGGCCAGAACACGGTGATCGTGCCCTGGTTGTTGCCGGCGAACAGGGCCGTGGCCACCGCGATGGCGAACAGCGCCAGGAACCAGAGGATGGCACGCATGCTTATCTGCCCGCGGCCGCCGTGGCCAGCGCGGCCAGCGTCTCATCGACGCGCGGCAGTTCCAGCGTCTTCATCTGGCCCTGCATCTGCAGCAGCAGGCTGGCGGCGGTCTGCGTCTTGCGCGATGTCGGGTCGAAATACTTGCCGAGCGAGGCCGAGGCCGAGGCCAGGTCGGCCCGGGCGGAATCGAGCTGGCGCGACAACAGGCCCAGGCGGGCATTGAGCAGCTTGAGCTTGAAGTTCTCGCGCAGGAAGAAGGATTGCTCGGGCGACAGCAGCGCGGCTTCGGGCTGTTCGATGCGGCTCACGCGCACCAGGCCGCGCACCTCATCGCCCATCAGCCGCAGGCTGCGCTGCCACCAGCTGGACACGCTGTCCTCGCGGCGCGGCTTGAGGCCGGCCGCAGCGCCGGGCGCCGTGGCCGTGGCCACCGCGTTGGCCAACGGCAGTTCATCGGCCAGGCGCACCAGTTCGTCCATCTTGACCAGCAGCGCCGGCGTGTCGGAGACGGTGGTGGCCTTGATGCGCGCCACGTCGCGCGCGATGGCGCGCTGCAAGGGCGTCAGGCGCGGCTGGGCGGCGCGCGTGACACGCTGCTCCGCCGTCTTCAGCGCCGCCAGCAGCGGCTCGACGCTGCCGGTGAGCTGGGCCTGCTGCTGCGCCAGGCGGATGGCCGATTCGATGTCGACCACCAGGTTCTCGTCGCGCGAGCGCGACAGGCTCTGCATCAATTCTTCCAGCTGGGTGCGCTGCAGCGCCACTTCGCTCAGGCGCGACTCCATCACCGCCAGCCGGGCCGCCAGTTCGCGCGCCTGCTCCTGCGCCTGGCGGGCCAGGGTGCGTGCCTCGACGGCATGGGCGCCCGAGTCGGCGCTCTGGTGCGCCAGTTGCTCCTGGGTGGCCGACAGGCGCTGCCACAGCAGGGCGCTGAGCAACAGCGCCAGCAGGGCCACGGCGCCGAGCGCCAGCACCAGGCTGCGCGCCACCGGCTGATGAGTGGTCGGCAGCGCAGGCGCGGCCGCCGGCATCACGGTGTCCGCGGCAGGGGCTGCACCGGCAGGCGCAGAGGATTCGGCATTCGGCTCGGGATTCATTGCATCGATTCTATCGAGGCCTTGATGTCGGCCAAGGCCGGCCGTGACTCGCACACCACACCGAAGCCGGCCTGCCGCGCCGCCGCCGCGATGCGCGGGTGGGTGGCGACGGCACGCGCGGCACGCCAGCTTTGGCTTGGCAGACAGGCCAGCAGGTTGTGCACGGCCTCGCTGCTGCTGAAGAGCCAGACCGAACCATCGGCAGCGGCCTCGGCGGCGAGTTGCTGTTGCGCCGCATCGAACTGCGGCCGGGCGCGCTGGTAGGCAACGACAAAATCCGCCGTCGCCCCGGCCTCGGCCAGGCGCCGGGCCAGCCAGTCGCGGCCGCTGCCGACACCCGTGTCGGCGCTCTGGGCGTCACCACCGCGCACGATCAGCACCCGGTCGCCCGGCTGCACCTGCGGGCCGACCACCTGCCACAGGGCTTCGGAATCGAACTGCGCCGCATCACTGGCCGGCGCATCGATGCGCTCGGGCGCCACGCCGGCACGCAGCAAAGCCTTGGTGGTGCCGGGCCCAGGCGACCATGCTCTCGTTTTGATAGCGGCTCCCTCAGCAAATACGCCGCCAAGAGCCTTATTTGATGCAAAAAAACCAGCCACCGCGTTGGCGCTGACGAACATCACGCCGGCATAAGCGGCGGCGGCCAGTTGCTGCCAGGCGTGCGCCAGCGCCGCCGGTTCGGGAGCCGAACGGATGTCGATCAGCGGGAGGGCCTGCGCCGGCAGGCCGGCGGCCGACAGTTCGCGGACCCAGTCCTGCGACTCGCGCTGCGGCCGGGTCACGATGACGCGCATGGTCAGTCGGCGTCCGGTGCGCTATCGACCAGCAGCGAACCACCGGCGCGCAACACCCCGGCCTTGAGGTGGGCCGCCACCTGTTCGCCCAAGGCGGCGGCGGCGGCCAGGTCGGCCACCGCGGCGGTGGCCGCGGAGTGCACCAGCGGAATGCGGCCATCCGGGTCGCCCCAGGCGGCGTCAATCTGCAATTGCTCGCCCTGCAGGCGGGCATAGGCGGCCAGCGGCATGGAGCAGCTGCCGCCCATGGCGCGGCTCACGGCGCGCTCGGCCGCCACGCGCAGCCAGGTCATCTGGTGCACCAGCGGCGCCAGGGCCTGCTGCACATCCAGGCGGTCGCTGCGGATCTCAATCCCCAGCGCGCCCTGGCCGGCGGCCGGCAGCATCTCGCCCGGCGCAAAGACGGCGCGGATGCGGCTTTCCAGCCCCAGGCGCTTCAACCCAGCCGCCGCCAGCACGATGGCGTCGTACTGGCCATCATCGAGCTTGCGCAAACGGGTGTCGAGGTTGCCGCGCAGCGGCTCGATCTTCAGGTCCGGCCGCAGTGCGCGCAGCAGCGCCACGCGGCGCAGGCTGGAGGTGCCCACCACCGCGCCTTGCGGCAAGGCGGCCAGGCTGGCGTACTGGGGAGAGACAAAAGCGTCGTGCGGGTCTTCGCGCTCCATGACGCAGGCCAAGGCAAAACCCGCGGGCAGTTCCATCGGCACGTCTTTGAGCGAATGCACGGCCAGGTCGGCACGGCCTTCTTCCAGTGCGACTTCCAGTTCCTTGACGAACAGGCCCTTGCCGCCGACCTTGCTCAGGGAGCGGTCGAGGATCTGGTCGCCCTTGGTCGTCATGCCCAGCAGGGTGACCTGGTGGCCGTGCTGTTCGAGCAGGGCTTTGACGTGCTCGGCCTGCCACAGGGCAAGTCGGCTCTCTCGGGTTGCAATCGTCAAATTCATCAGCTTCGTCGCCTTGCTCAGGTCGTAACCTGTTGGTAATTCATCAGGCCCCGGAAGGCCATCCATCAGTGAGCCAAGGATGCTAGCATGGCTTCGCATTCCTATCCTCAACCCGACTGCCAACCCGTCAGATGAAAACAGAACGCGCGCCCGCCAATGCCCGAAAAACCAGAGACAACGAGCGCCCGCTGGTGGAAGACATCCGCCTGCTCGGCCGCATCCTCGGCGATGTCATCCGCGAACAGGAGGGCGTGATCGCCTTCGAACTGATCGAGCAGATCCGCAAGCTCTCGGTCGCCTTCCGCCGCGACGCCGACCACGAGGCCGACAAGGCGCTGAAAAAGCTGCTCAAGGGCCTGAGCGACGACCAGACGGTCAGCGTCATCCGCGCCTTCACCTATTTCAGCCACCTGGCCAACTTGGCCGAGGACCGGCACCACATCCGCCGCCGCGCCATCCACGAGCGCGCCGGCAATTCGCAGGAAGGCAGCATCGACGTGGCGCTGTCGCGCCTGCGCTGGGCCGGCATCGGGCCCAAGGCCATTGTGAACACGCTGGCGCACAGCTACCTCTCGCCGGTGCTCACCGCGCACCCGACCGAGGTGCAGCGCAAGAGCATCCTGGACGCCGAGCGCGACATCGCCCGCCTGCTGACGCAACGCGACGAGATCAAGGCGCGCGCCGTCGGCGTCGACCCGAAGAAGGACATGCTGACGCCGCGCGAACTGGCCGCCAACGAAGCCCAGCTGCGTGCCCGCGTGCTGCAGCTGTGGCAGACGCGCCTGGTGCGCAGCAGCAAGCTCACCGTGACCGACGAGATCGACAACGCCCTGAGCTATTACGAGCCGACCTTTCTGCGCGAGATTCCGGCGCTCTATGCCGAACTGGAGCGCGAGTTGGGCAACCAGCACGTGCACAGCTTTTTGCGCATGGGCCACTGGATCGGCGGCGACCGCGACGGCAACCCGAATGTGACGGCGCAGACCATGGCCCAGGCCGTGAGCCGCCAGGCCGATGTAGCGCTGCGCTTTTACCTGACCGAAGTCCATCTGCTCGGCGCCGAACTGTCGCTGTCCGGCCTGCTGGTGGGCTGCAGCCCCGAGATGCAGGCACTGGCCGACGCCTCGCCCGATACCAGCGAACACCGCAAGGACGAACCCTACCGCCGTGCGCTGATCGGCATCTACGCCCGGCTGGCCGCCACCCTCACCGCGCTCACCGGCGGCGAAGCGACCCGCCATGCCGTGGCACCGCAGAACCCCTACCGAGACGCCGCCGAGTTCCTGGCCGACCTGCGCACCATCGAAGCCTCGCTGCTGTCGCGCCACGGCGCCACGCTGACGCAGCAGCGCCTGCGCCCGCTGATGCGCGCGGTCGACGTGTTCGGCTTCCATCTGGCTACGCTCGATCTGCGCCAGAGCTCGGACAAGCACGAAGAAGTGATAACCGAACTGCTGGCCACGGCGCGCATCGAGTCGCAGTACAGCCGCCTGGACGAAAACGCCAAGCGCGCCCTGCTGTTGCGCCTGCTGGCCGACGCACGGCCCTTGCGCGTGGTCGGTGCCAGCTACAGCGCCCACACCCAGAGCGAGCTGGCGGTGTTCGAGACGGCGCGCACGCTGCGCCAGCGCTTCGGTGCCCAGGCCATCCGCCACTACATCATCAGCCACACCGAAACGGTGAGCGACCTGCTCGAAGTGCTGCTGCTGCAAAAGGAAGTGGGCCTGCTGCACGGCACGCTGGATGACGTGGCCTGCAAAGCCGACCTGATCGTGGTGCCGCTGTTCGAAACCATCGAAGACCTGCGCAACGCCGCGCCCATCATGCGCGACTACTACGCCCTGCCCGGCATCCGCGCCATGGTCCAGCGCAGCGGCGGCGAGCAGGACATCATGCTCGGCTACTCCGACAGCAACAAGGACGGCGGCATCTTCACCAGCAACTGGGAGCTGTACCGCACCGAGATCGCGCTGGTCGAGCTGTTCGACCAACTGGCTCCCATTCAGCTGCGCCTGTTCCACGGCCGCGGCGGCACGGTGGGGCGCGGCGGCGGCCCGAGCTACCAGGCCATCCTGGCCCAGCCCCCGGGCACGGTGCGCGGCCAGATCCGCTTGACCGAACAAGGCGAGGTGATCGCCTCCAAATACGCCAACCCCGAGATCGGCCGGCGCAACCTGGAAACGCTGGTGGCCGCCACGTTGGAAGCCACGCTGCTGCAGCCCACCAAGCCAGCCGCCAAAGCCTATCTGGAGGCGGCGGAAGCCCTGTCGCGCGCCAGCATGGCGGCCTACCGCGCGCTGGTGTACGACACCGCCGGTTTTGCCGACTATTTCTTCGGTGCCACGCCGATCCGCGAGATTGCCGAACTCAACATCGGCTCGCGCCCGGCCTCGCGCAAGGCAACGCAGAAGATCGAAGACCTGCGCGCCATTCCCTGGGGCTTCAGCTGGGGCCAGTGCCGCCTGACGCTGCCGGGCTGGTACGGCTTTGGTTCGGCGGTGGAAAGCTTCCTGAATGCCGACGGGCCGAAGGGCCACAAGGAGCGGCTGGCGCTGCTGCAGAAGATGGCACGCCAGTGGCCCTTCTTCAAGGCGCTGCTGTCCAACATGGACATGGTGCTGGCCAAGAGCGACCTGGCCCTGGGCTCGCGCTATGCCGAACTGGTGGGCGACGGCAAGCTGCGCAAGAAGGTGTTCACACAGATCGAAGCCGAATGGCAGCGCACCGTGCAGGCGCTGGCGCAGCTCACCGGCGAGAAGCAGCGCTTGGCCGGCAACGCCGCGCTGCAGCGCTCCATCCGCCACCGCTTCCCCTACATCGACCCGCTGCACCACCTGCAGGTGGAACTGATGCGGCGCTACCGCGCCGGTCAGAGCGACGAGCGCGTGCGGCGAGGCATCCACATCTCGATCAACGGCATTGCGGCGGGCTTGCGGAATACAGGCTGAACGTATGCTTCGAATTATCAGCTGGTCAGCATTTATTACCTACGCTCTGTACATCGTCTTAATGCTTTGGTGGTATGCCAAAAAGAACTCTCACTTAGAGAAAAGCATCTTGATTGTGGGATCCCTTGCGGTATTCGCAGTAATGGTGATCTGGCCGGGTTACGTGTTGATCAAAGAGCTTTAACTCTTTAGAACGCCGTCACCGCGTGCCTTTTGTCCATCAAGGCCGATACACGCACTTGTCCCCAATCGCGTGCCGCTCCACCATCACCGCTGACAGGCCCGGAATCTTGGGCTTGAGCGCCTTCCAGATGTAGGTGCACAGGTTCTCCAGCGTGGCCGGGCCCAGGCCTTGCACCTCGTCGAGGAAGTGGTGGTCCAGCTGCTCGCGCAGGGCATTCACCTCGCGCCGGATGTAGCCCAGGTCCATCACCATGCCGTTCTCGGCCGCCGGCTCGCCGCGCACGAACACTTCGGCGTAGTAGGTGTGGCCGTGCACGCGTTTGCTGCCCTCGGCCTCGATCTCGCGGCGCAGGGTGTGGGCGGCATCAAAGAAGAAACGCTGGCTGATCTCGTACATCATCGAATTCCGATCATCTTGTGCGACTGGATGCCCAGTCGCCACTGGGGGTGCTGCTGGCAGTAGGCAATCGCCTGCGCCGTGTTCTGTTCGCGCTGCGGCCCGTCCATCGGCTGCAAAAAGAAATGCTCGAAGGCCAGGCCCGCGAACTGTGCCGGGTCCACGCCCGGCTGCGGGTAGACCAGCTTGAGCTCGCTGCCCGTCTTTTGCACCACCTCGGCCTGGTCCTTCGGGCTGACGCAGATCCAGTCCAGCCCCGGTGGCGCCGGCAGGGTGCCGTTGGTTTCCACCGCAATGGTGAAGCCGCGCGCATGCAGGGCGGCGGTGAGCGCCTCGTCCACCTGCAGCAGCGGCTCGCCGCCGGTCAGCACCACGTAGCGGCCGGCCTGGCCCGCAGGCTCCCAGGCGCGTTCAATCGCATCGGCCAGCGCCTCGGCAGTCGTGAACTTGCCGCCGCCGGTGCCGTCGGTACCCACGAAGTCGGTGTCGCAGAACCTGCAGACCGCCGTGGCCCGGTCTTCCTCGCGCCCGCTCCAGAGATTGCAGCCGGCAAAACGGCAGAACACCGCCGCCCGGCCGGACTGCGCGCCCTCGCCTTGCAGCGTGTAGAAGATCTCCTTGACCGCGTAAGTCATGCCTAGCCCTGAAACATGCAAAGGGATGATTTTCGCAGGTTGGGCCAGCGCCGGTTTGCGCTGACGCAGATGACCCAGCGGCAATACCCCGCCGATGGGACAGGATTAGATCTTGTTGTTGAGAATGATTCTCATTATACTTTCATCAACCGTCACACATCCAACCCGGAGCCCACCATGCCCCTACCCGATGATGAACTCGCCGTACCCTGCCTGGAAGCCCTGGTGGCCGGCACTTTCGCCCTCATGACCTGCTGGGCCGCGCCGGCTGCCCAGGCGGCCACCAGCCCCGGGCGGCAGCGCCTGCTGATGGCGCGCAAGATCGTCTCCAACCTGTTCTTCCTCAAGACCCATCCGCATGCCAGCCCGGCCCTGCGCCAGGTCATGGCCAATGCCCATGCGCGCTGGGTTGCCGTGTGCAACGCCGCCGGCCATGACAAGACCCCCGTCATGGCGGCCGAGCTGTGCGCCGCCATGCCGCCCGAAGCAGCCGGCCTGTTGCACTGAGCCAGGAGGCGACCCATGTGCCAAGCCAAACCCGACCCGCTGCAATCCGCCCTGGCCGCCGCGCTGCCCTACACGCAACCGCAGCGCATGCCGTCCACCCCAGCGCCGCAAGGCTCGCGCCGGCGGCGGCTGTGGGAACTCGACGGCCATGCCTTCTGCCCGGTGGTGGGCGTCTGCCTGCCGATCCCGCTGCTGCGGCGCCTGGCCGACCGCACGCTGGGCGACATGACGAGCTGCAGCGACTACGAAGTGCACTGCACCGTGGTCACCGAGTGCAAGCGCCGCACGCCCATGGCCGAGGCGCTGCAGAAGGAACTGGAACGGCGCTTCGGGCTGGTGGTGAACGCGGCCGCCCAGCTCAAGCACAGCGAGGCGCTGGCCGCCTGGTGGCGTGACGCCGCCGCCAGCGCCGACTGGGCCGGCGCCCTGTGGGCCACGCTGACGCACCCGCGCTGCACGCCCGAGCTGGCGCACCGCGTGCTGGGCGAGGCGCACATGCTGCAGCACCAGGTAGGCATGGCGACACGCGCCGACCTGACGCGCCTGGATGCCCTGGCACATGAAAACGCGGTACTGACGCGTGAACTGGCCGCCGCCCAATACCGCAGCCGCAACCAGGCGGCCGAATTCGCCCTGCGTCTGGAGCAACAGCAAAGCGAGTTGATCCGCGTGCGCGCCGAACTGCTGCGCGCCACGACGGAACTGCAGCAGCAGCGCGAACAACTGGCTGCGCAGGAACAGGCCGCCCCCGGTCTGCGCGAGCGCATGGAGCTCACACAACAGAACCGGCAGCAAAACGAGCAGCTCCAGCACCTGCAGCGCACCTTGCTGCAAGCGCAGCAGGAGACCGAGCGCCAGCGCCGGCGCGCCGAAGAAGCCGAGGCGCAAACCGAACAACTGCGCAGCCGCCCCTTGGCCGAACCCGCCAGCCCAGGGTGCAGCGCCACGCCGCAGCTGTGCGAGCGTGCAGTGCTGTGTGTCGGCGGCCGCACGGCCAGCGTGCCGATCTACCGCCAGGTGATCGAGCACACCGGCGCGCGTTTCCTGCACCACGACGGCGGCGAGGAAGACAACGCCAGCCAGCTCGACGCCACCCTGGCCGCGGCCGACCTGGTGATCTGCCAGAGCGGCTGCATCAGCCACAACGCCTACTGGCGCGTGAAGGACCATTGCAAACGGACCGGCAAGCAATGCGTGTTTGTGGAGACGCCGAGCCGGGCGGCGCTGGAGCGGGCGTTGGCGGAAGTGGCGTTGCCGGCCTCCTGACCCCGGCTTTTTGCTTATGGCCCTGACGGGGCACTCAATGTCAACGCGACTCCGGCGTCTCCCGCGCATACGCCTCTTTCAGATGTACCGGCTTGGCCGCGCGCTTGCGCATGCGGATGTTGAGCATCTCCACCACGACCGAGAAGGCCATGGCGAAGTAGACATAACCCTTGGGCACGTGGTGGTCGAAGCCCTCGGCGATCAGCAGCACGCCGACCAGCACCAGGAAGGACAACGCCAGCATCTTGACGGTCGGATGCTGGGACACGAATTCGCCTATCGCACCGGCGAACACCATCATGAGACCGACCGAGGCGATCACCGCCGCGATCATCACCGCCAGTTCCGACACCATCCCCACCGCGGTGATGATGGAATCGAGCGAGAACACGATGTCCACGATCATGATCTGCAGGATCACGGCGCCGAAAGTGGCCTTCACCGCCTTGGACGCGTGGCCTTCCTCGCCTTCGAGCGACTGGTGGATTTCGCCCACGCTTTTCCAGAGCAGGAACAGGCCACCGCAAATCAGGATCAGGTCACGGCCCGAAATCGCCTGCCCGAGCAGCGTGAACAGCGGCGCCACCAGACCGATGATCCACGACAGCACCAGCAGCAGGCCGATGCGCATGAACATCGCCATGAACAGGCCCAGGCGGCGCGCCAGCGCCTGCTTCTCCGGCGGCAGCTTGTCCACCAGAATGGAGATGAACACGATGTTGTCGATGCCCAGCACCAGCTCCAGCGCGGTCAGCGTGGCAAACGCAATCCAGGCCTGCGGGTCGGTCAATAGCTCCAGCATGGCATCTCCTCGGTCAGGGTCGAAAGAAAATCAGAGCGAGGCAATCGCTTCCCGCACTGCCGACAACTGCCGCCGTGACACCGACAGCAATTCATCGATGCCGATCAGCCGCACCGCCCAGCCCTCGCCCTCCTCCGGGTCGTAGTGCTTCTCCAGCGCGCGCACGGCGCGCCGGGCCACCAGGGCGTTGCGGTGAATGCGCATGAACTGCGCCGGGTATTTCTCTTCCAGCTCGCTCAGCGAGCCGTCGAGGATGTAGCTCTTGGCCGCGGTGCGCACGGTGATGTATTTCAGCTCAGCCTTGAAGTACAGCACCTCGGCCAGCGGTACGCGCTCGGTGCGGCCGCGTTCCTGGATCACCAGGCATTCTTCAGGAAAATCGGGCCCCAGCCCTTTCCCTGCTTGCGCCAGCCGCTCTACTTTTTGTAGCGCCTGTTGCAAGCGCTCCAGCCGCACCGGCTTGGTCAGGTAGTCCACGGCCTCGATCTCGAAGGCCTGCACTGCGTGCTCGGCGTGCGCGGTGACGAACACGATGGCCGGCGGCTTGGGGAGTTCGCGCAGGGTGCGCGCCAGCGTCAGGCCGTCGGCGCCGGGCATGTGGATGTCGAGCAGGGCGACGTCGAATGCCTGCTGGCGCAGCAGTTCGATGGCTTGGATGGCATTGGCGGCCTCGCCGGCCACACTGACCGCCGGGCTGCTGCAGTCGCCCAGCAGGGTGCGCAGCCGGGCGCGCGCCAGGGATTCGTCGTCGACGATCAGGGCCTGTAATGTCATGCCGGCACCTCGATGCGCACCTGGAACACGCCGTCTTTCAGCACATGGCGGAACTGGCCCTGTACGTCGTGCAGCAGGTGCAGGCGGTCGCGCACGTTGTCGAGCGCTACACCATGGCCCTGCGCGCCGGGGCCGGCCGGCACGGTGTTGGTGACCTTGATCACCACGTTGGCGCCGCGCCGACGGGTGGAGATGCGGATCTGCGCGCCCTCCGGGCTGGGCTCAACGCCGTGGTGCACCGCGTTTTCCAGCAGCGGCTGCAGCAGCAGCGGCGGCAGGCGCGCGGCGTCGGCGGCCGGGTCGAGCGCCCACTCCAGCCGCAGGCGTTCGCCGAAGCGCACCTGCTCGATTTCCAGGTAATGCCGCGCCAGTGCAATCTCCTCGGCCAGCGTGACGGACTCGCCCTGGTCTGCCAAGGCATGGCGGAACAGGTCGCTCAGGTCTTCCAGCAGCGCCTCGGCCCGCGCCGGCTCGGCACGCACCAGGGCGATGGCGCTGTTGAGGGTGTTGAAGAGGAAGTGCGGCCGGATGCGCGACTGCAGCTCGGCCAGCCGCGCCGTGGTGGCCGCCGGCGTCTTGCCGCGTTCGCGCAGGGCCAGCGCCCCCACCCCGGCGCCGGCGAGCAGGGCGCCGCTGGCGGCGCTGGCCAGCCAGGGCGGCACTTCAAGCAGGCCGGACATCACCAGCAGGCCACAGCCGTACAGGCCGGCCACGGCGCCCAGCGCCACGGCCGCGGCGTACTGGCCCGGCACCGGCAGGCGCGCCAGCAGGCGCCGGCCCGCGCAGGCCACCACCAGCCAGACCACCGTGGCCGGCAGGGCGGCGCCGGTGTAGAGCGACAGGCGGATCAGCCAGTCGACGAAGCTGGCGGCGCCGAACAGGGCCGCCACCGCCACCACCAGCTCGACGAACAGCACGGCACGCAGGGCCACACCGACCTGGCAGGCGTTGAACAAGGGCGCCGGCACGGCAGATACCGCCGGCTCGGGGGCCAGTTCCTGGAAGGTCGATAAAATCTGGGTATCTTTCATGCAGCGGATGGCAGGACCAGCCAAAGGGACCAGTCCACAAGGGCCAGGACCCGATTATTGGTGAAGTCCGGCCCCCTGCACAATCTGTATTCATCCGACGTATTCACACGACAATGGGGTCCCCGCCCCATCCACCGCACGGCCCCATGTCAAAAAACCAACTCGACAAAAAATCCGAAGCCTGGTCGGCGCTCTTCTCCGAGCCGATGAGCGACCTGGTCAAGCGCTACACCGCCAGCGTGTTTTTTGACAAGCGCCTGTGGCATGCCGACATCACCGGCAGCCTGGCGCACGCCGAAATGCTGGCCGCGCAGGGCATCATCAATGCCGCCGACCATGCCGCCATCCAGGACGGCATGGCGCAGATCGTGGCCGAGATCGAAACCGGCACGTTCGAGTGGAAGCTCGACCTGGAAGACGTGCACCTGAACATCGAGGCGCGCCTGACGCAGCTGGTGGGGGACGCCGGCAAGCGCCTGCACACCGGCCGCAGCCGCAACGACCAGGTGGCCACCGACGTGCGCCTGTGGCTGCGCGCCGAGATCGACATCATCAGCGACCTGCTGACCGACCTGCAAAAAGCCCTGCTGACGGTGGCGCAACAGAACGTGGACGTGATCCTGCCCGGCTTCACCCACCTGCAGGTGGCACAGCCGGTGAGCTTTGGCCACCACATGCTGGCCTATGTGGAGATGTTCAGCCGCGATGCCGAACGCATGGCCGACGTGCGCCGCCGCGTCAACCGCCTGCCGCTGGGCGCCGCCGCGCTGGCCGGCACCAGCTACCCGCTGGACCGTGAGCGTGTGGCGCGCACCCTGGGCATGGACGGCGTTTGCCAGAACAGCCTGGACGCCGTGAGCGACCGCGACTTCGCCATCGAGTTCACGGCTGCTGCCTCGCTGGTGATGGTGCACATCAGCCGCTTCAGCGAAGAACTCATCTTGTGGATGAGCCAGAACTTCGGCTTCATCAAGATCGCGGACCGCTTCACCACCGGCAGTTCCATCATGCCGCAGAAGAAGAACCCGGACGTGCCGGAGCTGGCGCGCGGCAAGACCGGCCGCGTGGTCGGCCACCTGGTGGGCCTGATCACCCTGATGAAGGGCCAGCCGCTGGCCTACAACAAGGACAACCAGGAAGACAAGGAGCCGCTGTTCGACACCGTGGACACCTTGAAGGACACGCTGCGCATCTTCGCCGAGATGGTGGGCGGCCAGCTGAACCCCGACACCGGCAAACTGGAAGGCGGCATCACGGTGAATGCCATCGCCATGGAGCAGGCGGCACTCAAGGGCTACGCCACCGCCACCGACCTGGCCGACTACCTGGTGAAAAAAGGCCTGCCCTTCCGCGACGCGCATGAAACCGTGGCACATGCGGTGAAGGCCGCCATCAGCCACAGCGTGGATCTGTCGGAACTGCCGCTGACGGTGCTGCAGCAGTTCAACCCGAACATCGGGAAAGACGTGTACGACGTGCTGTCGCTGCACGGTTCGCTCCATGCGCGCAACACCCTGGGCGGCACCGCGCCGGCGCAGGTGAAGGCGCAGATTGAGCGCCACCTCAAGCGCCTGGCCTGAAGGAGCCCGCACCATGAGCACCGCCACCACGCTTGCCTGGTCGCCCGAACTGGCGCTGGGCGACGCCCGCACCGACACCACACACGAGGAATTCGTCGAGCTGGTCAACGCCACCTCGGCCGCTGCGCCCGAAGCCCGGCTCGCGCTCTACCAGGAGTTGGTCCGTCACACGGTGGAACATTTCGCGCAGGAAGAACGCTGGATGACGGCCTGCGGCATCCCGCCCGATTTCTGCCACTTCTCGCAGCACAACAGCGTGCTGGAAGTGATGCGCGAAGTCGAACGCCGCGCACTCATCGGCGAGACGGCCCTGATCGACTCGATGCTCGAAGCGCTGGTGGAATGGTTCCCCCAGCACGCCCAGAGCATGGACGCCGGGCTGGTGAGCTACCTGGCGGAAAAGGGCTTCGACACCGCCAGCGAAACCTTCAACAACAACACCCCCAACGAGACGACAGGAGTTCCTTCATGCCACCCGTGATCACCAACATCGAAGACCTGCGCGTGCTGGCGCAAAAACGCGTGCCGCGCATGTTCTACGACTACGCTGACAGCGGCTCCTGGACCGAGAGCACCTACCGCGCCAATGAAAGCGACTTCCAGAAGATCAAGCTGCGCCAGCGCGTGGCCGTCAACATGGAAGGCCGCACCACACGCAGCACCATGGTCGGCCAGGAGGTGGCGATGCCGGTGGCCATTGCCCCGGTGGGCCTGACCGGCATGCAGCACGCCGACGGCGAGATCATGGCGGCGCGCGCGGCCAAGGCCTTCGGCATCCCGTTCACGCTCTCGACCATGAGCATCTGCTCGATCGAGGACGTGGCCAAGGGCACCGACGGCCACCCGTTCTGGTTCCAGCTCTACGTCATGAAGGACCGCGACTTCATCGAGCGCCTGATCGACCGCGCCAAGGCGGCCAACTGCTCGGCGCTGGTCGTGACGCTGGACCTGCAGATCCTGGGCCAGCGCCACAAGGACCTGAAGAACGGCCTGAGCGCACCGCCCAAGCTGACCATCGCCAACATGATCAACATCGCCACCAAGCCGCGCTGGGCACTGGGCATGCTGGGCACGCCGCGGCGCCAGTTCGGCAACATCGTCGGCCACGTCAAGGGCGTGGAGAACATGGGCTCGCTCTCGGCCTGGACGGCGCAGCAGTTCGACCCGCGCCTGAACTGGGGCGACGTGGAATGGATCAAGAAGCGCTGGGGCGGCAAGCTCATCCTCAAGGGCATCCAGGACGTGGAAGACGCCCGCCTGGCGGTGGACAGCGGCGCCGATGCGCTGATCGTCTCCAACCACGGCGGCCGCCAGCTCGACGGCGCGGAGTCCAGCATCAACGCGCTGCCGGCCATCGTCGAAGCGGTGGGCAATCGCATCGAGGTGCACATGGACGGCGGCATCCGCTCCGGCCAGGACGTGCTCAAGGCGCGCGCCCTGGGTGCCAAGGGCACCTACATCGGCCGCTCCATGGTCTACGGCCTGGGCGCCATGGGCGAGGCCGGCGTGGCCAAGGCGCTGCAGATCATCCGCAACGAGCTCGACCTCACCATGGCCTTCTGCGGCCACACCGACATCAACACGGTGGACCGCAGCATCCTGCTGCCGGGCACCTACCCGACGGCCTGATCGTCTGGCACAAGGTGCAGGCTCAAGCGGCCTGCACCTCCAGCTGGTACAGACCCCAGGGGCACTGGGCGAAGCGCTCGGGCAGCGGCTTGGTCGCCATGTCGGGGTAGCGGTCGGCATCGAACACGGCCCACAGCGGACCCAGGCCGCCCAGCGCCATCGGCTGGCCATCCAGATGGGTGGCGACGATGAAGCGGTACTGGCGCGCCTGCGCCAGGCTCAGTGTGACGGTGTAGCCGTCAACGGCGCGCATCAGCAGCCTGGCACCCTCGCCCACGGCCGCGCCGGTTGCTTTCACCACGTCGCTCAGCAGCGGCCCTTGGAGCGTGTGCACCTTGGCGTCGTATTCCAGCGTGGGGCGGATGGTGACGGCCGGTAGGCGGCTGAGGGCATCGAAGTCGAACACATGCGCCTTGTCGAACGTGATCTGCTGCTTGGCCATCATCTGGTCCAGTGCCTTGTCGAGCGGGCCACGGTTGCCGCGGCCGATGGCGCCGGTGACGGTCAGCAGGCCGGGGCCACCGCGATGGCGGCGGGCCGGGGCGGCCAGGGCCGGGATGGACAAGGTCGCGCTGCCGACAGCGGCCAGAAAATCGCGTTTTTTCATGTCAACTCCTGAGCGGGGGTGGGACAGCATCGCGCTGCATTCTGCGCGCTATGCTTGGCCGGTGTCTACTTCACCCGCGTCTGCCCCGCCCCCGCCGCGCCCGATCCGCCGCATCGCCCACCTCGACATGGATGCGTTCTACGCCTCGGTCG
This sequence comes from Curvibacter sp. GWA2_64_110, assembly GCA_001797315.1. GTDB lineage: Bacteria > Pseudomonadota > Gammaproteobacteria > Burkholderiales > Burkholderiaceae_C > Hylemonella. Next base: position 166,779 of record MGPC01000018.1, read on the forward strand.
AGCTGCTGCGCTACCCGCAGCTCAAGGGCCTGCCGGTGGTCATCGGCGGCAGCCGTCGCCGGCCTGACGACGCCCTGCTGCAACAGTACACCGAGGTGCTGCTGTCCGAGATTCCCGTCGCAGCATTTCCACTGTTGAAGGACTACACCGGTCGCGGCGTCATCACCACCGCCACCTATCCGGCGCGCCAGTTCGGCGTCGGCTCGGCCATGGGCCTGATGAAAGCCGCCAAGCTGTGCCCGCAGGCCATCCTGCTGCCGGTGGACTTCGACGAGTACCGCCAGTACTCGCGCCGGTTCAAGGACGTCATCACCGAGATCGCGCCGCTGATGGAAGACCGTGGCGTGGACGAGGTCTACATCGATTTCACCGAGGTGCCCGGCGGCCAGCGCGACGGCGGGCGCACCCTGGCGCGGCTGATCCAGAAAAGCATCCTGGAGGCCACCGGCCTGACCTGCTCCATCGGCGTGGCACCCAACAAGCTGCTGGCCAAGATGGCAAGCGAGTTCAACAAGCCCAAGGGCATTTCCATCGTCCTGCCGGACGATCTGCAGACACTGATCTGGCCGCTGCCCTGCCGCAAGATCAACGGCGTCGGCCCCAAGACCGACGTCAAGCTGCAGACACACGGCATCCACACCATCGGCGAACTGGCAGCACGCGAACCGGTCTGGCTGGTGGAACACTTCGGCAAAAGCTACGGCGCCTGGCTGCATGAGGCGGCCTGGGGCCGCGACGAGCGGCCGGTGGTGACCGAGAGCGAACCGGTGTCGGTGAGCCGCGAAACGACGTTTGAGCGCGACCTGCACGCCGTGCGCGACAAGGCCGAGCTGGGCGCCGTCTTCACCTGGCTGTGCGAGCGCGTGGCGGCCGACCTGCAACGCAAAGGTTATGTGGGCAAGACCATCGGCATCAAGCTGCGCTACGACGACTTCAAGAGCGTGACGCGCGACCAGACCATCGCCCACTACACGGCGGACGCCAAGACCATCCGCCAGGCCGCCGGCCAGTGCCTCAAGCGTGTGGACCTGACGCGCCGGCTGCGCCTGCTGGGGGTGCGGGTGGGCTCGCTGCTGCGCTCGGACGAGGCGCCGGATTTGATACCAAAACAGGCCTCAGACCTTACCAATGCTGCGCTGATAGCTATGGATTCAGGAGCAAAAACCGGGTCGCTGTTCTGAACCTGAGGGGCGCGGGTCAGCACCGTTGACAGAAGCTGACGCCAAACTTACATTGAGACCTCGTTCAGGAGGTCCCCATGAACCACCCCCTCACGCTGATGGAAATCCATCGCATCAAGCGATGGCATGTGGCGCACCGGGCCGAGCACCCGCTGGAATACGAGTTGTGGGATGCCGTGCTTTGCCTGTGGCTGATGGGCTGGGTCGGCTGGTTGCCGGCCTTCGCGCTCGATGCGCTCTGGGCTTGCCCGCTGTGCCTGCTGGGCATGGGCACACCGCGGCTGTACGTGGCCTGGCGCCGGCACGCGCACCGGCTGCAGCGCCTGCGGTGCGACTGGCTCGGCAGCGCCAGCTAACGCTTCAAGCCACCTCGATGTCGTCCTGATGGTTGGCCACGTGAAACGCGTGGGCCAGGGCGAAATCGGCCCGGCTCAGCGCCCCATAGGCAAAGTGCGGTTGGAGCGCACCGGTGTGGGCCTGGAAGCGCGTGACCGCCGCGCGCAGGCGAGCCGCGCCGGGCTGCCAGTCCTCCAGCTGCGCCAGCGCTGGTGCGCCAGGAATCGGCTCCGTCAGGCCGTGGCTCATGCGGCCACGCCACTTGAAAAAGGCAAAGGCCGCCGAGCCGGCGGTGGCTTGGAACAGCGCGCTTTTCGGTGCGGGGAAACCATCCAGGCTCATCTCGATGCTTTGCGCCAGGTGCTCGAGCACGGCCCGCATCGTCCACGCATTGGTGCTGCGCACCCGGGTGGCACGCTCGAGCCGGTCGAGCCAGCGCAGCACGTCGTCCAGGGATTGAACTTTAGGAATGTCGGCCATGGCGCCTCCGGCGAGCAAGCTCGTCTGTAGAACAAGGTAGTGTCTGCGATTCATCGTGAAGGGCGCCGTGTTTCGCGCAGGTGACTGTCGAAGAACGGCCCGCTCGATTACAGTTTAACCATCCCTACTGCCGCTGCCGCCATGAACTGCTTCACGCTCACCGTCACCGACCACATCGCCCACCTGGTGCTGAACCGCCCGGAGGCGATGAACACCATGCACCCGCTGTTCTGGCGCGAGCTCGACGCCGTGCTGATGCAGCTGCACGCCAGCGGCGAGGCGCGCGTGCTGGTCATCAGCAGCACCGGCAAGCACTTCAGTGCCGGCATGGCGCTGGAAACCTTCAGCGGCGCGGTGCAACTGAACGACAAGACACCCGAGGGCCGCGCCGCCGTCTTCGACCTGCTGACCGACATGCAGGCCACCTTCACCAAGCTGGAGACGCTGCGCATCCCGGTGATCGCCGCCATCCAGGGCGGCTGCATCGGCGGCGCAGTGGACATGGTGAGCGCCTGCTGCCTGCGCTACGCCACGCGTGATGCCTTCTTCTGCATCCAGGAAATCAACATCGGCATGGTGGCCGACGTCGGCACGCTGCAACGGCTGCCCAAGCTCATGCCGCTGGGCGTGGTGAAGGAGCTGGCCTACACCGGCCGCCGCCTGCCGGCAGCGCAGGCGCTCGGTTACGGCCTGGTGAACCAGGTGTTCGACACACCGGAAGCGCTGCTGGCCGCTGCGCTGCAGACGGCCCAGGAGATTGCGACCAAGCCGCCGGTGGCGATCTGGGGCACCAAGCAGGCACTGCACTACGCACGCGACCACGGCGTCGACGACGCGCTCAAGCAGATGGGCTGGCTGCAGGGCGCGATCTGGAGCAATAAGCATGTGCTGGAGGCCGTGACGGCCATGAAGGAAAAGCGCGGCGGCAACTTCCCGCCGCTGGCGCCACTGCAATCCTTCAAGGAAATTGGCCAGTAGCCCTTGCCGAATAAGCGCCAGAAGCTAATTTTTTGATAGCAAACTACTGGCGCGCCGTGCGCACGTTGGCCGGCAGCGCCTGCGGATGGCTGGTGCGCCAGGGGTTGATGTCCAGCCCGCCGCGCCGGGTGTAGCGCGCATAGACCGTCAGCTTGGCCGGCTTGCAGCGCGTCCACACGTCCATGAAGATGCGCTCCACGCACTGCTCGTGGAACTCGTTGTGGTTGCGAAAGCTCACGATGTACTGCAACAGACCTTCCTGCTCGATCTGTGGCCCGCTGTAGCTGATCTGCACGCTGGCCCAGTCGGGCTGGCCGGTCACCAGGCAGTTGCTCTTGAGCAGGTTGCTGGTCAGCACCTCGCTGACCGGCTGCTCGTCGAAGGCGGCCGTCAGCAACTCGGGCGCCGGCGTGTACTGCGTGCACTCCACCTCCAGCCGGTCCAGGTTCAGGCCGTCGAGTTCGTGGATCGGCTCGCGGTCGAACAGCTCGGGTCCGATCAGCTTGACGCCCACCGTGCCCGTCTTGTCCGAGCCGCGCCACACCGCCTCGCTGATGTCGGCGCGAATACGTGCTTGGACCTCGGCCGCATCGGCAAACTTGGTGTTGTTGAAGCTGTTGAGGTAGAGCTTGAAGGACTTGCTCTCCACGATGTTGGGCGTCTCGCACGGCACGGTGATGTGCGCCAGCGCCACCTGCGGCTTGCCGCGCGCATTCAGCCAGCTCAGCTCGTAGGCCGTCCACAGGTCGGCGCCGAGGAAAGGCAGCGTGGCCCCCTCATTGATGTTGAGGCCAATCTCTTCGCGTTTGGCGATGCGGGCGATCGGGTAGAGCAGCGCGGCGTCGTACTGGTCGACATACGGGACCGCCTTGCCGAGCAGGGAGTTTTCGGGTGTGGTCATTTGCGTGCTCCTGTTCAGTCCTGCAGCTTGCGGCGGAAGACAAGACGATCAGGCACCGAGGCCGCAGCATCGAAGGCATAACCTTCCAGATTGAACTTCTCCAGCTGCTTCGGCGTGCTGACGCGGTGGGTGGCGGCGTAGCGTGCCATCAGGCCGCGCGCGCGCTTGGCCAGGAAGCTGATGATCTTGTACTTGCCGCCCTTGTAGTCTTCAAACACGCATCCGATCACGCGTGCCTTCAGGACCTTCTGGTCGACCGACTTGAAATACTCCTGCGACGCCAGGTTCACTACCACCGGCGTCTTGTCGGCCTGCAGGCGCTGGTTCAGATAATCGGCAATCTGGGTGCCCCAGAACTTGTAGAGGTTGTTGCCTTTTGCGTTGGCCAGCTGGGTACCCATCTCCAGCCGGTAGGGCTGCATCCAGTCCAGCGGCCGCAGCACGCCGTACAGGCCGCTCAGGATGCAGACATGCTCCTGCGCCCAGGCCAGATCGTCGGCCTTGAGCGTCCGGGCGTCCAGACCTTCGTAGACATCGCCGTTGAAGGCCAGCACCGCCTGCTTGGCGTTCTTGGCTGTGAACTTCGGGCTCCAGGCCTGGTAGCGCGCCACGTTCAGGCCCGACAGCGCATCGCTGAGACTCATCAGCTCGGCAATGTCCTGCGGCGACTTCTCACGCAGCAGGCCGATCAGCTCGGCCGACTGCTTGACGAACAGCGGCTGCGTGTGCGGCACGTCGCCGGCGGGGGTGTCGTAGTCGAGGGATTTGGCGGGAGACAACAAAAAGAGCATGACAGACAATTCAAGGGCGGGAAAATGAAAGTAAGAAGCCGCTTACTTCAGCGACTGCAGGTGACGGAACTGGGTGGTCGCATTGAATTCATTGCCCCGCTCCCTGCGCTTGTACTGCAGCAGATCGCCGGTCTTGAATATCGTGCCTTGCATCGCGAAGTCCTGCTTGACGATGAAAGTATCCCATTCTTCAATGTGATCCAGCACATCACTTCGATAAACCACCAAGCGCCCGCCTTGCCGCAACTCCCAGGTGGCGACCAGGGGATTCTTGCGCTGGGGTGCCACATCGGCTGCCGTGACAAACGGACAAGCCACCTGTCCCAGGATTTGCGCGACGCGCATCTCGTTGGGTTCGAAAAAAGCAACCGATTCACATTTCATCACCAGCCCTCCCGGGCGAGGCGCCTGTACTTGCGGACCATAGCGCAACTTCTGAGAAGACTCCGGGTAGACCCAAGCCCCCAGAATGTCAGCCGCCACGGCGGTACGCAGCTCTGTGCGGTTGGGCGAGAAGGGGCAAGGGTATTTGGACCACATGGCGCGAGCAACCTTCTCATTGCCCGTCTGGTCGACAGCAGCCAGTTCCGGCTGATCGGCGAGCAACTCCCGCCGCACATCGAAGACCGTCGAGGCGCGCTGCAGGCAAATGGTTTTGCCGCCATGGGTCTTGAGCATGTAAAGCACATGGTAGGCCAGAGCATCCGGTGTTTCTGTCTGCGCAAGTACCAGCGGCGACATGATGGCCAAGCCCAGCAGCGCCGAAATCCGGAAAAGACGAGCCAGGATATTCATCGTCGCTGTCTGTTTTCTCATGAATGATTTTCCCTTCTTAGTACGTTCTCGTCTGGATTGGATAATTCAACAACATGCTCAGCCTTCTCTATCAGGACGATTATCTAGTAGCCATCGACAAGCCGCCCGGCCTGCTGGTGCACCGCACGGGCCTGGATGCCGGAGAAACGCAATTTGCCCTGCAGCTGCTGCGCGACCAGCTCGGCCGCCCGGTCTGGCCGGCGCACCGGCTCGACAAGGGCACCAGCGGCGTGCTGCTGTTCGCGCTGGATGCCGACACGGCCAGACGGCTGGGCCAGGCCTTCGAGGCGCCGGACCAGGTGCAGAAGACCTACCTCGCCGTGGTACGCGGCTGGCCAGCCGCCTCCGGCCTGATCGACCACCCGCTCAAGCGCATGGAAGACGATGCCCGCCCGGGACGGGATGAGGTGCAGGACGCGCAGACGCGTTACCGCACACTGGCGCATTACGAGCTGCCGCTGCCCTACGGCAACTTCCCGACCACGCGCTGCGCCCTGGTGGAGCTGCAACCGCTGACGGGCCGGCGGCACCAGCTGCGCCGCCACCTGAAGCACATTGCGCACCCGATCATCGGTGACGCCACCCATGGCAAGGGGCCTCTGAATCGGGCCGTGGCCGAGCGGCTGGGGGTGCAGCGGCTGTGGCTTCACGCCCAGCGACTTACGCTCCGTCATCCGGTGACAAACACGCCCTTGGCCATCGAGGCGGCTGCGGGCATCGAATGGTCACGATGGACTGCGCCGATGGACCACCCACCCGAGCAGCAAGGCTAACGCTGCGGCATGTCCTTGTAGGAATAGCCCAGACTGACTGTCGCATCCGCCGGGATCGGCGGCATGCTGGCGTTCCAGTCTTCCCAGGCCTGCCGCATCGCCGCCAGACGCTCCGGCTGCTTCCCGCCCAGGTTGGCGCGCTCACGCTCGTCGGCAGGGAGGTTGAACAGGTAGTCGTGGCCGTCCACGCGCAGGTACTTCCAGTCGCCGTCGCGCAAGGCGCGCTGGCCGCGGTGGTTCATGCGCCAGTGCAGCGGGCGCGCAAACTCCCTCCCCTCCGTTTGCAGCACCGGCAGCAGTGACGCGCCGTCCAGCGGGTAGGCCGCGTCAGCCTCAGTGCCGGCAGCGGCGAGCATGGTCGCCGACCAGTCCATGGTCATGCAGTGCTGCGTGCTGGTGCGGCCGGGCTGGATGACCGCCGGCCAGTGCGCGATCCACGGCACGCGGATGCCGCCTTCGGTCAGGTCCATCTTGCCGCCCACCAGCGGCCAGTTGTCGGAGAAGCGCTCGCCGCCGTTGTCGCTGGTGAAGACGATGAGGGTGTCGTCGAGCAGGCCCTCTTTCTTCAGCGCCTCCACCACCCAGCCGATGCCCTCGTCCATGTGGTGGATCATGCGGCGGTAGGTGTGGATGTTGCCGCCGTGCAGGTGAAAGAGGTTGTCCTTCACGTCGCGCGCCACCGCCTCGTCCTCACGTGTTTCCCACGGCCAGTGCGGTGCGGTGTAGTGCAGGCTCAAGAAGAACGGCGTGCCGCTGCGCGCGCCGGGCGCCATGCGTTCGATGTAGTCCACCGACCGTTGGGACAGCAGGTCGGTCAGGTAACCCTCTTCCTGCTTCTCCTCTTCGCCGAACCACAGGTCGTGCTGGCCGGTGCCGCTGCAGTGGCTGAAGTAGTCCACACCGCCGGACATGGGGCCGAAGAACTCTTCGTAACCCGAGCGCAGCGGGCCGAAGGCCGGCGGGTAGCCCAGGTGCCATTTGCCGATGAGCGCGGTGCGGTAGCCGCTGGCGTGCAGCAATGAGGGCAGCGTGGGATGCTCGGGCGGCAGGCCCAGCGTGGTGCTGCCGCGGCTGCGGCTGTTGATGGGCTCCTCCGCCGCGCCGCGCAGGCGGTACTGGTAGCGCGCCGTGATCATGGCAAAGCGCGTGGGCGAGCACACCGGCGAATTGGAATAACCCTGGGTGAATTTCAGGCCGTTCGCGGCCAGCGTATCGAGCACCGGCGAGACCGGGCCGAACGCAGCGTCGCGGCCGCCGTAGCAGCCGAGGTCGGCAAAGCCGAGGTCGTCGGCCACGATGTAGAGGATATTGGGACGTTTCATTCGACTTTCATGTCCGTCTTGGCAATGACGCGCTGGTAGCGCGCCGACAGGTCGGCCAGGCGTTTGCTGGCCGCGGCCCCGACAAGGCCTTCGTAGGCCATGTCGAGCTGCTTGAGGCGGGCCTGGAACTCGGGCTTGGCCAGCGCCTCGGCAAAGCCGCGCTGCAGCAACCGCACCACGGGCTCGGGCGTGGCAACCGGCACCATGGCCAGATAGAGCACCTCCTGCTCCAGCGCCTTCAGGCCGGCCTCGGCCACGGTCGGCACTTCGGGCGCCAGCGGCGAGCGCTGCCGGCTGGTGACGGCCAGTGCCGTGATCTTGCCCGCCTTCACATGCGGCAGCATGCCCGGCGTGGCCAGCACGCCGGCATCCACCTCGCCCGACAGCACGGCCGTAACGGCCGGCGTGTTGCCCTTGTAGGGGATGTGGCTGATCTTCAGGCCGGTGACGTCGTTCATCACCGCCACCGCCAGATGGCCGGGGCTGCCGTTGCCGCCGGAGCTGAAGTTGAGCGTGCGCTTTTTGCCCAGTTCGATGAGTTCGCCCACCGTCTTCACACCGACCGACGGATGCGCGCCGATCAGCAGGCCGGAAGACGCCATCACCATCACCGGCTTGAGATCGGCCGGATTGAAGGGCATGGTCTTGTAGATGTGCGGGTTCACCGTGAAGGCGGTGTCGATGCCGAACAGCACGGTGTAGCCGTCGGCCGGACTCTTGGCCACGAGGTCGGCGCCCACGTTGCCGCCGGCACCGGGTTTGTTGTCGACGATGAAGGGTTGCCTGAGCGTGGACTGCAGGTGCTCGGCAATGGCACGCGCCAGGATGTCGGACGGCCCGCCGGGCGGGAAGTTGTTGACGAACTTCACACCTTTGACGGGGTAGGCACCCTGCGCCAGGCCGGCACACGGCCACAGGCCCGCGCCGGCCAGCAGAACGGCCCCCAACAGGGAACGGGAAAGCACACGGACAGCCATCTTCATGGTGATTTACTCCAGCGTGACACCGGCGGCCTTGATCGGCTTTTCCCAGCGGGCCAGGTCGGCACGCTGGGCGGCAGCGAGTTGTTGCGAGGTTGAACCGATCGGTTCGTAGCCCAGGGCGAGGAACTTGCTGCGCACCGCCGGTTGCTGCACGGCGTGCATGATGGACTGCTCCAGCCGCGCCAGCACCTCGGGCTTGAGCCCGACCGGGCCGTACATGGCGAACCAGGCGGTGGCCTCCATGTCGATGCCCTGTTCTTTCAACGTCGGCACCTCGAGCACCTGCGGGTCGCGCTGCAACCCGGTGACGGCAATCACGCGCACCTTGCCGCTGCGGTGCAGTTCGGCCGTCTCGGACACGACGTCGAACTTGTAGCCGATGTGGCCGCCCAACAGCGCGTTGTTGGCCGGCGCGCCGCCCTGGAAAGGAATGTGGTTGAGCTTCACCCCGGTGCTCTGCTCCAGCAGCACGCCGAGAAAGTGCGGCACGGTGCCGGCGCCGGCCGTGCCATAACTGCCACTGGCCGGGTCGGCCTTGATCTTGGCAATCATCTCGGCCAGGTTCTTCACGTTGCTGGCCGGGCCGGACACCAGGCCGAACTGGAAGCGTGCGAGCTGCGAGATGGGCGTGAAGTCCTTGACCGCGTCGTAGTCGAGCTTCTTGTAGACGTGCGGGAACATCACCATCGGCCCACTGGGCAACACGATGACGGTCTGGCCGTCGGGCTTGGCATTCTTCACCTGCGTCAAGGCCACGCGGCCGCCGGCGCCGACCCGGTTCTCGACGATGACCGAACTGAAGTCGTTTTGCATGGCCGTGGCCAGCAGCCGGGCCAGCACGTCAGCCGAGCCGCCGGGCGCAAAACCGACCAGGATCTTGAGGCTGGGCTTGTCCTGGGCGGCGGCGCCCAGCGCGCAGGCCAGCGTCGCGCAAGCCAGCAGCAGGCGGGCATATCGGTTCATGGTGTCTCCTCGTGGTGTGCACCCAGACGGAATGCCGTGTGCTTGCCATGGGACTCTAGAGGCCGGACAATTGATTGTTCTAATCAACTATCCACCTCGGAAACCCTGATGTCCGTCAAGCCTCGCCTGCTTCGCCCCGTGGGGCTGGACGATTTCCTGCTGTACCGGCTCAGCCGCCTGCTGGGCACCGCCGGCACCCTGGTGATCCGTCTGTGCGAAGGGCAGTACGGCATCACCCGGCGCGAATGGCGCTTGCTCGAATTGCTGCTGCGCCATGCACCGGTACCGCCATCCCGGCTGGCGGAACTGGCCCAGCTGGACCGGGCGCGCACCTCGCGCGCCCTGAGTTCGCTGGTCGCCAAGAAACTGGTCACCCGCACCACGCAGCCGGCAGACCGGCGCCAGGCCGTGCTGGGGCTGACCGAGGCGGGCCACAAGCTGTGCGCGTCGCTGCTGCCACAGGTGCGGGCGCTGAACCTGGAACTGCTGGACGACCTGGGCGCCGACGAGGTGGCCGTGCTCGATCGTGTGCTGGACCGCCTACAGGCCCGCGCGAGTGAGCTCATCGAACAGCACAGCGACTTTCCCAAGGCCGACCGCCGGCGCGGCGGGCGCTCGCGGCCGGCGCTGGGCTAGCGCAAGACGCCAGGGTCAGGGCAGGCGGCGCAACGCGTCCAGCGTCTCCGTCTCGGTGCGGTAGAGCCGGTGGCCGGGGCCAGCCAACTGCCAGCCGGCCTGCAGCAGCGTGCGCTCCACCGGCAGCTTCATGCCGCTGACGTGCAGCAGCACGCCCTGCTCCTGCAACTGCTTGCAAAGCTTGAGCCAGGTGTCCACGCCGGTGGCGTCGATGTGGCCGATGGGCTGCGCGAAAAGACAGACGTGGCGCGTATCGGGATGCTGGGCAAGGTACTCCACCACCGCGCGCTCAAACTCGGCCGCGGCGGCGAAATCCAGCGCCGCGTCCATGCGCAGGGCATAGGTGTCGGGCGCCAGCGGCGGCAGTTTCCAGAGATGGCGGTCGCGCAGGCTGCCGTCCGGGTGCAGTCCTACCTCGATGATGCGCGGATGCAGGCGCTGGTAGAGGAAGGCACTCAGCGACATCAGCACGCCGGCCAGCACCCCCCAGTAGAGCTGGGGCGAAACCAGCAGGGTGATGAGGAAGGTAGTTCCCGAAGTGATGGCCTCCACGCGGGCGATGCGCCACAGCCGCAGGAATTCGCGCGGCTTGAGCAGGCCCATCACGGCAGCGACCACGATGGCAGCCAGCACCGCCTGCGGCACGTGATGCAGCACCGGGATCAGCACCCAGAGCGCGAGCACCACGACCCCGGCCGAGAACACCGTGGCCCAGCCGGTCCGGGCGCCGGCGTAAAGGTTGAGCGCCGAACGCGAGAAGGAGGAACTGGTGGGAAAGGCACCGCTCAGGCCCGCCGCCAGCTTGCCCAGGCCCTGGCCGATCAGGTCCTGGTCCTGGTCCCAGCGCGTGCCGCGGCGCTCGTTGTCCACCTTGGCACTGGAGGCCGTTTCAAGAAAGCTCACCAGGGTGATGACCAGCGTGGGCAGCAGCAACTGGCCCAGCACGTCCAGATCGGGCAGGGCCGGTAGCGCCAGGGCCGGCAACCCGGCCGGCAGCGCCCCCACCACGCGGCCGCCGCCGGCCTCGAAGTCCAGCAGCGCCGACAGGCCGGCAGCGCCCAGCACGATCAGCAGCACCGAGGGAAAAGCCGGGCGCCAGCGGCGCGCCGCCAGCAGCAGAACCAGCGTACCCAGACCGAAAGCCAGCGACGGCAGGTGCCAGGCCTGTCGCCCGGTCGAAACCAGCTGGCGCCAGTCCTGCAGGCCCAGCATGTCGGGCAACTGCGAGCCGATGATGAGCAGCGCTGCAGCCTGGGTGAAGGCTGTGAGCACCGGGGCATTAACGAGATTGAGCAGCCAGCCGAAGCGCATGAAACCCAGCACCATCTGCAGCAGGCCCGAGAGCAGTGCCAACCAGACCGCCAGCTGAACCCACTGCGCCGAACCGGGCGGGGCCAGGTCCGTGAGGCCCGCGCTCACCAGCAGGCAGGTCAGCGCCGTCGGCCCGACCGAGAGCCGCGTGGAGGCGCTGAAGAGCACCGCCAGCAGGGCTGGCAGGATGGAGGCGTAGATGCCAGTGACGGGCGGCATGCCCGCGAGCACCGCATAGGCGACGCCCTGGGGAATCACCATCAGGCCGACGGCCAGGCCGGCCAGGGCTTCGCTGCGCAGCAGCTCCGCCGTGGGGCGCGGCCAGTGGAGGAAGGGCAGGAGCTTATGCAGACGGGACGAAGTCGACGACATGGGCAGGCGAAAAGATTGCCCCGAGTTTAGACCCGCCCAGGAAGGGGCCGGGACAGACCCGGCCCGGTCGAAGGTGGGCTACTTCAGGTCGCCCGCCAGCGAGGCCAGCGTTTCAGCGTTGATGGTCACGTGCGCCGGGTAGTGGGTGTGGTCGCAGCCGACTTTCACGCTGGCACCGGCCTTGACCGCGGCACGCATGGACGGCGTGAATTCGAAGCGCACGAAGTGCACGGCCGAGGTCTTCTCGTCGTTCTCGCGGTCCAGGTCTTCGTCGGCAATGGCGTAGACGCGCTCATCGCCCTCGACCTCGACGAACATGCGGTCCTCCACACCGATCAGGCGCGCCAGCTCGCGCTTGCGCTCGCTGATGTCGGGGTACTCGATCAGCAGGGTGGCTTTCCAGTTGCTGCCGTCGGGCACCAGCGGGGCGTAGGCCTCGATCTCCTGCAGGATGCCTTCCTCCTCGAAGATTTTCTCGATGCGCAACATCTCCTGGATCTGGTAGCGGATGGTGGTCTCGGACTCGAACTGCAGGTTGATGTGCTCGCCCAGGTGCACGCTGCGCAACTGGCGGTGGGCCATGACCTCGGCCTTGTGCTCCTTGCGCCACTTGCTGTAGGTCTCCAGCGACATCAGGCTGTCGGGAGTGATCTTGCCAGTGAGTTGCATGTCCATCTTCCTCATTTAATTCCGTAGGCCTTGCGCACCAGGCTAAGCGGATGTTGTAGTTCAGGCGCGCCCAGTCCGTTGACCTCGAAACCCTGCGCGATGTGGTGGCCGCCGAGCGGACAGTCGGAGCTGATGTAGTCGGGCTTGGCGCCGTCCTTCATGGTGGCCATGGCCTTGAACACCGGCTTGCCGATCTTCATGGCCTGCTGGTGGTAGGCCTTCTTGACGCCAAAGGTACCGGCGTGGCCCGAGCAGCGTTCGATCGTGTTGATCGTGGTGTCGGGGATCATCTTCAGCATTTCCTCGGTCTTCTTGCCGATGTTCTGCACCCGGCCGTGGCAGGGGATCTGGTAGCTCACATTGCCCAGCGGCGTGCTGAATTCGGTCTTGAGCAGGCCGTCGCGCTTGCGTGCCATCAGGTACTCGAACGGGTCCCACACGGCGTCCTTGACCAATTGCACATCGGCCTCGTCCGGATACATCAGCGGGATTTCCTGCTTGAACATCAGGGCGCAGCTCGGCACGGCGGCCAGAATGGCAAAACCATCCTTGGCGTAACGGGCCAGCACCGGGATGTTGACCTCCTTGCTGGCGTTGACGGCATCCAGGTCGCCCAACTCCAGCTTGGGCATGCCACAGCATTTTTCCTTCTCGACAATCACATACGGGATGTCGTTGTGGTCGAGGATCTTGAGCAGGTCATGGCCGATGCCAGGTTCGTTGTAGTTGATGTAGCAGGTAGCGAAGATCGCCACCTTGCCCGGGGTCTTCTCGCCGTCCTTCACCACGCTGGCTTGCGCTTCGGGCGCGCCGGAGCGGAACTTCCGGGTGGCGAGCGAGGGCAGCCAGGCATCCTTGTCCACGCCGGCCACGCTTTTCATCAGACTGCGCATGACCCGGGTCTTGTTGACGGCATTGGCGACCTGCACCACCACCGGGATGCCGGCGAACTGGCCATGCACGTCGGTGGAAGCCAGAAACCTCTCGGCGATGCCGACCTCACCCTTTTTGAACTTGATGGCCTTGGCACGCAGCATGGTGTGCGGGAAATCCAGGTTCCATTCGTGCGGCGGGGTGTACGGACACTTGGTCATGTAGCACAGGTCGCACATGTAGCACTGGTTCACCACCTGCCAGTAGTCCTTCTTGTCGACCCCATCGACTTCCATCGTCGAACTCTCGTCCACCAGATCGAACAGCGTGGGGAAGGCGCCGCACAGGCTGACACAGCGGCGGCAGCCGTGGCAGATGTCGAAGATGCGTTCCAACTCCTTGAAGCAGGAGGCCTCGTCGTAGAAGTCGGGGGTTTTCCAGTCCAGCGGATGTCGGGTCGGGGCTTCCAGGTTGCCTTCGCGTGCCATGGCCAGTCCTTTGTCTCGTTATGGTTGGAAAAAGAACTTTCGCAAGAAAATTCTTTTTCCAACCACTACGCCTCGCGGCGTAGTGGGCGCCGATTGGAAATCAATCGGCGAGTTCTGCCAAAGCCTTGGCATAGCGGTTCGCATGCGAACGCTCGGCCTTGGCCAGAGTCTCAAACCAGTCGGCGATTTCGTCAAAACCTTCCGAGCGGGCGGTCTTGGCCATGCCGGGGTACATGTCGGTGTACTCGTGGGTCTCGCCCGCCACCGCGGACTTGAGGTTGTCGCGGGTCGGGCCGATCGGCAGGCCGGTCGCCGGGTCGCCGGATTGCTCCAGGAACTCCAGGTGGCCGTGCGCGTGGCCGGTTTCGCCTTCGGCGGTGGATCGGAACAGCGCGGCCACATCGTTCTGGCCTTCAATGTCGGCCTTGTTGGCGAAGTACAGGTAACGGCGGTTGGCTTGGGACTCGCCAGCGAATGCGTCTTTCAGGCACCCTTCCGTCTTGGAACCTTTGAGTGTCGGCATGAATATCTCCTTTGAAAGTTGAAGATCCGTCTCGCTTGCCTTGAACAGTTGCGTCAAAGACTTGGGCAGCGTAGACCCATTCAGGCCCCCGGTCTAATTGGCTCTTTCAATTCAGTGAATTGCCGTTCACTATGAATTGACGTTATTGCGATTCATTCTCAATAATCAGCCATCCCAGCGATCCGCGGCGCCTCCCGGAAGACCTCGGAGTTACGATACAGTAAACGTATTACGGAATGGTGAACGAAGCGCCATGAAGGAGACTGCATGACCAGCCCACTGAAAACCGACCGCCCCGCCCCGCCGCCGGCGCCGATCCAGCAACTGCACCACTACGCCTACCGTGCCAAGGATGCCGAGGAGACGCGGCATTTTTACGAGGACATCCTGGGCCTGCCGCTGTACCACATCATCCAGAGCGACTACGTGCCCAGCACCGGCGAGTACTGCCCCTACACGCACTTTTTCTTCCGCCTGCAGGACGGCTCCTTTATCGCCTTCTTCGACCTGGGCGACGACCAGGCCGCAGCCCCCAGCCCCAACACGCCGCTGTGGGTCAACCACATCGCCTTTCGCCTCAATTCGCTGCCCGAACTGGAGGCCATGAAAGCCCGCCTGCAGGCGCACGGCATCGAAGTGATCGGCGTGACCGACCACCACATCTTCAAGAGCATCTACTTCTTCGACCCCAACGGCGTGCGGCTCGAGCTCTCGGCCCAGGTGGCCGACGAGTTCCAGATGCTCAAGGAAAGCACCACCGCCCACACGCGGCTGAACGAATGGACGGCGCGCAAAGAGCAATGGCGCCGCGACCGCGCCGCCGGCAAGGTGGCGGCACCGCTCAAGCCGCAGCAGAACGACCGGCCCGAAGTAGCCGCCCGCGCCAATGCGCAGAAAGGCCCGGCATCATGACCGCACCGTACCGTGAAACCGCCTACACCAACGGCTACGAGTTCACCCAGGGCGCCGGCTACGAGTTGCCCGAGTACCCCTTTACCGAACCACCCGAACTCAAACATGGTGAAGCCAAGCGTCACCCGATCGTGATCGTCGGCGCCGGCATCACCGGCCTGACCATGGCCTGCTGCCTGGCCAAGCTGGGCGTGCCGGCCGTGCTGCTCGACGAAGACAACACGGTGGGCGTCAAGGGTGCCTCCTCGCGCGGCATCTGCTACACGCAGAAGTCGCTGGAGATCTTCCAGCGTCTGGGCGTGTACGAACGCATCGCCGCCAAGGGCATCCAGTGGAGCGTGGGGCGCACCTTCGCCGGCAACGACGAGGTCTATTCCTTCGACCTGCGCCAGCAGAGCAACTTCGGCCTCTCGGCCCAGCCGCCCTTCATCAACATCCAGCAGTTCTACATCGAGGGCTATCTGGTCGAGCGCATCTATGGCCTGGGCCATGTGGACCTGCGCTGGAAATCGCGCGTGGTCGGCTTCAAGCAGCACGCGGACCATGCCACCCTCACGGTGGAGACGCCGGCCGGCAACTACCGCCTGCAGGCCGACCATGTGATCGACGCCAGCGGTTCGCACACGCCCTTTCACGGCTGGACCGGCGCCACCATGACCTCGCGCCGCGGCGACGACCGCTGGTGCATTGCCGATGTGCGCTTCAAGAACCATCCGCCCAAGGAGCGCCACACCTGGATCGAGGCGCCCTTCAACGGCAACCGCTCGGTCTGGCAGCACCTGATGGCCGACGATGTCTGGCGCATCGACTACCAGATGGAACCCAACGCCGATCCCGAAGTCGTGAGCCGCGAGGACGTGGTGCGCGAGCGCCTGCGCCAGCAGTTCGGTCCCGACGTCGAATACGAGATCGTCTGGGTCGGCCCCTACGCCTACCGTAGCCAGTGTCTGGACAAACTGCGCATTGGCAGCGTGTTCTTCATGGGCGACACGGCCAAGATCGTCAGCCCCTTCGGTGCGCGCGGCGGCAACACCGGCGTGGCCGATGCCGACAACCTGGCCTGGAAGCTGGCGGCCGTACTCAAGGGCCGCGCCCCGGCCAGCCTGCTGGACAGCTATCACGAGGAGCGGTTTGAGGCCGCGGCGCAGAACGTGCAGGTGACCAACCGCACGGCGCGTTTCCTGCGCCCGGCCGACGGCATGGAGCGCACCTTCCGCAGCGCCGCCATCAGCTTGGCGCGCCAGTACCCGTTCGCACGCCAGCTCATCAACACCGGCCGCATGGCCATGGCCAACAGCTACACCCGCTCCAGCATCTGCGACCGCACCGGCGGCCTGTCGGTGCAGAACGTGAGCTTCCGCTGGCCGGACAACAGCCGCGGCACGGTCAACGAGCTGATCGAGTGGGCCGACGGCGACCTGCTGGTGCTGGTGTTCGGCGACATCTCGGCCGCCGCCAGCCAGCGTCTGCGCCAGTTGGCCAGCCAGGCGCCAGTGCGCTGCGTGCAGGTGCTGGGCCCGGACGGCCGTGCCCAGGCCCTTGAGCATGTGCGCGACCCGCAAGGTCACCTGCAAGGTGCCTGCCACGTGTTCGGCCATGCCTGGGCCCTGGTGCGTCCCGACGGCTACCTGGCCGCCACCGGCGAGAGTGTGGACGCCGATCTGATCCAGGCCATCGGACAGGCCCTGGGCTTGCAGTCTTGAGGAGCCGCACATGAAAACCACCCTGCATTTCCAGGATGCCGACACCTTCTACGAGCAGCTGCTCGACGCCCACACCGGCCTGGACCGCGAACAGTCCGAGCTGCTCAATGCCCGCCTGATCCTGCTGCTGGCCAACCAGATCGGCAACAGCGAGGTCTTGGCCGCCTGTGTCCAGGCGGCCAAGCAACCTCCGGGTTGATCAACTGCCGGCGTTGGGCGGCTGTGCCGGCGATGCGCCGGTACGTGCGAACTGCGCCGGCGTCTGGCCGCTCCAGCGCCGAAAGGCGCGGGCAAAGGCGTTTTCATCCGAAAAGCCCAGCTTCTCGCTCACGACCGAGGCGGACTGGCCGCTGCGCAAGGCCTGCACCGCCATGTCATGCAGCAGCGTCTCGCGCAGCCCCTTGAACGAGATAGCCTCCGCCGCCAGCTTGCGGTTGAGATGCCGCCCGCTCATGCCCAGCTGCTCGCCGATGCGTTCCTTGCCCCAGCGCGGATGCTCGCGGATCAGTTGCTGCACGCGCGCCGAGATGCTGCCCTGCTGGAGCGAGGCCAGCATGTCGTCGGCCAAGGCCCGCAAATGGGCGTGCAACTGCGTGCCGGCCTGGATCAGGCTGCAGTCGAGTTCGCTGGCGTCCATGCGCACGCCATTGGCAGGCTGGCCGAAACGCACCGGGCAACCCAGCAAGGCTTCGTAAGCGGCGACTTCGCCACGCGGTGCATGCATGAAAAGCACCTCGCGGGGACGGAAGCGACCATTGGTCATCCAGCGCGCCAGGCTGATGACGCAGCCCAGCGCCGCCTCCACCCGCAGTTCGCGGCAGACCTCGTAATCCGGCGTGTAGCGCAGCACCACGCCCTGGGCATCCGTCACGATGTCGAAACGGGCGTTGTCGCCGATGATCGGTGCGTACTCCGTCAGCACCTCCAGGCCGTCGCCCAGCGTGTCGCAGCTCAGCAGCAGCATGCCCACGATGTCCAGATGACCCGCCTGCAGATCGGTACCCACGCGCAGGGCTGCCAGCGGGTCGGCAGCAGCTTCGGCAAACAGCGCCCACAACGCATCCTGCTGCGCCATCGGCACCCGGCTGTGCTGCATCAGGGATTCGCGCAAGGGCTCGGGCAGGCTGACGCCCTGGCGCTGCGCGGCCTCGACAATGGCCTGGGTGAATCGGGCCGTAACGCTGTGTGAGTCTTGCATGGCGGTTGATGCCGATGGGTTGCCTGTCCCGAATTGATGTGTGCGTGTCCCGAATGATGCGGGACGACAGTCCGAGTTTGCCCTAAAGTTTCAGCAAGTAAAAAAAGACTTGGGGCAGCCATCACGGATGGGCCATCGAGTCTGCCAAAACGAGGAGACACATCATGGCGCCCATTGACCAGGTGCAGCTGAGCTTCAACCCGCAGACCCTGACCCTGCTGAACACGGTGCTGGGCCTGGTGATGTTCGGGGTGGCGCTGGAGCTGAAAGTCGACGACTTCAGGGCCGCACTGAAAACACCCAAGGCGCTGGCGCTGGGGCTGTTCGGCCATCACATCCTGTTTCCGGCCATGACCTATGTGCTGGTCTGGCTCCTGAACCCCATCCCCAGCATCGCGCTGGGCATGATCCTGGTCTCGTCCTGTCCGGCCGGCCACATTTCCAACTTCCTGGTGCATTACGCGAAGGGCAACACGGCGCTGTCGGTCAGCGTGAGCGCCTTGTCCACGGCGGTGGCCCTGGTCATGACACCGCTGAACTTCGCCTTCTGGGGCAGTCTGAGCCCGGTCACCAGCGGCCTGATGAAGCAGGTGGCCATGAGCCCCTGGGAAATGCTGGAAGTCATCGTGCTGCTGCTGGGCGTGCCGCTGGTGCTGGGCATGTGGGTGGCGCGCCGCTACCCGGCCGTTGCGCAGCGCATCCGCAAGCCGATGAAGATCCTCTCGCTGTTGGTGCTGGTGGGCTTCATCGTCGGCGCGCTGGCGGCCAACTTCAAGCATTTCCTGGCCTACATCCAGTTCGTGTTGCTGGTGGTCTTCATCCACAACCTGTTGGCGCTGGTCACGGGCTACAGCCTGGCGACGGCCGTGGGGCTGCCGGAACGCGATCGCCGCGCCATCACCTTCGAGATGGGCATCCAGAATTCCGGACTGGGCCTGATCCTGATCTTCAACTTCTTCAACGGCCTGGGCGGCATGGCCATCGTCACAGCCTGGTGGGGCATCTGGCACATCGTGGCCGGCATGACACTCGCCACCTACTGGAAAAACCGCGCGCCTGACGGAGCCAGGTCATGAGCGGACACCGCGTCCTGGTCACCGGCTCCGGTGGCTATCTGGGCAGCCAGGTGTTGGCCCGGCTGGCGCAAGCGGACCTGCCGGACCGCCCGGCAGTGGTCGTTGCACTCGACATCCGGGAACCTTCGCAGCGCCTGCCCGGCGTGGACTATGCCGTGGCGGACATTCGTTCGCCTGCCGTCGCCGACCTCCTGGCCCGCCACCAGATCGACACCGTCGTGCACCTGGCGTCCATCGTCACGCCCGGGCGCAACAGCCGCCGCGACTTCGAATACGACGTGGATGTGAACGGCACCCGCAATGTGCTGCAGGCCTGCGTGCAGCACGGCGTGCGACGCATCATCGTGTCATCCAGCGGCGCGGCCTATGGCTACCATGCCGACAACCCGGCCTGGCTGACCGAAGACATGCCCCTGCGCGGCAACGAGGTCTTCGCCTACTCGCATCACAAGCGGCTGGTGGAGGAGATGCTGGCCGACTACCGCGTCCGCCATCCGGCGCTGGAGCAGGTGGTGCTGCGCATCGGCACCATCCTGGGCACGACGGTGCGC
The DNA here is from genome assembly GCA_001797315.1 of Curvibacter sp. GWA2_64_110. GTDB lineage: Bacteria > Pseudomonadota > Gammaproteobacteria > Burkholderiales > Burkholderiaceae_C > Hylemonella. The sequence goes on from MGPC01000018.1 coordinate 186,615, forward strand.
AACCAGATCACCAACCTGTTCGAGAAACCCCGCCTGCTGGCGATCGCCGGTTCGGAGAGCCCCTTCGTGTTCATCTGGGACCAGGACGTGGTGGCCATCATCGTGCGCGCCATCGGCAACGGCCCGGCCGGCATCTACAACGTGGCCGGTGATGGTGCCCTGAGCCTGCGCGAGATTGCGGCGCGCCTGGGCAAGCCGCGCCTGGTGCTGCCGGCCTGGCTGCTGCAAGGCGCGCTGGCCGTGCTCAAGCCGCTGGGCCTGACGCAGTACGGGCCGGAGCAGCTGGACTTTCTGCGCTACCGGCCGGTATTGCTCAACACGCGCCTGAAGACGGTGTTCGGCTACACGCCGTGCTACACCTCGGCCGAGGTGTTCGAGCTTTACCGCCAGGCACGCGCGGACACAACGCACGCGCGCTCGCCCACATGAAACAGCGCAGCTTTCGGGACAAGGTTGTCGTCATCACCGGTGCCGCCGGCGGGCTCGGCCGCAGCCTGTGCCTGCGCTTCGGCGCAGCAGGCGCCCGCATCGCCGCCCTCGACCGCGATGCGGAAAGCCTGCAGGCCCTGGCGCGCGACCTGGCAGTGCAAGGCTGCGAGGTCCACACGCAACTCTGCGATGTGACCGATGCCGCCGCCTGCGCACAAACCATGCAGGCCATCCATGCGCGCTGGGGCCGTATCGATGTCCTCGTCAACAATGCCGGCATCGCCCACCGCAGTGCCTTTGCCGCCACCCGCCTCGAAGTCATCCGCCGCGTCATGGACGTCAACTTCTTCGGTGCCGTGCATTGCACACACGCTGCCCTGGCCGATCTGCGCGCCGCACGCGGCTTGGTCATCACCATCTCCAGCGTCGCCGGTTTTTCCCCGCTGATCGGCCGCACCGGCTACGCGGCGAGCAAGCATGCGCTGCATGGTTTTTTCGACAGCCTGCGCGCCGAGCTGGCCGACGACGGTGTTGGCGTCCTGCTGGTCTGCCCCTCGTTCATCGACACCGGCATCGACCGGGCCGCGCTGGGTGGCGACGGGCAACCCGCCGGCCACAGCCGCCTGACGACCGGCCGCCAGGCAACGCCGGACGAGGTGGCCCAGGCCATTCTCCAGGCCGCCTCACATGGAAAAACGCTGCTGCTTTTCAGTGCAACGGCCCGCCTGGCCTGGTGGCTGTCGCGCTGCTGGCCAGCCCGGTATGCCGCACTCATGCGGCGCCGTCTGCAAGGCGAGATTGCCGCCCCCTAAAAAGAGGAGACTGACATGAAAAAATGTTTCGCGCACAACGCACCGCGGGCGGCCCTGGTCGCCGCCATGACGGGCCTGCTGGCGCTGGCCGGCTTGAACGCCCAGGCCCTGACGCTCAAGGTCCAGACCGAAGAGGGTCGGGCCGCCAGCCTGGTCATGGTGACGCAGACGCCGCAGCCCCCCGCGCGCATCGACGACTCGGACAACGGCTACCCCGCCTCCGGCAAACTGCAGCAGGGCGCGTTCGAACACACCCGCTTCACCGATGCGCAAGGCCAGGCGACGCTGCCGGACACGCACGGCACTTTTGAACTGCGCCTGCGCAAGCCGGGTTACCAGGACTTGAAGCTGTCGTCGAAAGACCTGCCCGCCACCCCGGTGCTGACGTTGAAGGCTGAAAAGGACGTGCGCGCACTGGCCCAGCAGCGCCCCTCCAATGCCTGGACCGCGACGCTGGAAAAAGCCGTGCCGGATGCATCGATCCGCAAGGAGTTCCTGCTGCATTGCGGTTTCTGCCACCAGCAGGGTTCGGTCTTCCTGCGCCGCGAACGCAGTGCCGAAGAATGGGAAACCACGATCAAGCGCATGGTGCGCTATGGCTCTCGCCTGTCCAGCCAAGCGCAAAAGGAGCTGCCGGCACAGCTGGAGGCGCACTGGAAATACATCAACGCCCATCCGGAGCTGGTGCCGGCGTCCACGCCGTGGGGCGAGCATCTGGCGGGAGCGCAGATCACCGAATTGCCGCTGGGCGACCGCTTCTCGCAAATGCACGACTTCCTGATGCACAGCAATGGCATGGTCTACATCGGCGACAACCTGCAGGACCGGCTGTACGAGGTGAACCCCGACACCGGGGCCTACACGGTCTACAAGATTCCACCCGAGGCCGGCGACAAGCTGGGCGGCCTGCTGGCCGGCCGGCTGCGTGATTTTCCCAAGCACGAGACCTACCAGGGCATCCATTCGCTGGCCGAGTCGCGCAAGGACGGCCATGTGTTCATCACGCCGTCCTACCAGCGCCGGCTGATCGAGTTCGACCCTGTCAACAAAACCTTCAAGGCGCACGAGATGGACAGCGGTTTCTACCCGCACACGGTACGCATCGATGCCAAGGACCGCGTCTGGTTCACGCTGGCGTTGTCGAACCAGGTCGCCATGTTCGACCGCAGCACGGCGAAGTTCACCACCTACGACCTGCCGTTTCGCAGCTTGATGGAGAAGCTCACCGTCAAGCTGACACCCTTCTTCTTCAAGCTCATCGGCTGGGGGCTGCCCATCACCAACTGGGTCAAGGTCGACCACGTTTCCACTGGCGTGCCGCTGCCCTATGGCATCGACATCACGCCTGATGGCACGGTCTGGATCGCACGCCTGCACACCGACGAGATCGCCTCCATCGACCCGGCCAGCGGCAAAGTCACCATGATTCCCACGCCACTGCACGGCCCGCGCCGGCTGCGCAGCGACCGTGACGGCAATCTCTGGATCGCCATGTTCAACGAATCGGCCATCCTGCGCTACGAGCCGGCGACGGCCAAGTTCACCACATTCGACCTGCCGGTGGTGCCCAAGGGCAGCGACACCCCCTATGCCCTGAACGTGGACCGCCAGCGCCACCAGGTCTGGGTCACGGGCACCAACTCCGACTCGGCGCAGTGTCTGGACATCAGCAGCGGCACCTGGCGCTTCTACCCACTGCCGCGCAAGGCGACCTTCACACGCGATGTCGAGTTCGGCCGCGATGGCCGCGTCTTCCTCTCCAGCGCCAGCTTTCCGTCCTGGCACATCGAGGATGCACAACCGACATTGATCCAGCTGCAACCCGGCAACGCGAAGTGAGCTGATGCGCCGGCACATTCCGTTCCTGCTGTCGTGCCTGCTGGCCTTCACCGCCGGGCACATGTTCAACTACACCGTCATCCTCTACCTGCAGGAGGCCGTGGGGTCCGACCTGTTGTCTGGGCTGGGCTTTGGTCTGGCCTTCGGCAGCTCCATCGTCTTCGGCTGGTTCGGCGGCGTGCTGTGCGACCGCATGGCACCGGGGCGCGTGATCCACGGGGCCCAGGCCCTGTTCCTGCTGGGCCTGGCCTGCCTCTGGTGGGCAGACACCGGTGCCGCCGCCAACCAGCGGGCGGCCTGGGCGCTCCTGGGCGCCTTCGCTGGCGGCCTGGCCTGGTCCTTTGTCGGGCCGGCACGCCTGACAGCGCTGGGCCAACTCGCCTCGGCCACCGAGTTGCGGCCGCTGACCATCATTTTCAACCTGCAGGTGCTGCTGGGCTTCGGTCTGGCTCCGCTGCTGATCGGCCTGATCCGCAGCGCCCATGCCTGGCCTGCCGTGCTGGCCACCGCGGCGCTGGGCTTCGTGCTGTCGTCGGCACTGCTGCTGCGCCTGCACACCCATGCCAATCCCGTGCCGTCGTCGCAGTCGGTATGGGCCGACATCGCCGAGGGCTTCCGCACCGTCGGCTCCGCACCACTGCTGCGCCAGCTGATGCTGGCGGCGGTGATCGGCTATGCCATGACGGGGCCGCTGCAGATCCTGCTGCCCAAGCTGGCGCGCCAGCAGCTCGGCCTGACGGAAACGCAACGTGGCGCCTACCTGGGGCTGCTGGCCGTCAGCCTGATCATCGGTGGCGTGCTGGCCCTGCTACTGGCCCGGCGCCTGCACCACGGCCGCACCATCCTGGGCGGTGTGGCGCTTGGTGGCCTTGTCTTTGCCCTGCTGGGCGCCATTGCGTCGCCGCTCCTTTCGGCGCTGGCCCTGGCCTGCGTCGGCATGCTGGGCGGGATGGTCATCAGCCTGGTGGTGGCCGGCATCCAGACGCAGGCCCCCGAGGCCCTGCGCGGGCGGGTCATGTCCATGTACGCCATCACCTCGCAGGTACTGCCGGCCGTGTCGGGAGTGGCTGCCGGCGCGCTGGTCAACCAGGTGGGTGTGGTGCCGGCCATCGCCGGTGCCGGTCTGACGCTGGCGGGCCTGGCTGCCGTTGCCGCACTGACCATGCCGGTTCTGCGGCGCTATGCCGGCCGGTGACGCAGGGCGCCGGCCCTAACGGGTCGAGCCGGTCGATCGCATAAAATTGCCCATCTCCTCGCCCTGCCACACCAGGGGCGCCATGGCATCCTGAACCACCCTGAAGGATGCCGCTTTTTCCGATCAAGCCGTATCCATGAGCGACACCGTCCAGCAACCCGGCCTCAACAGCCTGTCCAAATCCTTCGAACCGGCCGCCCTCGAGGCGCACTGGGGTCCCGAATGGGAGCGCCGCGGTTATGCCACGGCCGGCTACCGCGGCACCGGCAAGGCCAAGGACGGCGCGCCCTCGTTCGCCATCCAGCTGCCGCCGCCCAATGTGACCGGCACGCTGCACATGGGCCACGCCTTCAACCAGACCATCATGGACTCGCTGACGCGCTACCACCGCATGGCGGGCGCCAACACGGTCTGGGTGCCGGGCACCGACCACGCCGGCATCGCCACGCAGATCGTGGTGGAACGCCAGCTTCAGGAACAGAAGATCAGCCGCCACGACCTGGGTCGCAAGAACTTCGTGGCGCGCGTCTGGGAGTGGAAGGAACAGAGCGGCAACACCATCACCACCCAGATGCGCCGCATGGGCGACAGCGTAGACTGGAGCCGCGAGTACTTCACCATGGACGACAAACTGTCCAAGGTGGTGACCGAGACCTTCGTCCAGCTCTACGAGCAGGGCCTGATCTACCGCGGCAAGCGCCTGGTCAACTGGGACCCGGTGCTGCAGTCCGCCGTGTCCGACCTGGAGGTGGAAAGCGAAGAGAAGGACGGTTCGCTCTGGCACATCGCCTACCCGCTGGCCGATGGTTCGGGTTCTCTCACCGTGGCCACCACCCGCCCCGAAACCATGCTGGGCGACGTGGCGGTGATGGTCCACCCCGAGGATGAGCGCTACAAGGCGCTGATCGGCAAGATGGTGACCCTGCCTCTCGTGGGCCGCGAGATCCCGGTGATTGCCGACGAGTACGTGGACAAGGAATTCGGCACCGGCGTGGTCAAGGTCACACCGGCGCATGACTCCAACGACTACCAGGTGGGCCAGCGCCACAAGCTGGAGATGATCTGCGTGCTGACGCTGCAGGCCACCATCAACGACAACGCGCCCGAGAAATACCGCGGCCTGGACCGTTTCGTGGCGCGCAAGGCCATCGTGAAGGATCTGGAAGCCATCGGCGCCTTGGTCGAGACCAAGAAACACAAGCTGATGGTGCCCATCTGCACCCGTACCGGCCAGATCGTCGAGCCCATGCTGACCGACCAGTGGTTCGTGGCCATGAGCAAGGTGAGCGACAAGGACCCGACCGGCAAGAGCATTGCGCAAAAGGCCATCGACGCGGTGGACAGCGGCGCGGTGAAGTTCGTGCCGGAGAACTGGGTCAACACCTACGACCAGTGGATGAACAACATCCAGGACTGGTGCATCTCGCGCCAGCTCTGGTGGGGCCACCAGATCCCGGCCTGGTACGACGAAGACGGCAACGTGATCGTGGCACGCAACGAAGCCGAAGCCCAGGCCAAGGCGCCGGGCAAGAAACTCACGCGCGACGAAGACGTGCTCGACACCTGGTATTCGTCCGCGCTGGTGCCCTTCTCCACCATGGGCTGGCCGGAAAAAACGCAGGACGTCGACCTCTACCTGCCCTCGACCGTGCTGGTCACCGGTTACGACATCATCTTCTTCTGGGTCGCGCGCATGATCATGATGACGACCCACTTCACCGGCAAGGTGCCGTTCAAGCACGTCTACATCCACGGCCTGGTGCGCGACGCGCAGGGCCAGAAGATGAGCAAGAGCGAGGGTAATGTGCTGGACCCGGTGGACCTGATCGACGGCATCGCACTTGGCCCCCTGCTGGACAAGCGCGTCGTCGGCCTGCGCAAACCCGAGACCGCGCCCCAGGTACGCAAGAACACCGAGAAGGAATTTCCCAACGGCATCCCGGCCTTCGGCGCCGACGCGCTGCGTTTCACCTTCGCCTCGCTCGCCACGCTGGGGCGCAACATCAACTTCGACAGCAAACGCTGCGAGGGTTACCGCAACTTCTGCAACAAGCTGTGGAACGCCACCCGCTTCGTGCTGATGAACTGCGAAGGCCATGACTGCGGCCTGCAGGAGCACACCAAGGAACAGTGCGCAGCCGGCGGCTCGTTCGAAGGCTACCTGAGCTTCAGCGCGGCCGACCGCTGGATCGTGTCGCTGCTGCAGAAGGTCGAAGCCGACGTGGCCCAGGGCTTTGCTGACTACCGCCTGGACAATGTTGCCAACACCATTTACGACTTCGTCTGGAACGAGTTCTGCGACTGGTACCTGGAAATCGCCAAGGTGCAGATCAACACCGGCGACGCGGCACAGCAGCGCGCCACGCGCCGCACCCTGATCCGCACGCTGGAGACCATCCTGCGCCTGGCCCATCCGCTGATCCCCTTCATCACCGAAGAGCTGTGGCAGAAGGTGGCACCCGTTGCGGGGCGAGGCACCCCCGCAACTTCCGACTCCTCCGGGCGTGCCGCCATATCGGTCAGCATCGCCGCCTACCCGGTGAGCCAGCCCGAGCGCATCGACCCGGATGCCATGGCCCAAGTGGCCCGCTTGCGTCAGCTGGTCGATGCCTGCCGCAACCTGCGCGGCGAGATGAGCGTCTCGCCTTCGACCCGCCTGCCGCTGTACGCGCTGGCCAGCCATGCCGACGAGGCAGCCTTCATCCAGCAATGGGCACCGGTGCTGCAGGCGCTGTCCAAGCTGAGCGAAGTACGGGTGTTCAGCGAGGAAGCGGCCTGGGCCGCTGCCGCGCAAGCCGCCCCGGTGGCCGTGGTCGGCGAGGCCCGGCTGTGCCTGCACATGGAGGTCGATGTCGCCGCTGAAAAAGTTCGCCTGGGCAAAGAAGTGGCGCGTCTCGAAGGCGAAATCGTCAAGGCCAATGGCAAACTGGGCAATGAGGCTTTCGTGGCCAAGGCGCCGCCGGCCGTGATCGAGCAGGAAAAGAAACGCGTGGCTGATTTCACAGCCACGCTGGCCAAGGTGAAAGACCAACTGGCCCGTCTGGGCTGATACCCATTCAAGAAACTCGCAACACCATGCACAAGGTCAAAACCGCCGTCTTCCCCGTGGCCGGGCTGGGCACGCGCTTCCTGCCGGCCACCAAGGCAGCACCGAAGGAGATGCTGCCGGTGGTGGACAAGCCGCTGATCCAGTACGCCGTGGAGGAAGCCTATGCCGCCGGCATCCGCCACATGGTGTTCGTGACCGGACGCAACAAGCGCGCCATCGAGGACCACTTCGACACCGCCTACGAACTGGAAACCGAACTGGCGCAAAGCGGCAAGCAGGCCCTGCTTGATCTGGTGCGTTCGGTGCAGCCGGACGACATGCTGTGCTCCTACGTGCGCCAGCCGCGCGCGCTCGGCCTGGGCCATGCGGTGCTGTGCGCCGAACACCTGACCGAAAGCGCACCCTTCGCCGTGCTGCTGGCCGACGACCTGATGCTCGGCCCGCCAGGCGGCCAGCCTGTGCTGGCGCAGATGGTCGAGCAGTTTGAACGCCTCGGCAACTCGGTGATCGCTGTGCAGGAGGTGCCGCTCGACCACGTGCGCCGCTACGGCATCGTGGCCGGCACGCCCAACGGCGAACGTTTGCTCAAGGTGAGCCAGATCGTCGAGAAACCGGCACCGGAAAAGGCGCCGTCACGCATGGCGGTGGCCGGTCGCTACGTCCTGACGCCGGCCGTGTTCGAGCAGATCCGCTGCCAGCCACGCGGCGCCGGCGGTGAAATCCAGCTAACCGATGGCATTGCCGGCTTGCTGGCCAGCGAGGCCGTGCACGCCTACCAGTACGCTGGCCGGCGCTACGACTGTGGCAGCAAGGAAGGTTTTCTGGAGGCGACCGTGGATATTGCGCTGTCGCATCCCGAGGTAGGCCTGCGTTTTCGCGACTACCTCAAGATGCTGAAGCTCTAAGAAGCGTCAAGCCCGGCCCCGCAGCAGTGGGGCATGGCTTTAGCGCCGGCGCAGGACGTGGATGTAGTCCTTGCCTTCGGTGGCCTGTTCGATCAGGTCGTTGCCGGTCTGCTTGGCAAACGCCACGAAATCACGCACCGAACCCGCGTCAGTGGCAATCACCTTGAGCGTCTGGCCGCTCTGCATCTCGGCCAGTGCCTTCTTCGCCTTGAGGATGGGCAGGGGGCAGTTCAGGCCGCGGGTGTCGAGTTCTCTGTCAATGTTCATCACAATTCCTTCAATTGCTTTAATTTTAAGCAATTTCTGGTTGAGGTTCAGTGCACCACAACCGCCTCGGAACCTTTGCCGGTAAAGACGATGTGGCCGGCCTCATCCACTGAAAACACCCCGGCATCAAAATTGCGCTGCAGGCGCCGCGTGTGCTTGCCGAACATCAGGTCAACCACCCCCGCCACGCCCAGACTGATCTCCACCCGCGCATCGCGCACCAGCGCCAGTTGCTGCTCCAGCTCGTCCTTCTCCTTGACGGAGTGGGCCCACAGCTGGACGGCATGCTGCCAGGAGGCCTTGGCGCGCGGCAGCATCCCTTTCGGGTCGCCATGCTGCGCCAGGTGTTTCACCACCTTTTTCAGATTCTCCTGATCGGCGCTCTGTTTCTCGATCAGTTGCTCCAGCTCCTGGTAGCGCGCTTCCAGCACGGGATTGACACCCACCTGCACACTGGTCACGCCACTGGACTCGGCGCCGAGCAAGGGCGTTTGAATCAACATCATGCTGCGGGCCGAACCGCCCACCAGCCGCCCGCGTTGCGGCGACTTCACGCCGATCAGGATCTGGTTGAGGGCCTGCAATTCGCTTTGCAAGGCCATGTCGTCAATGGCGATCACCGTGCCGGCATGGATTTGGGAATTTTCGACAAAGCGCGCCGACACCGAGCCGGCCGCCCGCACCTTGGCATGGGCAATGATGCCGGCGCCCACCAGAACGTTACCACCGGCCTCCAGCACACCGCCTTCGACCGTGCCCGTCACCGTGATGTCGCCGGTGACATGGACTTTCATGCCCGACAGGACGTCGCCCTCGACCCGCACCGAACCGTCGTAGGTGATGTTGCCGCAGTCCATGTCGACGTTGCCGAGCGCCAGCACCTGCTCCACCGTCGCACCATGGCTGACGTAGACCGGCTGCCCCTTGATGGCGGCGACCAGCACATTGGGGTCATCCCCGGCCGGAGAAACGCCCCCCAGCTTGTCGGCAAAAGGATGGTCATGACCGGGCGTGGCCGGCCGCGGCGTACCGCGCACATCGCGCCCCTCGGTACCCGCCGTGGCAGGAATGCGCCGCATCAGGGGAGTGCCGGCCTCCACGGTCGGGATATCACCGTGCTCGCGGAAATCGATCAGGCCCTGTTCATTGACTTTGGGTGCGCGATCGCGGGCCAGGTCAACCAGCTTCTTGAACTGGGTATCTTCACCAGGCACCGGCGCCACCCCCGTTGCCACCAGTACACGGGTGGGCTCAGACACATCGCACACCTGTTGCAAGGCGGCTTCGTCAATACCGAAGACCACCCCGGCTTCCTCCAACGCCCGCGCGATGTCATCGCGCACCAGGGCCTTGCCGCCATGGGCAGGCACCGCATTCACCCAGGCACAGGCGACATCCTGGGCAATGTCGAGCGTGAAGCTGCCGTCCCGCCGCTCGCCCACGGTCACCTCGAATTCGGTCGGCACCGTGTTGTAGCGCGCCACCAGCGTCGCCAAGGCGGCGTCCAGCAGAAACCAGTGGCTGTAGCCGGCCTGGTTCAGCAACGCCCGCAGTGTTGGTTCGTCCAGCGCCGGCCTGTCAGCCGCGGCCTGGACTTGCGCCAACAGCTTGTCGTCATGCTCGGTGAACACCAATCCTTGAAAGCCCGTCATCTGAAATTCCTTTGACGTATGCCACGTACTCGGCCGCCCCCTGTGCGAGATCGAATCAGCTACCCAACAAGTTCCAGTGTACGGCTTGCGCCAGGCCCCGGACCTGGGGTTAACCGTGAGACCAGTCGATGAATTGCGGCGTATGGCCGCGCGACTTCAACCAGTCCGCCAGGGCATAACCGGTGCCGGCCGGCCAGCACTTGACGGCCTCGGGCGTGAACAGCCGGTAATCCACCAGTTCGGGCGACAAGCGCACCTCGCCTTCGCAGCGGGCGTGGTAGGCGACGATGACCTGGTTCATGCGCTGGAAGTCGTAGACGCCGATCAGGTTGAGCTCCAGCGGCTCCAGGCTGGTTTCCTCGCGGATTTCGCGCGTTATGCCCTCCTGCGGCGTCTCGCCGGCCTCCATGAAGCCGGTGATGAGCGCGTACATCTTGCCGCTCCAGGCGGCATTGCGCGCCAGCAGGATCTGATTCCTGTACTCGACCACCGCCGCCAGCACCGGCGTCGGGTTGTTCCAGTGCGTGAAATCACAGGCCGTGCAGCGCAGCCGTTCCCTCTCGCCACCGTCCTCCATCTGCACCGTCGGCGCCAGCGGTGCGGCGCAACTCGGGCAGAACCGGAATTCGTGCGTCATGGCCTTTCAGTGGTGCGCGCAGCGTTCAGGCCGGAAAAACCCCGGTCGACAGGTAACGATCGCCGCGGTCGCAGACCACGAACACGATGGTCGCTTTCTCCTCGCGCTGGGCGATCTCCTGCGCCACCCAGCAGGCGCCGGCGGCCGAGATGCCGGCGAAGATGCCCTCCTCGCGCGCCAGGCGACGGCACATCTCCTCGGCGTCGGACTGGCTCACATAGACCAGCTCGTCCACCAGACTGGCGTCGTAGATCTTGGGCAGGTATTCCTGCGGCCACTTGCGGATGCCGGGGATGCGCGAACCCTCGCTCGGCTGGGCGCCGATGATCTTGATCTTGGGGTTCTTTTCCTTCAGGAAGCGCGCCACGCCGGTGATGGTGCCGGTGGTGCCCATGGCACTGACGAAATGCGTGATACGCCCGCCGGTCTGCTCCCACAACTCGGGGCCGGTGGTCTCGTAATGGATGCGCGGGTTGTCGGCGTTGGCAAACTGGTCCAGCACCCGGCCCTTACCGCTTTGCTCCATCTGCGTGGCCAAGTCGCGCGCGTACTCCATGCCGCCGGACTTGGGCGTCAGGATCAGCTCGGCGCCGAAGGCCTTCATGGTCTGGGCGCGCTCGATCGACAGGTCCTCCGGCATGATCAGCACCATGCGGTAGCCCTTGATGGCCGCAGCCATCGCCAGCGCAATGCCGGTATTGCCGGAAGTCGCCTCGATCAGGGTGTCGCCGGGTTTGATATCGCCGCGCTCCTCGGCGCGCTTGATCATGGACAGCGCCGGCCGGTCCTTGACCGAGCCGGCCGGGTTGTTGCCCTCGAGCTTGCCGAGAATCACATTGCCGCGCGCGGCGTTCTCGGCAGCACCGATGCGCTGCAATGCCACCAGGGGCGTCTTGCCGATGGCGTCTTCAATGGTCGGGTACTTCATGCCCCACACTGTGCCATAATTTCGGTCTTGCCTTCCTCCCTGCCCGGGTGGTGAAATTGGTAGACGCAGGGGACTCAAAATCCCCCGCCGCAAGGCGTGCCGGTTCGATTCCGGCCCCGGGCACCACGCGGGTTTCGCCTCTTTTCAGAGGCTGGTCGTTTCTACAAATCCCTCTTGCTTTCTACAAAACGACCTCCAGTTTAGGCTAGAGGGTTTCGATCATGAGCGTATCGAGCGTGAGCAGACTACAGACCGAGACCATTGAGCTGCCGACCGACGTGGCCGTGATGCTCAGGGCCGAGGCGCGCGCATCGCAAGCCGATTGCTACCTACATGAAGGAATGGCTCGTCGAGCAAGCTGAACTCCGCGCCGCGATCAAAGTCAACAAGAGCAAGCCCAGCATCGCCGCGGAGGATCTGTACCGCGAATGTGGTATCTGAAGTACGAAAAGCCGGCGGCCGACACTTTCCGGCGGCTCGATTCCTCAATCCCACAGCGCATCAAAACCTACATGGCCGGTGTCTACCGGCCCGAAGACCCAACCGCAGTCGGTAACTATTGCCTGATCTGCCGCATTGAGCACGGCCAACTTCTAGTTTCCGTTGTCACGCTGGGGCACACCGCTCGACGGTGTACGACTGAAACGTCTCCCGGGCGTTCAACGCAGGAGCTTGACCCGATCCCCGACGCGTGCTTTGACATAGTGCATCGGTCATGTCCCGATGCTTGTGCACCAGCAATCTGTTGCATCGCCCGGTTGAAATCCGCAACCCCAAGCAAAGACACTTACATAGAGATCCATAAATTCCTACAAACGTAGGTTTTCCGGCTCCATTGAGGTTGCTCTTTCAAAAAATTCCTATTAACGCAGGAATTTTAAATCTCCCCATCTAATTTTCAAATTAAATTCCTATGATCAAAGGAATTTAATTTGAAGTTTTTCTAATAATCTATAAAATTCCTATAAACATAGGAATTAAATCAATGCAGTTTAAGATCAATGATGTCTCAGACATCGCCATACTCATACGTGCGACGCGCAAGGCAGCACACATGCGGATTGATGACTTGGCAGCTACTGCAGGACTGAGCAAACAGTTCGTCGGCGATGTCGAGACGGCTAAACCGACCGTACAGCTTGCACGGGTACTCCAGCTCATGAATGAGCTAGGTGTGCACATGTACATCGATGTGCCCAAGGATGCGGAGGCCCAGATCGCGAAGCAGCGTGAGCATGTGCACATGCGCTCAAGTCAGCGCATGGCAACAACGCAGAAGCGGCGCCTAAAGCGATCCAAGCCGATTATTAAGGTGGAGCCCTGAACGTGCGCAGCCTCAACGTTAGCAGCAATGGCCACCCGGTGGGTGTCCTGCGCGATGAGAACAACATCTGGCAGTTCCAGTATGACCCTCAGTGGGTTTCGGATCGCTCAGCATTTGATTTGTCTCCTCACCTGAAACGAACCGACGCACCGATCATCGATGGAGCGACAGAGCGCCCCGTGCAGTGGTTCTTCGACAACCTGCTACCAGAGGAGGAGATGCGGACAGCCTTATCCAAAGAGGCGAAGATTTCGCACGAGGATGCATTTGGCCTGCTGGAGTACCTGGGCAAGGAATCAGCTGGCTCACTGGTGCTGCAGCCGCCTGACACGCAGCCAGCGCCCGCCCCTGGCGCGCAAGAGCTCACAGATGCAGAGTTATCCGAACGGATCAAGAATCTGCCGGTGGCTACCCTCAATAGCAAGGCGCCCAAGCGGATGTCGGTGGCCGGCGCGCAGCATAAGCTGCTCGTCATCTATGCCGACGGCAAGCTATACGAGCCCGTCGGAGCGACGCCATCGACACACCTCCTCAAACCCAACCATCCGAAACCGGATGAGTACCCCAGTTCGGTCATCAACGAATATGCAATGATGAAACTGGCTGATCGCTTGAACCTGACGGTGCCTAAGGTCTACCGGCACTACTGCCCTGAGCCTGTCTACATCGTCGAACGCTTTGATCGCGTGACACACGGCGAGACGCCGGCAAATGCAGCACAAACAGAGCGGCTGCAATTGATCGACACCTGCCAACTGCTCAACAAATCAAGGTCCTTCAAGTACACCGCGGCAACCATAGGAACACTGAATCAGGTCCTCAAAAGCGTGCGCCAAACCGGACCCACACGCAGGCCGCTCTATCTCTGGTTGATCTTCAACCTGCTGATCGGGAACAACGACAACCACATCAAGAACATCTCCTACTTAATCGACGCCGAGGGGGTAAAACTTGCGCCGTTCTATGACTTGTTGAGCACCGCCAGCTATCTCACGAAAGGGTATGCGAAAGTCGATGGAGGAGCCTGGCCACAGGTAGATCTGGCAATCCCCCTGCCGAGCCAACCTCGATTTGCGGATGTCACACGCCAGGAACTGCTGAAGGCAGGCGTGGCGCTTGGTCTGAAGTTACCGATTTGTGAGCGTGATCTCGATTGGATGCTGAAGAATATTGGGCCGAGCCTGGAAAGGCTCATTGCTGAGATCGAGGCTGAAAACACCACACTGCCACCGGAGTGTCATCCCTATCTGGGTGGCGAAATGCGGTTGCTGCGCACCATCCGCTACGTCGTGGTAGCTGAAATGGTGGCAAGACTGTCAACATAGCGATCAGCAGAAGCGAAACTAAACCGCCGTGACAGTAGGTCCGCCCCAGCCAACGTAGCGACTTCAATGACGGGGAAATCATTGGTGCAAAAGTCCTTGTCATTCAACAGGATTTTCACTTTCATGGCATTGTTTGAGCCCATGATTAGCCAGAAACCCGCATGGTTGAGCTATTTCGAGATGGGACTCGAAATCCCCCGCCGCAAGGCGTGCCGGTTCGATTCCGGCCCCGGGCACCACATAGCTCCCCCTCTTTTCTGAGAGCGAGCAGTATTTACACCTCTCGCTTCTACAAAACGGCTCGCTCCGCTATTTCGGCAAATGCTTCAATCGTGAGCGCATTGTGCTTACGCAGACTGCAAACCGAGACTGCGTTTTATCAGACCGTGAACGAAGGAGGTGCATACAGCCTCCAGATCAAACTTCCGTTTGCAGAAAAACCAATCAGCACTGGGGTAAGCCACTCCAGCAGCAGCCATCGCATGTTTTGACTTTTTAAGAAAAGTTTGAAAGCATGATCGAATCTCTCCAACGAAACGGGAATCCGATCATTGTTTAGAAGGACCGATGACTTCTCCAGCGATGACGCAACCTTACTCAAGCTCGTCAAAATTTCTTGGTTTGACATTTGAAACGATACCAGCGTGGGATCTTGTGCGAGATCCAGATTCCCTCGAACCCCCTCCATTACGATGCGATGCTTTTCGTCAATCCGTGCCAACGCATCTCGAACAGGATGCATGTTTCTAGCTGACTCAAGCCACCAGTTATAGAGCGTTGACTGACGAGGATCAGAAGGTCCATCTACTGACTCATCCCCGAACCGTGCGGAAGTTAGAAATGCGACCTTCGCTCCGGTTAGACGTAACCGCCATTCCTGGAAAGCATCGATACTTCCCCAGAAAAAATGGACGAACAAATACATGTTCACCAGCAGTAGTGCAACCATAACTTTTGTATCTGTCAATCCTTCAAATTGAAGGCCAAAGACGGCTGAATCTGTTTTGATCCGCAGATTCATAAACACTGCTGCAAGACCGATTGAACTCCCGACAAGGAGGTGGGTTCTCATTTTTAGGACCACCTCCGTGAAATCGAGCATAAAAGGCTGTCCAAGTGCTTGGGCTACAGCATCTCGTTTCTTTTTCAGTTCTACCTGTTCAGTTGCATCACTCATATCGTTTTCTCCGAATAAACCCGCTTCAGCTTATTTGCAGGGACACTCGCTCCTAAAGCAAACTTTTTTTGCTGCCACCAATCCGAAGCCCTCTCGTCGACACGTCACCCGATACCATCCAAAAACCCCTCCCGCACCGTCGGGTAATGCAGCGTCACTCTTAGCTCGCTCTTCAGCCGCGCGTTGTCCATGCGGCGCGACTCGCTCATGAAACTCAGCAGCATCAGCGGCAGCTTGTCCTGCGCGGTCGTGCGCGGCACGCGTGGCGGGCGCGGCAGGCGGTAGAGGTCGGCCGCTAGGTCGAAGTAGTCGCCCATCTTCAACTGGGTGTCGTCATTGACGTTGTAGACGCGCTGCGGCCGGCTGCGCCACAGCGCGGCGATGCAGGCCAGCGCCAGGTCGTCGGCATGGATGTGGTTGGTGTAGACGTCGTCCTCGGCCTTGAGCACCGGCGTGCCTTTGAGCAGGCGTTCGCGCGGTGTGCCGCCTTCGCGGTCAGGCGCGTAGATGCCTGGAATGCGCAGGATGCTGGCGCGCACCAGCGCACTGCGGCCTAAGAAACGCACCCGCTGTTCGGCATCAACACGCCGCTGGCCGCGCGGCGTGCGGGCCTGGATCGGCCGGGTTTCACGCACGATGGCACCGTCGCAGTTGCCGTACACGCCGCTGGTGGAACCGTAGACCAACGCGCCGGGCAGCGAACGCCGCCGCAGCGCCTGCAGCAGGGCCTGGGTGCGCGGGTCGCCCCAGCCTTCCGATGGCGGTGGCGCCAGGTGCAGCACGCGCGTGGCCAGGCCGGCCAGGCGCTGCAGCGTGGCCGGCTGGTCGAGGTTGCCGGTCAGCGGCGTGATGCCGCGTGCACGCAGCTCGGCCTGGCGCAACGGCGAGGACGTCAGTGCCAGCAGACGTACCCGGCCCTGCAATTGACGTGCCGCGCGCAGGCCGACATCGCCACAACCGACGATCAACACGCGCTCGCGGCGAAAGCGCGCCGGCAGCGCGCCGAGGGGGCTTTGGTTTGAGGGCAAAATTCCAACCTTTGCAATCTGATGGTTCAAGGATAACGAAAAGATGTCGAGCAGTGATCACACCAGCTTCCAGGTGACGGTACAGCCCAGCGGCCGGGCCTTCAGCGCCAGCGCCGGCGAAGCCATCCTGGCGGCCGCCATCCACGCCGGCGTCGGCCTGCCCTACGGCTGCAAGGACGGCGCCTGCGGCTCCTGCAAGTGCAAGAAGCTCTCCGGCAGCGTGGTGCACGGCCCGCACCAGGAGAAAGCGCTCAGCGCTGCCGAGGAAGCTGCCGGCCTGGTGCTGACCTGCTGTGCCGTGCCGCAGAGCGACGTGGTGCTGGAATCACGCCAGGTGACGGAAGAAGGCGCCTACCCGGTGCGCAAGATGCCGGTGCGCGTGAACCAGCTGGAAAAGAAATCGGCCGACGTGATGGTCGTGCGGCTGCAGCTGCCGGCCAACGACAGCTTTGCCTTCCACGCCGGCCAGTACGTGGAGTTCCTGCTGCGCGACGGCGCGCGGCGCAGCTACTCCATGGCCAATGCGCCGCACACCCTGGCCGCGGCCAAGGAAGCCACACCGCCAGTCGGCCCAACCATCGAGCTGCACATCCGCCACATGCCCGGCGGCAAGTTCACCGACCACGTGTTCGGCGCCATGAAGGAAAAGGAAATCCTGCGCATCGAAGGGCCGTACGGCAGTTTCTTCCTGCGTGAAGACTCGGCCAAGCCCATCGTGCTGCTGGCCTCGGGCACCGGCTTTGCGCCGATCAAGGCCATCCTGGAGCACATGCAACACAAAGGCATCACCCGGCCGGTGGCGCTGTACTGGGGCGGCCGCCGCCCGGCCGACCTCTACCTGCACGACTGGGTGGTGCAGAAGGCGAAGGAGATGCCCAACCTGCAGTACGTGCCCGTGATTTCGGATGCGCTGCCGCAAGACCACTGGCACGGCCGTACCGACTTCGTTCACCAGGCCGTGCTGCAGGACTTGCCCGACCTGTCGGGCCATCAGGTCTACGCCTGCGGCGCCCCCATCGTGGTGGACTCGGCCCGGCGCGACTACACGGCACAGGCCGGCCTGCCGGAAGACGAGTTCTTTGCCGACTCCTTCACCAGCGAAGCGGACAAGCATGGCGCGTAGCGCCATGCTTGCGGTGAAGACTAACTTCGCCTGGCGAAGTTAAGGTACGTCAGCACCGAGTCGAAACCACAACCCTGCGCTTGCGGCGCAGGCCTCAGGGATAGCCCTCATCGGACATTCGCAATTTTCGGGACAATGACAGCATGAAACGCAGACCTCTACTCCTTGGCGCCGCACTGGCACCGTTCGCCGGCGCAACCCTGGCACAGACCAAGCCGATCCGCCTGATCGTGCCGTATGCGGCCGGCGGCCCGATCGACATCACGGCGCGGGCCCTGGCCGAGCGCGTGAAGGACACGCTGGGTCCGGTCATCATCGAGAACCGGCCCGGCGCCGGCGGCAACATCGGCGCCGACACCGTGGCCAAGGCCGCGCCGGACGGCCTGACCATCGGCATCGCCGCCACCGCCACCCACGCGGTGAACCCCTGGCTCTACAGCCGCATGCCCTACAACGCCGCTACGGATTTCGCCCCCATCACGCAGATGCTGCGCGTGCCCAATGTGCTGGTGATGAATGCCGACACCGCCAAACGGCTGCACATCAACACCCTGCGCGACCTGATCGCCTATGCCAAGGCCAACCCGGGCAAGCTCAACTACGGCTCCGGCGGCAACGGCAGCGCCGGCCATCTGGCGGGCGAGATGTTCAAGGCACAGGCCGGCATCTTCGTCGTGCACATCCCCTACAACGGCGGCAACCCGGCGCAACTGGCGCTGCTGAGCGGCCAGGTGGACTTCAACATCGACAACCTGGCCACCGCCGCGCCCAACATCCGCAGCGGCAAGCTCAAGGCGATTGCCGTCACCACGCAGCAGCGCTCGCCCGCCCTGCCGGATGTGCCGCCGATGGCCGACACGCTCAAGGGCTTTGCCATCGACACCTGGTGGGGCCTGGTGGCTCCAGCGGCCACACCGAAGGACGTGATTGCCAAACTCAACCAGGCCTTCGTCGCCGCGCTCAAGGCACCGGAGACGCACACCCGCTTCGCCGCCCTGATGGCCGAGCCGGTGCCCAGCACGCCCGAGGCCTTCGGCACCTTCATGAAGGGCGAACTGGCGCGCTACGAACGGGTGGTCAAGGCTTCGGGAGCCAAGGTCGATTGAGGCTTCAAGCCTTTCAGGCCTCTCGCGCCGTGGTGACGGCGCGAACAGCTATCAAATTCATAGCTGAACGCCGAACT
Source organism: Curvibacter sp. GWA2_64_110 (assembly GCA_001797315.1). GTDB lineage: Bacteria > Pseudomonadota > Gammaproteobacteria > Burkholderiales > Burkholderiaceae_C > Hylemonella. Next base: position 205,488 of record MGPC01000018.1, read on the forward strand.
TGCGCAGCAGCGGCAGCATGGCCAGGTAGCAGCCAATGGTGGCGGCACTGGCCAGCCCCAGGCTGAGCCAGAAGCCCAGGCCCTGCCGCAACAGCAGCGGCAGCAGCACGAACAGCGCCAGTGAAGGCAACACCAGCCAGAAGATCTGGCTCGACAGGCCGGCGATCTCGCTCGCCGGTGTGCCCTCCACATGCAGCCAGATGAAGGCCAGCAAGGAAGTCAGCGGCAGCGAGGCCACCAGGGCGGCAAAACCCGAACTGCGCTTGGCCATCTCGGTGATGGCCACGATGAGCAGGGCCGATACCAATACCTTGAGGGTGTAATACAGCATGCTTAGAGTGGCAGTTGGTTGGAAACCTCGACCAGATTCAGGTCCGGGTCGCGGAAGTAGACCGACAGGATCGGCCCCTGCGCACCGGTGCGCTGCACCGGGCCTTCGGTGACCGCCACGCCGCAGACAAGCAGATGGCGCTGCACCTCGGCCAACGGCACCGAGGTGAGAAAGCACAGGTCGGCCGAGCCCGGCGTCGGCCGCTCGGCCTTGGGCTCGAACTCGCGCCCCGCCTGGTGCAGGTTGATCTTCTGCACGCCGAAGGCCAGCGCCTTGCGGCCGGCGCCGAAAGTGACCACCTCCATGCCGAGCACACGCTGGTAGAAGGCGCATGTGACCTCGATGTCGGCCACGGTCAGCACCAGATGGTCCAGGCTGTCGATCTTCATCCCGTCAAAGCTCCAGACTGTCGGCAATGGCCTTGATGCCGGCCTTGGCACAGGACTCATCGGCCTCGCCGCCCGGCCCGCCGGAGACACCGATGGCTCCCACCAGCGTGCCGCCGCCTTCGATCGGCAAGCCGCCACCAGCCGCGACAACGCGCGGCACATGACGGATGCCGCTCATGGCTTTGCCGGGCTGGGTATCCTTGCCAAACTCCAGCGTGGAAGTCTTGAAGCTGGCCGCGGTCCAGGCCTTGTCCATGGCCACGGTCGGCGTGTGCGGGCCGGCAAAGCGGTCGCGCAGCAGTACCTGCACCAGACCGTTGCGGTCGGTCACGGCCACCGCGATCTGGTAACCCTGCTTGCGGCAGGCCTCAAGCGCCACCTGGGCCGCTTTCAGCGCCGCCTCGGGTGTCAAGGTCCTGGTCTGGAACACGGCCTCCTGCGCCAGCGCGCTGCCCGCCAACCCCAGGGCGGCGAGGGTCAGAGTCAGTCGTTTCATGATGCGTCCTTTCCATCAGTGAGTGGAAGGCGCATGGTAGGCCATCGCAGTGAAGTTGACCATGACGCTGCGCTATTCATTTGCGCTTGCTTCGCCGACGGTTGATGCGTGCGCTATTCGCCCAGGTAGGCCGCGCGTACCGCCGGGTCGTGCAGCAGCGTCTGCGCCGGGCCGCTGAGCGTGATCAGGCCCGACTCCATGACGTAACCACGATCGGCAAGGGCCAGTGCACGGCTGGCGTTCTGCTCCACCAGCAGGATGGTGACGCCCTGTGCCGCCACGTCGCGGATGACCTCGAAGATCTTGTCCACCATCACCGGCGCCAGGCCCATGGACGGCTCGTCCAGCAGCAGCAGGCGCGGCCGGCTCATGAGGGCGCGCGCCATGGCCAACATCTGCTGTTCACCACCGCTGAGCGTGCCGGCCAGCTGGCCGTGGCGTTCCTTCAGGCGCGGGAACAACGCGTACATCTGCTCGGTGTCGACGGCGATCTGCGCCTTGTCGTCGCGGCAGTAGGCGCCCATCTGCAGGTTCTCGGCAATGCTCATGCGCGTGAACACGCCGCGCCCTTCCGGCACCATGGCCAGGCCCTGGCGCACCAGGTCCCAGGCGCCCTGGCCGGCGATCGGGCGGCCGAGGTAGTGCAGCTCACCCGCGTTGGCCGGCAGGGTGCCGGTGATGGCCTTCATGGTGCTGGTCTTGCCGGCGCCGTTGGAGCCGATCAGGCACACCAGCTCGCCGGCGCGCACGTCAAAGTCGATGCCCTTGACGGCCTGGATGCCGCCGTAGGCAACCTGCAGACCGCGGACCTGCAGCAAGGCTTCGTTACTCATGCGGGCTGCTCCTGTGTGGCAGTGCTGGCGCCGTGGCCGAGGTAGGCCTCGATCACCTGGGCATTGCGCTGCACTTCGGCCGGCGTGCCTTGCGCGATCTGGCGGCCGTAGTCGAGCACGGTGACGCGGTCGCACAGGCCCATCACCAGCTTGACGTCATGCTCGATCAGCAACACGGTGCGGCCATCGTTCCGGATCTTGTCGATCAGGGCGCGCAGCTGCACTTTCTCGGTGGCGTTCATACCGGCGGCCGGCTCGTCCAGCGCCAGCAGCTGCGGCTCGGTGGCCAAGGCGCGCGCGATTTCCAGCCGGCGCTGGTCGCCGTAGCTGAGCGTGCGCGCCTTGTAGTCGGCCAACTGGCCGATGCCGACGTAGGCCAGCAGTTCGTGCGCACGCGCAGCGATCGCGGCCTCCTCGGCCTTGAAGGCGGGGGTACGGAAAATGGCGCCCAGCAGGCCGGTGCGGGAACGGATGTGGCGGCCCACCATCACGTTTTCCAGCGCCGTCATGTCGGCAAACAGGCGGATGTTCTGGAAGGTGCGCGCAATGCCGGCCTTGGCCACCTCGTGCACGGCGCTGGGCTGGTAGGGCCGGCCGGCCAGCTCGAAGGTGCCGCTGTCGGGCGTGTAGAGGCCGGTGATGACGTTGAAGAAAGTGGTCTTGCCGGCGCCGTTGGGGCCGATCAGACCGTAGACCTGGCCACGCTCGATGCGCAGGCCGACATCGCTCAGCGCCTGCAGGCCACCGAAGCGTTTGCTCACACCACTGACCTGCAACAGCACCTCGCCGCTCATGCGCGCTCCCCCTTGCCCTGCAGCGACTTGCCATGCTCGGGTGCCGGCCACAGGCCGCGCGGGCGCAACAGCATGACGCCGATCATGGCCAGTGCAATCAGCAACTGGCGCAGGATGGCGGCGTCGAGCCGGCCGCCGGTCATGGCCTGCAAGGGGCTGGCCACGTAGCGCAGCACCTCGGGCAGCGCGGCCAGCAGCACGGCACCGAGGATGACACCCGGCAGATGGCCGAGGCCGCCCAGCACCACCATGGCGACGATCATGACCGACTCCATCAGGCTGAACGATTCGGGCGAGATGAAACCCTGGAAGGCGGCGAACATGGCGCCCGACACGCCGCCGAAGGTGGCACCCATGCCGAAGGCCAGCAGCTTCATGTTGCGCGTGTTGATGCCCATGGCCTTGGCGGCCACTTCGTCTTCGCGGATCGCCATCCAGGCGCGGCCGATGCGCGACAGCTCCAGCCGGTGGCAGATGACGACGCTGACCACCACCAGCACCAGGAACAGGTAGTAGTAGAGCGTGACGGACGACAGGTCGAACCCCAAAACATGGAGCTTCTTGCCGAGGTCGAAGCCGAAGAACTTGATCGAGTCGATCTGGCCGATGCCCTTGGGCCCATTGGTCAGGTTGAAGGGCTGGTCCAGGTTGTTGAGGAAGACGCGGATGATCTCGCCGAACCCGAGCGTGACGATGGCCAGGTAGTCGCCGCGCAGGCGCAAGGTGGGCGCGCCCAGCAGGATGCCAAAGCCGCCAGCCAACAGTGCCGCCAGCGGAATCACCAGCCACAGCGGCGTGTGCAGGCCGTTGGGGAACATGGCAGCAAACAGCGGAAAGGTGTCGCTCAGGTGCGGCGAGGCCAGCAGGCCGAACATGTAGGCGCCGATGGCGAAGAAGGCGACGAAACCGAGATCCAGCAGGCCGGCATAGCCGACCACGATGTTCAGGCCCAGCGCCAGCAGCACGAACAGCAGCGCCATGTCGGCAATGCGCACCCAGGCATTGCCGAAGCCCTGCAGGATGAGCGGCAACACCAGCAGGCCGAGCGCGGCGAGCAGGATGGCGATGAGACGGGTGGACGACTTCATGCTCTGCATCTCAAGCCCGGTCGGCGACCCGCTCGCCCAACAAGCCCGAAGGCCGCAGCGTCAACACCACGATCAGCACGATGAAGGCGAAGATGTCGGCATAGTGGCTGCCCAGCACACCGCCGGTGAGGTCGCCGATGTAGCCGGCGCCGATCGATTCGATCAGCCCGAGCAGGATGCCGCCGACCACGGCGCCGGCCAGGTTGCCGATGCCGCCGAAAACCGCTGCCGTGAAGGCCTTGAGCCCGGGCAGGAAACCCATGCTGTGCTGCACCGTGCCGTAGTTGGCGGCCCACATCACGCCGGCCACCGCCGCCAGCACGGCGCCGATGATGAAGGTGGCCGAGATCACGCGGTCCGGCCGCACGCCCATGAGCGCCGCCACGCGCGGGTTCTCGGCGGTGGCGCGCATGGCGCGGCCCAGTTTGGTGGCGTGCACCAGCCACATCAGCCCGGCCAGGCAGACGGCCGTCAACGCCAGAATCAGCACCTGCGTCGGCGTGATGGTGGCACCCCCGATCGGAATGGGCTCGCTCGGCAGCAGCGCGGGGAAGGACTTGTAGTTGGGCTTCCAGATGATCATGGCCAGCGTCTGCAGCAGGATGGACATGCCGATGGCGGTGATCAGCGGCGCCAGCCGGGGCGCATTGCGCAGCGGCCGGTAGGCGATCTTCTCGATGCTGTAGTTGAGCGTGGCGGCCACCACACAGGCGATCAGCATGGCCAGCAGCAGGATGAGCCAACCCGGCGCGCCCGGCATGGCGCCCTGCATCAGGCTGATGACGCTCCAGCTGGTGAGCGCACCCACCATCAGCACCTCGCCGTGGGCGAAGTTGATCAGGCCGATGATGCCGTACACCATGGTGTAGCCCAGCGCCACCAGCGCGTACATGCTGCCCAGTACCAGGCCGTTGATGATTTGCTGCAGGAGGATGTCCATTGAATTCCTAACGCAATGTCTGTGCCATCTGCGTCGGGTCCCACGCGTTATTTTTTCTTGGCGTCGTTCAGTGCGCGCAGTGTACGCATCTTCTCGGCGATTTTGATCTCCAGGCCGCGTTCCACGGGTCGGTAGAAACCCGGCTCGGCCATGCCGTCGGGCAGGTAGCGCTCGCCGGCGGCAAAACCGCCCTCCTCGTCATGGGCGTAGCGGTAACCCTTGCCGTAGTCGAGCTCCTTCATCAGCTTGGTCGGCGCATTGCGCAGGTGCATCGGCACCGGGCGCGTGCCGTCCTTCTTGATGAAGGCCTTGGCCTCGTTGAAGGCCTTGTAGACAGCATTGCTCTTCGGCGCAATGGCCAGGTACACCACGCACTCGGCCAGCGCCAGTTCGCCCTCGGGCGAGCCCAGCCGTTCGTAGACCTCGGCCGCATCGAGCGCCAGGCGCAGCGCGCGCGGGTCGGCCAGGCCGATGTCTTCGCTCGCCATGCGGACCAGACGGCGCGCCATGTAGCGCGGGTCGGCACCGCCGTCGAGCATGCGCAGAAACCAGTAGAGCGAAGCATCGGGGTCGGAGCCGCGCACCGACTTGTGCAGCGCGCTGATGGTGTCGTAGAACTGCTCGCCGCCCTTGTCGTAACGGCGCATGCGCTCACCCAGCACCTTGAGCAGCCAGGGTTCGGTGATGGTGGCCTGCTTCTGCTGCTGGGCCGCCACGGCCAACGTCTCCAGCGTGTTGAGCAGGCGGCGCGCATCGCCGTCGGCATAGGCAATCAGCTTGTCGATTGCTACAGTTTCAATAGCTGGTACCGCTTGTATTTCAAGGGTCCGGGCCACTATTTGCTTCAAATCCTCTTCCGTCAGCGACTGCAACACATACACCGCCGCGCGCGACAGCAAAGCCGAGTTGACCTCGAAGGACGGGTTTTCGGTGGTGGCGCCGATGAAGGTGAACAGGCCGCTCTCGACGTGCGGCAGGAAGGCGTCCTGCTGGCTCTTGTTGAAGCGGTGCACCTCGTCGACGAACACGATGGTGCGCCGGCCCTGGCCCAGCGCCACCTGCGCCTGCTCCACCGCCTCGCGGATGTCCTTGACGCCGCCCAGCACCGCGCTGATGGTGATGAACTGGGCCCCGAAGGCATCGGCCATCAGCCGTGCAATGGTGGTCTTGCCCACGCCCGGCGGCCCCCACAGGATGCAGCTGTGCGGCTGGCCCGACTCGAAAGCGATGCGCAGCGGCATGCCCTCGCCCAGCAGGTGCTGCTGGCCGATGACCTCGCCCAGCGTACGCGGACGCAGGCGTTCGGCCAGGGGTTGATGGGAGACGGCAGTCGAAGAGGTAGCCATGGACGGGATAGGATGCAATGGACGCAAGTTTAGAGGACGAACATGGATACCCCCCGCGACACCCGTTTCCAGGCCGTCGCCGCCCGGCTCGGCCACAGCTTCGACGGCCCGCTGCAGGTCGGCGGCCATTACACGCCGATCGTGCAGCACGGCACCACGCTCTACATCAGCGGCCAGGTGCCGCGCGTCGGCCAGACCGTGCTCATCACCGGCCGCGTCGGCGCGGACGTGACGCTGGCCCAGGCGCAGACCGCCGCCCAGATCGGCGTCATGCGTGGTCTTACCCTGTTGCGCCAGACCTTGGGCAGCCTCGACCAGATCGAGCGCGTCCTGCGCCTGACGGTCTACGTGCAGTGCAGTCCCGATTTCACCCTGCTGAGCGAAGTGGCGGACGGCGCCTCTGACGTGCTGCACGAGATCCTGGGCGAGGCCGGCGTGCACACGCGCACCTCGGTCGGCGTCTACCAGTTGCCGAAAAACGCCTCGGTGGAACTCGACCTGATCGCCGCCAGCCGACCTGCCGGCGGCTGACGCCCTTCCCTCCCGGGCGGCGAATCGGGTATCGTGTACGACATCGACATCATTCAAAGGAAGCACGTGGCGAAACCGAACTACCAATACGAGAAACGGCAGCGCGAACTGGAGAAGAAGAAAAAGAAGGAAGAAAAGGCACAGCGCAAGGCCTCGACGCACGACACGCCATCAGCCGACACGCAGCCGGCTGACGCACCCGACGCGGGTCAGGCAGCGCCAGCGCCGGAAACGAAGTAAGGCCTCGGCACCGCCCGGGTGCCGGCCGTCATCTCAGGGCCGGATGACATCCGCCCCCTTGGGCGGCTTGAACTGGAAGGCATCCGCGGCCAGGCGCGGATTGACCTCGAACCGGCTGAAGCTCAAGCGCGAACGCTGGCCGAAACTGTCCAGGATTTCCAGCGCGGCCAGCTCAGCCGTTTTCTCCCCCACACGAAAACCGACGCGGATCGCCTGCAACTGGCCGTCCTTGGCCTTCGGCGTGGCCAGCACCCACTGCAGCCCCTCCTGGTCCGGCGCTGCCGCCAGCGCAAAATCGGCCTGCAGCGCACGCAGGTCGGGCGCGGCGGCAATCAACGCCGCCGGCGTGCTGCCCAGCACCTGCGACTGCTTGCGTGCCGTCACCTGGTTCAGGTCCACGTCATAGAGCCACAGCGTCTGGCCGTCGGCCACCAAGCTCTGCTCGAAGGGTTTCTTGTAGACGAACTTGAAGCGGTTGGGCCGCACGAACTCGAAGCTGCCGCTGGAGGTCTTGCTGCGCGCCGCCTGTCCCTCGCGGGCCGGCGTGGTCACCACCTGGGTGAAATCGGCGCGGCCGCTGCTGGTGGTCTTCATGAAAAGCGCCAGGCTTTCCAGGCCATCCGCCCAGGCAGACATTGCGCCACCGGCTATCAAAATAGTAGCAAAAACGTTTTTCAAACCATCACTCCGCACGCGTCGGCACCAGGATCTCGCGCTGGCCGTTGCTGCTCATGGCGCTGACCAGGCCGGCTTTTTCCATGTCTTCCACCAGGCGGGCGGCGCGGTTGTAGCCGATCTTGAGATGGCGCTGCACCAGCGAGATGCTGGCCTTGCGGTTCTTCAGCACGATCTCGACCGCCTGGTCGTACATCGGGTCCTTCTCGCCGCTGGCACCGCCCTCGCCGTTCGGGCCGTCCTCGCCCTCGACCGTGCCGCCTTCGAGCACGCCTTCGATGTAGTCCGGGTCGCCCTGGGCTTTCAGGTAGCTCACCACGCGGTGCACCTCGTCGTCGCTCACAAAAGCGCCGTGCACGCGGATCGGCAGACCGGTGCCGCTGGCCATGTAGAGCATGTCACCCATGCCCAAGAGCGCCTCGGCGCCCATCTGGTCGAGGATGGTGCGGCTGTCGATCTTGCTCGACACCTGGAAGGCGATGCGGGTCGGGATGTTGGCCTTGATCAGGCCGGTGATCACGTCCACGCTCGGGCGCTGGGTGGCCAGGATCAGGTGGATGCCGGCGGCGCGCGCCTTTTGCGCCAGGCGGGCGATCAGCTCCTCGATCTTCTTGCCCACCACCATCATCAGGTCGGCCAGCTCGTCGATGACGACCACGATGTGCGGCAGGCGCTGCAGCGGCTCCGGGCTCTCAGGCGTCAGGCTGAACGGGTTGTAGACGAACTCGCCCTTGGCCTTGGCCTCGTCGATCTTGTGGTTGTAGCCGGCCAGGTTGCGCACGCCCAGCTTGCTCATGAGCTTGTAGCGGCGCTCCATCTCGGCCACGCACCAGTTCAGGCCGTGCGCGGCCTGCTTCATGTCGGTCACCACCGGCGCCAGCAGGTGCGGGATGCCTTCGTAGACCGACATCTCCAGCATCTTGGGGTCGATCATCAGCAGGCGCACGTCGCGCGCCTCGGCCTTGTACAGCAGCGACAGGATCATGGCGTTGATGCCGACCGACTTGCCGGAGCCGGTGGTGCCGGCCACCAGCACGTGCGGCATCTTGGCCAGGTCGGCCACCACCGGGTTGCCGACAATGTCCTTGCCCAGGCCCATGGTCAGCATGGACTTGGCTTCGTTGTAGACCTGCGAGCCCAGGATCTCAGACAGGCGGATCGACTGGCGCTTGGCGTTGGGCAACTCCAGCGCCATGTAGTTCTTGCCGGGGATGGTTTCCACCACGCGGATCGACACCAGGCTCAAGGAACGCGCCAGGTCCTTGGCCAGGCCGACGATCTGCGAGCCCTTGACGCCGGTGGCCGGCTCGATCTCGTAGCGCGTGACCACCGGGCCCGGCTGCGCCAGCACCACGCGCACCTCGACGCCGAAGTCCTTCAACTTCTTCTCGATCATGCGGCTGGTCATCTCCAGCGTCTCGGGCGCCACGCCTTCCTGGCGCGTCGGCGCACCATCGAGCAGGTCGACCTGCGGCAGCTTGGAGTCCGGCAGCTCGCTGAACAAGGGCTTTTGCCGCTCCTTGGCCACGCGCTCGCTCTGCGGCACCTCGACCAGCACTGGCTCGATCAGCACCGGCGCGTGATGGTGCTCGACGATTTCCTCGCGCTCCTCCATCACCACCTCTTCGCGCTCGCGTGCGGCCTGCTGGCCGAACGCCAGGTCCTCGGCAATCTCGCGCTTTTCGCGGCGGGATTCGATCAGGCCATCGATCCAGGCGCCGAGGCGCTCGGCCACATGGCCCCAGGAAAAACGGAACACCAGGGCCGAGCCGATCACGCCCAGGCCGATGGCCACCAGCGCCGAACCGGCAAAGCCGAGCCAGCGCACGCTGAAGGGACCGACGAAATAACCCAGCACGCCGCCGCCATGGCCCGGCAGGCGGGCTTCCAGGCTGAAAAAGCGCGCCCACTCGATGGCCGCGCTGGCGCACAGCAGCATGACCAGGCCGAGCCAGAACGCCGTGCGGCCGGCGGCCCAGCGGCTCAGGCGCGACGATTCGTGCACCGCCGGGGCCTCCAGCAGCTCATGGCCGCGCAGCCAGCGCGCCAGCGAGGCCAGCCAGGCCCGCACGCCGGCGGCAAAGGCCCACCAGACCGAAAAGCCGAGCAGGTAATAGCTGGCGTCGGCCAGCCAGGCGCCCAGGCGGCCGCCGCGGTTGAGGATCGCCCCACTCTCGCCCGAGGTGGACCAGGCCGCGTCCTGCAGGGAATGGCTGGTGAGCGCCAGCAGCCAGAAAGCCAGCCCCACCAGACCGGCCACCAGGGCCAGTTCATGGGCAAAACGGCTCCAGCCCGCACGGGCCGGCGCTTCGCCTTGGCGGGCGCTGTTGTTCAAGGTATTGAGGGTGTACGTCATAGGCAGGAATGAGGCCAAGCTTAACGCAGACGCAGCCACTTTTTCGCACGGCTGTACAGCTGATCAATCTGCTTGGCACAAGGGCATCTGGCGGGCGCCCAGCGTCCGGCGCCATCCGTTCTTACAATCATGCCTGCATTCCCATTGCGAAGGTTTCAGAATGTCACAGAACAAGCATGCCCAAGTCCTGATTCTCGGCTCCGGCCCGGCCGGCTACACCGCCGCCGTCTATGCCGCGCGCGCCAACCTCAAGCCCCTGCTGATCACCGGCATCGCCCAGGGCGGCCAGCTCATGACCACCACCGAAGTCGACAACTGGCCGGCCGACGTGGACGGCGTGCAGGGCCCGGACCTGATGCAGCGCTTCCAGGCCCACGCCGAGCGCTTCAAGACCGAAATCGTGTTCGACCACATCAACCAGGTCGATTTCAGCCAGCGCCCCTTCACCCTGACCGGCGACAGCGGCAGCTACACCTGTGACGCCCTCATCATCGCCACCGGCGCCTCGGCCAAGTACCTGGGCCTGCCGTCCGAGCAGGCCTTCATGGGCCGCGGCGTCTCCGGCTGCGCCACCTGCGACGGCTTCTTCTACCGCGACCAGGTCTGCTGCGTGATCGGCGGCGGCAACACCGCGGTGGAAGAGGCGCTCTACCTCTCCAACATTGCCAGCAAGGTCTACCTGGTGCACCGGCGCGACAAGTTCAAGGCCGAGCCGATCCTGGTGGACAAGCTGATGGAGAAGGTGGCGGCCGGCAAGATCGTGCTCAAGACCTTCCAGACCCTGGACGAGGTGCTGGGCGACGCCAGCGGCGTGACCGGCATCCGCCTCAAGAGCACGCAGGACGGCAGCACCGAAGACCTGGCGCTCCAGGGCTGCTTCATCGCCATCGGTCACGCGCCCAACACCGAGATCTTCCAGGGCCAGCTGGAGATGGACAACGGCTACATCGTCACCAAGGGCGGCCTCAAGGGCTTTGCCACCCAGACCTCGGTGCCCGGCATCTTTGCCGCCGGCGACGTGCAGGACCACGTCTACCGCCAGGCCATCACCAGCGCCGGCACCGGCTGCATGGCGGCGCTGGACGCACAGCGATATTTGGAACAGGAGGCGTAGCCTCCTGCCACCCCCAGGCTCCGCTCCCTTCGTTCGCTGCGTCCCCCCCCCTCTGAAGAGGGGGCGCACCCAGCGGCCCGGCCAAGCCGGTTCCGCGGGAGCCCTGGAATGGCCGACGCTGCGCGCAGCCCTGAATTGATCAAATCTTGAGCAACCTGTCTAAATTTGGTTATAATTGCAGGCTTTGCTGGGTTCGCCCAGTGATCATGGGTTACCGCCACCCTATTGGCGAGGTGAAGCTCTCACGTCAGTGACAGCTGTTTAACGGAGTGTCCTCATGGCACGCGTATGTGAAGTCACGGGCAAAGGCCCGATGGTCGGAAACAATGTTTCCCACGCCAACAACAAAACCAAGCGCCGGTTCCTGCCGAACCTGCAATATCGCCGTTTCTGGGTTGAATCCGAGAACCGCTGGGTCCGTCTGCGCGTTTCCAGCGCCGCCCTGCGTCTGATCGACAAGAATGGTATCGACTCCGTGCTCGCCGACCTGCGCGCACGTGGCCAAGCTTAAGGAGCTGAATCATGGCAACCAAAGGCGGACGCGAAAAAATCAAGCTGGAATCCACGGCCGGTACCGGTCACTTCTACACCACCAGCAAGAACAAGAAAACCATGCCCGAGAAAATGGCGATCATGAAGTTTGATCCCAAGGCTCGCAAGCACGTGGAATACAAGGAAATGAAGCTGAAGTAATTCAGTCTTTCCTCACGCAGAAAAGCCCGCTTCATGCGGGCTTTTTTGTGGGCGCTTCTTGCATTCGACGACTAGCATGCCGGCACCCGAGCCGGCGTGGCGGATGGCTGTGGCGTGACGCTGGAGCCAATTCGCGCTTGCCACCGAGTGGACGCACCAACCAAAGCAGTGACACCAACCCCGCGGCACATCTGAGATGCGCAGCCCGCGAGCGCGCAAGCGGCACACCATGGACATCCACCGCGCTCGCCAAATACCTGGACGAGAAACAGCCAACAAAAAAGCCACCGAACACGGTGGCTTTTTCATGAGCGCCAATGCTTCAGGCGCGTGCTGCCCGCAGCTTGCGCGAAAACTCCTGCAGTGCGGCAATGCCGCTTTCCTCGGCATGGTGGCACCAGGTTTGCAGATTGACCAGCAGCTGCTCGCGCGAGAGCGAGGTGTTGAGCCAGAGCTGGCGCAGCTCTTCGCGCATGGTCACCATCTTGTCGAGCACCGGCGAAGCAGCGCGGATCTTGGCCAGCTTAGGCATGACGGCCGCGGGCACCTTGTCGGCATCGCGGTGCAGCCAGCGGTTGGCGGCCTTGATGACGGCGGTGTCGGCGCTGCGGGCCTTCAGGGCGGTCACTTCCTGCTGGAGGGCGCGCTGCATGCCATGGGCGTAACCGGCCATGATTTCATAGCGGTTGGTAATCAGGGCTTCCAGGGTCTTGTCGTCGGCCACCGGCTTGATGTCGCCATAAGCCAGCTTGGGCGGCGTCTTCTTGACCTTGGCCAGACCCACCTTCTGCATCAGGCTGATGTAGACCCAGCCGATGTCGAACTCATAGGGTTTGACCGACAGCTTGGCCGAGGTCGGGTAGGTGTGGTGGTTGTTGTGCAGTTCCTCGCCGCCGATGATGATGCCCCAGGGCGAGATGTTGGTGCTGGCATCGGGCGCCTCGAAGTTGCGGTAGCCCCAGTAGTGGCCAATGCCGTTGATGATGCCGGCGGCGGTGACCGGGATCCAGGCCATCTGCACGGCCCACACGGCCAGGCCGGCGGCGCCGAACAGGGTCAGGTCGATGATCATCATCAGGCCCACGCCCTGCCAGGAATAGCGAGTGTAGAGATTGCGCTCGATCCAGTCGTCCGGCGTGCCATGGCCGTAACGCGCCATGGTCTCCTTGTTCCTGGACTCGGCACGGTAAAGCTCGGCACCTTCCCAGAACACCTTCTTGATGCCGTAGACGTGCGGGCTGTGCGGGTCTTCGGCCTGCTCGCATTTGGCGTGGTGCTTGCGGTGGATCGAGGCCCATTCCTTGGTCACCTGGCCGGTGGTCAGCCAGAGCCAGAAGCGGAAGAAGTGGGAGGCGATCGGGTGCAGGTCGAGCGCGCGGTGGGCCTGATGACGGTGCAGAAAGATGGTGACGCTGGCAATGGTGACGTGCGTCATGGCCAGGGTGAACAGAACGATCTGCCACCAGGCCAGATTCCACAGACCGTGGGCCAGCCACTCGATGGCGGCATTCAGCACAGCCCAGTCAGGTAACAACATAGTCGGAAACTCTCAACGAAGTAAATATAGTAATAAGGGTGGCCATCAGCCACCCTCCATGGGTATGAATTTTAAGGCTTTCGACCCGGTTTGACCATCCCCGTACAGCTGCCGGCGAAAAAGCCCAATTCAAGTCAGATCATGACTTTTTCTGCCAAATTGCCGCAAAAAAGCCGTCGGTTTGATGCTTGTGCGGCCACAGGCGCAGGTATTTCTGGCCGCTTTCGCCGCCGCTGCACAGGCTGGCGGCACCGTCCACCTTCAGTTGAGCCAGGAGTTCACCGGCTTCCAGCGGCTGGAAGTCGCTGTGGGCGGTGGAAAAGGCCTCGGCAATGGCCTCGTTTTCCTGCGGCAGGATGCTGCAGGTGGCGTAGACCAGCCGGCCACCCGGCTTGAGCAGGCGTGCCGCGCTGGCCAGGATGGCGGCCTGCTTGACGGTCATCTCCTGCACCGCCTGCAGGTTCTGGCGCCATTTCAGGTCCGGGTTGCGCCGCAGCGTCCCCAGGCCGGAGCAGGGTGCGTCCACCAGCACGCGGTCGAGCTTGCCGGCCAGGCGCTTGATGCGATCGTCGCGCTCATGGGCAATGGCGGCGGGGTGCACGTTCGAGAGGCCGCTGCGTGCCAACCGCGGCTTCAAGGCCTCCAGCCGGTGGGCCGAGGTATCGAAGGCATAGAGCCGGCCGGTGCTGCGCATGGCCGCACCGATGGCCAGCGTCTTGCCACCGGCACCGGCACAGAAATCGGCCACCATCTCGCCGCGCTTGGCCTCCAGCAGCAGGGCCAGCAGCTGCGAGCCTTCGTCCTGCACCTCGATGGCGCCGCGGGTGAAGGCATCGAGCTTGTTCAGGGGCGGTTTGCCCTCAATGCGCAGGCCCCAGGGCGAGTATGGCGTCGGCACGGCCTTGATGCCGGCGGCCTGCAATTCCTTCTGGACCGCCTCACGCTTGGCCAGCTGGGTGTTGACGCGCAGGTCCAGGCCAGCGCCCAGGTTGAGGCTGTCGACCAGCGGCCAGAAGCCGTCGCCCAGCTGCTCCTTGAGCGGTTGCACCAGCCAGTCGGGCAGGTTGTGGCGATGCCGGTCCATCAGCTCTTCCGGCTTGACCTGGTCGCACTGGTCGAGCCACTGCTTTTCCTGCTCGGTCAGCGCACTCTTGAGGAAATCGCGCGGACCGTAGAAGCCGAGGATGGCCAGACGCCGTTCTTTCGGGCCGCTGCCTGAGAGCGCCAACTGGTCGAACAGCAGCTTTTTGCGCAACACGGTGTAGACGGTTTCGGCCAGCGTGGCGCGCTCGCGCGGCCCCAGGCTGCGGTGGTCACGGAAAAAACGCGACACGATGGCGTCGGCCGGATGATCGAATTTGAGGGTGAGCCGGACGAGCTCGGAGCAGACGTCCAGCAGGGATTTGGGATGCATAGGGGAGAATTGTCCCATGCTTGAGGAAAAACTCCCCCCCTTGGTCGAAACCCGCCCCGGCATCTATCGCCACTACAAGAACCTGATGTACGAGGTGCTGGGCACGGTGCGCCACAGCGAGACACTGGAGCCGATGACGCTGTACCGCGCGCTCTATGGCGAGCGTGGCCTGTGGGTGCGGCCGGCGGCGATGTTTGGCGAAGAGGTGGTGATCGACGGCGTGCGGCAGCCGCGTTTCACCTGGGTTTCAGAACAAAATCAGCAGCAAGCTCCCGAAGAACCTGCGCAATAAGCTATTGTTTTTGCAGCAGTTCGGCCACCGCCCGCGGGTAGATGAGGTGTTCCTGCGTCAGCACGCGCGCCGCCAGCGTGTGCTCGTCGTCGTCCGGCAGCACCGGCACCACGGCCTGCGCCAGGATGGGACCGTGGTCGAGTTCGGCGGTCACCTGGTGCACGGTGGCGCCGGCGAACTTGCAGCCGGCTTCGATCGCGCGCTGGTGCGTGTGCAGGCCCGGGAAGGCGGGCAGCAGCGAGGGATGGATGTTGAGCAGCCGACCCTCGTAATGACTCACAAAACCGGGCGTGAGAATGCGCATGAAGCCGGCCAGCACCACCAGCGCCGGCTGGTACGCATCGATGACGGCCATCAGCGCGGCGTCGAAGGCTTCGCGCGAGTCGTAGCGCTTGTGGTCCAGCACCTCGGTGGCGATGCCCTGCTCGCGGGCGAACAGCAACCCCTTGGCATCGGCCTTGTTGCTGAGGACGGCGGCCACGCGAGCCCCCAGTTTGTCTTGCCAGCGCTCGCGCTCGGCGGTCTTGACGATGGCGGCCATATTGGAGCCGCCGCCGGAAATCAGGATGACGATGTTTTTCATTTCTTGCTTCTGAGCCAGACCGGATTGTGCACGGCCAGACGCCCCGACCGCAAAGATGCCGCACAGGGAACACCGCAGGCCCGGCTCCGGGGCGCGCCTCTCCTCTGTCGCGGTTTGGACAGGCGGATGCGAACGATCGTGCTAAAAATGCAAACTTGAGCTCGCGAAATGAATCAGCGCAGCCTGTTTGGAGACCCTCTATGGATTTGGCATTTACCCCTGAAGAGCAGAAGTTCCGCGAAGACATCCGCGCCTGGGTGCGCGACAACCTGCCGGCCGAGATTGCCCACAAGGTGCACAACGCCCTGCACCTGACGCGCGACGATATGCAGCGCTGGGCCAAGATCCTGGGCAAGAAGGGCTGGCTCGGCTGGGGCTGGCCCAAGCAGTTCGGCGGCCCGGGCTGGAACGCGGTGCAGAAGCACCTGTTCGAAGAAGAATGCGCCCTGGCCGGCGCGCCGCGCGTGGTGCCCTTCGGGCCCGTGATGGTGGCGCCCGTCATCATGGCCTTCGGCAGCCCGGAGCAGCAGCAACGTTTCCTGCCCGGCATCGCCAGCGGCGAAGTCTGGTGGAGCCAGGGTTACAGCGAACCGGGCTCCGGTTCCGACCTGGCTTCGGTCAAGACCCGCGCCGAACGCAAGGGCGACAAGTACATCGTCAACGGCCAGAAGACCTGGACCACGCTGGGCCAGTACGGCGAATGGATCTTCTGCCTGGTGCGCACCAGCAACGAGGGCAAGCCGCAGACCGGCATTTCCTTCCTGTTGATCGACATGAAGTCGCCCGGCGTCACCGTGCGCCCGATCAAGCTGCTCGACGGCGAGTGCGAGGTCAACGAGGTGTTCTTCGACAACGTCGAAGTGCCGGCCGAGAACCTGATCGGCGAAGAAAACAAGGGCTGGACCTACGCCAAGCACCTGCTCTCGCATGAGCGCACCAACATCGCCGATGTCAACCGCGCCAAGCGCGAACTGGAGCGCCTGAAACGCATCGCCAAGGCCGAAGGCGTCTACGACGACGTGCGTTTCCGCGACGAGATCGCCAAGCTGGAAGTGGACGTGGTGGCCCTGGAGATGCTGGTGCTGCGCGTGCTCTCGGCCGAGAAGTCCGGCAAGAACTCGCTCGACATCGCCGGCCTGCTGAAGATCCGCGGCAGCGAAATCCAGCAGCGCTACAGCGAACTCATGATGCTGGCCGCCGGCCCTTATGCCGTGCCGCTGATCCGCGAGGCGATGGAAGCCGGCTGGCAGGGCGACTATCCCGGCGGCCTGCTGGCCAATGCCCCGCTGGCCTCGACCTACTTCAACATGCGCAAGACCACCATCTACGGCGGCAGCAACGAAGTGCAACGCAACATCGTCGCGCAGACGATTCTCGGCTGATCGCAGCAGGAACAGGAGAACAACATGGATTTCGATTTCACCGACGACCAGCAGCAACTGCGTGACGCCGTGCACAAATGGGTGGAGAAGGGCTACAGCTTCGAACGCCGCCGTGCCACGGAAGCTGCGGGCGGTTTCTCGCGCGAAGCCTTCAACGAACTGGCTGAGCTCGGCCTGTGCGGCCTCTACATCCCGGAAGATGACGGCGGCCTCGGCATGGGCCCGGTCGACGGCATGGTGGTGATGGAAGAGCTGGGGCGCGGCATCGTGCTCGAACCGCTGGCGCACAGCCTGATCGCCGGCGGCGTGCTCGCCGGCTACGCGGGTGCCGAACTCAAGGCAGCCTGGCTGCCGCGCATCGCCTCGGGCGAGGCGCTGGTGGTGCTGGCGCAGCAGGAGCGCCGTGCACGCTACAAGCTCGATGTGTGCGATGCCCAAGCAACCCAGACCGCCAATGGCTGGACCGTTTCCGGTACCAAGAACGTGGTGCCGGCCGGCGACCAGGCCGACGCCTTCCTGGTGCCGGCCAACGCGAACGGCAAGATCGCCCTGTTTCTGGTCGAACGCAGCGCTGCCGGCGTCACCACGCGCGGTTACGGCACGCAGGACGGCGGCCGCGCGGCCGACGTGGTGCTGGCCAATGCGCCGGCGCAACTGGTCACGCTGGAGGGCCTGACGGCGCTGGAGCACGCGGTGGACATCGGCATTGCCGCCACCTGCGCCGAAGCGGTCGGCGTGATGGACCAGACGCTGGCGGCCACGCTGGAATACCTGAACACACGCAAGCAGTTTGGCGTGGTAATCGCCAGCTTCCAGGCCTTGCGCCACCGCGTCGCCGACATGAAGATGCAGCTGGAACTGGCGCGCTCGATGAGCTACTACGCCAGCCTCAAGCTCAATGCCCCGGCGGAAGAGCGCCGCCGCGCCATGGCGCGTGCCAAGTACCAGTTGGGCCAGTCGATGCGTTTTGTCGGCCAGCAGGCGGTGCAGCTGCACGGTGGCATCGGCGTGACCGACGAGCTCATCGTCAGCCACTACTTCAAGAAGCTGACGCAACTGGAAATGACCTTCGGCGACAGCCTGCACCAGCTGGGCGAGGTGTCGGCGCGCATGCAGGAGACGGCCGGCGTATTTGCCTGAACGGGGCACACCCCCAGGCTGCGCGCACTTCGTGTCGCTACGCCCCCCCCTTGCAGGGGGCGACACCAGCGGCCCGGCAAAGCCGGTTCCGCGGTGTCCTGCGATCAAACTGCTCGCGCGTTGCGAAGCCCGGGAAAGGCTGATCTATCCAGTCGCGACTCAGGTGAGCAGGCGCGAGGACTTGGGCACGTGGGCCATCAGGAACTCCATCTGGTCCGCCAGGATGCGGCGGTTGCGCAGAATGAAGTCCTCCCACAAGCTGGGCACGTAGGGCGCATAGAGCAGGGGCATGTTGGCCTGCTCGGGGGTGCGGTGGCTCTTGCGGTGGTTGCAGGCGCGGCAGGCGGTGACTACGTTCATCCAGTGGTCCTGCCCGTTCTGCGCGAACGGGATGATGTGCTCGCGCGTCAGCTCGGACTCGTGAAAAGGGTCGCCGCAGTAGGCACAGATGTTGCGGTCGCGGATGAACAGCTTGCTGTTGGTCAGGCTGGGCCGCAGGTTGAAGGGGTTGATCGTGGGCACGCCCTTGGTGCCGATGATGCTGTTGACGGCGATGATGGACTGCTGGCCGGTGATGGCGTTGTGCCCGCCATGGAACACCGCCACTTCGCCGCCGGACTCCCAGCGCACCTCATCGGCGGCGTAGTGCAGCACCGCCTCTTCGAGCGAAATCCACGACTGGGGCAAGCCCTGGGCCGACAGCTTCAAGACTTTCAAAACACGCCTCCTGACCGGTCACAAAAACCATTCATACGGAACGCTTGCGTCTGTGGCAGCCGGCCGGGCCATGCTGCCTCGCCATGGGTCACAATATACCCTGTTTTCATGACAAATTGGCGGCAGTTGCTTTACGTTACAGCGCCGCCTGCTATCAAAACGATATCAAACCGATGAAGGTCTTCCGCGGCTTCCACCACCCCGGCATCGCCCCGGCCTGTGCTTTGACCATCGGCAATTTCGATGGCGTGCACCGCGGCCACCAGGCCATGCTGGCGCTCTTGCGCAGCGAGGCGCAGCAACGCGGCGTGCCGAGTTGCGTGCTGACTTTCGAGCCGCACCCGCGCGACTATTTCGCCGGCATCGCCCACAAACCCGAAATTGCACCGGCGCGTGTGGGCACGTTGCGCGACAAGCTGACCGAGCTGGAACGCTGCGGCGCAGACCAGACCGTGGTGCTGCCCTTCGATGCGCAACTGGCCGCGCTCTCACCGCAGGCCTTCATCGACCAGGTGCTGGTGCAGGGCCTGGGCGCGCGCTATGTGCTGGTGGGCGACGACTTCCGCTTCGGCGCCAAACGCGCCGGCGACTACGCCATGCTCGATGCCGCCGGCGTAGCCTGCGGTTTCGACGTGGCCCGCATGAACAGCTACGAAGTGCATGGCCTGCGCGTGTCCAGTTCGGCCGTGCGCGCGGCACTGGGTGAGGGCCGCATGGCGGACGCGGCGCGCCTGCTGGGCCACCCGTACCACATCTCGGGCCACGTGGTGCACGGCCGCAAGCTCGGGCGCGAACTGGGTTTCAAGACCCTGAACCTGCGCTTTGCCCACTGGAAACCGGCCGCCAGCGGCATCTTTGCCGTGCTGGTACACGGCCTGACCGAGCCACCGCCGGGCCGCCCCAAGGCGGCGAACGCCCCCTCGGGGGGCAGCGAGGACACGTCAGTGCCGAGCGTGGGGGCCTATGGCCAGCCGCTGCGCGGCGTGGCCAACCTGGGTGTACGCCCCTCGCTCGACCCCAATGATGTGAACGGCGGGCGCGTGCTGCTGGAGACCCATTGCCTGGACTGGCCCCCCGCCCTGGGCGCCGAGGGGGCCTACGGTAAAATCATCCGCGTGGAACTGCTGCACAAACTGCACGACGAGCTCAGATACGACAGTCTGGACGCCCTGACAGCGGGGATAACCAAGGACTGCGACGACGCACGGGCGTTTTTTGCCTCCATGCACGCCGAGACGCACCGGCAGACGACGCGCGACCGAATTTAGACGATCTGTCTCGACCGTCCTTGCCCTTGGACCAAGCTCAGGGCAGACGGCTTACCTCTTGTGGCCCCAACCTGTGCGTTCGGGCCGAGCTTGTCGAAGCCCTCACAACACCATCGCCATGTCTGACACCAAAACCGACAAACCGGATTACCGCAACACCCTGAACCTGCCCGACACCCCCTTCCCCATGCGCGGCGACCTGCCCAAGCGCGAACCGGGCTGGGTCAAGGAGTGGGAAGACAAAGGACTCTACAAGCAGCTGCGCGCCTCGCGCGCTGGCAAGCCCAAATTCGTGCTGCACGACGGCCCGCCCTATGCCAACGGCCAGATCCACATCGGCCACGCCGTCAACAAGGTGCTGAAGGACATGATCGTCAAGGCGCGCCAGCTCAAAGGCCTGGACGCCATCTACGTGCCGGGCTGGGACTGCCACGGCCTGCCGATCGAGAACGCCATCGAGAAACTGCATGGCCGCAACCTCTCCCGTGATGTGGTGCAGGCCAAGAGCCGCGCCTTCGCCACCGAGCAGATCGCCGGCCAGATGGCCGACTTCAAGCGTCTCGGCGTGCTTGGCGAGTGGGACAACCCGTACCGCACGATGGACTTCGGCAACGAGGCCAACGAGATCCGCGCCCTCAAACGCATCATGGAGCGCGGCTTCGTCTACCGCGGTCTGAAGCCGGTCTACTGGTGCTTCGACTGCGGCAGCTCGCTGGCCGAGTTCGAGATCGAGTACCAGGACAAGAAGAGCACCACACTGGATGTAGGCTTCGAATGCGCCGAACCCGACAAGCTGGCCGCAGCCTTCGGCCTGCCCAAGCTGGACCAGCCGGCTTTTGCGGTGATCTGGACCACCACCGCCTGGACCATCCCCGCCAACCAGGCGCTCAACCTGAACCCCGAGCTGGAGTACGCGCTGGTGCAGACCGAGCGCGGCCTGCTGCTGCTGGCGGCCGTGCTGGTCGACAAGTGCATGGAGCGCTACCAGCTCACGGGCGCGGTGCTGGCCACCACGCTGGGCAAGAACCTCGGACTGATCAACTTCAAGCACCCGCTGTACGACGTCGATGCGGGCTACCGCCGCTTCAGCCCGGTGTACCTGGCCGACTACGCCACCGCCGAGGACGGCACCGGTCTGGTCCACTCTTCGCCCGCCTACGGCGTGGACGACTTCAACAGCTGTGTCGCCCACGGCATGGTTTTTGATGACATCCTGAACCCGGTGCAAGGCGATGGTCGCTACGCACCCGACTTCCCGCTCTTCGGTGGCCTCAACATCTGGAAGGCGGTGCCGGTGGTGATCGAAGCGCTGCGCAATGCCGGCCGCCTGTTCGCCACCCACGACATCACGCACAGCTACCCGCACTGCTGGCGCCACAAGACGCCGGTGATCTACCGTGCCGCCGCCCAGTGGTTCGTGCGCATGGACGAGGGTGAGGGCGTGTTCACCAAGGACAAGGCCCCCAAGACGCTGCGCCAGGTGGCGCTCGCCGCCATCGAGGAAACCGGCTTCTTCCCCGAAAATGGCAAGGCCCGCCTGCGCGACATGATCGCCGGCCGGCCCGACTGGTGCATCTCGCGCCAGCGCAACTGGGGCGTGCCCCTGCCCTTCTTCATCCACAAGGACAGCGGCGAGCTGCACCCGCGCACCATGGCCATCATGGACCAGGCCGCCAGCATGGTGGAGGCCGGCGGCATCGAGGCCTGGAGCAAGGTCACGGCCGAGGAGATCCTGGGCGCCGCCGACGCCGTGCACTACACCAAGGTCAACGACATCCTGGACGTCTGGTTCGACTCCGGCACCACGCACTTCCACGTGCTCAAGCACAGCCACGCCGCCCAGTCCACCTGGCCGGCCGACCTCTACCTGGAAGGGCATGACCAGCACCGCGGCTGGTTTCACTCCTCGCTGCTGACCGCCTGTGCCATGTACGACCACGCGCCCTACAAGGGCCTGCTGACGCACGGCTTCACCGTGGACGGCCAGGGCCGCAAGATGAGCAAGAGCGTGGGCAATGTGGTGGCGCCGCAGCAGATCAGCGAGAAGATGGGCGCCGAGATCATCCGCCTGTGGTGCGCCGCCACCGACTACTCGGGCGACCTCGGCATCGACGACAAGATCCTGGCGCGTGTGGTGGACGGCTACCGCCGCATCCGCAACACGCTGCGCTTCCTGCTCGCCAACGTGAGCGATTTCGATCCGGCCAAGGATGCCGTACCGGCCGACCAGCTGCTGGAGATCGACCGCTATGCCCTGTCGCGCGCGGCCGAACTGCAGGCCGACATCCTGGCGCACTACGAGGTCTACGAGTTCCACCCGGTGGTGGCCAAGCTGCAGGTCTACTGCTCGGAAGACCTCGGCGCCTTCTACCTGGACGTGCTGAAGGACCGCCTCTACACCACGGCACCGAAGTCGCTGGCGCGCCGCAGCGCCCAGACCGCACTGTGGCAGATCACGCATGCCATGCTGCGCTGGATGGCACCGTTCCTGAGCTTCACCGCCGAGGAAGCCTGGAAGGTGTTCGGCAATTCCGATTCGATCTTCATGGAAACCTATTCGGCGCTGGGTACACCCGACGCCGCACTGCTCACCAAGTGGAACCGCATCCGCGAGATCCGCGACGTGGTCAACAAGGACATCGAGGCGCTGCGTGCCGACGGCAAGGTCGGCGCCTCGCTGCAAGCTGAAGTGACGCTCACCGTTGGCGCCGACGACCACGCCCTGCTGGCCAGCCTGGGCGAGGACCTGAAGTTCGTTTTCATCACATCCGCTATCAAATTGGTAGCTGGCGACGCCATATCCACGAGCGTAGAGGCCTCAAAACATGCCAAATGCGAGCGCTGCTGGCACTACCGCGACGATGTCGGTCACGATGCGACCCACCCGACGCTGTGCGGCCGCTGCACCAGCAACCTGCACGGCGCCGGCGAAACAAGAAAGGTTGCCTGATGGCCTCACGCAAACCGCAAGGTACCGGCGGCATGCTGCAGTGGCTTGGTCTGGCCTTCATCCTGCTGCTGGCCGACCAGTTCTCCAAGGTGCTGATCCTGGGCTACTACCACCTGGGTGAAAGCACCTACGTCACGAGCTTTTTCAACATCGTGCGCGTGCACAACAGCGGCGCGGCCTTTTCCTTTCTGGCCAGCGGCTCGGGCTGGCAACGCTGGTTTTTCGTCGGCATCGCGGTGGCTGCGGTGGTCTTCATCCTGTTCATGCTGCGCTCGCACGCCGGCCAGCGGCTGTTTTCCTTCGCCCTGGCCTGCATCCTGGGCGGCGCCGTCGGCAACGTGATCGACCGCCTGCTGCACGGCTACGTGATCGACTTCCTCGACTTCCACCTGCGCGGCTGGCACTTCCCGGCCTTCAACGTGGCCGACAGCGCCATCACCATCGGCGCGGCCTGCCTGATCCTGGACGAACTGCTGCGGGTGCGACGCAGCAGATAAAAACACCTCACGAGGAGACCTCATGCAAGCACCCGAGAGCACCGTCAACCCCGTTCTGCTCGACCGCATGAGGTACCGGGCCGACCCGCTGGCCGATACCACGGTCAGCCGCATCCTCGGCCCCTGGCACGAAGTGGCGGCCACCAGCAGCAGCGACGATGCCCTGCGCACCAACGCCGCGCAATGGCAGCGGCTCGGTGCCGTCAACCGCCTGTTCGGCAAATGGCAGGACAACCGCAGCCTGATCGGCTGGCGCGTTGAAGACCGCGACACACCGCCCGAGATTGCCGCCCTGCTGGAAGACTACGTGCGCACAGCGCAGGTGCTGCCGGCCTGGGCCGACCCGGCCAAGATCACGCGTGCCGAGGAACTGTTCATCGACTTCGGCGTGCTGTCCTGCCTGCTGCTGTTCTGCTCCAGCCTGCCCGAGTGCTACGTGATCCCCGACCTGTCGACCGTGCTGCACGCCAGCGGCCAGCTGGAGACGCGCACCGACCACCGCATCCGCGCCACCGCAGCCATGATCTTTCCGGTGATGATGCAAGGCGGCCTGACGGACCCGAAAGGCAGCGGGCTGGCGCAGATTCTCAAGGTGCGGCTGATCCACGCCACCATCCGCAACCTGATCCTGCGCGGCAACCCCGAGGCCGCGCTGCAGGCTTTCGAAGCCGACGGCCAGAATCCGGCGGCCCGCCGGGTGCTGCCGCTGGCATCCCTGCAGGCTTCGACCGACATGCAGCAGACCCTGTATGCCCACGGCTGGGACCTGGGCGACATGGGCCTGCCCTGCAACCAGGAAGAGCAGGCCTACACCCTGCTGACCTTCAGCTACGTCTTCCTGCGCAGCCTGCGCCGGCTCGGGCTGGGCCTGAGCCGTGCCGACGAGGAGGCCTACCTGCACACCTGGAACGTGGTGGGCCATGTGC
This sequence comes from Curvibacter sp. GWA2_64_110, assembly GCA_001797315.1. Lineage (GTDB taxonomy): Bacteria > Pseudomonadota > Gammaproteobacteria > Burkholderiales > Burkholderiaceae_C > Hylemonella. Next base: position 230,020 of record MGPC01000018.1, read on the forward strand.
TGGGCCTGCAGCGCGAGCTGATGGCCGACACCATGGCGCAGGCGGCCGAACTCTTTGCCGCCATGCAGGCGCGCGGTCGCGCCCGCCAGGTCGAGCCCGACAGCCGCCCGGCCCTGACACGCGCCCTGATGCAGACCATGGCGCAGGTGCTGCCGCTGCGCGTGCTCAAGCCCTTCCCTGTGCTGCTGACCCACTACCTCTGCGGCCGCACCACGGCCAAGGCGCTGGGCTTGCGCCAGCAGGTGCCCTGGTTGTCGCGCCTGCTGTTTGCCGCCGGCATGCTTGTCATCCGCGCCATCGACAGCACGGTACGCCTGGTCGTGCCCGGTTTTTCACTGTCGCGCCTGTTCACCCGCCTGCTGGGCGATCGCCTGATGGCGCAGATCCTGCTGGACCAGACCCGCCCGCTCAAGCTGCCGGGCACCCTGCTCAACCAGGTCCAGACCATGGTGGTCAACTGGCGCGCCAAGCCCAAAGCGGCGCGCTGAAACCAGCAAACAAAAACGGCCGCAGGGAGTTGCTCCCTGCGGCCGTTTGCATGCCCTGACCTGCGTTCAACCTTTGGTGGGGTAACGGTTGGGATAGAGCTCGTTGAGCTTCTTGCCGGTACCGAGATCGACGATGTCGCCGGTGCGCCGGGCTTCCCGCAACTCGGCATTGACATCAGCACGGCTGCGGCTCGGCGCAGCCGCCTTGGCCGGATAACGGTTGGGATAGATCTCATTGAGCTTTTGGCCGGTACCGAGATCGGCGATGTCGCCGGTGCGCTGGGCTTCCAGCAGCTCGGCATTGACTTCCGCACGGCTGCGGCTCGGTGCCGCCACCTTGGCCGGGTAACGGTTGGGATAGAGCTCGTTGAGCTTCTGGCCGGTGCCGAGATCGACGAGGTCACCGCTGCGCTGGGCTTCCAGCAGTTCGGCCTGGACTTCGGCGCGTGTCTTGGCGGCGGCCGGACCGGCCGCCAGGGCGTTGCCGGCGGCCAGTGCTGCCAGGGCCAGGGTGATGACGGCGGTGTATTTGCTGTTCATGGTGAATTTCCTTTCGAAGACAAACAAAGTTTTCTGGGCATGGCAGGAAATTTCTTCCTCATCTGTCCAGCCTCGGTGATTCACTATTTGTTTCGAATCATCGATGGAATGAACTTTATGACGTCCTTATTTCAAGAAAAACAGCGTTTATTTCAAATAACCATTTCTGATTTAGCAATAAAATGATTCTTGAATTTCAGCAAGAGGTACCTCATGGACCGGCTCCAATCCATGCGCGCGTTTCAGCGCGTGGTCGAAGAAGGCAGTTTTGCCGGCGCCGCCCGCGCCCTGGACATGTCGCCGGCCGTCGTCACGCGTCTGGTGGCGGACCTGGAGCAGAGCCTGGGCACGCGGCTGCTGCACCGCACGACACGCAAACTCTCGTTGACCGAAGCCGGCAATGAGTACGGCGCACGGCTGCACAGCATCCTGCAGGACATCGAGGAAGCCGAAATGGCGGCAGCGGCCCACAGCAAGGAGCTGCAAGGCACGGTGCGCGTGCTGAGCACGCCGACCATGGCCTCCTACTTCATCGCCCCCAACATCGCGCGCTGGCGTGAACGCCAGCCCAAGCTGATGCTCGACCTGGCCATCGACACGCGTCCGCTGTCGCGCCTCGAGGCTTTCGATCTGGCGGTGATGGCGGCAGACGAAGGGTTTGATGCCAATGTGGTCGCCCGCCCGCTGGGCACGAGCGATCTGATCCTGTGCGCGTCCCCCGGCTACCTGCAACGCCATGGTCTGCCGCGCACGCCGGAGGATCTGATGCAGCACGCCTACCTCAAGACCGCTGAACTGCCCGGCCAGGATCAGGCCGACCGCCGGCTGCGACTGGAGCCGGCCTCGGCCAGCATGCCGGCACCCGATCCGCTGGAAATTCCCGTGACGCCGGTGCTGCGCAGCCAGACCTTCGACGTCCTGCAGCAGGCCGGGCTCGATGGAGTCGGCTTCTTCGCCGCCTCCGAACTGATGGCCAGGCCGTTCCTGAGCAACGGGCAACTGGTACGACTGCTACCCGACTGGATACTGGGGCGCGTGACCGCCTACGCCGCCTTGTCCACGCGCAAGTTCATGCCGGCCAAAACACGGGCCTTCCTCGACTTTCTGGTCGAACGCGCCTCGGCCTTGAACTAGGACCTGTTCGCACCTGCAAAAATAGCGTTCACAGGCCCTACGGCTTGTGCAGCAATGGCGTGCACGGCTGCGTCCGCAGCAAGTTGGCCAGCAAAGTGCGCAGCTTGCCGGCGGCCAGCGGCTTGTGCAGCAGCGGATAACCCGACTCCCGAGCTTCGCGCAGGCGCTCCGGATCGGTGTCGCCGGTGAGAATCGCCGCTGGCACCTGCCGGCCGCAATGGTCGCGAATCAGGCGGATCGCCTCCACCCCGGTACGCCCCTCCCGCAGGCGATAGTCGACCAGCATCACATCCGGCTGGAATCCCGTGCTGCGCAGCAGATGGAGCGCCTCGTCGGCAGACTCCGCCGTCACCACCGCATAGCCCCAGTTCTCCAGCAGTCTGGCGGCAGACAGCCGGATGGACTGATCGTCATCCACCAGCAGGACCGAGGCGTCCAGGGACTGGCCATACATCACTTGCGCTTCGACAGCCGGCCTGGCGCCCGGCCGGCCCAGAGGCACCGTCACGGCGAACATGGAGCCGTACTGCGCTTGCGAACGCAAGGTCAGCGGATGCTTGAGCATGCGCGCCAGGCCATCCACGATGGCCAGCCCGAGGCCCAGGCCCTTGTAACGGTCGCGCTCCGGATTGCCGAGCTGCACGAACTCGTTGAAGATTTCCTTTTGCTGATGGGCCGCAATACCGATACCGGTGTCGTGCACCTCGATGCGCAGATTACCCGCCTGGTGCCGGCATCCCAGCAGAATTTTTCCCTTCTTCGTGTACTTGATCGCATTGCTCATGAAGTTGCGCACGATCCGCTCCAGCAGGATGGGATCGCTGCGTACCCAGGCCGAGCTCATGACGACGCGGCAGCACAGTCCGTGGGCCAGGGCCTGTGGCACGAAATCATCGGCCATGCGCTGGAGCAGGTCGGCCACGGGAAAGTCGCGCACCATCGGCTGGGTCGCAGCGGCATCGATTTTCGAAAAATCCAGCAAGGCGCTGAGCAGGTCGCTGAACTCACGGCCCACGGCCCGGATGTTGCCGACCAGGGAACGACTGGGGTGTTCCTGCAATTCGTTTTCCAGCGTGGCGGAAAACAGTTCCAAGGCCTGCACCGGCTGGCGCAGGTCATGGCTGGCCGCCGCAAAAAAGCGTGTCTTGGCCATATTGGCCTGCTCGGCTCGCGTCTGCGCCGCCTCGGCCAGCTCCTTCTGCCGGATCAGCTCCTGGATCAGGAGCTGATTGCGAAAGCGCAAGTGGATCGATTCGAGCAGGCCGCTCTGGATTTTCCTCGCCAGCAACAGGTTGACCGGCAGGAACAACAGGCCAAACACGCCCACCGCGACGTAGATGAGTTCGAATTCAAGGATGCAGCGCAGGGAAAACGGCAGGATCACCGGCAGCAGGTAGGCCACATGCGCCGGCAGGTAGGCCGCATGCATCATGATCGAGCCGATCGACATGATGCCCAGCACGATGGTCAGGGCAAACAGCGCCAGCAATTGATGCTGAAAAAAAAGCAGGCCGGCCGCCCCCAGCAAAGCACCCGACAACAGCGACGTCACGACATACAGCCTGACCCAACGGACGGGATCGGACGCCGCACCCTGCCGGTGCCGGAAATACAGCTGCAACACCCAGCGCAGCACGCCCAGCACGAAGACGCCGGCCAGCCAGCCCAGCAGGATCTCGCGCGGCACGCCGCCGACCCACAGCATGCCCACCAGGCCGGCCGAAATGGCAAAGTTGCTGATGATGGCAAACGGCAGCTTGTCATACAGCTGTCCCACCTGTTCATGCAGGATCGCCGCCTGCGCCTGCGACTGCCCTGAACTGGACAGTTTCATGCCTCTGCCTCGCGCATTGATGTTCCTCCCGTGTGTTATCGGCTGCTAGCCCGAAAAGCTTAGCACGTGCATTCCCTGCCTAAAAGTTTTCAGCCGGCATGTCGAAAACACGAGAAGGTGCGGTCGGGCCCGACCGTGTTCGGGCCTGGCCCATCCAAAGGAACAGCAACACGCAGACATTGCCATGGGACTGGGATCAACACCAACGTCTCAGCACTGACCGTGCAACGCCAGCAGCGGGTACGGGCTCGACGCTGGCCACGACCCTGCAGCGGCTGTCCACCGGCATGCGCATCAACAGCGCACGCGACGATGCAGCCGGACTGGCCATCAGCGAGCGCATGACGGCCCAGATTCGCGGCAACAACATGGCGGCGCGCAATGCGAACGATGGCATCTCTTACCTCCAGACAGCCGATGGTGGCCTGGCAAGCGTCAGCGAGAACCTGATGCGCATGCGCGAACTGGCTGTTCAGGCCGGCAATTCCATGATGTCCGACTCCGACCGGCAGGCCTTGCAGGCGGAAGTCGACCAGCTGAAGCAGGAGGTCGACCGGATCTCCAGCAGCGCCAAATTCAACGGTGAGTTCATTTTCGACCAGGCACGCAACAGCGCGGTGGGTGACCTGACGCAACTGGCCGTACTGGATGGCCTGCGCAACGGCGGCTGGCTCACGGATGCAGAACGGCTGATCAGCGAACAGACGGCATCACCGCCGACGGCGCGCAGATGAGCATCGAGCTGACCTCCTTCACCGATGGCGCAGGCCAACACCGCACCGCAGCTGGTGTTGTCCCTGTTGCGCTTCTGAAGCCGCCTACAGCGTCAGGATGGTGCAGCCGGTGGTCTTGCGTGCTTCCAGGTCGCGGTGCGCCTGCTGCACCTGCTCCAGCGGGTAGCGCTGGTCGATCCGGATCTTGACCTTGCCGCTGACCACCACGTCGAACAGATCGTCGGCCATGGCCTGCGTGCTTTCGCGCGTGACGATGTGGCTGAACAGGGTCTGGCGCGTGACGTAGATCGAACCCTTGGCGCCAAGAATGCCCGGGGCGAACGGCGGCACTGCGCCGGAGGAATTGCCGAAGCTGGCCATCAGGCCGAAAGGCATCAGGCAGTCGAGCGACTTGTCCCAGGTGTCCTTGCCCACCGAGTCGTACACCACCTTCACGCCCCGGCCGCCGGTGATCTCCTTCACGCGCGGCAGGAAATCCTCTTTCGTGTAGTTGATCACATGCGCCGCGCCATGCGCCCGGGCCAACTCGCATTTGGCATCCGAACCGGCGGTGCCGATGAGCTGCAGGCCCAGCGCCTTGGCCCACTGGCAGGCGATCAGGCCGACGCCGCCGGCCGCGGCATGGAACAGCACGAAGTCGCCCGGCTGCAGGCCTTCGACCGGGCGGGTCTTCTTGAGCAGGTATTGCGCCGTCAGGCCCTTGAGCATCATGGCGGCACCGGTCTCGAACGAAATCGCGTCGGGCAGCTTGCACACACACTTGGCCGGCATCACGCGCACCTCGCAGTAGCTGCCGGGCGGCTGGCTGGCATAGGCGGCGCGATCGCCCACCTGGAGGTGCGTGACCCCCTCGCCCACCGCTTCGATGACACCCGAGGCCTCCATGCCGAGCTGCAGCGGCATGGGCAACTGGTACAGGCCGGAGCGCTGGTAGACGTCGATGAAGTTCAGGCCAACTGCCTTGTGGCGGATGCGGATCTCGCCCGGGCCGGGGTCGCCCACCGTCACGTCCACAATCCTGAGCTGCTCGGGGCCGCCGTTCTGGTCGATGCGCACGGCGCGCGATGCAATTTGTGTCATGCAATGTCTCCTGGAATGAATCGTGGAATTCTATTGTCGCGAATTGTCGCTGAACGTACGGCCACGAAGTAAAAACACCCATGACAGCAAAGGCCAGGACGTCTTGCTACAGTGCGGGCGATGCATGCACGCCTGACCCCCGCCACCGCCCTGCTCCTGATCATTCCACCGCTGATGTGGGCCGGCAATGCGGTCGTCGGCCGCATGGTGGGGCCGCTGGTGCCGCCGATGACGCTCAACCTGCTGCGCTGGCTGCTGGCTTTCGTGTTGCTGCTGCCGCTGGCGGCTGGCGTGCTGCGTCCGGGCAGCGGCCTGTGGACGCACTGGCGCCGCTTTGCCGTGCTGGGCCTGCTCAGCGTCGGCTGCTACAACGCTCTGCAGTACCTGGCCCTGCACACCTCCACGCCGATCAACGTCACGCTGGTGGCCGCCAGCATGCCGATGTGGATGCTGCTGATCGGCCGCCTGTTCTTCGGCGCACGGATTTCCCGCCGCCAGTTGCTGGGCGCCTGCCTGTCGATCAGCGGCGTGCTGCTGGTCCTGAGCCGCGGCCAGCTGGCTTCGCTCCTGAGCGTGCGCCTGGTACCGGGCGACCTTTACGTGCTGCTGGCCGCCATCGCCTGGGCCTGGTACAGCTGGATGCTGGCGCAACCGGCCAAGGACCCGGCGGGCATGCGTGGCGACTGGGCGGCCTTCCTGATGGCGCAAATCGTGCTCGGGCTGGGCTGGTCGGCCTTGTTCGCGGCCGGCGAGTGGCTGCTGACCGACGTGCACATCGCCTGGGGCTGGCCGCTGGCCGCTGCCCTGCTGTTCGTGGCCCTCGGGCCGGCCCTGCTGGCCTACCGTTGCTGGGGCGCCGGCGTGCAGCGCGCCGGGCCGGCGGCGGCGGCCTTCTTCTCCAACCTGACACCGCTGTTCGCCGCCGTACTGTCCTCGGCCCTGCTGGGCGAGTTGCCGCAGGTCTACCATGGCGCCGCATTTGCGCTGATCGTGGGCGGCATCGTGGTATCGTCACGACGTTGAGTCTCTGCCAATTGCCATTGCTGGAATTCGCCATGAAACCTGTCGCCATCAAGTCCCTGCTGCTGTCCATCTTCATCCTCCTGTCGGGATGCGCCACCACCTCAGGTGGCGACACCAGCGGTGGTTCCGGCACGATGAACGACCTGATCGTCAACACCCAGTTGCCGGCCGGCGCCAAGATCAACCACAGCCAGTCACTGATCATGGGCTCGGGCGAAAACTGGATCGGGCGCGTGGTGCTGGAACTGGGCCAGAACCCCAATGCCGCCTACAACTTCTTTCTCGAGCAGTACCCGCAGCAGGGCTGGACGCTGGTGAGTGCGGTGCGCGGCAAGAGCAGCCTGCTGGTCTTCACCAAGGCCGACCGCAGCGCCACCGTCGAGCTGACCGAAGCCGGCGTCATGGGCGGCTCGCTGGCCACGCTGACGGTCAGCCCCAAGAGCACCCTGCCGCCCCCGCCTGCTGCGGCACCAGTGCGCAGGTAGTCGGTACAGGCCGACCTCACACAGCGGCCTGACTTTTCTGTTTCCTCAGTAGGTACCCGGGTAGGCACCACCATCCGCCAGCACGTTCTGGCCGTTCATGTAGCCGGCCTGCTGGCTGCACAGGAAGGCACAGATGGCGCCGAACTCTTCGGCGCTGCCGAAGCGCTGCGCCGGAATCGTCTTCTTGCGCGCCTCGGCCACGGCATCGATGCTCTGGCCGGTTTTCTGGGCTGCCCCCACCATCGTGGCCTTGAGGCGGTCGGTCTCGAAGGCCCCCGGCAACAGGTTGTTGATGGTCACGCCCCGGGCTGCCAGCTTGGGGTTGCGCGCCACGCCGGCCACAAAGCCGGTCAGGCCGCTGCGCGCACCGTTGGACAGGCCCAGGATGTCGATCGGGGCCTTCACCGCGCTGGAGGTGATGTTGATGATGCGACCGAAACCACGCGCGGCCATGCCGTCCACGGTGGCCTTGATCAGCTCGATCGGCGTCAGCATATTGGCATCCACCGCCTTGATCCAGGTCTCGCGGTCCCAGTCGCGGAAGTCGCCGGGCGGCGGGCCGCCGGCATTGGTCACCACGATGTCGAAGTCCTTGCGCTGCGCGAAGATCGCCTCGCGGCCGGCAACGGTGGTGATGTCCGTGGCCACCGCCAGAACCTGCGTCCCCTTGGCCTCGGCCTTGAGCTGGTCGGCCGCGGCCTGCAGCGCCTCGGCACCGCGCGCCACGATCAGCACGTTGACGCCTTCGCGCACCAGTGCCTGGGCGCAGCCAAAACCCAGCCCCTTGCTGGCGCCGCCCACCAGCGCCCACTTGCCTGCGATTCCCAAATCCATAGCGATCCTCTCATTTCAAACAAAAATTTAGCCGATGATAAAGGCCCACTCATCACCACGTCCTATCCAGGGCACTCGCGGAACCGGCTTGGCCGGGCCGCTGAGTGCGCCCCCTCAAGGGGGGTGGCGTAGCGAACGCAGGGATCGGAGCCTGGGGGTGTTCATCTCCCTCTGCTGAAGACGAAGATGCCGGCCACCACCAGCACGGTGCCGGCCGCAATCCAGAGCGTGAAGGGTTCGCCCAGCAGCCACACACCCATCAGGATGGTGGACATCGGCCCGATCATGCCGACCTGCGCCGCCACACCGGCGCCGATGCGCTCGATGGCCATCATCACCAGCAGCACCGGCACCGCGGTGCAGGCGATGGCGTTGAGCAGCGAGAGCCAGATCACCGCGGACGCCACCTGCGCGGCAGAGAGCGGGCGCAGCAAGACGAACTGCAGGATGCAAAGAAGACAGGCCACGCTGGTCGCCAGCCCGACCAGGCGCAGCGAGCCCAGGCGCTGCACCAGCTCGCCGCTGTAGCTCAGGTACAGCGCATAGCTGATGGCGCTGAGGAAAACCAGCGACGAACCCCAGGCCACGTCGGCACCGGCCAGCGTCACCTCGCGACCGAACACCAGCAGCACGCCGGCGTAGCTGATCAACATGCCCCCGGCCTGTGCGCGGCTGATACGCCGTCCGTAGAGCAGAAAACCGATCAGCAGCACCAGGGTAGGTGTGAGGTAGAGAATGAGCCGCTCCAGCGAAGCGGAAATAAAGGCCAGTCCGGCGAAATCGAGGAAGCTGGCCAGGTAGTAGCCGCTGAAACCCAGGCCGAGCACGCCCAGCCAGTCACGCCGCGTCAGCGCTGCCTTGCCACGGCTGGACCACCAGGCCATGGCGGCGAACAGCGGCAGCGCGAACAACATGCGATACATGATGAGCGTGACCGCATCGACGCCATGGCGATAAGCCAGCTTGACGATGATCGCCTTGCCGCTGAAGGCAATGGCACCGAAGACAGCAAAAAGCAAGCCGAATGCTACGTTTTTAGTAGCACTTTGCGCAGGTTTCACAAGGGCCAGAGTCGAATTTCGTTAACAACTTTCGCCCACCGGTCAGAACCCGGCCGCCAGCCCGTCGCGTCGTGCATCGCTGGCCGCCACATAACCCTGCACCTTCGGGTCGCCGGCGCGCCAGATGAACTGGCCGGCGCCGAAGTCCTGGTAGGAGTCGTTGATGACCTCCATGCGGTGGCCGCGCTCGGCCAGGCCCTGCACTGTGGCCAGGTTCATGTTGGCTTCGACGTTGATCTCCAGCCCGGCGTTGTAGCGCCAGCGCGGCGCATCACAGGCCGCCTGCGGGTTCTGGCCGTAGTCCAGCATGCGCACCAGGGTCTGCATGTGGCCCTGCGGCTGCATGTTGGCGCCCATGACGCCGTAGCTCATGACCGGCTGGCCGTCCTTGGTCAGAAAGGCCGGAATGATGGTGTGAAAGGGGCGCTTGCCCGGCGCCACCAGATTGGCTGGGTTGTGGCCCTGGGCGTCGAGGCTGAAGCCGTGGCCGCGATTCTGCAAGCTGATGCCGAAGCTCGGCTCGACGCAACCGGAGCCGAAGCCCATGTAGTTGCTCTGGATGAAGCTGACCATCATGCCGTTCTCGTCGGCCGCCGTCAGGTAGATGGTGCCGCCCTTGACCGGGTTGCCGGCCTTGAAGTCCTGTGCCTTCTTCATGTCGATCAGCTTGGCGCGCGACGCCAGGTAGGCGTCGTCCAGCATCTGCTCGGCCGTCACTTCCATGCTGGCGGGCTCGGCCACGTAGCGGTAGACGTCGGCAAAGGCCAGCTTCATGGCTTCGATCTGCAGGTGCTGCGAGTCGACGCTGTCCACCGGCAGCGAGCCCAGGTCGAACTTGTCGAGGATGCCCAGGGCGATCAGCGCCGCAATGCCCTGGCCGTTGGGCGGGATCTCGTGCAGGGTGTAGCCGCGGTAGTTTTTGCCGATGGGCTTGACCCACTCCGGCTTGTAAGCAGCAAAGTCGCTGGCCTTGAGACTGCCGCCGTGCTGCGCGGCGAACTTCTCGATCGCCTGCGCAATCTCGCCACCGTAGTAGGCCTGGCCTTTGGTCTCGGCGATGGCGCGCAGGCCGCGTGCCGCCGCCTTGAACTGGAACAGCTCGCCCACTTGTGGCGCCCGGCCCCAGGGCAGGAAGGACTGCGCAAAACCCGGCAGGCCTTGCAGCTCGGGCGTGGCCGCGGCCCACTTCTGCTGCACCACCACCGGCAGCAGGTAACCGCGCTCGGCAATCTCGATCGCCGGCTCCATCAGGTCGGCGAAGGGCAGCTTGCCGAAACGTTCGCTCATGGCGACCCAGCCGGCCACCGCGCCGGGCACGGTGACGGCATCGATGCCGCGCTTGGGCGGGTTCTTCGCATCATCACCGTACTTGCGTTTGAAATATTCCGGCGTCCAGCTCTGCGGCGCACGGCCGGAAGCGTTCAGGCCGTGCAATTCCTTGCCGTCCCACAGAATGCAGAAGGCATCGCTGCCCAGGCCGTTGCTGACCGGCTCGGTGATGGTGATGGCCGCTGCCGCGGCAATGGCGGCATCCACCGCGTTGCCGCCCTTGTAGAGCATGCGCAGGCCGGCCTGCGCCGCCAGCGGGTGAGAAGTGGAAACAACGTTGCGAGCGAAGACCGGCAGACGGGTGGAAGTATAGGGGTTGGTGTAGTTGAAGTTCATGGTGGGTTCAGTCATGCATGCTCAATCGAGCGTGATCTTGCGCTCGGCAATGATCTTTTTCCATTTCACGGTCTCGCTCCGGACCAGGGCGGCAAAAGCCTGCGGCGTGCCGCCGACGGGTTCGGCCCCCAGGCGGGCGAAGCGTTCCTTCAGTTCGGGCTCGGCCAGCGCGGCATTGACCGCCTGGTTGAGCCGGGCCGTGAGATCGGCCGGCAGCCCTTTGGGACCATAGAGGCCGAACCAGGTGACGGACTCGAAACCCGGCAGCACGTCGGACACCGCCGGCACACCCGGCGCCAGCGTGGTGCGCTTGAGGCTGGTGACGCCCAATGCACGCAGCTTGCCTTCCTTGACGTGCGGCAAGCCGGAGACCAGCGAGTCGATCAACAGGTCGAGTTTGCCGCTGATCAGGTCGGGCATGGCCAGCCCGGTGCCGCGGTAGGGAATGTGGACCAGGTAGGTGCCCGACTCGGCCTTGAAGTACTCGGTGGTCAGGTGCACGATGCCGCCGTTGCCGCTGGAGGCGTAGTTCAGGCGTCCCGGGTTCTTGCGCGCGTAGTCGACGAACTCGCGCAGCGTCCTGGCCGGCGAGGACAGCGGCACCAGCACGATGTTGGGCGAGGTCGCCACCTGGGCGATGGGCGTGAAGTCCGTTTCGACGTGGTACAGGATGCGCGGGTTGATAGCCGGCCCGATGCTGTGCGTGCTCGAGGTTGTCAGCAGCAGCGTGTAGCCGTCGGGTGCGGCCTTGGCGCCGGCATCGGCGCCGATGGTGCCGCCGGCACCGGGCCGGTTGTCCACCACCACCGGCTGGCCGAGCTTCTTGCCCAGCTCCTGCGACAGCGCACGCGACAGGATGTCGGTCGCGCCACCGGCCGGGAACGGCACCAGCAGACGGACCGGCTTGGCCGGATAGGTCTGGGCCGCAGCCGGCAGGCCGATGCACAGGGCGGCCAGCAGCAGGCCATACAGGGATTTAACTCTCATGGCCGTCATGCCCCACGATCTTGCGATGCAGTTTGCGCAGCGACCACCAGACGGCAAAACCGACCAGCGGCACCGCCAGCGCCGCCGTGGTCTCGCCGGACAGCGGCCAGCCCAGGCTGTGCGCGCCCTTGGCCAGGTAGCTCACCAGGCCGACGATGTAGTAGGTGATGGCCGCCACCGACAGGCCCTCGACCGTGGACTGCAGCTTGAGCTGCAGGTCCTGGCGCTGGTTCATGGTGGCCAGCAGGGCCTGGCTGCTCTGCTGCTGCTCGATCTCGACGCGCGTGCGCAGCAGGTTGCTGATACGCGAGACGCGTTGCGACAGCGCATCCTGCCGGCGCGTGACCCAGTCGCAGGTGCTGCGCGCCGGCGACAGGCGCCGGTCCATGAACTCGCGGATGGTCTGCATGCCGACCAGCCGGCTCTCGGTGATGTCGTCGATGCGCTTGTCGACCAGTTCGAAATAAGCGGTGCTGGCGGAAAAGCGCGAATGGGTGGACGCGTACTGGCTCTCCACCTTCCCCGCCAGCTTGGTCAAGCGATCGAGCAGGCGCGGCTCGTCGTTGCGCGTGGCAGTGCGGATGGACTCGGCCAGCTCGGCCAGCTCGCGTTCTGCCGATCCCAGGATGCTGGAAGCCTCACGTGCTGCCGGCAGGCCCAGCAAGGCGGCCATGCGATAGGTTTCTATTTCCAGTAGCCGCTGCACCAGCCGGCCCAGGCGGCGCGGTGTCATGTGTGCCCCGGCATCGGCCGTACTGCCGAGCGGATCGACGAACAGCAAAATGCGCGAGAAACCGTCGGCATGGATGGCGAAATCGGTGTAGACCTCGCCGGCGCCGCCGGCCACGCCGGAGGCCACCAGCGAGTCCTCGTGCAGCACGTGGCGTACCAGGCCGCCGGCCCCGTCCTGCTTGGGCAGCGCCCACAAGTGCAGGCTGGCTAGGCACTGGCCCGGCAAGGCAGCGAACCAGTCCTGCGGCACCACCTCAAGAGCCGGCTCGGGCTCGTCGCCGGCGTAGCTGGCCGAGGGCAGCACGCGCAGGAACGTCCAGGAAACGAACTCGGTATGCAGCTCCCAGCGCAAACGGAACGGCCCGACGTCCATGCGGAAATGCGTGGTGTGGGCATCGGGGAGCGGCAGATGGTGGTCGCGCAGCAGCGCCACCACATGGGCGCGGCTGGCTTCGCGCTGGGCGGCATCACAGACCATGACCACATGCGAGATCGCCAGCGGCGTGCTCATCGCCTCGGGCGGCCGGGCATGGATTTCGTTGTGCAGCGCCACCCTGAGCGGGTGCTGGAACGGGTGATTTTTCAGTTGCATGGCATCCTCTGGGCCTCATTGTGACGCAAGGCGGTGTCAGGTCCTTGACAGGCCGGCAGCAGACAAAAAAACGGCACCCGCAGGTGCCGCTTCTGCCACCCGTGAGGTGGAATATCAGTCTTCGACGAAGGCCTCTTCACGTTTGGATTTGATCGCCGGCAGCATCACGATGACCAGCAGCAAGGCGGCAGCCGCCAGCAAACCGGCCGACAGCGGGCGCGTGACAAACACGCTCCAGTCGCCGCGCGACAGCAGCAGGGCTCGGCGCAGGTTCTCTTCCATCATCGGGCCCAGGATGAAGCCCAGCAGCAAGGGCGCCGGTTCGACGCCGAGCTTGATGAAGCCGTAGCCGATGACACCGAAGATCGCCACCATCCAGATATCGAAGGTGTTGTTGTTGGTCGAATAGACGCCGATGGCGCAGAACAGCACGATCGACGGGAACAGCCAGCGGTAGGGCACCGTCAGCAGCTTGATCCACATGCCGATCAACGGCAGGTTCAGCACGATGAGCATCAGGTTGCCGATCCACATGGAAGCGATCAGGCCCCAGAACAGCTCGGGGTTGCTGGTCATCACCTGCGGGCCGGGCTGGATGTTGTGGATGGTCATGGCACCCACCATCAGCGCCATCACGGCGTTGGGCGGGATGCCCAGCGTCAGCAGCGGAATGAAGGAGGTCTGCGAACCGGCATTGTTGGCCGATTCGGGTGCCGCCACGCCGCGGATGTTGCCCTTGCCGAACGGCACTTCGCCCGGTTTGAGCTTGGTCTTCTTCTCGATCGTATAGGCCGCAAAGGCCGCCAGCAGTGCACCACCGCCGGGCAAGATCCCCAGGATGGAGCCGATGGTCGTACCGCGCAGGATGGCCGGGAACATGAGCTTCATATCCCGGGCCGTGGGATAGATATTCTTGACCTTGCCAGTGAAGACTTCACGCTGGTCCTCGGAGTGCGACAGGTTGGCAATGATCTCGCCGTAGCCGAACACGCCCATGGCGATGGTGATGAAGCCGATGCCGTCGGTCAGTTCTGGAATGTCGAACGAGAAGCGTGCCACACCCGAGTTCACGTCGGTCCCCACCAGGCCCAGCAGCAGGCCCAGCACGATCATGGCCACCGCCTTGAGCAGCGAACCCGACGCCAGCACCACGGCGCCGATCAGGCCCAACACCATGAGCGAGAAGTACTCGGCCGGGCCGAACTTGAAGGCCACCTCGGTCAGCGGTGCGGCAAAGGCCGCCAGAATCAGCGTGCCGACGCAACCGGCAAAGAAGGAACCCAGGCCGGCCGCGGCCAGCGCCGGGCCCGCACGCCCCTGGCGCGCCATCTGGTAGCCGTCGATCACGGTCACCACCGAGGACGACTCGCCCGGCAGGTTCACCAGAATGGCGGTGGTGGAGCCACCGTACTGGGCACCGTAGTAGATACCGGCCAGCATGATCAGCGCTGCCACCGGTGGCAGCGCATAGGTAGCCGGCAGCAGCATGGCGATGGTGGCAATCGGGCCGACGCCGGGCAGCACGCCGATCAGCGTGCCCAGCAGGCAGCCGACGAAGGCGTATATCAGGTTCTGTGCGGTGAAAGCAACACCAAAGCCGATCGAGAGGTTGTTGATCAAATCCATCATGTTCTTGTTCTCCTCAGCCCGCGATGAAGGTCGGCCAGACCGGGAACTGCAGTTTGAGCAGCATCACAAAAGCCAGGTAGCTGCCCACCGCCAGGACGGCGGCCAGGACCAGCACTTCCTTGAGTTTGAAACGCTCACCCGCCAGGCTGGCTACGATGGTCAGGGCAAAGATGCCGGCCACCAGGCCCATGGGGGGCAGGCCGATGCTGGGCAGACCGCCGATCATGATGCCGAACAACAGGTTGGCGCTGATGATGAATACCAGCGGCTTCCAGGCCCATTTGCCGATCTTGTCGCCGTCCTCAGTCTCGACAACCAGAGCCTTGAACATGATCAGTCCGCCCAGGATGGCCAGGACAATGCCCAACATGAGCGGGAAGTAACCCGGCCCCATGCGGGCGCCGGTGCCCACGTTATAGCCGACGGCACCCCAGGCAAAGCCAACACCAACAGTGGTGAACATGAGCCCGGAGAAAAAGTCTTTTTGACTCTTGATCTTCACAAACAGTCTCCTGCGAACAATTCCCAAACCGTCGATTCTGCAACGGAAAGCCCCTGCGCCCGGATGTGGATTCCACCTATGCCTGACACGCAACGGACAGCAAGGCCCCGGGAATACCCTTGGTCTCCGCCCGCTCGCACAGCCCTGGTGCGTTCAGACCAGCGGCGGCGTGGCGCTCAACACCTCGTCCAGCACGGTCAGGCCTTCGGCCACGCGCAGGGCGCCGGCCAGGCGCAGCGGGCGCATGCCATCACTCACGGCTTGTCGCCGCAGGGCGTCGATGCTGGGCTCGCGGCTGACCTTGTCCTTGAAGGCCTCGCTCACCACCAGCAACTCGTACAGGCCCATGCGGCCCAGGAAGCCGGTCATGCGGCAATCGACGCAACCCACCGCCTTGTAGGGCTGGTAGCCGCCGCTGAGCTGCCAGGGTTTCACCACCTCGGCCAGCGCCTCGCGTGTGGCGGTCGCGTCCAGCACCTTGCATTGCGCACACAGGGTGCGCACCAGGCGCTGCGCCAGCACGCCCAGCACCGTGGCATTGATCAGGTAGGACGGAATGCCGAGCTCCATCAGCCGCGTGATGGCCGACGGCGCGTCGTTGGTGTGCAGAGTGGAGAACACCAGGTGGCCGGTGAGCGCCGCCTGCACCGCCATCTCGGCGGTTTCCAGGTCGCGGATCTCGCCCACCATGATGATGTCCGGGTCCTGCCGCATCAGGGCGCGCAGCCCTTCGGCAAAGCTGAAGTCGAGTTGCGGCTGCACCTGGGTCTGGTTGAAGGCCGGCTCGATCATCTCGATCGGGTCCTCCACCGTGCTGACGTTCACCTCTTCAGTGGCTACGCGCTTCAAGGTGGAATACAGCGTCGTGGTCTTGCCCGAGCCGGTGGGCCCGGTTACCAGAATGATGCCGTGCGGCCGCGTCACCAGGGCCTCCCAGCGCTGCGCGTCGTGCGGCGTGAAGCCCAGCGCATCGAGATCCTTGACCGTGGTGTCGGGGTCGAAGATGCGCATCACCATCTTCTCGCCAAACGCCGTGGGCAGGGTCGAGATCCGCATCTCGACCTCGTCGCCACGCGGGTTGCGCGTCTTGATACGGCCGTCCTGCGGCCGGCGCTTCTCCACCACGTCCATGCGGCCCAGCAGCTTGATGCGCGCCGTCATGGCATTGAGCACGCCCATGGGCATCTGGTAGACCGGATGCAGCACGCCGTCGATGCGGAAGCGGATCACGCCCTGTTCGCGCCGCGGCTCCAGGTGGATGTCGCTGGCGCGCTGGTCGAAGGCATACTGCCACAGCCAGTCCACCACCTGCACCACACCCTGGTCGTTGGCATCGAGCTGCTTGTTGCTCTTGCCCAGTTCCACCAGCTGCTCGAAACTGGCGCCGCCGGCGCCGCTACCGGCCTTGACCGCCGCGCGCACCGACTTGGCCAGCGCAAAGAACTCGGCGGTAAAACGATGGATATCCTGCGGGTTGGCCAGCACGCGGCGCACGCTGCGCCGGCTCTGGCGCTCGACCTCGCCCACCCAGTCGGTGAGAAAGGGTTCGGCGGTGGCCACCACCACCTCGGTCGGCGTCACCTGCACCGGCAGCACGCGATGGCGCTCGGCGTAGGCCGCACTCATGATGTCGGCCACCTTGCCCACATCGACCTTGAGCGGGTCGATGCGCAAGTAGTCCAGCCCGGCGCGGCCAGCCAGCCACTGCGTCAGGGTTTCGATATCGAGCGGCTTCTGATCGCTGGCGCGACGCATCGACACGCTGGCCAGGCGCAACAGGGGATGCTGCACGCTCTCGGCCTGGGCGCAGCGTGCAATGGTGCGCTGCGCCTCCTCGTCCGAGATCACGCCATCCGCGAGCAACCACTCCACCATTCGGCGCCAGTCAATCGGGCCGGCATGCAGCGTCTTGGCCAGGGTTTTGATTTTCACATTGGCACTCATTCAATCGGTTTGAAACCGCGCAGCCACTTGGGCGCCGGCAGGCCCCACTGAGTCTGGATGATTTCGGCCCGCGCGGCAAGCTCGGCCCGCTTCGGGCGGCTGGGTGTGCGTTGCGCCAGCACCACCGTGTTGCCTTCGCGCGTCGCCTTGAAGGCCCAGATAGCATCGCGGCCAAAGGCGGCGGCAATCTTCTCCACGCTGCGGTCGAAGCTGGAGGAGCGGCCGAACAGGTTGACCGTCATGCAGCCCTCCTCGGTCAGCAGACGCCGACAGTCGGCATAGAACTCCGCGCTGTCGAGCACCGGGGCGGCAGCCTCGTCGTCGTACAGATCGACCTGCAGCGCGTCGACCGTGCCCCACCACTGCGGCTTCTTGATCTCCTGCGCCGCATCGGCCAGGATCACCTGCAGCTTCGCGCTGTCGTCCGGCAGATGGAACCAGCCGCGGCAGGCGTGCAGCACCTGCGGGTTGAGCTCGATGGCGGTGGTCTTCATGCGCAGCACCTTGGCGCAGAACTTGGTGAGCGAGCCGGCGCCCAGGCCGAGCTGCACCGCCTGGCGCTGCGGCACCGTGGCCGGATCGACGAACAGCAGCCAGGCCATCATGCGCTGGACGTACTCGTGCACCAGCGCGGTCGGGTCGTCCATGTCCATGGAACCCTGGATCCAGATGGTGCCCAGGTGCATGTGGCGGATGTCGCCTTCGTCGGAGAAGTGGACTTCGGGGAGAGTGTGTTGGCGTGTTTTCAAGATCGGGGCATTATCCCCAAACGCCGCCGCCCGCCTGCGCGGTGTGCTTCAGACCAGACCGGCCTCGACCATCACCGCCCGCCAGGCGGCCAGCTTGCGCTCGAAACTCCAGCTCGCATTGGCCGGGCTGGTGGACGGCAGCTTCACCACGGCGAAATCCTCGATACCGAGACTGTGTCGCACCAGCTTCGCATGCTTGAAGCTCTCGCCGCCGTTGTGCGCAATCATCCTCAGCTGCGGGCAATGCGCCTTGAGACTGGCAAAGTCGTTGACCTGCGGGTTGCGGATGGCACTGTCCAGGCTGCCGCTGCGCTCGCAGCTGGCATAGACATCCCACAGCCCCAGACCCCGGTCGAGCAGCCAAGTGCTACGTTTTTCATAGCTGTTGGTGCCCGTATCCATTGGCACAGAAGGCCAAATCGCTTGCAAAATCTTCCAGAACTGGTTGTGCGGGTGGCCGTAGTACTGCTGCGCCCGCAACGAGGCCACACCGGGGAAACTGCCCAGGATCAGCAGGCGGGTGGTGGCCGAAACGATGGGCGGCAAGCCAAACAGCCGCTCGGCACCGGCTTGCGGAACAACGGGTTGCGGCTTGCGCGTCATGGTGTCACGCCGGCAGCAAGGCTTGCAGGCGCGGCAGAGCCGCCATGGCATTGCGCGTGGTTGCCGCGGCCAGCACCTCCGGCTCGATGCCGCGCAACTCAGCCAGCACCTGCGCGATGCGCGGCAGTTCGCCCGGCTCGTTTCGGCCTTGCGGCGTACCGGCAGCCCGCGCTTCGGCCGTCTGGTACAGCCAGTGCGGCGGCATGTCGGGCGCATCGGTCTCCAGCACAAGCGCCTCCAGCGGCAGCGTGGTCGCCAGCCGGCGCAGGTTCTCGGCACGCTCGTAGGTCAGCGCGCCGCCGAAGCCGAGCTTGAGCCCCAGGGCGATGAAAGCCTGCGCCTGCTGCGCGCTGCCGTTGAAGGCGTGGGCAATGCCCTGCCATTGATAGCCCCCATTGCCGACCGCGCGCAAGCCCTTGAGCAGCATGTCCGCCGAACGGCGCACGTGCAGGATGACCGGCAAGCCGTGCTGGCGCGCCAGCTTGAGCTGCTCGACATAGAAAAATTCCTGCCGCTCGCGCAGCGGGCTGGCGCAAAGCTCCGGCACGAAGTAGTCGAGCCCGATCTCGCCCACCGCCACCAGGCGCGGGTCGTCGCGCTGTGCGGTCAGCGCGGCATCGAGCCGGGCCAGGTCGTCATCCTGCGCCTGCTTCACGTACAAAGGGTGGATGCCCAGCGCGTAGCTGTCGCCGGACTCATGGGCCAGCGTACGCACCCGCTCGAAGTCCTGCGCCTGCACCGCCGGCAGCACGCAGTGCGCTACGCCACGCGCCCGTGCACGTTCGCGTACGGCAGCCACGTCCGGGGCGAATTCCGGGGCGTCCAGATGGCAATGGGTGTCGATCCAGAATCGCATCGCCCCACCGCCGTTCAGGCGCTCAACCGCCCCTGCTCCAGTCGGAGCTGACGCTGGCAGCGCGCCGCCAGCGTCTCGTCGTGTGTCACCACGATGAAGGCCGTGCCCTGCTCGCGCGCCAGGCGCAGCATGAGTTCGAACACGCCGTCGGCCGTGCTGCGGTCCAGGTTGCCGGTCGGCTCATCGGCCAGCACGCAGGCCGGCTGCGTCACCAGCGCGCGCGCAATCGCCACGCGCTGGCGCTCACCGCCCGACAGTTCGGACGGGCGGTGCAACACGCGCTCGGCCAGCCCGACCGCCGCCAACATGCGCGCGGCGGTCTGCGCCGCTTCGGCGCGCTCCTGGCGCCGGATCCACAACGGCATGGCCACGTTGTCGAGCGCGCTGAATTCCGGCAACAGATGGTGGAACTGGTAGACGAAGCCGAGGTGCTGGTTGCGCAACTGGCCCTGGGCCGCCGGCGACAGCGTGGACATCGCCTGCCCCATCAACTGGACCGAGCCGGTCGTCGGCGCATCAAGCCCGCCCAACAGGTGCAGCAGCGTACTCTTGCCGGAACCGGAAGCGCCGACAATGGCCAGCGTCTCACCGCGCTGCACCTGCAGGTCCACCCCCTGCAGCACCGCGACATCAAGCCGTCCTTCGGTAAACCGTTTGCTCAGGCCACGGGCCTGCAAAACAATCTCACTCATAACGAAGGGCCTCGGCGGGGTTGACGCGGCTGGCGCGCCAGCTCGGGTAGATGGTGGCCGCAAACGCCAGCACCAGCGAAATGATGGCGATCGGCACGATGTCGCTGCTTTGCGGGTCGCTCGGCATGCGGCTGATCAGGTAGATGTCCTGCGGCAGGAAGCTGGCGTGGAACAGGTGCTCCAGCGCCGGCACGATGACGTCGATGTTGAAGGCCACCCCCAGCCCCAGCAGCAGGCCGGCCAGCGTGCCGATCACGCCCACCATGGCGCCCTGCACCATGAAAACGCCCATGATGCTCTTTGGGCTGGCGCCCAGCGTGCGCAGGATGGCAATGTCGGCGCGCTTGTCGGTCACCGTCATCACCAGCGTGCTGACCAGGTTGAAGGCCGCCACCGCCACGATCAGGGTGAGGATGATGAACATCATGCGTTTTTCCAGTTGCACGGCGGCGAACCAGTTGCGGTTCTGCCGTGTCCAGTCGCGGATCAGCAGGTCACCGCTCAGGCTGCGCGCCAGTTGCCCCGCCACCTCGCGGGCCTGGTGCAGGTCGCGGATCTTGAGGCGGATGCCGGTCGGCCCTTCCAGGCGGAAAATCCTGGCCGCGTCGTCCACATGCATCATCACCAGGCCGGCGTCATACTCGTAATGGCCGGAATCGAAGGTGCCGACCACCGTCATCTGCTTCAGGCGCGGCACCACGCCGGCCGGCGTCACCTGGCCGCTGGGTGCCACCAGGGTCACATTGTCGCCCTCGCGCACACCCATGGCGCGCGCCAGGTCCACCCCCAGCACGATGCCGAATTCACCTGCCACCAGACGGCTCAGCGCGCCGTTCTTCAAGGTCGCGGCCAAGTCGGTCACCTCGGGTTCACGCGCCGGGTCGATGCCGCGCACGATGGTGCCTTTCATGTCCTCACCACGCGCCAGCAGGGCCTGCGTACCGATGAAGGGCGCAGCGCCGACCACCTGTGGGTTGGCACGCGCCTCGCGCAGGGTCAGGTCGACATCGGGCAGCGCCGCACCGTTGGGCGCGAAGATCTCGATGTGCGACACCACGCCCAGCATGCGGTCGCGCACCTCCTTCTGGAAGCCGTTCATCACGCTGAGCACGATGATGAGCGCCGCCACCCCCAGTGCGATGCCCAGCATGGACACGCCCGAGATGAAAGAGATGAACCCGTTGCGCCGGGTGGCGCGGCCGGCACGGGTGTAGCGCCAGCCGAGAATGAGTTCGTAGGGGATTTGCATGGTTTATTTGGGTTCCGGTCGCCATTATTCGCGATGAATGGCATCCGCCGTTCCGCACCCTGACACTGCGATGGAACATTTCCCCGGACAATAGCAGCATGCATCTCCTGATTCCGTTCGCCGTCGGTGACGACCCGGCCAGCCGCCAGACCCTGCGCAACCTGCGCCTGCCCCATCTGACGCGACTGCTGGCCCGGTTGACACCGCAGCCGGCCGAAGCCGGCGCGGATGACTCTCCTGCCCTGCCGCACGAACGCGCACTGGCCAAGACGCTGGGGCTGGATCCGCTGGTGCCGCCCTGGGCGGCGCTGCAGGCCCATGACCTGGGCTTGGAAGACGCTCGCGAGGAAGCCTGGGCCTTCATCACCCCCAGCCACTGGCAGGTGAGGCAGGCGCAGGTCACGCTGCTGGCGCCCGAGGAACTGGCGCTGGCAGAAGACGAGTCACGCACGCTGCTGGCGGCCATGCAGCCCTACTTCGCCGAAGACGGCATCACCTTGATCTACGAAAGCCCGACGCGCTGGCTGGCACGCGGTGCCGCCTTTCGCGGCCTGGCCACCGCCGCACCCGAGCGCGCGGTCGGACGCGACGTGGCCCCCTGGCTCCCCGCTTCGCCCCTGCTGCGCCGGCTGCAGAACGAGATGCAGATGCTGCTCTACACCCACGCCGTCAACGAGGCACGCGCCCAGCGCCGTGCGCTGGCGGTGAACTCGTTCTGGATCAGCGGCAGCGGCGCCCTGGCGGCCGCACCCGTGGCGCCGGCCGAGCGTCCGCTGGTGCCGCAGACGCTGATGCAGGCCGCCCTGCGGCAGGACTGGTCGGCCTGGGGCCAGGCCTGGGAAGCACTCGATGCCACGCAGGGCGCCGCCTTGCTGGCAGCCCTGGAACAGGGCAACGCCGCGGTACGGCTGACGCTGTGCGGCGAGCGGCAGGCCCGGACCTTTGCCGTTGCGCCGCGCGGACTCTGGTCCAGGTTATCAAGTATTTTCGGGGCCCAACCCCTGTCGAACGTCGTGGATAAGCTATGAAAATCGTCGCAAGAGAGATTCCACCGCGCGCCGCCTGGGCGCTGGAACAGGCGGGCGTGCACCCGCTGCTGGCGCGGCTGTTTGCGGCCCGCGGCGTCGCGGCCAAGGACGAACTCGACGACGGCCTGGCGCGCCTGCTGCCGCCCGCCGGCATGAAGGGCACAGCCGAGGCAGCCGTGCTGCTGGCCGATGCCATGACACAGAACAAGAAACTGTGCATCGTGGCCGACTACGACTGCGACGGCGCCACCGCCTGCGCCGTGGCCGTGCGCGGCCTGCGCCTGCTGGGCGCACAGAACGTGAGCTACCTGGTACCCGACCGCGTGGTGGACGGTTATGGCCTGACACCGCCGATTGCCCAGCGCGTCAAGGACAGCGGTGCCGACGTGCTGATCACCGTAGACAACGGCATTGCCAGCGTGGACGGCGTGCGCGTCGCCCGCGAACTGGGCCTGCAGGTGCTGGTGACCGATCACCATCTGCCAGCGGCGGAGTTGCCAAAGACCGATGTGATCGTCAACCCGAACCAGCCGGGTTGCACCTTCGAGAGCAAGTCGATCGCCGGCGTCGGTGTGATGTTCTACGTGCTGCTGGCGCTGCGTGCCGAACTGCGCGCGCGGGGTGTCTTCACGGCGGACAAGCAGCCCAAACTCGACGCCCTGCTGCCGCTGGTGGCCCTGGGCACGGTGGCCGACGTGGTGAAGCTCGACGCCAACAACCGCCGCCTGGTGGCACAGGGCCTGAAGCGCGTGCGCGCCGGCGCTCTGCCGCCCGGCATGAGCAGCCTGTTTTCGGTCGCCGGCCGCAATGCCGCGGCGGCCACCACCTTCGACTTCGGTTTCGCTTTGGGCCCGCGCATCAATGCCGCCGGCCGCCTGTCGGACATGACGCTGGGCATCGAATGCCTGCTGAGCGATGACCCGGCGCGCGCCGAGGAACTGGCGCGCACACTCGACGGCATCAACCGTGAACGGCGCGAGATCGAAGGCGAGATGCGCGAGCAGGCGCTGGAGATCGCCGAATCGCTGTTCGACGAAGGCGATGAACCGCCGCCGGCCATCTGCGTCTTCGACCCCGACTTCCATGAAGGCGTGGTCGGCATCGTGGCTTCGCGCATCAAGGACAAGCTGCACCGTCCGAGCTTCGTTTTCGCCGCCAGCCAGGCGCCCGGCAAGGAGCACGAGCTCAAAGGTTCCGGGCGCTCGATTCCCGGCTTTCACCTGCGCGACGCACTCGACCTGGTGGCCAAACGCTACCCCGGCGTGCTGCTGCGCTTCGGTGGCCACGCCATGGCCGCCGGCTGCACGATTGCCGAAGAGCATCTCGACGTCTTCGAACAAGGTCTGAACGAAGTGGCGCAGGAATGGCTCGACACCGCCACGCTGACGCGCCGGCTCGACACCGACGGTGCTCTGCCGCCCGAGTACCGCCGCGCCGAGATGGTCGACGTGCTGCACCGCGAGGTCTGGGGCCAGGGCTTTGCGCCGCCGACCTTCAGCGAAGAAGTGGAGGTGCTGTCCCAGCGCCTGGTGGGCGAGAAGCACCTGGCGCTGAAACTGCGGCACCAGGGCCAGCCGGTGGATGGCATCTGGTTCGGCCGCACCGAGCCGCTGCCGCAGCGCGTGCTGCTGGCCTTCCGGCTCGATGCCGACGAGTGGCAGGGTGTGCGCCGGGTGCGTTTCCTGGTCGAAGGCGCCGAGGTCTGAGACTACCTAGGCCAGCTGCAGGGCGGGCATGCACGGTGCAGGCAGCCCGGCATAACCGTCCTGGCTGCCCACGTTGAAGACAGCGACCACCTGCGACAGGCGCTGCGCCTGGTCGCGCAAGGCCGCCGCGGCCGCGGCCGACTGCTCCACCAGCGCGGCGTTCTGCTGCGTCATCTGATCCAGCTGGGCCACGGCGTCGTTCACCAGCCCGATGCCGTCGCGTTGCTCCGTCGACGAAACGGTGATTTCGCCGATCAGGGCCGTCACGCGCTGCACGCTGGTGACGATTTCGTCCATGGTCTGTCCGGCCTGCGCCACCTGCCGGGAACCCGATTCGACTGTCTCTACCGACTCGCCGATGAGCGCCTTGATCTCCTTCGCCGCCTCGGCGGAACGCTGCGCCAGGCTCCGCACTTCGGAGGCCACCACCGCGAAGCCGCGCCCCTGCTCGCCCGCGCGGGCCGCCTCGACCGCCGCGTTGAGCGCCAGGATGTTGGTCTGGAAGGCAATGCCGTCGATGGTGCCGATGATGTCGGCGATCTTGCGCGAGGCATCGGTGATGTGCTGCATGCTGCTCACCACCTGCCCCACTACCTCGCCGCCGCGGCTGGCCACCTCGGCCGCCGTCGTGGCCAGCTGGTTGGCCTGGCGCGCCGTCTCGGCCGACTGGTTCACCGTGCCGGTCAGCTCCTCCATGCTCGAAGCGGTCTGCTGCAGGTTGGAGGCGGTCTGCTCGGTGCGGACCGACAGGTCATGGTTGCCGTTGGCGATCTCGGTCGACGCGGTGGACACCGCTTCGACGCCGCCACGCACTTCGGCCACCAGGCCGTTGAGCTTGCCCACCATCTCCGACAAGGCACGCGTGAGCGCGCCGAACTCGTCCTTGCGCTCATCGCCGCGGATCTGCTGCGTCAGGTCGCCGGCCGTGATGGCTTGGGCGACAGCCACCGCCCGCTCCAGCGGATGCGTGATCGAGCGCACCAGGAGCCGCGCCAGGACAACGCTGAGCCCGAACACCAGCGCCGCGCTGACGAAGGCGAACAGACGGACGTCGTTGCGGGCCCGCAATGCCCCCTGGCGGGCTTCGTCTCGCTGCTTTTCCTGCAGGGTGACGTACTTGTCGATGGCGGCGAGATACTGCACCACCAGCGGGCGGAACTCCTTGTCGTGGAACTCCTGCCGGGACGCCGGATAACCGGAGGCCTTCAGTTCGGCCACCTTGTCGCCCACGCCGCGGACCTTGGCCCGCGTGCTGGCCACCAGCGCCAGCGCCTCCTTGTCGGCCGGCGTGGCCACACTGCGGGTGATGCGCTCCTGCACCGGCGTGATGCGCGCCGTCAGCGCCGCAACCCGGGCATCGAAATCCTGCTGCAGGGTTTCATCGATCGTGACCAGGCTGGCCATGGACAGGGAGACCGCCAGCTCGGCCAGGCCGCGCCATGTCACGGCATTGGTGATCGAGTCCTCGTAGTGCTGCACCTGCCGTTCGGCCTCGTCCGTCACCTGGCGGGTTCGTACCTGCATCCACAGCGCCGCCGTGAACATGAGCAACAGCAGGCCCAGGATGACACCCCACAGTTTGTGCGATACGCGCAGGTCATTGAATTTCATGGGCGGCCCTTTCGTCTCCGTCTCAGGCCTGTCCCAGACCCCGCTCGTGTTCTCAGCGGGTCCGTCGGCCAATAGGTGTTCATCGGCCATTTTTTATCGTTACCCAAGCCAGGGGCTGACCAATGCGCGACACACCCGGGTAATCCCGGGTCTTTGGCGAAAACACCCGAGAGAAGCGCGCTGCGGAGTAGCGCAGAGGCAGAAGAGCGCCGAAACGGTGCTAGATCACCGCGATGCGATTGCGGCCTTCAGCCTTCGCCTTGTAGAGTGCGCGGTCGGCCCGCCCCAGCAGGGCGTCGATCTGGGCGTCGTCAGGCCGGTTGCTGGCCACACCGATACTGACGCTGATCGGCGGCAGTCCAGCGACCGGCAACGCCACCGCAGCGCGGATGCGCTCGCCCACGACCATGGCATCCTCCTGTGTGGTCTCCGGCAGCAGCACGACAAATTCCTCGCCGCCGAAACGCCCCAGCTGGTCAGGGCTGCGCAACAGCGGTGTGATGCGAGCGACGAAGTCGACCAGCACGCGGTCGCCCATCTGGTGACCGTGGGCGTCGTTGACGGCCTTGAAGTGGTCGATATCCAGCATCAGCAGGGACATGCTGCGCCCATGGCGTCGGCAGCGCTCCAGTTCCTGTTCGCAGGCGCTGATCAGCGTCCGGCGGATCAGCGCATTGGTCAGCGAGTCGTGGGAAGAGGAATGCTCGAACACCTCGCGTAGCCGGTCACCGGCCATGAGGATGAGACCGACCACCAGTGCGACGGTGAACAAGGCATTCATCACGATGTACAGCGTCTGGATCCGCGAAGGATCGAGCAGGCTTTCCCCCGACAGCGGCAGCCAGGCTGACAGGAAACGCAGCAACAGCACGCTCGTATGGATCACCAGCACCACCACCGTGAAGCGGGTTGAAAACACCTCCGGCCCATGACGCCAGATCAGCAGCGTCAACGTCAGCTGCAAATAGGCCCAGAGCAGGGAAACCATCAGGACACGGGCCGTGAAACTGGGTTCGGCCAGGGTATACCAGGCCAGCACAGGAAGCAGCGCGAGGATCAGCCCCATGCGGGAGAGGTAGGCCGGTACCAGCCCGAAGAAATGCCGGGCCCCGAAATAAAACATGGCAACGCCCGTCAGCAGCAGGAAGTTGGCCGCAACGACAGACACGGCATCGGGAATCTGGCCACGCATGGCAAACAGCAGGGCCGACACGAAGCTGACCACCGGGGCCGCCGCCCACCAGCCCAGCCCCCGGATGGACTTGGGATAGCTCAGGCGCAGGAACAGCATCACCACCGACAGCAGCAAACCCATGATGCCGCTCATGAGGATGATGGAACGCAGATCGAGCCCCATCATGACGCCCCCACCTCAGCCAACCGTTTGACAGAGGCTGCCATTCTCCAGAATGCCATCGCTCAGCCCATCAGGTCCGAGTCACGGCGTGGCGCACGATCGAGGTGATAGAGAAAGAACAGCAGCAGTACCGTGGCCCCCACCATCCACAGCGGGCCGAACAGCCAGAGCAGCAGCGGCACGGTAACGTAGTAGGCCCGCATGCCGACGCGGTAGAAGATGGCAGCACGGTTGAGTTCCGCCGCCACATGCGCCGGCCGCGTGCAGTCGAGCCGCAGATCCTTCTGCACGTTGATCTGGTAGCCGATATGGTGGTACAGCCGCATCGACAGGCAAAAGGCGAAGAAGGCAAACAGCAGATCGAACAGCATGATGAGCAGCTTGAACAGCCACATCTCCGAGCTGTCCGTCCCCAGCACGTTGAGCACATGCCAGGTGCCGGTCAGCTTGTCGCCCTGGGCGCTGAGGGTCAGCACACCGATGATGAGCAGAATGGCGGTGGAGGCCATGAAGCTCGATGTCATGGTGGAGTTGCGCAGGGTTTGCACCGCCAGGATGTCGCGGCCGTCGCGCATCACCCCCTCCACCCAGGCAGCGCGCGCCGCATGCATGCCGTACAGCGCGCTGGAAGCCGGGTCACGGCGGTTGCGCCTGCGCAAGTAAAGCTGATAGCTCGCCACGGCAGCGGCGCTCAGGGCAAAGCCGGCAAAGTCGTAGATGTGCGTCACGATGAAATCAACCATGCAGGCATTGTGCCACTGCACACGGCCTAAAATGCCTTGGTGTCATCCATCCTCAACGCCGATCTGCACTGCCACTCCGTCGTCTCCGACGGCACCCTCACGCCCGAGGAACTGGCGGCGCGCGCCGCTGTCAATGGCGTCGAACTGTGGGCGCTGACCGACCATGACGAGATCGGCGGCCAGCACCGCGCCGCCGCCGCGGCGCACGCGCAGGGCATGAAGTACCTGACCGGTACCGAAATCTCCATCACCTTCGCCGGCCAGACCGTGCACATCGTCGGCCTGGGCTTCGATGCCGATGACGAGCGCATGAAGCAGGGACTGCACCAGACCCGCGGCGGGCGTGGCCAGCGCGCCATGGACATGTCGGACAGCCTGGCCGCGGTCGGCATCCGCGGTGCTTATGAGGGCGCCCTCAAATACGTGAGCAACCCCGAACTGATCTCGCGCACCCACTTCGCCCGCTTTCTGGTAGAGACCGGCGTCTGCCGCGACACGAGCGAGGTCTTTCGCAAATACCTGACCGAAGGCAAGCCCGGTTTCATTCCGCACCGCTGGGCCACACTGCGCGATGCCGTGAGCTGGATCACGGATGCCGGCGGCATGGCCGTGATCGCCCATCCGGCACGCTACAGCTTCAGCGCCAACGAGGAATACGCCCTGTTCAGCGAATTCAAATCCCATGGCGGCCAGGCGGTCGAGGTGGTCACCGGCAGCCACACGGCGGCCGAGTACGTCAGATACGCCGACATGGCGCGCGAGTTCGGGCTGGCCGCCTCGCGCGGCAGCGACTTCCATAGCCCCGACGAATCCCACACGGATCTGGGTACCCTGCCCTACCTGCCCGGCGGACTGACCCCGGTCTGGGAACTGCTGGCGAACCGGATTCAATGAGGCAGGCGACCTTCCTCAGCGGCATGCTGCTGGCGCTGACGGCGCTGGCCTGTTTCGCCACGCTGGACACCACCACCAAATACATCACGCTCAGCGTGCCAGTGCTGCTGGCACTTTGGTTCCGTTATGTCTTTCAGGCCGTGGCCACCACCGTCGTCATGCTGCCGCAGCGTGGCCGTGCCTTGCTGCACACCGAACGCCTTTTTCTGCAGTGTCTGCGCGGCGTCCTGCTGCTTGTCACCAGCCTGTTCACCTTTCTCAGCGTCATGCACATGCCGGTAGGCGAGTTCACCGCCATTGCCATGATCACACCGCTGGTCGTCACCCTGCTGGCGGCCACGCTGCTGGGGGAGCGGGTATCCCGGCAGCGCTGGCTTCTGGTGGCCGGCGGTTTCGCCGGCACGCTGTTCATCATCCGGCCCGGTGGCGGCCTGTTCGGCTGGACCATGCTGCTGCCGCTGGGGCAGGTGGCAGCCTATTCGGCCTTCCAGATCCTGACCAGCAAGCTGGTGAAGACCGAAGACGCCGTGACCATGCACTTCTACACCGGCTGGGTCGGCACACTGCTGGCGTCGCTGGCGCTGCCTTTTGTCTGGACCCTGCCGCAAACCGCTGGTCAGTGGGCCGGCCTGCTGCTCATGGGCGCCATGGGTGCGATCGGGCACTTCCTGCTGATCCTGGCCTACCGCCGTACCGCGGCGGCCACGCTGACGCCGCTGCTGTACGCACAGATCGCCTTTGCCATGCTGGGCGGCTGGCTGGTCTTCTCCCATGTGCCCGACGGCTGGGCCCTGCTTGGCATGACAATGATCGCTTTCTGCGGTGCCGCCAGTGCCTGGCTGGCCGTGCGCGAGAGCCGCCTGCAGTTGGAACCGATGGAGGTCTGATGGCCCAGTATTTCGAAGTCCACCCCGACAACCCGCAGTTGCGCCTGCTCAAGCAGGCCGCCGGCCTGCTCGAAAAAGGCGGCGTGCTGGCGGTGCCGACCGACTCGAGCTATGCCCTGGTCTGCCACCTCGACGACAAGGCCGCGTCCGACCGGTTGCGCAGCATCCGCGGCGTGGACGACAAGCACCACCTGACGCTGCTGTGCCGCGACTTGAGCGAACTGGCCAACTACGCGCGTGTCGACAACCGGCAGTACCGACTGCTCAAGGCTGCCACGCCAGGCCCGTTCACCTTCATCCTGGAAGCCACCAAGGAGGTACCAAGGCGCCTGAGCCATCCTTCGCGCAAGACCATCGGCCTGCGCGTACCGGAACATCCCGTGCTGCAGGCGCTGCTGGCCCTGCACAGCGAGCCCCTGCTGGCAACCACCCTGATCGCAGCCGGAGAGACCGACCCGCTCAACGACGCGCACGAGATCCGCGCGCGCTACGAGCACCAGATTGCCGCCGTGATCGACGCCGGCGCCTGCGCGCACGAGCCCACCACGGTGGTCGATCTCACCGACAGCGAACCGGTGGTATTGCGCCAGGGCCGCGGTGACCCGGCCGCCATCGGCCTGTGAGCCGCTCCGGCGTCCCTTCATCACTCTGAGACAATTGCGCCCGTGGAACTTTCCAAACTGATCCAAACCGTCCTCATCTACGCCCTGCCGGTGCTGTTTGCCATCACCGTGCACGAGGCCGCCCACGGCTATGCGGCGCGCCGCTTCGGCGACAACACCGCCTGGATGCTGGGACGCGTCACCCTCAATCCGATCAAGCACATCGACCCGGTGGGCACCATCCTGATGCCGCTGCTGCTGTACTTCGCTACGTCAGGCGCCTTTCTGTTCGGTTATGCCAAGCCGGTACCGGTTCGCTTCGACCGCCTGCGCCATCCCAAGCGCGACATGGTCTGGGTGGCGCTGGCCGGCCCCGGCGCCAACCTGCTGCAGGCGCTGCTGTGGGGTGCCCTGATGTACATGCTGCTCGGGCTGGACGTCAACGAGCGCTTTTTCCTGGAAATGTGCAAGGCCGGCGTCCTGGTCAACGTGGTGATGTTTGCCTTCAACCTGTTCCCGCTGCCGCCGCTTGATGGCGGGCGCATCCTGGTCGGGCTGCTGCCCTGGCGCCAGGCTGCGTGGGTGGCACGCATCGAGCCCTGGGGCTTTTTCATCGTCATGGCGCTGGTCATTCTGGGCGTGGTCAGCACGCTGTGGATGCAGCCGGTCATGGCCCTGACCTATGGTCTGCTCGACCTGCTGCTGACCCCCTTGTCCTTCCTGATACGTTAAGACATTCCGCCATGCCTTCCATTCGTGTTCTGACCGGCATCACCACTTCCGGCACGCCCCATCTGGGCAACTACGTCGGCGCCATCCGGCCGGCCATCGCCGCCAGCCGCACCAGCGGCGTGGAAAGCTTCTACTTCCTGGCCGACTACCACGCCCTGATCAAGATCGACGAGCCGGCGCGCATCCAGCGCTCGACGCTGGAGATCGCCGCCACCTGGATCGCCGCCGGCCTCGATCCCGAGCGCGTCACCTTCTACCGCCAGTCCGACATTCCGGAAATCCCCGAACTGACCTGGTTTCTGACCTGCGTCTGCGGCAAGGGCCTGCTCAACCGCGCCCACGCCTACAAGGCCTCGGTCGACAAGAACAACGCCGCCAACCTGGACCCGGATGCCGATGTGACCGCCGGTCTCTTCATGTACCCGGTGCTGATGGCGGCCGACATCCTGATGTTCAACGCGCACCGCGTGCCGGTCGGGCGCGACCAGATCCAGCACATCGAGATGGCGCGCGACATGGCCGCCAGCTTCAACCACCGCTACGGCGAGCATTTCGTGCTGCCCGAGGCGGACATTGAGGAGACCGTGGCCACGCTGCCCGGGCTGGACGGGCGCAAGATGAGCAAGAGCTACGACAACACCATTCCGCTGTTCGCGCCGCGCGAGCAGTTGAAGAAGCTGATCGCCGGCATCAAGACCGACTCGCGCGCCCCCGGCGAGCCGAAGGACACCGAGGGCTCGGCCCTGTTCCAGATCTACCAGGCTTTCGCCACGCCCGACGAAACCGTCGCCCTGCGCCAGGCCTATGCTGACGGCATTGCCTGGGCCGAAGCCAAGCAGGTCCTGTTCGAACGCATCGACCACGAGATCGCGCCGATGCGCGAGACCTACGAAGCACTGATGCGCCACCCGGAACGGCTGGAAGACCTGCTGCGTGCCGGCGCTGCCAAGGCGCGCGCCATCGCCACACCCTTCACCGCCAAACTGCGCCATGCCGTCGGCTTGCGCGACCTGCGGGCGCAAGACGGCGGAAAACAGGCCAAAGCGGCCAAAGTGGCCCTGCCGTCCTTCAAGCAGTACCGCGAAAGCGACGGCCAGTTCTACTTCAAGTTCGTGGATGCCCAGGGCAGGCTGCTGCTGCAAAGTGCCGGTTATGCCAGTCCCAAGGACGCCGGCCAGGCCATCCGCGCCTTGCAGCAGGATGCCGGTGCCCTGGCCGGGCTGCAGCTGGCACCGGCCGAAGGTGCCAGCCGCGAAGACATCGCCCACGCCCTGCAACTGTTGCGCGACGCCGCCTGAGCCGCCAGCGCAACGCTGCTACAATAGCGATCTTTCGAGACACCCCGGAGAGGTGGCAGAGTGGTCGAATGTACCTGACTCGAAATCAGGCGTAGGGGCGACCCTACCGTGGGTTCGAATCCCACCCTCTCCGCCAGATACAGCAAACCCCGCCTCGTGCGGGGTTTTGTTTTTGCGGATGCGGCTGGCCCATCCCGAAAATAGGGGATGGTCGGCAAGCAGGAAGTAAGCTAGATTCCGAGGCATCGAGCCGAGCAAGGTGCCCCATGAAGTCCAGATTCATCCCGTTTTCTCTCGCCTTCGCTGCATGGCTGGCAGTGTCGCCCTTTTTTGCCACCCCGCTCCACGCGCAAACCAGTGAAGCGGAGCTGGACACCACGCAGATCAAGCCGCCGCCGCGCGACGTCAAGGACATCCTGCGCGTGCTGGAACAGGGCAAGGTCGACCTGTCTGAGATCGAGCAGGCCAGAAAAATCCTGGCCACGCCCCGACCAGCCCAGGACGCGGACAACTCGACCTGGAACGAGTTCCACTTCAAACGGGCCCTGGCACAGCAAAAACTGGGGCGGATCAGCGAAGCCGTCGTCGAGATGCGACTGGCCGCATTCGATCGCCGTCAGAGCGACCCCAAGCTGGAAGCCAGGGATCTGATCGATCTGTCCGTCCTGGAGAGCTTCGCCGGCAATACGGCCAAGGCCATCGATGCGCTGGAAAAGGCCAAGAAAACCCTGCGCAGCGTGCCGCAGGCGGGGGGGTTCCTTTTAACGGTCAACCGCCTGCTGGTCATCAACTACTCGACGGTGGGCAACTTCGAAGCCGCCAAGACGACGCTGACGGAGATGGACAACCTGCTGAACCGTCTGCGCCGCGCCCCTTCGGTGGCCGAGTACATCTCGATTTGGGAAGCCAATGTGGAAAGCGCGCGCGGCACCTTCCTGTGGCAACAGGGTTTGTGGGTCGAGAGCGAACGCTCGCTGCGCAAAGCCTTGCGCTTGCTGCACCAGAACTACCAAGCAGCGAAGAACAGTTCAAGCAAAGTGGATGACCTGTCGACCAGTGGCCGCGCCTCCAGCGACGGCACCAACAACCCCCGGCTTCATTTGTCCCAGATCATCCTGCGCGACATGAACCTGGCCGATGTCCTGCTGCAGCAGAGAAGGCTGATCGACGCTGAGTTCTATGCCCGCGAAGCGCTGCAACTGGCGTTGGACAATTTCGGGCGCAATTCCACCGACGTGGGCAAGGCGCTGGCCACGATGTCGAAAATCGTCTCCGAACAGGGGCGCTTCGCCGAAGCCGTGCTGCTGGCACGGGCTTCCCTGACAGCGCATCGCGAAAGCGGCATCACCGACGGCTCGCGCGTCATGGCGATGGCGCGAAAGTTCTATGCCACGGCCCTGGTGGCCGACGGCCAGTACCAGGAAGCCGACCAGACCTTCAACGAGATGATGGCCAGCGTGCGCCAGGATCCGCAACTGGCCAGCACCTTCCGGCCCGAGGACCTCGACTGGGTGCTGGCGATGCAGAAAATCGGCAAGCAGGCCGAGGCCCAGACCATGGCCGAACGGATGCTCAAACGGTCCGAGGCCCAGTCCGGCAAGAGTTCGCCACGCACCGCTCTGATCGCCGCCTTTCATGCCGTCTCGCTGCAGAACCTGGGCAAATTGAAGGAAGCCCACGCGGCATTCAAAGAAGCCGCGCCAGTCCTGGTCGACCAGACCCGCAGCGATGCCGAAAACGACACCGCCAGCATCAAGCAGCAGCAACGCACCACCTACCTGTTTGAGAACTACGTCGCGCTGCTGGCCCGGATCGCCCAGAGTGATCCGGCTCAGGCGCAAGCCGCCGCCGCCGAAGCCTTCCGCGTCGCCGACCTGGCCAAGAGCAGCGGCGTGCAGCGCGCGCTCACGGCCAGCGCCGCACGTGCCAACATCAAGGATCCGCAGCTGGCCCAACTGGCACGCCAGGAGCAGGACCTGCAACGCCGCGTCAATTCACTGTCCGAGTTATTGACCGGCCTGCTGGCCGCCCCGCCGGAGCAGCAGTTGCCTTCCGTGCAGGCCAAGATCCGGCAGGACATCACGACCTTCAAAGCCGAGCGCGAAAACCTGAAAAAGGAGATTGAGCGCAAATACCCGGACTACGCCGAGATGGTCGAACCCAAGCCCGCCACGGTGGAGCGTACACGCGCGCTCCTGCGCGCCGACGAAGTGCTGGTGTCCTGGTATTTCGCTGAGAAGGAGGCCTATGTCTGGGCCGTCAGCAAGCACGACATTCCCCTGTTCAAGGCCGTTGCGCTGGGTCGCAAAGAAATGGCCCGGCAGGTCAGCCACTTGCGCAAGGCACTTGACCCCGGCGTCTCGACCATCGATGAGATTCCGGCTTTTGACGTGAAAGCCGCTTTCCATCTGTACCAGCAGATCCTGGCGCCTGTGCATGAGAGCCTCAAGGACAAGAAAGTCCTGCTGGTGGTACCGCATGCCGAACTGGGGCAACTGCCTTTGTCGGTGCTGGTGACGAAGGACATGGCCGTGCCGGCCCAGCAAGCCGTGCCCTTTGCCGGCTATAAGGCGACGGCCTGGCTGGTGCGCGATATCGCCATTGCCCAGTTGCCCTCTGTCACCGCCCTGACGGCGTTGCGCAACACACCGCCCGGCAGCCCCAACCGCAAAAATTTCATCGGTTTCGGCGACCCCTATTTCAGCGCCGATCAAGCCAGGAGCGCTGAGAAAGCCCAGGCCAAAGCAATGCAACTGGCCACACGCGGCCTGCCGCTGAAATTGCGCAGCGCCCCCAAGACCGCGAGCGTGAGTTCGGCTGAGTTGAGTCTGCTGCCGCGCCTGCCGGACACCAAGGAGGAAATCCTCGACATCGCCAAGGTTCTGACAGCCGAGCCCGCAGATGTCTACCTGAACAAGCAGGCCAGCGTTAAGGCTGTCATGGAAGCCGATCTTTCCAACCGCAAGGTGGTGATGTTCGCCACCCACGGCCTGGTACCGGGCGAACTGGACGGCCTGAGCCAACCGGCCCTGGCCCTGACCTCGCCCGATGTCACCGGCGACAAGGACGACGGCCTGCTGACCATGGACAAGGTACTGACGCTGAAGCTGAATGCGGACTGGGTCGTGCTGTCGGCCTGCAACACCGCGGCAGGCGAAGGTTCGGGCTCGGAGGCGGTGTCCGGCCTCGGCCGGGCCTTCTTCTTTGCCGGCGCCCGGGCGCTGCTGGTATCGAACTGGCCCGTCGACTCGGTGGCCGCACGCCAGTTGATGACCGACCTCTTCAAGCGCCAGCAGACCGGCGACAAGGTTCTGGCCAAGTCAGAGGCCCTGCGTCAGGCCATGCTGCAGCAGCTCGACCACGGCGGCATGTCTGATGGCAAGGCTATGAAGTATTCTTATGCTCATCCTTTATTCTGGGCGCCTTTCATGGTGGTCGGCGATTAAGGTCCTTGCGCTTGTCGCATGGGTTGCTGGACACGATCGTTTTTTGACACTGTTGAATGACACGGAGGTAAACATGATTCGTTCTACCCTGGTTTCTGCGCTTCTGCTTGGTCTGCTCGCCCAAGGCGCGGCTCAGGCGGCGCCCTTGGTCACCGCCAAAGAGGCAGCCCTGCCTCCTGCCGCCGGCACGCTGGCGACGCGCGGCATCTCGCGCGGTCCCGCCATCAAGGTGGTTTCGCCCGAGCCCGACGCCGCTGTCAAGTCGCCTTTCAACCTCAAGCTCAACTTTGAAGCCCGTGGCGGCGAGAAAATTGACCCCAACTCGGTCAAGGTGGTCTACATGAAGTCGCCCTTCGTGGATCTCACGCCGCGGATCCAGTCCGCCATCACCCCGACCGGCATCGACTTCCAGCAAGCCGAGGTGCCCCCGGGCGAACACACCTTCCGCGTCACCGTCAAGGACGGTGCTGGCCGCGAGACCAACAGCACGATGACCATCGTGGTTAACAAATAATGAAGTGTCCCTGCTGCCTGAGCGAGATCGAAGACGAGGCACTGGTCTGCAAGGTCTGCAAACGGGACCTGTATCTTTTCAAGCCGCTGCTGGCCAAGATAGCTGCCCAGGAAGAGCAGCTCAAGGCCCTGGCCGACCGCGAGACCTATGAAGCCAGAATCCGTGAACTGGAGCAGCAGCTTGAGCGCGCACTGGAGCAACTGCATCCGCCCAAAGCCGCGCCCGTAGCCTTTGCGCTGAATCTGATCGGCTTCATCCTGCTGCCGCTGGGTCTGCTGCTGCTGGCTCATGCCGTCATCACGATTGCGCTCGACACCAATCTGCTCTACCTGCGCATCATCTCGATCGCCCTGCCGCTGCCGTTCGGCTTCTTTCTATTCAGACGCAGCAAGCGCTCGGTACTGCCCTGGTTCGTGGGGACCATGGTCCTGGCCATTGCCTCCGTCATCGGCATGAGCTGGATCACCAGCCTGGTGGACAGCACACCGGTGCTGCCGCAAAACGCCTTCGAATGGCGCGAGTACCTGGAATACGCGGCCAGCATCTCTTTCAGCTTCCTGACCGGCATGCTGCTGGGCGGCTTGGTCTATGCACGCAAGCACCGGCAACCGAGTAAATCCCGAGACTCATTACTCCAATCCGCCATCGCTCATCTGGTGGGCGGCAATCTGTCGCCCCAGCAACTGGGCACCCTCATCAAGAAGCTGGAGGAATACGGCGGTTCTGTCGTCGCCGTAGGCAGCACAGCGCTGTCGATCTACACGGGTCTGAAGGGTTTTCTGGGCACCTGAGCGACCGGGTCGTGCTGCAAACACTGCAAGCGCCCCTGGTTCAGGGACGTTTTTGCTGGCGCTGTTTCAGATCGGCCACGATCTCGGCCGAGTGACGCGCGGTGTTGACCGACAAATAAGCCTTGGCAATACGGCCCTGCGGGTCGATCAGAAAGGTGTAGCGCCTGGCCAGCTTCAGGACCACCCAGTCCGCCATGGCGCCATAACGCTGCGCCACTTCGCCCTTCGCATCGGCCAGCAGGGGAAACGGCAGGTGGTATTTCTCTGCAAAGTCCTTGTGCGAGGCGCTGGTATCGACGCTGATACCCACCACCTCGGCGCCCAGCGCCGTCAGCTGCTGCCAGTCGTCGCGGAAGGTGCAGGCCTCCTCGGTGCAGCCGGGCGTGTCGTCCTTGGGGTAGAAGTAGAGCACCAGCCATTTGCCGCGCCACTCGGACAGCTGGCGCAGCTTGCCGTGCTGGTCCGGCAGGGCGAAGTCCGGTGCGGCGCTGCCCACGGCCGGCACCGCCGCCATCGCGGCGGTGGCACTCAGGGGCAACAGGGCGCACAGCGCGCGCCGGACTTTGGAGATCATGGCGTCAGGACTTGCAGTCCGCCCATATACGGTTGCAGTGCGGCCGGCACCTCGACGCTGCCGTCGGCACGCTGGTAGTTGTAGTTCCGGCGCGCTACGCTTAACTTTCGCTTTGCGAAAGTGAGCCTGCACTGAAACCATCCGCTCATGTCGGGGCAAGCACCGACACTCCGCCCATGTAGGGACGGAGCACGTCCGGAACCTCAACGGTTCCGTCCGAGCGCTGATAGTTTTCCAGCACCGCCACCAAGGTGCGGCCCACCGCCAGGCCGGAGCCGTTGAGCGTGTGCACCAGCTCGTTCTTGCCCTGGGCGTTCTTGAAACGCGCCTGCAGGCGGCGCGCCTGGAAAGCCTCGCAGTTGGAAACCGAGCTGATTTCGCGGTAGGTGTTCTGCGCCGGCAGCCAGACTTCCAGGTCATAGGTCTTGGCGGCACCAAAACCCATGTCGCCGGTGCACAGCGACATCACGCGGTACGGCAGGCCGAGCTTTTGCAGGATGGCCTCGGCATGGCGCGTCATCTCTTCCAGCGCGTCATAGCTCTTCTCGGGGTGCACGATCTGCACCATCTCGACCTTGTCGAACTGGTGCTGGCGGATCATGCCGCGCGTGTCGCGGCCGTAGGAGCCGGCCTCGGAGCGGAAGCAGGGGGTGTGGGCCGTGAACTTGAGCGGCAGTTCGGCCTCGGCCACGATCTCGTCGCGCACGAAGTTGGTCAGCGGCACTTCGCTGGTGGGGATCAGGTAGAGCGCCGCGTCTTCGACCACCTCGCCTTCCTGGCCGCCCTTCTTGGCGGCAAACAGGTCGGCCTCGAACTTGGGCAGCTGGCCGGTGCCGCGCAGGCTGTCGGCGTTGACGATGTAAGGCGTGTAGCACTCGGTGTAGCCGTGCTCCTGCGTCTGCACGTCCAGCATGAACTGGGCGATGGCGCGGTGCAGGCGGGCGATGCCGCCCTTCATGACCGTGAAGCGCGAACCGGTGAGCTTGACGCCGAGGTCGAAGTCCAGCCCCAGCGGCGCGCCGACATCTACGTGGTCCTTGATGGCAAAGTCCATCGCCTTCGGTGTGCCCCAAGAGCGCACCACCACGTTGCCGGTCTCGTCCGAGCCCACCGGCACGCTCTCGTGCGGCAGGTTGGGCACCGCCAGCAGCAGGGTCTGCAACTCGGCCTGGATCTGGTCCAGCCGGGTCGCAGAGCTTTCCAGCTCGGCCTTGAGGGCGCTGACCTCGGCCATGGCGGCCTCGGCCTGGGCGTGCTCGCCCTTGCCCTTGAGCGCGCCGATCTGCTTGCTCAGGGTGTTGCGCTTGGCCTGCAACTCTTCGGTGCGGGTCTGGATGGTCTTGCGCTCAGCTTCGAGTGCACGGAAACCGTCCACATTCAGGAAGGCTTGCGGCTTCTTGCGCGTCTCCAGACGGGCAACGACCGAATCGAGGTCTTTACGGAGCAGGGTGATGTCTAGCATGGTTGAATTGTAGGACGGCAGGCCAATGGGTCAGAGCTCGGTCTTCAGGCCCTTGGGCAGGGGGAATTTGACCGTTTCCTCGATGCCGTCCATCTTGCGCACCGACACGGCGCCGAATGCCTTGATGCGGTCCACCACCTGGCGCACCAGGATGCTGGGCGCGGAGGCCCCGGCTGTCAGGCCGACGCGGCCCTTGCCTTCGAACCATTCGGCTTTCAGCTCGTCGGCGTTGTCCACCATGTAACTCTCGGTGCCCAGTTTTTCCGCCACTTCGCGCAGGCGGTTACTGTTGGAGCTGGTCGGGCTGCCGACCACGATGACGATGTCGACCTGCGGGCTCAGCAGCTTGACGGCGTCCTGCCGGTTCTGCGTGGCGTAGCAGATATCCTGCTGCTTGGGTTCGCGCACGTTCGGAAAACGCGCCTTCACCGCCGCCAGGATGCCGGCCGCGTCGTCCATGCTCAGCGTGGTCTGCGTCACCACCGCCAGCTTCTCCGTCTGCACCGGCTGCACGCGCGCCACGTCGGCCACGTCCTCCACCAGGTGAATGCCACCGTCATCGAGTTGGCCCATGGTGCCTTCCACCTCGGGGTGGCCCTTGTGGCCGATCATGATGAATTCGTAGCCTTCCTTGTGCAGCTTGGCCACTTCGATGTGCACCTTGGTCACCAGCGGGCAGGTGGCATCGAACACATGGAAGCCGCGCTCGGCAGCCTCCTGCTGCACCGCCTTGCTGACGCCGTGGGCCGAAAAGATCAACGTCGCGCCAGGCGGCACGTCGCTCAGTTCCTCGATGAAGATCGCGCCCTTGGCCTTCAGGTCGTTCACCACATAGGTGTTGTGCACGATCTCGTGCCGCACGTAGATCGGTGCGCCGAACTTGTGCAGCGCGCGCTCGACGATCTCGATGGCGCGATCGACACCGGCGCAAAAACCGCGCGGTTCCGCGAGGATGATCTCGTCCAGCATCACAGCACCCCCAGCAGGTGCACTTCAAACGTCACCGGCTGGCCAGCCAGCGGGTGGTTGAAATCGAACAATACGGCGCCGTCTTCGCGCACCTGCAGCACCACGCCGGCAAAGCGGCCCTGACCATCGGGCGTGGGGAACTGCACCACGTCACCCAGGCTGTATTGCTCCAGCGGATCGCCCATGTCGGTCAGCACCTTGCGCGCCAGCCACTGCTGCATGTCGGGGTTGCGCTCACCGAAGGCGGCACCGGCCGGCAGCTCGAAGATCTGGCGCACGCCCTCCTCCAGGCCCAGCAGGCATTGCTCCACCGCCGGCGAGAGTTCACCCGTACCGAGCGACAGCGTGGCCGGCTTGTCCCCGAAGGTGTTGATGATGTCGCCGGCAGGGCCGGCCAGGCGGTAATGCAGGGTCAGGAAGGAGCCGGCCTGGACGCGGGGAAGGGTGGAGGTCATAAAAGTCCCTATAAACTGGCCTCCATTGTAAAAACCTTGGGTCAACCAGCCTCTGATGCCGCTC
Source organism: Curvibacter sp. GWA2_64_110 (assembly GCA_001797315.1). Classification (GTDB taxonomy): domain Bacteria; phylum Pseudomonadota; class Gammaproteobacteria; order Burkholderiales; family Burkholderiaceae_C; genus Hylemonella. The sequence continues at coordinate 270,566 of MGPC01000018.1, forward strand.
AAAGACCTTCCACCCGACGCCCGCCCGCGCGAGAAGCTGCTGGCCCGCGGCCCCGGCGCCCTGAGCGACGCCGAGCTGCTGGCCCTGCTGCTGCGCACCGGGCTGGCCAGCAAGGGCGTGCTGCAGCTGGCGCAGGAACTGCTGGATGAGCAGACCGGTTTCGGCGGCATGGCCGGCCTGCTGCATGCCACGGCCGACGATCTGAAACGCATCAAGGGCCTGGGGCCGGCCAAGCGGGCCGAGCTGGTGGCCGTGCTGGAGCTGGCGCGGCGTGCCATGGCCGAGCAGTTGAAGGAACGCGCCGCGCTGGACACACCGGAAGCCGTCAAGCATTACCTGCAGCTGCACCTGGGCGCCAAGAAGCATGAAGTGTTTGCCGTGCTGTTGCTCGACAGCCAGCATCGCCTGCTGGCGCTGGAAGAGCTGTTCCGCGGCACCCTGAGCCAGACCAGCGTCTACCCACGCGAGGTGGTGCTGCGCGCCCTGCACCACCATGCCGCCGCCGTGGTGCTGGCACACAACCACCCCAGCGGCACGGTGTTGCCCTCGCGCGCCGACGAGGCGCTGACGCAGGCATTGAAGGCCGCGCTGGCACTGGTGGATGTGCGCGTGCTCGACCATGTGATCGTGGCACCCGGCCAGGCGCTGTCGATGGCGGAGCAGGGACTCGTGTGATGGTGAAAGTGAAGTCCCTCGCCGACCTCAAGCAGGTGAAGAAGGCCATCGAAGTGCAGGCCAAGCTGGAGGCCGAACGCAAGGCGGAAGCGGAACGCATGGCGCGTCAAACCACGGCTGACAAGGACCTGTTCATCAAGGCCGCTGGCGCCGTCCAGCCCTTGACCGACAAGCGCCAGGCGCTCTTAAAAAAAGAGCAACCGAAACCCGTCCCGGTGCAGCGTGAGCGCGACGAACAGGCAGCGCTGGTGGAAGCCATCAGCGACGAATTCGACGTCAGCACCCTGCTGGATGCCGACGAGCACATGAGCTTTCGCCGCCCCGGCATCGGCCCGGACGTGACGCGCAAACTGCGCCGCGGCGACTGGGCCATCCAGCGCGAGATCGACCTGCACGGCCTGCGCACCGACGAAGCGCGCAACGCGCTAGGCCAGTTCATCCGCGACGCCCGCAAGCACGGCATCCGCTGCGTGCGTGTGGTGCACGGCAAGGGCCTGGGCTCGCCAGGCAAGACGCCGGTGCTGAAAAGCCGCGTGCACAGCTGGCTGGTGCAGAAGCAGGAAGTGCTGGCTTTTGTGCAGGCGAAGCCGGCCGAGGGCGGTGCGGGAGCGCTGATTGTGTTGCTGCAACCCGCTGGCTAGATCGGTGTATTACGCATCCAATCCGCCGTGCCGAAGAACGACTCGCGCAGCCGCGCGCGCAGCGCCTCATTGATCCCCACCTCCCCCATGGCCTGGTCCATGCAGGCCAGCCACTGGTCGCGTTCCAGGATGCCGATCTTGAACGGCATGTGCCGTGCGCGCAGGCGCGGGTGGCCGAAGCGTTCGATGTAGTGGTTGGGGCCACCGAGCCAGCCGCAGAGGAACCAGAACAGTTTTTCGCGTGCGCTGGCCAGATCGCTGCCATGCGCGGCGCGCAGCTCCTTGTAGGCCGGCTCCAGGTCCATCAGGTCATAAAAGCGCTCCACCAGCGCCTTGACGTGTGCTTCGCCGCCGATCCAGTCAAAGGCCGTGGCCGGCTCCGGCTTCTCTTCTGTATTCATGGTAAAAATGGCATCCAGCCCTTATCAAATATGCGCCAACAGCTATTAAATCAATAGCAAAAATCACTGCGCGGCACGGCGCAGCGTCTCCACCACCGGCCGGCGCAGCACGTCGCGCAGGCCCCACCAGCCGGCTGCCAGCGCCAGCACGGCCCCGGCCAGCGCCCCAAGCAACGGCACCCACAAGGAAACACTCCAGTCGAATTCGAAGACAAAACGCGCCAGTGCCCAGCCCACGGCGGCGGCCACCATCGACGCTAAAAAGCCGGCCAGCAGGCCGACACCCAGCAGCTCGGCGCGTTGCACCTGGCGCAGCAGGCCGGCGCTGGCGCCGACGGCGCGCATGATGGCGAACTCGCGTGCCCGATCCTCGCGCGTGGCCGTCACTGCGGCCAGCAGCACCACCAGGCCGGCGGCGAGCGTGAAGCCGAACAGGAACTCCACCGCGCGGATCACCTGGTCCAGCACACGCTGCACCTGCAGCAGCGTGGTGCTCATGTCCACCACCGTGATGTTGGGAAAGTGCCGCACCAGCGCATTGTCAAAGCCTTTGACGTCCGGTGCGCGGAAGGCCGTCATGTAGGTGCTGGGCACCTCGGGCATGCGGCTGACCGGGTAGATGGCAAAGAAGTTGGCGCGCATCGAACCCCAGTCCACCTTGCGCAGCGAGGTGATGGTGGATTCGGTCGGCACGCCGGCGATGTCGAAACGCAGGCGGTCGCCCAGCTTCAGGCCCAGCGTCTTGGCAATGCCTTCCTCCATGCTGATGGCACCCTCTTCTTCTGCCGTCCACTGCCCGGCCACCACCGGGTTGTGCATGGGCAAGGCGGCGCTGTGCGACAGGTTGAACTCACGGTCCAGCAGCCGGCGCGCGCGGTCTTCGGCGTAGTCCTCCGGCTTCACGTCGCGGCCGTTCACCGCCACCAGCCGGCCGCGGATCATGGGGTACCAGTCGTAGCCGCTGATGCCAGCGTTCTTCAAGGCCTGCTGGAAGGCATCGCCCTGCTCGGGCTGGACGTTGATGACAAAACGGTTCGGCGCATCGGCCGGCGTGGCCTGGCGCCAGCCGGCAATCAGGTCGGTGCGCAGCAGCACCAGCAACACCAGCGCCAGCAGGCCCACCGCCAGGCTGCTGACCTGCACCACGGTGTAGGCCGGCCGGGCCGCAATCTGGCGCGTCGCCAGCACCAGCCAGCGCGGGGCGCTGGCCTCGTTCACGGCACGTCGCAACAGCCATACCGCCAGCCAACTGGCCGCAGCGAACAACGCCACCGCGGCAGCAAAACCACCGACGGCGATCAGCCCCAGCTTGAGGTCACTGCTCACGGCCAGCAGCAAGGCGGCAAAACCGGCGACACCGAGCGCCAGCACGCCGAGCGAGGCCGGCCGCAGGTTGCCCACATCGCGCCGCAGTACGCGCAGCGCCGGCACTTGGGCCAGCTGCAGCACCGGCGGCAGGCCGAAGGCGACGAGCAGCGTCTGCCCCATGCCGAGGCCGAACAGCACCGGCCAGACGCTCGGTGCCGGCAAGGCGGTTTCCACCAGGCCGGCCAGCAGCAGCACAAAGACATGGTGCACCGCATAGCCCAGCAGCACACCCACCGTGCTGGCGGCCAGACCGGCGAGCACGAACTCGAAGGTGTAGCTCCAGGCAATGGTGGCGTGGCCCAGCCCGAGCACGCGCAGCATGGCGCAGTCGTCCAGGTGGTTGCTGGCAAAACCGCGCGCGGCCAGGGCCACCGCCACCGCACTGAGCAGGGCCGCCAGCAAGGCCACCAGGTTGAGGAATTTCTCGGCCCGGTCTAGCGTCTGCCCCATCTCGGGCCGCCCGCCCTGCAGCGATTCGACGCGCAGGCCACGCAGGCTGCGCTGGGCGATCTCGTCGGTGGCCCACTTCACGTAGCGCGCCACCGCTCGGTCGGCACCGGCCACGGCCAGCCGGTAGCTGACGCGGCTGGCCGGCTGGATCAATCCGGTGGCGGCAATATCGGCCTCGCGGATCATGGCGCGCGGCGCAAAGTTGATGAAGCCGGCACCGCGGTCGGGCTCCAGCACGATGACGCGGCTGATGCGAAAGCTGCGTTCGCCCAGCAACAGCGCGTCACCCGCCTGCAGCCCGAGCGCCTCCAGCAGCGGCGCATCGACCCAGACTTCGCCCGGCGCCGGGATGGCGTCGGTCTTCTCGCCGGCCGCGGTCGGGTCGCTGGCCACGGTCAACTGACCGCGCAGCGGGTAGCCATCTTCCACCGCCTTCAGCGCCACCAGCCGGCTGCCGCCGCCGCGTTCATCTGTTGCGCGTGCCATGGTGGGGAAACTCAGCGAAGTCGACACCTTCAAGCCCAGCGCGCGTGCCTGTTTGGCAAAGGCCTCCGGCGCCGGGTTGTCGCTCGCCACCACGGCGTCGCCGCCGAGCAGCTGGCGCGCGTCGCGCTGCAGGCCGCCCTTGAGGCGGTCGGCGAAGAAACCCACCGCGGTGAGCGCCGCCACCGCCAGCGTGACGGCCAACAACAGCAGGCGCAGTTCGCCGGAGCGCAGATCGCGCCACAGCGTACGCCAGCCAAGTTGCCAGAAAGTGATGTTCATGACGCAAGCTTAGGGCAAGTACCGCCCGCTTGCCCGACCAAGGGTTTCACGCCGCCGCGCGCAGCTTGGGGCCCGCCAGTTCCGGCTGCAGTTGCAAGCGCTGTGCGCCGGTATAGCAAAGGAAGTGTTTGTTGGTGGCCCGGCCGATGGTGCACAGGCCGACACGCTCGGCCACCGCATGTCCCATCTGCGTGATGCCGCTGCGCGACACCACAATCGGCACGCCCATCTGCGCCGACTTGATGACCATCTCGCTGGTCAGGCGGCCGGTGGTGTAGAACACCTTGTCGGCCCCACCCATCACCTCAGAGTCTTGCAGCCACATCCAGCCGGCAATGGTGTCGATGGCGTTGTGACGACCGACATCCTCGACAAAGAGCAACATCTCCTCGCCGCGGAACAGGGCACAGCCATGTACCGAGCCGGCCGACTTGTAGGTGCTCTCCTGCAGGCGGATGGCGTTGACGATGCCATACAGCTGGCTCTGCGTCAGCGTAGCCTCGGGCAACACGATGCTGTCGACTTCGTCCATCAGGTCACCGAACACACTGCCCTGGCCACAGCCGGTCGTGACGACACGTTTGGACGTTCGTTCCTCCACGTTGGTTATGCCTTCGCGCGTCTTGACGGCCGCAGCACCAACCTCCCAATCCACCGTGATGGACTCGATCTCCTGCACCGAGCGCACCAGACGCTGGTTGCGCAGGAAGCCCAGCACCAGCAGTTCGGGATGGGCTCCCAGCGTCATGAGCGTCACCAGTTCGCGCTTGTCGACGTAGACGGTGAGCGCCCGCTCCGCCGGGATGGACACGGTGGTGCGCTCGCCGAATTCGTTGACGGCCGACACCTCGCGCGTCAGCGGTGCGCTGACCCGGGTCAGTTCAGGCAGGGGGAAGGAACTCATGGCAACAGACTACAACAAAAAGGCCCGGACTGCGGCAGGCCGGGCCCATGTCCACGAAGCCGGAAGGCGTCAGGACTTCTTTTTCTTCTTGTCGGCAGCGACCGGTGCAGCAGGCGCCGGCGCGGCAGCAGCCGGGGGCGCACCGGCCGGGGTGTAGACGAAGGGGCCGGGATCGGCGCAGGGCGGCGTGGCCATCGCCGGCTTGGCCGCCTTGTTGCCCTTGCGGTAGTGCGCCGCCGCCTTGTCCTGCGACTTGCACAGCTGGAAAGCACCAACCTTGCCGGTATGCGCGGTCTTGGCCGCCGTTTCGGCCGCCTTGGCCTTGGCTTCGTCGCTCGGTGGGGGCAGCTTGGCCAGGGCCGTCAGGCCGAGCGAGCAACCCAGAACAAAAACAGCTATCGATTTCATGTGCGCCTCTTTCTCGTGCTTAGGCTTGAACAGTGGGCGCAGGTGCCGCCTCGGCGCTGCGCTGGGCCGGGATCTTGCCGGCCTTGATGTCGTCGTACCAGAGCTCATGGTGCTCCTTGGCCCAGGTCTCGTCGACGTAGCCGGTCTTCATGGCATCGTAGGCACCAGCCATGCCGACGGTGCCCATGTAGATGTGGCCCATGAACATGGCCATCATCAGCACGGTGGCCACGGCATGAACCATGTGCGCGATCTGCATGGTGCCGCGTTCGTAGATCAGGCTGGGAATCAGCTTATCGAGCACCAGGCCCGAGCCGACCACGATCAGGCCGAGCAGGAACACGCCGCCCCAGAACAGCACCTTCTCGCCGGCATTGAAGCGGTGCGAAGGAATCTCGTGTTCCGAGACCAGGCCGCCACCCTTGACCAGCCAGGTGATGTCTTCCTTGCGCGGCAGGTTGTCGCGCACGAAAGTGATGATGACGATCACCAGCGACACGGCGAACACCGGACCGGCGAAGTTGTGCAGGTTCTTCAGCACATAGGTCAGCCAGCCGAACAGCGTGCCGCCGATGACCGGATGAATGAAGAACTTGCCGAAGGCCATCACGAGGCCGGAGACGGCCAGGATGGTGAACGCAATCGCGTTGGCCCAGTGGGCCGAGCGCTCAAACGGCGTGAAACGCTCGATCTTGCGACCGGTTTGCGCGCCGTGCAATTGCAACGTGCCTTTGCGCCAGTAGAACAGGACAATGGCACCGAGCACGATCAGCAACAAGGCGCCGCCGTAGGGAATAAGCCAGTTGTTGCGCACCTGGCGCCAGGCTTCGCCGGCATTGGTGAACATCGAGCCCGGGTATTGCACAAAAGGCTGTATCAGGTTGCCGGCCTCAGGCGCCTGGGTCTTGGGCAGGCTGCTGTAGCCGGTGACGCCGGCGCCGACCTGGCGCCACATGGGGGCGTTGTTGCCGGGCTGGACCTTGGCCCGCTCGGCATTGCTCTGTTGGGCGTAGCCGGGGTCCGAACTGGCATCCGGCCTGACATCCATGATGTTCTGGCTCTTGATGCCGCCGGTCTCGGCAGGCGCCGTGGGTTTGTCCTGCGCCAGGACCAGGTTGCCCCAGCCCAGAGCCAGCAGCAGGACGGCAGCAAGCGCTTGTTTCATGCGGGCCATCCTGTCTCAGTTGGTCTTGGTGTATTCGTTCTGGCTGTTCTGTCCGCGCGCCTTCAGGTGCGACTCCCAGCTGGTCTTGTCGCCCTGCTTCCAGCCGGCATCGACAAAAGGCTTGCCGGTGCCGCTGTAGGCAGAGGCATCCTGCCTGGCGCCGCCGATCGTCTGCGGCTTCTCGCCGCAGGCGGACAGCAAGGCCATGGCTGCGATCAACATCAGCGTTTTTTTCATGACTTCGCTCCTTTGGCAGGTGCGGCGGCTTCCGGTTGACCGGCCTGGCGCGAACCGTAGGCAGTACCCCAGCCCCAGACTTCGGCACCCTTGCCGCGCTTGAGCACGCGGTTGCGGAAGATGTCGGCCACCATGTCGCCGTCACCGGCCAGCAGCGCCTTGGTCGAGCACATCTCAGCGCAGGCCGGCAGCTTGCCTTCGGCCAGGCGGTTGCGACCGTATTTCTCGAACTCGGCCTCGCTGCCATTGGCCTCCGGGCCGCCGGCGCAGAAGGTGCACTTGTCCATCTTGCCGCGTACCCCGAAAGTGCCCTGCGAGGGGAACTGCGGCGCGCCGAAGGGGCACGCATAGGAGCAGTAGCCGCAACCGATGCAGATGTCCTTGTCGTGCAGTACCACGCCTTCGTCGGTGCGGTAGAAGCAGTTGACCGGGCAGACCGCCATGCAAGGCGCGTCGCTGCAGTGCATGCAGGCCACCGAGATGGATTTCTCGCCGGGCACGCCGTCATTGAGCGTGACCACGCGGCGGCGGTTCACCCCCCAGGGGACTTCGTGTTCGTTCTTGCAGGCGGTGACGCAGCCGTTGCACTCGATGCAGCGCTCGGCGTCACAAACAAATTTCATTCGTGCCATGACGTTTCTCCTCAGGCTTTCTCGATGTTGCAGATCGTGGTCTTGGTTTCTTGCATCATGGTCACGCTGTCATAACCGTAGGTGGTGGCCGTGTTCACGGCTTCGCCGCGTACCACCGGTGCGGCACCGCTGGGGTAGTAGGCCAGCATGTCGGCCCCCTGCCAGCGACCCGAGAAGTGGAACGGCATCCAGCAGGTGTCGGGGCCGACGCGTTCGGTCACCAGCGCCTGCACGTTCAGGCGCGCGCCCGTCGGGCTGAGCAGCCAGACACGCTCGCCGTTGCGGATGCCACGGTCAGCGGCCGCCTTCGGGTTGATTTCGACGAAGGCCTCCTGCTGCAACTCGGCCAGCCAGGGGTTGGAGCGGGTCTCCTCGCCACCGCCCTCGTACTCGACCAGACGGCCGGACGACAGGATGAGCGGGAACTTCTCGTACAGCTTGTCGGCGATGTTCTTCTGCTGCACGCTCTTGTACAGCGTGGGCAGGCGCCAGAAAGCCTTCTTGTCGTCGTGCGTCGGGTACTTGGCCGCGAGTTCGGGCTTGGTGCCGTACAGCGGCTCGCGGTGCTGCGGCACCGGATCCGGGAAGTTCCAGACCAGGGCGCGTGCCTTGGCGTTGCCAAAAGGATGGCAACCGTGCTTCATCACCACGCGCTGAATGCCCCCCGACAGGTCGGTCTTCCAGTTCTTGCCTTCGGCGGCAGCCTTCTCGGATTCAGTGAGATCGTCCCACCAGCCCAGCTTTTTCATCAGCACATGGTCGAACTCTGGATAGCCGGTGGTGATCTCGGCACCCAGCGAATGCGAGCCGTCCTCGGCCAGCAGGCTCTTGCCTTCGCGCTCGACACCGAAGTTGGCGCGGAAGTTGCCACCGCCGTCCATCACATGCTTGGAGGTGTCGTACAGGTTGGGTGAACCAGGGTGCTTGAGTTCGGGCGTGCCGTAGCAGGGCCAGGGCAGGCCGAAGTAGTCACCGGTGAAGTCGTAGCCGGTTTCCTTGTCCTTGCCGCCCTTGGCCTTGAGGGTCTTCACATCGAACAGATGCATGTTCTTCATGTGGGCCTTCAGGCGCTCCGGGCTCTGGCCGGTGTAGCCGATGGTCCAGACCGAGCGGTTGATCTCGCGCAGGATGTCTTCCGGCATGGGCTCGTCCATGCCCTTGACCTTCTGCAGCTTGTAGTTCTTGACCAGTTCCTTGCCGAAGCCGAGCTTGTCGGCCAGCTGGTACATGATCATGTGGTCGCTGCGGCTCTCCCACAGCGGCTCGATCACTTTCTCGCGCCACTGGATGGAACGGTTGGAAGCGGTGCAGGAGCCGCTGGTCTCGAACTGGGTGGCGGCCGGCAGCAGGTAGACCGCCCGGTTCGGATTGAGGTCTTCAGCCTTGCCGGGCATGGCCGCCATGGCGGCGGTGGCCGACGGATAGGGATCGACCACCACCAGCAGGTCCAGCTTGTCCATGGCACGCTTCATCTCCAGACCACGGGTCTGCGAGTTGGGCGCATGGCCCCAGTAGAAGACGCCGCGCAGGTTGGAATCCTGGTCGATCAGTTCGTTCTTCTCCATCACGCCGTCGATCCAACGTGAGACGGTGATGCCGTTCTTGCCCATCATCGCCGGCGTTGCATAACGCCCCTTGATCCAGTCGAAGTCCACGCCCCAGACCTTGGCGAAATGCTTCCAGGAACCTTCGGCCAGGCCGTAGTAACCCGGCAGGGAATCGGGGTTGGGGCCGACGTCGGTGGCGCCCTGCACGTTGTCGTGGCCGCGGAAGATGTTGGTGCCGCCTCCGCTCTTGCCGACGTTGCCCAGCGCCAGCTGCAAGATGCAGGAAGCGCGCACCATGGCGTTGCCGATGGTGTGCTGGGTCTGGCCCATGCACCAGACGATGGTGCCGGGGCGGCTGTCGGCCAGCATCTTGGCGACCTTGTACATCTGCTCTTCCTTGACGCCGCAGGCCTCTTCCACGGCAGCAGGCGCCCACTTGGCCAGCACGTCTTCCTTGACCTTGTCCATGCCGTAGACGCGGTCGTTGATGTACTTCTTGTCTTCCCAGCCGTTCTTGAAGATGTGGTACAGCAGACCGAAGAGGAAGGGAATGTCGGTACCGGAGCGGATGCGCACGTACTCGTCCGCCTTGGCTGCGGTACGCGTGAAGCGCGGATCGACCACGATCATCTTGGTGCCGGTTTCCTTGGCATGCAGCATGTGCAGCAGGCTGACCGGGTGGGCCTCGGCGGCGTTGGAGCCGATGTACAGGGCGACCTTGCTGTTCTGCATGTCGTTGTACGAGTTGGTCATGGCGCCGTAGCCCCAGGTATTGGCCACACCGGCCACCGTGGTGGAGTGGCAGATACGGGCCTGGTGGTCGCAGTTGTTGGTGCCCCAGAAGCTGACGAACTTGCGCATCAGGTAGGACTGCTCGTTGCTGTGCTTGCTGGAGCCGACGAAGTACACGCTGTCAGGGCCGCTGGCCTTGCGCAGCTCCTGCATCTTGGCGCTGATCTCGGTGAGCGCCTGGTCCCAGCCGATACGCTCGTATTTGCCGTTCACCAGCTTCATCGGGTAGCGCAGACGGTATTCGCCGTGGCCGTGCTCGCGGATGGACGCGCCTTTGGCACAGTGGGCACCGAGGTTGATCGGGGAGTCGAACACCGGCTCCTGTCGTACCCAGACGCCGTTTTCCACCACGGCATCGATGGCACAACCCACCGAGCAATGCGTACAGACGGTGCGCTTGACTTCAATCTTGCCGTCGCCGACCGCCACACCCTGGGCGGCACGCGCCTTCTTCACCAGTGTGAGCTGCGAAGCTGCCATGCCGACACCGAGGCCAAGGCCTGAGCGGCGCAGGAAAGCGCGGCGATCCATGGTGGGCAGCGCCTGGGCCAGGCCGCGGCGCAGGCTGTGAACAAAGGGAGACCGTGCGGCCGTGTCTGTGGCTGCGGTTTTTTTGGTCAATAGCATGGAGCTCTCCAACGGTCGGCGTTAAATGAGGGTCGTCTTGTAGTAGCGCTTGACGTGCTCGGTCAGGCTGTAGCCACCCCCTTTGGCAGGGGCAACCTTGGGTTCCTGTCCAATCGGTGTGACCGGCTGCACGGCCGGCATCAGACTGGCGACCGTGGCAACGGCGCCAACGGTACCGGCGCCCGCAAACAGGGTGCGCCGCGACAACTTGCCCGGGGATTGACTCATGTTGTGTCTCCTGAAAGGTTCCACCTAGGAACTCAAATGCATAACAAAGCTCGTTCGAATGTAGCAACCCCGGACTGTTTCAGCAAGTGAATGCAAGCGTGCCGGTCAAGAGAGCGCTCACAAGCTGACCATGGACACGCACACTTTCGAAAAACCGCCGGGCTACGCACTGATACATCGGTCATGACCACATCTAGAGAAATCAATGACTTGCATCAATGCTGCGACGCAGCACTCTCCGCAATATCGCCAACCTGTCGCAAATCACAAGACAAGTTGTCGCAAAAAGCCAGTTTGACGCAGCCAACGCACGCGATTGAAGCCTAGGTATGCAGTTGCATACGTGCCGAAAACCCCCATTACCCGAGTAAATCAGTCAAACGCGTCGATAGAATCGACTCCTCATCTACCGTTCATACCGTGACTCAAGCACCCACTTTTCCTGCACATGGCAAAGCCACCGAGGGTTGGCCGCTCTGGTCCATTCTGGTCGTGGATGACGAACCCGGCATGCGCAACTTCCTGGTCAAGACGCTGGCGCCGCGCTGCCAGACCGTCCTGGAAGCCGGCAGTGCCGAAGAAGGCGCCCGCCTGCTGCGCAGCCATCATGTCGACCTCATCATCCTGGATATCGCCCTGCCCGGCCAGAACGGCGTGAACTGGCTCAAGGACTTGCGCGAACAGGGCTTCTCGGGCCAGGTGATCCTGATCACCGCCTTTGCCGATCTCGATACCGCCATTGAGGCCCTGCGCGCCGGCGCCTCGGACTTCATCCTCAAACCATTTCGCGTGCCGCAAATCCTCAATGCCGTACGGCATTGCTATGAGTCCGCCCGGCTGGCACGCGAGAATTTCGTGCTGCGCCATACGCTCTCCAGCAGCCAATGCACCGGCAACGGACTGGTGGGGCACTCCAATGCCATCACCCTGCTCTCGCAGACGCTGCGGCGCGTGGCGGTGGTCAACAGCACGGTACTGCTGCAGGGGGAGTCCGGTACCGGCAAGGAACTGGTGGCGCGCGCGCTGCACGCTTTGAGCCCACGGGCACAAGGACCGTTCGTGCCGGTGAACTGCGCTTCCATGTCGCCCGAGCTGATCGAACGTGAGTTGTTCGGTCATGCCAAGGGCGCCTTCACCGGTGCCACCAAGGCGCGCGACGGCCTGTTCTACTACGCTCAGGGCGGCACGCTGTTTCTCGACGAAGTGGCCGAACTGCCCTTGCCGCTGCAGGCCACGTTGCTGCGCGCGCTCGAAGACCTGAGGATCCGCCCCTTGGGCAGCGAGCAGTTGCTGCCGGTCGACGTGCGCATCATCGCCGCCACCAACCGTTCGCTGCAGGAGGAAGTGGCCGCCGGACGTTTCCGCAAGGACCTGTACTACCGGTTGCAGGTGGTGGAGATCACGCTGCCGCCGCTGCGCGAGCACAAGGAAGACATCCCGGACCTGGTGCAGCACTTCATGGCTCAGCTGGCACCCGTCCTCGGCGCCACTCCGCTGGAGATCACGCCCGCCGAGATGGACTACCTGATGCAGTACGATTGGCCCGGCAACGCGCGCGAACTGCGCAACCTGATCGAACGCTCGCTCATTCTGGGCTCGCTCAACGTGTCGGCGCTCTATGCCATGGACAAGCGCCAGGCCAGCGCAGCCGGCACCATGCCGCCGGCCACCACCGATCTGCATACACTGGAGAAGCAGCACATCCGTGCCATCCTCGATTCGGTGCAAGGCGACAAGACCCAGGCCGCCCAGTTGCTGGGCATCTCGCGCCGCACGCTGGAGCGGCGTTGCGCCGAGTGGGCCCTGCCGTGAGGCCTGCCGCCACGCTGCCGGCCTGGCGCACCCCACGCTGGATCAGCGGCTCGATCCGCAACAAGCTGCTGGCCATGGCACTGCTGCCGCTGCTGGTGGTGCTGCCGCTGCTGGTGGGTGCGCTCGTCGTCTGGGGCAACGCCGCCTACGACCGGTTGCTCATCACCAAGGTACGCAGCGATCTGGCCGTGGCACGCGGCTATTTCGAGCAGGTACTGAGTGAAGTCGGCTCCGGCACGCAAGGCGTGGCCGCCTCACATGCCCTGTACCGGGCGCTGGCCCACCACGACCGGCCCGGCATGCAAGGACTGCTGGCGCGCGAGCGTACCCGCCTGGGCTTCGACTTCATCAACCTCTACCAGCCGGACGGCCGTCTGATCACGGCGGACTGGCTCACGGCGCAGACAGCGCCGGCGACAGCAGTCCCCCTCCGCAAAGCGGCCGTCATCAGCACAGTCGCCGGCACCGGCCAGGCCAGCCTGGCCCGGCTCGAAGCCAGCGAGCTGCTGGCGCTGGCCCCTCATCTGGCCGAACGCCTGAACATTCCGCTGATCGCGACCCGCGGCGCCGCCCCCACCACGCGCAGCATCGAGGACCGCGCCCTGGTCATGCTCTCCACCACGCCGGTCTACGGACCTGATGGCGACATCCAGGCACTGCTGCGCGGCGGCGTGCTGCTCAACCAGAACCTGCCGCTGATCGATCACATCAACCGCATCGTCTACCCGGACGGATCGTTGCCCTTTGACAGCAACGGCACCGCAACGCTGTTCATGGACGACGTGCGCATCACCACCAACGTGCGCCTGTTCCAGGACCAGCGCGCCATTGGCACACGCGTCTCACAGGCGGTACGCGATGCCGTTCTGGGCAGCGGCGAAACCTGGCTCGACCGCGCCTTCGTGGTGAACGACTGGTATGTCTCGGCTTACGAGCCCTTGCTCGACGGCCGCGGCGAACGCGTCGGCATGCTCTATGTCGGCTATCTGGAGCAGCCGTTTCGCTACGTCAAGTACGGCATGCTGGCGCTGATCGTGGGCATCTTCATGATCGTCATGGTGCTGGCGGCGCTGTTTTCGGTGCGCTGGGCGCGCAGCATCTTCCGTCCGCTGGAACGGATGAATCAGACCATGCAGCGCGTTGAAGACGGTGACGCCAGCGCACGCGTCGGCCCGGTGACGGCGCGCGACGAGATCGGCGCGCTGGCCAGCCACTTCGACCAGCTGCTCGACGTCATCGACGAGAAGACGCGCGCCCTGCAACGCTGGGCCGGAGAACTCGACGCCAAGGTGATCGAGCGCACGCGCGAACTGGCGCTAAGCAATGCCTCACTGCAGCAGGCACAGCAGCAGCTCGTCAAATCGGAAAAACTGGCGGCCATCGGCCAGCTCACTGCCAGCGTGGCGCATGAGATCAACAACCCGATCGCCGTCATCCAGGGCAACCTCGACCTGATGCGCGAGACCCTGGGGACACAAGCCATCCCGGTCAGCGCCGAGTTGCAACTGCTGGACCAGCAGGTCGACCGCATGCGCCTGATCGTCACCCAGCTGTTGCAGTACGCGCGGCCGACCGAATACGCCGGCTACGTCGAGGCCGTGGACGTGAACCGCGCGCTGGAAGATTCGCTGGTGCTGGTAGCCCATCTGCTGGCGCACACTCATATCGAGGTCGACCGTGACCTGCAAGCCACGGCACTGGCCGGCATCAACCGCCAGGAACTGCAGCAGGTGGTGATCAACCTGCTGATCAATGCCATCCAGGCCATGCCCGAAGGTGGTCGGCTGCGGCTGCGCACACGCAACCGCAGCGATCTCGTCGCGGACGGCCGCGCCGGCGTACTGGTGGAGATCAGCGACACCGGGCCGGGCCTGAACCCGAAAGTCCGTGAGCGCCTGTTCCGTCCCTTCTTCACCACCAAGAACGATGGCAACGGCTTGGGCCTGTGGATCAGCGTGGGGCTGGTGGAACGCTACGGCGGCAGCATCGAAGGCCTGAACCGCCGCGAACTGGGCGAGGACACGACGGGTGCCACCTTCCGCGTCTGGCTATTGAGCGAGCCCGTGGCGCCACAAGAGCCCAGCAGCGGACCGATGGAAGGGCGTCAGGCCTGAGCCAGGCTCCGTCCGTTCGCGTTCAGCTTGTTGAAACGCTCCCTGCCCATCAACAACGCGGCAAGGCTTCAACAGGCTCAGCCCGAACGAGACTCCCTCACGTGAGCATGTCGAAACCCTGCATTTCCACGCTCAAGAAGGCACGCGTGAACTCGGCCAGAGCCGCGTAAAAACGGGCCTTGGGGTGCTGGGCAACGGCATCGCACAGCTGGTTGGCCCATGGCTGCAGGTGCTCGGCAAAAAACTCGCGCTGGCGTGTCAGGTTGGCTACCGCCACATCGTCACCGGCAATCAGGTAGCGCATCACTTCGCACAAGTAGGCGATGTGGTCCTCGGTTTCCGGCATGGTCTCGTCACGCGCCAGTCCGAGCGCAGTCAGGGCATCGCGCAGCTTGGCCAGCGGCTTTTCGTTGAGAAAGCCACTGAGGTAGTGCGAGCCGAACAGGTAGACCTCGGGTTTGCCGACACCGCCGAACAAGGCGTTGTACTCCTGGTGGATGGCCGCGTCATCGAGTGCGCGGCTTGCCGCCACCAGACCACGCCAGGGTTCTTCCAGGAAACCGCCGGCCGCCGGTGCTTCCGTGGCGGCCACGCGCAGTTGCGCCAGCAGCTCAGGTTCAGGCGGGGCGTAGTACAACATGGCCAGCAGGCCATAAAGTTCGGCGCGCGCGGTTTCCTCGTCGAGCGCCGCGCTCTGTGCGAGAGCGGCAGCGTTGGAATCGGGTTGAGTGGTCATGGGCAGGTTCCGTCGGTATGCAAAGTGCACGGCCATCAAAGGTCGGTGATGCGGGATTCGTTGGGGTCGGTGTAGAGGTCGATCACACGGCAGTCACCGCACATCTTGAGTCGCTCCAGCGCTGCGCCCTGGAACATGGCGTGGCCGGCCAGCTTGCCGAGCATGGCCTCGATGGCCTTGAGCGTGCCGAAAGGCTTGCCGCAGCGCACGCAGGCGTAAGGCTGCATCTCGTTGAGCACCACGGCTTCCTTGCGCTGCGGCGTGAGGCGCAGCTGAGGAACGAGTGACAGTGCCTTCTCCGGACAGGTCTTGACGCACAGGCCGCACTGCACGCAGTTCTTCTCGATGAACCTGAGCTGTGGCGCCTGCGGGTTGTCCTGCAGCGCGCTGGCCGGGCAGGCGTTGACGCAGCTCAGGCACAGCGTGCAGGCGTCCTTGTCGATGGCCAGCGCCCCCAGCGGCGATCCCTGCGCCGGCAGCGCAATGACCTCGGGCCGCTGTACGGCCTGCTCGGCCAGGTGGTCGAGCACCAGCTCCAGCGTGGCGCGCTTGTCGGCCTGCACGGCAAAGCCGGCCACCTTGGCAACACCTTGTGCGGCCGGTGCCTGCAGATCGGCATCGAGCGCGGCCAGGTCGCGGGCATCGCGTGCATGCAGGATGCGGAAATGCTCACCCTGATAACCCAGGCCGCTCAGGATGGCTTGCGCCACATTCATCTGTGCACGCACGGCCTCCAGATACTGCGGCGCTTCCTCGCCGGTCATCAGCACCCAGACGTTGGTGGCACCATAGGCAACGGCCGACAGCCAGACATCCAGGCCGAGCGAGGCGGTATGCCACAACGGCACCGGCAACACGCGCGCCGGCACGCCGCGGGTGGCCGGGTCAATGCGGGCAGCACGCCCCAGGTCGCCGAGCAGGCGCGCCCCCGCTTCCTGACTGTGCAGCAGCAGGGCCGGCTGCTTGCCGCCGGCGCGCGCATAGGTGGCCAGCAGGGTCTTGAGCTTGACGCCCTGTTCAGGCGCGCGCGGATAGGCGAAACTCAGCGCCCCGCTGGGGCACACCGTGGTGCAGGCGCCGCAGCCGACGCACAGGTTGGGATTGACCTTGATCTGCTGTCGTTCGCGCTCAGAACTGATGGCCGAGGCCGAACAGACGTCGATGCAGGCATGGCAGCCGGTCTTTTCGTTGCGGCTGTGGGCGCAGAGCTTCTGCTTGTAGACAAAGAACTTGGGCTTTTCGAATTCGCCCACCAGCCCACGCAGCTCGATCAGGACGCGATGGTCCTGGCCATCCCACTGGAAGTAGCCCTGGGGCTTGGCATGCTGGCTGAAAGCCGGCGCGACACGCAGATCCAGCACCAGATCGAAAGTCTCGCTCTCGGTCTGCGGCTCGCGCGCGAAGTCGATCGCACCGGCGATGCCGCAAACCTTGACACAGGCCCGGTGGGACCTGCACAGGTCGCTATCAATTTGATAGTCGAAACCGATCGCACCTTCCGGACAGGCTGCGATGCAGGCATTGCAGCGCGTGCACAGGTCGAGGTCGATCGGGTTGTTGCGTTGCCACGTCAACGCGAAGGCACCGAGCCAGCCGCTCAAGGTTTCCATCTTGCCGGTCAGCACCGGGTAGCGCCGTTCCTGCCGGCCGCCATCCTCACCGGCACCGAGGCTGAAGATCGTCACATCCAGCGCATCGGCCAGCAGATCGGCGGCACGCTCGGCCGCATCCAGCGCGCCGATGATGAGCAGCCGGCCTGCACTCTTGTACGTGACCGTGGGCACCGGCTCGGGATCGGGCAAGTGCGCCGCGGCCAGCAGGGCGGCCATTTTGGCCGTGGCCTTGGCTGCGTCCTTGCTCCAGCCGCCGGTTTCGCGGATGTTGACGAAGTGGATCGGCACGCCCGCGGCGCCTGGGGTCTGCGCCGCGATTTCGCCAAACAGACGGCGTTCCTGGGTGCAGGCCACCACCACCTCGTCGCCCTTGGCCAAGGCCTGCTCGAAAGCGCCGGCCTCGCGACGGCACAAGGTGGAATGCAGCGTCAGCGGTTCATTCAGCACCGCTCCCAGAGCCTTGGGCTCCAGCGGCATGGTCTTGTTGCAGTCGCAAATCAGTGTCGTCATAGTCTTCTGTCGTTGGCTGGGGACCGGCGGCCTTCTGAATGGCAGACGCCTGGGCCTGGCTGGCGTGGGGCAGACCTGCGCACGGAGCTGCCGGGTGTGGCGGGGTACTGGCCGCATCTGCCGTCACAGGGGCAGACGGTGTCGCTTGATCGTGGCGCGCTTGTGGCGTTGGCGCCTGCTCTTCCGGTGCCACCAGATTGAGAAACTGGGCGCTGGCCATCTTGCGCAGCATGGCCAGCGGCAGCGGGTCGGGCTGGGAGTAGTCGTCGATGTAGATGTCCAGACCGTCCATCACATTGAAATGCGGATCGGCAAACAGCTTTTTCACGGCCGCATTGCGCACCTGAGGATCCACATCACGTGCCACGAAGCGCTTGAAATCAGATTCGGGGGTGAGCACCTGCACCTCGTCCAGCGTCGGTGGCGGCGCAGATGTGGCAGCAGAATCCAACACAGGAGCCGTCGATGATGCCCCCGGAGCACCCTTGCTGGACGGCGCTGGTACTGTTTTCGGTGCAGGCCAGCGGGGGGCCGGATCAACGTTCTCCGGTTTATCCTCCAGCGGCACGCCTTCGCGGGCGCCCTGCTTGCGGCGCGACCAACGGCCCAGGAAACCGTCACTCATGCCCGCCCCCGAATTTCTTCTCGGTGCTCACCGAGACCGGGTTGCCGAAGCGGTCGGTCAAGGGCTTGAAACTCTCGGGCCGCTTGCGCCGTTTCGGCTCGACCACGTAATGTTCACGCGCAAAAGCGAGCATCCACTCGACGATCTCGGGCGCCACCGGGACCTGCTCCACCGTTTCCTGCGCATCGAGCCAGCGGCCGGCATCGTGGTAACTCAGGGACACCTCCAGGGGCAGGGCCATCGGCTCGTCAGCCACCGAGGCGTCCTCCTCCATGCGCCAGTGCACGAACCAGCCGGGCGCCGGCGTGGTGGCATTGAGGTAGTAACCCTCGGCATCATCCTTGAAGAGCGCCACGGTGAAGCCGGGGTGCAGCCAGCGCTCCTCGCTGTCGGTCTTGTGCAGCAGCGACGGCTGGTCGCCGAAGCTGGCTTGGTGGGCGATCACTTCGGCCAATACCCATCGCCAAGGCTGCCAGCGGCTCATGGCGCCGTCGATGCGCTCCTTGCGCATCACCACGGCGACTTCAATGGCAGGCTTGTTGGTAGTCATGACATCCGCACTGTACAGGATAGGAAAACCCCTGCATAACACCTGCCTGCATCGCGGGCAACAAGGTGAGCAGCAGGAAAAAGGGCTTGCCGTTCCCCGCAAGCCCTTGCCTTCCTTCAGACCCGGCTCCCATCCGGGAGCCGGGCGTGAACGGCCCGCTCAGCCGAGCATGGCCTGCGCCGCGCCGAAGCCTTGGGCCGCGGGCGGCGTACCGCCACGGCGGATGGCGACGGCACAGTACTTGAACTCGGGAATCTTGCCGAAGGGGTCGAGCGCCGCATTGGTGATCAGGTTGGCCGCCGCCTCGTAATAGGCAAACGGGATGAACACCGCACCGCGCGGTGTGCCGTCGTCGCGCCGCAGGTGGATGGCCACCTGGCCGCGGCGCGACGCCACCGTCACCACGTCGCCCGGCTGCAGGCCCATCTCGGCCATGTCGGCCCCGCACATGGAAGCCGTCGCCATGGGCTCGATGGCATCGAGCACACCCGAGCGGCGCGTCATGCTGCCGGTATGCCAGTGCTCCAGCTGGCGACCGGTGATGAGCACGAAGGGGTACTGCGCATCGGGGCGCTCGTTGGCCGGGATGATGTCGGCCGGCACCAGCCTGACACGGCCGTCGGCCGTGGGGAAGCTGTCGATGAACACCGTAGGCTGGCCCGGATCATCGGCGCTCAGGCACGGATACGTCACGCTGGACTCGCGCTCCAGCCGCTCCCAGGTGATGCCGGAGATGGCGGCGTGCATGGCCTGGCGCATTTCCTCGTAGACCGCCGCCACGCCATCGAACGCGCCGGCATAGTTCCAGGCCAGGCCCATGCGTTGGGCGATCTGCTGGATGATCCACAGGTCCGGCTTGGCCTCGCCCGGGGGCGTAACGGCCTGCTTGCCGAGCTGCACCATGCGGTCGGTGTTGCTGACGGTGCCGGTCTTCTCGGGCCAGGCGGTGGCGGGCAGCACCACGTCGGCCAGCCAGGCGGTCTCGGTCATGAAGATGTCCTGGACCACCAGGTGCTCCAGCGCCGCCAGCGCGTGGCGCGCGTGGTTCAAATCCGGATCGCTCATGGCCGGGTTCTCGCCCTCGATGTACATGCCGCGGATCTTGTGCGGGTCGCTGTCGTCCGCCAGCGCCTTGTGCATGATCTCGACCACGGTGTAGCCGGGCTTGTCGTCCAGCTTCGTGCCCCAGAAGTGCTCGAACCACTGGTGCACGCCCGGATTGTCCACACGCTGGTAGTTGGGGAACATCATGGGAATCAGGCCGGCGTCGCTGGCGCCCTGCACATTGTTCTGGCCGCGCAGCGGGTGCAGGCCGGAGCCGGGCTTGCCGATCTGGCCGGTCACGGTGCACAGCGCGATCAGGCAGCGCACATTGTCGGTGCCGTGCACGTGCTGGCTCACGCCCATGCCCCACAGGATCATGGCTGCCTTGGCCTTGGCGAACTCGCGTGCCACCTCGCGCAGCGTGGTGGCCGGGATGCCGCAGATCGGCTCCATGGCCTCGGGGCTGTAGCCCTTGACGTTGGCCTTGAGTTCCTCGAAGTTGTTGGCGCGCTTCTTCACGAAGTCCTGGTCCACCAGACCTTCCTCAATCACCGTGTAGATCATGGCGTTGAGCATGGCCACGTCGGTGTCGGGCTTGAACTGCATCGTGCGCCAGGCGTGCTTGCCGATGTCGGTGATGCGCGGGTCGGCCAGCACCAGGCGCTTGCCCTGCTTGACCGCGTTCTTCATCCAGGTCGCGGCCACCGGGTGGTTGGCCGTCGGGTTGGAGCCGATCACCAGGATCAGATCCGAATGTTCGACGTCGTTGACCTGGTTGCTCACCGCACCCGAGCCCACACCTTCGAGCAGCGCGGCCACGCTGGAGGCATGGCACAAGCGCGTGCAGTGGTCCACGTTGTTGCTGCCAAAACCGGTGCGCACCAGCTTCTGGAACAGATAGGCCTCTTCGTTGCTGCCCTTGGCCGAGCCGAAGCCGGCCAGCGCCTTCTTGCCATGCGTATCGCGCAGGCGCTTGAGGCCGCCGGCAGCGAGGTCCAGCGCCTCGTCCCAGGTGGCTTCGCGGAACACCGCCGACCAGTCGGCCGTGTCGCGGTTGAGCTCGTTCAGCGCCTCCGGGTCCTTGGGCACGCCCGCCTTGCGGATCAACGGCACGGTCAGGCGCTGCGGGTTGTGGGCGTAATCGAAACCGAAACGGCCCTTGACGCACAAGCGCTTGTGGTTGGCCGGCCCATCGCGACCATCGACACTGATGATCTTGTTGTCCTTGACGTTGTAGGTCAGCAGGCACCCGACGCCACAGAAGGGGCAGACGGAATCGACCTTTTTGTCCACCACCTGTGAGCCGATGCGGGTTTTCGGCATCAACGCGCCGGTCGGGCAGGCCTGCACGCACTCGCCGCAGGCGACGCAGGTGCTCTCGCCCATGGGGTCATTCAAGTCGAACACGATCTCGCTGTGACTGCCGCGCAGCGCGTAGCCGATCACGTCATTCACCTGTTCCTCGCGGCAAGCGCGCACGCAGCGGTTGCACTGGATGCAGGCGTCCAGGTTCACGGCCATGGCCGGGTGCGAGACGTCGGCGGCGGGCTGCTCACGGCGCAGGGCCTTGAGTTCAGGACGCACCGTCACGTCCATGTGATCGGCCCACTGCGACAGTTCGCCGTGCTGCAGCGACTCGTCCTGCTCATCCCACTTGTAGCCCTGATCGGGCATGTCGGACAGCAGCATCTCGAGCACCATCTTCTGGCTCTTGACGGCACGCTCACTGGTGGCTTGCACTTCCATGTTCGGCGTCACGCTGCGGCAACAGCTGGGGGCCAGCGTGCGCTCGCCCTTGATCTCGACCACGCAGGCGCGACAGTTGCCGTCGGGCCGCATGCCATCCTTGTAACAGAGGTGCGGGATCTCGAGTCCGACGCGCTTGGCGACGCTCAGGATGGTTTCACCGCTGTAGGCGTTGACCTTCTTGCCGTCGAGCATGAACTCGATGGTCTGCGGCATGACTTCGTTGAGTTTGGCGGGTGCGTTCATGCCTGGCCTCCCAGTTCTTGGGGGAAATATTTCTGAATGCAACGGATCGGGTTCGGCGCGGCCTGACCCAGGCCGCAGATGGAGGCATCGCCCATCACCTGGCACAGGTCTTCGAGCAGGACGTTGTCCCACTCGTCAGCCTCCATCAGCTTGGCGGCCTTGGCGGTACCGACGCGGCAGGGCGTGCACTGGCCGCAGCTCTCATGCGCGAAGAAGCGCATCATGTTCAGCGCGGCTTCGCGTGCCGAGTCCTTCTGCGACAGGACAATGACGGCGGCCGAACCGATGAAACAGCCATAGGGCTGCAGGGTGTCGAAATCCAGCGGGATGTCGCCCATGCTGGCCGGCAGGATGCCGCCCGAGGCGCCACCCGGCAAGTAGGCGTAGAGTTCATGGCCGTCGAGCATGCCGCCGCAGTACTGGTCCACCAGCTCGCGGATGGTGATGCCGGCCGGGGCCAGCTTGACGCCCGGGTGCTTGACCCGGCCGCTGACACTGAAGGAACGCAGGCCCTTGCGGCCATTGGCGCCGAAGCTGGAGAACCAGGTGGGGCCCTTCTGCACGATGTCGCGTACCCAGTAGAGGGTCTCGAAGTTGTGTTCCAGCGTGGGCCGGCCGAACAGGCCGACCTGCGCGATATAGGGCGGACGCATGCGCGGCTCGCCGCGCTTGCCCTCGATGCTCTCGATCATGGCGGACTCTTCGCCGCAGATGTAGGCACCGGCGCCGCGGCGCAACTCGATCTGCGGCAGCGGGCACGGCGGGTTGGCCTGCAGCGCGGCCAGTTCGGCTTCCAGCAAGGCACGGGCGCCATGGTATTCATCGCGCAGGTAGATGTAGCAAGCCCCCACACCCACGGCATAGGCGGCAATGAGCAGCCCCTCCAGGAAACGGTGCGGATCGCGCTCCAGGTAAGTGCGGTCCTTGAACGTGCCGGGCTCGCCTTCGTCAATGTTGACCGCCATCACGCGCGGCGCCGGCTGGTCGCGCACGATGCGCCACTTGCGGCCGGCCGGGAAGCCGGCGCCGCCCAGGCCGCGCAAGCCCGAGTCTTCCATGGCCTTGATGACCGGTTCAACTTCCTGCTTGCCACTCAGCAGGTCTGCCACGAGTCGGTAGCCGCCCTGGGCCTTGTAAGCCTCAAAGCCGACGAAGTCGGGCGAGACCTGCTGCTGGCTGGGCGCGGGGGAAACGGATTTGAGCGCCAGCGCCGCCGGCTCGAAAGCCGCCTTGCCGCTGGACTTCGGGTGCGTGCTGACGCCAGCCTTCACCGCCTTGGCCACGCTCTCGGGCGTGGCGCGCAACACCGGGTTCTGATGCACCACCGCCACCGGCGCCTGCTCGCAGCGGCCGACGCAAGGGGCTGCCACCACGCGCACGCCATTGCCGGTGAGTGTGGCTTGCAGCTTGGTCATCAGGCTCTTGGCGCCACCCATCTCGCAGCTCAGGCCATCGCAGACGCGCACGGTCAGCCCGGGTGCGGGTTCGTCGCCCTTGACCACCTCGAAGTGGTGGTAGAAGGTCGCGACCTCGTAGACCTCGGCCATGGGGAGATTCATCTCCTTGGCCAGCGCCACCAGATGCCGGTCTTGCAGGCAGCGGTAGGCATCGTTGAGCTTGTGCAACTGCTCGATCAGCAGGTCGCGCCGGTGGCCCCCCTCGGGGCGAGGTCCGATCAGGGCCACCACCTCGGCCAGAGATTGGGCGTCCGGCTGGCGGCCCTTGAGCTTGCTTTTGCGCCGGATCCGCTCGCGCAGATCATCGACGGTGGCAACAGCCACGACCTGCACTTCGCCTTGACGGCCTGGGTGGTTCATCTTATGTCCCTCAATTCATACCAATGCAATGCGCGCAGTGTCGGCCACGGCCACCCCGGGGTCAAATTGCATCAAAACATGTGGATATTCAAAAAATAAATGCTGCATTGCAGCAGGCCGCACTACTGAATGGCTCAGGCGTGCAGCAAACCGCTGTGGGCCGCCGCATGGCGCAGCCAGGAGGCGTCCTGCGCCAACGTGAGGGCCGCGTCCAGCGTACGCGACATGCGCTCGGAGGCCAGCACCATGAAGCCGATCGGCGTGTGCACCTCGGGCCCGGCCAGCGGGCGCACCTCGAGTTCGCCATAGGCCCGCACCGCGCCCACCAGCGCCCCCGGCATGACACTGCAGACCGCACCACTGACAGCGCTCAAGGCCAGCGTCAGCAGGGAGTTGGTCTCCAGCACCGGGCGCACTGTCACACCAGCCTTGGCAAAGGCGGCATCGACGATGCGGCGGTTGTGCATCTCCGAGGTCATCAGGCACAGCGGCAGCGCCGCCGCCTCCTGCCACGGCATCGGTTCACCGAACTGGATGCCATGGGCAGCCGGGCTCGGCGCCTTGCGCACCAGAAAATAGTGCTCGGTGTACTGCGCCAGCGTGCGCAGCGAAGCGGCACCGGGCCGCACGCGTTCGATGAAACCCAGCCCCATGTCGAGCGAGAGTTCCTCCAGGCCGGTTTCGATCTCCTGTGAACTCATGGAACGCACCACCGGCGTGATGCCCGGGTACTTGGCATGCAGCATGGCGGCAAAGCGCGCGGCGATCGGCTCCGCCGAGGGCACCACGCCGATGCTCAGGCGCCCCTGCGGCTGCCCGCTGACGCTGCTCAGGTCCTGCTTGAGCAGCTGCTCCTCGTGCAGCATGCGCCGTGCGCTGGCCAGCAGGCGCTCCCCTTCGTTGGTGAAGCCGACAAAGGTGCGGCCGCGCTTGACGATGGCAGCGCCGAACTCCTCTTCCAGCGCCCGCAGGGCATTGGAAAGGGCCGGCTGCGTGACGAAGCAGGCCTGGGCGGCGCGCGCAAAGTGCTTGTGCTCGTCCAGAGCGACCAGGTAGCGCATCGAGACCAGCAGGTTCACGGCTCAGGCCCTCAATGGTTTCAGGTCTCTTTCGAGATCTTGATGCTCGGGAACTTGCTGGAGAAGTCCTTGTTCTTGGCGGCGATCGCCACCGCCACCTGGCGCGCCAGCGCCTTGTAGATGCCGGCCACTTCGCCGTCGGGGTCGGCCACCACGGTCGGCTTGCCGCTGTCGGCCTGCAGGCGGATCTGCATGTTCAGCGGCAGGGCGCCCAGGTAGGGCATGCCGTACTCGGCCGCCATCTTCTTGCCGCCGTCGACACCGAAGATGTGCTCGATGTGGCCGCAGTTGCTGCACACGTGCACCGCCATGTTCTCCACGATGCCGAGGATCGGCACGCCGACCTTCTCGAACATCTTGATGCCTTTCTTGGCGTCCAGCAGGGCAATGTCCTGCGGCGTGGTGACGATCACCGCGCCGGTCATGGGCACGCGCTGGCTCAGGGTGAGCTGGATGTCGCCGGTACCGGGCGGCATGTCGACAATCAGGTAATCGAGGTCTTTCCAGTTGGTCTGGCGCAGCAGTTGCTCCAGCGCCTGGGTGGCCATGGGGCCGCGCCAGATCATGGCCTCGTCCTGTCCGACCAGGAAACCGATGGACATGACCTGCACGCCATAGTTCTCCAGCGGCTCCATGGTCTGCCCGTCTTCGCTCTCGGGCCGGGCGTCGATGCCCATCATCATGGGCTGGCTCGGACCGTAGATGTCGGCATCGAGCAGGCCCACACTGGCGCCTTCGGCGGCCAGAGCCAGCGCCAGGTTGACGGCCGTGGTGCTCTTGCCCACACCGCCCTTGCCGGAGGCCACCGCCACGATGTTCTTCACGCGCGGCAACAGCTGCACACCGCGCTGCACCGCGTGGGCCACGATGTGGGTGGTGACGTTGACCGATACGTTGGCCACGCCGGCCACGCCCTTGGCGGCCGCAATCAGTGCCTTGCGAAAACCCGCCACCTGGCTCTTGGCCGGGTAACCCAGCTCGACATCGAACGACACATCGCCGTCCTGGATGCTGAGGTTCTTGATCGTCTTGGCGGACACGAAATCCCGCCCGGTATTGGGATCGACCACTGCCTTGAGGGCGTCCATCAGCGCTTGTTCTGTCACCGTCATCGAATACTCCTGAAGAGCTGCGTAGTCTAGCGAAGGCCGGCTTAACCTTGCCGGCGCGGGTAAATACGGTGCTTTTCAGCGCATTGCCAGCCTGGATCGTCCACCCATAATCAGCGCATGGACATCACCACCCGACCGCCACCGACCACCGGCCTGCTGCTGACCGGCGGCGGTGCGCGTGCCGCTTACCAGGTCGGTGTGCTGGAGGCGCTGGCCGATTTGCGGCTGGCCAGCGGTGCCAGCCGGGAGCGCAACCCGTTTGCCATCATCACCGGGACTTCGGCCGGCGCCATCAACGCCGCCGCCCTGGCCTGCGGCGCCGACGACTTCGACCTGGCGGTGCGGCGCATTGTGGGGGTCTGGCAGGATTTCGAGGCGCATCAGGTCTACCAGTCCGACGTGCTGAGCGTGATGCGCAGCGGTGCGAAATGGCTGGGCCTGCTGTCGCTGGGCTGGCTGATCGCCAAGTGGCGCCGCCTCAAGCCGCGTTCGCTGCTGGACAACTCGCCGCTGGAAGAACTGCTACGCACCATGGTACCGCTGGAACGCCTGCCCGGCCTGGTGACGCAAGGCCATCTGCAGGCCTTGGCTGTCACGGCCTCCAGCTACAGCTCCGGCCACCACGTCACCTTCTTCGAGGGCGACGAGCAGTTGCAGCCCTGGGTGCGCTCGCAGCGCCTGGCCGTGCGCCAGAGCATCACCTACGAGCATCTGCTGGCCTCCTCGGCGATTCCCTTCATGTTCCCGGCCATGCCGCTGGACATCCAGGGCCGCACCGAGTATTTCGGCGACGGCTCCATGCGTCAGACCGCCCCCGTAGCCCCCGCCATCCACCTGGGTGCCGAGCGCATCCTGGTCATCGGCGCCGGCCGCATGCACGAGCCGCGCGGCACCACCGAGGCCGGCGCCAGCCACGGCTACCCCTCGCTGGCCCAGATCGCCGGCCACGCCATGTCCAGCATCTTCCTCGACGCCCTGTCGGTGGACATCGAGCGCATGCGGCGCATCAACCAGACTCTTTCGCTGGTACCGCCCGAAGCGCGGCAGGCCAGCGCCCTGCGCCCGGTCGAACTGCTGGTGATCTCGCCCTCCGAACGGCTGGACCGGCTGGCGGCCCAGCACATCGGCGCCCTGCCGGCCGCGGTGCGCACGCTGCTCGGCGGCATCGGCGTGTCCTCCAGCGCCAACGACATCAAGGGCGGCGCACTGGCCAGCTACCTGCTGTTCGAATCGGTCTACACGCGCGAGCTCATGAAGCTGGGTTACGCCGATGCACTGAAGCAGAAAGAGGCGATCCTGCACTTTTTCGGCTGGCCCGCCCCGGTGCCGGGGCATGACGCGGCGCCCGGCCGCATCGAGCGGCGACGCGACCCGCTGCGCCTGTAAGGCCGGGGCCGACCAGGGCCTGTTCACACTCATTTCACAAGATGCGTTGCGGATCAAAAAGGTCATGCGCAAGGCGCGAAACGCCGCCGGGGTCGCCCCCGGCAAGGCTTCGCAACGCCGCGCATGGCCTTTTTGGCCGCAACCCGAAGGGAACGGGGAGAAAACCGCCCCACTCGTTGTTGCGTTCCTAGCCCAGGCGGCTAGCCTGGGCGTCGTCGCGCGCCTAGATTGGCGCGGTTTTCTGCTCGTTCGCACTTGTGAAATGAATGTGAACAGGCCCTAGAATCTCGGGTTCCCTTTCGGAAGAACCCCATGTCACGCAAGCTCTTCGTCACCACCGCCCTGCCCTACGCCAACGGCAACTTCCATATCGGCCACATCATGGAGTACATCCAGGCCGATATCTGGGTGCGGTTGCAGCGCATGCTCGGCCATGAGGTGAACTTCGTCGGTGCCGATGACACCCACGGCGCGCCCATCATGATCGCCGCCGAGAAGGCCGGCAAGACGCCGCAGCAGTTCGTGGCCGACATCGCCGCCGGCCGCAAACCCTACCTGGACGGTTTCCACATCGCGTTCGACAACTGGAGCTCGACCGACAGCCCGGACAACCACCAGCTCGCCAAAGCGATCTATCTCGACCTGAAGGCCGCCGGACTGATCTCCAGCAAGGTGATCGAGCAGTTCTTCGATCCCGAGAAGGCCATGTTCCTGCCGGACCGCTTCATCAAGGGCGAGTGCCCGAAGTGCGGCACCAAAGACCAGTACGGCGACAACTGCGAATCGTGCGGTGCCGTGTACGCGCCGACCGACCTGCGCAATCCCTACTCCACCCTGTCGGGCGCCAAGCCGGTGCTCAAGAGCTCCGAGCACTTCTTCTTCAAGCTGTCCGACCCGCGCTGCGTGGCCTTTCTCGAAGAATGGACGCAGGACGGCCGCCTGCAGCCCGAGGTGGCCAACAAGGTCAAGGAATGGTTCACCGTGCGCACCAACCCGGACGGCAGCACCAGCGAAGGCCTGGGCGACTGGGACATCTCGCGCGACGCGCCCTACTTCGGCATCGAGATCCCCGATGCGCCCGGCAAGTACTTCTATGTCTGGCTTGACGCCCCGGTCGGTTACCTCGCCTCGCTCAAGAACCTGCTCGACCAGCGCGGCCAGAGTTTCGAGGCCTACATGGCCGACCCGCAGCTGGAGCAGTACCACTTCATCGGCAAGGACATCGTGACCTTTCACACGCTGTTCTGGCCCGCCATGCTGAAGTTCAGCGGCCGCAAGACGCCGGACAAGATCTTCGTGCACGGCTTCCTCACCGTGAACAACGGCGAGAAAATGAGCAAGAGCCGCGGCACCGGCCTGGACCCGCTCAAGTACCTGGGCCTGGGCATGAACCCGGAATGGCTGCGCTACTACCTGGCCGCCAAGCTGAGTGGCCGCAACGAGGACATCGACTTCAACGCCGACGACTTCATGGCCCGCGTCAACAGCGATCTGGTCGGCAAGTACGTCAACATCGCCTCGCGCGCGGCCGGTTTCCTGGCCAAGCGCTTCGGCGGCAAACTGGGTGATATCTCGGGCGACGGCGACGCCCTGTTGGAACACCTGCGCGACGCATCCGCCAACTTGGCCGAGTTGCTGGCCGAACGCGAGTACGGCAAGGCACTGCGCGAGATCATGTTGCTGGCCGACCGCGTCAACGAGTACGTCGACCAGAACAAGCCGTGGGAGCTGGCCAAGCAGGAAGGCATGGACAGCCACCTGCACGACGTCTGCACCGTCTGCATCGAGGCCTTCCGCCTGCTGACCATTTATCTCAAGCCGGTTCTGCCCGCCTTGGCAGCGCAGGTCGAGACCTTCCTCAAGGTCAGCCCGCTGCAATGGCACGACGCAGCCAAGGCGCTGGGTGCCGGCCACACCATCGGTGCCTACCAGCACCTGATGCAGCGCGTGGACGTCAAGCAGCTTGATGCATTGTTTGAGCCTTCAGCCCCTGTGGAGGCTGCGCCAATCGCTACAGAATCAATAGCACCCGGCGGCGAAGACATCGCACCGGTGATCGGCATCGACGACTTCGCCAAGATCGACCTGCGCATCGCCAGGATCGTCAACTGCGAAGCGGTCGAGGGCTCGACCAAGCTGTTGCGTCTGACGCTGGACGTGGGTGAAGGCAAAACGCGCAACGTGTTCAGCGGCATTGCCAGCGCCTACCAACCGGAAGACCTAGTCGGCAAGCTCACGGTGATGGTGGCCAATCTGGCGCCGCGCAAGATGAAGTTTGGCGTCTCGGAAGGCATGGTGCTGGCCGCCAGCCACGCCGATGAGAAAGCCCAGCCCGGCATCTACGTGCTCAACCCCTGGCCCGGCGCACAGCCCGGCATGCGGGTGCACTGACAAACGGAAGCCCCTGCCTGGGCCGCGGCCACGCGTTCAGGCCGACACCACCTCGAAGCGGGCCCGGCCGGACCCCTTGGTGCGGTAGAGCGCCGCATCGGCGCACTGGATCAGGCTCTCGGGCATCAGGTTCTGGTCGGCCACGGCCGTGGCTACCCCGATGCTGATGGTGAGCCAGGGTGCCACCGGCGAGTTGGCATGCGGGATTGCTGCCTTGCCCAACTCGTCCATGCAGCGCTGCGCCATGATCTTCGCCATCTCGATATCGGCGCCCGGCAACAGCATGGCGAACTCCTCGCCACCGTAGCGCGCGACCACTTCACCGGAGCGCTGGGCGCAATCGAACAGGACACCGGCGATCTGGCGCAGGCAGGCGTCACCCGTCAGATGGCCATAATGGTCGTTGTAGCGCTTGAAATAATCGACGTCGATCATCAGGAGCGAGATCGGCTGCTGATTGCGCGCGCTACGCAGCCATTCGGTCTGCAAGCTTTGGTCGAACTGGCGCCGGTTGGCCAGGCCCGTCAGGCTGTCGGTGGTGGACAGGCGTGACAGCAGTTCATTGGCCCGCTCCAGTTCCAGACTCTTCTCCACCAGGTCCGTCACATCCAGCCGCACCATGATCAGACTGCCCGAGGGTGCGCGGGTTTCGTGATAGTGCATCCAACGGCCATCGTTGGAGCGGCGCAGCACCGGCACCTTGAGCAGGCCGCGCGCGGCCAGACGCTGGCGCAGCCACTCGTCCTCGCGGCCCTGCGCCTCGATGATGTCGCCCTGCGCCAGACTGCGGCGCAGCAGGGCCTCGTAGGTTTGCCCGATCAGCTCCCCGCCCACGCCATAGGGCGGCATGTCCACGGCTTCGCGGTTGTACATCACCAGCCGGTCCGCTTCGTCATAGATGGCCACGCCGGCCGGCATGGCGTCGATGGCCTCATGCAGGCGCACACGGGCCGCCTGCGCCTCGGCCCGGGCCGCGCTCAGCACCTCACGCTGGTGCACCGATTCGGTCACGTCCACTCGCACCGCAACGATGCAACCGGAAGTGGTGCGCGCCTCGTAGAGATGGGCCCAGCCGCCGTCGGGCAAACGCCGCAACTGGGGCGCATTGCTGCGACCACGCCCGGCCAGACGCAGCGCAACCCACTCCTCCTCCTGGCCCACCGGTGCATCAATCAGCATGCCTTGCTGCTGGGCCCGGCGCAGCAACTCCTCGTAGCGCATGCCCACGCCCCGGGTGCGGGCGCTGTCCGGGTACAACTGCTCCATGCGCTGGTTGCAAATGATCAGCCGGTCCTGCGGGTCATACAGCTCGATGGCGGCCGGCATTTCCTCAATCGCTTCGCGCAGGCAGGCATAGGCCTCTTGCGCCTGCTGGCGCGACGCTTCAAGCCGGGATATCTGGTGCCAGAGAACATAGGCCAGGCCAAGCACCAGCAGCATGCCGGCCAGCGCCAGGCCGGCGACCGCCGACACCATGGCGAGCAGATCCCCGTGCAGCACGAAGGCCAGTTGCGCTGCCTGAATCAGCAGTAGCAGCACAAGAGTAATGAGCCACCCGGGGGCAGCGCGGAAGCGTTTCACGGACGATTTCCCGATGACGGCGATACTCGCGGAATCCCAACACCCTGTTGGGCGCATCACCCTGTGATCGGCTGATTGCACCCCTTTTCCCGATGGCATGTGACAGCAGGCAGGTGAATGTAAGCCTTATGCAAGTTCCGGGCTATCCCCCAAACGGGGGATAGGGTTACGAGGAGTAGAATTCCTGCTTTTCGCCCTTTCCTGACGCATCCGCGCTGCCGGGGCAACACCGCCAACCCATGTCCGGATCCAAGCAGCCGACGCATCCGCCCAGCCACCCCCACTGGTGGACCGATATCCACCGCTCGACGGCGGTCAACCTCCGGCTTGGCATTTCACTGTGTTTCATCGCCGGGGCCACCAATGCGGGGGGCTTTCTCGCTGTCGGCCAATACACCTCTCACATGACGGGACTGCTGTCCTCGATTGCCGACAACCTCGTGCTGGGCCAATTCGGGCTGATCACGGCCAGCCTGGCGGCGATTGCGGCATTCCTGGGCGGCGCCATGACGACGGCCTGGATGGTGAACTGGAGCATGCGCCGGCACCTGCGTAGCGCTTTTGCCCGCCCACTCGTCGTCGAGGCGGGTCTACTCCTGCTGTTTGGCCTATTCGGTGCGGCGATCAACCTGTTCGCCGATTTCTTTGCCCCGCTGACCGTGCTGATCCTGTGCTTCATCATGGGCCTGCAAAACGCCGTCATCACCAAGATCTCGAATGCGGAAATCAGGACCACACACGTCACGGGCTTGATCACCGACATTGGCATTGAGATCGGCAAGCTGCTTTATTACCACCGCTCTGAGTCACCGATCAAGGTCATTGCCAATCGTCGGAAGCTGAAGATTCACCTGTCGCTGACCTCGGCGTTCCTGGCTGGCGGCCTGATAGGCGCTTTCGGCTTCAAGTTCTGGGGCTACATCACGACGGTGCCGCTGGCCTTGCTTCTTGTGCTGCTGGTCTGGGGGCCCATCAGCGATGACATCCGCTCGGGCAGGATAGCACCCCTGCCGCCCAGACATCAGCCTTGAGCTGGCTGCTTTGAGGCTTTGAGATCACCCGCATTCATCTCTGCGTCTCATCCCCTGCAGAAACAGACCGGCAACGGCGCACCGCCGTCAGGATGCCGCGCAGTATGTCAATCGGAGCCGGCGGGCAGCCCGGCACCACAAGATCCACCGGAATGACATTGGAGACGCGGCCGCAGCTGGCGTAACTCTCGCCAAAAATGCCGCCATCCCCGCCGCAATCCCCCACGGCAACGACCAGTTTGGGTTCGGGCGTGGCATCGAAGGTGCGTTTCAAGGCGAGCGCCATGTTTCGGGACACCGGCCCGGTCACCAGCAGCATGTCGGCATGGCGCGGACTCGCAACGAACTTGATACCCAGCCCTTCGATGTTGTAGTACGGATTGCCCAGGGCATGGATTTCCAGTTCGCAGCCATTGCAGGACCCTGCATCCACCATGCGGATGGTCAAGGCCTGCCCCAGAATGTCGAGCAGGTCGCGCTGGATACGTTCGCTCTCGACACGCAACGCGTCGCTGCTCACGGGCGCCGCTTCGGTACGAATCCCGTTGCGGGCAATCTGTTTGATGATGTTCCACATAAGCCTACATCCGGTGGAGAGAATTGCCGCAGTGCAGCCCAAGCGGATACGTCGTCATGGTCGGACCCAGGTTCACAGGTCGTGCCCCGAATAACTGAGGTTGAAGGACTTGTTGATGAGCGGAAAATCAGGAACGATATTTCCGATCACCGCATGCTCAATCACCGGCCAGTTCTGCCATGAAGGATCATGGCAGTGGCAGCGGCGGATGCGGTGATGGTTCGCCTCACCATCGAGTTCCAGCGCAACAAGAATTTCACCGCGCCAGCCCTCGACCCAGCCGGCACCGCGCGCGGCACGGGTGGGCAGGCTCAGTTCGCGACGGGTCTGCCCCGCCGGCAGATCGGCAGCCATGGCACGCATCAGCCGCAGCGACTCCAACAGCTCCTCGAAACGGACGGCCACCCGGGCCGCAACGTCGCCATTGCGGTGGGTTGCCATCTTCACATGCAGACTGTCATAGGGCGACCACGGATGGTCACAGCGCAGATCCACCGCCTGGCCGCCGGCGCGGCCGGCAAGTCCCGTCAACCCCAGTTGCGCTGCCAACTCCGGACTCACACGCCCGGTATTGATGAAACGATCCTGCAAGCCGGCATGCTCCTCGTACACCGTCCGCAGGGTTTGTACCTCGCGCTCGATGGCATCGCATTGTCGGCGCAGCCGATCCATGGCTGTGCGATCCACGTCACACGCCACGCCGCCGGGTATCACGCCGTCCATCATCAGGCGGTGGCCGAAGATGTCTTTCGAAAGGCGCAACCAGTCCTCCCGCAGGCGGGAGAACTGGGCCAGACCAAAGGCCAATGCCACATCGTTGCCAAGCGCTCCCAGATCGCCCAGATGGTTGGCGACGCGTTCGCGCTCCAGCATGAGCGCGCGCAGCCACCCGGCACGTGGCGGGATATCGCAGGCCGCCGCCGACTCCAGCGCCATGCAATAGGCCCAGGCATAGGCAACCGTCGAATCCCCTGAAACCCGCCCCGCCAAACGGCAGGCTTGCAAGGGTGGGAGTTGCGTGAAGCGCTTTTCAATCCCCTTGTGGGTATAGCCCAGGCGCTGCTCCAGACGCAGCACCTTTTCGCCAACGACGGAGAAACGAAAATGGCCCGGCTCGATGATGCCGGCATGCACAGGCCCCACCGCGATCTCATGCACCCCATCGCCTTCGACCCGGACAAACGGGTAATCGGCCACCTGGGCGTCCGGGAATAGCTGCTGCGCGGACACGCCCGGTTCCAATGGGAAATGATCCGCTGGCCACGCGCCATGGTTCAACCACGGACGGTGATCCTGGCCGCCCTCGGCGTGAATGCCCGACAGATCGGCGGCGGCGCGCTGCATCCGCAGGCCCGCCGGAAAAATCGACGACAGATCAGGGTAGGCCGGCGGATCGCCAGCCAGCGGCAGTTCAAGCCAGATCAGGCCCTCGGGCACCGCATACGCCGCACAGACAGAGCGACCGCCTGCTTCAGCAAGCTGCCCTGCCGCTACGGCTTCCTGGCTGGCACGGTCCGAGCCCCACAGCGAAATCAGCCGCCCCCCCGCCTTGCGCACGGCAACGGCCGCTTCCTGCCAATCGTCGAGCACGATACGGCCATGCCAGATCGGCACCGGAGCGCTCAGACGTTCAAGATTCAATCCGGCCATCAGCATGGCTTCACCCTCCGAGCATCCGTGCCGCCTGGACGTACCAGCCGTCCAGGTAGCGCGGGATGTACAGGCCCAGCGCCAACGCCAGCCCCAGGTGGACAAACACGGGCACCAGGGCGGGCGGGTGCGCCAGGCGCCTGAGCGAGGTTTCGCCGAAAACCATGGGCAGCACCCGGCTCAGCATCGAGGCGAAAGCCACACCCAGCGCCAGCAGCAGAAACGGCGTGGCCCAGGGTTGTTCTCGCATGGCCGTGGTGAGAATGAGGAACTCGCTGGCGAAGACGCCGAACGGAGGCATGCCCAGGATCGCCATCACTCCCAGGATCATTCCCCAGCCGACCGCCGGGTTGACCTTGATGAGGCCGCGAATCTCGCTCATGAGCTGCGTTCCAGCCTTCTGCGTGGCATGGCCGACCGTAAAGAAGATGGCGGACTTGGTGAGGGAGTGCACCGTCATGTGCAACAGGCCGGCAAAGTTGGCGACCGGCCCGCCCATCCCAAAGGCAAATGTGATCAAACCCATGTGCTCGATGGACGAGTAGGAGAACATGCGCTTCACGTCCTTCTGCCGCGACAGGAAAAACGCCGCCACCACCACCGACAACAGGCCAAAACCCATCATGAGCTGACTGGCCAGCGCACTGTTCAGGGCACCGTCCGTCAGCACCTTGCAGCGCAGGACGGCATACATCGCCACATTGAGCAGCAAACCCGAAAGGACAGCCGAGACCGGGGTCGGGCCTTCGGCGTGGGCGTCGGGCAGCCAGTTGTGCAGCGGCACCAAGCCGACCTTGGTGCCGTAGCCGATGAACAAAAAGGCAAACGCGAGCGTGATGATGTTGGGATCAAGCCGCGTCTTGATGATATCCAGATTGGTCCACAGCAACGTCGCCCCTTCGGTGCCCAGCACCTTGTCGGCCGCCATGTAGAGCAGCACCGTGCCAAACAGCGCCTGGGCGATGCCTACCCCGCACAGGATGAAGTATTTCCAGGCCGCCTCCAGGCTCGCCGCCGTGCGGTACACGCTGACCAGCAGCACCGTCGTCAGCGTGGCCGCCTCCATGGCCACCCACAGAATGCCCATGTTGTTGGTCGTAAGGCCCACCAGCATCGTGAAGCTGAACAACTGGTACATGCCGTGGTACAGACGCATGCGCGGCGGCGTCATCTTGCCGTGGTCCTGCTCGACGCGCATGTAGGGGCGGGAGAAGATGGCGGTGGTGAGCCCCACAAAGGCTGTCAGAGTGACCAGAAACACATTGAGCGGGTCAACGAAGAACTGCTGGTTCCAGACAAGAAGCGACCCGCCGGAAATGACCTGGACCGTCAGTGTGCAGGCCGCCAGAAAAGTTCCCAGGCTGAAGCCCACGTTGATGTCGCGTGCGTAGCTCCGGTGTCCGGTGAACGCCAGGACCGCGCTGCCGAGCAGGGGGATGCCGAGGACAAACAAAAGCGCCTGCACGTTCAGTCTTCCTTCAGCGTTTCCAGATTGTGGATGTCCAGACTGTCGAACTGCTCGCGAATCTGGAACATGAACACGCCGAGGATCAGAACGCCGACCAGCACATCGAGGGCAATGCCGAACTCCACGATCATGGGCATGCCATTGGTGACGGCCGTGGCTGCAAAGATCAGGCCGTTTTCCATCGAGAGAAAACCGATGACCTGGGGCACGGCCTTCGAGCGGGTGATCATCATCATGAACGAGAGCAGCACGCAGGCCAGCGCAATGCCGAGCGAGCCGCTGGCCATCGCGGTGGACAAGCGTGAAATCGGCAAGGCCAGGCTGAAGGAAAAAATCACCAGGCCGATGCCGACCAGCATCGTGGTCGGTATGTTGATGAGCGTTTCCACGTCCCACCGCACATTCAACCGTTCAATGACACGGTACAGCAGCCAGGGAATCAGGACCACCTTCAGAACGAAGGTCAGACCGGCGGAGACGTAGAGATCGGTTTGATGTGTCGCATAGCCGACCAGCACCGATGCAGCCACCAGGGCGGCACCTTGCAATGTGAACAGATTGATCAAGGAGACAATGCGCCGCTGGGAGATCATGGCGAACGACAGCATCAGGATCATGGTCGCGAACAAATTCGTCAACTGCGGGACCAATTGCATCACGTCAGACCCCCAACAAGATGTTGACCAGCAGGCCGATCACCGCCAGCAAGAAGGCCGTCGCAAGGAACTCCGGCACGCGGAAAATGCGCATTTTGGCGCTGACCGTCTCCACGAAGGCCAGCGCTATCCCGCCGATGGCCAGCTTGACGATGAGGACCGGCAGGGCCAGCACCAGCGCCATCGGGGCATCCGCCTCAGCCACGCCCCACGGAAAGAACAGCGCCAGACCCACGCAGGAATAGGCGAACAGCTTCAGGCTCGCCGCCCACTCGAGCAGCGCCAGATGGCGGCCCGAATATTCCAGAATCAGCGCCTCGTGAATCATCGTCAGCTCAAGGTGCGTTTCCGGGTTGTCCACGGGAACCCGCGCATTTTCGGCCAGCGACACCATGGTGAAAGCCACCCCCGCCACCAACAGGCTGGGGTAAATCGCCAGTTCACGGTGTGCCAGCGTCTCGACGATGGTGGTGAGCGAGGTGGACCTGGAAATCAATGACGCACAGAAAAGCACCATCAAGAGCGCCGGCTCGGCCAGAAACCCGATGAGCATCTCGCGCCGGGCCCCGAGTGTTCCGAAAGCCGTGCCGACATCCATCGCGGCCAGCGAGATGAACACGCGCGCCAGGGCGAACAGGCCCACCAGTGCAATCGCATCCGCGGCCGACGACAGCGGCAGATCGGTCGACAGCGTCGGGATGATCGCGCTGGCCAGCGCCATGCAGCCAAAGACGATGTAAGGCGCCATGCGGAACAGCGGCGAGGCGTGCTCGGCCACCACCGACTCCTTGTTGAACAGCTTGTGCAGGACCCGGTAGGGCTGCAGCAGCGCAGGCGCCGACTTGTTCTGCATTTTGGCCCGCCACTGATTGACCCAGCCCGTCAGCAGCGGCGCCAGCAGCAGCGCCGCGACAATCGCCAGCAGTTGGGACACGGCACCGAGCACGCTCATTGTTTCACCACCAGAAGAACGACGATGAGCGTGACGAAGCTGTACAGCAGATAGACCGCGATGCGCCCCCGCTGCAGCAAGCCGATCAGCCTGGACAAGCGTTCGACGACAGTGGCCACCGGCAAATACAACCCGTGCCAGAGCGGGTCTTCCACCACCACGCGGTAGCGCGGCTCAGCGTCGAAGGGCGTGGGCAGTTCGCGCTGCATGCGGAACATGGGCTCGAATATCTGCCGGATCGGCTGTCCAAAACCTTCCGCCGTGTCCTGCATGCGCGCGTTCTGCCACGGGAAACCGCAGTCCCAGGGCGCCGAGCGCCGCAGGCGGCCGTGGTACAGCCGGTGCACCAGCAAGTAGGCCAGTGCAAAGCTGGTCACCACCCCCAGCAGGAAGATGGCCGGCGCATAGCTGGCGCGTTCGATGCTCACCGGCACCAGCAGCCAGCCCTGTCCGGCCACCTTGTCGGCCAGCCCCGCGGACACCAGCATCCGGGTCACGGGATCGATGAAGGCGATGACCTGGTTGGGGAAAAGCCCGAGCACCACGCAGCCCAGCGTGAGCCAGAGCATGCCGGAGCGTTCCCAGGCGCCGGCATCGTGTGCCTGGGAGATTTTTTCTTCACGCGGCTGGCCCAGGAAGACAACGCCAAAGTACTTGACCATGGTGTAGCCGGAGAGTGCGGCCACCAGAGCGATCAGCGCCGCCATCACCGGAATCAGCATATTGAGGAATGAGCTCGGCAGCCCGGCCGTGAACAGGAAACTTTGCAGCAACAGCCACTCTGAAACGAAGCCCCCTAACGGCGGCAGGCCAGCACAGGCCAGCACCCCGATCAAGGTCGGCCAGGCGACCCAGGGCATGTAGCGGATCAAGCCGCCCAGCTTGCCCAGGCTGCGCTCGCCCGTGGCATGCATCACTGCGCCCGTGCTGCAAAACAGCAGGCTTTTGAAAAAAGCATGGCTCACCAGGTGGTACAGGGCGGCTGTCAGGGCCAGCCCCGCCAGACTCTTCATGCCGTAGGACGAAAACAGCAGGGACAGGCCGAACCCCGCACACATCAGCCCGACGTTCTCGATCGAGGAGTAGGCCAGCAGCCGCTTCATTTCGACTTGCACGGTGGAGAACACCACACCAAACAGCGCCGTCAACAAGCCAATCGCCATGAGCAGCGCACCCCACCACCAGATGCGCGTTTGCAGCAGATCGAACGAAATCCGCAGTACGCCGTACAGGGCGATCTTCAGCATCACACCGCTCATCAACGCCGAGACCGGCGACGGTGCCGCCGGATGCGCCTCGGGCAGCCAGGCATGCAGCGGCAAGATGCCCGCCTTGGCACCGAAACCGAACACCGCGAGCACGAAGGCCACCGAGCCCCAGAAGGCGCTGAGATGCTGGGCTCGCATGTTGGCAAAGGTGTAATCGCCGGTATTGGCCTGCAAGACACCGAAACAGAGCAGGATGCCCAAGGCACCGATGTGCGCCACCAGCAGGTACAGGTAGCCGGCTTGCCGGATTTCGGGCAGGCGATGGTTGGCGATGACCAGGAAGAACGACGCCAGGGCCATGGTCTCCCACACCACCATGAAGAAGTAGGCATCGTCGGCGACGACGACCAGGGCCATGCTGGCCAGAAACAGGTGGTACTCAAGGCAAAGCAGGCCGGGCGGGGTGCCCTCACCCCGGCGGAAATAACCGGCAGCAAAAGCAGAGACGCCGGCCGATGCACCGCCGATCACCATCAGGAAGAAGGCCGAGAGGCTGTCCAGGCGCAGATGAAACGGCAACTGGGGAAGACCGATCGGCAGCACGGCCACCTCGGGAGCGTTCAACGCCGCACTGAGGGCCACCCCGAACAGCGCAAGGGCAATCAGTCCTCCGGCGGGGAACAGGAGGGTGGCCACAACCCTGAACTGGCGCAAGGCGAGCACACCTGCCAAGCCGATCAGCAGCCACCCGACGACAAGCGCCAGGACCCAGTCCAGATGGATCCATGTGGCAGGATCGGAAATACCGTTCATTCGGCTCCTGGGCGGCTACGCTGAAGCGGCAAGCCCTGTGCGCCGCAAACAGCAACTGAGGGGACAACACGCAAGCACATGCGCAAAGTATCGTCCACATCGGCCCCTCAAAGCAATCGCCGCCCCTGCATTTTCGGCTGTCCATCCCGGTTGACGCCTGAAACCAGCCCCCTTGGATGCCGGTCACGGCCGGAAACGCCGGGGCCGGTAAAATCGGCCAAAGGGGATTTTGTCCATGAATATCTTTCGCCGTCCTGATTACCAGTCTGACGCCACCCGATTTATTGAGCAGCTCAAGGCCAACCAGCCGGAGCTGGAAGCCCGCCAGCGCCAGGGCCGTGAACTGCTGTGGGACAAGGCCGTCGATCGCGATGCCTGGGCCGGCTATTCGGCCGCCCGCGTGGCGCAAAAGCCCTACGTCTACCAGACCGAAGGTAAATAAACCATCAAATCGCGCTTGGGCCCTTTAAAAACGGGCACAGACAGCTACTGATTTGATAGCATACCCATGAGCACCCCCCACGACAACGCCGGCCTGGAAGCGCCCGAGGCGACGCTCACGCCGGACATGCCCGAGGTCGTCGACCACGTGGCCGTGGCCCGGCTGTACGGCGAGCCGCTGTTTGCGATGCCGCAGGACCTGTACATCCCGCCGGATGCGCTGGAGGTGTTCCTGGAGGCCTTCGAAGGCCCGCTCGACCTGCTGCTGTACCTGATCCGCAAGCAGAACTTCAACATCCTCGACATCCCGATGGCGGCAGTCACGCGCCAGTACCTGGTCTATGTGGAGCAGATCCGCAACCGCAACCTGGAGCTGGCGGCCGAGTACCTGCTGATGGCGGCCATGCTGATCGAGATCAAGTCGCGCATGCTGCTGCCGCCCAAGAAAACGGCTGAGGGCGAAGAGGCCGAGGACCCGCGCGCCGAACTGGTGCGCCGCCTGCTGGAATACGAGCAGATGAAGCTGGCCGCCATGCAGCTGGGCACCCTGCCGCACTACGGGCGCGACTTCCTCAAGGCGCAGGTCTACATCGAGCAGTCGCTGCAGCCGCGCTTCCCCGACGTGCATGTGGTCGACCTGCAGGAGGCCTGGGCCGACATCCTCAAGCGCGCCAAGCTGGTCCAGCACCACAAGATCACGCGCGAGGAACTTTCGGTGCGCGAGCACATGAGCATCGTGCTGCGCCAGCTGCAGGGCCACAAGTTCGTCGAGTTCGAGCAGCTGTTCGACCCCGAGAAGGGCACACCGGTGCTGGTGGTGACCTTCATCGCCCTGCTGGAGCTGGCCAAGGAATGCCTGATCGAAATCACCCAGGCCGAGGCCTTCGCCCCGATCTACGTCCGGCTGGCCTATTCACCCGTCTGAGACGGTCGGCCCGCTCTCCGTCCTGAGAACCATCCCGTGACCTCCCCTCATCATTTCGACGTCCTCATCGTCGGCAGCGGCCTGGCAGGCCTGAGTGCCGCATTGCACCTGGCGCCCACCCACCGCGTGGCCATCCTGACCAAGCGCGAGCTCAACGACGGCTCCAGCCGCTATGCCCAGGGCGGCCTGGCCGCCGTCATGAGCGACGGTGACACGCTCGCATCCCATGTGCAGGACACCCTGGTGGCCGGCGCCGGCCTGTGCGACCCGCAAACGACCCGCTTCGTGGTCGAGCATGCCCCCGAAAACATCCGCTGGCTGCAGCAGTTGGGCGTGCCGTTCTCGCAGGAAGAGGGGCACCTGCACCTCACGCGCGAGGGCGGCCACAGCGAGCGGCGCGTCGTGCACGTGACCGACGCCACCGGCGCCGCGGTGCAGGACACGCTGATGCAGAAGGTGCGCGCCACGCCCAACATCACGCTGTTCGAGCACCACATGCTGGTGGACCTGATCACCAGCGCCAAACTGGGCCTGCCCGACTGCAACCAGCCCGGCGAATCGAGCCGCTGCCTGGGCTTGTACGCGCTCGACGAGGTTACCGACCAGGTCCTCACCTTCAGTGCGCCGCACACCATCCTGGCCACCGGCGGCGCCGGCAAGGTCTACCTCTACACCACCAACCCGGATACCGCCACCGGCGACGGCATTGCCGCCGCCTGGCGCGCCGGCTGCCGCGCCGGCAACATGGAGTTCATCCAGTTCCACCCGACCTGCCTGTACCACCCGCACGCCAAGTCCTTCCTCATCAGCGAGGCGGTGCGCGGCGAAGGCGGGCGCCTGCTGCTGCCCGATGGCACCCGTTTCATGCCGCAGCACGACCCGCGCGCCGAACTGGCGCCGCGCGACGTGGTGGCCCGCGCCATCGACTTCGAGATGAAGAAACACGGCGTGGACTGCGTCTACCTGGACATCTCGCACCAGCCCAAGGCCTTCCTGCTGGAGCACTTTCCCAACATCTACGCGCGCTGCCTGGAGCTGGGCATCGACATCGCCAAGCAGCCCATTCCTGTGGTGCCGGCGGCGCACTACACCTGTGGCGGCGTGGTCACCGACCTGGACGGCCGCACCGACCTGGACGGCCTGTATGCCATTGGCGAGACCGCCTGCACCGGCTTGCATGGCGCCAACCGGCTGGCCAGCAACTCGCTGGTGGAGTGCATGGTGTTCGCCCGTGCCGCCACGCAAGCGATCGCCCAGGAAAAAACCGGTACCTGCCCGCCCCTGCCGACCTGGGACGACAGCCGCGTCACCGATGCCGACGAGGAAGTGGTGATCTCGCACAACTGGGACGAACTGCGCCGCTTCATGTGGGACTACGTCGGCATCGTGCGCACCAACAAGCGCCTGGAGCGCGCCGCCCACCGCATTGCGCTGCTGCAGGGCGAAATCCAGGAGTTCTACGCCCAGTTCCACGTCACGCGCGACCTGCTGGAGCTGCGCAACCTGGTACAGGTGGCCGACCTCATCGTGCGCAGCGCGCAAAGCCGGCATGAAAGCCGCGGCCTGCACTTCAGCCGTGA
Source organism: Curvibacter sp. GWA2_64_110 (assembly GCA_001797315.1). Classification (GTDB taxonomy): domain Bacteria; phylum Pseudomonadota; class Gammaproteobacteria; order Burkholderiales; family Burkholderiaceae_C; genus Hylemonella. The sequence continues at coordinate 313,069 of MGPC01000018.1, forward strand.
TTACCCGCAAACCGATGCGGTGGCCAAGCCCACCCTGCTGGTGCCCCCAATCCTCTGACCCTCCCGCAAGGAGCCGACCATGCAACGTACCCTGCTCAAATCCAAGATCCACCGCGCCACCGTGACCGACTGCGAACTGCACTACGAAGGCTCGTGCGCGATTGACGAAGACCTGCTCGATGCCGCCAACATGATGGAGAACGAACAGGTTCACATCTGGAACATCAACAACGGCGAGCGTTTCGTCACCTACGCCATCCGCGGCGAACGCGGCACCGGCATCATCTCGGTCAACGGCTCGGCCGCACGCCGCGCCGCCGTGGGCGACCTGATCATCATCGCCGCCTTCGCCCAGGTGCCGGAAGCGCAATGCAAGGGCTTCGAGCCCAAGCTGGTCTTCGTCGACGACAAAAATCGCATCAAGGAGCAGCGCAGCCACATCCCGGTGCAGGAAGCATCCCATGTGCCGGTGCACGCCGACCACCACGGCGGCGACAGCGCCTGAGCCGCCACTGCCCGACTGAACAGACCGCAAGGAATTTGACATGAGCACCGTCCAGGAACAAACCGTCACGCTGCATCGCCCGCGTACCGCCAGTGCGGCGGCACCGAAGACCGAGCGCTGGAGCGTCGACGCCATCGAGGCGCTGTTCCAGCTGCCCTTCCCCGAACTGCTGTTCCGCGCGCAGACCGTGCACCGCGAACACTTCGACCCGACACAGGTCGAGTTCGCCACCCTGCTGTCGGTCAAGACCGGCGGCTGCTCGGAAGACTGCGGCTACTGCCCGCAATCGGCCTCGTTCGACACCGGCGTGAAGGCCTCCAAGCTGATGGCGCTGGAAGAAGTGCTGTTCGCCGCCAACCGTGCCAAGGACGCCGGCGCCACGCGCTTTTGCATGGGCGCCGCCTGGCGCGAACCGAAGGACCGCGACATCGAGAAAGTGGCCGAGCTGGTCAGCGCCGTCAAAGGTCTGGGACTGGAGACCTGCGCCACGCTGGGCATGCTCAACGAAGGCCATGCCGAACAGCTGCGCGATGCCGGTCTGGACTATTACAACCACAACCTCGACACCTCGCCCGACTTCTACGGCGACATCATCAGCACCCGCGTCTACCAGGACCGCCTGGACACGCTGGCGCGCGTGCGCCATGCCGGCGTCAAAGTCTGCAGTGGCGGCATCGTCGGCATGGGCGAGAGCCACCGCCAGCGCGCCGGCCTGATCGCCGAACTGGCCAACCTCGACCCCTACCCGGAATCGGTGCCGATCAACAACCTGGTGCGCGTCGAAGGCACGCCGCTGGCCGACCAGGCGCCGCTGGACCCGTTCGAGTTCGTGCGCACCATCGCCGTAGCCCGCATCACCATGCCGAAAGCGCGCGTGCGCCTATCGGCCGGCCGCCAGCAGATGGGCGACGCGGTACAGGCGCTGTGTTTCCTGGCCGGCGCCAACTCCATCTTCTATGGCGACAAGCTGCTGACCACCGGCAACCCCGACACGCAGGCCGATGTCGACCTGCTCAACCGCCTGGGCATGCGCCGCGGCGCGCCCGAAGCCTGAGCGGCCCCAGCCCGCACTACACTCGCGCAAAACTCTGGAGCCCACCGTGAACCCGACCTCCGCCCCCCAAAACAGCGCCTCCCCCTATGGCACGCTGCCGCCGGCCTCGGCGCCGGCCACGCGCAAACCGATCAGCCTGCCGCGCCTGCTGGAAATGCACGCGCGCGGCGAGAAGATCACCATGCTGACCGCCTACGACGCCACCTTCGGCGCCGTGGCCGATGCGGCCGGTGTCGAATGCATCCTGGTCGGCGACTCGCTGGGCATGGTGTGCCAGGGCCTCTCCAGCACCGTGGGTGTGACGCTGGAGACCATGCGTTACCACGTGGAAAGCGTGACACGCGGCGTGCGCCGCGTACAGGGCACGGCCTGGATCATCGGCGACCTGCCCTACGGCAGCTACCACGAGTCGAAAGAACAAGCCCTGCGCAGCGCCGCTGTGCTGATGCAGGCCGGTGCCCACATGGTCAAGTTGGAAGGCGGCGGCTGGACCGCCGACACGGTACGTTTTCTGGTCGAGCGCGGCATTCCGGTCTGCGCCCACCTGGGCCTGACGCCGCAAACGGTGCATGCGCTGGGCGGCTACCGGGTGCAGGGCAAGACCGAGGAATCCGCCGCCATTCTCAAACGCCATGCGCTCGAATTACAGGGCGCAGGCGCCACCCTGCTGGTGCTGGAGATGGTGCCGGCCGCGCTGTCGGCCGAGCTCACTAAAGCGCTACCGCACTGCGCAACGATTGGCATCGGCGCTGGCGTGGACTGCGCTGGCCAGGTGCTGGTGCTGCACGACATGCTGGGCATGAATCTGGGCAAGATGCCGAAGTTCGTGCACAACTTCATGGCGGACGCCGGCAGCGTGCGCGGCGCCATGGAAGCCTTTGTCAAGGCCGTGAAGGAAGGCCGCTTCCCGGTGAATGCCCAGCACGCCTGGTGACCAGGCGTCCCCCTGAGCCGCCTGCGGCGTCATCCCCCAGAGGGGACGACACCGGCGGCCCGGCGAAGCCGGTTCCACGGTGTCTCCCGGTTGATTTCTTGCTGTCGAACTTATGAAGCTGATCCACACCATTTCTGAATTGCGCGCCGAGCTCGCCAACTACCAGCGCCCGGCGCTCGTGCCCACCATGGGCAATCTGCATGACGGCCACCTGGCGCTGATCAGGCAGGCCAAGCCGCTGGGCGATGTGACGGTGGCCAGCATCTTCGTCAACCGCCTGCAGTTCGCGCCGCACGAAGACTTCGACACCTACCCGCGCACGCTGGAAGCCGACTGCGCCAAGCTGCAGGCCGCCGACTGCGACGTGGTGTTCGCCCCCAGCGAGCGCGAGCTCTACCCCGAGCCGCAAGGCTACAAGGTGCAGCCGCCGCCCGAACTGGCCGACATCCTGGAAGGTCACTTCCGTCCCGGCTTCTTCACCGGCGTCTGTACCGTGGTGCTCAAGCTGTTCAACTGCGTGCAGCCGCGCGTGGCCGTGTTCGGGGCCAAGGACTACCAGCAGCAGATGGTGATCCGCCGCATGGTGGCGCAGCTGGCACTGCCGATCGACATCCAGACCGGTGTCACCCTGCGCGCACCCGACGGCTTGGCGCTGTCCTCACGCAACGGCTACCTGAGCGAGACCGAGCGTGCCGAGGCGGTGCAGCTCTCGCTGACGCTCAAGGGCATGATCACCGCGCTGCAACAGGGTGAACGCGATATCGCCAAGATCGAAGCACAGGCGATGCAAGCCCTGACCAACCGCGGCTGGACCCCGGACTACATGACCGTACGCCGCCGCCATGACCTGCAGGCCCCGCAAGCAGGGGATGCGTTGGTGGTACTAGGTGCGGCACGGCTGGGCACCACGCGTTTGATCGACAACCTGGAAGTCTGAACTTCATCCGAGCCACATGGGTTAATCTCGATGCCGATGACTTTGCTTTCGGAGTACTTCCATGCAAATCGGTGTCCCCCAGGAAATCAAGAACCACGAGTATCGCGTCGGCCTGACGCCGGCCAGCGTGCGTGAGCTGACAGCGCGTGGCCACGGCGTATGGGTGCAAAGCGGCGCTGGTGCGGCCATCGGCCTGCGTGACGAGGACTACCGTGCCGCCGGCGCCACGCTGGCACCGGATGCCGCCAGCGTGTTTGCGCAGGCCGAGCTGATCGTCAAGGTCAAGGAGCCGCAACCCAGCGAGCTGGCCCTGCTGCGCCCCGGTCAGATGCTCTACACCTACCTGCACCTGGCGCCCGATGCGGCACTGACCGCCGCGCTCGTCAGATCCGGTGCAGTGTGCATTGCCTACGAGACCATCACCGGCCCCAACCGCACGCTGCCGCTGCTGGCGCCCATGAGCGAGGTGGCTGGCCGCATGGCCGTGCAGGTAGGCGCGCACTGGCTGGAAAAGTCGCAAGGCGGCATGGGCGTGCTGCTCGGCGGCGTACCCGGTGTGCCGGCCGCGCATGTGGTGATCCTGGGCGCCGGCACGGTCGGCGCCAATGCGGCGCAGATCGCGGTCGGCATGGGCGCGCGCGTCACCGTGCTCAACCGCGGCGTGGAGCGGCTGCGCGCGCTCGATGCCCGGTATGGCAACCGCATCAGCACGCTGCAGGCCAGCACACAGGCCATCGAAGATGCCGTGCTGGACGCCGATCTGGTGATCGGCAGCGCACTGGTGGCCGGCGCGACGGCACCCAGGCTGGTCAGCCGGGCCCTGGTGTCGCGCATGAAGAAGGGGGCGGTGGTGGTGGACGTGGCGATCGACCAGGGCGGCTGCTTCGAAACCTCGCACCCCACGACACACGCTGACCCGACCTTTGTGGTCGACGGTGTGGTGCACTACTGCGTGGCCAACATGCCGGGCAACGTGGCACGCACCTCGACCTTCGCCCTCAACAACGCCACGCTGCCGCACGCGCTGGCACTGGCCGGCAAGGGCTGGCAGCAGGCCATGCGCGAAGACCCGCACCTGCGCCACGGCCTGAACGTCGCCCAGGGTCATGTCACGCACGAAGCGGTGGCCCGGCAACTCGGTTACGAGTACGTGCCGGCCGAGCAGTTGCTTAACTAAGCCCCCTTCGCACTCCGCCTGCGATCACAAGCCAAGTTCGAGAGCCCACCCAAAAACCGGGAAACGCCGTGGAACCGGCTTCGCCGGGCCACTGGCGTTGCCCCCTGCAAGGGGGAGGCGGCGACAGCCGCCACGGGGGTGTGCGTCCCTACGCCGCCCCGATGTTCGGCACCAGCCCGCCGGTCGGCTGACCGGCCTTGAGGGCGGCGGTGAAGGCCAGCATGCGGTCGATCGGCACGCGGGCACGCGGGATCAGCGCCGGATCGACATGGATTTCATTGGCACCGCTCTGCAGCACCTGCGCCACGCCGGCCAGGCTGTTCATGGCCATCCAGGGGCAGTGCGCACAGCTCTTGCAGGTGGCGCTGTTGCCGGCAGTGGGCGCCTCGATGAAGGTCTTGCCCGGGTTGAGCGTGCGCAGCTTGTGCATCATGCCCTTGTCGGTGGCGACGATGAACTCGGGCGCATCCAGGTCGTGCGCCGCCTTGAGGATGCCGGAGGTGGAGCCCACGGCATCGGCGAGCGCAATGACCTCGGCCGGCGACTCCGGGTGCACCAGCACCTTGGCCTTGGGGTGCTCCTTCATCAGTTCTTCCAGCTCGAAGGCCTTGAACTCGTCGTGCACGATGCACGAGCCGTTCCACATCACCATGTCGGCGCCGGTCTCGCGCTGGATGTAGCCGCCCAGGTGCTTGTCGGGGGCCCACAGGATTTTCTGGCCCTTGTCCTTGAGCGCCCGCACGATGTCGAGCGCGCAGCTGGAAGTCACCAGCCAGTCAGAACGCGCCTTCACCGCAGCACTGGTATTGGCATAGACCACCACGGTGCGGTCCGGGTGGGCATCGCAAAAAGCACTGAACTCATCTATCGGGCAGCCGAGGTCGAGTGAACAGGTGGCATCCAGATCGGGCATGAGAATGCGCTTCTCTGGTGACAGGATCTTGGCGGTCTCGCCCATGAAGCGCACGCCCGACACCACCAGTGTCTGCGCGGCGTGGTCACGGCCGAAGCGCGCCATCTCCAGCGAATCGCTGACGATGCCGCCGGTCTCCTCGGCCAGGTCCTGCAGATCCGGGTGCACGTAGTAGTGCGACACCATGACGGCGTTCTTCTCTTTCAGCAGACGGCGGATCTGGTCCTTCAGCGCGGCACGCTCGGCCGGTCCCGGTTCCACCGGCACACGCGCCCAGGCGTGGCGCGTGGTGCAGGCCGGCTGCTCGTATTCGACATCAATCACCGTGGCGGGGGTTGTCATCACAATTCCTCGAAGCGCATGGAAAAATCAATCGCCTTGACATCCTTGGTCAGGGCGCCAATGGAGATGCGGTCCACCCCGGTGGCAGCAATGTCGCGCACCGTGCCCAGGTTCACGCCACCCGACACTTCCAGGATCGCACGGCCGGCGTTGAGGCGTACGGCCTCGCGCAGCGTGTCCAGGCCCATGTTGTCGAGCAGCACCATGGTGGCGTCGGCAGCCAGGGCTTCCTGCAGTTGCGCCAGGGTCTCGACCTCGATCTCGACGAATTTGGCGCTGGGTGCCACCGCAGCGGCACGCTGCAGCACAGCCGTCACGCCGCCGGCCGCGGCAATGTGGTTTTCCTTGATCAGCACGGCGTCATACAGGCCGATGCGGTGGTTGGTGCCGCCGCCGGTGCGCACGGCGTACTTCTGCGCCAGGCGCAGACCCGGTAGCGTCTTGCGCGTGTCGACGATCTGCGCCCGGTTGCCGGGCACGCCCTGCACCGCCTGCACATAGGTGGCCGTGCAGGTGGCAACGGCACTGAGCAGTTGCAGGAAGTTGAGCAGGGTGCGTTCGGCGGTCAGCAGACCGCGCGCCGGGCCGGCGATCTCCAGCACCACCTGATCCGGCGCGCAGCGTTGGCCGTCACGCACATGCCAGGTGAGTTTGGCTTCGGGAACCATCTTTTGCAGTGTGGCCTCGGCCCAGGGCACACCACAGATGACCGCGGACTCGCGGGCCAGCACGCGGGCGCGCGCCTGGCGTGCCGGGTCGATCAAACCGGCGGTGAGGTCACCACTGCCCACATCTTCCAGCAGAGCGCGGGCCACATCGGCCTGCGCCAGCTCGCGCAGCATGGACTCGGAATAGTCAAGAACGGGATTCATACAGCAGACCAAAGGGGAAGCGACTCACATGAAGCGGTCGAGAATCTTGCGGCTGTCGCGGCTCAGGGTGCTCAAGTCGCGGATCAGGAAATGGATGCCGTGCGAGTCGGTCACCAGCAGGGTGTTGCCGGCCAGCCGGCGAATGTCTTCGTCGCCGCGCAGCACGAAACGCGTTTCGCCGCGGTCGGTCAGCACCTGCCAGGTGCAGGGCGTGGCAAAGCTCGTGACACTGAGAATGGCCTGGATTTCAGGCATGAACTCCCATCCGCCAAGTGCTTCGCGAATCAGTCCTTGCGCCGGCTGCGGCACATCGGCCAGGGCATCGACCCAGGCCACCTCGTGCCCGTCGCCACTCATCAGGGAGATGCCGCGCTCGGGCGACTGGATGGGGAAAGCACGCACCGGCATCACACCTTGATGGATCTGGCCATCGGGTGTGGTCAGCACCAGCTTGCCGAAGGCATTGCGCTGAAGATCGAAAGGGGTGGCGGCAATCACGGCGGGGCTGGCATTCATTTGGCATCGTCCTTCTTGTCATCGACCACACGATCCACGGCATCGTCCATGTCCACATCCATGTTGCGCGCCTGCGCCTGGTACAGACCGTAGTAGGCACCCTCTTTCGCCATGAGTTCGTCGTGCGTGCCCTCTTCCACCACCTGGCCGCGGTCCAGCACGACCAGACGGTCGGCACGCTGCAGGGTGGACAGGCGGTGCGCGATGGCGATGGTGGTGCGGCCCTGCACCAGGTTCTCCAGCGCCTTCTGGATTTCCTTCTCGGTTTCGGAATCGACCGAGGCGGTGGCCTCGTCGAGGATCAGGATGCGCGGGTCGATCAGCAGCGCCCGCGCGATCGAGATGCGCTGACGTTCGCCGCCGGACAGGCCCTGACCGCGCTCGCCCACCATGGAGTCGTAGCCCTGCGGCAAACGCAAAATGAATTCGTGCGCATGGGCGGCACGCGCCGCGGCGATGATTTCCTCGCGCGTGGCATCGGGTCGGCCGTAGGCAATGTTGTCGGCAATGGTGCCGAAAAAGAGGAACGGCTCCTGCAGCACCAGGCCGATGTTGCGGCGGAACTCGGCCACCGGCAGGGTGCGGATGTCCACCCCGTCGACACGGATGCTGCCCTCCGACACGTCGTAGAAACGGCAGATCAGGTTGACCAGCGTGCTCTTGCCAGAGCCGCTGTGGCCGACCAGGCCGATCATCTGGCCGGGTTCGATGGTCAGGTTGATGCCGCGGTTGACCTCACGGTTACCGTAGCGGAAACCGACGTCGCGCACCTCGATGCGGCCCTTCACATGGTCCAGGTGCACCGGCTGCGCCGGTTCCGGCACACTGGAGACGTGGTCCAGGATGTCGAAGATGCGCTTGGCCGCGGACGCTGACTTTTCGGTCCACGACACGATGCGGCTCATGGAGTCGAGCCGGCCGTAGAAGCGGCTGATGTAGGCAATGAAGGCTGTCAGCACGCCCACCGTGATCTGCTCGTGCGCCACCAGCCAGACGCCGAAAGCCCACACCACCAGCAGGCCGACTTCGGTGAGGAAGGACACGCTGGGCGTGAACAGCGACCAGACGCGGTTGAGCTTGTCATTGACCGCCAGGTTATGGCGGTTGGCTTCATGGAAGCGGCGCGATTCGCGCTTTTCCTGGGCAAAGGCCTTGACCACGCGGATGCCGGGAATGGTATCGGCCAGCACGCTGGTGACCTCGGACCAGACGCGGTCGATCTTCTCGAACCCGGTCTTGAGCCGGTCGCGCACGGCGTGGATCATCCAGATGATGATGGGCAGCGGCAGCAGCGTCACCAAGGCCAGCCAGGGATTGATGGAAAACAGGATGGCCGCCGTCATCGCCAGCATCAGAACGTCGGTGGCGAAGTCCAGCAGGTGCAGCGAGAGAAAGACGCAAATACGGTCGGTCTCGCTGCCGATGCGGGCCATCAGGTCGCCGGTGCGTTTGCCGCCGAAGTACTCGAGTGAAAGATGTAACAGATGGTCATAGGTGGTGGTGCGCAGATCGGCACCAATGCGCTCGGACACCAGCGCCAGGATGTAGGTGCGCGCCCAGGTCAGTACCCAGGCCAGCAGTGCCGACCCGAACAGGCCGCCCAGATAGAGCGCCACCAGCATGGGATCGATCTTCTGCCCGTTCTGAAACGGGATCAGCACATCGTCCATCAGTGGCATGGTGAGGTAGGGCGGCACCAGACTGGCTGCCGTTCCCAGCAGAGTGAGCGCAAACCCCCAGAACAGCTGGCCACGGTAGGGTCGGGCAAAGCGCCAGAGCCGGAACAGGGTCCAGGTGGACGGTGGCGTGTGGATGACCTTGGTACAGATCGGACACTCATCTTCATCCGGCGCCAGCGGCGCCTTGCAGCTGGGGCAAATATGCCCCGGCGGCTGGACCACCGGCCGGCCGCTGAGATGGCTTTCCAGCTGCAGGCGAAACTGGTCGTAGACCCGGATCGCCTGCAGGTTCTGGCCCAGAGTGAAGCACCAGCTGGCCAGCAGGCCGGAGGGGTCGACCAGATCCAGGTGACCCACGCCCGCATGGTCGTGGTGATTCAGGGCCAAACCGGACCGATAATCCCAGGATTGCCAGCCGCCCTCCCCGGGAGAGCGGCTGAGCAGGCGCCGATCAGTCACCACCACCAGTCCGCGGACGAAACAAAGTTGGGTGTCGAGGTCAACCTCAAGCACGGCTTGAACGTTTTCTTCAGGTTGGAGATGTGACCGTGCCTCCTGGCGCCAATCAACCGGTATCTCGTTGATTGATAATTCGCCTGCAGCCGGGTGGTGGTTTGTCATGGAGTCCAGAGTGGTTTGAGCAGGTTGGTGGGTTGCCGCCGGACCTGTGTCTTTTGCGGTGAGCAACTGACGTGACGATATACGATGGGCGCCGTTTTTTTGGAAGTGATTGTTGGGATACGACTGTGCCGATACCAGGGTCAGTTCATGCAAACCAGGATGCCACCCGCGGCGCTTGATTGCCAGACCTGCTTAGATTCATGACAACGAAAAACATTCAATTCCTGCGGGTTACCCATTTGCGCGGTCCCAACATCTGGACCTACCGTCCGGCGATCGAAGCTTGGGTCGATATCGGCGAGCTGGAACACTACCCGTCCAACACCATTCCCGGATTCTACGAGCGTTTGACCGCCATGCTGCCCAGCCTGGCGGAACACCGCTGCGGCGTGGGGGAACCAGGCGGTTTCCTGCTGCGCCTGCGCGAAGGCACCTGGGCCGCGCACATTCTCGAGCACGTGGTGCTGGAGCTACAGAACCTGGCCGGCATGCAGACCGGTTTCGGCAAGGCCCGCATGACCTCGGCGCACGGCATCTACAAACTGGCGTTCCGCACCCGGCAGGAAGACGTGGGACGTGCCGCCCTGGAGGCCGGCCGCGATCTGGTCATGGCCGCCATCGAGGACCGGCCTTACGACGTGGCAGGCACCGTGACCCAGTTGCGTGAACTGTGCGACAAGGTCTGCCTGGGGCCGAGCACGGCCAACATCGTTGATGCCGCCAGCGAGCGCCGCATCCCGCACATCCGCCTGACCAGCGGCAACCTGGTCCAGCTCGGCTACGGCACGCGCCAGCACCGCATCTGGACCGCCGAGACCGACCAGACCAGCGCCATTGCCGAGAGCATCGCCAGCGACAAGCACATGACCAAAAGCCTGCTTCAGTCCTGCGGCGTGCCGGTGCCCGAGGGCCAGGAAGTCGACAGCGCCGCGGCCGCCTGGGAAGCTGCACAGGACATCGGCCTGCCGGTGGTGGTCAAGCCGACCGACGCCAACCACGGCCGCGGCGTGTTCACCGACCTCAACACGCGCGAGGAAATCGAAAAAGCCTACGTCGCAGCCGATGCCGAAGGCAGCGGCGTGCTGGTGGAGAAATTCATCCGCGGCGAAGCCCACCGCCTGCTGGTGGTCGGCAAGCGGGTGGTCGCAGCCACGCGCGGCAAGATGCAGACCGTCACCGGCGACGGCCGCTCCACCGTGCGCCAGCTGATCGAGAGCCAGATCAACAGCGACCCGCGCTGCGGCGTGGAGGAAGAGTTCCCGCTGGAGCCGCTGATCCTGGACAAGGAACCGATCGCCCAGCTCGAACTGGAGCGCCAGGGCCTGAGCGGCGAATCGGTGCCCGAAGCCGGCCGGACCATTCTGGTCAAGCGCCAGGGTGACCTGGCCTACGACGTCACCGACCTGGTACACCCCCAGGTGGCATCGGCCGCCGCGCTGGCCGCGCGCGTGGTCGGCCTGGACATTGCCGGCATCGACCTGGTGGCCGAAGACATCTCCCGCCCGCTCAAGGCGCAGGGCGGCGCCATCATCGAAGTCAATGCCGGCCCGGGCCTGCTGATGCACATCAAGCCGGCCGAAGGCCAGCCGCGCCCGGTGGGCCAGGCCATTGTCGACCACCTGTTCCCGGGTGACGCGCAAGGGCGCATTCCGATCGTCGGCATCACCGGCACCCGACACACCACGCGCATCGCACGACTGGTGGCCTGGCTGCTGCACATCAACGGCACCCAGGTCGGCCTGGCCTGCCAGGACGGCTTCTTCCTCGGCGCGCGCCAGGTCGATGCCGCCGACAGCGTCAACTGGGAGGCCGGCCAGCGCCTGCTGATCAACCGCACGGTCGAAGCCGCCGTGCTCGAACACACCCACCGCGCCATCCTGTCCGAGGGCCTGGCCTATGACCGCTGCACCGTCGGCGTGGTCACCGACGTCAGCGGACTCGAAGCACTGGCCGATTTCTACATCGACGACGCCGACCGGCTCTACAACGTGGTGCGCACGCAGGTCGATGTCGTGCTGCCGCACGGTACAGCCGTGCTCAATGCCGCCGAGGCGCAGGTGGTGGAAATGGCTGCACTGTGCGATGGCAAGGTCATCTTCTATGGCCTCGATTCCGAACTCGAAGCGATCGCCTCACACCGCGCCAGCGGCGAACGCGCGGTGTTCCTGCGCGAGCGGCAGATCATCCTGGCCCAAGGCATGGACGAGGTGAGCCACGTGCCGCTGGACTCACTGGCCCCAACCAAGGCCGAGAAACCCGAGATGGTGATGGCTGCCGTGGCGGCCGCCTGGGCGCTGGGCGTCACGCCCGAACTAATCGGTGCCGGCCTGCGTACCTTCAACCCGACTCCCAAGAAAAACTCCTGAGCATATGGACGTCTCACGCATCCGCGCCCTGCGCGGACCCAATCTGTGGAGTCATCATACGGCCATCGAAGCCGTGGTGCGTTGCACACCCGATGAATGCACGATCGACCCGAGCAACAGCTTCGGCGAGCGCCTTCGCGCCCGCTTCCCCACCATCCGCCCCTTGACGCCACCGGCAGGTCCCAGCGAGAGCATGCCGATGGCCCATGTGCTGGAAATTGTCGCGTTGAGCCTGCAAGCCCAAGCCGGCTGTCCGGTCACCTTCAGCCGAACCACTCCGACTGTGGAACCCGGTGTCTACCAAGTGGTCGTGGAATATACGGAAGAGGAAGTCGGACGCTTGGCATTCGAACTGGCGCAAAATCTGTGCCGTTCAGCCATGGACGACACGCCCTTTGACCTGAAATTGACGCTGGAACGTCTGCGCGAACTCGACGAGGATGTGCGCCTGGGGCCAAGCACCGGCGCCATCGCCGCCGCCGCGACGGTACGCAACATCCCCTACCGCCGCATGACGCAGGGCAGCATGATCCAGTTCGGCTGGGGAGCGAAGCAGCGCCGCATCCAGGCGGCCGAAATGGACGTCACCAGCGCCATTGCCGAGGCCATCGCCCAGGACAAGCAACTCACCAAGAAACTGCTGGCCACCGCCGGCGTGCCGGTGCCGCTCGGCTTCGAGGTCACCTCACCCGAAGAAGCCTGGAAAGCCGCGCGCGAGATCGGCCTGCCGGTCGTGATCAAGCCCAAGAACGGCAACCAGGGCAAGGGAGTAACGGTCAACATCACGACGCACGAGCAGCTCATGGCGGCCTATGCTGCCGCCGCTGAATACGACGACGAAATCCTGGTCGAACGCTTCATGCCCGGCAACGACTTCCGCCTGCTGGTGGTGGGCAACAAGCTGGTGGCCGCAGCACGACGCGACCCGCCCAGCGTGGTGGGCGACGGCCTGCACAGCGTGCGCGAACTGGTGGAGGAGGTCAACAAGGACCCACGCCGCGGCTCCGGCCACGCCACCTCGCTGACCAAGATCCGTTTCGACGACATTGCCCTGTCCTGCCTGACGATCCAGGGGCTGAATGCCGATTCGGTGCCCCCCAAGGGCAAGCGTGTTTCGCTGCGCCACAACGCCAACCTCTCCACCGGCGGCTCCGCCACCGATGTCACCGACGATGTGCATCCCGAAGTGGCGCAGCGCGCCGTGGCGGCGGCGCAGATGGTGGGGCTGGATATCTGCGGCGTGGACCTGGTGTGCGACAGCGTCCACCATCCGCTCGAAGAACAGGGCGGCGGCGTGGTCGAGGTCAACGCCGCACCAGGCCTGCGCATGCATCTCTCGCCCTCCTACGGCAAGGGACGCCCAGTGGGCGAGGCCATCATCTCGACCATGTTCCCCGAGGGCGAGAACGGCCGGATTCCCTTGGTCGCCGTCACCGGCACCAACGGCAAGACCACCACCGTGCGCCTGATCGCCCACCTGCTCGCCCAGAAGGGCCTGCGCGTAGGCATGACCAGCACCGACGGTGTCTACATCGCCGGCGAGCGCATCGACACCGGCGACTGCAGCGGCCCCAAGAGTGCGCGCAACGTACTGCAGCACCCCGACGTCGATGCCGCCGTGCTGGAAACGGCGCGCGGCGGCATGCTGCGCGAAGGCCTGGCCTTCGACCGTTGCGACGTCGCCGTGGTCACCAATGTCGGCAGCGGCGACCACCTGGGCCTGAACTACATCACCACGGTCGAAGACCTGGCGGTGCTCAAGCGCGTGATCGTGCAGAACATCGCCGACAAAGGCATGGCCGTGCTCAACGCCACCGACCCCATCGTCGCGGCCATGGCCGCTCACTGCAACGGCGCCGTCACCTTCTTCGCCATGGACCGCACCCATCCGGTGATGGCCACGCACCTGGCCCAGGGCCGACGTGCGATCTATGTCGAGAACGGCCACCTGGTGGCGGCCGAAGGCGCGGTGCAGCACAAGATCGCCTTGGCCGACGTGCCGCTGACATTGCAGGGCACCATCGGCTTCCAGATCGAGAACGTGATGGCTGCTGTGGGGGCTGCCTGGGGCCTGGGCCTGGAGCTGGACTGGACTCTGGTGCACCAGGGGCTGACCAGCTTCGTCAACGACAGCAACAACGCGCAGGGCCGCTTCAACCTGTTCCACTACCGCGGCGCCACGGTGATTGCCGATTACGGTCACAACCCGGACGCCATGCTGGCCCTGGTACGGGCGGTGGAAGCCATGCCGGCCAAGCGCCGCTCAGTCGTCATCAGCGGTGCCGGCGACCGGCGCGACGAAGACATCCGTGAACAGACCCGCATCCTGGGCGATGCCTTCGACGAAGTGGTGCTGTACCAGGATGCCTGCCAACGCGGCCGTGCCGACGGCGAAGTGCTGGCCCTGCTGCGCGAGGGTCTGGCGGGCGCCCAACGCACGCGCGACATGCACGAAGTCCATGGCGAGTTCCTGGCCATCGACCTGGCGATGGACAAGCTGTGCGAGGGTGACCTGTGCCTGATCCTGGTCGATCAGGTCGAGGAAGCATTGGCCCACATCGCCGCAAAGATTGGGTAACACCCTCAGGCTGCGCGCACGATGTGCGCTCCGCCCCCCTTGCAGGGGGCAACGCCAGTGGCCCGGCAAAGCCGGTTCCACGGCGTTCCGCGCGCCTTAACCTTCCGTACCAGGATCCCGCCCCATGAGGGCGGCGACTGCCTGCGCCGGCTGCATCCGGCCGTCCAGCAAGGCCACCACGGCTTGTGCAATCGGCATCTCCACCCCCAGGCTGTGCGCCCGCTGCACCACGGTGCGGGCGCTGTAGACGCCTTCGGCCACATGGCCGAGCGAGGCCACCGCCTGCGCCAGGGTCTGGCCCTGCGCCAGCAGCAGGCCCACCTTGCGGTTGCGGCTGAGATCGCCGGTGGCGGTCAGCACCAGATCGCCCAGGCCGGACAGGCCCATGAAGGTTTCGGTCCTGGCACCCAGCGCCAGCCCCAGGCGCGTCATCTCGGCCAGGCCGCGCGTGATCAGCGCGGCGCGCGCATTGAGGCCGAGGTTCAGGCCGTCGCACAGTCCGGTGGCAATCGCCAGCACGTTCTTGACCGCGCCGCCGACTTCCACGCCGACAATGTCGTCATTGGCGTAGACGCGCAGGCTCGGGCTATGAAAGGCCTGCACCAGCCGTTCGCGCACACTGGCATGGCGGCTCGCAGCGACCAGCGCGGTGGGCTGTCCACGCGCCACCTCCTGCGCAAAGCTCGGGCCGCTGAGCACGCCCGCGATCAGATCCGGCGCTTCTTGCGCCTGGATTTCATGCGCCAGCAGCCCTGAAGTGCCAGCAGCGGCTGACTCGAAGCCCTTGCACAGCCAGGCCACCGGTTGCCGGCAATCACGGATTTGCTGCAGCACGCCGCGCAGGCCGGCCATCGGCGTGGCGATGATGACCAGGTCCTGGCCGTCCACCAAGCCGGTCAGATCGCTGGCCGGGCCATCGATCACGCGCAATGCTGCCGGCAGAGGCAGCCCCGGCAGGTAGCGTGCGTTGACCCGCTCGGCCTGCATGGTGGCCGCCTGCGCCGGATCGCGCGCCCACAGCGTCACGGCGTGGGTCGCCAGCGGGTTCTGGCTGGCGCTCATGGCCAGCGCGGTCCCCCAGGCACCTGCGCCGATTACTATGATTTTCATAGCACCTCGCGCTTATTCAAAAAGGGCTAGAGCCCAATTTCTTATTGAACCTGGATTTCGCCGGCCTGCGCCTGCTGTTGCTGCTCGTACATCGACTGGAAGTTGATTTCCGACAGATGAACCGGCGGGAAACCGGCCCGCTGCACCAGGTCAGCCACATTGCCGCGCAGGTAGGGATAGACGATCTGCGGGCAGGCGATGCCCATGATGGGGCCCATCTGGTCGTCCGGCAGGTTGCGGATCTCGAAGATGCCGGCCTGCCTGGCCTCGACCAGGAACACCGTCTTGTCCTGCACCTTGGTGTGCACCGTGGCCGTCACTACCACCTCGTACACACCGTCGGCCACGGGCGCGGCCTCGACGCCGAGCTGGATGTCCACCGCCGGCTGCTCCTGCTGCAGCAGGATGGCGGGCGAATTGGGCTGCTCCAGCGAGGCCTCCTTGAGGTAAACGCGCTGGATCTGGAAAACGGGTTCTTGCATGTCAGCCATGGCTTGCTTTCGGGTCGGAAAATCGGATCAAAACAACAAAGCCCGCCCGGAACAACACCGAAGCGGGCTCACGATCGGGATGGCGGGATTATGTCAGGTGCCGGCCTGCGTTCCAGCCCCTGGCATTCACCTCAAGCGGCGTTCAACAGCGGGGCCAGGCCGCCCTGGGCATCCAGCGCCACCAGATCGTCGCAACCGCCCACATGCGTGCTGCCGATGAAGATCTGCGGCACGGTACGGCGACCGGTGATTTCCATCATGCTGTTGCGGGCCGCCGGATCGGTATCGATGCGGATCTCCTCGATCTGCTCGACGCCCTTGGACTTGAGGATCTGCTTGGCGCGCACGCAGTAGGGGCAGACCGCGGTGGTGTACATCTTCACAGCTTGCATGGTTTCTTTCCCATCGAATTTGAATTTGGAGACGGCATCAGCCGCCGATCAGCCTTTTTCCACCGGCAGGCTGGCCGCGCGCCAGCTGGACAGGCCGCCGCCGAGCGACTGCGCCTTCTGGTAACCCAGGCCCTTGGCGATGCGCGCCGCGCTGCTGGAACGCATGCCGCTCTGGCAGACGAAGATCACCGGCAGTTCCTTGTTCTTCACCACGCCGGGCAGCTGGTTCGCCAACTGGGCCAGCGGAATGTGCTTGGCACCGGTGACGTGGCCGGCGGCGTACTCGGACGCCTCGCAGACGTCGATCACCACCGCCTTTTCCTGGTTGATGAGTTGCACGGCACCGGTGGCCGTCAGAGAACCGCCAGCCGCACCGCGCACGGCCGGCCACAGCAGCAGGGCACCCGAGCTCAGCGCTACGGCAATCAACATCCAGTTGTCGAGAATGAATTTCACTTTGTTCCTTGTTTTGGCGTCGTCTAAAGCAGTGATTTTAGAATGGAGGGCTATTTGCTGCAGGACAAGGCGTTTTAACCCCGGCCTGCGCCCGCCAACCGCCCCTGGAATCTGCCCACACCATGTACAAACTCGTGCTCATCCGCCACGGCGAATCGACCTGGAACCTGGAAAACCGCTTCACCGGCTGGACCGATGTCGACCTCACGCCCACCGGCGTCTCCCAGGCCATGTCGGCCGGCAAGCTGCTCAAGGCCGAAGGCTACGACTTCGACCTGGCCTACACCAGTGTGCTCAAGCGTGCCATCCACACCCTCTGGTACTGCCTGGACGAGATGGACCGCACCTGGTTGCCGGTGGTGAAAAGCTGGCGCCTCAACGAACGCCACTACGGCGCGCTGCAGGGTCTGAACAAGGCCGACATGGCCAAGCAGTATGGCGACGCGCAGGTGCTGGTCTGGCGCCGCAGCTACGACACTCCGCCGCCGGCACTGGAGCCGACCGACCCGCGCAGTGAGCGCAGCGATCCGCGCTACGCCGGCCTGCCGCCGTCGGACGTGCCGCTGACCGAGTGCCTGAAGGACACGGTGGCGCGCGTGCTGCCGTTCTGGAACGAGACCATGGCCCCGGCCATCAAGTCCGGCAAGCGCATCGTGGTGGCGGCGCACGGCAACTCGATCCGTGCCCTGGTCAAGTACCTGGACAACATCTCCGACCAGGACATCGTCGGCCTGAACATTCCCAACGGCATTCCGCTGGTCTACGAACTCGACGCGGACCTCAAGCCGATTCGCCACTACTACCTGGGTGACGCCGAAGCCGCGGCCAAGGCTGCCGCGGCCGTGGCATCCCAGGGCAAGGCCTGACTGACCTCGCCCGCTTGATCCGGGGCGAAGCGGTCCCAGATAAAGCACCGGTAAAGACCTCGTTTTTCGCAGCTGGCGCCGGGAACCCCGGCGGCTGGCGCGCGTCCAACCGTGTATATTGGCCGGTGAGGGAATATTTATGGGTCAGAAACTCAAAATCGCAGGTTGGATTTCGCTGGGTGTGGTCGCCGGCGCCCTGACCACGGTCTCGTTGCAGACCGTGGCGCGCAGCGCATTGACGCCGTTGCCGCTGGAGGAACTGCAGCAGCTGGCGGCTGTCTTCGGCATGGTCAAGACCGACTATGTCGAACCGGTGGACGAAAAGAAACTCATCACCGACGCCATCTCCGGCATGGTGGCCAGCCTCGACCCGCATTCCCAGTATTTCGACAAGAAGTCGTTCAAGGAATTCCGTGAAGGCACCACCGGCCGCTTCGTCGGCGTCGGCATCGAGATCACGCAGGAAGACGGCCTGGTCAAGGTGGTCTCGCCGATCGAGGGTTCGCCCGCCTACCGCGCCGGCCTCAAGACCAATGACCTGATCACCAAGGTCGACGACACCGCCGTCAAGGGCCTGTCGCTGAACGAAGCCGTCAAGCGCATGCGTGGCGAGCCCAACACCAAGGTCGTCCTCACCATCTTCCGCAAGGACGAGAACCGTACCTTTGTCGTCACCATCACGCGCGAAGAAATCAAGACCCAGTCGGTCAAGGCCAAACTGCTCGAACCGGGTTATGCGTGGATCCGCCTGAGCCAGTTCCAGGAACGCACGGTCGATGATTTCGTGCGCAAGGTCGACGAGCTCTACAGGCAGGACCCGGGCCTCAAGGGCCTGGTGCTCGACCTGCGCAACGACCCCGGCGGTCTGCTCGATGCCGCGGTTGCCATCTCGGCCGCCTTCCTGCCGGAAAACGTGACCGTGGTCTCGACCAACGGCCAACTGGCCGAAAGCAAGTTCACCTACAAGGCCGCGCCAGAGTTCTACCAGCGCCGCAGCAACAGCGACCCGCTCAAACGCCTGCCCGCCGCGCTCAAGAGCGTGCCGCTGGTGGTGCTGGTCAACGAAGGCTCGGCCTCGGCCAGCGAAATCGTGGCCGGTGCGCTGCAGGACCACAAGCGCGCCATCATCATGGGCAGCCAGACCTTCGGCAAGGGCTCGGTGCAGACCGTGCGTCCGCTCGGCCCCGACACCGCGCTCAAGATCACGACGGCGCGCTACTACACCCCCAGCGGCAAATCGATCCAGGCGCGCGGCATCGTGCCCGACGTCATGATCGACGAGACCGCCGAAGGCAATGTCTTTGCCGCCCTGCGCACGCGCGAGGCCGATCTCGACAAGCATCTCTCGAACGGCCAAAGCGCCGAGCCGAAGGACCCCGCCCGCGAGAAGGCACGCGATGAGGCGCTGAAGAAGCTGGAGGAAGAAGCGAAAAAACCGCCACAGGAGCGCCGGCTGCCCGAATTCGGTACCGACAAGGACTTCCAGCTGACCCAGGCCCTGAACAAGCTCAAGGGCTTGCCGGTGCTGGCCAGCAAGACCCAGACCGAGCGCAAGGAAGAAATTAAGGAGTAACACCCCCAGGCTGCGCGCACTGCGTGTCGCTCCGCCACCCCCCTCAAGGGGGCGGAGCCAGCGGCCCGGCCAAGCCGGTTCCGCGGCGCCCCTGGATTAAGTTGCCTCGTCTCGTACCGTCCTGAATGATGCAAAGCGTGGTGGATAGCCGATCCCTATGAACGACGACCAGTTGCTGCGCTATTCGCGCCACATCCTGCTCGAAGAGATTGGCATCGAAGGCCAGCAGCGCATCCTTGACGGCCACGCGCTGGTCATCGGCGCTGGTGGCCTGGGCTCGCCGGTGGCGCTCTACCTCGGCTCGGCCGGCGTCGGCCGCCTCACCGTGGTCGACCACGACACGGTCGATGTCACCAACCTGCAGCGCCAGGTTGCGCACACCCTGGACCGCGTCGGCCTACCCAAGGTCGACTCCATCGTACAGGCGGTGGCCGCCATCAACCCCGAGGTCCGCGTCACGCCGGTAGCGGCACGCGCCGATGCGGCGCTGCTCGACACACTGGTGGCGCAGGTCGACGTGGTGCTGGACTGCTGCGACAACTTCGCCACCCGCCACCTCA
The DNA here is from genome assembly GCA_001797315.1 of Curvibacter sp. GWA2_64_110. Lineage (GTDB taxonomy): Bacteria > Pseudomonadota > Gammaproteobacteria > Burkholderiales > Burkholderiaceae_C > Hylemonella. The sequence goes on from MGPC01000018.1 coordinate 333,011, forward strand.
TCAATGCCGCGTGCGTGAAACATCGCAAGCCGCTGGTGTCGGGCGCCGCCATCCGCTTCGACGGCCAGATCACGGTCTACGACCCGCGCTCCGCCACCTCCCCCTGCTACGCCTGCGTCTTCCCGCCGGACGATGCCTTCGAGGAAACCCGCTGCGCCACCATGGGCGTATTCGCACCGCTGGTGGGCATCGTCGGCGCCGTGCAGGCGGCCGAAGCGCTCAAGCTGCTGAGCGTGGCCGGCAGTTCGCTGGCCGGCCGGCTGCTGATGCTCGACGGCCGCCACATGGAATGGACCGAGATGCGCCTGCCGCGTGCACCGGCCTGCCCGGTATGCGGTAGCGCACCGGCCTGACACCCGGTCAGCGCCTTGGCAAATCCGCCACCTCAGTGACAGGGCCCATGCCGCTGGCGGAACTGGCGCGGCCTCTCGGCTGGCAGCCGCCACAACCCCAGGTGCCGCCCCCGCGCTCGTGCTTCCTGCTTGGCATAGAGCCCCGGCAGGCGACGGTAGCGGTGCGACCAGGCGTGCCCGTTCAGCACCATCCAGCGCCCCATGTCCTGTCCCTGCAGGTCAACGCGGGCCAGCAGGCGGCCGTAATCGTCATGGCGGCGCGGCACGACCCGCACGGGACGGCCCATCACCTGCTGCGTCAGCCGGTCGCGCGCCGCTGCGCCATAGGCTTGGCAGATTTCTGGCGCATCGATCCCGTCAAGGCGAATCTGGCGCGGTCTGCCGCCGCGCGTGGGCTGCACCCACAGCGTGTCGCCATCGGTGACATGCGTCACCCGGCCACCCCAAGGCTGCGGCTGCCCGGAAGCCCAGCCCGCACCGGCCCCACCGAGGCAAGCCACCACCATCACGACACGGATTGTTTTCCGCCAATTCATTCCATCCCCCATGCGATCCGGCACACCCGCAAGTCACGTTAAAACCGTGCAAAGACGGCCGTTCCGGCCGATTTTCCCGCGTTTGCCCAAGTCAAACCTGTTAGACTTTTCGAAGTTCATTACCCATGCCGAACCGTGACATCACACAGCATCAGCCCGATTGACCTGCGCGATTTGCGTCTGGACGATGCGCGTGCGCTGCTGGAGCACGGTGGCGCCAGCGATCTGCCGGCCCCTGAAGCGGCGCCAACGGCCTATCTGCAAGGTGTGATCGACGGCCTGTGCGAACTCTCGCTCACCGACCCCCTGACCGGCCTGGCCAATCGCCGTCATTTTCGCGCCGTGCTGGCGCGCGAAATTGAAGTGGTGGTGCGTTCCGGCAATCCAGCCTTGCTGCTGATGCTCGACATCGACCGTTTCAAGGCCATCAACGACGCACATGGCCACCTGGCGGGCGACCGGGTCTTGCAAGCCGCCGCGCGCTGCCTGGCCGCTTGTGTCCGTCCGCAGGATACGGTGGCCCGCTACGGCGGTGAAGAATTCGCCATTGTGCTGCCGGACTGCCAGCTCAACTACGGAGAAGCCGTGGCCGAGCGCATCCGCCAGGCAGTGGCCAGTCTTTCGATCGAAGTGGCGCCTGGGCTGGCGCTGCAGATCACCCTCAGCGTCGGCGGCGCCTTTGCCCCCACGAAGACCCGCTACACCCCCGACCTCTGGGTCGAACGGGCCGACAACCAGCTTTACCAGGCCAAGGCGCAAGGGCGCAACCGTGTGTACATCGATCACCAACAAGTCATCTCCGTTAGTCCAGAAGAAAAAAGTCTCCTGTTCGGCGCGCTGTCCACAGGCGAGCCGGCATGGGGTGAAAATATTCCCGGCACAGAGGAAAACAGTGCCATGCAGAAGGTCAATCCATGAGTGACGTGCTGAATCCACCGCAGGACAAACCCGCTTCCCCGCAGCAGCCCGCCAAGCCGCAAGGCAAGGTGCTGGCCGTGACCAGCGGCAAGGGTGGTGTCGGCAAGACGTTTGTCTCAGCCAATCTCGCTGCCGCACTGGCCAAGCGTGGCCACCGCGTGCTGGTGATCGACGCCGACCTCGGCCTGGCCAATCTCGACGTCGTGCTCAACCTCTATTCCAAAGTCACGCTGCATGACGTGTTCACCGGCAAGGCCAAGCTGGAAGAGGCCATCATCAAGGCCCCCGGCGGCTTTTCCGTTCTGCTGGCCGGCTCCGGCATGGTTGAGTACTCGCGCCTGACCGCCGAAGTACGCGACGACTTCCTGCGCATCATCGAAACCCTGACCTCCAAATTCGACGTCCTGCTGCTCGACACCGGCGCCGGCATTTCCGACGTGGTGCTGTTTGCCGTCTCGCAGGCCGCCGAGGTGCTGCTGGTGGCCACACCCGAGCCGACTTCGCTGACCGATGCCTATGCCACCATCAAGGTGCTGGTGGGCCAGCAAAAGCGCCAGAACATCCGCATGATCATCAACCAGACGGCACGTCTGGGCGACGGCCGTGCCATCACCGTCCAGTTGCAGCAGGTGCTGGACCGCTTCGTCACCGGCGAGCCAGGCCGTCCCGTGCGCCTGATCCACATGGGCGACATTCCGGAAGATCCCATGGTGCGCCAGGCCATCATGCGCCGCCAGCTGCTGATGCAGCACACCCCGGGCTGCCCGGCCGGGTTGGCGATTTCCCAGCTGGCCCTCAAGCTGGAAGAAACCATCCTGCCGAAAGAGGCCTGAGCGGCCCGGCCGCCCTCAGGCCGTGACGATCCAGCCTTCGAGCGGGTCCAGGCTGGCTGGCAGGCCATAACGCGGCGCCCCCTGCCGCCAGGCCCAGGCCGCCTGCATCAGGCACAGCACGGCATCCAGTGCATCGCCGCGGGCATCATCCACCAGCGCGTCGCGTTGCGCATGGGTGAGCTTCAAGCGCAGCCCCAGACGGGTCTGGCCGTGTTCCAGCGCCGTCAGCAAATCCTTGCGTGCAATCAGGCGCTCCGGCGTCTGGTGCGCACGCTCGTCGCTCTTGTAGCTGCGCTTGCCCAACACCTCGCGCGCCAGCAGGCCGGGGTAGCCTTCGAGCGCCACACGGCGCGGCTGGCCGGCCGCGTTCACATCCCGCTGGTTGCCCGCATGCAACCCCGGCAAATGCACGCCGGCGTCGAGCAAGCACGGCACGCCGGCGTGCAGCATGTAGGCCACCGGCGGGTTGACCCATTTCATCGATGGACTGGAGCCAGCCGGGAGGTCGGTGGCGCGGTGGGCGAACTTGCCGCCGGCCGGACGGGCGGCACAAAAGGCGGCAAAGCGCATGCGGATGTCCGCCCGGCTCAGGCTGGCGTAATGGCGAATGCAGGCTTCCCAAGCCAGCGGCCAATTCATGTGCTGCACCAGCTCACGCGGCAAACCGAAGGGAAAATCGAACGCGCCAATCCAGTCGCCGGGCTGGTGCAGCCAGTCGGCAAAGGCATCAAGTGAGCTCAGTTGCTCCAGTTTTGATAGCAGGACGCGCCCGTTCTGCAAGCGTCCGATCGCTAAAACAATTGGTTTTTGTCGCGTCGGGCTGCTGGAGAAATCGCAGCCCAGCAGCACGGGTGCGGCATCCGGTGCCGGTACGACCACGATCGGGTGAACCGCCTCAGCTGCGGCCGATGATGGAGGCCGTGGCCATCAGCTCCTCCAGCAGCGCGAGCGACACTTGGCCCGAGACGGCGTAGGGGTCGAGTTCCGGCTTCTCGGAGTATTTGAGCAGGATGGAGGTATTGATGCGCGAGAGGTTGACCTGACCCATGGTCCAGCCGCCGAAACGGCGTTCGCTGATTTCCTCGTAGTGCAGCAGCACCACGTCCTTGTGGCGCGCATCGCGCTGGATGTGGCCGTAGAGGTCGCTCACCGCGTTGCGGCCGCCCTCGATGGCCTGCAGGAAGATGCCGCCGCCGTAGCACAGGATGCCGGTGATGCCGCAGGTCGGGTTGAACTGGCGCGACTGCGTCAGGATGGTCTCGATGGCGTCGGGACTCGCATCGACGGCGCGGCTGGCATAAAGCAGACGGACTAGCATGATCAGGCCTCCCGCCGGGCCGCCCCAAGGGAGACCTGCACCCCCTGGGGGGTTAGCGAACGAAGTGAGCGTCGGGGGGATGTCATATCAGCTCCTCAGGGGAATCAAGGACAGAAATTCGCGGCGCAGGGTCGGGTCCTTCAGGAACACGCCGCGCATGACCGAGTTGATCATCTTGCTGTCCATGTCCTTCACGCCGCGCCAGGCCATGCAGTAGTGGCTGGCCTCCATGACGATGGCCAGGCCGTCGGGCTGTGTTTTCTGCTGGATCAGGTCGGCCAGCTGCACCACCGCTTCTTCCTGGATCTGCGGGCGGCCCATGATCCACTCGGCCAGCCGCGCGTACTTGGACAACCCGATGACGTTGGTGTGCTCGTTGGGCATGACACCGATCCAGATCTTGCCGATCACCGGGCAGAAATGGTGCGAGCAGGCGCTGCGCACGGTGATGGGGCCGACGATCATCAGCTCGTTGAGATGCTCGGCATTGGGAAACTCGGTGATGGTGGGACCCGGCACGTAACGGCCGCGAAACACCTCGTTGACATACATCTTGGCCACGCGACGGGCTGTCTTGTCGGTGTTGTGGTCGCGATCGGTGTCGATCACCAGGCTGTCGAGCACGGCCTGCATCTTGACCTCGACCTCGTCAAGCAGTTGCTCGAGTTCGCCGGGCTCGATGAACTCGGCAATGTTGTCGTTGGCGTTGAAACGCTTGCGCGCAGCCAGCAGGCGCTCCCGGATCTTCACGGAAACAGGCGTTCCCTCATCGGTATCGCTAGGGTTCATGACACTCTGGCTTTTCTTCAACATGCCGCAATGGTACCAGCGATTGAAGAGTATGGTTTTTAGCCTCCAGCCCTTGTCGCATATGCGCCAGCAGCTATTAATTCAATAGCGCTTGCCATGCAGGAAGATCATGACGCGCATCAGGCCGAAGGCCAGGCGGTCCAGCAGACGCTGCTGCCAGGGCCGGTGGGCATAGGCGGCCGGGTCCACACGCCGACCTTCATGTTCCATGGCATGCACCAGCCGCGCGCGCAACTCGCGGGCAAAGTGCTCATCCACCACCACCACATTGGCCTCGCGTGCCAGCAGCAGGCTCAAAGGCTCGAGGTTGGAGGAGCCGACCGTGGCCCAGCGCCGGTCGATCACCGCCACCTTGGCATGCAGGAAGCTCGGCTCGTATTCATAAATCTCGATGCCGGCACGCAGCAGCACGCCATAGACCATGCGCACCGCGTGGTACTGCATGAAGTACTCGTAGCGCCCCTGCAGCAGCAGACGCACCCGCACGCCGCGCTGCGCCGCATGGATGAGCGCCTGGCGCAGCTTGCGCCCAGGCTGGAAATAGGCATTGGCAATGATGATTTCCTCGTGCGCCTCGCCGATGGCCTTGCGGTAGGCGCGCTCGATGCGGCTGCGGTGGCGCAGGTTGTCGCGCAGCAGCAGGGCGGCGCGGGTGCTGCCTGAAGCGGGGAGGCCGTAGCCCTTGCCATGCCCCCCTTCGGCCTGCAGGGCCAGCCGTACCGCCTCTTCCAGATCGCGCCAGCTGGCCGCCAGATCCACATTTTTCGCGTCACGTACTGCCTGCAGGCGCCACCAGAACTGCACCATGACCTCATGCACTGAACGCACCAGCGGACCGTTGACGCGCACCGCAAAATCGAAGCGCGGCGCGCTCAAGGCGCCATGATTGGGGTCGAACCAGTCATCCAGCACATTGATGCCGCCGCAGAACGCCACCTGGCCATCGATCACACACAGCTTGCGATGCAGCCGGCGCCAGCGGCTCGGGATCAGCAGCCCGAGGCTGCCCAGCGGCAGGAAGATGTGCCAATGGACGCCGGCTTCGTCAAACCGCCTGGCCCATTCTTTCGGCACCGCCGGCGTACCGACGCCGTCCATCACCAGATAGACCGCCACGCCGCGCTGCGCGGCCTGCACCAGGGCCCCGGCCACCTGTTCGCCCGAGGCGTCGAAATGGAAGATGTAGGTTTCGATGCGGATCTCGTGCACGCTGCGCGCAATGAACCGCACCATTTCCGGAAACAGCGCCTGACCGCCCTGCAGCAGCTGCACCTGATGCGCGGCGCGAAGAGGCGGCAGGTGCTTGTCCTTCATGCCGGCATGCCGAATTCCGCAATCAGCGGCAGATGATCGGACATGCGCCACCAGACCCGGCCACGTGGCACCTCGATACGCTGCGGCTGCAGGCCACGCGCATAGACATAGTCGAGCTGCACCAGCGGCAGCCGCGCCGGGAACGTGGGATGCGAGGCCGGCTCGAAGGTCTGCAGCCCCATGGCGGCAAAGTGGCGGTGCACACGCTCGCCCCAGTCGTTGAAATCCCCGGCCACGATCAGCGGTGCGGTCGCCGGCACCTCGCGTTCGATGAACCGGTCCAACTGAGCCGCCTGACGCACGCGGCTGGCGCGAATCAGCCCCAGATGCACCACCACCACATGGATGGCCAGCCCGTTGACCAGCACCTCGCTGTGCAGCAGGCCGCGCTGTTCGAAACGGTGGTCCGACATGTCCTCATGCTGGTGTGCCAGCACCGGCCAGCGCGTCAGCATGGCGTTGCCGTGTTCGCCATGGCGCGTGTAGGCGTTCGTCCGGTAGACCGCCTCATAGCCTTCCGGCGCCAGGAAATCGGCCTGCGGCAGCTCGGGCCACTGCGTGAAGTACTGTTCCTCACGCCGGTGGATCTTGCGTACCTCCTGCAGGCAGATGATGTCGGCATCGAGCTGCTCCACCGCCAACCCCAGGTTGTGGATCTCCAGCCGGCGCCGCGGCCCCAGGCCCTGCACGCCCTTGTGGATGTTGTAGGTGGCAACGCGCAAGGTCTTCATAAGGCGAATTTTGGCAGCATCAGGCAGGCTTCAGCGTTGCTGGGCGAGTAACAGGCTTCGGCCGCCTCGCGCCAGGGCAGCCAGCGCCAGTCGGTGTGCTCGCGCGGATCGAGCCGGACCTTCGTTCCGGCCGGCACCTGCAGACCGAACAGATGCTCGGTGTTGCGCGTCACACCCGGCGCATAACGATGGCGCCAGCGCGGGTAGATGTCGTAGACGTTTTCCAGCCCCCAGTCGCGCAGGCAATGACCGGCGGCCAGGGCGTCGATGCCGGTCTCCTCCGCCACCTCGCGCACGGCCGTCGCGGCAAAGGGCTCGTCCATATGGTCCTTGGCACCCGTGACCGACTGCCAGAAGTCCTCGGCATCGGCGCGCTTGATCAGCAGCACCTCCAGCGCCGGGGTGTGGATGACCACCAGCACGGATTGGGGAATCTTGTAGGGTTTGGACATGAAAAAGGGCGCTGAAACAGCGCCCTTTGATTCTGCCTCAAGCCTTGGGAGTTCAGGCTGCCTTCATGGCGTCCGGGTTGCGCAGGCGGATGTGCAGCTCGCGCAGCTGCTTTTCGTCCACCGGGCTCGGCGCCTGGGTCAGCAGACACTGGGCGCGCTGGGTCTTGGGGAAAGCGATCACGTCGCGGATCGACTCGGCGCCGGTCATCAGCGTGACGATGCGGTCCAGACCGAAGGCCAGGCCGCCGTGCGGCGGGGCGCCGTACTGCAGCGCGTCGAGCAGGAAGCCGAACTTGAGCTGGGCCTCCTCGGGTGTGATCTTGAGGGCGTCAAACACCTTCTGCTGCACATCGGCGCGATGGATACGGACCGAGCCGCCACCCATTTCCCAGCCGTTGAGCACCATGTCGTAGCCCTGGGAAATGCATTTCTCGGGCGCCGTCACCATCCAGTCCTCATGGCCTTCCTTGGGCGCGGTGAAGGGGTGGTGCACGGCGGTGTAGCGCTGGCTTTCCTCGTCGAACTCGAACATCGGGAAGTCCACCACCCACATCGGGGCCCAGCCGTCTTCAAACAGGCCGTTCTTCTTGCCGAACTCGCTGTGGCCGATCTTGATGCGCAGCGCGCCGATGGCGTCGTTGACAATCTTGGCCTTGTCGGCGCCAAAGAAGATCAGGTCGCCGTCCTGTGCACCCGTGCGCTTCAGGACTTCGTTGAGCGCCGCATCGTGGATGTTCTTCACGATCGGGCTCTGCAGGCCATCACGGCCCTTGGCCAGCTCATTGACCTTGATGTAGGCCAGGCCCTTGGCGCCGTAGATCTTGACGAATTCGGTGTAGCCGTCGATCTCGCCGCGGCTCAGACCGCCCTCTTCGCGCGCGCCGCCGGGCACGCGCAGGGCCACCACACGGCCGCCGGCCATGTTGGCGGCACCGGAGAAGACCTTGAAGTCCACGTCCTTCATCAGCTCGGTGACTTCGGTGAACTGCAGCTTGACGCGCAGGTCCGGCTTGTCGGAGCCGTAGAGGAACATGGCTGAACTCGGGCTGGCGGTCGGCGCGCAGGTCCTCGTCGCGGAAGCACTTGGTGATCTGGTAATAACGGTCGTAGCCGGCCACCATCAGCAGCTGCTTGAACAGCTGGGGCGATTGCGGCAGCGCGAAAAACTGGCCGTCATGCACGCGGCTGGGCACCAGGTAGTCGCGCGCGCCTTCGGGCGTGCTCTTGGTGAGCATCGGCGTCTCGATGTCCACGAAACCGTTGGCATCCAGGAACTTGCGTACCTCCATCGCCACCTTGTAGCGCAGCATGAGGTTGCGCTGCATGTAGGGGCGGCGCAGATCCAGCACGCGGTGCGTCAGGCGCGTGGTTTCCGACAGGTTGTCGTCATCGAGCTGGAACGGGGGCGTGACCGAGGGGTTGAGTACCTTCAGTTCATGGCACAGCACCTCGATCTTGCCGCTCTTGAGGTTGTCATTGGTCGTGCCTTCCGGACGGGCACGCACCAGGCCCTTGACCTGGATGCAGAACTCGTTGCGCAGGTCTTCGGCGACCTTGAACATCTCGGCACGGTCGGGATCACACACCACCTGCACATAACCTTCGCGGTCGCGCAGGTCGACGAAGATCACGCCGCCATGGTCGCGGCGGCGGTTGACCCAGCCGCACAAGGTGACGGTTTGGCCCATCAGGGCCTCGGTCACAAGACCGCAGTAGTGGGAGCGCATGGCCATAACAATTTCTCTTTCAGCTGTGGGTGAGCGGGCCGCTCTCGGCCTGCTTCAGATTCGGATTTTTCGGTCCGCCGGGCACGATCACGCCCATGGAAATGACATAGGTCAGCGCCTCGTCGACGCTCATCTCGAGTTCGATGCAGTCGCTCTTCTTGAGCATGACGAAGTAGCCGCCGGTAGGGTTGGGGGTGGTGGGCACATAGACACTCAGGTGCTCGCCATCGAGGTGGTTGAGCAGGTCGCCGCCCGGCGTGCCGGTCAGAAAGGCAATGGTCCAGACACCCTCGCGCGGCCACTGCACCAGCAGGGCCTTGCGAAAGGCATTGCCCTTCTCGGAAAACAGGGTGTCGGACACCTGCTTGACGCCCGAATAGATCGAGCGAACGACAGGAATGCGGTGCAGCAGCGCATGCCACCAGGTCACCAGCTTGTTGCCGACGAAATTGGACGCCATGGCGCCGATCGCCAGCACGATCGCCAGGGCAAAAATCGCGCCCAGGCCGGGGATGTGAAGCCCCAGCAACTGGTCCGGCTGCCAAGCACGCGGCAGGATCTGCAAGGTCTTGTCCAGCGTGGACAGCACCCACTCCAGCACCCAGACCGTGATGCCGAGCGGCGCCAGCACCAGCAGGCCCGAGAACAGCCATTTGCGAAACTTGGCCATGGTCATCCGATCAGGTGGCCGTGCTCGCTGCCGGGCAGGCCGCACAGGCCGCCCCGTCCGACGCGCCCGCAGCAGGTGCGGCACAGCTGTTGCCGCCCTTGAAATCGGTCTCGTACCAACCCGAGCCCTTGAGCTGGAACCCGGCTGCCGTCAGTTGCTTCTTGAACGTGGCTTTGCCGCAGGCCGGGCAGTCAGTCAGGACCGGATCGGAAATCTTTTGCAGGACATCCTTGGCGAGGCCGCAGGATTCACACTTGTAGGCGTAGATTGGCATGGCTCGAAGGGTTAAGGGTGGGTGGTTGATGCAAAACCCTCAATTATAGGCAGCCGGCCGGAAATCAAGGCGCAAGCGCCCGCGCAGCGACTTCAGTCCGCCCCGACCAGCTTGTGGTGCGAGGCGTGGCGGTTGACAATGGCCTGCGGCCCGAGTGAGCCGACCAGCATGCCCGCCAGCGAGGCCAGCACCCCGGCCAGTTGCGCCGGGAACTCTTCGCCCGCCGGCGTGGCCAGGAACAGCCCCCAGGTCAACAGGCCCAGCACGATGGAGAAGATCGCCCCTTGGGTGCTGGCCTTTTTCCAGTACAGGCCGAACACCAGCGGTACGAAGGCGCCGACCAGCGTGACCTGATAGGCCCCCGACACCATCTCGTAGATCGAGGTGCCCTGCATCCTGATGGCGTAGACCAGCACCAGGGTGCTGAACACCAGCACCGTGATGCGCATGGTCTTGAGTTCCTGCTGGTCGCCCAGGTGCGGGCGGAACTGGCGCCAGATGTTCTCGACGAACGTGACGCTGGGCGCCAACAGGGTGGCCGAGGCGCAGGACTTGATGGCCGACAGCAGCGCACCGAAGAACAGCACCTGCATGATGAAGGGCATTTTCTCCAGCACCAGCGTGGGCAGCACCTTCTGCGGATCGTCCTGCAGCAGCGCCTGCGCCTGCTCCGGCATGATGACCAGCGCACTGGTCACCAGGAACATGGGCACGAAAGCGAACAGGATGTAGAACACGCCACCGATCACCGGCCCGCGCGTGGCCGAATGCGTGCTGTCGGCCGACATCACGCGCTGGAACACGTCCTGCTGCGGAATCGAGCCCAGCATCATGGTGATGGCAGCGGCAATGAAGAACACGATGTCCTTGAAATTGGGCTCGGGCAGGAAACGGAACATGTCGCGGCTCAGCGCCAGGTTCACCACCTTGTCGGCACCGCCGGCCATGTGGCTGGCAAACACCGCCAGGATGGCCAGGCCGCCGACCAGGATGATCATCTGGATGAAGTCGGTGATCGCCACCGACCACATGCCGCCAAACAGGGTGTAGGCCAGGATCGAGACCACGCCGATCACCATGCCCAGGGGAACGCTGATGGCGCCGCCCGACAGCACATTGAACACCAGGCCGAGCGCCGTGACCTGGGCCGACACCCAACCCAGGTAGCTGACCATGATGATGAGCGAGCACACCACCTCGACGCTGCGGCCAAAACGCTCGCGAAAGAAATCGCTGATGGTCAGCAGGGTCATGCGGTAGAGCTTGGCCGCAAAGAAGACACCCACCAGGATCAGGCAGGTACCGGCGCCGAACGGGTCTTCCACCACCGTGTGCAGGCCGCCGTTGACGAACTTGGCCGGGATGCCGAGCACTGTTTCAGAGCCGAACCAGGTGGCAAAGGTGGTGGTGACGATCATCACCAGTGGCAGGCGGCGCCCGGCGATGGCAAAGTCCGCCGAGTTCTTGACGCGCTTGGCCGCCACCAGGCCAATGGCAATGGTGACCAGCAGATAGACGATGACCAGGGTCAGCAGCACCGGAAGTCTCCTAGGGTAGCGTGGAAATCGGTCCGGATTATCCCGTCAGAACAGCTGGACCCGGACCACGACTTGCATCGCGACCAGACCCAAAGCAAAACCGATGCCGGCATAGACCAGCCCTTGCAGCAGCCGGTTGGTGCGGCGCTGCTCGGCCAGCAGCTCCTCGAACTCGCGGCGCTGCAAGCCCGGGCGCTGCGTCAGATAGTCGTGCAGCAGGCGCGGCAGTTCGGGCAGCAGCTTGGCATAACGCGGCGCCTGGTTCTTGAGCTCCTCCCACAGCCGACGCGGGCCAATCTGGTCGGCCATCCATTTCTCCAGGAAGGGTTTGGCTGTGCTCCACAGATCCAGCTCCGGGTCGAGTTCGCGCCCCAGGCCCTCGATGTTGAGCAGGGTTTTCTGCAGCAGCACCAGCTGCGGCTGGATCTCCACGTGGAAGCGGCGTGAGGTCTGGAACAGGCGCATCAGCACCATGCCGAGCGAGATTTCCTTCAGCGGGCGATCAAAGTACGGCTCACAGACGGCACGGATGGCGGACTCCAGCTCGTCCACGCGCGTTTGCGGCGGCACCCAGCCCGATTCGATGTGCAGCTCGGCCACACGCTTGTAGTCGCGCCGGAAGAAGGCGGTGAAGTTCTGCGCCAGGTATTCCTTGTCGTACTCGGTGAGCGTGCCGACGATGCCGAAATCGAGTGAGATGTAGCGCCCGAAGGTGGCCGGTTCGGTGCTGATGAAGATGTTGCCCGGGTGCATGTCGGCATGGAAGAAGCCGTCGCGGAACACCTGGGTGAAAAAGATCGTGACGCCGTCGCGCGCCAGCTTTTTCATGTCGACGCCGGCTTCGCGCAAGCGCGCCGTCTGGCTGATCGGGATGCCCTTCATGCGCTCCATCACGATCACCTCGCTCTGGCAGTAGTCCCAGAACATCTCGGGGATCAGCACCAGGTTGAGGCCTTCCATGTTGCGGCGCAGCTGGGCAGCGCTGGCCGCCTCGCGCACCAGATCGAGCTCGTCGTGCAGGTACTTGTCAAATTCGGCCACCACCTCGCGCGGCTTGAGGCGTTTGCCGTCGGCCGAGAGGCTTTCGACCCAGCCGGCCATCATGCGCATCAGGCTCAGGTCTTTTTCGATCGCCAGCCGCATGCCCGGGCGCAGCACCTTGACCGCCACCTCGCGCTCATGGCCGTCACGGTCGCGCAGCTTGGCGAAATGCACCTGGGCGATGGAGGCACTGGCCACCGGCTCGCGCTCGAACTCGCTGAAGATCTCGGTCACCGGCTTGCGGAAAGCCCGCTCGATGGTGGCGACCGCCACGTCGGAACTGAACGGCGGCACCCGGTCCTGCAGCTTGGCCAGTTCATCGGCCATGTCGGTCGGCATCAGGTCGCGCCGGGTCGACAGTACCTGGCCGAACTTCACGAAGATCGGGCCCAGGCGTTCCAGCGCCTCGCGCAGGCGCTGGCCGCGCGGCGCATCCAGGTTGCGGCCGAGTGACACGATGCGGGCGATCACCCGCAGCCAGGGTTTCTGGAAGCTGGTCAGGACCAGCTCGTCCAGGCCGAAACGCAGAGCGGTCCAGACAATGAAGGTGCCCCGGAACAGGCGCCTCATGCCTTGCTCCCTGCCGCAGCAGAACGGGCCAGCAGCTGGCGCACGGCCTCGGCCACGCGCCGTGCCGCCTGCCCCAGGGCATGGGCCGGCGCATCACCGATGATGCGGGCCAGATCCTCCTCGATGTCCCAGCGCACATGGTCGACCAGCCAGTTGACCTCGGCCGCCAGCTGCACATCGCCTTCGATGCGCACCGCCGGCTTGGCGCCGCTCAAGGCCGACTGCACCAGGGCGACGGGAGAGTCCTCGGTCACCGACAGCGTCAGGTCCGACGCGGCATCCGGCCCGGCCAGGTCGAGCAGGCCGGCTGGCGTCAACAAGAGCTTGAAATGGAACTGGCGCCAGTGGAACAGCACCACCCGGCCTTTTTGCCGCGCCAGCCGTGCCGTCGCCTCCGTTTCCTGCATCAGCACATGGTTGAGCAGCAGCACGATGCGGCGCTGCGCCTCTTCCACCGCCCACGCAGGCGGTTGCAAGGTGGTGCTGAGCTGCTGGAAAACATCTTCCAGAAAAGAAAACGGGGACTGTGTTGCCATAGTCCCCGATTATTCCCCATCTGCCCCCGCCAGCGGGGGGCATGGGCAGCATGCGTCGTGTTTATTGCAGCGCCTGGACCCCTGCCACCAGCCAGCCGCTGGTACCAGCCTTGGGCTTGGTCATGTTCCAGACCTCGCGGAAGGGGCTCGGACCGGCCGAAGGCTCTTCGCGGATCATGCCGGAGAACTCGACACTGGCCATGTAGGTGTCACCCAGGTCCTCGATACCGAGCAGTTGGGCTTCGAGCATCACCACATCGGTCTGGTTGGCCGGGCCGCCGGTATGGGCCTCGCGCTCGCTCAGCTGCTGGCGGATTTCGGCCAGCATGTCGTCGGTCATCATGGCGCGCAGCGTGCCCAAGTCGGAACGGTCCCAGGCCGACTGCAGGGTCACGAAATTGGTCTTGGCCGCCTGGAGGAAGCCGGCCGCGTCGAAACCGGCCGGGACGCCCCAGGCCTGCGAACCGGCCAGGGCCGAGCCGATCACGATGTCGGAACTGGCTGGCGCAGAAGCATCGAACGACGCCGTGTTGCGCTCCCACGGACGGGCCGAGGCATCGTTGCCGACGTTTTCCGGCCGGTAAGCCCTCGGGGTCACCGCTTCACCGGCCCCCGCACCCTGGAAGGCATACGGACTGCCTGACGGCGCGGCCGGACGGCGGTTGCGCATGAACCAGCCAATGGCCAGCATGGCCAGCAACACCACCAGACCGATCAGCATGAACTGGCCGAAAGCCTCGCCCATGCCAAGCGAATGCGCCAGCCAGGCCAGACCGAGACCGGCGGCCAAGCCACCGAGCATGGCACCCCAGGGGCGCTTCGGGGCCGCAGCCGGCGCAGCAGCGGGTGCCGGTTTGGGCGCCGTCGCGGCGTTTTGCGTCGGGGCGCCAGGTGCTGCAGGCGCAGCCTGGCGCTGCGTCACATTGCTCGACTGCTTGCCGAACGATGTGCCGCCGCCCAGGCGTTTGGCCTCTGCATTCACGCCCCCCAGGGCCAGGGTCAGCGTCAGGACCAAGGTCCAGAATTTCATGTCAGGTCTCCGGTTCATCCAGTCAGTGGGTCGACACCCCGAAATTACAGTAAAACAGGCGTGTCAGCACCTGATTCCAACATGCAAGGCCACAACACCGCCCGACATGTTGTGAAAATCCACATGCCCGAATCCGGATTTGTGCATCAGGGCCTTCAATTCCGCCTGCCCCGGGTGCATGCGGATCGACTCCGCCAGGTACTGGTAGCTGCTGCTGTCGCCCGCCACCAACTGGCCCAGCTTGGGCAAGACCTTGAAGGAATACCAGTCGTAGAGTTTTTCCAGCGGCGGCGCCACCTTGGAGAACTCCAGCACCAGCAATTTGCCACCGGGCTTGAGCACCCGGCACATCTCGGCCAGCGCCACGTCCTTGTGTGTCATGTTGCGCAGGCCGAAGGCCACGCTCACCACGTCGAAATACTGGTCCGGGAAAGGCAGCTTCTCGGCATCGCACACCAGCGTGGGCAGCACCACACCAGCATCGAGCAGGCGGTCACGGCCCACGCGCAGCATGGCCTCGTTGATGTCGGTGTGCACCACCTGGCCGGTCTTGCCGACCTTCTTCGAAAAGGCCAAGGCCAGGTCACCGGTGCCGCCGGCGATATCGAGCACGCGGTCGCCCTCTTTCAGGTTGGCCAGCGTGACGGTATAGGCCTTCCAGACGCGATGCAGTCCGACCGACATGAGGTCGTTCATCACGTCGTACTTGGAGGCCACCGAGTCGAACACGCCGCGCACGCGCTTGGCCTTCTCAGCCTCGTCGACGGTTTCGAATCCAAAGTGGGTCTGGCTCATCTTAATTGCTCCACTAGAGCCCACCAGACCCGCCCAGCGTACAACCGTCCAGCCGGGAAACGCCGTGGAACCGGCTTTGCCGGGCCATTGGCGTTGCCCCCTTGAGGGGGGGTGGCGGAGCGACACGCAGTGCGCGGAGCCTGGGGGTGTTTCATTAATGGCTGCTGCAGCTATGGCCGGCTTTTTCAGGCATGGGCGCATCGCGCTCGACACCAGCCGCCTGCAGGCGCGCCTCGTAGTCGACCCACAGCTGGTCCTGCTGCGAACCGAGGAAATACAGGTAATCCCAGGAGTAGATCCCGCTGTCGTGGCCGTCGGAGAAGGTCGGCTGTACCGCGTAGTTGCCCACCGGCTCCAGATTGACCAGTTCGACCTCGCGCTTGCCGGTCTGCAGCACTTCCTGGCCCGGGCCGTGGCCCTGCACCTCGGCCGAGGGCGAATAGATGCGCATCAGCTCGAAGGGGATGCGGAAGCTTGCGCCGTCGGAAAAACTGACCTCGAGCACACGGGACTGTCCGTGCACCGTCAGGTCCTGGGGCGTCGGGGCACCGGATTGCAAACCTGCCATTGGATTCACCTGCTGAAAGATCGAATTATCACAAGGCGACCGGCATGGCTGCCAGGGCCTGCCGAATGTCCATGTCGAGCGCAGGCAGTCGGGCACGCAACTGCGCCAGTGCTGGCGCATCGGACGGCCGCTGCGCCGCCGCCCAGACCGGCGCTGGGAAATGGCTGTCCCAGCCGAAACGCGCAATCACGTGCCAATGCAGGTGCGGCACCACATTGCCCAGCGTGGCCAGGTTGACCTTGGTCGGCTGCAGCTGGCGGCGCAACGCGGTCTCGATCAAGGTCACCGCCTCCATGCACAAGGCGCGCTCGGGCGCCGGCAGGTCGGAGAACTCGGCCACGTGGTCGTTCCAGACCAGGCGGTAGAAGGCCGGAAAGTCGGCCTCTTCGGCCCGGATGACACGGAACTTGCCGCCGCGAAAGACCGGCACGCCGCCTTCCGTCTCACACAGCGAACAAGCGGTCACCTGCATGGCCTCAGACCAGCACGCGCTCGATGCCGCCGGCATTGGCCGACGCCACATACTGCGGCAGCCAGTTGTCGCCCAGGATCTGGCGCGCCATCTCGACCACGATGTAGTCGGCCTCCAGCAGGCCGTTCTGCAGGTCGTTGCCATAGCGGGTCAGGCCCTGCAGGCAACTCGGGCAGCTGGTCAGGATCTTGATGTTGTCCTTCTCGCCCACCAAGCCCGCGCCGCCAGTGGCGTCTCGCTTCATTTCGCGCAGCGCCTTCTCGCCCTTGCGGATTTCCTCTTCCTTGCGGAAGCGCACCTGGGTCGAAACGTCGGGCCGGGTCACGCCCAGCGTGCCGGACTCGCCGCAGCAGCGATCGCTCTTGAGCACATTGCCACCGGTATCGCCGGCCAGCAGCGACTTGACCGTCTTCATCGAGTCGCCCAGCTTCATCGGGTTGTGGCAGGGTTCGTGGTACAGGTAGCCGCCCTGCTCGCCCGTGAGCTTGATGCCTTTTTCCAGCAGGAACTCGTGGATGTCGATGATGCGGCAGCCGGGGAAGATGTCCTCGAACTTGTAGCCCTGCAACTGGTCGTAGCAGGTACCGCAGCTCACCACCACGGTCTTGATGTCCAGGTAGTTCAGCGTGTTGGCCACGCGGTGGAACAACACCCGGTTGTCGGTGATCATCTTCTCGGCGCGGTCGAACTGGCCCGAGCCGCGCTGCGGGTAGCCGCAGCACAGATAACCCGGTGGCAGCACCGTCTGCACGCCGGCATGCCACAGCATGGCTTGCGTCGCCAGCCCGACCTGGCTGAACAGGCGCTCCGAGCCGCAGCCGGGGAAATAGAACACCGCCTCGGTTTCCGGATTGGTGGCCTGCGGGTCGCGGATGATCGGCACGTAGTTGGCGTCTTCGATGTCCAAGAGCGCGCGCGCCGTCTTCTTGGGCAGCCCCCCCGGCATCTTCTTGTTGATGAAGTGGATCACCTGCTCCTTGACCGGTGCCGTACCGACCGTGGCCGGCGGCTTGGCGGTCTGGCGGCGTGCCAGGCCGCGCAGCAGGTCGTTGGCCAGGCGCTGTGCCTTGAAGCCGACGTCCACCATGGCCGAGCGCATGAACTTGATGGTCTCGGGATTGGTGGCATTGAGGAAGAACATGGCCGCCGCATTGCCGGGGCGGAAGGACTTCTGCCCCATCTTGCGCAGCAGGTTGCGCATGTTCATCGACACGTCGCCGAAGTCGATGTCCACCGGGCACGGTGTCAGGCACTTGTGGCAGACCGTGCAGTGGTCGGCCACGTCCTCGAACTCCTGCCAGTGACGGATCGAGATGCCGCGCCGGGTCTGTTCCTCGTACAGGAAGGCCTCCACCAGCAGCGAGGTGGCCAGGATCTTGTTGCGCGGGCTGTACAGCAGGTTGGCGCGCGGCACATGGGTCGAGCACACCGGCTTGCACTTGCCGCAGCGCAGGCAGTCCTTCACGCTGTCGGCGATGGCACCGATATCGCTTTGCTGCATGATCAGCGATTCGTGCCCCATGAGGCCGAAGCTCGGGGTGTAGGCATTGGTCAAATCAGCCATCAGCCCTTGATCTTCCTGCGCCAACAGCTGCTGATTTCGTAGCAGCTTGCCTTTGTTGAAACGCCCCTCGGGGTCGATGCGGCGCTTGTAGTCGGCAAACGGACGCAGCTCGTCGTCGCTCAGGAATTCCAGCTTGGTGATGCCGATGCCGTGCTCGCCCGAGATCACGCCGTCGAGCGAGCGCGCCAGCGCCATGATGCGCTTGACCGCGCCGTGCGCGGCCTGCAGCATCTCGTAGTCGTCGCTGTTGACCGGGATGTTGGTATGCACATTGCCGTCGCCGGCATGCATGTGCAGCGCCACCCAGACCCGGCCCTTGAGCACGCGCTGCTGGATGGCGTTGCACTCGGCCAGCATCGCTTCAAAGGCGCGGCCGGTGAAGATGTCCTGCAGCGGCGCACGGATCTGCGTCTTCCAGCTGGCACGCAAGGTGTGATCCTGCAACTGCGGGAACAGGGCGTCCACGTCCTGCAGCCAGCCTTGCCACTGCGCACGCACCTCACGCACCAGGGCCAGGGCCTGCGCCACGCGGTCCTCCAGCAGTTCGGCAAGCGGGGTTTCATTGGCGTCGTCCTGCTTGAGATCGGCCAGCAGATGGGGCAGATTGTCCGCGCTGAAGAAAGCCTCCATCTCGTCGCACAGCTTGATCTTGTTGCGCAGGCTCAGCTCGATGTTGATGCGCTCGATGCCGTCGGTGTACTCGGCCATGCGCGGCAGCGGGATCACCACGTCCTCGTTGATCTTGAAGGCGTTGGTGTGCTTGCTGATGGCCGCCGTGCGCTTGCGGTCAAGCCAGAACTTCTTGCGCGCTTCCGGGCTGATGGCAATGAAGCCCTCGCCGCTGCGCGAATTGGCGATGCGCACCACCTCCGAGGTGGCACGCGCCACCGCATTCGGGTCATCGCCGACGATGTCACCGAACAGCGCCATCTTGGGCAGGCCGCCGCGCTTGCTCTTGGTGGCGTAGCCGACCGCCTTCAGGTAGCGGTCGTCCAGGTGCTCCAGCCCCGCCAGCAAGACGCCGCTGCGTTTTTGCTCGGCGAACATGAAGTCCTTGATCTCGACGATGCTGGGCACCGCGTCCTTGGCATTGCCGAAGAACTCCAGGCAGACGGTGCGGGTGTGCGCCGGCATGCGGTGCACCACCCAGCGGCCGCTGGTGATCAGGCCGTCGCAGCCTTCCTTCTGGATGCCGGGCAAACCGGACAGAAACTTGTCAGTCACGTCCTTGCCCAGGCCTTCCTTGCGGAAGCTCGGGCCCGGGATGTCGAGACGCTCGGTCTTCACCAGCGTCTTGCCGTCGGCCTCAAAGTATTTCAGCTCGAAGCTGGCCAGCTCGGCGTCGTGGATCTTGCCCAGGTTGTGGTTCAGGCGCGTGACTTCCAGCCAGCCGGCGTCGGGGGTCACCATGCGCCACGAGGCCAGGTTGTCCAGCGCCGTGCCCCAGAGCACGGCTTTCTTGCCACCGGCGTTCATGGCGATGTTGCCGCCGACGCAGGAGGCCTCGGCCGAGGTCGGGTCGACGGCGAAGACAAAGCCGGCGCGCTCGGCCGCATCGGCCACGCGCTGCGTCACCACGCCGGCTTCGGTCCAGATGGTCGGCACCGGCCGGTCCAGGCCCGGCAGCTGCACCATCTCGACTTCGGTCATGGCTTCGAGCTTCTCGGTATTGATGACCGCACTCTTCCAGGTCAGCGGCACGGCGCCGCCGGTGTAGCCGGTGCCGCCGCCGCGCGGGATGATGGTCAGGCCGAGTTCAATGCAGCCCTTGACCAGACGGGCCATCTCGGCCTCGGTGTCTGGCGTCAGCACGACAAAGGGGTACTCGACGCGCCAGTCGGTGGCATCGGTCACATGCGAGACGCGGCTCAGGCCGTCGAACTTGACGTTGTCCTTGGCTGTCAGCCGGCTCAGGGTACGCTGGGCCTTGCGACGCAGGGCGGTGATCTCCTGGAACGCGGCGTCGAAGGCCTCGACGGCACGGCTGGCGGCTTCCAGCAGCTCGCCCACCAGGGCGTCGCGCTGCGGGTCGTCCTGCGGCGTGCGGCGCTTCTGCACCTCGCCCAGGCGGTGGTGCAGGGCATCCACCAGCAGCTGGCGGCGCTTCGGGTTGTCCAACAGGTCGTCCTGCAGGTAGGGGTTGCGCTGCACCACCCAGACATCGCCCAGCACCTCATACAGCATGCGGGCCGAGCGGCCGGTACGGCGCTCCTGGCGCAGCTGGTTGAGCACCTCCCATGCACGTGTGCCGAGCAGGCGGATCACGATCTCGCGGTCGGAGAACGAGGTGTAGTTGTAGGGGATTTCGCGGATGCGTTCGTGGCCGTGCGGCGCATCGCCGGGCGCATTCACGAGGTGGTCAAGCGGAGTCGGTGCGTTCATGGGAAATCTGGAATTTCAGCCAGAACGGTAGAACCCGGCTGAGGGCTGATGTTACCGCAGTGCAGCATTCACCTGCTCGTCTCATGGTAACCCCGGGTCCCCAGCACCCGACGCCCACGGTTTAATCAAACCGTAATCAGACTGACATATCGGCCGACTAGGCTCGGCGTCTTGACTTCAAGGAGCTCACTGATGCGTTCGAAAGCAAAACTGGCCATTGCCGTCCTCTCCGCCCTGATGCTGGTCCCCGCCCAGGCCCAGACCGAAATCCAGTGGTGGCACTCCATGGGCGGCGCCCTGGGCGAATGGGTCAACGATCTGGCCCGCGACTTCAACGCCAGCCAGAAGGACTACAAGATCACGCCGACCTTCAAGGGCAGCTACGACGAATCGATGACGGCCGCCATTGCCGCCTTCCGCGCCGGCAACGCCCCGCACATCCTGCAGGTGTTCGAGGTCGGCACCGCCACCATGATGGCCTCCAAGGGCGCCATCAAGCCGGTGACCGAAGTCATGAAGGACGGCGGCCAGAAGTTTGACCAGAACGCCTATGTGCCGGCCGTGGCCGGCTACTACACCGCCCCCAACGGCCAGATGCTGAGCTTCCCCTTCAACAGCTCGACCCCGGTGTTCCACTACAACAAGGACGCCTTCAAGGCCGCCGGCCTCGACGCCGAGAAGCCGCCCACCACCTGGCCCGAGGTCGCCCTGGCCGCGGCCAAGCTCAAGGCCAGCGGCCACAAGTGCCCGTTCACCACCAGTTGGATCAGCTGGACCCAGCTGGAGAGCTTCTCGGCCTGGCACAACGTGCTGTTCGCCAGCAAGAACAATGGCTTTGGCGGCCTCGACACGCGCCTTGAGTTCAACTCGCCGCTGCACGTGCGCCACATCGAGAACCTGGCCAACATGGCCAAGTCCGGCCTGTTCGTCTACAAGGGCCGCGGCAATGCGGCCGATGCCACCTTCGTCTCGGGCGAATGCGCCATGATGACCGGCTCCTCGGCGCTGTACGGCAACGTCGTGCGCAATGGCAAGTTCGGCTACGGCATCGGCACCCTGCCCTACTACCCTGACGTGCAGGGCGCGCCACAGAACACCGTGATCGGTGGCGCCAGCCTGTGGGTGATGAACGGCAAAAAAGCCACGGACTACAAGGGCGTGGCCGCCTTCTTCAACTACCTGTCGCAACCCGAAGTCGCCGCCAAGAGCCACCAGCGCACCGGCTACCTGCCGGTGACCAGGGCCTCGTTCGAACTGACCGACAAATCGGGCTTCTACAAGAAGAACCCCGGCACCGACGTCTCGGTGACGCAGATGATCCGCAAGACCACCGACAAGTCGCGTGGTGTGCGCCTGGGCAACTTCGTGCAGATCCGTACCATCATCGACGAGGAACTCGAGGGCGTGTGGGCCGGCAAGAAGACGCCCAAGGAAGCGCTGGGCCTGGCGGTCAAACGCGGCAACGAGCAGCTGGAGCGCTTCCAGAAGGCTAATAAGTCCTGACGGACTTTTAGCCCAGGCTGTACTGACGGCACCCCTCCCCAACCCTCCCCGCCAAACGGGAGGGGTTGGGGAGGCACACAATCACATCATGGAAAAGCGCGTTCTCTTCAAATCGCCCTGGTTGCCCTGGCTTCTGGTGGCACCCCAGCTGGCCATCGTCCTGGTGTTCTTCTTCTGGCCGGCGGGCCAGGCGCTGTACCAGAGCGTGCTGCAGGAGGACGCCTTCGGGACCAGCCGGGAATTCGTCGGCTGGGAAAACTTCCAGCGCCTGTTCGACGACGCCAGCTACCTGGCGTCGTTCAAGACCACGGCCGTTTTTTCGCTGCTGGTGGCTGCGTCCTCCATGTCGCTGGCGTTGCTGCTGGCGGTCATGGCCAACCGCGTTGCCCGACTGGCCGGCTTCTACAAGACCCTGCTGATCTGGCCCTACGCGGTGGCGCCGGTGGTGGCCGGCGTCCTGTGGCTGATGCTGTTTGCCTCGCCCTACGGCGTCATTGCCTATGCGCTGCAGTCCCTGGGCCTGCCCTGGAACCACCTGCTCGATGCCGACCATGCCATGGCCCTGATCGTGATGGCTGCGGCCTGGAAGCAGGTCTCGTACAACTTCCTGTTCTTCCTCGCGGGGCTGCAGTCGATCCCGCAGTCCCTGATCGAGGCCGCCGCCCTCGATGGCGCTTCCCCCTGGCGACGTTTCTGGAGCATCGTGTTCCCGCTGCTAGCACCGACCACCTTTTTCCTGCTGGTGATGAACGTGATCTACGCCTTCTTCGACACCTTCGGCACGGTGGACGCGGCGACCCACGGCGGCCCGGGCAAGGAAACCTCCATCCTGGTCTACAAGGTCTATTACGATGGTTTCAAGGCGCTGGACATGGGTGGCTCGGCCGCGCAGTCTGTGGTGTTGATGCTCATCGTGATCACGCTCACCGTGGTCCAGTTCCGCTTTGTCGAACGCAAGATTGAGTACTGATGGAACACCCCCGAAGCGCCTTCGGCGCCTCCCTCTCTAGGGGGCACACCCAGCGGCCCGGCGAAGCCGGTTCCGCGGGTGCCTGCGCATTTGACTGGAAGGCCCGCACCTTGTGGGTCGCGCATGATGCAACGAGGCGACAACCATGATGATCGAACGTCGCCCCATCCTCGATTTCTTTGCCCACGCCATCCTGCTGGCCGGCGTGGCGGTGATCGCTTTTCCGGTCTACCTGGCTTTCATTGCCTCTACGCAGTCGGCCGAGCAGATCGCCTCCAGCCACCCGCTGTCCCTGCTGCCCGGCCACCACTTGCTGGACACCTACCGGCTGGCCCTGTTCGGCGGCAAGACTTATGGCGGCGCCACCATCGCGGCAGGCTGGCCGATGATGTGGGTCAGCCTGGTGATGGCCCTGGCCATCACCATCGGCAAGATTGCGATTTCGCTGCTGTCGGCCTTTGCCATCGTCTACTTCCGTTTCCCCTTCAAGCGTGCCGTGTTCTGGATGATCTTCATCACGCTGATGCTGCCGGTGGAGGTGCGCATCGGCCCCACTTACGAAGTGATTGCCAACCTGGGTCTGCTCAACAGCTATGCCGGCCTGACCGTGCCGCTGATCGCCTCCGCCACTGCCACCTTCCTGTTCCGCCAGTTCTTCCTGTCGGTGCCCGATGAGCTGGTGGAGGCCGCGCGCATCGACGGCGCCGGCCCCATGCGCTTCTTCTTCGACGTGCTGCTGCCGCTGTCGAAGACGTCGATCGCCGCGCTGTTCGTGATCCAGTTCATCTATGGCTGGAACCAGTACCTGTGGCCGCTGATGGTCACCACCAGCGAAGACATGTACCCGATCGTGCTGGGCATCAAACGCGCCATCTTCGGCGAGGTCTACATCGAATGGAACGTGGTCATGGCCACGGCGATCCTGGCCATGCTGCCGCCGGCGCTGGTCGTGATCCTGATGCAGAAGTGGTTCGTCAAGGGTCTGGTTGACACGGAAAAATAATGGCTGCCATCACATTCAACAACGTCATCAAGCGCTACGGCAAGGGCAAGCACGAATTGCAGGTCATCCATGGGGTGGACGCCGAGATCAGCGACGGCGAGTTCATCGTCATCGTCGGCCCCTCGGGCTGCGGCAAATCCACCCTGCTGCGCATGGTGGCCGGGCTGGAAGAAATCAGCGGCGGCGAGATCCGCATCGGCGCGCGTGTCGTCAACGACCTGGAGCCGGCCGAGCGCGACATTGCCATGGTGTTCCAGAACTACGCGCTGTATCCGCACATGAGCGTGTTCGACAACATGGCTTACGGACTGAAGATCGCCAAGGTACCGAAGGACGAGATCCGTGCCCGCGTGGCCAAGGCGGCCGGAATCCTGGAGCTCGGCCCCTTCCTCGAGCGCAAGCCGCGCCAGCTCTCCGGCGGGCAGCGCCAGCGCGTGGCCATGGGCCGCGCCATCGTGCGCCAGCCGCAGGTTTTTCTGTTCGATGAACCGCTGTCCAACCTGGACGCCAAGCTGCGCGCCCAGACCCGGCTCGAAATCCAGAAACTGCACCGCGAACTGGGCATCACCTCGCTGTTCGTCACGCACGACCAGGTCGAGGCCATGACGCTGGCGCAGCGCATGATCGTCATGAACGCCGGACGGATGGAACAGTTCGGCACACCGGAGGAGGTCTACCACCGGCCCGCCTCCACCTTCGTCGCCAGCTTCATCGGTTCACCGCCCATGAACCTGCTCGCCAGCGCACCCCACGTGAAGCCCGGCACCATCCTGGGCATACGCCCGGAGCACCTGCAAGTCGTGCCGCAGGCCGGTGACACCGGCTGGACGGTGCAGGTCGAAGCGGTGGAAATGCTCGGTGCCGAGCGCCTGCTCTACACCCGGCTCGACAGCGAACAGCTCATCGTGCGCACCGACGAGAAACACGGCGCCGCGCCGGCCATCGGCAGCCTGCTGCACGTCATGCCGCAAGCCGACCGCCTGCACTGGTTCGACGAGGCCACGGGGAAACGGCTATGAGCCAGCCCGTCAGCCCCGTCCACTGGCCCTACCCGCGCTGGATCGCCCACCGCGGCGCCGGCAGATTAGCGCCCGAGAACACCCTGGCGGCCTTTCGCACCGGTGCCGCCCATGGCTACCGCATGTTCGAATGCGATGTGAAGCTCTCCAGCGACGGCGTGCCCTTTCTGCTGCACGACAGCACACTTGAGCGCACTACCAGCGGCCAGGGCACGGCCGGCGCACAAAGCTGGCAGGCCCTGTCGCAACTCGACGCCGGCAGCTGGCATTCGCGCGCCTTCGCCGGCGAACCCTTGCCCACGCTGGAAGCGGTGGCCCGCTTCTGCCGGTACAACGGCTACCTGCTCAACATCGAGATCAAACCCACACCCGGCACCGAGCGCCAGACTGGCGAGATGGTCGCGGCCGCGGCGGCGCGCCTGTGGCAGGACTTGGCCGTGCCGCCGCTGCTGACCTCGTTCCAGCCCGAGGCACTGCAGGGCGCGTTGGACGCCGCACCGGCGCTGCCGCGCGGCCTGCTGCTCGACACACTGTGGACCGGCTGGCTGGAAACCGCCCTCACCCTGGGTTGCGTGGCCGTGGTCGGCAACCAGGCCCTGTGGGACAGATCGAGCGTGACCCAGGCGAAGAGCGCTGGCTTCCAGTGTCTGAGCTACACGGTGAACGACGAAGGGGCCGCGCAGCGCCTGATCGAACTGGGCGTGGACGGCCTCATCACCGACCGGGTCGACCTATTTGCGCCAGCCGCGTGACAGCAGCCACTGGCTGGTAGCCAGCGCCAGCACCAGCAAGGCATAGGCCGCCATCTTGCCGTCACGGCTCCACAGCCACAGGCCGACGAGCAGTGCGGCGACACCCACTATGAAATTGATAGCTGCCTGCGCCCACCAGGCAAGCGCTGGCACCTGTTTTTTGATGAAGAAACGGGCTGTCAGGGGCAGCAGCAGCGCCAACACCAGTGCGGGTGCGCTGAAATTGAGCAGGTGCAGCAGGATGTCCAGCAGGCTCATTCAGGGCAGGCCGCCAGGGCGCAAAGAGGGGAAAAAGCTTGAGGCATCGGCAAATTTTATAATCGGGCAATGGCAGTCTGGGCATTAGGCATCAATCACACGACCGCGCCGCTCGATCTGCGCGGCCGTTTTGCGTTCGCCCTCGACCAGATCGGCCCCACCTTGCACGGCCTGCGCGGTGCCCTGCCGCGCCCGCCCGAGGCCGCCATCATCTCCACCTGCAACCGCACCGAGATCTACTGCGCCGGCGACCAGCTGGAGATTGTCCCCACCCTGGACTGGCTGGCCCACAGCGGCGGCGTCTCGCCTGCGCTCCTGCGTTCGCACACCTATGCGCTGGAAGACGGCCAGGCCGCGCGCCATGCCTTCCGCGTGGCCAGCGGGCTGGACTCCATGGTGCTGGGCGAGCCGCAGATCCTGGGCCAGATGAAGGACGCGGTGCGTGCCGCCGAAGAAGCCGGCGCCCTGGGCACCACGCTCAACCAGCTGTTCCAGCGTTCCTTTGCCGTGGCCAAGGAAGTGCGCACCTCGACCGAGATCGGCGCCCATTCCATCAGCATGGCGGCCGCCAGCGTACGCCTGGCCGGCCAGCTGTTCGAAGACCTGAGCGACATCCGGGTGCTGTTCGTCGGTGCCGGCGAGATGATCGAACTGGCGGCCACCCACTTCGCGGCGAAGAACCCGAAGGCGATGGTCATTGCCAACCGCTCGCTCGACCGCGGTGAAAAACTCGCGTCACGCTTCGGCGCCGAGGTCATGCGCCTGGCCGACCTGCCCAGCCGCCTGCACGAATTCGACGCCGTGGTGAGCTGCACCGCCAGCACCCTGCCGCTGATCGGCCTGGGCGCGGTGGAACGCGCCCTCAAGCTGCGCCGCCACCGCCCCATGTTCATGGTCGACCTGGCCGTGCCGCGCGACATTGAGCCCGAAGTCAAGGCGCTGTCCGACGTCTACCTCTATACCGTCGACGATCTGGCCGCCGTGGTGCAGACCGCGCAGGCCAACCGCCAGGCCGCCGTGGCCGAGGCCGAGGTCATCATCGACGCCGGCGTGCAGAGTTTCCTGCACTGGATGGATCAGCGCCGCAGCGTGCCGCTGATCCAGCAGCTCAACGCCCAGGCCGACGAGTGGCGTCATGCCGAGATCGCGCGCGCGCGCCGGCAACTGGCCAAGGGCGAGGACGTGGATGCCGTGCTCGAAGCCCTGTCCAAGGGCCTGACGCAAAAGCTGCTGCACGGTGCCCTGGCCGAGCTGCATGCCGGCGACGCCACGGCACGCGAACGCGCCAGCACCGCCATCCAGCACTTCTTCCTGCGCAAAGAAAAGTAATGGAGCCCCCACGTTTGCTCACTGCGTGTAGCGCTCTGCCCCCCGAGGGGGCCGGACTTGCTCGGGGCGGCCCTTCGCGGCATTAGCGACGCTCCTCACTGGCGCGCCCTATGTGGCGCGCGTTGCCGCTCGGCGGACCATCACCTTGTCTGGGAGGTCCGATCAGTCGCCCTTCTTTTGTACCGGTCTTCTCATGAAACCCTTTCTCCACCAACAACTCGCACGCTACGCCGACCGTCTGGCCGAGCTGGAATTCCTGCTCTCACGCGAAGACATCATGAAGGACATGAGCCAGTTCCTGACGCTCTCGCGCGAGCACACCGAGGTGGCGGCCGTGGCCAGCCGCTGGGCCCGCTACCAGCAGCGCGAAGCCGACCTGGCCAGCGCCCGTGACATGCTGGCCGACCCGGACATGGCGGAAATGGCCCAGGAGGAAGTGGACAGCGCGAGCGCCGAGCTGGCCCAACTGGAAACCGAGTTGCAGCGCATGCTGCTGCCCAAGGACCCGGACGACGCACGCAATGCCTTCGTGGAAATCCGTGCCGGCACCGGCGGCGACGAGTCGGCCCTATTTGCCGGCGACCTGCTGCGCATGTACACACGCTATTGCGAACGCCGCGGCTGGAAGACCGAACTGATCAGCGAGTCCCCCAGCGAGCTGGGGGGCTACAAGGAAGTGGTGCTGCGCGTCGAGGGCGACAACGCCTACGGTGCGCTCAAGTTCGAATCCGGCGGCCACCGCGTGCAGCGTGTGCCGGCCACCGAAACGCAGGGCCGCATCCACACCAGCGCCTGTACCGTGGCCGTGCTGCCGGAACCGGACGAAGCACAGGCGATCCAGATCAACCCGGCCGACCTGCGCATCGACACCTTCCGTGCCAGCGGCGCCGGCGGCCAGCACATCAACAAGACCGACTCGGCGGTGCGCATCACGCACATCCCGACCGGCATCGTGGCCGAATGCCAGGAAGGCCGCAGCCAGCACAGCAACAAGGCCCAGGCGCTGAAAGTGCTCACCGCCCGCATCCAGGAAAAAGACCGCGCCGAACGCGCCGCCAAGGACGCCGCCCAGCGCAAGAGCCTGATCGGCAGCGGCGACCGCAGCGACCGCATCCGGACCTACAACTTCCCGCAGGGTCGCCTGACCGACCACCGCATCAACCTCACGCTGTACAAGCTGCTCTACATCATGGAAGGCGAACTGGACGATGTGGTGGAGGCGCTGCAGGCCTATGAAGCGGCGCAACAGCTGGCCGAACTGGAAGTAGGCGCCACATGA
This sequence comes from Curvibacter sp. GWA2_64_110, assembly GCA_001797315.1. Classification (GTDB taxonomy): domain Bacteria; phylum Pseudomonadota; class Gammaproteobacteria; order Burkholderiales; family Burkholderiaceae_C; genus Hylemonella. The sequence goes on from MGPC01000018.1 coordinate 361,556, forward strand.
ATGAAGCCCGCCGCTCAAACCGCCAGCGCATACACCTGCGCCGCCGCGCGTTCGGTCGCACTGTGTCCTGCCAGCGCCCGGTCCCATTCGGCAGCGGCACCACTGTGCATCGGAACAATGCCCTCGATGGTCGCCATCACATCCTCGGAGGAAGCGTCCATGTCAGTGACATGGACACGGTTGGCGTCAAACAGCCGCGCCACCATGGGACCGCCCGACTCGATCATGATCAGGAACTTCACTGGTGAGCTGTGCATGTTGATCTCCTCGATTCCGTTGATCCAGTCTGACAGCATACGCATGAAGCACGCTTGTCAGCAAGCAGCGCCAACATGAGCCGGCCCGCCATGCCTGAGCAGCGCATCTCCGAAGCGCTCACCGCAACCCAGGCGCAGGGAATCCCCCGGCTCGACGCCCAGCTGCTGCTGCTGCACGCGCTGGGCCGGTTGCCGCACGAGCGGGCCTGGCTGCTGGCGCATGACAGTGACGAACTGAACACTGACACGCAGAACCGCTTCCTGGCACTGGTGCAGCGCCGTGTCGGCGGCGAGCCGCTCGCTTACCTCACCGGCATCAAGGAATTCTTCGGTCTGCCGCTGCAGGTGGATGCACGCGTGCTCGACCCGCGCCCCGATACCGAAACACTGGTGGAATGGGCGCTGGAGTGCATGGCCGCGCTGCCGGCGCCGCGTGTCATTGATCTGGGCACCGGCAGCGGCGCCATCGCGCTGGCGCTCAAGCACAGCCGACCCGACGCACAGGTCAGCGCCGTCGATGCCAGTGCGGAGGCACTGGCGGTGGCGCAGGCCAATGCACAGCGCCTCGGACTCGATGTGGCATTCAGGCAGGGTAACTGGCTGGCCGGCATGGACGGCACGTTCGACCTGATCGTTTCCAACCCGCCCTACATCGCCGAGGGCGATCCGCATCTCGCCGCACTGGGCCACGAGCCGCGCCAGGCGTTGACGGCCGGCGCCGACGGGCTGGACGACATCCGCACCCTCGCCGCCCAGGCCCCGGCCCGCCTGTGCCCCGGTGGCTGGCTGCTGCTGGAACACGGTTGGGACCAGGCCGCGGCCGTACGCGCCCTGCTGGCCGCCGCCGGCCTGGAAGCGGTGCAGTCCCGGCGCGATCTGAGCGGCATCGAACGTTGCAGCGGCGGCCGCCTGCCCTGAACTTGACTTAGCTCAAAACACGGACGGCAGGCAGCCGATATGGTGGACCCCAAGAAACACTTGCCGGGTCATCCGTGACGACCGATATCTCCATCGAGCGCATCCTTCAGCCAGACATTCTGGCCTGCACCCCGGACACGCCCTTGTCCGCAGCTGCACAGCGCATGGTGGATGCGCGCTGCAGTTCGATTGCGATCGTTGAGAACGGCTCCATCATCGGCATCTGGACCGAGCATGACGCGCTGGCACTGGACATGTCCGACCCGCAGGCGTTCCAGGCACCGATCGTGCGGCACATGACTTCGCCGGTCAAGACCATCCATGTTGCCGCCGGTCTGGGCGAAGCGGCCTTGCGCTTTCGCGAGGAAAAAGTTCGCCATTTCCTCGTGGTGGACGATGCCGGGACCTACAAGGGCATCGTGACCCAGACCGATGTCGTGATCAACCAGGGCATCGAGTACTACCTGTCCCTGCGCGAGGTCAACGCGGTGCTGAATCGCCGCTACCCGGTGATCGCCAGTACCCTGTCGGTGGAAGAAGCCGTCGGCAAGCTGCACGCAGCCGACATCGATGCCGCGGTGGTGGCCTATCCGGACGGCAGCCACGGCATCCTCACCGAGCGCGATGTGATGCGCCTGGTCAGCAGCAAGCAGCCGTGTGCCGATGTCGGGGCCCTGGCCAGCCGGCCGCTCATCTGTATTGGTGCCCATGTCAGCCTGTACCACGCGCGCCATTTGTTCGCCGAAAAACACATCCGGCATCTCGGCGTTACCGGCCGCACTGGTGAGCTGTTGGGCCTGGTGACCTTCTCCGACATCCTGACCAGCATCGAACACGACTACGTCCACCAGTTGCGCGAGACCCTCAGGGAACGCGAGCACAGTCTGGCACTGTCCTTGCAACACCAGCGCCTGGCCACCAAGGTGTTCGAGAGCACGCTCGAGGGCATCGTCGTGACCAACGCCCAGTGCATTATCGAATCGGTCAATCCGGCCTTCACCCAGATCACCGGCTACACGGCAAGCGAGGTGCTCGGCAAGACCCCGGCCGTGCTTGCTTCCGGCCGGCACGAGGCCCCGTTCTACCGCAAGATGTGGGAGGACCTGTCCACCAACGGCCACTGGCAGGGAGAAATCTGGAACCGGCGACGCAGCGGCGAAATCTACCCGGAATGGCTCACCATCAATCCCGTCCGGAACGAGACCGGCCAGATCGTCAACTATGTTGGCGTGTTCTCCGACATCACCAAACGCAAGGCGGCAGAAGAGCAGATGCAGTTCCTGGCCTATCACGACGGCCTCACCGGTCTGCCCAACCGCGGGCTGTTTCTCGATCGCCTGCACCATGCCGTCGCGTATGCCCATCGCAACCGGGCCATGGTGGCGGTGATGTTCATCGACCTCGACAATTTCAAGCCGATCAACGACACCCTGGGACATCATGTCGGCGACCAGTTGCTGCAGGTCGTGGCGCAGCGTCTCGCTGCCAGCGTGCGCGAGGCCGATACCGTGGCACGGCTGGGCGGCGACGAGTTCACGATCATTCTGGAGTCCATTGCCGACGGGGGCGACATTCCGCTGATCGTGCAGAAAATCATCGACACCCTCTCGTGTCCAATGTCGATCGACGGCCATGACATCAGCGTGACGGCCAGCATCGGCATCAGCCTTTACCCTGACGACGGCCAGCAACCGGACGACCTGCTCAAGTGCGCTGACACGGCGATGTACCTGGCCAAGAAAAGCGGATGCAACAATTTCCGTTTTTTCAGCGCCGAGATGAAGGAACTGGCACCGCTCCGGCAGGAAACCGCCTGACGGCTTGCCCGCTCCTTGCGTCAGCCCGGCTCCCGTGGATTGTCAGGTTTTGTCTTGCCGGCAACAGGGGCAAGCAAGAAATGAAATAATTGCGCCATTCAGATTTACAGGATACGCAATATGAGCGACGCCCAGCAACGCATTGACGACCTCGTCAAGGCCAACGACATCCTGCTGTTCATGAAAGGCAGCGCCAGCTTTCCGATGTGCGGCTTCTCCGGCCGTGCCATCCAGATTCTCAAGGCCTGCGGCGTGGACCCGAAAGCCGTGAAAACCGTCAACGTGCTCGACGACGACGGCATCCGCCAGGGCATCAAGGAATACAGCAACTGGCCGACCATTCCGCAGCTTTACATCAAGGGCGAATTCATCGGCGGCTCCGACATCATGATGGAGATGTACGAGAGCGGAGAACTGCAGAAGGTGCTGGGCCAGCAGTAAACCGGCGTCCTACGCCACCTTCGCACCACGCTCGGTCAGAAGTGCGCGCAGCACCGAGCGGTGGCAATGCGATTCATCCTCGCAGTAGCAGCCGACCGAAAAATTGGCCTGTTGTGACAACGCCGCGAGCAGGTCGAGCGTGCGGCTGCTGTCGGCTTGCGCCATCTCCGTGCGGTACTTCTTGACGAAGGCCTGCCACTGCGCAGGCGTTTCGGCCTCCTGCCCGGCCTTCATGGTTTCCACGCTGGGCGCCAGCATGGGGTACCAGACGTCATACCAGTTCTGCGCAGCAAAGGCGCTTTTCGGCACGCCCCGCGGCGGCCGGCGCACCGTGCCGATGCGGACACCTTCGCCGTCCATCCGCTCGCTACCCAACCTGACAACGCGAATCACCATGGTTTTCTCCTGCGTGTGAAGAGGCTTGAACCCGGTCAGCCGACCTTGCGGTCGGCATACGCCCACTGGCGCCGCGCTGCCAGCACGGCGTCGGGATACGGCGCCTTGCCGCGCGAACCGTTGTAGCGGCCCAGCGCCATGAACAGGTCACCGCGCTCGCGCTCCAGATAATGGCGCAGGATGACGCAGCCGAAACGCAGGTTGGTCTGCATGTGGAACAGCCGGCCGGCATCGCCGTCGCCGAGAACGCGCGTCCAGAACGGCATGACCTGCATGTAGCCGCGAGCGCCGACACTGGAGACCGCGAACTTGCGGAAGTTGCTCTCGACCTGGATCAGGCCCAGCACCAGCGCCGTGTCCAGTCCGGCCCGCCGGCTCTCGTACCAGACGGTCTGCAGAAATTCCCGGCGCTCCTGCCATTCATGTTTTTTCTTCTTGAGCCGCTCGCTCATGGCGCCGAGCCAGCGCAGATAGTGCAGACGCGCCTCGGTATCGGCAAACTCCGGCACCGGCGGCGCCTTGTTGGCGATGGCGGCGCTCAGCGCGGTGCGCACGGCATCGGCCAGCGGCTCCTCAATCTGGGCGCCGGCCCACGCCGGCCCGTGCAGCCATAGCAGACCCGATCCGGCCAGCCAGGGCAGAAGCGCGAAACACCTTCTGTTCACACCCGACTGGCTGGCCGGCAGGGCCATGCTCACACGCCCAACTTGGATTTCACGAAGGCCAGCGCCTCGCTCACCGGCACTCTGGTCGCTGCGGCATCGCGACGATGCTGGTACTCGACATGGCCTTCCTTCAGGGCGCGATCGCCGATGGTGATGCGATGCGGCACGCCAATCAGCTCCCAGTCGGCAAACATGGCGCCGGGGCGCTCGCCGCGGTCGTCCAGCAGCACGTCCACGCCGGCCGCCAACAGTTCGGCATACAGCTGCTCGGCTGCCGTCTTCACTTCCGGGCTGCGGTCGGGATTGATCGGGCACAGCACCACGGTGAAGGGGGCGATGGCATCCGGCCAGATGATGCCGCGCTCGTCATGGTTCTGCTCGATGGCCGCCGCCGGCAGGCGCGTGATGCCGATGCCGTAGCAGCCCATCTCCATCAGCTGCGGCTTGCCTGCTTCGTCGAGGAAGGTGGCGTTCATGGCGCGGCTGTACTTGGTGCCGAGGTAGAACACGTGGCCGACCTCGATGCCGCGCTCGATCGCCAGTTCGCCCTTGCCATCCGGCGACAGATCGCCCGCCACCACATTGCGGATGTCGGTCACCAGATCGGGTTCGGGCAGATCGCGGCCCCAGTTGACGCCGATGAGGTGAGCATCCACTTCATTGGCACCACAAATCCAGTCAGCCATCACGGCCACCTCGCGATCGGCCACGATATTCAAGGGGTTCTTCAGGCCGACCGGGCCCAGGTAGCCGGGTTTGCAGCCGAAGTGCACCAGGATCTCGGCCTCGGTGGCGAAGCGAAAACCACTCTCCATGCCCGGCAGCTTGCCCACCTTGACTTCGTTCATGTCATGGTCGCCGCGCAGCAGCAGCAGCCAGACCGTGGTCTTGGTGACCTGCTCGTAGTCGTTGAGTTCGTCGGTTGCCAGCACGATGGACTTGACGGTGCGTGACAGCGGCAGCCCCAGCAGCTCGGCCACTTCGGGGCAACTGGTCTTGCCCGGCGTCGGCACCTTGGCCATGGTCTGGGTCGCGGCCGGACGCGGCTGCGACGGTGCCAGTGCCTCGGCCTTTTCGATGTTGGCGGCGTACTCGCTGCCCGGGCAATAGACGATGGCGTCCTCGCCGGTGGCGGCGATCACCTGAAACTCCTCGCTCAGGTCGCCGCCGATGGCGCCGCTGTCGGCCGCCACGGCGCGGTAGGTCAGGCCGAAACGGTCAAAAATCTTGCGGTAGGCCTGCGCCATCACCTGGTAGCTGGCCTTTGCCGAAACCTGGTCGCGGTCGAAGCTGTAGGCGTCCTTCATGATGAACTCGCGACCGCGCATCAGGCCGAAACGCGGCCGGCGCTCGTCGCGGAACTTGGTCTGGATCTGGTAGAAATTCTTCGGCAGCTGCTTGTAGCTGCGGATTTCCTGGCGTGCGATGTCAGTGATGACCTCTTCGCTGGTCGGCTGCACCACGAAGTCGCGGGCGTGCCGGTCCTTGATGCGCAGCAGCTCGGGACCCATTTTTTCGAAACGTCCCGTCTCCTGCCAGAGCTCGGCCGGCTGCACCACCGGCATGCTCAGTTCCACCGCGCCGGCGCGGTTCATCTCTTCGCGCACGATGGCCTCCACCTTGCGGATGACGCGCAGGCCCATGGGCATGTAGTTGTAGATGCCGGCACCCAGCTTCTTGATCATGCCGGCGCGCATCATGAGCTTGTGGCTCACCACCTCGGCATCAGCCGGTGCTTCCTTGAGGGTGGAGACGAGAAATTGGGAGGCTTTCATGGGCTAACTTTTCGAGGGAAAACAGGCTGCAGACCTTGATGCGCGACGTGGGCCGTGCATAATGGACTCAGTTCAAAAATTTGGGGTTTGATTATGCTTGACCGGGACGGTTTTCGGCCCAACGTCGGCATCATTCTGCTCAACCAGAGAAACCAGGTTTTCTGGGGTAAACGCATACGCACCCACTCGTGGCAGTTCCCGCAGGGTGGCATTGACCGGGGCGAGACCCCGGAGCAAGCCATGTACCGCGAGTTGGGCGAGGAGGTCGGGCTCCAGCCTGACCACGTGCGCATTGTGGCCCGGACCCGGGACTGGCTGCGCTATGAGGTGCCGGACCGCTACATCCGCCGCGAGGCGCGTGGCCACTACAAGGGCCAGAAGCAGATCTGGTTCCTGCTCCAGTTGCTCGGGCAGGACTGGCATTTGAACCTGCGCGCCACCGACCACCCCGAGTTCGATGCCTGGCGCTGGAACGACTACTGGGTGCCGCTGGACATGGTGGTCGAGTTCAAGCGCGGTGTCTACGAAATGGCACTGACCGAACTGGCACGCTTCCTGCCGCGCAACGAACATCGCAGCCGCTTCCTGCGCCAGGGCACCCGCGGGCGCGACCTGGAACCGGAAACCGTGCCACACCAGCACAACGGAATGATGGAGCTGCCGCCTGGTGCCACCTTTGAGCCCGACCCGCAAACCGGCGTCGGCAATCACAACCGGGGACGACATGCCAGTTAAGTTCAGGCAGATACTCGCTTTGCTGGCGACGTTGATGGCGGCAACCGTCGCGATACCCGTGCTTGCTGCCGATGAGGAATGGCAGGAAGCCGAGGCACCACCACCACCGGCCTGGCACAAGGAAGGCTTGCTCGCCATCGAGATGCCGATCCGCACCAGTCTGAATTTCGGCGTTGATCCGACCACCCTGACCATCGGTGCCGACGGGGTGGTGCGCTACGTCATGGTCGCCTACAACCCGACCGGCAGCGTCAACGCCATGTACGAAGGGCTGCGCTGCGACACCGGCGAGGTCAAGACCTATGCGCGCTCCAGCGAGCCAGGGCAATGGAACAAGGTGGCCACCCCGGTCTGGCGGGAATTGGACGTGACCCAAAGTGCGACCCGGCACACACTCGCCTTTGCTCGGCAAGGCGCATGCGATGGCAACGCCCCCGGCGGCCGGACACCGGAAGAGCTGATCCGCCGGTTCAAGGATTCGCGCCAGAACCCCTGATGCTTCAGCGGCTGAGTACCAGGTTGTCCCGGTGCAGCATCTCGGGCTCGGCGGTGTAGCCGAGCAAGCGCTCGAATTCGCCCGAGGGCTTGCGGCACAGCAGCCGCGCTTCGGAACTGGCGTAATTGGCCAGACCGCGGGCGATCTCGGCACCGTGTTCGTCACGCACCGCGATCACGTCACCACGCGAGAACTCGCCCTCCACTGCCGTCATGCCGATAGGCAGCAGGCTCTTGCCTTCCTCCAGCAGCTTGTGCGCTGCTCCGGCATCGATCACCACGGCGCCGCGCAACTGCAGATGGTCGGCCATCCACTGCTTGCGCGCCTGGTTCTTCTGCGTCTGCGCCACCAGGAGGGTGCCAATGGCCTCACCGCGCGCCAGGCGCAGCAAGGCATCGGGCTCGCGGCCCCAGGCGATCGCGGTAGAGGCCCCGGAACCTGCCGCGCGCTTGGCCGCCAGGATCTTGGTGATCATGCCGCCCTTGCCAAGGCTGGAGCCGGCGCCGCCGGCCATGGCCTCCAGCTTCGGGTCGCCGGCCTGGGCCTCGTGCACGAACTGCGCGGCCGGGTCCTTGCGCGGGTCGGCCGTGTACAGGCCTTTCTGGTCGGTCAGGATGATCAGGGCATCGGCCTCGACCAGATTGGCCACCAGGGCTCCCAGCGTGTCGTTGTCGCCGAACTTGATTTCGTCGTTGACCACGGTGTCGTTCTCGTTGATCACCGGCACCACGCCGAGCTTGAGCAGCGTCAGCAGGGTGGAACGCGCATTGAGATAGCGCTCCCGGTCGGCCAGGTCGGCATGCGTGAGCAGCACCTGGGCGCTGCCCAGACCGTGCTCGCGCAGCCGCGTCTCGTACATCTGCGCCAGGCCCATCTGGCCGACGGCGGCGGCAGCCTGCAGTTCGTGGATTTCGTGCGGGCGGCTGCTCCAGCCCAGGCGCTTCATGCCTTCGGCGATGGCGCCGCTGGAGACCATGATGACTTCGCGCCCCTCACGCACCAGCGTCGACAGCTGGCGGCACCACTCGCCGATGGCCACCTGGTCCAGGCCGCGGCCTTCATTGGTCACCAGGCTGGAGCCGACCTTGACGACAATGCGCCGCGCATTGCGCATGACACCTGAAGCAGTTTGATGGGTCATTTTGGCTTACTGCCCCCGTCAACAGGGCGTGAATAGCTATGAATTAAATAGCGGATTTTAGGCGCCCGGCGCATCCTTGAAGCGCGGATCGATCTCCATCGATGGCTGCTCGGCCACTTGCTGCTTCTTCACCTGCTCGTACACCGCCTTGACCAGCTGGTCGCAGCCCTCGTGCGTCAGCGCCGAGATCTGGAACACCGGCCCCTTGTATTTCATGCGCTTGACGAAGTCCTTGACGCGCGCCTCGCGCTCCTCTGCCGGCACCATGTCGAGTTTGTTCAAGACCAGCCAGCGCGGTTTGTCGTACAGCGACTTGTCGTACTTCTTCAGTTCGGCCACGATGCCCTTGGCCTGCGCCACCGGATCGACGTTGTCATCGAACGGCGCCATGTCCACCACGTGCAGCAGCAGGCGGGTGCGCTGCAGGTGCCGCAGGAACAGATGGCCCAGACCTGCGCCCTCGGACGCTCCTTCGATCAGGCCCGGCAGGTCGGCCACCACGAAGCTCTGCTCCGGGCCGACGCGCACCACCCCCAGATTGGGATGCAGCGTGGTGAACGGGTAATCGGCAATGCGCGGGCGGGCATTGGAGATGGCGGTGATCAGCGTGGACTTGCCGGCGTTGGGCAGGCCCAGCAGGCCGACATCGGCCAGCACCTTGAGTTCCAGCTTGAGGCTTCGACGTTCGCCCGGCCAGCCCGGCGTCTTCTGCCGCGGTGCGCGGTTGATGGCACTCTTGAAACGCAGGTTGCCGAAGCCGCCGTCGCCGCCCTTGGCAATGGTGATGACCTCGCCCGGCTGCAGCAGCTCGAACAGCACCTCGCCGGTTTCGGCATCGGTGATGATGGTGCCCACCGGCACCTTGAGCGTGATGTCGTCGCCGGCGGCGCCGAACATGTCGGAGCCCATGCCATGCTGGCCGCGCTTGGCCTCGAAGCGTCGTGTGTAGCGGAAATCGACCAGCGTGTTCAGGTTCGGGTCGGCCACCGCAAAAACGTGGCCGCCGCGGCCGCCGTCGCCGCCGTTGGGACCGCCGAACTCCTTGTACTTCTCGTGCCGGAACGAGACGCAGCCGTTGCCACCATCGCCGGCGGCGATGTCGATGAAGGCTTCGTCAACAAATTTCATGACTGTGAGTTTCCAAGGTTTATAAACGAAAAACCCCGCGCTTGAGGCGCAGGGTTTCGCACGGGAGCAAGCGCTGACAGTTTAGGCTGCGGCGGTCACATTCACCGTGTGCTTGTTGAGCGCGCCTTTGACGGCAAACGACACTTGGCCATCCACCAGGGCAAACAGGGTATGGTCCTTGCCCACGCCGACATTGGTGCCGGGATGGAACTTGGTACCGCGCTGGCGCACGATGATGGAGCCGGCGCTGATCTGCTGGCCGCCGAAAGCCTTCACACCGAGCATCTTGGGCTTGGAATCGCGCCCGTTTCGCGTAGAGCCGCCGCCTTTTTTCTGTGCCATGACTGGTGCCCC
>MGPC01000019.1 GCA_001797315.1 Curvibacter sp. GWA2_64_110
GGGCGCCACCGATGCCGGCGCCGAGGCCTCCGAGGGCTGCGGCCTGAGTGTCTCGGTGCGCAAGGGCGAGCTGGAAAACGTGGAGCGCAACCGCGACAAATCGCTCGGCGTCACGGTCTACGTCGGCAACCGCCGCGGCAATGCCAGCACGTCGGACTTTTCGCGTGCCGCCATCGAGCAGACCGTGCAGGCCGCTTTCGACATCGCCCGCTTCACCGCCGAAGACCCGGTGGCCGGCCTGCCGGACGAGCAGGACATCGTGTCGCCTTCTGACGCCAGGAAGAACCTGGACCTGTTCCACCCCTGGGCCATCAACAGCGCCCAGGCGGCCGAGCTGGCGCGCGCCACCGAGGCCGCCGCACTGCAGACCGACCGCCGCATCACCAACAGCGAAGGCGCGGCAGTGTCGGCCCAGCAGTCGCATTTCTTCAGCGCCCACACGCACGGTTTTCGTGGCGGTTATGCCAGCTCGCGTCACTCGGTCTCGGTCTCGCCCATCGCGGGCAAGGGCGACGACATGCAACGCGACTACTGGTACAGCTCGCACCGCCACCCGGACGACCTGGCCTCGCCGCAGGCGATTGGCCGCTACGCTGCCGAGCGCGCCTTGAGCCGCCTGAAGGCGCGCAAGATCAGCACGCGCGAAGTGCCGGTGCTGTTCGAGTCGCCGCTGGCCGCCGGCCTGCTGGGCGCGCTGGTGCAGGCCCTGAGCGGTGGTGCGCTGTACCGCAAGAGCTCCTTCCTGCTCGACTCGCTGGGCAAGCCGGTTTTACCGAAGCACATCGACATCCTGGAAGACCCGTTCGTGCTGCGCGGCAAGGGCAGTTCGCCGTTCGATGAGGAAGGCGTGCGCGTGAAGCCGCGTTCCGTGGTCGAGGCCGGCCGGGTGCAGGGTTATTTCCTTAGCAGCTATTCGGCGCGCAAGCTCGGCATGAAGACCACCGGCAACGCCGGCGGTTCGCACAACCTCACCCTGACCTCGCGCCTGACCCGGGCCGGTGATGACCTGGACGCCATGCTCGACAAGCTCGGCACCGGCCTGTTCGTCACCGAGCTGATGGGCCAGGGCGTCAACTACGTCACCGGCGACTACTCGCGCGGCGCCAGCGGCTTCTGGGTCGAGAAGGGTCGCATTGCCTACCCGGTGCACGAGATCACCATTGCCGGCAACATGAAGGACATGCTCAAAGGTATCCAGGCCGTGGGGGCGGACGCCTACAACTACGGCGCCAAGACCGTGGGCTCGATTCTGTTGGGCAAGATGAAGGTGGCGGGGAGTTGAAGCCTCTCCCGGCTGGATGAGCCGGTCCAGCTCATGAACATTCTTGCGTTATCCGGCAGCCTCCGAGCAGGCTCGATCAATTCAGCGCTGCTTCGTGCAGCGGCGAGGCTCGCGCCGGCAGGCATGCGCGTTGAGGTTTTTGCTGGCATCGGTGATCTTCCGCTTTTCAATTTCGATCTCGAGGCATTGCCTCCCGCACCAGTACGCCGGCTTCGCGAGGCCGTTGCCGGTTCGAGCGCGCTCGTGATTGCAAGCCCGGAATACGCGCATGGCATCTCCGGCGTCATGAAGAACACCCTTGACTGGCTTGTCAGCCTTGAGGCGTTCTTCGGCAAGCCGGTTGCCATTCTCAATGCCCAACCGCGGGCGCACCTGGCGGACGCGGCACTGCGGGAAACGCTCCGCACCATGTCGGCCTGCATCGTTGAGTCGGCGTCGGTCGGCATTGCGCTGGACGCGAAGACGCTGACGGAGGACGGGATGCTGGCGTCCAGTCAGGTTTCCGGCACCATTTCATCGGCGCTCGATGCCTTGCGGGCGGCGGTGTTGAATGGTGTTTTTTCAAACGGGCCGGCGTTTCCTATCGGCTAGCCGAGGTTCACGTCCGGCCTCACCATGGAAAGATCTGCGCTGTTATGAACTCATCGATTCACGACCTCGCCGACGCCAATCTGCTGCAGGCGATACGCGAACACGCACGTTGGCAGGAGCCGTGCGAATGCGTCGAGCAAGACGGCGTGCTGATGATGGCGGGCGCGAATGCCTTCCCGGGTGTGTTTCGCAACTGCGTGGCGCGGACCGACGGCCGCATCCCTGCGGCCGAGGTGCTGGCGCGGTCGCAGGCATTTTTCTCGCAGCGGGGCCGGGGCTTTGCCGTACTGGTGCGGGGTAGCCGGGATCAGGATCTGGTCGAGGCGTTGCAGGCGGAAGGGCTGACGCCACTGGGCGACAACCCGTGCATGCTGATCGAGATGCCGGTGGCCAAACCGGTCATTCCTGCAGGCATTCGCATCGAACGCTTTGACGATGTGGCACGTGTGCAGGATGCGATGGAGATCAGCGCCGAAGCCTACGAGGCGCTCAGGTTGCCGGCAGAGGAAACCCGGGTGTTTTTCGGGAAACCAGAGGCCTTGTTGTCGCCCCAGGTGATCGGCTTTGTCGCCTACCGTGACGACGTGCCGGTGTCGACTGCGCTGACGATTCTCAGTGGCGAGGGGGCAGGGATCTATTGGGTCGGCACCACGGCTGCTGCGCGGCGCTCGGGGCTGGGGGAACTGTGCACCCGGTTGGCTACCCATGTCGGCTTTGCCAATGGCGCGCGCGTGGTCACCTTGCAGGCCAGCCCGTTTGGGGAGCCGATCTACCAGCGGCTGGGCTACCGGACCTACGACCGGTTGTTGCGCTACCGCTACCCGGCCCCAGCCTGATTGAGCGCCAGGTGAGGGGCGCCCCACTCGGCGTTCTACGGCAATCAGCCGGCCAGCGCGGCCTTCACGGCAGCCGACACCTGGCCCATTTCGGCCTTGCCGGCCAGGCGGGTCTTGACCACGCCCATGACCTTGCCCATGTCACCCGGGCCCTTGGCGCCGAGTTCGGCCACGATGGCTTTCACTTCGGTGGCCACTTCCTCGGCGCTCATGCGCTGCGGCAGGTAGGCTTCCAGTACCTTGATCTCGGCGCTTTCCTTGTCGGCCAGGTCCTGGCGGGCTGCCTGCACGAAGGCAGCAACCGAGTCCTTGCGTTGCTTGATCAGCTTGTCAACCACGGCGACCACGGCTACGTCGTCGAGCGTGATGCGCTCATCGACTTCTTTTTGCTTGAGCGCGGCCTGTAGCAGGCGGATGGTGCCCAGGCGTTCGCTGTCCTTGGCACGCATGGCGGCCTTCATGTCTTCGGTGATCTGGTCTTTGAGTGACATGGTTGTATCTCCGGAAAAAACAAAACCCGCGCCTGGCGTCCCGAGCGCGGGTTGTTGGATTGCTTGGAGGTCTCGGACCCCGGCGGCGCGATCAGTACAGCTTCTTGGGCAGCTGCATCGAACGGATGCGCTTGTAGTTGCGCTTCACAGCGGCAGCTTTCTTGCGCTTGCGCTCGGCGGTCGGCTTCTCGTAGAACTCGCGTGCGCGCAGGTCGGTCAGCAGGCCCAGTTTTTCAATGGTGCGCTTGAAGCGGCGCAGTGCCACGTCAAACGGCTCGTTTTCTTTAACACGAATGGTCGTCATTACGTCTTGATTTCCGAAATGTGCGGTCAGAGGGAGGGCAGGAAGATCGGGCCTGCACGCCGTGTACCGCGAAGTGCCCCGCCTGTAACTAGTATTGGCCGGCGGGGCTATGCCAGCAAAGTCCAGCATTATAGCCGTTTGGCCAGCGCCGGCAACCAGCCCGGCTTCCAACCAGGGCCACGTGCCACGTGGCCTGCCCCCGGATGGGGGCAGACGGCCTACACGAAGTGAGGCCGTCCGGGGGCGAAGCCTTAGTGCGCCCCTTGGGCGACGGCCATGCCTGCGGCATGGCCGCTCGCCCATGCCCACTGGAAGTTGTAGCCTCCCAGCCAGCCGGTCACGTCCACCACCTCGCCGATGAAGTACAGGCCGGGCTGTTTGGATTCCATGGTCTGGCTGGACAGTTCGCGCGTGTCCACGCCGCCGGCGGTGACCTCGGCCTTGGCATAGCCTTCGGTGCCGGTGGGGGTGAGTTCCCAGGCCGACAGGCGGGTCGCCAGTGCGGCCAGCGCCTTGTCGGAGGCCTCGTTGACCGGGCGCTGCCAGGCGGCGTCCTGCTGCACCCAGGCATCGGCCAGCCGGCTCGGCAGTTGCGTGGCGAGTTCATTGACGATCAGTTTGCGCGAGCGCGCCTTGGCGTCCTGCAGGAACTGCAGCAGGTCTTGCTCGGGCGCCAGGTTGAGGCGGATCGGTGTGTTGGCGCGCCAGTAGCTGGAGATCTGCAGCACCGCCGGGCCCGACAGGCCGCGGTGAGTGAACAGCAGGTCTTCCAGAAAGGCTGTGCGCTCCTTCTTCGTGCCAGTCTCGATCTGCACCTGCAGCGCCAAGCCGGCCAGGCCGGCGTAGGGCGCCCAGGCGGCACCGTCGAAGGTCAGGGGCACCAGTGCCGGGCGCGGCTCGATGAGCTTCAGGCCGAACTGCTTGGCCACCCGGTAGCCGAAATCGGTGGCGCCGATCTTCGGGATCGACAGGCCGCCGGTGGCCACCACCACGGCGCGGCACTGGATCGTGCCCTGATCGCTATCGATTTCATAGCAACCAGCGCTGTTTCCATCGGGGCTGGAGGCTGAAAACCGGATGGCTTTGACGCCGCAGGGTTGCCAGCGCGTGACGCCGCCGGCCTCGCACTCGCGCAGCAGCAGCTGGACGATGTCGTCGGCCGAGCGGTCGCAGAACAGCTGGCCCTTGTGCTTTTCGTGAAACGGCACACCATGGCGCTGCAGCAGGGCGATGAAGTCCTGCGGCGTGTAGCGCGACAGGGCGGAGCGGCAGAAATTGGGGTTGTCGCTGAGGAAGTGTTTTTGCGGCGCCCGCACATCGAGCTCGCGGTTGGTGAAGTTGCAGCGCCCGCCGCCGGAGATGCGGATCTTTTCTGCCACTTTCGGGCTGTGGTCCAGCACCAGCACCTTGCACCCGCGCTGGCCTGCCACCCCCGCACAAAACAGGCCGGCCGCGCCGGCGCCGATCACAACGACATCGAATTTCTGCATGGCCCGAGTTTATTAGCCCCACGCTCCCTCACTGCGTGTGGCCGCTGCCCCTCCGGGGGCCGGCATCGCCTTGGGGCGGCCCGGCGGCGATGTGGCCGCTGATGCGGCGCCTGAGCTGCGACGCACGAAATAGTCTAAGAGCCCGCAGTCTCTAAACGGGGAACGCCGTGGAACCGGCTCTGCCGGTCCACTGGCGTTGCCCCCTGCAAGGGGGGTGGCGTAGCGACATGCAGTGCGCGCAGCCTGGGGGTGTTCAACACTACGCGGCGAACTTGCTGCGGTCGGCCAGCAGCATGGCCTTGCGCGTCAGGCCGTCGATCTCGCCGGTGATGTTGGACAGTACGGTGGCCACCACGGCGAATTCGCGCCCGTGCTGGCCGGCACGCGCCGCCATGACCTGGGCGTTGAAGCTCACCACCTTGGCCTCCTTGGCCACGCTCTGGATGTCGCCCACGATGCCGCTGAGCTCGTGCATCATGGCGTCCGCCTTGGCTTTGGTGATCTCGTCGAAAGCGGTGGTGGCGGTGTTGAGTGCCGCCAGCACCCGGTCGGTGTGGCTCACCAGTTCGGCCAGCGTGTCGGCCTGGTGTGCATCGCGGCGTGCAATGTGTTCCAGCGTGGTGCGCACCAGAGTGATGAAGGCCTCGATCACGTGCGCGACGCCCTGCGCGCCGTGGTAGGTGGTTTCAATCCGGCGCGCGTTGCTGCTTTCCAGATGGCGCGGCGTGGCCTGCAGATGCTGCTGGCTTTCGGTGAACACCTGCAGGGATTTTCTGGCCTCTTCGAGCTTGACGTCATCACCCTGGGCCGCCAGCACGGTCTGCAGGATCATGCGCTGTGACAGCATGCGCTGGCGCGCCGCCAAGTTGACGAGTGACAGGCCGGCCGTGGAAGCCGGCGCTGCGGCGGCTGGCGTGGTGTGGGTAGAGGGAGTGTTGACGATGGAAAACTTGTGGTGCATGAGGGACTCCCGCTTCAAGGCGGGGCCCAACAGCCCCGCTCAAGTTCCCCAAGCAAAGGACGGGCCAGTTTCCTGCTGAAGTTGCAACAAGCCTTGCAGCACGTCGCCCACCACGATGACGCAGGGGCTGCCGAGCTCTTCGCGCACCAGCGTGGCGTGCAATTCGGCCAGCGTGCTGACGGCGTGGCGCTGCGTCGGCAGCGAGGCGTTCTGGATCAGCGCCACCGGCGTGCTGCCGGGCAGGCCGGACAGCAGGCCGTGCTCGATCTGCTGCGCGCCGCTGACGCCCATGTAGATCACCAGCGTGAGCCTGGCCGCGCGTGCCGTGGCGGCAATCGCGGCCCAGTCGGGTCCGCTGTCGCCGGGCTTGGCGTGGCCGGTGAGGAACAGCACGCCGTGCGCGTGGTCGCGGTGGGTCAGCGGCACACCGAGCGAGGTGACGGCGGCCAGGCCCGAGGTGATGCCGTTGATCACGTTTACCTGGATGCCGGCTTGCTGCAGGTGTTCCACTTCCTCGCCGCCGCGGCCGAAGATGAAGGGATCGCCGCCCTTCAGGCGCACCACGCGCTCGCCCTCATTCACGGCGGTGATCATGAGTTTTTCGATAAAGGCCTGCGGCGTCGATTTGCAGCCGCCGCGCTTGCCCACGTGCACGATGCGCGCTGTCGGTGCGGCATGGGCGACGATGACCTCGTTCACCAGGTCGTCGACGAACAGCACGGTCGCGTTCTGGATTGCCTTGAGCGCCTTGAGCGTGAGCAGCTCCGGGTCGCCCGGGCCGGCACCCACCAGGGTGCACGACCCATGCGCGACCAGGGTGCGCGTGCCGAGGGATGTGAAAGGGTGCTGAGACATCGTGACCTCCATGGTCGGGTTAAAGCTGCTTCACCAGACGCAAGATGTGTTCCACCTGTACCGCAATCGGTGCCGGCACTTCGCTGCGACCGGCCAGCACGTCGCGGATGTAAGCGGCGGTGGCGGCGGCATCGGTGCTTTGCGGCAGGCCGGGCAGCGCCAGCAGCGAGCCGCTTTGCGTTTCCTGCAAGCTGCTGCGCTGGCCGGCGATGAAACCATCCATCTGCGGCATGCGGCGCGCATCGGCCACGGCTTCGCCTTCGGTACCGCGCAGCAGCAGCGCATTGGCCTGGATCAGCTCGAAGGTGGCGGCCATCGATTGCGCGTACTCGGGGTGGGTATAGCTGCTGACGATCAGGGCCGGGCCGGCCACCGGGTTCATCAGTTTGACCAGGCTGTGTGCAGGGTTGCGCAGACCGACCACGCGGCGCACTTCCAGCAGGCGCTGCAGGCCGGGGCTCAACAGCGCGGTGGGCACGAACTGCACCTCGCCATTTGCTATTGTTTTGATAGCTGTATGGGCAGGAATATCAAGCGCTTTCAGCACTTCGGATGTGTAAACCCGGGCCGACTCGGTGGGCGTGCCGTGCACCAGCACGGGCAAGCCTTCGCGCGCCAGCAGCCGGGCCAGCAGCGGCAGCAGGCCGGGCAGCTTGCGCGCGCCGTTGTAGCTCGGCAGCACCACCACCGGCTGCTGAGCCGGCACATGCTGCAGACGGGCGTGGGTGGCATCGAGAAAACCGGCCATCTCTTCCGGTGTTTCGCCCTTGATGCGCATGGCCAGGCAGAAGCCGCCCACCTCCAGGTCGGTGACGGTGCCGTCGAGTACCTGGCCGAACAGATCGGCCGCTTGCACGCGCGACAGCGACCGCGCACCTTCCTTGCCGCGGCCGATTTCCCGGATGTACTTGCTGATACTCATGCCTTAATTCTGAACCTGTTGTTATAAATTTCGGTAATAAGCTGATTCAAGGTTTTGCTGCCTGTTGCGTCACAGGCCGACGCCAACTCAAGCCGCCTGTTGCAAGGGCGTGCTGGCGCGCACCAGGCGCTGCAGCTCGGGCACGCAGGAGCCGCAGTTGGTGCCGCAGCGCAGGGCCTGCTGCAGCTGGGTCAGTCGTTCGCTGTCCGGGCCGCGGCACTGCGCCAGTTGCGTGTGGATCGCGCTTTCGCTGACGTTGAAGCAGGTGCAGACCTGGCGGCTGCGCGCTGCCAGTGCCACCGGGGCGGTGGCACTGCCTTGCAGCAGTGCGCGGCCGAAGTCCTGCGCCGGCAGCTCGTCCTGCAGCAGGGTCTTGAGCCAGGCTTCGGCGCGCGTGTCGCCGGCCAGCAGAAAACCTTCCACCGTGGTGCGTTCCGGCGCGCGCTGCAGCTTGACGGCACGGCGCTGGCCGCGTTTGGGGTCGGCATAGTGCAGGACATGGGCTTCGTCGAGCCCGATCAGTTGCTCGATCTCGGCCAGCAATGCGGACGCGGGCGCTTCATGCGCAGCGGCGCGCAGCAGCACGCCCGCGCGATCGCGCCCGAACGGCACGCAGCTGGCAAAGGGAAAACGCGCCATCAGGCGGCGCAAGGCCTCGCGCGTGCGCAGCGCGCTGCCGGTCGGCAGCCAAGCCATGGCCAGGAGCGTCCACGGCAGTTCGGCCTTGAGGATCTTGACCGCCGCGTGCTTGAGCTCGGGTTGTTTGGAGTCCGGGCAGAAGGCCGAGGTGGTGAGCGCGTTGACGCCGGCCAGGGGCAGGCCGGTGCTGCTCATGCCGCTCAGGTACTCCTCGCCCCAGTGCATGGCCATGAAGGCTTGGCCGGCGGCCACTTCCGCGCTGGCCTGCAGCGGCACCACGATGGAGCCGCGCTTGCTCGTCACATGCACCAGTTCGCCCTCCAGCAGGCCGCGGCGCGCCATGTCCTGCGCATTCATCTGCAGCGCCGGTTCGGCCACGTGGCCGAACAGCCGGCCCAGGGTGCCGGTGCGGCTCATGCCGTGCCAGTGGTCGCGCAGGCGGCCGGTGGTGAGCGAGAAGGGGTAGCGTGACTCGCGCGGTTCGGCGACTTCTCTGTAGACCGTGTTGGCGAAGCGGGCACGGCCGTCGGGCGTGGGGAAGATGCCGTCTTCGTACAGACGTGCCTTGCCCGTGGCCTGGCCTTCAGGACACGGCCACTGTTGCGGGGCTTGTTCGAGTTGGGCGTAGCTCAGGCCGGTGATGTCGAGGTCGCGGCCGCGGGTGGACTCGCGGTGCTCGTTCCAGATCGATTCGGGGCTGTCGTAAGGAAAGAGGGTGCGCTCCGGAGACCGCGCCAGCGGGGTCAGAGCCGAATTTCGATTAGCGCTGTTGGTGACCTCATCGGTTGCTGTCCTGAATTCGGATCCGACCCCGATGGCTTTTCCAAATTCTTTCTCCAGGCGGCGGGCGAAATCCACCGCGATCTGCCAGTCGTGGCGTGCTGCGCCCGGGGCCGGCACGGCCGCGCGCACGCGCGAGATGCGGCGTTCGCTGTTGGTGACGGTGCCGTCCTTTTCGCCCCAGGTGCTGGCGGGCAGCAGCAGGTCGGCATAGTCGCAGGTGGCCGGCGTGGCGAAGGCTTCCTGCACCACGACGAACTCGGCGCGCTGCAGCGCGCGGCGCACGGTGGCCTGGTCAGGCATGGATTGGGCCGGGTTGGTGCAGGCGATCCACAGTGCCTTGATCTCGCCGTCGGCGGCGGCCTGGAACATTTCCACCGCCGTCTTGCCGGGTTTCTCGGGCACGGATGGCACACCCCACAGCGCGGCGACTTCGGCGCGGTGCTGCGGGTTGGCCAGGTCACGGTGGGCCGACAGCAGGTTGGCCAGGCCGCCGACCTCGCGCCCGCCCATGGCATTGGGCTGTCCGGTGAGCGAGAAGGGGCCGGCGCCGGGTTTGCCGATCTGGCCCGTGGCCAGGTGCAGGTTGATCAGCGCCGCGTTCTTGGCCGTGCCGCTGCTGGATTGGTTGAGGCCCTGGCAGTACAGGCTGAGCGTGGCTTTCGAGGTGGCAAAAAGCCGTGCTGCCTCGTACAGCGCCTGCTTGTCGATGCCGCAGGTCTGCGCCACCAAGTAAGGCGTGTAGTCCTGCAGCGTGGCCTTGAGGGCGTCGAAGCCGCGGGTGTGGGCAGCGATGTAGGCGGGATCGAGCCAGCCCTCCCACAACATGATGTAGAGCAGGCCGTTGAACAGCGCGACGTCGGTGCCGGGCTGGATCGGCAGGAACAGGTCGGCGCTGCCGGCGGTGTCGGTGCGGCGCGGGTCGGCCACGATGATCTTCAGCGCCGGGTTGGCCTTCTTCGCTTCTTCGATGCGGCGAAACAGAATGGGGTGGGCCCAGGCCGCATTCGAGCCGACGATGAACAGGCAGTCGGCGTGATTCACGTCGTCGTAGCAGGCCGGCGGCGCATCGGCGCCCAGCGTCTGCTTGTAGCCGGCCACCGCGCTGCTCATGCACAGGCGCGAGTTGGTGTCGATGTTGTTGGTGCCGATCAGGCCCTTGGCCAGCTTGTTGAAGACGTAGTAATCCTCGGTCAGCAACTGGCCCGAGATGTAGAAGCCCACCGCATCGGGGCCGTGGGTACGGATGATGTCGGCAAAGCGCGTGCTGGCCAGGTCGAGCGCATCGTTCCAGTTGACGGGCTGAGGGGCATCGCCGCGATGCAGGCGCTGCATCGGTTGCAGCAGGCGAACCTGCTGCGTGATGTCCGGCGCGGCCGTCAGGTGCAGCGTCGAGCCCTTGGAGCACAGGCGGTCGAAATTGGCCGGGTGTGCCGGGTCGCCCCGGACCCCGGTGATCTGCTCACCCTGCGACTCGATGATGACACCGCAACCTACACCGCAGTAGGGACAGGTGGAGCGAGTTTCCGTTGGCATGTTCAGTCCCTACGGAGGTGTTTCACGTTGCTCGCAGAGCGATCTGCAGCACCTGCTGCGAGATCGCAGTAGGGACAGGTTGATTTGGTCTCTCTGACGGGGCCAGGGCTCATGCGCAAGCCGTCTTTCTCTGGCACGGCCCGGCCACCGGGGGCTGGACGTCGATCGCCAGCGTGGCGAGTTCCTGGGCGTCGAGCTGCACCACGCCGTTGGTCACCTGCACGGCAAAGCGCGGCGTGCTGCCCTCGTCGGGCGCGCGGGCGCAGCCCGTGTCGAGGCCGATGGTCCAGTTGTGCAGTGGGCAGGCGACGTGGGTGCCGAACACGATGCCCTGGCTGAGAGGCCCGCCCTTGTGCGGGCAGCGGTCGAGCAGGGCGAAGACCTGGTCCTGGTCGTTGCGGAACACTGCCACGTCCATGCCTTGCGGGCGTGCCACGCGGCGCGAACCGAGGACCGGGATGTCTTCCACGCGGCAGATGGTTTTCCATTCACTCATGATGTACTCACTTTTTTGTAGCTGTTGGCGCTTATTTCATAGGGGCTGGAGGCCGATTTCATGCGGACAGTTTTTCGAACTGGCGCGTGTCCACCGTAGCCTTATCGAATTCGAACCAGGGATCGGGCTCACCGTCGAGCGCGAACTGCAGCCGCTCCCACAGCGCCTTGCGGCCTGCGGCGTCGTCCAGGATCTTTTTCTTCACATAGTCCAGGCCGACCCGGTTGACGTAATGCACGGTGCGTTCCAGGTACCAGCCTTCTTCGCGGTAGAGCTGCATGAAGGCGCCGGTGTACTCCAGCACTTCCTCCGCGGTCTTGAGCTTGGTGAAGAAGTGCGCCACCTCGGTCTTGATGCCGCCGTTGCCGGCGATGTGCATCTCCCAGCCGGAATCGACGCCGATGATGCCGACGTCCTTGATGCCGGCCTCGGCGCAGTTGCGCGGGCAGCCGCTGACGGCGAACTTCACCTTGTGCGGCGCGTACATGCGCCACATGGCCTTTTCCAGGTCCTTGCCCATCTGCGTGCTGTCCTGCGTGCCCATGCGGCACCACTCGCTGCCGACGCAGGTCTTCACCGTGCGCAGCGCCTTGGCGTAGGCGTGGCCGCTGGGCATGCCAATGTCTTTCCACACCGCCTGCAGGTCTTCCTTCTTCACGCCCAACAGGTCGATGCGCTGGCCGCCGGTGACCTTGACGGTCGGGATCTGGTACTTGTCCACTGCGTCGGCGATGCGGCGCAGCTCGTCGGCCGTGGTCTCGCCGCCCCACATGCGCGGGATCACGCTGTAGGTTCCGTCCTTCTGGATGTTGGCGTGGCTGCGTTCGTTGATGTAGCGGCTTTGCGGATCGTCCTTCGCCAGCTTGGGCCAACTGCTGATCAGGTAGTAGTTGACGGCCGGGCGGCAGGAGGCGCAGCCGTTGGGGGTGCGCCATTCCATGAATTTGAAGACGTCGGCAATCGTCAGCAGCTTGTTGGCGACGATGGCCTCGCGCACCGCCTGGTGGCCATGCTCGGTGCAGCCGCACATGGCCTTGGTCTTGGGTGTGGCCGAGTAGTCGCCGCCGGCGGTGAACATCAGAATCTGCTCCACCAGCCCGGTGCAGGAGCCGCAGGAGGCGCTGGCCTTGGTGTGCTTGCGCACCTCGTCGAGCGTGAACAGGCCCTTTTCCTTGATGGCCTTGCAGATGGTGCCCTTGGTGACGCCGTTACAGCCGCACACTTCGTCGGTGTCGGCCATGGCGGCCGCCTTGCTGTGGCCTTCATGGCCGGCGTCGCCGATGTTCGATTCGCCGAACATCAGCTTGTCGCGGATGTCGGCCACCGGGCGGCCGTCGCGCAGCAGCTTGAAGTACCAGCTGCCGTCCACCGTGTCGCCGTAGAGGCAGGCGCCGACCAGCTTGTCGTCCTTGATGACCAGCTTCTTGTAGACGCCGCCGGCGGGGTCGCTCATCACGATCTCTTCGGTGTCCGCGTCCTCCGGGCGCCCCGATGACGCGCCCATGAAGTTGCCGGCAGAAAACAGGTCGATGCCGGTGACCTTGAGCTTGGTCGAGGTGAGCGAGCCGGTGTAACGACCGATGCCGAACTGCGCCAGGTGGTTGGCCAGCACCTTGCCCTGCTCGAACAGCGGCGCCACCAGACCGTAGGCAATGCCGCGGTGCGCGGCGCATTCGCCCACGGCGTAGATGCGCGCGTCGGTGGTGGTCTGCAGCGTGTCGCTGACCACGATGCCGCGGTTCACGTGCAGATGCATGGCTTCGGCCAGCGCCGTGTTGGGGCGGATACCGACCGCCATCACCACCAGATCGGCCGGCACTTCGCTGCCGTCCTTGAACTTGATGACCTTGACACGGCCATCTGCGCCGCCCACCAGCTCCTGCGTCTGCGCGCCCATCAGGAACTGCAGGCCGCGGTCTTCCAGCGACTTCTGCAGCAGTTTGCCGGCCACGTCGTCGAGCTGGCGTTCCATCAGCCAGGGCATCACGTGCACCACGCTGACCGTCATGCCGCGTTTCATCAGGCCGTTGGCCGCTTCCAGCCCGAGCAGGCCGCCGCCGATGACCACGGCGTGCTTGTACTTGCCGGCGGCGTCGATCATGGCTTGCGTGTCGGCGATGTCGCGGTAGGCCAGCACGCCTTGCAAGTCCTTGCCCGGCACGGGCAGGATGAAGGGGTTGGAGCCGGTGGCCATGATCAGGCGGTCGTAGGGGGCGCTGATCGTTTCCCCGGCAGCATTGCGCGCGTGCACCACGCGCTTGACGCGGTCGACCTCGGTCACGGTCCAGCCGGCATGCAGGGTGATGCCGTTGTCCTGGTACCAGGTCCAGTCGTTGAGGACGATGTCCTCCAGCTTCTGCTCGCCGGCCAGCACCGGCGACAGCAGGATGCGGTTGTAGTTGGGGTGCGGCTCGGCACCGAAGACGGTGATGTCGTACAGGTCAGGGGCGATCTTCAGCAGTTCTTCCAGCGAGCGCACGCCGGCCATGCCGTTGCCGATCATCACCAGTTTGAGTTTTTTCATCACAACTCCATCATCCAAACAGGTCTGAAAATAAAAAAGGCGCCTGCACAAGACCATGCCTTTGGGGCATGCCCGTGTAGACGCCTTCGTCCTTGCTTTCACCAATCCGCCATTGCATTGGTAGAAGCTACGGCCAACCTCGGCCGTTTGAATGGAATCAGCAAGAAGCGCGCCAACATCCGGGCCGCTTGATTGACGCTGAAGTTGTTCTTTTCCCCAACTTGGGGTGCCAATTTGGTGCGTTGCCGTGAGGTGTGCCTCAAATCGGGCGTGTCACATCCTGGCCGGTTGCCGGCGGTGCTGATCCCCTAGCGGTGGGTGAGGTGCCACCCCAGCAAGACAAGGAACAGGACGAGCAAGGTGAAGGACACGGATTTCCAGAACGCCACCGGGTTGCGTTCGATCAGCGGCGGGTTGCGCCGGCTGAGAAACTCGCGGTTCGGATGGCGCAGGTCGTAGGCCAGTTCAGAGGCCTCGTCGTAGCGCTGGTGCGGGTCGGGGCTGAGTGCCTTGCGCAACGCACCGTCGACCCAGATGGGAATCCGACGGTCATGATCCCGCACCGGGGTGTAGACCAGCTTGCGCAAATCGGTGCGGGTGCGCAGACGGGCGACCAGGGTGCCGTAAGGCAAACGTCCCGTCAGCATCTGGTAGGCGATCACGCCAAGGGAATACACATCGGAGTGGAAAGAACCGCCTTCCCCAACAAAGTACTCTGGCGCGCTGTACTGGACCGTCCCCAGCACCTCGTTGCGCGCCTCCTCGGGCAGCGATTCCATCAGGCTGGCAATCCGGGTGGCGCCAAAGTCGATGATCTTGAGCGTGCCCTGGGTGTCGATCATGATGTTGTCGGGCCGCAGGTCCTGGTGCAGCATTTCAAGGCGGTGAAACGCCTGCAGTCCGCGGGCGATCTGCTCGATCATGTCCCGCACGCTGGCCAGTTCGAGTGCGGGGTGGTCTGACATCCATTGCGCCAGTGTTTGCCCCTCGATGTATTCCAGGGCCACATACAACGCGCTACGTGGGCGGGTTTGGGGAAAAGATTTCAGCACGTGCGTGTTATCGATGCGCCGCGCCACCCATTCCTCCATGAGGAATCGCTCCAGGTAAGCCGGATCCCCGCGCATGTCGATGGAGGGTATCTTGACGACCAGACGCTGGCCGGTCTCCGCGTCCTGTGCCAGGTAGAGGTGGCTGCGAAAGCTGGCATGCAGCTCGCGCACGATGCGGTAGCCGTCGATGACCGTGCCCGTGTCCGGCAGGGGCGGCGGCGCCAGGTGGGCCGACTGCTGCAGGACCTCGACGGCCTCGGGGGCCGGCAGTTCGTCAACGCGGATGATCTGGACGGTCAGGTTGTCGGCGCTGCCGCGTTGCAAGGCCTCGGCGACGATGGCGCGGGCGGCCTGTTCAAGGTCATCGCCGCACTGACGGATCAGGGTGCTCACGAAAGCCGGGTCGACGTACTCGTAAACGCCATCGGTGGCCAACAGAAAGATGTCATGGACCTCGACGGGCAGAGCCACATAGTCGAGCTCCAGCTGCGGCTGGATGCCCATGGCGCGGCTCAGGTAGCTCTGGTCCTGCGCCAGGATTACGCGGTGGTCCGTTGTCAGCTGTTCCAGCGAATGGCCTTGCAGGCGGTAGATCCGCGTATCGCCGACGTGGAAGAGGTGGGCCGTGGTCGACTTGAGGATCAGGGCGCTGAACGTGCACACATAACCCTTGTCCTTGTCATAGCGCCCCTGGCTTTGCTGGGTCTGGGAGTGCAGCCAGGCGTTGGTGGCGGTCAGGACACGCTGGGCCGAGCGTTTGACCGACCAAGCGTCCGAGGTGCAGTAGTAGTCGGAGAGGAAACCCTTGACCGCGGATTCGCTGGCGATGTGGCCAACGTCGCTGCTGCTGATGCCGTCGGCCAGCGCAATGGCGATGCCTTTGCCGCTGAGCTGCGGTTCACGGGGAATGCACAAGCCGTGAAAATCCTGGTTGGCCGTCTTGCGCCCCTTGTCGCTGTACTGGCCGAGGGTGATCCTGAGTTGTGCGGGCATGGCGGAAAAGAATGTACCCCGATCCGGCTGGATCGGGGCAGGCAGGCACGGGGCGGTCTACGCCTTAGCGGGTCGCGCGCTTCGGCGCGGTCTTGTAGTGGGTCGAGTAGAGGGTGGCACCGACGAACGTCAGCCCGCCCACCAGATTGCCGATGACGGTGGGGATTTCGTTCCAGATGAAGTAGTCCATCAGCGTGAACTTGCCGCCCAGCATCAGGCCGGAGGGGAACAGGAACATGTTCACGATCGAATGCTCGAAGCCCATGTAGAAGAACACCAGGATGGGCATCCACATGCCGATCACCTTGCCCGACACCGACGTGGACATCATGGCGGCAACGACGCCGGTGGAGACCATCCAGTTGCACATCACGCCGCGAATGAAGAGCGTGAGCATGCCGGCAGCGCCGTGGGCGGCATAGCCCACGGTGCGGCTCTCGCCGATGACGCCGAGCTTCAGGCCGACGGCATTGGGTGCTTCGGTGAAGCCGAAGGTCACGATGATGGCCATGAAGACGGCGACGGTCAGGGCGCCCGCGAAATTGCCCACAAAGACGAGTCCCCAGTTGCGCATCACGCCGCCCCAGGTGGCGCCAGGGCGCTTGTCGAACACCGCCAGCGGCGCGAGGGTGAACACCCCGGTGAGCAGGTCGAAGCCCATCAGGTACAGCATGCAGAAGCCCACAGGAAACAGCAGGGCGCCGAGCAGCGGGTTGCCCGTGTTGACGGTGACTGTCACGGCAAAGGCGGCGGCCAGTGCCAGAATGGCGCCGGCCATGTAGGCACGGATGATGGTGTCACGTGTCGACATGAAGATTTTGGATTCACCGGCGTCAACCATCTTGGTGACGAATTCGGCGGGGGCGAGATAAGCCATGTTGTCTTCCTTGCTTTATTGTGGTGGGTGAGTGGTATTCCGCGGGGTTGGGGTCCCCTGCGGTAAAAACGTGTGGGGCTGGGGCGCTCAGGCCGCCTTCTCGACGTGCGCCTGGCGCGTGTAGAGGAAGTCGATCACCGCCTTGCGGTAGTTGATGTAGCGTGGGTCTTCGGCCAGCTGCACGCGGTTGCGCGGGCGCGGCAGGTCGACGGCCAGCACCTCGCCGATGGTGGCGGCCGGGCCGTTGGTCATCATCACGATCTTGTCGCTCAGCAGCACGGCTTCGTCGACGTCGTGCGTCACCATCACCACCGTGCTCCTGGTGCGCGCTACGATCTCCAGCAGCTCGTCCTGCAGCTTGGCGCGCGTCAGCGCATCCAGGGCGCCGAAGGGCTCGTCCATCAGCAGCACTTGCGGCTCCATGGAGAGGGCGCGGGCAATGCCGACGCGTTGTTTCATGCCGCCCGATATTTCGCCCGGGCGCTTCTGCGCCGCCGCGCTCAGGCCCACCAGTTCGAGTGCCGCTTCGGTGCGCGCCTTGAGCTGGGCCTTGTTCTCCGCCGGGGCGCCGGTGCTCTTGCTGGCGGCGCCGAAGACGCGTTCCACCGCCAGGTAGACGTTCTCGAAGCAGGTCAGCCAGGGCAGCAGCGAATGGTTCTGGAACACCACCGCGCGCTCGGGGCCGGGGCCGGCGATCTCGCGGTTGGCGCACAACAGGGTGCCGGCGGTGGGGGTGGTCAGGCCCGCGATCAGGTTGAGCAGGGTGGACTTGCCGCAGCCCGAGTGGCCGATCAGCGCCACGAACTCGCCCTTGGCAATCGTCAGGTTGATGTCGCGCAGGGCGGGGAACAGGCCCTTCTTGGTGCGGAAGGTCTGCTCGACCCCCTGGACCTCGATGAACTTGGTGGTGTGGGATGCATTCATTTCATGACCTCCATGCTTCGCATTGCGGTGTTAGGGGCAGTCGGGCGGGGGCTCATGACTTCACTTCCTCGAACGTGAAGGCGCTGGCCAGTTTGATCAGGGCGTACTCGAGCACCAGGCCGACGATGCCGATCACGAAAATGGCGATGATGATGTTCTTGACGTTGAGGTTGTTCCACTCGTCCCAGACCCAGAAGCCGATGCCCACGCCGCCGGTCAGCATCTCGGCCGCCACGATCACCAGCCAGGCGGTGCCTACCGCCAGCCGTACGCCGGTCAGCATGTAGGGCAGCACGGCGGGGAACAGGATCTTGGTGAAGATCTTCCATTCCGACAGGTTGAGCACGCGCGCCACGTTCATGAAGTCGCTCGGCACGCGCTGCACGCCGACCGCGGTGTTGATGATCATGGGCCAGATCGAGCAGATGAAGATGGTCCAGATGGCGGCCGGGTTGGCGCCCTTGAAGACCAGCAGGCCGATCGGCAGCCAGGCCAGCGGCGAGACCGGGCGCAGCAGGCTGATGAGCGGGTTGAACATGCGGCTCAGGAACTCGAAGCGCCCGATCATGAAACCGGCCGGGATGCCGACGGCTGCCGCCAGACTGAAGCCCAAAGCGACACGTTCCAGCGACATCAGCACGTTCCAGCCCACGCCCTGGTCGTTCGGGCCCTTGCGGTAGAACGGGTCGCTGAATACGTCCAGCGCCTGCTTGAAGGTCTCTGCGGGGCTGGGGATGCTGCTGCTGCTGGTGATCGTCACCAGCGCCCAGATGCCGACCAGCAGGGCCAGGCCCAGCAGCGGCGGAATCACGCGCAAGGCCAAGCCGCGCCAGTCGTAGCCGATCGTCTGCGGTGCTGCGCTTTCACGAGGTTTTTCGGTCTTGGTCCTCATGGAATATACGGCAGGCGCTATCTTTTCCGTAGCGTTCGGCAGGGTGGCGGGGCTGACCCGATCCACCGGGGGATGAAACACGGCGCTGACCATGATGCGTTCCTTTTTGCTTCAGGCTTTGATCTTGAAACTGTCGGCGTATTTCTTCGGGTCCTTGCCGTCCCAGACCACGCCGTCGATGAGCTTGCTGGTGCGCATGACGTCCTTGGGCACAGGTACCTTCATGGCCGAGGCGACCTGTTTGTACAAGTCGATCTGGTTGATCTGCTTGGCGACAGTCAGGTAGTCCGGGTGCTCTTTGATCAGACCCCAGCGCTTGTGCTGGGTCAGGAACCACATGCCGTCGGACAGGTAAGGGAAATTCACCTGGCCGTCGTTGTAGAACTTCATGTGGTTGGGGTCGTCCCAGGTCTTGCCCAGCCCGTTCTGGTAGCGCCCCAGGATGCGCTGATTGATGGCGTCGACGCTGGTGTTGATGTAGGACTTCTGCGCCACCGTCTCGGCCATCTTCATCTTGTTCGACAGGCTGGCGTCGATCCACTGGCTGGCTTCGAGCACCGCCATCATCACGGCACGGGTAGTGTTGGGGTACTTCTTGACGAAGTCGGCCGTGGTGCCCAGCACTTTTTCCGGGTGGTCCTTCCAGATGTCCTGCGTGGTGTTGGCGGTAATGCCGATGCCGTCCATGATGGCGCGGTGGTTCCACGGCTCGCCGACGCAGAAGCCATCCATATTGCCCACACGCATGTTGGCCACCATCTGCGGCGGCGGCACGGTGATCAGCTTGGCACCACTTAGCGGGTTGATGCCGGCTGCAGCCAGCCAGTAGTGCATCCACATGGCGTGGGTACCGGTGGGGAAGGTGCCGGCAAAGGTGTATTCCCGTTTTTCCTTGGCCATCAGCTTGGCCAGCGAGGGGCCGTCCACGGCGCCTTTGTCGGCCAGGGCTTTGGACAGTGAAATGGCCTGGCCGTTGTTGTTGATGCTCATCAGCACCGCCATGTCCTTCTTCGGGCCGCTGATACCCAGGTGCACACCGTAGACCAGGCCGTACAGCACATGGGCCATGTCCAGTTCGCCGTTGACCAGTTTGTCGCGCACGCCGGCCCAGCTGGCTTCCTTGCTGGGGGTGATCTTGACGCCGTACTTCTGGTCGAAGCCCAGCACCGAGGCCATCACCACGCTGGCGCAGTCGGTCAGCGGGATGAAGCCGATCTTCACTTCCTTCTTCTCCGGGGCATCGGAGCCGGCGGCATAGACGGCGGCGCGCAGGGCGGGGTCGATGCCGAGGGCACCGACAGCGGCGGTTTGCAGCACGGTGCGGCGGCTGAGTTTGGCATTCAGAAGATCAGGCATCACAAGCTCCTTGAGTCAACGAAGAAAACAAAAAAGGCGTCCTCACGCGACTTGCACGTCATGCAGACGGTGCAAACCTGTGGGGACGCCTTTGTCCGGATTCGGCAGTCCCATCCGCCGTTGGATGGCCCTGCCGAGTGACCTTCATTGGTCTTGTTTAAGACAAAGCAATGTTTGTGCCAGATATATTGAGCGCTGTTTTGCTATTGTTTCTATAGCGTATGGCGCTTATTTCACATGGCCTGGAGCCAGATTTCTTGCCCAGGTCGCAGGGGTGCACCTGTTTTGTGCGGCGCACCAAAAGTGAAAAGGCGGCCGTGCGTTGTGCTTACAGCAGATCGGCTGCGTCGAGCATGAGCTGCGCCACTTCCACCAGCTTCAGTCCCTTGTCCATGGCGGTTTTGCGCAGCTTGTCGTAGGCGGCCTGTTCGCTCAAGGCCTGACGCTGCATCAGCAGGCCCTTGGCCCGGTCGATCAGTTTGCGTTCGTTGAGGCTGGCTCGCACGGTGTCGAGCTCGTCGCCCATGGTCTGCAGGCGCCGGGCCTGTTCCTGCACCAGTTCCAGGATCGAGCGCTCCAGCTGCAAGCCGTAGCCCTGGGCCGGCACACCAAAGCCGGGTGTCGCCGCCCCCGGGGCGCTGGCGGGCGTGGCCGCATCCCGGAAAAAAGACAGCGCATCGGCTTCGCGGGTGGTGGTGGCGTCGAGTGCCTGGTAGGCCTGCAGGTCGCGGCTGGCAGCGGTGATTTTTTCTTCGCAGACCCGCAACAGGTCGTGTGCGAGCTGGTCTTCCACGACTTTCATGCAATCGATCCGCTGGCTGCAGCAGTTGAACCAGACCTGGCTCTGGCCGGCGTCGAGTGCGGCGCCGTCCGCGGCCGTGCCCAGGATGCGTCGCATGCGCTCCAGCTCCGCCAGCGTCGCGCGGTCCTGGCTCTGCGCCCACAAGGCGCCGACCTGGGCGTTGGAGAACTCGGCGAACACCTGCAGGCAGCGCTCCTGGGACTCGATCAGGTGCAGCAGGCGCTGTTGTTCGCCTGCCGTGGCATGCCCCGAGGCGAACAGGGCCGAGCCGACGGCGCGCTCCTGGCCAGCGAATTCCTTGCCCTGCATGAAATTGAACAGGGCCACCAGCAGGCGCGAGACCTCGGGGTCGCAGGCGCTGTCGGCGGCTTCGAACACCACCGCCAGCAGCCCGGCGATCAGCCGGACATAGGCATCGGTGGCCTGCCGGGCGGTCCAGCGCAGGGCGTCGATCTGCTGGCGCAGCGCAGGCAGGGCGTCCAGCCCGTGCAGCACATAGGCGATCCGGCTGAACAGCCGGGCCCCATGGCCCACGCGGTCGGATTCGGTGTCCAGCTTGTCGAAACAGGCGCGCAGCTCGGCTTCGATCTGCCGGCACTCGTCGATCTGCTGCGCGCGTGCCTTGGCAAAGCGCGTTCCCTGGGAGCCCAGGTAGAGGTTGGACAAGCCGCGTTCGCGCTGCAGGCCGTGCACCAGGCGCCCGGACACGTTCACCAGCGCGCTGGTGAGCGCGAGCTGCTGCAGCTCGGCGATTTCGCAGCGTTTGGCTGCAACCAGAAAATTAAGACCCGATTTCATGCGCAATGGAACAAAGTGTGGCGATGGAGCTTAGCAGCAAGGGTGACCACGCCGGACTGCGCTTCGACCACGATGACGAGATGCACCAGATCCATCATGGCTTTCCTGCCGCAAGATTCGCGCCAGCGCCTGGGGCCGATTGCCTTAGAATCAGGCGTGCTCCGGGGTGCGATCCTGCCGTGATGGCGGGATGGCTGAGATGGTGAAGCCGAACCCGCGAACTTGACTCGGATCATGCCGACGTAAGAAGAGCTGTCAGGAACAAGCGTCCCGCCCTGCCACCCCTTTCGGAGCACCCGTGCGAAGCACACCACCGGAAGAAGGGCGAACGTGAACGAAACCTCCACAGCGACACAAGCCAAGGCCAGCGGTCTGGATGACGCGCTGGTGGCCGATCTGCTGGCCTTCATCGCGCAGCCCGACTCGACCGACGACACCTTCAACGCGCTGGCCCTGCGCCTGTTTGCCCACCAGTTCCAGCACAACGCCGCCCTGCAGCGTTATTGCCAGCAGCGCGGCCGCACGCCGCGTACCGTGAAAAGCTGGCGCGACATCCCGGCCGTGCCGATCAACGCTTTCAAGGACCTCACCTTGAGCTGCGTGCCGCCGCGGGACTGCGCGCGCGTCTTCATGACCAGCGGCACCACGCGCGGCGACATCAAGGGCCGGCACTACCATCCGCATCTCGCGGTGTACGACCGCTCCATGACGCTCAATTTCCGCCAGCGTTTCATGGCCGGGCAGGACAGGCTGCGCTTCGGGCTCCTGTTCCCCGACGAACAGCTCATGCCCAATTCCTCGTTGGCGCATTACCTGGCGCTCGCCTTGCAGCAGTTCGGCACAGCCGAGAGCCGCTACTTCCTGGATCAGGACGGCCTGCAGCTCGAAGACCTGTGCGAGACGCTGACGCAGGTGCAGCGCACGGGCGAGCCCTTCGCCTTGCTCGGCGCCAGCTACAGCTTCGTGCACCTGATGGACGCGCTGCAGGCGAGTGGCCTGCAATTCCAGCTGCCGGCCGGCAGCCGGCTGCTCGACACCGGCGGTTTCAAGGGCCAGTCGCGCGAGATGGACATGGACGCGTTCTACGTCCAGCTCTCGGCCACCTTCGGCGTGCCGCGCAGCCAGTGCATCAACATGTACGGCATGACCGAGCTCAGCACCCAGTTCTACGACAACGGCAACGCCGTGCTGCCCGCCGTCAAGTCCGGCCCGCACTGGATCCGCTCGCGCCTGCTCGACCCCTTGAGCGGGCAGGAGGTGCCGTTTGGCGAGCGCGGCATCCTGGCGCATTGCGACCTGGGCAACTTCAATTCGGTCACCACCATCCTGACCGAGGACGTCGGCGTGGCCGTGGAGGGGGGCTTCCTGCTGCTGGGCCGCGCCCAGGGCGCGCAGGCCAAGGGTTGCTCGATTGCGGTGGACGATTTCCTGCGGGCGGCACAGAGCGGAGCCGCGGCATGACGATGAAAACCGTCGCGGCTTATCTGCCGGGCTTGCCGGCCGATCAGGTGCAGTGGCAGATGCTGCGCTTTGGTGCGGGCGCGGACGGTGTCGAAGTGGCGGTGCCGCAGCTGACGCCGGCGCAGCTGACGGCCCTGGCCGCGCATGTGCGCGAGGCCGGCCGCGAACGCCTCAAGCGCATGCCGGTGTCTCAGATCATCGCAGCCATCGACCGCGCCATCGCTCGCCTGCTGGATGCCGACGACCCCTACCGCATCGAGGCCGAGCGCTTGCTGCCCTGGGTGAGTGGCTTCGATGCCGAGATGGTGCGCCTGGGCCTGAATGCCTACCTGAAGACCTTCCGCGCGCCGCAGCTGCAGCGCTTCGTGGCCGAGGACTTCGCCAACCCCAAGCTGCTCGACGAGTTCCAGCCGCGTCCCAAAGGCGGCATGGCACGGGCACTCGGGCCGGAACTGCTGGTGCACGTCTGGGCCGGCAATGTGCCGGGCCTGCCGCTGTGGAGCCTGGTCTGTGGCCTGCTGGTCAAGGCACCGGGCATCGGCAAGGTGGCCAGTGCCGAGCCCGTGTTCGCCGCGCTGTTCGCGCGTTTGCTGGCCGAGGTCGAGCCGCAACTGGCCGATTGCCTGGCCGTGCTCTGGTTCAAGGGCGGCGATACGGTGAGCGAGAAAACCTTGTTTGGCGAAGCCGATGTGGTGCTGGCCTACGGCGGCAACGACACGCTGAGCCAGCTGCGCCAGCAGGTGACGATCGGCACGCGCTTCCTGCCGCACGGCCACAAGCTCAGCCTGGGCCTGGTGTCCAGTGCGGTGCTCGATGCCCAGCATGCCCAGGCGGCAGCGCGCCAAGCCGCACTCGACGTGGTGCGCTACGAGCAGCAGGGCTGCTACTCGCCGCATGTGTTTTATGTGGCCCGCGGTGGCCGTGTGACGCCGCGCGAGTTCGCTCAGGCACTGGCCGGCGAACTGGCCGCGCTGCAGCACAAGTTCGCGCGTCGCACGCTGTCGCTGGAAGAAGCCGCCAGTGTGGCCGGCTGGCGCGAGCGGCAGGAACTCCAGGGCTTTTCGCAAGCTGGCGTGGAACTCATCGGCGATGCCACGGCACCGTGGTGCGTGGCCTATACGGAGGAGGCCGGTGCACTCCAGCCCTGCGCCCTCAACCGCACGGTGCAGGTGCAGGCGGTGGAGCGGCTGGACGATGCCATGCCGCTGGTCGCTGCACAGCGCGAGATCCTGCAGACGGTGGGGCTGGCCGCGGCGCCGCACGAGTTGTACGCCCTGGCGGAAGCACTGGGGCAGGCCGGTGCCACCCGCATCTGCGCCCTGGGTGCCATGACCGCGCCCGAGGCCGGCTGGCACCACGACGGGCGCTTCAGCCTGCTCGACCTGGTGCGCATGGTCGAGCTGGAGCAATCGGCCGAGAACGCGGCCGAGGCCTACGCGCCGTATCGGGATTGAATGCCATGGCCTTCCTCGACATGCAAGGCGTGAGCTACACCTACCCCGGCTGGCCGCCGGTGGTGCAGCGCGTGGACTGGGACATAACGCAGGGCGAGTTCCACTGTCTGGTGGGGCGCAGCGGCTGCGGCAAGACCACGCTGCTGAAGCTGGCCGCTGGCCTGCTGCAGCCCGACGAGGGCCAGGTCAGCCTGCAAGGACAGGCGGTGCGCCAGCCCGGGCCGGGCACGGGTTTCGTGTTCCAGGCCCCCACGCTGCTGGACTGGCTGACCGTGCTGGACAACGTGCTGCTGCCCGTGACCTTGCAGCGCCAGCCCACGGCGCAGGACGTGGCGCGCGCCGAACAGTTGCTGGCGCAGATGGGCCTGGTTGCTCATGCCGGCCATTACCCGCGCCAGCTGTCGGGCGGCCAGCAAAGCCGCGTGGCGATTGCGCGCGCGCTGGTGCTGGAGCCGCCCATCCTGCTGATGGACGAGCCCTTTGCCGCACTCGATGCCATCACGCGCGAGGAGCTGCAGGATGAGCTGCAGGCCATGTGCCGCGCGCGCGGCACCTCGGTCTTTTTCGTCACGCACGACATCGCCGAGGCGGTGTACCTGGCCGACCGGGTGGCGGTGATGGAGGGCGGGCGCATCCGGCACGACATCCGCGTCGAACTGCCGCGTTCGCGCACGCAGGACGTGCGCTACAGCGCCGCCTTCAACGCCCTCTGCGCTGAGCTGCGGCGGGCCATGGACATGGACGAGGAGGTGGCCGCTTGAAATACCCGCGTCTCCTCGCTTTCGCGCTGCTGGTCGTCCTGCTCGCACTCTGGGAAGCTGCCGTGCCGGCCTTCCGCTTCTCCGCGCTCGTGCTACCCGCGCCCAGTGCCATCGGCACAGCCCTGTGGCGCGGCTTTGCGACCGGCTACTTCTGGCCGCACATCGGGCAGACCCTGCTGGAGCTGGCGCTGGGCCTGGGTCTGGGCGTGGTGCTGGGTTTTGCCGGCGGCGTGCTGCTGGGCGAATCGGCCGCGCTGCGCCGCGTGTTCATGCCCTATGTGGTGACCAGCCAGGTCGTCCCGAAGCTGGCGCTGGTGCCGCTGTTCATCGTCTGGCTGGGCTTCGGCACCGCGCCCACGGTGCTCATCACCGCGCTGATCTGCTTCTTCCCCCTGCTGGAGAACACGCTGACCGCTGTGGCGCAGGTGGATGCCGCACGGCTCGAGCTGTTCCGCATGCTGGGCGCGAGCCGCTGGCAGACCTTGTGGCGACTCAAGATTCCGGCCGCATTGCCAACGATCCTGGCCGGCCTGCGCGTGGCCGTGGTGCTGGCGCTGGTGGGTGCCGTGGTGGGCGAGTTCATCGGTGCCAGCCGCGGCCTGGGTGCGCTCATCATCGCCTCGCAGGCGTCCATGGACACGGCGCTGATGTTCGCTGCGCTGGTGCTCATCACGGGCATCGGTCTGCTGCTGTACGAAGCCGCACTGCTGCTGGAGCGGTGTCTGCTCCAACCCTATTCCAACCCCAAGTCAAACTGAACCCGAAAGAGGACACAAGGATATGAAACGCAACACCCTGCACATGCTGGCCGCCATCGCGCTCGCCGCCCTGGGCGCCGGCACGGCCCTGGCCGATGAACCCAAGCTGGAGAAAGTCACCATTGCCGGCTGGGGCGGTCCGATTTCCGAGATCACCAACATCCTGGTCGAGCCCGACAAGGGCTTCTTCCGTGCCCGCGGCATCGAGCTGGTCTACATGCCCGGCGCGGGCGGTGGCGACGCGGTGCGCAACCTGCTCAGCGGCCAGGCCGACGTGGCCTTCACCGATCCCGGCTCCTTCTACGGCGGGCTGGACAAGGGCGAGAAGCTGCGCGCCGTCTACGACATCTACCCGCAGAACGTCTTCAACGTGGTCTCGCTCAAGAGCGCCAACATCAGCAAACCGGCCGACCTCAAGGGCAAGAAGATCGGCGTCTACAGCCTCTCCAGCGGCACCCTGACCAACTTGCAGCTGCTGCTCAACCAGGCGGGTCTGAGCACCAAGGACGTGACCATCGTCGTCACGGGTCTGCTGAACTTCGCGCCGCTCATGCAGGGGCAGGTGGACGCCACCGCCGCCACCGACACCGGCCTGCTCGTGGCGCGCGCCAAGGGCGTGGGCGATGTGAACGTGATGGAGGTGCGCCACTCGCTCAACCTCTCCAGCGATCTCTTCATCGTGCGCGAGGACACCTTCCAGCAGAAGAAGGACCTGCTCAAGCGTTTCCTCGCCGCCTACCGCGACAGTGCGCAGTGGATGATCGACCACCCCGAGGAGGCCGCCAAACTCGCCGTCAAGCGCGCCATCAACGGCCAGAACGAAGCCGTGAACCTGGAGGTGATCAAGCTGCGCAACGCCACCAGCATTTCGCCGCTGACGCAGCAGAAAGGCCTGGGCGCGATCGACGTGGACATGCTGCAGAAGGGCGCCCGGGCCTGGAAGCAGATCGGCCTGATCGAGCGCGACCTGGACATGAAGGCCGTGGTCAGCCAGGACCTGCTGCCGGGCCGGAAGTAAGCCATGGACTTCAAGGGCCAGGTCATCCTCGTCACCGGCGCCAGCCGCGGCATCGGCGCGGCCATCGCGCAGGCTTTCGCGGCCGAAGGCGGCTTCGTGATCGTCAACTACCTGCGCAACGAGGCCGCGGCTGAAGAAGTCGTCGCGCGCTGCAAGGCGTTGGGCGGCGACGCCTGGGCCATCCGGGCCGACGTCAATGACCCGGTGCAAGTGCAAGCCATGGTGGCGCAGGTGCTGGCCGAGGTGGGGCGCATCGACGTGCTGGTGAACAACGCCTTCGCGCCCTACCGCTTCGACCCGGAGCAGCGCAAGCGCTTCTGGGAACTGGACTGGAGCGACTACCAAGGCCAAGTGGACGGCGCCGTGCACGCGACCTACAACCTGTGTCAGGCCGTGTTGCCGCACCTGCGCCAGCGTGCGCAGGGTTGCATCGTCAACCTGGCGAGCGACCTGGTGGCGCGGCCGGTGGTGCCGTACCACGATTACGCGACCGCCAAGTCGGCGCTGGTGGGCTTTTCCCGCAACCTGGCGGCCGAGCTGGGACCCTTGGGCATCCGCGTCAACTGCGTGGCGCCGGGCCTGGTCTATCCGACCGACGCCAGCCGTGCGACCAAAGAGGACGTGAAAGAGGCGATCGTGGCGCAGACCCCGCTACGCCGCATCGCCACGCCGGCCGACGTGGCCGGGCCGGTGCTGTTCCTCGCCTCCGACTGGAGCCGCTTCATGACCGGGCAGGTGCTCTATGTGGACGGCGGGCTGGTGATGCAGTGATCGCCGTCGCGTTGCGCATAATCGATCCCGGCGCAACGCCGTCCATCCGAAGGAGTCAGCCTGATGCGAAATAGGATGCTGGGGTCCCTGGTTCTGTTGTTCAGTGTCACGGTGGCGCAGGCCGAAACCTTGCCCATGATCGATACCCATATGCACTTCGAGTCGGTGCCGTACATGGACTTGGACGGCTCGCGCAAGACCGCCTTGGTCGAGATGGACCGCCGTAACATTCGCATGTCCCTGCTGATGTCGCCGCCGCGTGACAGCTTTGTCGCCAAGCGCAATCAGGATGTTGAGGAGCTGATGCCGGCTGTCAAAGCCAATCCCGACCGCTTTGCCGTGCTGGGCGGGGGTGGTTCGCTCACCATCATGATCAATGCCACGCCGGCCGATACGGTGAACGACGAGCGGCGCAGCGAGTTCCGCAAGCGGGCCGAGCGCATTCTGGCGCTGGGCGCGGTGGGCTTCGGCGAGATGTTCATCCAGCACTTGTCGCTGCCAGCCATGGGGCCGGGACACGCCTATGAGAACGTGCCGGCCGACCACCCTTTGCTCATGCTGCTGGCCGACATCGCGGCCGAACACGATGTTCCGATCGACATGCATTTCGACATGGTGCCGCAGGACATGCCGCTGCCGCCCAACCTCATGAGCCACAGCCCGCCCAATCCGGCACAACTGACGGGCAACCGGGCCGCCTTCGAGGCGCTGCTGTCGCACAACCCCAAGGCGAAGTTCGTCTGGGCCCATGTCGGCTTCGAACCGTTGCTGACACGCGGGCCGACGATAGTGCGCGAGATGCTGCAGGCCCATCCCAACCTCTACATGAGCTTTCGTCTCAACCGTGGCGGTCCCAAGCAACCCATGGCCATGGACGCAGAAGGGCGGCTCAAGGACGAATGGTTGGTGCTGATACGCGAGTTCCCGGACCGCTTCATGTTAGGCAGCGACGCCTTCTACGCCGCCGGCGAACGGGTGGCGCGCGGCGCAAGCGGCCAGGGGCTGGACAATCTGCGCGGATTGGTCGACCAACTGCCGCCGGATCTGGCGCGCCGCGTGGCCAGCGACAATGCAGCCTTGATCTACAAACTGAAATTTTCATCCGGGAACTGAATGGCGTGCGCGTGCAAGAAACAATGTTGATTCTGGGGATCGAGTCCTCTTGCGATGAAACCGGCGTCGCCCTGGTTCAGTCGAGCGATGCCCCCGTGCCGGTGCTGCTGTCGCACGCCCTGTACAGCCAGATCGAGATGCACCAGGCCTATGGCGGGGTGGTGCCCGAGCTGGCCAGCCGCGACCACATCCGCCGCGTGCTGCCGTTGACCACCCAGGTCATGCAAGAGTCCGGCAAGTCACTGCAAGACATCGACGTGGTGACCTACACGCGCGGCCCCGGCTTGGCCGGTGCGCTGCTGGTGGGCGCCGGCGTGGCCTGCGCGCTCGGTGCGGCCCTGGGCAAGCCGGTGCTGGGCGTGCACCACCTGGAAGGGCACTTGCTGTCGCCGTTCCTGAGCGCCGACCCGCCGGAGTTCCCCTTTGTCGCGTTGCTGGTGTCGGGTGGCCACACCCAGCTGATGCGGGTCGACGGCGTCGGGCGCTACGCCATCCTGGGCGAGACGATCGACGACGCCGCCGGCGAAGCCTTCGACAAGTCGGCCAAGCTCATGGGCCTGGGTTATCCCGGCGGGCCGGCCTTGTCCCGGCTGGCGGAGCAGGGCGATGGCACGGCCTTCAAGCTGCCGCGCCCGCTGCTGCACAGCGGCAACCTGGACTTTTCCTTTGCCGGTTTGAAAACCGCGGTACTGACGCAGGCCCAGCGCCTGGGTGATGAATTGCAAGGCCGCAAAGCGGATCTCGCCGCATCCACGCAGGCCGCCATCGTGGAAGTGCTGGTGAAGAAGTCGCTCGCTGCGTTGGACCAGACCGGCATGAAGCGGCTGGTGGTGGCCGGTGGCGTGGGGGCCAACCGGCACCTGCGCGAGCAACTGAATGCGCAGTGCGCCAAGCGCAAGGTGCGCGTGCACTACCCGGAACTGCACCTGTGCACCGACAACGGCGCCATGATCGCCATGGCCGCCGCCATGCGGCTGCAGGCCGGCATGCAAGAGGCCAGCCGTGCCTACACCTTCGAGGTCAAGCCACGCTGGCCGCTGGATGCGATCAGTCAGTCGGTGTGAGATTCTGGCTCTGCACCTTTGCTTTGTGTCGTGGGGTGCGGATGCACCCTTGGCCGGGTTTGTGAATGGTTTCACCAGTATGGTCAGCGAAAGACAGGCTGATATAAATCAGATACTGACAGCACAGAACGGGAGGACGACTTGATGCACTCGAACTTTGTTTGTAAGACAGGTTTTCTGTCCATATCAAGTTAGGCAAACGCAATGTCAGCTAATCACACTAAATATCGCTACAGCATTACGTGCAGCACCTCTGATGCAACTGTATTGCACTGTCTACGCGCTATCGCCCAATGTGTTGAGAAAGGGGCGTACCCCCAAATTGGATGGGGTGGTACAACAAGAGCATTTTGGCTAAAAAATAACAACCAATTTACTGTGCGCTTTACTGACCCCAACTACAGAAGTGATTTCGTGAGAGAGGCTAACCGCCTCTTATCCGGGCACTGGTCTCAAATCTCGACAAACAATAATGATCCTGCCTCTCCGCAAAGGTAATCCGCCTAATCCATCCATTAAGCGGGACGCGCTAAAGCGCGCCCCTTATGTCAAACGCTGAGACCATAACAAAAAGGCCGCGAGATTCGCGGCCTTTTTTGTTGTCGAACAAACTCAGTTGATGGTGAGCTTGGTGACTTTGCTCTCCGGCTGCACCTTGGCCAGCTTGAGGGTCAGCACACCGTTTTCCAGCTTGGCAACGCTGGAGGCGGCATCAATGTCCTGCGGCAGTTCGTAGGCGGCCTTGTACTGGCGCGCGGCTTCCGGCAGGCTTTCCAGGCGTACCACATTGCCTTCGATGCCGATCGACAGCTGGTCGCGCGTCACGCCCGGCACATCGAAGCCCAGGGTGAAGGCCTTGTCGTCCTGTTCGATGCGGCAGCTGTTGGTCGGGATGGCGGGGGCTTGCAGAGCGGCGTCGAAGAAGCGGTCCAGCGAACGCAGGGACGGGTTGAACGCGGAACGACGGATGACGGGGGTGAACAACATGATCAAGCTCCTGGTAGGCATAAACAATGACACGTAACTGGGTCTGCAAGAGATGGAGAATGAGCGCATCCCTTACACTGCGCGGCCTTCTTTTCCGATTGCCGCCTGGATCGAAATTGCGAGCATCTTCTTTGTTTTCAAGAGCCGTTTCCTCATGAATATTTTTCGCCGTCCGGTATTGAAATCGTTGGCACTGGCTTTATCTCTGCCCGTCGCCTTGCTGGCCCAGGCCCGGCCGGCCCCCATCAAGATCGCGATGATCGAAGGCCTGAGCGGCCCCTTTGCCAACACCGGCGAGGCGGTCTATCGCAACCTGGTGTGGGCAACGGAGCGCGTCAATGCGCGCGGCGGCGTCAAGCTGCCGGCCGCAGCAGGCGGCAGCCGCCCGTTGCAGATCGAGCGTTACG
Organism: Curvibacter sp. GWA2_64_110; assembly: GCA_001797315.1. GTDB lineage: Bacteria > Pseudomonadota > Gammaproteobacteria > Burkholderiales > Burkholderiaceae_C > Hylemonella. Next base: position 31,196 of record MGPC01000019.1, read on the forward strand.
ACAGCAAGGGCCAGAACGAGGAGGCGTTGGCCGTGCTGCGCGCCGCCATCGACGATGGCGCCCGCTTTGTGATGCAGGGGAACTCCTCGGCTACCGCGGCGGTGCTGATCGATGCCATCAACAAGCACAACGAACGCGAACCGGGCAAGCGTGTGCTGTTCCTCAACTATTCGGCGGTCGATCCGATCCTGACCAACGAGAAATGCAGCTTCTGGCATTTCCGCTTCGACGCCCATGCCGACATGCGCATGGCGGCGCTGATGGATGTCCTGAAGGGCGACAAGTCGGTCAAGAGCGCCTACCTGATCGGGCAGGACTACAGCTTCGGCCAGGCCGTGGCGCGCGAGGCGCGGCGCCAGCTGGGGCAGCAACGCCCCGACGTGAAGGTCGTTGGCGATGAGCTGCACCCGATGGGGCGGGTCAAGGACTTCATGCCCTACGCGGCCAAGATCAAGACCAGCGGTGCGCAGGCCGTCATCACCGGCAACTGGGGCAATGACCTGACGCTGCTGGTGAAGGCGGCGCGCGAGGCCGGCTATGAAGGCAAGTTCTACACCTTCTACGGCAATGCGCTGGGCGCGCCGGCGGCGCTGGGCGATGCTGGCGTTGGCCGCGTGATCGCCGTGGCCGACTGGCTGCCCAACGCGCCGGGCGCGCCCAGCGAGGTGTTCTACCAGTCCTTCCGCCAGCGCTTCCCGAAGCCGGCCGACGACTACGTCCACATGCGCATGCAACTGATGGTGGAGGCGCTGGTGCAGGCGATCGAGCGCGCCGGTTCGCTGCAGGTGGTGGACGTCGCCAGCCAGCTGGAAAAAGCCGATGTGTTGCTGCACGGTCAGCACGGCGCCATGCGCGCGCTGGACCACCAGTTCCAGCAGCAGTTGATGGTGGGCCTGATGGAGCGCCAGGGCGCTGCGGGCGTGAAGTTCGACGTCGAAGGCTCGGGTTACGGCTTCCGCGTCATCAAGGTCCTGCCCGCTGCCCGTGCCGAGCAGCCCAGCAGCTGCAAAATGCAGCGTCCTTGATTTTTTGAGATTACCCATGCGTGACGTCATCCACCAGCTGCAGGAATCGAAAATCCGCGAGGTGGCCAATGCCGGCCTGAATCGCCCTGACGTGCTGGCCTTCTGGTTCGGTGAGGGCGACGAGGTTACGCCCGACTTCATCCGTCAGGCGGCCATCGAGTCGCTGCAGAAGGGAGAGACCTTTTATGCCCACAACCTCGGCCTTCCCGAGTTGCGTGAGGCCATTGCGGCGCACATGAGCGCCCACCATGGGCCGATCGGGGTGGAGCGCATCGCCGTTACCTCCGGCGGCGTGAGTGCGCTGATGCTGGCGATGCAGGCGCTGGTGGCGGCGGGCGACGAGGTGGTGGCCGTCACGCCGGTGTGGCCCAACCTGACGGCGCAGCCGGTCATCATGGGCGCTCGACTCACCTGCGTGTCGCTCACGCCGGTCGCGGGGGCCTGGACGCTGGATATCGAGAGCCTGCTGGCCGCCGTGACGCCGGCGACCAAGGTGCTGATCCTCAACGCACCCAACAACCCGACCGGCTGGACGCTGACGCGCGCCGAGCAGCAGCGCATCCTGGAGCATTGCCGCCGCACCGGCACCTGGATCGTGGCCGACGAGGTGTACTCGCAGCTGTACTACGAACCTAGCCCGAACGGATGCGCCCCGAGTTTTCTGGATGTGGCGGCAGCGGACGATCGGTTGATCGTGGTGCACAGCTTCTCCAAGAGTTTCCTCATGACGGGCTGGCGCCTGGGCTGGCTGGTGCTGCCGGCTTCCCTGACGCACGACATGGGCAAGCTGATCGAGTTCAACACCTCGTGCGCCAGTGTCTTTACCCAGCGTGCCGCCATGGTGGCGCTGCAGCGTGCCGGCGAGGTGACGCCGCGGGTGGTGGCGCAGCTCAAGGCCGGCCGCGATACCCTGCTGCCGCTGCTGCAGGCCGTGCCTGGCGTGCAGGTGGCCACGCCGGCGGGCGGCATGTACGCCTTTTTCCGGCTGGCCGGCTACCCGGACTCGCTGGCCACGGCCAAGCGCCTGGTGGTGGAGGCCGGCCTGGGCCTGGCGCCGGGCGAGGCCTTCGCCCCCGAGGCGCAGGGCTGGCTGCGCTGGTGTTTTGCCTCCCGCGACCCGCAGCGGCTGGTGCTGGGGGTGGGGCGGCTGCGGGCCTGGCTGGCTCAACAAAAGGCCTGAAACCAGCGGTTTCGGCTATAATCCGAAGGTTTTGCAATTCAGCAAGACGCACGCCGGCAGCAGTTCCAGCCACCGGCGCAAGTTGACAACCTGGGACGTCACGGCCGAATCCGGCCGGTGCCGCCCCGCATGACAGGAAGAATGAAATGATCGCATCCAGCATCAAGGCTGAAGTTGTTAAAGCCAACGCCCGCAGCGCCACCGACACCGGCAGCCCGGAAGTCCAGGTCGCCCTGCTGACCGCTCGCATCAACGAACTCACCCCCCACTTCAAGACCCACGCCAAGGATCACCACGGCCGTCGCGG
>MGPC01000020.1 GCA_001797315.1 Curvibacter sp. GWA2_64_110
CAAGCTGATCAAGCGTATGGCCTTCGGGTATCGCAATACCGACTACTTCTTCCTCAAGATCAAGGCAGCATTCCCCGGAAATCCGTGAAGAACCTTTATTTTTTCAGGGGGCTTGCGGGGTTCTCTTTTTTTCATGCAAAATAGCACGATCGTTCGTTTTATTTTTTTGCCATGACCGTTGTCGAGCTATCCGCCAAGACCGCGCGCGCAGCAAGCCGCGATAACGCCCGGGAAGGGCGCGCCCTGCACAAGGGGCAGCAGACCAAGCTGGCCATTGTCGATGCCGCGCTCGGCCTGGCGTCCCAGATCGGTCTTGAGGGCCTGAGCATCGGTGTGCTGGCCGAAGTCACGCGCATGAGCAAATCCGGCGTGTTTGCCCACTTTGGCTCGCGCGAAGAGTTGCAGATTTCGGTGATCCGCGAATACTTCCATCGCTTCGAGCAGGAAATCTTCTACCCGGCATTGAAAATGCCGCGCGGCCTGCCCCGTCTGCAGGCCTTGTTTGCCAACTGGATGAAGCGCGTGACCGTGGAGCTTCAGTCCGGCTGCATCTTCATCAGTGGCGCCGTCGATTTCGATGACCGGACCGGGCCGGTGCGCGATGCGCTGGCGAGCTCCGTCAAAACCTGGCTGGCTGCCGTGCACCGCGCCGTGGTGCAGGCCAAGGAGGAAGGCCAGCTCTCCCCGGATGCCGACGAGCGCCAGATCGTGTTCGAAATTCACAGCCTGATTCTGGGCCTGCACTATGAGGCACGTTTCCTCAAGACCCCAGGTTCGATCGAGCGTGCCAACAAGGGTTTTGAGCGCATCCTGGCCCAGTACGGCAGCGAAGCCGCCGTCAGCGCCCCGGCGTTGAGAAGCCTCACGGCCAGAAGTGCCACCGTCAAGAACACCCGCAAATCCACGACCAAATCCACCAAGGAGTAAACCCATGCCCAGCTACAACCCGCCCCTGCGCGACATGCAGTTCGTGATGCACGAAGTGCTCAACGTGACCGAGTCGCTCAAGCAGATTCCGCGCCATGCCGACACCGATGCCGACACCATCAATGCCGTGCTGGAAGAGGGTGGCAAGTTCGCCGCTAATGTGATCTTCCCGCTCAACATCAGCGGAGATGCCGAAGGCTGCAAGCTCGACAAGACCACCCACGAGGTCACCGCGCCCAAGGGCTTCAAGGAAGCCTACGCCCAGTACGTGGATGGCGGCTGGGCTGCGCTGAGTTGCGACCCGAACTACGGCGGCCAGGGTCTGCCCTTCGTGGTCAACCAGTGCATCTACGAAATGATGAACTCGGCCAACCAGGCCTGGACCATGTACCCCGGCCTGTCGCACGGCGCCTACGAAGCCCTGCACGCCCACGGCACCGACGAGCAGAAGAAGCTCTACCTGCCCAAGCTGGTCAGCGGCGAGTGGACCGGCACCATGTGCCTGACCGAGCCGCACTGCGGCACCGACCTCGGCATGCTGCGCACCAAGGCCGAACCCCAGGCCGATGGCAGCTACAAGCTCAACGGCGCCAAGATCTTCATCAGCGCCGGTGAGCACGACCTGGCAGAGAACATCGTGCACCTGGTGCTGGCCCGCCTGCCCGACGCGCCCAAGGGCAGCAAGGGCATCAGCCTGTTCGCCGTGCCGAAATTCAACGTGAAGGCCGACGGCTCCCTGGGCACGCGTAACGGCATCTACTGCGGCGGCCTGGAGCACAAAATGGGCATTCACGCCAACTCGACCTGCCAGATGATTCTGGAAGATGCCGTCGGCACCCTGGTCGGCCAGCCCAACAAGGGCCTGCAGGCCATGTTCGTGATGATGAACGCCGCCCGCCTGGGCGTGGGCAACCAGTCCCTGGGGCTGACCGAAGTGGCCTACCAGAACGCCCTGGCCTATGCCAAGGACCGCATCCAGATGCGCTCGCTCTCCGGCGTCAAGGCCAAGGACAAGGAAGCCGATCCCATCATCGTGCACCCCGACGTGCGCAAGATGCTGCTGACCGCCAAGGCCTATGCCGAAGGTGGCCGTGCCCTGGCCTGCTACTGCGCCATGCTGCTGGACCAGCATCTGTACCACCCCGACGAGAAGGTGCGCAAGGACAGCGACGAGATGCTGGCCCTGCTGACCCCCATCATCAAGGCCTTCCTGACCGACAACGGTTTCGAAGCCACCGTGATGTGCCAGCAGGTCTTCGGCGGCCACGGCTACATCAAGGAGTGGGGCATGGAGCAGTTCGTGCGCGATGCCCGCATCAACATGATCTATGAAGGCACGAACACCGTGCAGTCGCTCGACCTGCTGGGCCGCAAGATCCTGGGCAACAACGGCGCTACGCTGAAGAAGTTCGGCAAGCTGGTCGGCGCGCTGGTGGAAGAGGAAGGCGTCAACGAGAAGATGGCCGAGTTCATCAACCCGCTGGCCTACCTGGGTGACCAGATGACCAAGTTCACCACCGAGATCGGCTTCAAGGGCTTCCAGAATGCCGACGAAGTGGGCGCGGCTGCGGTGGACTACCTGCGCGTAGCCGGTCACCTGGTGTTCGGCTACTTCTTTGCCCGCATGGCGGCCGTGTCGCTGCGCGAAATCGCAGCCGGCAACACCGATCCGTTCTACCAAGCCAAGCTGCAGACGGCACGCTTTTATTTCGCCAAGCTGTTCCCCGAGACCGCAACACTGATGCGTACCGCGCGCGCCGGCAGCAAGGTGCTGATGGACACCGACCTCGCCTTGGCATGAAGATGACTCCCCCCCGACCCGCCTTCGGCGTCTCCCCCCCAGGGGGGCGCACCCAGTGGCCCGGCAAAGCCGGTTCCACGGGTGCCCTCGGCTGGGCCTTTGGTGCGTTGCTGGCACTTGCAACGAGCTCGGCGCTGGCGCAGGCCACCCCGGTGGGTCTGTGGCAAAGCATCGACGATGCGACCAACAAGCCCAAGGCGGAAATCCGCATCCGCGAGTCAGCCGGCGTGCTGACCGGCGTGGTCGAGAAATCGCTGGCGCCGTCGGCGTCGCCGAACTGCGATCTCTGCACCGATGACCGCAAGGGCCAACCCAAGCTGGGCATGGAGATCATCCGCGGTGCCCAGAAGGCCGAGGGCAAGGACGTCTGGGAAGACGGCAAGATCCTCGACCCCGACAACGGCAAGACCTACACGCTGCGCATGACCCCGCTCGAGGGGGGCAGCAAGTTGCAAATCCGGGGCTATATCGGCCCCTTCTACCGGACCCAGATCTGGGTTCGTGTGCAATAAACAAGGAAGACATTCATGTCACGTTTCCAAGTCAGAAAAGTCGCCGTGCTCGGCGCCGGCGTGATGGGCGCGCAAATCGCCGCTCACCTCGTCAATGTCAAGGTGCCGGTCGTGCTGTTCGATCTGCCGGCCAAGGAAGGCCCGAAGAGCGGCATCGCGCTCAAGGCGATTGACAACCTGAAGAAACTCAAGCCGTCCCCGCTGGGTGTGGCCGATGATGCCGGCCTGATCCAGGCGGCCAACTACGAAGAACATCTGGCACTGCTGAAAGAGTGCGACCTGATCATCGAGGCCATCGCGGAACGCATGGACTGGAAGCTCGATCTGTACAAGAAGATCGCGCCCCATATTGCCAAGCACGCCATCGTGGCCTCCAACACCTCGGGCCTGTCGATCACCAAGCTGTCGGAAGCGCTGCCGGAAGAAATCAAGCCGCGCTTCTGCGGCATCCACTTCTTCAACCCGCCGCGCTACATGTACCTGGTGGAGCTGATCGCCACGCCGACCACGCAGCCGGCCATCCTCGACCAGCTCGAAACCTTCGTCACCAGCGGCCTGGGCAAGGGCGTGGTGCGCGCCAAGGACACACCCAACTTCATCGCCAACCGCGTCGGCATCGCCGGCATGCTGGCTACCATGAAGGAAGTCGAGAACTTCGGTCTCAGCTACGATGTGGTGGACGACCTTACCGGCAGGAAGCTCGGCCGTGCCAGCTCCGGCACCTTCCGTACCGCCGACGTGGTGGGCCTGGACACCATGGCCCACGTCATCAAGACGCTGCAGGACAACCTGGACGAGAAGAGCGATCCGTTCTACGGCAGCTTCGGCACGCCCGCAGTGCTCAAGACCCTGCTGGACATGGGGAACCTGGGCCAGAAGAGCAAGGCGGGTTTCTACAAGAAGGTCGGGCGCGACATCCTGCGCTTCGACCTGGCGGGCAAGGAATATGTGCCGGGCGACCAGAAGGCCGATGCCGTGTACGAGCGCATGCTCAAGAAGCCGGCCGGCGAACGCCTCAAGCTGCTGCGCAACAGCGAAGGTGCACAGGGCCAGTTCCTCTGGGCCATTCTGCGCAACAGCTTCCACTATGCCGCCGTGCATCTGGCGGCAGTGGCCGATACGGCGCGCGACGTCGACCAGGCCATGCGCTGGGGTTTCGGCATGAAGCAGGGTCCCTTCGAGCTCTGGCAGGAAGCCGGCTGGCTGGAGGTGGCGAAGATGATCCAGGAGGACATCGATGCGGGCAAGGCCTTGTGCAAGGCACCGCTGCCCAAATGGGTGTTCGACGGTCCGGTAGCCAAGGCCGGTGGCGTGCACACGCCGCAGGGTTCGTGGAATCCGACTTCGGGCCAATTCGAGCCGCGCCGCCAGCTGCCGGTTTATGCGCGCCAGCATTTCCCCGAGCGCGTGCTGGGCGACGGCAGTGTGACATACCAGGTCGCCGGCAAGACGCTGCAAGAGAACAGTGGCGTTCGCCTGTGGACCCTGGACGATGAGGTGCTGATTGCCAGCATCAAGACCAAGATGCACGCCATCAGCCCGGATGTGGTCGAGGGCCTGATGCAGGGCATCGAACTGGCGGAGAAAGACTACCAGGGCCTGGTGATCTGGTCCGGCGACGAGCCCTTCAGCGTCGGCGCCGACCTGCAGGCCATGATGCCGGCTTTCATGGTGGCGGGCGTCAGCGCCATTGACGGCGCCGAGCACGAGATGCAAACCATGATGCTGCGGCTGCGTTATGCCGGGGTGCCGGTGGTGTCGGCCATCCGCGGCATGGCGCTGGGCGGCGGCTGCGAACTGGCGGTGCATTCGGCCCGTCGTGTCGTTGCCATGGAGTCGTACATCGGTCTGGTCGAGGTGGGTGTGGGCCTAATCCCGGGCGCCGGCGGTCTGACCTACATCGCCCGCCGTGCCGCCGAGAACGCCGCGGCCTCCACCGGCAAGGACATCCTGCCCTTCCTGACCGAAGGCTTCACCGCCGCGGCCATGGCCAAGGTGGGAACAAGCGCGCTGGAGTCGCGCAAGCTGGGCTATCTGCTGGAGAGCGACGTTATCGTGCCGAACAAGGACGAGCTGCTGTTCGTCGCTTTGAACGAAGCCCGTGCCATGTACCAGGGCGGCTGGCGTGCGCCGCATCAGCGCCTGTTCCCGGTGGCCGGCCGCAGCGGCGTGGCCACCATCAAGGGCCAGTTGGTCAACATGCGCGACGGCGGCTTCATCAGCCAGCACGACTTCCACATCGCCAGCCTGATCGCCAACGTGGTGTGCGGCGGCGAGGTCGACCCCGGCACCCTGGTGTCCGAGGAATACCTGATGGCGCTGGAGCGCCAGGCCTTCTGCTCGCTCATCGTGCATCCCAAGACGCAGGAACGCATCATGGGCATGCTCTCCACCGGCAAACCGCTTCGCAACTGATGAAGCTACTGCGCAGACCTCATGCCGCGTTGGGCGGTGCTCGCCATCCTCACGTACAGGAAGTACGTTGCGGTGGCTGCGCTCCGTCCGCCTTGCCTGAGGCCTGCTCGCTACGCTTCCTCAGCCGCGAACCTAATCGCTCTTACAACGTGATCTTTGAAGGATCCACATGAAACAAGTTCAAGACGCCTACATCGTCGCCGCCACGCGCACGCCCATCGGTCGCTCGCACCGCGGTTTCTTCCGCAACACCCGCCCGGACGACCTGCTGGCCACCACGTTGAAAGCCGCGCTGGCTCAGGCGCCGGGGCTGGACCCGGCTGCCATCGAGGACATCGTGTGCGGTTGTGCCATTCCCGAAGCGCAACAGGGCCTCAACGTGGCGCGCATCGGCGCCGTGCTGGCCGGCCTGCCCACCAGCGTGGGCGGCATCACCGTCAACCGCTTCTGCGCCTCCGGTTTGTCGGCCGTGCAGATGGCGGCCGACCGCATCCGTGTCGGCGAGGCCGAGGTCATGATCGCCGCCGGTGTGGAAAGCATGAGCATGGTGCCCATGATGGGCAACTCGCCCTCGCTGTCGCCCTCGATCTTCGCGCGCGATGGTGACGTCGGCATTGCCTACGGCATGGGCCTGACGGCCGAGAAAGTGGCGCAGCAGTGGAAGGTCCGCCGCGACATGCAGGATGCCTTTGCGCTCGAGTCGCACCTGCGCGCCATCCGCGCCCAGCAGGCCGGCGAGTTCACGGCCGAGATCACGCCGATCGAAGTGACGGACCGCAGCGCCAACCTGGGCAGTGGCGAGGTGATTGCCAAGTCGCGCACCGTCAACCTGGACGAAGGCCCGCGCGCCGACACCACGCTCGAAGCGCTGGCCAAGCTCAAGACCGTGTTCGCCGCGCGCGGCTCGGTCACGGCCGGCAACAGCTCGCAGACCTCGGACGGCGCCGGCGCGCTGATCCTGGCCAGCGGCGATGCGGTCAAGCGTTTCGGCCTGACGCCGCTGGCGCGCTTCGTCAGCTTCGCCTCGCGCGGCGTGCCGCCGCACCTCATGGGCATCGGCCCGATCGAGGCGATCCCCGCGGCCTTGCGCGCAGCCGGCCTGAAGCTGGACGACATCGACTGGTTCGAACTCAACGAAGCGTTTGCCGCCCAGTCGCTGGCCGTCATCAACACCCTGGGCCTGGACCCGTCCAAGGTCAACCCCATGGGCGGCGCCATCGCGCTGGGCCACCCGCTGGGGGCCACCGGTGCCATCCGCTCGGCCACCGTGGTGCATGCCCTGCGCCGGCACAACAAGAAATACGGCATGGTGACCATGTGCGTGGGCATGGGGCAGGGGGCTGCCGGTATTTTCGAGCGCGTCTAAGACCGCGATTCAGGCCACCGCAGAGTGGCCTTTTTAACGACCTGGAGGAGCAAGACATGAGAGCAGAAGTCATACAGGCGAGTGATGGCGCCAGGCTCATGGCCCGCATTTACGAGCCCGACAGCCCGAGCCGGGGCAGTGTGGTGATCGGTGGCGCCATGGGCGTGCGGCAGGACTACTATGCCGCGTTCGCGCAGTGGCTGGCGGGGCAGGGGTGGCGCGTGAGCACCTTCGATTACCGCGGTTCGGGCGACTCCGTGCCGGACACCCCGCATGGCCGCCTGCGCGGCTTCAAGGCCGATCTGTACGACTGGACGCGCGATTACGAAACCGTGATCGACCACGCCCACGCGGCGCAACCGGAGCAGCCGCTGTACCTGCTGGGCCACAGCCTGGGTGCTCAGCTCCCGGGCCTGCTCAACAACCAGCACAAGGTCAGCGGCCTGCTCAGCGTGGCCGCAGGCAGCGGCTACTGGCGCGAGAACGCGCCGCAGCTCAAGCGCATCGTGCCCTACTTCTGGTTCTTCCTGGTGCCGCTGGCCACCCGTCTGTGCGGCTATTTCCCCGGGCGCAGACTGAAGAAAGTGGGCGACCTGCCGGCCGGCGTCATGCTGCAATGGCGCAGGTGGTGCCTGCACCCGCGCTACAGCGTGGGGGCGGAGGGCGAGGCGGCGCGGCAAGGCTACGCCAGTGTGACCTTTCCCGTGCTGGCACTGTCCATCGCCGACGATGAGCTGATGACCCTGCGTGGCACGCGCAGCCTGATCGGCTTCTATGAGAACGCGCCACGCGAAATCCAGCGCATTGCGCCGGCCGATCTGGCGGTACGCCGCATCGGCCATTTCGGCCCGTTCCGGCGCGAGCATGAGGCCTTGCTGTGGCCCAAGATGGGGCAGTGGCTGGCCGGCCTGTCGCGTTCGGCGGCCGCATGAGCAACACGGCTTGCCTGGAGCGCCCCATGGCTGAGCATGCTTTCGATGCGGCAATGGCGCTGACGGCGCAAGCCGAAGATCTGTTCCTGGGGCGGACCAGCCCCGCCTACTGGAACATGGTCGGGCCGTTCGGCGGCATCAGTGCCGCACAGGCCTTGCAGGCGGTGCTGCGGCATCCGAAGCGCCTGGGCGAACCGGTGTCCTTCACGGCCAACTTCGCCGCCGCACTGGGCGAGGGGCCTTTTCGCATCGAAGCCCGGCCGGTACGCACCAACCGTTCCACCCAGCACTGGCTGGTGCTGCTGTCGCAGACCGATCAGGCCGGGCAGGATGCGGTGGCGCTCACGGCCACGGTGGTAACGGCGGTGCGTCGCAGCACCTGGAGTGCCGCCGATGCCGTCATGCCCGAGGTGCCGACGCCCGGCAGCATTGAGCGCGGGAGCCTGAAGCGGCCGGTGGCCTGGCTGCAGCGCTACGACATCCGGCCCTGTGCCGGCGGGCTCCCCGAGCAGTGGGACGGCACTGAGGCCGACAGCCTGACCCAGCTCTGGATGCGTGACGACCCGCCGCGGCCGCTCGATTTCTGCAGCCTGCTGGCGCTGGCCGATGTCTTCCCGCCGCGCGTCTGGCGCCGCCGCGCCCGCATGACGCCGGTGGGCACGGTGTCCATGACGGTGTATTTCCATGCCGGTGCCGACGAACTCGCCGCCACCGGCAGCGGCTACCTGCTGGGGCAGGCGCGGGCACAATCCTTCTTCAACGGTTTTTTCGACCAGAGTGCCGAACTCTGGAACCAGGCCGGCCAGTTGCTGGCCACCTCGCATCAGATTGTCTATTTCAAGGAATGAACGTCATGTCCGACATCCTCGTCCACACCGAAGACGGTGTAGCCACCCTCAGCTTCAACCGGCTGGAGCGCAAGAACTCCATCACGTCGGCCATGTATGCCGCCATGGCGGATGCCGTCGAGCAGGCGGCAGCCGATGCGGCCGTGCGCGTGCTGGTGATCCAGGGGCATGAGACGGTATTCAGCGCCGGCAACGACATCGGCGACTTCCTGAACCAGCCGCCCGCCACCGAGGACGCTCCGGTGTTCCGTTTCCTGCGCGGTATTGCCGGCTTCCCGAAACCGGTGATCGCGGCCGTCAGCGGCCCGGCAGTCGGTATCGGCACCACGCTGCTGTTCCACTGCGACCTGGTCTATGCCGGCGACAACGCAGCCTTTTCCATGCCCTTTGTGAACCTGGGCCTGTGCCCGGAGGCGGCGTCCAGCCTGCTGGTGCCGCAGATGTTCGGTTACCACCGTGCGGCCGAGGCGCTGCTGCTGGGTGAACCCTTCATGGCCGAAGCGGCGCTGGAAGCCGGCCTGGTCAACCGCGTACTGCCGCCGACCGAGGCCAATGCCTATGCCCAGGCGCAGGCGCGCAAGCTGGCGGCCAAGCCGCTGTCGGCACTGGTCGAGACCAAGCGCCTGATGAAAAAGGGACAGGCGACGCGCGTGCTGGAACAGATGACCGAGGAAGGCGCGAGCTTCGGCCGCATGCTGCGCGAGCCGGCGGCGCGTGAGGCCTTCACTGCGTTCATGGAGAAGCGTCGTCCTGATTTCTCCAAACTCTAAGTGCGCCCATGAGCAAAGCTGCTTCTGTCGCGCCCGTGATCGAATTCGAGGAAGAGTTCGTTGCCGGGCTCAAGCTGATCTTCGAAGAAAAGATCGCTTTCAACCAGGTGCTGGGCCTGAAGATCACGGCGCTCGAGCCCGAGTTCGTGACGGCGCGCATCGACATGCGGCCGGCGCTGATCGGCCACTACGGGCACAACCGCATCCACGGCGGCGTCATCAGCGCCGGGCTGGATGCGATGGGCGGCCTGGCGGTGATGGCGGCCATCGGCGCGCGCCATATGGACGAGCTGCCGCTGCAGCGGCTGCACCGTTTCGGCAAGCTCGGTACCATCGACCTGCGGATCGACTACCTGCGCCCCGGCATCGGCGAGCACTTCGAGTTGCGGGCCGAAGTGCTGCGGCTGGGCTCGCGCGTGGCGACCACGCGCATGGAGTTCTTCGGCCCCGACGGCAAGCTGCTGTCGGCCGGCGCGGCCGCCTACATCGTGTCGTAGGCCCCTCGGCGCTGCGGCCGGCTCAGCCCTGCGGGCGGGGAAGCGGGCGCGGTTTGCCCTGATCGTCGATGGCGACGTAGGTCAGGCTGGCTTCCGTCACCTTGACGAACTGGCCCTGGGCGCGGAAGCGCTCGGCATAGACCTCGACCTTGACCGTCATGGAGGTGCGGCCCAGGCGGGTGAGTTTGGAATAAAAGGACAGGATGTCGCCGACCCGCACCGGCTGCTTGAAGATGAACTCGTTGACGGCCACCGTGGCCATGCGGCCGTCGGCGTAACGCGCCGGAATGACCGAGCCGGCCAGGTCGACCTGGGCCATGACCCAGCCGCCGAAGATGTCGCCATTGGCGTTGCAGTCGGCCGGCATCGGGATGACCTTGAGCACCAGCTCCTCATCGGAGGGCGGCTGGATCGGGGCGGTGCTTGAAATCTCGGACATGGGGGACAATCTTGGAACAACAACAACCTGGATTGTCCTCCATGCGCCGCTTTGGCGATACCGCCTTGTCTTCCGCCGCCGGCACCCCGGCCCAGCCGGCCGTGCCGCATTCCGACTGGGACACGCTGCGGCGCCTGTTTCCCTACCTGTGGCAGTACAAGTGGCGCGTGCTGGCTGCGCTGGCTTTCATGGTGGGGGCCAAGCTGGCCAATGTGGGCGTGCCGGTGCTGCTCAAGAACCTGGTGGACACCATGGACATCAAGCCCGGCGATGCGGTCGCCGCGCTGGTGGTGCCGGTTGGACTGCTGCTGGCCTACGGGGCGCTGCGCCTGGCGACCACGCTGTTTGCCGAACTGCGCGAACTGGTGTTTGCCAAAGCCACCCAGGGCGCGGCCCGCAGCATTGCGCTGGAGACCTTCCGCCATCTGCATGCCCTGAGCCTGCGCTTTCACCTGGAGCGCCAGACCGGCGGCATGACGCGCGACATCGAGCGCGGCGTGCGCGGCATCGAATCGCTGATCTCCTATTCGCTCTACAGCATCGTGCCGACCCTGATCGAGGTGACGCTGGTGCTGACCATCCTGGCCGTCAAGTTCGACGTCTGGTTCGCCTGGATCACCCTGGGCGCGCTGGCGGGCTACATCCTGTTCACCGTGACGGTCACCGAATGGCGCACCCAGTTCCGCAAGCAGGCCAACGAGTTCGATTCGATCGCCCACAGCAAAGCCGTGGATTCGCTGCTCAACTACGAGACCGTCAAGTACTTCAATAACGAGGATTTCGAGGCCGGGCGTTACGACGAGAGCCTGGCGCGTCTGCACCAGGCCCGGCTCAAGAGCCAGTCCACCCTGAGTCTGCTCAATACCGGGCAGCAACTGGTCATCGCCATCAGCCTGGTGGCGATGCTGTGGCGCGCCACCCAGGGCGTGGTGGACGGGCGCATGACGCTGGGCGATCTGGTCATGGTCAATGCCTTCATGATCCAGCTCTACATCCCGCTGAACTTCCTGGGGGTGATCTACCGCGAGATCAAGCAGAGCCTGACCGACCTGGACAAGATGTTCACCCTGCTGCAGCGCGAGCGCGAGGTGGCCGATGCGCCCGGTGCATCGGCACTGGTGCTGTCTTCAGGCAGGCGCTTGAGCGCGGCCGGGCCGTCCCAAGGCGCGAACGCCCCATCCGTGCGCTTCGAGGACGTCAGCTTCGCCTACGACCCCTCGCGTCCCATCCTGCACCACCTCAGCTTCGAGATCCCGGCCGGCAAGACGGTGGCCGTGGTCGGCCCCTCCGGCGCCGGCAAGTCCACGCTGGCGCGCCTGCTCTACCGTTTCTACGATGTGCAGCAGGGCCGCATCACCATCGGCGGGCAGGACATCCGCCAGGTGACGCAGGCCAGCCTGCGCCAGGCCATCGGCATCGTGCCGCAGGACACCGTGCTGTTCAATGACACGGTGGAATACAACATTGCCTATGGCCGCCCCGGCGCCGGTCGGGCGGAGGTTGAAGAGGCCGCCCGTGCGGCGCACATCCACGCGTTCATCAGCGCTACGCCCAAGGGCTACGACACCATGGTGGGCGAGCGTGGTCTGAAACTCTCCGGCGGCGAGAAGCAGCGGGTGGCGATTGCGCGCACCCTGCTGAAGAACCCGCCGATCCTGATCTTCGACGAAGCCACCTCGGCGCTGGATTCGGCCAACGAACGCGCCATCCAGGCTGAGCTGCAGAGCGTGGCGCACAACAAGACCACCCTGGTGGTCGCGCACCGTCTCTCCACCGTGGTCGATGCACACGAGATCCTGGTGCTGGAGGCCGGGCGCATCGTCGAGCGCGGCGCGCATGCGGCGCTGCTGGCGCAGAACGGGATCTACGCGCGCATGTGGGCGCTGCAGCAAAGTTCGGAATGATTTTGTGCTCTTGGCCCTATGAAATATGCGCAAGCAGCTATTAAATTAATAGCATATGTGGGCGACGCATAATCCGCGGCATGGAAACCAAGTGGCTTGAGGACTTTGTCAGCCTGGCCGAGACGCACAGTTTCAGCCGCTCGGCGCAGCTGCGCCACGTCACGCAGCCGGCGTTTTCGCGCCGCATCCAGGCGTTGGAAGCCTGGGCCGGGACCGACTTGGTGGACCGTAGCGCCTATCCCACGCGGCTGACGCCGGCCGGCCAGACGCTGTACGGCCAGGCGCTGGAGATGCTGCAGGCCCTGCACAACACGCGTGCCATGCTGCGCAGCCATACGGCGGCCGGGCAGGACGTGATCGAATTCGCGGTGCCGCATACGCTGGCTTTCACTTTTTTCCCGGCCTGGGTTTCCAGCCTGCGCGAAAAATTCGGACCGCTCAAGAGCCGGCTGATTGCGCTCAACGTCCATGATGCGGTGGTGCGGCTGGTCGAGGGCGGCTGCGATCTGCTGATTGCCTACCACCATCCATCACAACCGTTTCAGCTCGATGCCGATCGCTACGAGATGGTCAGCCTGGGGGAGGAGGTCATTGCGCCCTATTCCCGAGCGGACGCGCAGGGCCAGCCGCTGTTTCTGCTGCCGGGACATGCCGGGCAGCCCTTGCCCTACCTCGGTTATGCCCCCGGAGCTTACCTGGGGCAGGTGGTGGACTTCATGCTCAAGCAAGCCGGCACGCCCATCCATCTGGATCGCGTGTACGAGACCGACATGGCCGAGGGACTCAAGGTCATGGCGCTCGAAAGCCATGGCCTGGCCTTTCTGCCATCCAGTGCGGTGAGGAACGAGTTGCGCGCCGGCAAGCTGGTCAGTGCAGTGCCTGCCGACTTGCCGGGCCTGCAAATCACCATGGAGGTGCGGGCCTACCGCGAGCGGCCGACCCACAAAGGTGTGGCGCGCGACCTTGCCAAGGTGCGGGCTGACGCATTGTGGCGCTACCTGCTGGACCAGAAGTCATGAGCGTTCGTGCCTGTGCTTGAGGCTGGCGTTCTTTTTTTCTGCCAATTCCATAGAATGCGCTTTACGTTCCTCAACCTGACACCTCAAGGAGATCGCATGAAGAAACAAGTTCTTGCATTGGCTGTGGCCGTTTTGACGGCCGGCAGCGTGCTGGCGCAGGCCAATGACACCCTCGCCAAGGTCAAGGCTTCGGGCAGCGTCACCATGGGTGTGCGCGACTCCTCCGGCGCGCTGTCCTACACCCTGGGTGACGGCAAGTACGCCGGCTTTCACGTCGAGCTCTGCCAGCGTATCGTCAGCAGCCTGGAAAAAGCGGTGGGCAAGAAGCTGGAGCTGAAGTACCAGTCGGTCACGTCGCAGAACCGCATCCCGCTGATGCAGAACGGCACCATCGACATCGAGTGCGGCTCCACCACCAACAATGCCACCCGCCAGAAGGACGTGGCCTTTGCGGTCACCACCTTCGTGGAAGAAGTGCGCATCGCCGTCAAGGCCAGTTCCGGCATCACCTCGATTGCCCAGCTCAATGGCAAGAACGTGGCCACCACCACCGGCACCACCTCGGTGCAGACCTTGCGCCGCAACGAGCGCGCCAACGGGATCGACTTCAAGGAAATCTATGGCAAGGACCATGCCGACAGC
This sequence comes from Curvibacter sp. GWA2_64_110, assembly GCA_001797315.1. Taxonomy (GTDB): domain Bacteria; phylum Pseudomonadota; class Gammaproteobacteria; order Burkholderiales; family Burkholderiaceae_C; genus Hylemonella. The sequence goes on from MGPC01000020.1 coordinate 14,073, forward strand.
TTTCTGCTGCTCGAATCCGGCCGCGCCGATGCGTTTGTGATGGACGGCTCCATCCTGGCCGGCAACATCGCCAACGCCAAGAACCCGGCCGATTTCAAGATCGTCGGCGAGGTGCTGTCGGTTGAGCCGATCGCCATCATGCTGCGCAAGGATGACCCGGCCTTCAAGAAACTGGCCGATGACACGCTCAAGGGCCTGATGAAGTCCGGCGAGATCGCCAAGATCTACGACAAGTGGTTCATGCAGCCCATCCCGCCGAAGAACAACAAGGTGGGTTTGCCGATCAGCGAGAGCGCCAAGGCCGCCTGGGCCGCGCCGAACGACAGGCCGATGGAAGATTACGCCAAGAAGTGACAAGCGGCTTCCTGGAAACTGCACAACCCTGCTGCGGCATTGCCCTTGGCAGGGTTTGTGCTTTGAAGGCTGCGACCCGACGCGCAACCCCATTTTCTTGACGGAGACGCCTTATGACCTGGGACTGGCAGGTATTCCTCAACGATGACGGCAGTGGTCGAACCTACCTGCAATGGATGATGGACGCCTGGGGCTGGACGCTCTCGGTGGCCGGTTGCTCCTGGGTGGTGGCTGTGGTGATGGGGGCGCTCATGGGTACGTTGCGCACCTTGCCCCATAGCCCCTGGCTGGTGCGCCTGGCCAATGTCTGGGTCGAGCTGTTTCGCAACATCCCGCTGCTGGTGCAGGTCTTCCTCTGGTACTTTGTCGTGCCCAAGATGTTCCCGGCCTTCCAGCAGGTGCCGGGCTTCGTGCTGGTGGTGTTCGCGCTGGGGTTCTTTACCTCGGCGCGCATTGCTGAGCAGGTGCGCGCCGGCATTCAGGCCCTGCCCCGGGGCCAGCGCTACGCGGCGCTGGCCATGGGCTTCACCTCGGCGCAGGCCTATCGCTACGTGATCCTGCCGATGGCGTTTCGTATCATCCTGCCGCCGCTGACCAGCGAGTCCATGAACCTGCTGAAGAACTCGGCGGTCGCCTTTGCCGTCTCGATTGCCGAACTCACCATGTTCGCCATGCAGGCGCAGGAGGAAACTTCGCGCGGGGTGGAGGTCTATCTGGCTGTGACGGCGCTCTACATGCTGTCAGCCTTCGCCGTCAACCGCGTGTTCGCCTTCATCGAAAAGAAGGTGCAGATCCCCGGCTTCATCACCGCAGGTGGAATCGGCGGGGGGCATTGACATGCTAGGCCTCGATCTCACCTTCCTCGACTGGGACATCATCAGCAAGTTCGTGCTCGGTGGCTTCTGGTTCAGCGTCAAGCTGACCCTCATCGCCACACTGGGCGGCATCGTTTTCGGTACCCTGCTCGCGCTCATGCGCCTGTCGGGCAAGCCGGTTCTGACCTGGCCCGCCGCGGTCTACATCGACAGCATGCGCTCCATTCCGCTGGTGATGGTGATCCTGTGGTTCTACCTGCTGATCCCGTTCCTCATCGGCAAACCCATCGGCGCCGAGGTCTCGGCCGTCATCACCTTCATCGCCTTCGAGGCAGCCTACTTCAGCGAGATCATGCGCGCCGGCATCCAGTCCATCCCGCGCGGCCAGGTCTTTGCCGGCCAGGCGCTGGGCATGAGTTATGGCCAGAACATGCGCCTGGTGGTGTTGCCACAGGCGTTTCGCAACATGCTGCCGGTGCTGCTGACGCAGACCATCATCCTGTTCCAGGACACCTCGCTGGTCTACGCCATCGGCGCCTATGACCTGCTCAAGGGCTTCACCAACGCCGGCAAGATCTATGGCCGGCCGGAAGAGGCCTACCTGCTGGCCGCCGTGGTGTATTTCGTGATCTGCTTTGCCCTGTCCTGGCTCGTCAAGCGCCTGCAGGCCAAGATTGCCATCGTTCGCTGAGTGCTGGAGAAGACAATGATTGAAATCAAAAACGTCTCGAAGTGGTATGGCCCGGTGCAGGTGCTCAACGATTGCTCGGTCAGCATCAACAAGGGCGACGTGGTGGTGGTCTGCGGCCCCTCGGGGTCGGGCAAATCCACGCTGATCAAGACCGTCAATGGCCTGGAGCCGATCCAGAAGGGCGAGATCTTCGTCGACGGCGTGCCGCTGCACGACCCCAAGACCGACCTGCCCAAGCTGCGCAGCCGGGTCGGCATGGTGTTCCAGCACTTCGAGCTGTTTCCGCATCTCTCCGTGACCGAGAACCTCACCATTGCGCAGGTCAAGGTGCTGGGGCGCAGCCTGGATGAAGCCCGGGCCCGCGGCCTCAAGATGCTCGACCGCGTCGGCCTGATGGCGCACAAGGACAAGTTCCCCGGCCAGCTGTCGGGCGGCCAGCAGCAGCGCGTGGCGATTGCCCGCGCGCTCAGCATGGACCCGATCGTGATGCTGTTTGACGAGCCGACCTCGGCGCTCGACCCCGAAATGGTGGGCGAGGTGCTGGACGTGATGGTGAACCTGGCCCGGGAAGGCATGACCATGATGGTGGTCACGCACGAGATGGGGTTTGCCCGCAAGGTGGCCAGCCGCGTGATCTTCATCGACGTCGGCGGTCGTATCCTGGAAGACTGCAGCAAGGACGAGTTTTTCGGCCACCCGGAGAATCGTCAGCCGCGGACCAAGGATTTCCTCAACAAGATCCTGGGGCATTAGGAGGCCCCCCTGAGCGGCTGCGCCGCTTCCCCCAGGGGGACGCCACCAGCAGCCCGGCGGAGCCGGTTCTGCGGCGACCTCCGTTTGGGCGTCCTTCCTCATGTCTGGGAAAATAGCGACATGACGCAAGAAATCACCCTCACCCGCCCGGATGACTGGCACCTGCACGTACGTGACGGCGAACCGCTGGCCACCGTGGTGCCGCACACGGCGGCCCAGTTCGGCCGCGCCATCATCATGCCCAACCTCAAGCCGCCGGTGACCACCGCGCAGCAGGCACTGGACTACAAGCGCCGCATCCAGGCTGCGGTGCCGGCGGGCCGGGCCTTCGAGCCGCTGATGACGCTCTACCTGACTGACAACCTGCCGCCGGACGAAATCAAGCGCGCCCGGGAGGCCGGTGTCGTGGCGGCCAAGCTCTACCCGGCGGGCGCCACCACCAACAGCGATGCCGGCGTGACCGATCTGCGCAAGACCTACAAGACGCTGGAGGCCATGCAGCGAGAGGGCTTGCTGCTGCTGGTGCACGGCGAGGTGACCGCGCCCGACATCGACCTGTTCGACCGCGAGGCGGTGTTCATCGAGCAGCAGCTCATGCCGCTGCGCCGCGATTTTCCCGAGCTGAAAATCGTGTTCGAGCACATCACCACGAAGGAGGCGGCGCAGTACGTGCAGGCCAGTGACGGCTATCTAGGTGCAACCATCACCGCGCACCACCTGCTGTACAACCGCAACGCCATCTTCACCGGCGGCATCCGGCCGCACTACTACTGCCTGCCGGTGCTCAAGCGCGAAGTGCATCGCCAGGCCCTGGTGGCGGCGGCCACCAGCGGCAACCCCAAGTTCTTCCTTGGCACCGACAGCGCGCCGCACCCGGTGCACCTGAAGGAGCATGCCACCGGCTGCGCCGGCTGCTACACCGCGCATGCCGCGATCGAGATGTACGCCGAGGCCTTCGACCTGGCGGGTGCGCTTGACAAGCTCGAAGGCTTTGCCAGCTTTCATGGCGCCGATTTCTACGGTCTGCCGCGCAACCGCGGCACCATCACGCTGCGGCGCGAGTCGTGGACGCCGCCGGAGAGCTTCCCCTTCGGCCAGGCCGAGCTCAAGCCGCTGCGTTCCGGCGAGTCGCTGCCGTGGCGCATGGTCTAGGGTCTGTTCGCCCTGTTTTTTCATGGCGCGTTGCGGATCAAAAAGGTCATGCGGTAGGCGCGAAATGCTGCCGGAGTCTTCCTCCGGCAAGGCTTCGCAACGCCGCGCATGGCCTTTTTGGCCACAACCCGGAGGGAACGAGCTCCAAACCGCACCACTCGTTGTTGCACTTCTCGCCCAGACGGATAGTCTAGGCGTCGTCGTGCGCCTAGATTGGCGCGGTTTGGAGCTCGTTCGCGTATGAAAAAACAGGGTGAACAGACCCTGCCGATCGACTGGCAGGCGCCCTGGTTGGCGCCGTACCGCGAGGCGGGGCAGCCCCTGGCACAGCAGGTCCTTGACGGCGCTTCCTGCGCCGCGGCGCTCAACAGCGATCCGGCGATGCCGGTACGCTTTGTGCCGCAGGCGGCATTGCCCGATGGCATGGCCTACGAACAGTTCATCTTCGCGCAGGGCGGCGTGCCGACGCGCGACGGTCTGCACGATTTCTTCAACGGGATCATCTGGCGCCACTTCCCGCAGAGCAAGCGGCAGCTCAACCGGCTGCAGGCGGCGCAGATCGCGGCTGACGGCGTGCAGGCGGTGCGCGGTCCGGTGCGCGATGCCATCACCGTGTTCGATGAAAACGCCGCCCTGCTGTGCGCCCCCGATGCCTTGTGGGAGGCTCTGGCGGCTCGGGACTGGCAACGCCTGTTCATCGAGTTGCGGCCGCTGTGGGCGCAGGCCTGGCTGCTGTTGTTCGGCCATGCGCTGCTGGAAAAACTGGTTGACCCAAGAAAACCGATCACAGCCCACGTCTATCGTGCGCAACCCGCTGAGAATTCGATAGAAAGCCTGGATGCCTGGCTGGCGCAGGACCTCACGGCGGCCAAGCTGGCCGGCAAGCCCTTCGTGCCGCTGCCGGTGCTGGGTGTGCCCGGCTGGTGGCCGGCCAATGACAACCCGGTTTTCTACGACGACGCGCAGGTGTTCCGTCCGCCGCGCGGCGCGGCGCTTCCCGTATCATCCCGCGACCGGTGAGGCAAATGGCCACAGGTGATGGGGACTTTCCCTGTCTCCGTCTTGATTTTCGTCGTTCCGCCCTTACCATTCGCGCCATCGGTCCGCGCGTGACGGGCTGTTGTAGAAGGAAAGCATGAAACGCATTGTTCTGTTTGTTCTGACCAACCTCGCGGTCGTGGTGGTGCTGGGCATCGTGGCCAGTCTGCTGGGCGTCAATCGCTACCTCACGGCCAATGGCCTGAACCTGGGGGCTTTGCTCGGCTTCGCGATGGTCATGGGTTTTGGCGGCGCCATCATTTCGCTGCTCATCAGCAAGCCCATGGCCAAGTGGAGCGCCGGCGTGCGCGTGATCGAGCAGCCGCAGTCGCCCGACGAGGCCTGGATCGTGAGCACCGTGCAGAAGTTCGCCGACAAGGCCGGCATCGGCATGCCGGAGGTCGGCATCTTCGAAGGCGAGCCCAATGCCTTCGCTACCGGCGCCTTCAAGAACTCGGCCCTGGTGGCTGTCAGCACCGGCTTGTTGCAGGGCATGACGCGCGAAGAGGTGGAGGCGGTCATCGGCCACGAGGTGGCCCACATCGCCAACGGCGACATGGTCACCATGACGCTGATCCAGGGTGTGATGAACACCTTTGTGGTGTTCCTCAGCCGCGTCATCGGCTATGCCGTCGACAGCTTCCTGCGCAAGGGGGATGACCGCGACACGGGCCCCGGCATCGGCTATTTCGTGACGACCATCGTGCTCGACATCGTGCTCGGCTTCCTGGCCGCCATCATCGTGGCCTGGTTCTCGCGTCAGCGCGAGTTCCGCGCCGATGCCGGCTCGGCGCAACTGCTGGGCCGCAAGCAGCCGATGATCAACGCGCTGGCCCGCCTGGGCGGCCTGCATGCGGGCGAGCTGCCCAAGAGCATGGCGGCCATGGGCATTGCCGGCGGCATCGGCCAGCTGTTCTCGACCCACCCGCCGATCGAAGAGCGCATCGCTGCGCTGCAGAACGGCTAGGGCCTGTTCACACTCATTTCGCAAGCGCGAGCGCGATGAAAACCCCGGGAGAATGTTGGTTCTCCCGGGGTTTTCTTCATGGGGTGTAACCCGCTTGCGTCCAGGCGGGGACATGCCCACAATCAGGCGTGTCGCCAGTTCGACGGCGGGAGTTCGGCAGCGCACGCCCGTCATCCAGCCAAGAAGGTGAGACCCATTCCATTGCGGCCCCATGCAGTGCCTGTCTTGCGCAGTTTCGTGGCGCGGCTGGTGCTTGCTGTGCTGGCGCTCAATCTCGGCGTGATCCTGTTTGCCGCCTGGGCGCTGCAACAGAGCCGGCTGCAATTCGAAGAGCGGGCCGCCGTGACGACCGACAATCTGGCGCGCCTGATGGGGCACGACATCACGGCGTCGATGCGATTGATCGACCAGGTCCTGCTGACCATCGTCACCGAGGCCGAGCACCAGCTGGCCGGCAACGCAGCAGTTTCGGACACGCTCAATACCCGCATTGAGCAGCAGCTCAAGCGGCTGCCGGAACTCGGCGGCTTGCGGCTGGCCAACGCGCAGGGCGAGCTGACGCATGGCACCGGCGTCAGCCGGACAGACCGCGTCAGCATTGCCGACCGTGACTACTACAGCCTTCTGCGGCGCCAGCCAGATGCCGGCCTGGTCATCGGCCAGCCCGTGCAGGGGCGCATCAGCGGCAAGTGGGTCATCACGTTGTCGCGCGCCATCAGAGGGCCTGATGGAACCTTTGCCGGCGTGGTGGTGGGGGCGGTGCCGCTGACCCATTTCATTGCACAAAGCGTCCCCTTGCAGATTGGGGCCGGGGGCGCGTTCGCCCTCTTCGATGACAGTTTCCGGCTGGTGGTCAGGCACCCTTCGCCGGGCGACATGGCCCAGTCGGTGGGCATGCCTTTCGGTTCGCCCGAATTGCGCCGCCTGCTAGCAAGCGGACAAACCAGTGGCGCCTACAAGAGCCGCTCCAGTGTCGACAACGTGGAGCGAATCTCTTCCTTCCGCAAGATTGAGCCGGGCGCGCTCAATCTGGTCATCGGACTGGCGGCCGATGACTATCTGGCTGGCTGGCGCGAAGAGGTGTTGAAGGCCGTGGCCATGGTGCTGCTTTTCATGCTGGCAAGTGCCGCCTTTTGCGCTTTCATCTATCGTGCCTGGCGCAATCAGAACAGCGCCGTGGCCGCCCTGCAGGCGGCCAACCGCACACTCGATGCCGAAAAACACCTGAACAAGACCATCATCCAGAGCTCTCCGTTTGCGATCTACACCCGCAACCGGCAAGGCATCATCACCGCCTGGAACCTGGCGGCGGAAAAACTGTTCGGTTGGCGGGCCGATGAAGTCGTGGGCAAGTCACTGCCGAGCGTGCCGGTCAGCAAAGAGGATGAGACGCGGGAATTGCGTGAGCGGGTCTTGAATGGCGAGAGCATCATCCAGCTCGAAGTGCAGCGGCAAAAGCGCGACGGTACCGCGTTCGACCTGAGCACCACCTTGGCGCCCTTGCGGGGCGCCTCGGGCGAAATTGACGGTTATCTGGCGATTGCCACCGACATCACCGAGCGCAAGCAGGCCGCACGGCAGATCGAGTTTCTCGCCTACCGCGACGTTCTCACCGGCCTGCCCAATCGCCTTTTGCTGCACGACCGTTTCGCGCAGGCGGTGGCCTATGCCGATCGGGCCAACCTGCGCGTGGCGCTGCTGTTCCTGGATCTGGACAATTTCAAGACCATCAACGACTCGCTGGGCCATGCCGTGGGTGACGCCCTGCTCAAGGAGATCGCGCTGCGCCTGGGCGCTTGCGTGCGCGAGACCGACACCATCAGCCGGCAAGGCGGCGATGAGTTTCTGATCGTGCTGCCTGACCTGTTGGACACCGACGCCATCTCGCCCGTGCTCGCCAAGATCCGGGAGCGCCTGCATGACCCGTTCGAACTGGACGGCCACGAACTCACCACGTCGGCCTCCATCGGCATTGCCATCTACCCGAGTGATGGCCGGGATTTCGACACCTTGCTCAAGAAGGCCGATACCGCCATGTACCAGGCCAAGGATGCCGGGCGCAACAGCTACCGCTTCTTCGACGAGCAGATGAATGTCAAGGCGGTCGAACACCTCAGCCTCAAGAGCGGCTTGCGTCGCGCCATTGCGCGCAGCGAGTTCGAGCTGCACTACCAGCCGCAGATCGATCTGGTCACGGGGGCGGTGGTCGGGGCCGAGGCCCTGCTGCGTTGGAACCATCCTGACTTGGGCCTGGTGTCGCCGGCCCGCTTCATTCCGGTGGCCGAAGACAGCGGCCTGATCGTGCCGATCGGCGAGTGGGTGATCCAGGAGGCCTGCAGCCAGGGCGCGGCGTGGAAGCAGGCCGGGCTGCCGCCGCTGGTCATGGCGGTCAACCTGTCGGCGGTGGAGTTCCGGCGCGGCGATGTCGAGCAAAAGGTGATCCGTGCGCTGCAAGACAGCGGTCTTGATCCGCACTGGCTGGAACTGGAGCTGACCGAGTCGATCCTGATCCACAACACCGAACAGGTACTGGCCACGGTGCAGCGGCTCAAGCGCCTGGGCGTGAAGCTGTCGATCGACGACTTCGGCACCGGCTATTCCAGCCTGTCCTATCTCAAGCGCTTCGAGGTGGACAAGCTCAAGATCGACCAGTCCTTCATCCGCGACCTGGCCACCGATTCCGACGATGCCGCCATCATCCGTGCCATCATCCAGATGGCACGCAGCCTGAACCTGCGTACCATTGCCGAAGGCGTGGAAGACGCCGGCATGCTGGCGCAGCTGCGCCTCTTCGAATGTGACGAAGCCCAGGGCTATCTGTTCGCCCGGCCCATGCCGGCACCGGCTTTCACCGCTTTTGTGGCGGAATGGTCAGGCCGGCAGTTGTTGAGGGAAGGAGATTGGGTCATATGAACATCAACCTGCGAAACAAAGGTCCGCTGCGTGCCGCTTGGCTGCTGCCCGTGTTGCTGAGTACGACGATGGTACTGGCGCAGCCCTCCGCTTGCGAGCAGGCCTGGGCCGAGTACAACGACTTCAAGACACGCAACGTGATGGAAGAGTCCCAGTACCCGCTGACGGTGCAGGGCGCCGCCGTGCGTGCCGCCTGCGGTGCCGAGGCCTTGCCGGCGCCGCCCTGGGCGGACACGCCGCCGCCGCCGCGTGTGCGCAAGCCCAAACCGCCTGCGCCGCCGCCCAATCCGCCGCGAAATCCTTAAGTGGGTTGCAGCATGTCCAGTGCCACGGCCTCGGCCACCTTGATGCCGTCCACCCCGGCGGACAGAATGCCGCCGGCATAACCCGCACCTTCGCCGGCCGGATAGAGGCCGCGCACATTCAGGCTCTGCAAGTCCTCGCCGCGCGGGATGCGCAACGGTGACGAGGTGCGCGTTTCCACCCCGGTGAGCACGGCGTCCTTCATGTCGAAACCCTTGATCTTCTTGCCGAAGGCCGGCAGCGCTTCACGGATCGCTTCGATGGCGTAGCCCGGCAGGGCGTTGGCCAGGCTGCCCAGGTGCACGCCTGGTTTGTAGGAGGGCAACACGCTGCCGAAATCGGCGGACGGCTTGTCGGCGATGAAGTCGCCCACCAGCTGGCCCGGCGCCTCGTAGGTGCCGCCGCCCAACACATAGGCGTTGGCTTCCAGCTTGCGCTGCAGCACGATGCCGGCCAGCGGGTGCGGCTGGGGCGGCTGCTGGCGTGCCATGGCCGCGGCCTGTTGCGCGTAGCGTTCACCGTCCTCCGGGCCGAAGGCGGCCTGCCAGTCGGCGGCGTCGTCCACGCCATTCGGGTAGTCCACCGGCTCGATGCCGACCACGATGCCGGCGTTGGCGTTGCGTTCATTGCGTGAGTACTGGCTCATGCCGTTGGTCACCACGCGGCCGGGCTCCGAGGTGGCGGCCACCACCGTGCCGCCCGGGCACATGCAGAAGCTGTAGACCGCGCGGCCGTTTTGGGCGTGGTGCACCAGCTTGTAGTCGGCCGCCCCCAACAGCGGGTGGCCGGCGTGCTTGCCCCAGCGTGCGCGGTCGATCACGCTTTGCGGGTGCTCGATGCGAAAGCCCACCGAGAACGGCTTGGCCTGCATCGCCACGCCGCGGTCGAACAATTTGGCAAAGGTGTCGCGCGAGCTGTGGCCCAGCGCCATCACCACATGCGAGGCCTTCAATTCGTAGGGCGTGTTGGTGTTGAGGTCGAGCACGGTGAGGGCTTGCAGTTGTTTGCCCCTGGGGGTGTCGTCAATCCTCACATCGGTCACGCGCTGCTGGAAGCGGATCTCGCCGCCGAGCGCAATGATCTGCTCGCGGATGCTCTCCACCACCTTCACCAGCTTGAAGGTGCCGATGTGCGGGTGGGCCTCCACCAGAATCTCCTGCGGCGCGCCAGCCTGCACGAACTCGTTCATCACCTTGCGGCCCAGGTGGCGCGGGTCCTTGATCTGGCTGTAGAGCTTGCCGTCGCTGAAGGTGCCGGCGCCGCCCTCGCCGAACTGCACGTTCGATTCCGGGTTCAGAACCTGCTTGCGCCACAGCCCCCAGGTGTCCTTGGTGCGCTGGCGCACCGTGGTGCCGCGCTCGATCACGATCGGCTTGAAACCCATCTGCGCCAGGATCAGCGCGGCAAAAATGCCGCAGGGGCCGAAGCCCACCACCACCGGGCGTTCCTTCAAGCCGGCCGGGGCCTGCGCCACCGGGTGGTAGACCAGGTCGGGCGAGGGGTCGATGTGCGGGTGGCCGGCAAATTTTTTCAGCAGGCTGGCTTCGAGCGTCGGGGCGTGATCGAGCGGCGACGGGCCGCCCCTAGCCGCGAGGGCCCCCTCGGGGGGCAGCGAGGACACGTCAGTGCCGAGCGTGGGGGCTATCTCCACGTCGACGATGTAGACCTGCAGCAGATCGGCCTTGCGCGCATCGAAGCTGCGCTTGTAGATGGTGAAGCGGCTAATCGCCTCGGGAGTGAGGCCCAGTGTCTGGGCAATGAGCGCGGGCAGCGCGTCGGCCGCATGCTCCAGCGGGAGCTTGAGTTCAGTCAGTCGAATCATGGCTTGTGTTGATCAAGCAGAAGAAGCCGGCAATGATACGCGTCTGGAGCGCAAGATTTCACGCCGGCAGAAAGCCCTCGACTGACAGATAACGCTCCCCGGTGTCGTAGTTGAAGCCCAGCACGGTGGCGCCGGCCGGCAACTCCGGCAGTTTCTGCGCAATCGCTGCCAGCGTGGCGCCGGAGGAGATGCCGACCAGCATGCCTTCTTCGCAGGCGCTGCGCCGGCCCATCTCGCGCGCGGCTTCGGCGTCCACCGTGATGACTCCGTCGAGCAGGCGGGTGTCGAGGTTCTTCGGCACGAAACCGGCGCCGATGCCCTGGATCGGGTGCGGCGCGGCCACGCCGCCGGAGATGACTGGCGAGGCAGCGGGTTCCACCGCAAACACCTTGAGCCGGGGCCACTTGGCCTTGAGCACCTTGGCGCAACCCGTGAGGTGGCCGCCGGTGCCGACGCCGGTGATGAGCACGTCGATGCCCTCGGGGAAGTCCTGGATGATTTCCTGTGCCGTGGTGCGGGCATGCACCTCGACGTTGGCCGGGTTCTCGAACTGCTGCGGCATCCAGGCGCCGGGGGTGCTGGCCACCAGCTCCTCGGCACGGGCAATCGCGCCTTTCATGCCTTTTTCGCGCGGCGTCAGGTCGAAGCTGGCACCATAGGCCAGCATCAGGCGACGGCGCTCGATGGACATGCTGTCGGGCATGACCAGCACCAGTTTGTAGCCCTTGACGGCGGCCACCATGGCCAGGCCGACGCCGGTGTTGCCGGAGGTCGGCTCGATGATGGTGCCGCCGGGCTTGAGCTGGCCGCGCGTTTCAGCATCCTCGATCATGGCCAGGCCGATGCGGTCCTTGATGGAGCCGCCGGGGTTGCCGCGCTCGGACTTGATCCACACGTTGTGGCCGGGGCCGAACAGGCGGTTGATGCGCACGTGCGGCGTGTTGCCAATGGTCTGCAGGATGTTGTCGGCTTTCATGGCGGGGCTCCTTCGGTCGGTTTTTTTAATCAGTGCAGGAATTGTCGCCGCAGAGGATAATCAGTGCTGTGAAGCCCGCCAGACCGCCGCTGGTGCAATCTGGGAAACCAGGCACTGGAGGAACGTCCGGACTGCATAGGGCAGCGTAGCAGCTAACAGCTGTCCACCGCGAGGTGAGGATCAGAGCAACAGAGACGAGTCGCAGCGGGGCAACCTGCTGCGGGTGAAACGGGCAATCTCTACGCGCAGCAATACCAAGTAGGCACACGTTGACGGGGCCCCCGGAGTGTGCGGGTAGGTAGCACCGAGCCGGTGGGGCGACCCCCGGCCCAGATTAATGGCGGTCACACCGAGGGCAACCTCGGCGCACAGAATCCGGCTTATCGGCGGACTTCACACTTATTCATGGCGCCGCACCGCGCGGCGCTGCGTTGTCAGCGGCCGGAGGTGAGCAGGCCGCCCAGCGCGAACACCGAGTTCGGTACCGTCGATTTCGACGGCGCCGGCTTGCGCTGCGCGAAGATGCCGCGCTTGCTGGCCGGCCGTGCTGTCACCTGTACCTCGCCCTTGGCGCGTTGCTCTTCGCTGAGCTGGTGCAGCGTGATGGAGCGCAAGTGTTCCATCATCTTGCTGCTCAGGCTGGTCCACAGTTCCTGTGTCAGCGCGCAGCCGGCCTCGCCGGCGCCGGTAGCCGCTTCCATTTGCAGGGCGCGCGCGCCTTCGACGGCAATGATGATGTCGGCCACGCTGATGCTCTGGGCCTTACGGCCCAGCGTGTAACCGCCGCCGGGGCCGCGCGTGCTTTCTACCAGACCCTGTTGGCGCAGTTTGCTGAACATCTGTTCCAGGTAGGAGAGCGAAATCTGCAGGCGCTCGCCGATGGAGCCCAGCGGCACCGGCCCGGCCTGCTCGCGCAGGGCCAGGTCGATCATGGCGGCGACGGCAAAGCGGCTTTTGGTGCTTAAACGCATGGCAGATCCTTTCAGCAATCTTGAACGGACGAAAAGTCCGAACACCCCTACTGTAGACCTTCTATGATTTTGCGTAAATTCGTATTTTTGGTTTAATCACTTCGAAAAAATCGAATCAATGGATTTGACATGAATTTCAAGCATTTGCATTATTTCTGGGTCACGGCACGCGCAGGTGGTGTCATGCGCGCAGGTGAGCAGTTACACACAACGCCGCAGACGCTGTCGGGTCAGATCAAGCTGCTGGAGGAGCGGCTGGGGTGCCGGCTGTTTCGCAAGAGCGGCCGCCAGCTGGAGCTGACCGACGACGGCCGCCTGGCGCTGGGTTATGCCGACGACATCTTTACCCTCGGCGCCGAGCTGGAGTCGGCCCTGCGCCAGCCGCGCAGCGGCGTGCGCGCGCTCGACTTCCGGGTCGGCGTGGCCGATTCGGTGGCCAAGTCGGTGGCCTACCGGCTGCTGGAGCCGGCCATGAGCATGGACGAGCCGGTGCGGCTGATCGGCAGCGAAGGCAAGTTCCCCGACCTGCTGGCGCAGCTGGCACTGCAACGGCTCGACCTGGTGATTGCCGATGAGCCGCTGACGCGCCGCATCAGCGTCAAGGCCTTCAACCATGCACTGGGCACCTCGCCCATGAGCTTCTTCTGTGCCCCGGCGCTGAAAAGCCGGCTGCAGGGTGAGTTTCCGCAGTGCCTGCATGACGCGCCGATGCTGATCCAGGGCGCCGCTTCCTCGGTGCGCCAGCAGCTCGACGGCTGGCTGGCGCGCCAGCAAATCCAGCCGCGCATCGTGGGCGAGTTCGACGACGGCGCATTGATGACGGCTTTCGGCCGCGAAGGACGCGGTGTCTTCATGTCGCCCAGCGTGCTGGAGGCCGAGACGGTGGCGCACTATGGCGTGGAGGTCATCGGTCGCAGCGACGAGCTGGTGGAGGAGTTCTTCGCCGTCTCGGTGGAGCGGCGCATCACGCACCCGGCGGTGGCGGCCATCACGCAGGCGGCACGTGGCCGGCTGTTCAGCGCTTGAAGAGGTTTCGCTGCCGGGCCCGCCCCCAGGCGAAACGCGGCCCCAGGCCCCCGTGCAGCGCAGGGCAAGCCTGCGTGGGGGCTTTATTCAGAAGCGTTCGTACGGCATCAGGTAGCGCCATTGCCCTTCAGGCAGGCCGGCCAGCGGCAGGCGTCCGATGCGGATGCGCTTGATGGCGAGGATCTCCAGGCCGAGTGCCGAACACATGTGCGCGATCTGGCCGGGCCAATAACCCTTGAGGGCAAAGCGCAGGCCGGTGACATCACCCGTCTGCCGGCTCACGCTGACGCGGGCCGGCAGCATGGCGCGGCCTTCGATCACCGGCGCACGGTTCAACTGTTGCAGCGCCTCCGGCGACACCGTGCCGCGCACGTCGACCATGACTTCGTGCTCGACCAGGGCCGCATCTTCCACCAGCTTGCGTTTCACGTGCCAGTCCTGCGTGAAGACCAGCAGGCCGCTGGCACCGGTCTCCAGTGGCGTGGCAACCTCCAGGCCGCGCAGGTGGCGCTGCAGCAGGCGGATGCCCGAGCGGTCGCTGCTGTGGCGACGCTCGGCGCGCAGCAGGTCGATGGCCGCATGTTTCCCGCCAGCCGGGGCGTTGTCGACGGTGCCCGCTGGCTTGTGCAGCACGATGGTGATGGGGGTCGGGGCGGCTGCGGGCTGGCGCAGCGCGGCGGGATCGAGTTCGACGGTCTGGTCCAGCACCCGGAACTGGGGTACCTCCACCACCTCGCCGTTGACGCGCACCCAGCCGCCTTCGATGTAGAGCTCGGCCTCGCGGCGCGAGCAGCCGGCCAGTTCGGCGACGCGGCGCGCCAGGCGCACGCCTGCGGCGGCTGAAGGATGGGAAGAAAGGGTCATGAGGTCAGTCGTTGCCGGGCGGCAGGGCGCGCAGGCGTTCCACGTGGGCCAGCAGCGAACGCTTGGCCACCGGCCAGATGCGTTCGGGCACATCGTCGTAGGCCTGCGCCACCCACTCGTCCAGCGTGCCTTCGGGCAGGGCCTGCATCACACGCAGGATCTTGGCTTCGCGCTGCAGCCGGTGGGCGCGCAGTTGTGTTATGGCCTGCCGGGCCGCGCCCAGCACGTGGCCGTGCGCCGGCAGGATGAAATCAATGCCGTGCTCGGCACAGGCGTCATCGAGCGCGTCGAGCGAGTCGAGGTAGGCCGTCATGTCGCCGTCCGGCGGGTCGATCACCGTGGTGCTGCCGTTGAGGATGTGGTCGCCCGAGAACAGCAGGCCGTCTTCCACCAGCACCAGGCACAGATGGTTGGCAGCATGGCCGGGCGTGTGGATCACCTGCAGGGTATGGGTGATTTCGGGCTCCAGGCCTTGTGAAATAAGCGTCAACAGCTCCTGATGTTGTAGCGCCCGGTCGGGCGTGAAGTGGCTGGCAGCGCGTGCGGTGGGCGCCGAGGGCAGGCCCAGCACCGGCGGCACGCCATGGCCTTGGCCGGCGTTGAGGCACAGTGCCTGCAGCGGGCGCGCACCCGGCGAATGGTCGGCATGCGAGTGGGTGCAGACGATCATGCGGATGTCGCCGCCGGCGGCACGCCACAGGCGCTCCAGATGCTCGGGGTCGTCCGGGCCCGGGTCGATGACGATGTAGCCGGTGCGCGGGTCGCCCACCAGGTAGCTGTTGGTGCCGGGGCCGGTCATCACGCCGGGATTGGCGGCGGTCAGGCGCTGCACGTTCTTCAGCAGCGGCACCGGCTGCTCGTTCTGCCAGTCGAGAGGGTGCAGCATCTGGCCGTCGGGGCAGACCAGGGCCAGCTCGCCGAAAGGTGCGTCGCCTTCCATGTAGCGCGCTTCACGCCCCATCAACAGGCCGGCGCGCGGGCAGCTGGTCCACAGCGGTTCTTCGGTTTCGGCGCAGGCCTGCAGCACGGTCGCCACGTCCGGGAAGTGCAGCAGCCGTTCCAGCGTGCGCACGGTGGGGAAGATCATGAAGAAGCTGCCTTCGCGGTGGTGTGCCAGCGCATCCGCCGGGCGCACCCACACCGGGTCGAACTGCTCGCGCTCGTCGGCCACCGGGGTCTGCTTGTGCGGCATGCGCGCCACCAGGAAGGGCACGTCGAAGCGGCGCGGCAGATCGCGGTCGGTGATCCAGCGCGCCAGCACGAAGACCTCGTCCGCCGCCAGCGTCAAGCCTTGTGCCTGGCATTGCGGCAGCAGCGCGGCGTGGCGGTCGAGCCGGGCCAGGTCGCTGGCGTCAGCCGCTGTGCCGTCGGCGCGGCGCGCCAGCAGAATGCCGAGTTCCTCGAAGCTTTCGCGGATGGCGGCAATGGCTTGCGTCAGGTGTTCGTCGCGCTGGCCGGGGCGACGGCGTGCCAATGCATGGGCTTGCGCATCGGCGGTATCGATGCCACCGCCGGGAAAGACGTAGGCGCCGGGCGCAAAGCTGGCGCTCAGCGAGCGGCGCGTCATCAACACTTCCAGGCCCTGCGGCCCGTCGCGCAGCAGGAGCACGGTGGCGGCATGCAAGGGGACAACGGGTTCACGCTGGGCGTGCAGGAGCTGGTTCAGGCGCGGCATGGACTGCATTGTGCCGCCAAGCGGTCTCACCTGGCTGCCGCAGCGGCGCGCCAAGGCAGGCTCTAGGCGTAAACCCGATTGGTAATTTCCGCAGCGTGCAGAACGGATGGCGCGCGGATACTTCCACCACAACACGACCCGAGGAGACAAGCATGACCTTGAAACGACACGCCCTGCGCACACTGGGCATTCTGGCCGCGGCCACCGCGCTGGCCGCGCCCCTGGGCGCTCTGGCCCAGGCCTGGCCGGGCAAACAGCCGATCAAGCTGGTGGCGGTGTTTCCGCCCGGCGGCTCGGTGGACCAGGTTTCGCGCCTGCTGGCGCCCCATCTGCAGCAGGAGCTGGGGCAGAACATCATCGTCGAGAACAAGGGCGGCGCCTCCGGCTCCATCGGCGCCGCGGCCGTGGCGGCCGCGCCGGCCGACGGCTACACTTTCGCCGCCGTGTTCGACACCCACGGCGTCAACCCGAGCCTGATACCGAATCTGCCCTTTGATTCGAGGAAGGACCTGAGCACCGTCATCGTCATCGGCACCTCGCCCATGGTGCTGGCCACCCATGCCTCGTCCGAATTCAAGACCTTTGCCGACGTGGTGGCGGCCGCCAGGCAGGCCAAGGGCGCGAGCTTCGGCTCCATCGGCTCGGGCAGCCTGGGCCACCTGGCCATGGCGCTGCTGGGCAAGAACAACGGTCTGAACTTCACGCACATCCCCTACAAGGGCGGCGGCCCGCTGATGAACGACGCCGTGGCCGGGCACGTGCCGCTGGCAATCGGCTCGGTGTTCGTCGTCAAGCCGCACGTGGACAGCAAGCGCATGCGTGCCCTGGCGGTCACCACCTCGAAGCGCGCACCGCAGCTGCCCGACGTGCCGACAATTGCCGAAAGCGGCTTCGCCGGTTTCGATGCGCCGGCCTGGTGGGCCATCCTGGCACCGGCCAAGACCCCGCCGGAGGTGGTGGCACGCATGAACGAGGCCATCAACAAGGTCATGAAGAACCCCGACGTGGCCAAGCGGCTCGAAGCCCAGGGCATCGACGTGGTCGGTGGCACACCCCAGGCCGGGCAGGCTTTCATCGAGCGCCAGATGGACATCTGGGCCAAGGTGGTGAAAGACAACAACATCAAGCCGGACTGAGTCGCAAACTCCCATGAACGAGGGATGATCCCCAGTTCATGGGAGGCCAAAACGCCGGCTTTGCTCTATGGTTGAGCCATGTGGTTTTCTGAAGCGAAACTCACCATGGCTTCCTCGCCTCGCCCCGCGTCGTTCGTCCGTGACTGGTTCGCGCGCCATCCGAAGTGGCTGGCCGGGCTCCAGTACACCGTCTCCACGCTGGTCATCGGGCTGCTGCTGGCAGGGGCCACCGTGCTGGTGACCCGGCTGGAGGCGCAACTGCCCTCGCCATTCAAGCTGGCGGCTGCGGTGCCGGCGCTGGCTTTCAGTGCTCTGGGGTAATGCCCAGCGCCACCAGAAAACGCGCCACCATGTTGTAGGTGGCGATGGCGCTGGTCAGCTCCACGATCTGTGTCTCGTCGAAATGCTGGCGCAGGGCATCGAAGACCGCGTCGCTTACCTGCACGTCCAGCGTCATCTGCGCCGCATAGCGGATCACCAACTGCTCCACCTCGCCCAGCGACGGGTCGCCCGGGATGCCGCGCGGGTCGGCCTGGACGAACGCGTTGAGCGCATCAAGCTGGGCCTGGGTGCCGCCGGCGGCCAGGAAGTCGGGCGCATGGTGGTGGTACTCGTAGTGCGCACCGGTGAGCAGCGCCACGGTGCAGATGCCGAGTTCACGCAAACGGCGGCTGGTCGGCAGCTCGGTGCGCACGGCCTTGAGGTAGGTGTTCCAGCCGCGCGCCAGCGGCTCGCTCCACAGCAGGGCTTTGTCGAGGTTGAGCAGGGCGCCGCCGCGGCGCGCCAGGATGGCGTCCACCAGATCCTGCGGTTGGGCTTTGCGTTCGGGGGTCCAGTCGGGCAGTCGCATGTCGGTTGTCTCTGAGGGGTTGAAGTAACAGGCTGTCAGTCCTCAAGGATAAGGGCAGAAATCAGCGGATAATTTGCCGACATGCGAATTCGCTTTACCAAAATGCAGGGGGCTGGCAACGACTTCATCGTGCTGGACGAGACGCGCGGGCGGCTCGGTCTCACGACGGCTCAGTACCGCTGGCTGGCCGACCGCCACTTCGGTGTCGGCGCCGACCAGATCCTGACCGTGCGGCCGGCACCCATGCCCGGCATCGACTTCGAGTACGTGATCCACAACGCTGACGGCGCCGAGGTCGAGCAGTGCGGCAACGGTGCGCGCTGCTTTGCGCGTTTTGTGCACGACCAGGGGCTGACCCCGAAGGACACCATCCGGGTCAAGACCCTGGGCGGCGTGATCGAGCCGCACCTGACTGCGGACGGCCGCGTGACGGTGGACATGGGCGCGCCGGTGTTCGATCTGCCGCGCATCCCCTTCGACGCCACCGGCCTGACGCCCGAGCCCAGCGATTCATGGCAAAAATGGCCGCTGGACCTTGCCGCCAATGCGCAGACAGCTACTGTTTTTGTAGCGATCGTGTCGATGGGCAACCCGCACGCGGTGCAGGTGGTGGACGATGTGGAACACGCGCCGGTGCTGACGCAGGGCCTGCTGATCGAACACCACCCGCGCTTCCCGCGCCGTGTCAACGCCGGTTTCATGCAGGTGCTGGACCGCACGCACATCAAGCTGCGCGTCTGGGAGCGTGGCGCCGGCGAGACGCTGGCCTGCGGCACCGGGGCCTGCGCCGCGGTGGTGGCGGGCATCCGCCTCGGGCTGCTGGATGCGCGCGTCGACGTGCAGACCCACGGCGGCGTGCTGACGATTGAATGGGCCGGCGAGCGCAACGGGGTTGCCGCGCCGGTGATGATGACGGGACCGGCCACCACGGTCTTCCAGGGCGAAATAGAACTACCTGAACTGACATGAGCAACCAATACCTGAACCCGATGACCGAGGACGACATTGCCGACTACCTGGGCAACAATCCCGAGTTCTTCGAGCGCCACGCCGAGCTGCTGGCCGCGGTGCACCTGACCAGCCCGCACAACAAGCGTGCGGTCAGCCTGCAGGAGCGTCAGGCCGAAATGCTGCGCGACAAGATCCGCCTGCTCGAAGCCCGCATCATGGACATGATCCGTCACGGCAACGACAACCTGGCGCTGCTGGACAAGCTGCTGATCTGGGCGCGCGACCTGTTCCTGACGCTGGATTTCACCAATCTGCCCGGCACCATCGCCAGCTCGATCCAGTCGCAGTTTGCGGTGCCGCAGGTGGCCATCAAGGTCTGGGATGTGGCGCCCGAATTCGCCAGCGCCGCCTTCGCGCAGAACGTCAGCGATGACGCCAAGGTGTTCGCCTCCTCGCTGCGTGAGCCTTTCTGCGGCGTCAACTCCGGCTTCGAGGCCGCCAGCTGGCTGGACGAGCCGGCGCAGGCCGCTTCGCTGGCGCTGTTGCCGCTGCGTGCCGCGGCCAGCGGCAACACCACGCCGGCCTTCGGCATGCTGGTGCTGGCTTCGCCCGACGCCCAGCGCTTTGCCAGCACCATGGGCACCGACTTCCTGGAGCGCATTGCCGAACTGGCCAGCGCAGCGCTCTCGCCGCTGAGGTAAACCGTGGCGCCGGACCCGGTCCAGGCAGGTGACGATGAGGCGATGAGCGCCGCCGGGCCGTCCCAAGGCGCGAAGGCCCCCTCGGGGGGCAGCGAGGACACGGAAGTGCCGAGCGTGGGGGCCCTGATCGAGCGTTACCTGGAACACGTCCGGGTCGAGAAACGGCTGGCGCAGCGCACGGTCGAGCTTTACGCGCTTGATTTGCAGAAACTCAGCGACTTCGCCGCCCAGGTGCCGGTGGCGCTGACGCATGTGCAGAACGCCCACATCCGGCGCTGGGTGGCGCAGATGCACAGTGGCGGGCGCAGCGGCCGCGGCATTGCGCTCATCCTCTCGGGCTGGCGCGGCTTTTATGCCTGGCTCGGACGCGAGGGGCGGGTGGCCAGCAACCCGGTGCAGGACGTGCGCTCGCCGAAGGCGGCCAAACCCTTGCCGAAAGCGCTCAGCGTGGACGACGCGGTGCAACTGGCCGCCTTTCGCAACGACGAGGCCAATCCCTGGCTGGAAGCGCGCGACGCCGCCATGGTGGAGCTGCTCTACAGCAGCGGCCTGCGCGTGGCCGAACTGACCGGGCTCGATGTGGCGGCCAGTGCGGCGGCGCGCGGCTGGATTGACCTGCCATCGGCAGAGGCCCATGTGCTGGGCAAAGGCAGCAAGCGCCGCAGCGTACCGGTGGGGCGCGAGGCGCTCACCGCCCTCTCCAGATGGTTGACCTTGCGGGCCCAGATGGGGGTGCCGGCAGAACAGACAGCGCTTTTCATCGGCCGCAACGGCACGCGCCTGACGGCGCAGTCAATCTGGCAGCGCCTCAAGCGCCGCAGCCAGCAGGCAGGTCTGGCCACGCCGGTGCATCCGCACATGCTGCGCCACTCCTTTGCCAGCCATGTACTGCAGTCCAGCAGCGATCTGCGCGCGGTGCAGGAACTGCTGGGCCACGCCAACATCAGCACCACGCAGGTCTACACCCGGCTGGACTTCCAGCACCTGGCCAAGGCCTACGATGCAGCGCATCCGCGGGCTCGCAACAAGGGGCCGTCCAAGCCCTGAGCGCAGCCGGGGTGGTGGTGCTTCAGGCGCTGAGCAGGGGCAGGCCCTCGTGCTGCGTGAGCTTGAACACCGCCACGGTCTGCACCAGATCCCGTGCCTGGCTGCGCAGACTGGAAGCGGCTGCGGCCATCTCCTCTACCAGCGCGGCATTCTGCTGCGTCGCCTGGTCCATCTGCGTCACGGCTTCACCCACCTGCGCCACCCCCTGGCTCTGCTCTGAACTGGCGGCGCTGATCTCGCCCATGATGTCGGTCACACGGCGGATCGATGTCACCACTTCGTTCATGGTGCTGCCGGCCTGGTCCACCAGCGCCGTGCCCTGCTCGACGCGCTGCACGCTGTCGGTGATCAGGGTCTTGATTTCCTTCGCCGCTTCGGCACTGCGACCGGCCAGGCTGCGCACCTCTGCGGC
>MGPC01000021.1 GCA_001797315.1 Curvibacter sp. GWA2_64_110
AGCCCCAACATCAACCTGCGCGACCCGGCCATCTACCGCATCCGCCGCGCCACCCACCACAACACCGGCGACCAGTGGTGCATCTACCCCATGTACACCTTCGCGCACCCCATCGAGGACGCGCTGGAGAACATCACCCACAGCATCTGCACGCTGGAGTTTGAAGACCAGCGCCCGTTTTACGACTGGCTGCTGGAACGCATCGTGCCCGTGCTGCGCGCGCCGCAGTTTGCGCACGCCAAGGCGCTGATCGAGAAGATCGAAGGCCAGGGCCTGGAAGCCGGCAAGGAATTTGCCCTGCACTGCCACAACCATTCCGACAAGCTGTTTGCCAGCGAAGCCGAAGGCCAGATGCGCGCGCTGTTCGCCAAGTGGGAACACAACCGCGACGCCGTACTGCAAGACCTGCCAGCCTTCTTCACCCTGCTGAAGACGGAAACCGCGCAGTTCACCCCCCTGCTGCAGCACGCGCTGGACGGCGAACGCCCCAACGTCTTCTTGCTGCCGCACCAGCACGAGTTTGCCCGGCTGAACCTCACCTACGTCATCACCAGCAAGCGCAAGCTGGCGCAACTGGTGAACGACAAGCATGTGACAGGCTGGGACGACCCGCGCATGCCCACCATCGTCGGCCTGCGCCGCCGCGGCTTCACGCCCGAGAGCATCCAGAACTTTGCCGAGCGCATTGGCGTCACCAAAGACTATTCTTGGATCGACTACAGCACGCTGGAAGGCTGCCTGCGCGAAGACCTGGACGTGCAAGCCCCGCGCGCCATGGCCGTGCTGGACCCGGTGAAGCTGGTCATCACCAACTGGGACGAACTGCACGGCAAGGATGCGCTGGACGACTGCCACGCCCCGGTGCACCCGCACCACCCCAACCTGGGCAAGCGCGCGCTGAAAGACGCCAACGGCAACATCACAGAAGTGCACGCCGAGCTGATCCCCGACACCAAGAGCGGCACGCCGGGCAGCGATGCCATCAAGGTCAAAGGCGTCATCACCTGGGTCGGCGTGAACGACGGCGTGGCCGCCGAAGTGCGCCTGTACGACCGCCTGTTCACCGACCCACAACCCGACGCCGGCGGCAAGGACTTCCTGGCCAGCCTGAACCCGGAGAGCCTGAAGACGGTAACGGCCTACGTGGAGCCGGCGCTAGCCAGCTGCGCGCCGGACGACAAGTTCCAGTTTGAGCGCCATGGCTACTTTGTGGCGGACCGCAGGGACCATGCAAAGGGTAAGCCCGTATTCAACCGGGTGACGGGGTTGAAGGATAGTTGGGGGAAGTAACTTGAGCCAGAGTCCTCTCGCGATTGAAAAGCAGTTCTTAGAGTCTGCCCGCGAGTGGATCTGCGACGGCTATGCTCTTGACGTTCGCTATCTTGCAACAAAGCAAGATGGCGTCTTCCAAATAATCGACGCAAGCTTGACTACGACCCCACTCAACGAAGTGGAACCGGTGGGATTTTCGATTGAAGTGGGATCACTCGTAGCTGGTCAAGAGTACTTTAGATCACTTCCACGAGACGTAATTTTGGCTCGCCTCGAAATGGCGGCGCAAGGCAAGATTTCTGCAAACGGACTAGATCTTTTATTGCTTAGAAACTCGAATTCGAGCTACTACTCGGAATTCCCGATGCGAGACAGTTGGCTCTTTAACTTGCATCTGCAGGCGCGCGGTGAGAAAGTTCAACCCTCGGATGCCCACGTAGCAGTATCAATAGATCAGGAGCTTCGAAGAGCGAACCTTCCGTTCGATGGCTTGATCGACCTATGTGGCTGGCTGAACTTGACTGACTCGCGAGCTACGGGACAAGAGCCTGCAATCAACATGCGCGTGAGTACGCCCGTTGCTGTGATGCTAGGCGAATCCAAGCTCGACTCCAATAAGTTGTCTGTAATTCTTCATGCGCACCCGAATTTCGATACATCGACCATCAGTCTCGCGATCAACGAATTCCCTGGTGTCGGACTCAACAGTCGGCAGCAGGTAGGACACCGCGTGACATGGGGTAGTGTCAAAAAGGGCCGTCGGATAGGCCGTCTCCGCATTCATTTGAGAAATGCAGCGAGCGTCCATGCTGTTCTTTCCGTGGGGACAAGAACTGCCATGCGAGGCTGGATCAATGATCCGAACAAAGCTGTAAACGTTCGCTATCTAGCGACTCGACAGTTCGACAATGATCTAGAGAAACTTAGACAGACTGTCTTGGAGGCCAGTGAATCGCGCAAGTTTGAAAAAGGCATCGCGTCCTTGCTCTTCTTGCTGGGATTCTCTCCCACGCAGCACATTGAGGAAGATGCCCCAGACATCATCGTTGCGTCTCCAAAGGGAACCATTGCGCTTGTGGAGTGCACACTGAAAGTGGCAGATTTCCCAAAAAAGGTTGGCAAGCTGGTAGATCGACGAAACGCGCTCTTAAGGACTCTGGAGGCAAACAAACACAACCTACGGGTTGATGCATTTCTTGTATGCAGCATTCCTCGCGCTCAGATCGCCACAGAGGATTCGCTACTCTCCAGACAAAAGATTTCGCTTATCACTCGCGAAGAACTTGTTGAGGCGTTCGAACAAGTACGACTACCTCGCGATCCGGATCAGATGTTGGATGCAGCTTATGCGCGTTTAACAAATGAACATCGATTTGCCGGCCTTGGGGGCTAGGCAATTTCCCTACCTCTCAATCGCAAAATTATGAAAGCCACCTGGAACAACACCGTCGTCGCCGAGAGCGACGACACCGAGTTGGTAGAGGGAAATCACTACTTTCTCGCGTCAGGAGTTGACTACCATGCAAGAGAAATTTGAACTTGGCACTATTGACGGAAGCGCAGCCTACAGGCTTGCAAGCCAAGTCGTCATCCCGCGACTGAAAGTCGAGGTCTTTCCGAAAAAGGGCTCTGAACCCTTTAGTCTTCGGGACGAGATTTACGCGATTCTTGACGACGAGGTAAAAAAAGGAACGATCACTCAAGCCGACCTTGAATCCATCTCACGAGTGGACTCAAAAGGCGTCAAATCAACGCTCATGTCGCAGACGCGGTACTTTGTGCTGCATATTCTTAAAGGATCTGGCACCCTCATGTCTTCTGACACCCGCGGAATGTTCATCCTTACGGATGCCGCGAACTTGGAAGAGGAAGAGGAGGAAGATGAAGTAGACGGCGCCGTGACAGTAGGCTCGATCTATGCCTACACATTCCCATCATTAAACGGAACCATGATCAAGATCGGCAAGGCGTCCGGAAACGTTGAGGATCGAATCAATCAGCAGCTTGGCACCGCGAACCCTGAAGCCCCGCAAATCCTCAAAATCTGGTCGTCGATAGATGCTGATGCGTATGAGACGGCCATTCATGGTGTTCTGAAAGCAAGAGGGAGATGGGTAAATGCACCTCGCGCAAAGGAGTGGTTTCGCACTACCGTGCAAGAGGTCGATGCGATCATTCAGTTCGTCAAGACTAGCTAAACAAAATCGAGACCATGAAAGCCACCTGGAACAACACCGTCATCGCCGAGAGTGACGACACCGTGCTGGTGGAAGGCAACCACTACTTCCCCGAGCACACGCTCAAGCGCGAGCCCATCTCATCCAGGGCCGCGTGGCCTTCTGGAAGGGCGTGAAGATCGAGGAGTGATTCGGCACGAATCGCTATAGTCCGAATTAGCCCGCCCCGATGGAGCCTGCCATGTCGAACACCGCCGAAACCCTGAGCCAACAAGCTGCCCAATTGCCGCCGGCCGAGCGGATGGAACTGGTCGAACGCATTTTGGACACCCTGGACACACCAGACCCGAACCTCGACGCGCTCTGGGCCAAGGAAGCCGAGGACCGGCTGGCCGCCTACCGCAGGGGCGAGATCAGCGCCCTGCCCTTGGCCGAGGTGCTGGGCAAGTACACCGTCAAGCCGGCCGGACGATGAACGTCACGCTGCTGGCGCCAGCCCAGCACGAACTCGACGAAGCCATTGCCTGGTACGCGGCGCAGGCGCCCGGCCTGGGCGATGCGTTTCTGGTCGAGACGCTCAAGACCATCACGCTCATCACCCGTCATCCCCAAGCCTGGCACCCGCTGAGCCCGCAGACGCGGCGTTGTCGCCTGAGCCGTTTCCCCTACAGCGTGATCTACAGCCTGGATGGCGACGATCTGCTGGTGATCGCCATTGCCCACCAGCACCGCAAGCCCGGCTATTGGCGCAAGCGGCTTTAACGCGCATCCGCCTCTTGCATCGCATGGGCCGCCGCAAGCATTACCACGTCTACGTCATCGAGCTTTCGCCCGACGTGCTGTACGAACCCAAATTCCGCAAGAACAACCCGGACTACATCGAAGGCAAGCCCTGCGTTTACGTCGGCATGACGGGGCTGGACCCGGATGTGCGCTTTGACAAGCACAAGGCCGGCATCCAGGCCAACCGCTATGTGACGAAGTACGGCCTGCGCCTGCTGCCCGACCTGTACGAGGGCTTCAACCCCATGAGCTACAAGGACGCCCAGGAACGCGAGGTGGAAGTGGGCATCGACCTGCGCTCGGCCGGCTTTGGCGTCTGGCAGGCCTGATGCGGCCGGTGTGCAACGGGCATGGTCCGTTGCCACAACGCCATGACGCTATACTTTTGATAGCTGCTTGCGCATATTCCATATGGGCCAGAGCCCATTTTTATTCATAAATCTCTCAGACCCGCCACCCATGACCGCCCTCCCCCTGCACCCCGTCAACGCCGATGTGTACAGCGTGCACACGCCCGACGGCGCGCACGTGGGTTACCTCAAGCGCATCGGCACGGTGTGGAAGTTCAAGGCCGTTGGCTATGACGCCGCGGGCCACGTCATCCCCGGCGGCGGCCCGTTGACCGACAAGCACAACACGGCATTGGCCGCGCCGGATGCCGCAGAGCTAAGCGCCCGGCTGGGTTTCGGTTAACCTCGCCGCCTCACCCACCAGGAACCCACCATGAAAAAACTCAACGTCACCATCAATCTTCAGCTGTCCGTTCCGGACGACTGGGAGCTGGTTGAAACCTCCGAAGGCACGCCGGTGGTGAAGATGCCCAATGGCGTGTTCATGGACCTGGCCATCGAGCCGCTGTTTGCCAGCGACCCCGAGGAAACCTGGAGCAGCACCGAGAGCGATGACGAGCTGAACGACATCCTGGACATGGTGGAGAGCGAGGAAGTCGTTTACGAGTTCGTCACCCACTAAAAGCGGTGCCGGGTGCCTGCTACGGCAGGCGCCAAAGGCTCAACCCGCCGCTCAGCGGGTTTTCTCCACCGGGTTGGCGGTCAGCCAGTTGGCCGGGTAGGCCCGCATGAACTCCCGGGCCTTCTCGGGGCGGGCGCTCAGCCAGGCGTCATAAGCGCCCTCGTTCAGGATCGCCACCATGCGCTTTTCGTTGCCGGGCTGCTGGTAGCGGTGCATCAGGGCATGGCTGTTGGCGTTCACCGTGAGCAGGGTGTAGCTGGTGATGACTTCGCCCTCGGCCCCGGTCCAGCGTTCCCACAAGCCAGCCACGCCCATGGGCTTGCCGTCCACCCGGGCGATGCGCGTGGGCACGGCCTTGCCACTGCGCCAGTCGTCTTCCAGAAACGCCATCATCGGCACGATGCAGCGCTGCCCGGCCAGCCAGGCATCGCGGAAGTTGTTGGAGGTGGTGACGGTTTCCGAGCGGGCGTTGACCAGCTTGGTCGAGCGCAGCTTGGCGTCCGACGCCGACTTGACCCAGCGCGGCACCAGGCCGAACTGCCCGGCCACCAGTTCACGCACGGGCTTGTCAACGTCGGCGCCCTCTTCGGCTGGGGCCGTGCGAATGAACACCCCCGGCTGGCGCGGCCACACCGCGCGCCCCACCGGTGAGGTAGGGGCTTCCACATGGAAGGCGTCGGCATACAGGGAGGCGGTTGGCACGCTCTCGTAATGGGAACTCATGCGGCGATGCTAGCGCACTACCGCAAGCGCTATGCTCAGCCGACCAACCCGACACCAAACCACAAGCCCCACCATGCCGACCGAACCCGCCTTCAGCCCCGCCGCCGAGCGCAACAAGCAGCCCATCCTCGACGTGCTGCGCCAGCTGCTGCCCGCGCAGGGCCGCGCGCTGGAGCTGGCCAGCGGCACCGGCCAGCACGCGGCCTGGTTTGCCGCCCACCTGCCGGAGTGGACCTGGTTGCCCAGCGATGCCCAAGATGCGCTGTTCCCGTCCATCACGGCGCACGCGGCCGCGGCGCACCTGCGCAACGTGCAACCGCCCCGGCTGCTGGACGTGCTGGCCGAACACTGGCTGGCGGATGACGCAGCCGGCCAGGCGCCGCGGTTCGAGCTGATCTACTGCGCCAACATGCTGCACATCGCGCCCTGGGCCTGCTGCGTGGCCTTGATGCGCGGGGCCGCACGGCACCTGGCGCCCGGCGGCGTGCTCGTCACCTACGGCCCGTACCTGGAAGACGGCGTGCACACGTCAGAGGGCAACCGGGCCTTCGACCAGAGCCTGCGCGCACAAGACCCGGCCTGGGGCATCCGCCGGCGTGAAGCGGTGGAACGTGAAGCCGAGCACGCCGGCCTGCAGCTCGCCGCGCGCCACGCCATGCCGGCCAACAACCTGCTGCTGGTGTGGGCACGGCCGGCGCCATGACGCGCGACTGCCTGTTTTTTAGGCAGATCGTGAAAGTCGAATAGACTTCTACCTGTCAGTTTTCCTCTCCCCCCGTGCAGCTCGACCCCACCACCCTGATCGTCATCAACGTCGTCAATCTGCTGGCGATGTCGCTCACGCTGCCGCTCATCATGGGGCAGGGCCTCAGCCCGGCCGCGCGCGACGCGCGCCTGTCGCTCGTCCTCAACGGGCTGGCCTGGGTGGCGCTGATCTTCTCCGGCTTCTGGCGCGAGCAGTGGCCCGACTGGGTGCTCTCCAGCATCGCCATGGCGCTGCTGAGCGTCAGCAACCTGCTGGTCTTTCTTGCGCTGGGCGACTGGCTGGGGCCGCGCCCGCTGGGCCGGCTGCTGCGCCTGCTGGTGCTGGCCATGCCCGTGGGCTACGCCCTGAGCTTCCAGAGCTACCCGGTGCGGGTGGGCTGGTCCAACCTGCTGGTTGCGGCCCAGCTGGCCATCCTGGCCCGGGCCACGCTGCAGCCGCGCACCCCCGAGTTCGGCCGGGGCTCGTGGCGATTCATGATGTGTGCCTGCTTTAGCGTGATGGCGGTGCTGACGGCGCTGCGCGGCATCCTGGGCGCCTGGTTCACCGAGCTCTACCCCTTTTTCCGCGCGCCCACGCCGCTGAACCTGGTGGCGCTGGTGGCCGCCAACGTAACGCTGGTGCTGGGCAATATTGCCGTGCTGGCCGCCTGGCGCGAGGAGGCCGAGCACCAGCTGCGCACGCTGGTCGTCACCGATCCGCTGACCGGTCTGCTCAACCGCAACGGTTGGGCCGAGCAGGCGGGCAAGACCCTGCGCCATGCGCAGCGCCACGGGCACCCGCTGTCGCTGCTGATGATCGACCTGGACCATTTCAAGCACATCAACGACACGCACGGCCACGAGACCGGCGACGTGGCCTTGCAGGTGTTCGGCAAGTTGCTGCTGCGCTGCCTGCGCGCCGGCGACATGAGCGCGCGGCTGGGCGGCGAGGAATTCTGCGTGCTGCTGGCGCACGCCGACACCCAGGCGGCCCAGGCCTTTGACCGGCGCCTGCGCGCCAAGCTGGCGGCCGCTGCGCCGGTGGCGCTGAACTTTGCGATGGATTTCAGCAGCGGCCATGCACTGTGCACGGACGAGGAGGAAACGCTGGAATCCCTCATGGCCCGCGCCGATGCGGCGCTCTACCGCGCCAAGCACGCCGGCCGCGGCCACCTGGTGTCGGACGAACCGCCGGCCACGCTGCCCCCCACCCTGGCAGACAACGACCTGCGAGCGGCCTGAAGCACGGCGGCCGGTGCATCGGCCGGCAGAGGCCGCATTGCCCGTGCATGTACTGGCGCGTGCCCGCTGCACCGGGCGCCGCAGCAAGGGATAATCCATTCCCATGTTGGCATCTCTTTTCCCCCTCGGCTGGCAGCACTATTTGCTGGGCGGCCTGCTCATTGGCTGCGGCACGGCGCTGCTGTTCGTCTTCACCGGCCGCATCGGCGGCATGAGCACGGTGTTTTCCAGCACCTGGTCTTACCTGGTGCGCGGGCCGTTCTTCCAGCAGCCGCGCTTCACCGGCTCGCGCGGCTGGCGCCTGGTGTACGCGGCGGGGCTGATCGTCGGCGCCGCCATCTGGTGGCTGGGCTTCACGGACGGCACACCGCTCAGTACCCACGTGCCGGCCTGGCAGCTGCTGGTGGGCGGGTTTTTCGTCGGCTACGGCGCACGGCTGGGCAACGGCTGCACCTCGGGCCACGGCATCTGCGGGCTGGGTTCGCTGCAATGGCCGTCGCTGCTGGCGGTGCTGACCTTCATGGGCACCGCCTTCCTCACCGCCAACCTGGCAGCAAGGTGGCTGGCATGAGCATTCAACAAAATTCCCTGCCGCGCGCGCTGGCCACGCTGGCCGCGGGCGCCCTGTTCGGCTTTGGTCTCTCGCTCTCGGGCATGGTGCGGCCCGAGGTGGTGCTGAGCTTTCTGCGCTTCTCGGACTTCGGCCTGATGCTGGTGATGGGCGGCGCGGTCGTCGTGGTGGTGCTGGCCTACAAGCTGGTGCCGCGCCTGCTGAACCGCCCGCTGCTGGGCGACTACTTCCACCCCCACCCGAGCGAGTGGAACCGCGACACCGCCGTCGGTGCCGCGCTGTTCGGCATCGGCTGGGGCCTGTGCGGCGTCTGCCCCGGCCCGGCCATTGCTGGCCTGGGCACCGGCAACCTCGACCTGCTGTGGACGCTGGCCGGCATTGCGCTCGGCGCGCTGGTGCAGGGCCTGGTGGCCACGCGCAAGGCCCGCTAAGCCGGCCAGGCTGGCGGCGCCGGGCGCCGGCGCTTATCGCTTGGGTGACTGCGGCGACGGCCGGGCGCAGGCATGCTCGTGCTTCCGTTTTGAAGAAGCTGCCATGGATGCCAACACCTGTTTCCGTTTCTGCGTCGGCCGCGCCGACCTGCACGCCACCCGCCTGCTGAGCGACCCCGATGCGCCGGCCGCGCGCCCCCTGGCCGAGGGCGAGGTGCGCTTGCGCGTGCAGTCGTTCGCGCTGACGGCCAACAACATCACCTACGCCGCCTTTGGCGACAAGATGAAGTACTGGCAGTTTTTCCCGAGCGGTGCCGAGGGCTGGGGCTGCATTCCGGTCTGGGGTTTTGCCGAGGTGGAGGAGTCGCGCTGCGCGGACGTGGCCACCGGCCAGCGCGTCTACGGCTACCTGCCCATGGGCCGCTACCTGGTGGTGCAGCCCACGCGCGTGAACCAGCGTGGTTTCATGGACGGCGCGGCGCACCGGCGCGAGCTGGCCGCGGCCTACAACCAGTTGCTGTTCTGCGCCACCGACCCGAGCTACGACGCCGCGCGCGAAGGCCAGCAGGCCGTCCTGCGCCCGCTGTTCACCACCTCCTTCCTGATCGACGACTTCATGGCCGAGCATGATTTTTTCGGCGCACGCCAGCTGCTGCTGTCCAGCGCGTCGAGCAAGACGGCCTACGGCACCGCCTTCTGCCTTTCGCGCCGCGGCACCGCCGTCCCCACGGTGCACGGACTGACCTCGGCCGGCAACCGGGGCTTCACGCAGGGGCTGGGCTGCTACGGCGCGGTGAGCACCTATGAGCAGGTGGCCGCGCTGGACTCGACGGTGCCCACGGTGTACATCGACTTCGCGGGCAATGCCGGGCTGCGCCGCACCATCCACGAACATTTCGGCAGCGCGCTGGCCTACAGCTGCTCGGTCGGCGGCAGCCACTGGGAGGCACTCGGCGGTGGCGGCGGCCTGCCCGGGCCGCGGCCCGAGTTGTTCTTTGCCCCGGCCCAGGCCAGGAAGCGCGCCGCGCCGCCGCCCGAGGGCTGGGGGCCCAGCGGCTTCGAGCAGCGCCTGGACCAGGCCTGGCAGGCCTTCCTGCAGGCCGTGAACAAGCCCGGCCAGCCCTGGCTGACGATCCGCACGGCCCAGGGTGCCGAGGCCGTGACCGCCGCCTACCAGCAGTTGCTGGCCGGCCGCGGCGATGCGCGCGAAGGGCTGATGCTGGCGCTCTGACCGCCCTTCGCCAATGCCGAGGCCGGCCCGGATGCCGCGCTAAACTCGTCTTATTTCGCATTCGTACAACGCACTCACACCCATGTGGTGATGCATCGGAATGCGCACCGGAGACACGACAAGCATGGCATTCGGCAATCTGAAAATCAGCACGCGCCTGGGCGCAAGTTTCGGCCTGGTCCTGCTGCTCACCCTCGCCCTGCTGGCCGTGGGCTATGTGCAGCTCGGTCAACTGGCGGATAGCGCCGGGCAGTTGACCGCCCAATCCGGCGGCGCGGCGCTGGCACAGTTGCAAAGCGATGCCGCCAATGCCCGCTCCCTGATGCTGGGCCTGGGCGTGGCGGCGGTGCTGGCCGGTGTGGCGGCCACCGTGGGCCTGGTGCGCAGCATTGCCGCACCGCTGGACGACGCGCTGCTGATTGCCGAGACCGTGGCCGCGGGCGACCTGAGCCAGGATTTCGAGTCCAACCATGGCGGCGATTTCGGCCGCCTGCTGGAAGCCATGGGCACCATGGAGGACACGCTGACCGACCTGGTCACCCGCATCAAGGAAAGCACCGAGCCGCTGACCGCCGCCTCGCGCGACATTGCGGCCGCCAATGCCGACCTGTCGCAGCGCACGGCGGCACAGGCCGATTCGCTCAAGGAGACGGCCGCCAGCATGGGCGAGCTGACCACCACCGTACGGCAGAACGCGCAGCGCGCCCAACAGGCCAATACGCTGGCCGACAACGCCTCCAGCATCGCGCAACGCGGCGGCGAGGTGGTGAACGACGTGGTGACGACGATGGACGCCATCAACGCCAGTTCGCGCAAGGTGGTGGACATCATCAACGTGATCGAAGGCATCGCCTTCCAGACCAACATCCTGGCGCTGAATGCGGCGGTGGAGGCGGCGCGCGCCGGTGAACAGGGGCGCGGCTTCGCCGTGGTGGCGAGCGAAGTGCGCACGCTGGCCCAGCGCAGCGCCGAGGCCGCCAAGGAAATTCGCACGCTGATCAGCAACTCGGCGCAGCAGGTGGAAAGCGGCTCGCAACTGGTGGCGCATGCCGGCGAGACGATGCGCGACATCGTGTCGGCGGTGCACAGCGTGACCGACATCCTGGGCGAGATTTCACAGGCCTCGGCCGAGCAAAGCCGCGGTGTCGAGCATGTGCTGGCGTCCGTGACGGAGATGGACAACGTCACCCAGCAGAACGCGGCCCTGGTGACGCAGGCGGCCGGCACCGCGCACGCCATGGCGGAGCGGGTGCATCAGCTGCAGGAGGCGGTGGACCAGTTCAAGGTCTAGCCAGGCGGCAGGCCGCCTGGTTGAAGACACAACGCTGAGCCGGTGCGGCACCGGTTTGGGGAGCTCTATTTGCGTGGCGCACTGGCGGCCGCAGCCGGCGCCACGGCGGCGCCCGTCACCAGCTTGCGCACCTCCAGCAACTTGGCACGCAGGCGCCGGTGGTTGACCGGGCCCATGCGGATCAGCATCTTCTGCCCGGCGGACAGGGCTTCGAGCTTCGGGTCGGTGAATTCGTAGCGCACCCAGGGGCGCTCGGACGGCACCGGCCCTTTCACATCCACCAGGCTCACGGCCACCGGGCCGTCCTGCACCGGCGCGGCCAGCAACTGGTCGATCACGGCCACCAGCCGGTCGTTGAAATAGCGCTTGGGAAAACCCAGCTCTTCATACGCCTGCTGGAACAGCGGGTACAGGCGGACGTACAGCTTCACCGCCTGCGCGGTGTCCACCGCTTCGACGAACAGCACGAACGGGGTGTAGCGCTGGCTGTTGTCGGGGTTGATGGTTTCGCCGCTCGCAGCCTGGCCGCGGGTGCTGAAACGCCCGGGCGTCGGGTTCACCGGCCAGACCATGGGCGGTGCATGTTCGCGCGCCAGATTGTCCACGGTGGCCACCACGCGGTGCACAAAACCGTCGAGCTGCAGGAAGGTGAGCACGTTCTTCTTGCCCAGCAGTTCGGTCAGCGCCGCCTGCATGTAGGCATCGGATTCGGCCAGGGCCGGCAGCGCTTGCGGGGGCGGCGCCTCGGGCGGTTCGATGGCGCTCAGCGGGTACTTGATGGCGGGCTCGGCGGGTGCAGAGGCGACCGGTGCGGGTGGTGGTGCCGCCGGCTCGGCAACAGGTTCGGCCACGGGCTCAGGCGCGGCGTAACGTTGCCAGCCGTAATAGGCCGCGCCCAGCACGGCCAACAGCAGGATGGCGACCGTCACGACTCTGGATGTTTTCATGCGTTTCTCCCCGTGCGCGCTTGAAAGAGTGGGGCCATGCTAGCACCGCCTCCATGGGCGAAACATCCGGGAACACCCCGGGGGGCAAATTGCAATTGCCATCCGCGCTGCCTACACTGGCTTGGCGCGGGCACTGCACGACCGCGCCACATCAAGGAGGATGTCATGAGCCAGAACTTCAACCCGGTCGGCTGGTTTGAGTTGTACGTGGACGATATGGCGCGCGCCAAGAAGTTTTACGAAGCGGTGTTCCTGCGCCCGCTGACCGACCTGCCCGCCGCGTCGAGCGGCGACACGCAGATGACGCTCTTCGCCATGGACATGTCCGTCCCGGGGTGCGCCGGCGCCCTGGTCAAGAGCCCGCGCAACAAGCCGGGCAACGGCGGGACGATGGTCTACTTCACCTGCCTGGACTGCGCGGTGGAAGCGGCGCGGGCGGCGGCGGCCGGCGGCACGGTGTGCCAGCTCCGCATGAGCATCGGCGAATACGGCTTCATTGCCATCGTGCAGGACACCGAAGGCAACACCATCGGCCTGCACTCGCGCCAGTAAACTCCGGCCCATGGCCTACGACCTGCACCTGGTGGACCTGATGCGCAGCGCGCTGCGGCAGCGCCACCACTTCACCGAGAAGCGCATGTTCGGCACCTGGTGCTGGCTGCACGAAGGCCATCTGGTGTGTGGTGCCGGCACCGGGCGCTACCTGTTTCGCGTCGGCAAGGCGCTGGAGGCGCAAGCGCTGGCACGCCCGGGCGCCACGCGCATGGAGGGCAAGGGCCGCCAGATGAGCGGCTTCATCTGGGTCGATGCCGATGCCGCGCTGGACGAGGGGCTGGAGAGCTGGGTCGAGCTGGCGATGCAGTGCGTCGGCAGCCTGCCGCCCAAGTAAGCAGGCGCGCCGAGGCCGGCGCGCCGCCGCAGTTTCTGACGTACCATCGGACGCACCGGCCTCATCCCGAGACCCAACCCACGGAGGTCTTATGGCCAAAGGCGAACAGCGCAGCAACAAGATGGCGAAGAAACCCAAGAAGGACACGTCGCCCCCGAAGCCGCCCTCCGGCTCGGACCGTCCCATGGCGCCCACCACCAGCGTGATTCCGCGCGGCAAGGACAAGAACAAGTAAGGCCGGCACGCTGCGGCGCCGTCAAGCGCCAGACCACGCTTGGACTGGCTAGGACGCCGCGCGCCCGAGGACGCGCATCTTGCCCTGCCATTTCTTGACACCGGCCTCGCCCAGCTTGTCGACCATGCCGATGAGCGTTTCGTTCACCGGCGCGATGCCGACAAAACCCAGGATGTTGCGCTCCAGCGATTTGAGACTGTGGGCGCGGAAGTACCAGCGGTAGACCATGGCCGGCATGCCCATGGTGACTACCACGCGCGCGCTGCGCCCGGCCAGGCCCTTGTGGCCGAAGGGATTGCCACCACCGTTGCTGTTTTCTGCCTTGAAGGCGAAGCCGGGCCGGGCCACCTGTTCCAGAAAACCCTTGAGCAAGGCCGGCATGTCACCCAGCCAGAGCGGAAAGAACAGCACCAGATGCTCGGCCCAGGCCATGTCGTCCTGCGCGGTCTGCAGTGCGGCCGGCAGTGCGCTGTGCTCCCAGGCCTGCTGGCTGCGCAGCAGCGGGAAGTCCAGCTTGGCCACGTCGGCCCAGCGCACGTCGTGCCCCGCAGCCTGCGCGCCTTCGGCGTAGGCCTCGGCCAGGGTATGGCACAGGTGCGGGGCCACGGCGTCAGGGTGGCCCTGGATCAGCAGGATGCGTTGGCCGGCCATGGTGTACCTCCAAGCGATGGGTTTGGCGCCATGGTGGCACGGCGCGGCCGGCATGTCCATGACCGGCTTCAAATGCTATCTTTTTGATAGCTTACCGTGCATATTCCACAAGGGAAACATGCCAATTTGATGCCCAATACAATGGGACGCAATTTTCCAGCCCCGCTCCCGCATGAACCCCAGCGACACGCCCCCTTTTTTCATCGGCCGCACCGAACCCGACGGCCAGCCATTCGACGCCTGGGCCAGCCAGCCGCTGCTGCTCTCGATGGAACAAGGCGGCATCGACTGGCCCAGCTCGTGCCGCAACGGCACCTGCCGGACCTGCCTCGGCCAGCTGGAAGGCGGCCAGGTGCGCTACGAGATGGACTGGCCGGGTCTGAGCGCCGAGGAAAAGGCCGAAGGCTGTGTGCTGCCCTGCGTGGCCTACCCGTGTTCGGACGTGGTGCTGCGCCAGGGCTACTGAGCGCCCCGGCATACTGACCGCGTTACTTGTGGGCGTCGAGCCGGCCGGCCAGCAACTCGGGCAGGCGCTCGGCGCTCATGCGGAAGCCACAGGCCTGTGCATGGCCGCCGCCGCCCATGCTTTCAGCCAGCGGAATGCAGTCGTAGTCGCGCTGCGAACGCAGGCCGGCCTTGATGACGCCGCCCTTGGCGGCACTCCACATCAGCGCGAAGGTGCCACTCTGTTTGGACAGGATGTCGCCCACCAGGCTGTGGAACATGCCGGGTGCATTGACCATCAGGCCTTGCTGGCCGTTGAAGACCACCGGCTCGGCGCCGGCGGCAATGTCGGCGCAGAGCTTGTTGAACTTCTCGTCCATGGCATGGCCGCGCGCCATGAAGTCGGCCAGCTGTGCCGGCGTGAAGGACGCGATGTCGGCCCAGCGCTCGAAGGTATGCGGCTCCATGTCGAGTGCAGCGAGGAAGCTGGCGCTCTCGGCGAACTCCCATTTCCAGATGTCGCGGTCTTCGACGAAGCGCACCAGGTCGGGTAGGCTGCGCTCGGGCTGGAAGAACTCCCAGGCCAGGCGCGAGCCGGACTTGGCCATGTCGAAGTGCACCACGCCGCAACGGCAACTGAAGCCGGTGAGCTTTTCGGCCGCGCTCTTGTGGTGGTCCAGCATCACCAGCTTGGCCGCACGTTGCTCGATCTCGCGCATGAGTTCGGGGGCAAACGAGAAGTCGAGGATGTAGACCGCGCGGCCGTCAAGGGCCGGTAGGTCGGCGGCGGTTTTCACGTCGCCGTGGTCCAGGCCGTGGAATTCGGCGCGGCCTTCATAGAACAGCCAGGCCGCCAGCGCGGCGGCGAAACCGTCAGGGCAACGCGCGTGGTAGAGGACCAGGGGGGAAGGATCGTGACGGTCAGGCGAGACGAGGAGAGCCAACGGAAGAATCGTTTTTTTCATACCCGCCTATTGTCGCCGCTGCCGCTTCGCCTTCGCTTACACACTAGCGCTTGACCTTGAAAGCGGCCGGCCTGCGTACCGGACTCTTGGCAGGAGCTTGGGCAGTGCCTTTGGCCGTCTTTTTGGCGGCCGAAGCCGGCGGCTTCTTCACGCGGATCAGGCCTTCGCTGGCCAGCGCCTCCTTGCGCAGCTGGCGCTCGGCGTCGAGCTGTTTGCCCTCGGCCAGCCACTGGGCGAACTCGGCCGGGGTTTCCAGCGTGATGCGCCCCAGCCGGCCGGCACGGAAATCGGACAGCACGACCTCGGCCGCCTTTTGCAGGTTGACGCGGGCGCCGCTGAGCAGCGCGCCGTTCTTGCGGCCGATGTCCGCCAGCAGTTGCTCGTCGCTCAGGCCGGCCACATTGTCGAGCTTGTAGCGCGCGGCCAGCAGCTCCGCATAAGGGGTCTTGAGGTAGTCCAGCAGTTCCAGCGCCACCTCTTCCTCGTCGAAGGCGTTGCGGCCGACGGCGCCGCTGGCGGCCAGGTTGTAGCCGCTCTTGGCCACGATGATGCGCGGCCACAGCATGCCGGGCGTGTCGTAGAGGTAGAAGCCATCGGTCAGCGTGATGCGCTGCTCCATGCGGGTGACGCCGGCTTCGTCGGCCGCCTTGGTGACGCGCCGGCCGACCAGGGTGTTGATGAGGGTGGACTTGCCGACGTTGGGAATGCCGCAGATCAGCACGCGCATGGGCTTGCTCATGCTGCCGCGCGTCGGCGCCAGTTCGTGGCAGGCGGCGATGAGCGCCTTGGCCGGCGCGGCCATGCCGGCATCGAGCGCCACAGCGCGCGTCTTGGGCAGGCTGTTGTAGTGCGCCAGCCATGACGTGGTGCGCACCGGGTCGGCCAGGTCCTGTTTGTTCAGAACCTTGAGCGTGGGCTTGTGCGCCGTGAGCTTGGCCAGCATGGGGTTGGCGCTGGAGCCGGGCAGGCGCGCGTCAAGCAATTCGATGACCACATCAATGTTCTTGATGCGCTCTTCGATCGCTTTCTGGGTCAGGTACATGTGACCCGGGAACCACTGGACAGCCATGGCGTGTTCTTCTCTACGGATAAATCAGTTGGATGGGATGAATTGTGAACCACCGACCCACCGGGCTCGGGCGGCGCCGATAATGGGCGCCATGGCCCACCCACCCCGCATTCCCTCGCGCCAGCGCGACAAGAACACCAACGACCTGCTGATCAAGGGCATTGTCATCGCCCTCATCGGCCTAGCGGTACTGCTGGCGCCCTACTTCAGCAAGTCGCCTGAACTGCAGACCATCCTGGCCGGCTCAGCGCTGGTGGGCTGGTTCGCGCTGGTGCTGGGCGTTGCCTTCATCGTGCAGTACGTCCTGCGCCGCCGCGCCGGCAAATAAGCCAAGCCGCTGGGGCGACACGTATTCCTGCCGGAAGATTTCGAACGGCAGGGTGTCGGCCGCTTCGATCGCCTTCTGGTCGAGCCGCGATTGCTCGGCCAGGGCTTCGAAGCGGACTTGCTGCTGTGCTGACCAGGGCAACGCCAGCAGTGCCTCACGCGCGCGCTGCGAGCGTTCGCGCGTGAAACGCTGGAACGAGTTGTCATGCTCGGCCATGGCCGCCAGCACGCGGGCCGAGGGCAGCGCCGCGGCATCCTGCAGCACGGCGCCGGCCGCCTGCACCGCCTGGCTGTAGTCCTTGCTGCCGTGCGCGGCGTCCAGCGCCTGCGCAATCGGGCCGAAGGCCTGCAGCAGCTCGCCGCCCCATTCCACCAGACCCACCTCGCGCCCGCCGCGCAGCAGTTGCAGGCCCGGCTCGCGGCCGCGCGCGGCGGTGAGGTGCTGGTTGTGCGCCAGCTCGGCGATCTCCTGCGGCGTGTCGGGCGGGCTGCCGCTCAGCAGGCAGTGCAGCAGGAAGACGTCGATGAAGCGCATGGTCTGGGCGTTGATACCGACCGGCTCGAACGGGTTCAGGTCGAGCAGGCGCACTTCGACGTACTCGACGCCGCGTTCGCGCAGCGCGTGCAGCGGCCGCTCGCCGGAGTAGATGGTGCGCTTGGGGCGGATGGTGCCGTAGAACTCGTTCTCGATCTGCAGCAGGCTGGTGGCGAGCTGGATGTAGTCGCCGCCGGGATTGAGGATACCCAGGCCTTCATAGGCCGGCCAGGGGCGCGTCAGCGCATCGTGCAGCGAGGCAGCGTAGCCGTCCAGGCTGTTGTAGCTCACCGCCAGCGAGGCCTGGGCGTCGCTCTGGTAACCCAGCCGCCCCATGCGCAGCGAGGTGCCGTGCGGCATGTACAGGGTGTTGCTGGTCAGTCGCTGCAGATCATGCTGGCGACCAAGCACAAAATTGGAGCACACCGCCGGCGAGGCACCGAACAGGTAAAGCAGCAAAAAGGCGTGGCGGCGGAAGTTGCGGATCAGGGCGAAGTACTGCTCGCTGGTGACGCCGGGCAGCGACCAGTTGTAGTGAATGCCCGAGATGGTCTGCATGCGCCGGCCGTAGCGGTGGCCCAGGCCCATGCGGTAGACGCTCTTGGCGCGCCCGATGTTGGACGAGCCGTAACGGCCCAGCGGGATGGTCTCGTCGGTTGGCAGGCCGCAGGGCATGCTGGACACCCACAGCATCTCGTCGCCGGCCTCGCGCAGCACGCGGTAGGTGTACTGGTGGATCTCGGTCAGTTCGTCCAGGCAGGCCTGCACCCCGGCATGCGCGCCGGTGATGAGTTCGAGCTGGGACTCGCTGTAGTCGGTGGTGATGTGCGGGTGCGTGAGCGCCGAGCCCAGCGCCGCCGGATGGGGGGTGAGCGCCAGGGTGCCTTCGGGCAGGGCACGCAGGCTTTCCTTCTCGATACCGCGGCGGATGCCCAGCAGGCGATCGGGCGCCAGGGCATCCAGACGCTCACCCAAACCCGCATGCGCAATAGTCATGACTGCTATCTCATTCTTCTGATCGGACCCGGAAATTAACATGGACGGGCCGGGCTGTCCTGCGTAAGGGTTTGACGCAGGTCAGGCCGGCGCGAACAGCGGGCGGCAAAGCGCCATGCCGCGGGTTTACCCTGCCACAGGAGGCTGAACCATTGCCCAAGCTTCATCTAGAATTTCTTCATAAAAAGGGAGGAAGTCATGCTGCTGATGGTTTGGCGCCACGCATTGCGCGCCTTGTTTCTCGCGTTGCTCGGTTTGGTCATGCAGGCGCATGCCCAGGACTCGAAAAACCTCGCCCCGGGCTTCTCAACCCGTCTACAAATCAAGCTTGATGTGTTAGATCAAGTCTTTCATCTTCATGAGATCATGGCCGACCAAAAGATCATCAAAGGCAAGCATGAACTCCCGCGCTCTACAGTCAAATAACAATTAGAGGACAAACGTTTATTTTTAACTATCGACCCGCACCTATTTCAAGTTACGGCAAATGGTCATAAAAATTCACAACGGGTAGCTAATGAAAGAATTCTGTATCGGCAAACGCGGCACCCTGACCGCGCTCTTGGCACTTGGTCTTGTTGGCTGTGCGGTGCAAACCCCTCCGGTCACACCAAAGGAATCGGCAACACCGCCCAAGGTCGAGCAGGCGGCACAAAAAGCTATTCTGGCAACGGTAACCGCCCCCACTCTCAAGCGCAAGATTGCCCTGGGCCGCATTAGCAACGAAACCACCTACGGTATCTCCCTATTGCGTGACCGCTCCGGTGATCCGCTGGGCAAACAGGTGACGGATATGTTCAGCAAGGCCTTGACCGAATCGGGCGCCTATCTAGTGTTTGAGCGTCCTGACATCAACAAGCTGCAAAGCGAAAGCTACCTGTCTGGCGAGAAGCTCAACATCGTCGGAGTTGATGCCCTGATCATCGGCTCGCTGACCGAGTTCGGCCGCAAGACCGTTGGCGAGACAGGCTTCCTGTCTGCCAGCAAGCGCCAAGTAGCTTTTGCCAAGATCGACATCCGGGTTGTGGACACCAAGACAGGCTTGGTCTTCTTCGCCACCTCCGGCGCTGGCGAGGCCTCCACCGAAACTGCATCCACTTTTGGCTTCGGTTCTCAGGCTGGCTATGACGGCACGTTGAACGACTCGGCTATCCGCCAAGCGGTGTCTGAAGCCATCAACAAGCTAACCCAGCAGATGAACCAACGCCCGTGGCAGACCGGAATCCTCTCCCTGCAAGGCAGTGATGTGTTTGTCGCCGGCGGCAAGGCCCAAGGTATCGCCCCTGGCATGACGTTTTCGGTCCAAACCCCCGGGCGCAAAGTCAAATCCCCTCAGACGGGGCTGGACATCACCCTGCCCGGTCAAGAGGTCGCCCAACTTCACATCATCAGCAACTTTGGCACCAACGAAACCGACGAAGGCTCCGTGGCATCCATCACCAGTGGTTCTCTCGCAGGTCAAGACATCACCCAACTCGTTGTGAGGACCAAATAATGCAGACCAAGCGCTCCGCAGACCTTATCGCCGTCGTTGTGGTGGCATCAGCTCTGGCCCTCTCGGCCTGCGTTCAGATGCCTACCGAAAGGCAAGGCGTTTCTGACCTGCGTCCCCAGATCTCTTTTAACGTAGACGCGGCCAACGAGCGCGCTATGAGCAGCCGCGTCTTTGTCGATGGTGTCGAGGTGGGCGCTGCGTCCGCATTCGTTCACGGCGTGAACTCCCTGAAGATCCTGCCCGGCACCCACCAGATCAAGGTGGTAGGCAACGGCGAGACGCTTCTTGATGAGCGCGTCTATATCGGCGATGGTGTGAACAAGAGCTTTATGCTGAAATGAGGTCCTCCATGTTAAAGATACTCACCGTGACTGCGGTGGCAGTGTTAATCACCGGCTGCGCGAACAACCGACTGCACTCTTGGGGCGGCTATGATGACTTGCTCTACGCGGGCTACAAGGCCCCGGACCAGATGGAAGTGGCTCGTACCAAGCTCGAAGTCCACGTCCAAACGCTGCGCCAGTCCGGTCAGCGCGTACCGCCCGGTATCTATGCCGAGGTGGGCACGCTTTATTTGCAGTCGGGCAACAAGCAGAAGGCTTTGAGCTACTACCAGCTTGAACATGACACATGGCCCGAGAGCCGCCCCTTCATGTCGGCAATGGTGACCAACTTGTCCAAAAATTTGACTGAGAAGAAGGAGAACAAGCAATGAAGCGGCTTGTTACTATCGCCATGGCTTGCATGGCTCTCCTGATGGTCGGCTGTGCCAACCAGATCAAAGACAAGAAAGACTTTACCAATTTCAACGCAGCGGCCCCGCGCTCCATTCTGGTGGTGCCATCGGTCAACAAGTCGTTGGATGTGGACGCTCCGAACTACCTCCTGACAACCCTGACCATCCCTCTTGCGGAAAAAGGCTATTACGTCTTCCCGGTGCATACCGTTAAGACGGTGCTGGAGCAAGAAGGCTTCTACGAGGGTGAGCGCATCCATGCCCAGCCCCCTGAAGCTCTGGCCAAGATATTCGGAGCCGACGCGGTTCTGTACGTCACCATCAATCGCTGGGACGCCAAGTACGCGATTCTGACCACGGTAGTCACGGTCGAGTTCGACTACAAAATCGTGAGCAAAAATGGTGTGGATATCTGGGAAGCCAAGAAGACGATGCAATACTCGCCTGACAACAGCAACCAGCAGGGCCACCCGCTAGCCATCCTCATTGCCTCGGCGATCTCTGCCGCCACCACCCGCGCAGCCCCCAACTACATGCCGCTGACCAAGCAGGCGAACTATCAAGTCTTCATGATGGGGCCTGACGCCATCCCCAATGGCCCCTACGCCAAAGAGTCCGACCAGAAGTAATCCCGTTCCGTACTTTCCTGAACACATCAACCTTAGGGAGGTAATAGGAGTTTGGGTCGAATACTGACCGCTACTACCATCGCCATCGCACTAGCCAGTTCTGCTTGTGCCCAGGTAGTCCCCAAGCTGTCTGGCACTAGCGACAAGGAGCTGTCCTATAGCAAGGTAGGGGGCAGCTTCCTCTTTGCAACTGCGAAGTTCTCTATGGGCAAGGAAGCCACTCTAGCGCGACCTGTGACTGCGGGGTGTCGGCTGGGTCACCGTTCGCAAGAATGAGCTGTATGCAGCGTCCTTCGTGGCACCCAAGCTGTCGTTTTATCAGCGCCTGGCACCCAAGGCCGAACGCGTGGTGCAATCAGCCAAGATCGCCAGTTAAACAAAATGGCCGGCCTGATTCAGGCCGGCCATTGCCGGATGATCGTCCGGATCGTGTCTCAGACCTGCTCGTCGAGCAGCTGGCCCATCATTTTCTTTTCGGTCTGGATGACCTTCAGGTTGGCATCAAAGGCGTAGCCGGCGCTCTTTTGTTCCACCAAGTCCTTGTTCAGCGCCTCGCTGGGCACGGGCGCCCGGCGGAGGCTCGCCTTGACGCCGCCCCCGGCCACCGCTTCCTGCGTCACTTCCTCACGGTGAAAGTTGTCGGTTTCCACATTCGCGATGTTGTGGGCGGACGAGCCCATGTGACGCTGGGCCGCGTTGAGACCGGACTGGGCAATGGAGGAAGCGACGTTC
The DNA here is from genome assembly GCA_001797315.1 of Curvibacter sp. GWA2_64_110. GTDB lineage: Bacteria > Pseudomonadota > Gammaproteobacteria > Burkholderiales > Burkholderiaceae_C > Hylemonella. The sequence goes on from MGPC01000021.1 coordinate 22,088, forward strand.
ATGGCAAGACCTTTTGACCTACAGCTGCAATTTAGCAAACCTCAGCCCCCAGACGGTCAACACATTTGTAACAATTGGTTCAAACCAAGGCGGTCACGATAATGGCCGCCACCGTCGCTCCGAATGACCGCCCCGCCCAATCCTCTTGAAGCTGCCCAGGCCCAATTTGCCGAGTTGCAGCAGCGTGCACGTGATGCCGGCATCATGTTGCGCCAGCCGCCGTCCCCGCCGACCACCTGCTGCGGGCGCGGCTGCAACGGCTGTGTGTGGGAGGGCTTTTACGCCGCAGCAGACTACTGGCGCGAAGAGGCTCTGCTGCAGCTGACTCGCTGAGATTGACCCCAACCAGGCGGCATGACACCCCATGAACAGGGGATGCGCCGGCCCGGCAAGGGCTCTAGACTGCGCTTACACGACCGGAGACAGCCATGCGTATCGCTTTTACGTCCTGTGCCAGTACCAACCTGGTCCCCGATCAACCGATCTGGGACGATATTCGCACCAGCGCACCGAAACACGTGGTGCTGCTGGGCGACAACTTCTACAACGATGTCCCGGATGTCGGCATGGATGCGTTGCAGAAAATGACAACCAACCAGTTTGTCGAGCACATGCTGACGCGCTACTGGCAGCAGTTCAACGAACCACACTTCCGCAAGCTGGTGGAAGCGCCAGGCATCACCTTGCACGCGATCTGGGACGATCACGACTTTGCCTGGAACGACGCCGCAGGCGGACCGCTGTTGGCCGACCCGAAGCAGGCGGAAAAGATCCGGGTCAGCACGAATTTCATGCGGGCTTTCCGCAAGGCGCTGGCCGCCAAGGACTTGAGCGTTTTTCCAACGGCATCGAATGCATCCGAGCTATGGACCGACTTCGACAAGTCCGGCTTTCAGCGTCTGGGTGCCACGTCCATCCAGCTGGAGACCGATGGGCGCTGCTGGCTGCACCTGACCGATGGGCGCAGCTTCCGCAAAAAGCCGCAGATACTGGGCGCCGCGCAGCGCAAACAGCTGGGTGAAATTTTCAAGGCCTACCCAGACGCACTGCACATCATCGCCAGCGGCGTGACCTTCAACCAGGGTGATGGCTGGCACAAGTACCCGACCGACCGTGCCTGGCTGGCCGAGGCTGTGGGTGATCACAACTGGTTAATGCTCAGCGGGGACATCCACAAGAACTTCTTTGACGAGCACCCGCTCTCGAACAAAGGCCATCTGGTGGAGGCCACTGCCTCGGGTGCTGCCATTCACGCCTATCTGAACGGTCTGATCAAGGGGCCGGAGGTGCGCAACCACGGCCTGCTTGATATCGATCCGGACAAGATCAGCATCCAGCTGCTGGCATTCAACCAGTCGATCACCAAAAACCCCTGGACTTACCAGCGCACCGCTGGCGGCGACCTGATCGTGACCTGAGCGGCTCGGGCTTACGCCTTGCCGAGCTTGGCCATGGCGCGTCCGACCTCGTGCGTACCCTGGGCCGATCCGTTGGGCGGCACGGTCTCGCCAGCGCGGTCGGTCACCTCGGCCAGCTGCTGCGCCAGGCGCGAGTCGGCATCCTGATCCAGCCCGATCCAGGCACCCTGCGTCATGGTGATGTAGGCGGCCTCGAAGCTGCCGGCACCGGCGCACAGCGTGGTGCGGGTCGGTGCATCGGCACTGGCCAGCACCAGCATGGCCGGTACCACAGCCTCCGGCTTGAGCGCCTGCAGCACCGCTTCGGGCATCAGGTCTTCGGTCATGCGCGTGGCGGCCGTCGGCGCCAGGCAGTTGACGCGGATGTCGTGCTTGGCGCCTTCGAGCGCCAGTGTCTGCATCAGGCCGACCAGTGCCAGTTTGGCCGCGCCGTAGTTGGATTGGCCGAAGTTGCCGTACAGGCCGGTGGAGGACGTCGTCATGACGATGCGGCCGTATTTCTGCTCGGTCATGATGGGCCACACCGCTTTCGTGCAGTGCACCGCGCCCATCAGGTGCACGTCGAGCACCAGGCGGAAGTCGGCCAGGTCCATCTTGGCAAAGGTCTTGTCGCGCAGGATGCCGGCGTTGTTGACCAGCACGTCGACGCGGCCCCAGGTGTCCATGGCCTGCTGCACCATGGCCTGCACGGCGGCGAAGTCGGTCACGGAGGCGGCGTTGGTCATGGCCTCGCCACCGGCAGCACGGATCTCGTCCACCACGGCCTGCGCGGCCGAGGCGGAGCCGCCCGAGCCGTCGCATGCGCCACCGAGGTCGTTGACCACCACCTTGGCGCCGCGTCTGGCCAATGCCAGCGCATGCTGTTTGCCCAGGCCGCCGCCGGCACCGGTCACGATGGCCACGCGGCCCTTGAAATCGATCATGCTGTCTCCTTGCAGTTTGTTAGCCTATGCTGTGAATCCTGCAAATCTTAATTCACCCTTTTTTCGAGACCGGTCACCTGTCTGACAGCGCCATGGAACTGAACTCCGAAGTCGTCACCGCCCCGCCGCGCGCCGCCGCCACCGTGGTCATGCTGCGCGATGCGCCTGGAGGGCTGGAAGTGTTCCTGCTCAAACGCCACGGCAACTCGGACGTGCTGGGTGGCGCCTATGTCTTTCCCGGTGGCAAGGTGGATGCGGCCGATGCCGGCCTGGCCGGGCATCTCGATCAGTCGCCCGCCGAGCTGCACGCCGCTCTGGGTGAGACCGAGCTGGACCTGCCAACCGCCACGAGTTTCTACGTGGCAGCGCTGCGTGAAGCGTTCGAGGAGTCGGGAGTGCTGTTCGCAACCGAAGCTGACACCGCGCAGTTGCAGCAGGCCTCTGTGCTGCTGCGCCAGGGGCTGGCCTTCGATGCCATGCTTGCGCAGCTGGCACTGCAACTGGACACACGCAGCGTGCTGCCCTGGTCGCGCTGGATCACGCCACGCATGCCGTCGGTCAGCAACAAGCGTTTTGACACGCGCTTCTTCGTGGCGGCGGTACCGCACGAACAAACGGCACGCCATGATGACTACGAGGCCACCGAAAGCGTGTGGCTGGCGCCACGCGCCGCACTGCAGCAGTACTGGGACGGCCGGATCGCGCTGGCACCGCCGCAGATCATGAGCCTGGCCCACCTGGCGCGGCACGCATCGGTCGCCGGCGTGCTGGCCGAGGCACGGCGCCGGCCACCGCCGGTGATCCTGCCCGAGCCTTTTGATGACGACGGCATGCGCGTGATCTGCTACCCCGGCGACGAGCGCCACCCGGTCTCTGAGCGCGCCCTGCCCGGCCCGACGCGCCTGCATTTTCGCAACAAGCGTTTCGAGCCGCATGGCGGCTTCGAGGGCTTGTTTGCCTAGGGCCGCTGTGCCGCCAGCCAGGCCTCGATGTCGGCCGGGTTGTTGAGCGTCCGCAAGCTCATGTAGGCTGCCTGCGCCTCGGGGTAACTGCGGCGCAGATAGTTGAGCCACTGCTTGAGGCGCCCGGCGCGGTGGCGCCGCTCGACACGGCCGCAAACCTGCCGCCAGAAATCGGCCAGCAGCGGCAGCAAGGTGGACCAGGCCACCGGCGGTGCGGTTGGCGCCCCGACGGCTGCACGAATGGCCAGTGCCAGCCCCGGGTCGGCCACCATGCCGCGACCCAGCATCAGGCTGTCGCAGCCGGTGACTTCGCGGCAACGCAGCGCGTCCTGCACGCTCCATATCTCGCCATTGGCCACCAGCGGCACGCTGACCCGGGCACGCAGGTCGGCGATGCGCTCCCAGTAGGCCGGCGGCCGGTAGCCGTGGGCCTTGGTGCGTGCGTGCACCACCAGCTCGCTGGCACCGCTGTCGGCAATGGCCTGGGCGCATTCCTCGGCACGGCTGTCGTCGTTGAAGCCCAGGCGCATCTTGGCCGACACCGGCACCTGTGCCGGCACGGCACGGCGCACCTGCGACACGATGCGCGAGATCAGTTCGGGTTCGTCCAGCAGCGCGGCTCCGCCGCCATGGCGGTTCACCACCTTGGCCGGGCAGCCGAAGTTCAGGTCCACGCCCGGCGCGCCGAGCGCAGCCAGGGCAGCCGCGTTGTCGGCCAGCACCGATGGATCGGAGCCGAGCAGCTGCGGCCGCACCGGCACACCCGCCAGCGTGCGCCCGCCGTTGCGCAACTCGGGCACGATGCGGGTGAAGACGCGGTCGGGCAGTAAGCGGTCGGTGACGCGGATGAACTCGGAGACGCAGCGGTCGACACCGCCGACACGCGTCAGGATGTCGCGCAGCACGCAGTCGAGCAGCCCCTCCATCGGGGCAAGAAGAATTTGCATGGGCATGAAAAGGGACTTCGGGCGAAATGCCACCCTGAAAGAGCCGGCCTATCCTACACGCCAGCCAGCCGTGCCGTGTACCAAGGCCGGCGACTCTGTTCTATGATCGTTGCACCTGTTTTTCTGGAGCCATTCATGCGCTGCCGTCTTGCCCCCGCCCTGCTGTGTCTGGCCAGTTCCCTGGCAGTGGCCCAGGAGGCTCCTGCGCCGGCAAAACCGCCGCCACCGCGCTGGCGCCATGCCACCGCCGTGACCGTGGTCATCGGTGCCGATGTCGCGCCGAGTTTCGAAGGACAGCTGCCCGTGGGCCGCCTCATCCTGCGCGTGCACGACCTGGGAGCCCTGGCCTTGCCGGTGCAAGGTGCCAGCGAATGCGTGATCGAAGCGGAAGCCACGGCCAACCTGTCATCAGAACGCGTCCTCATCCGCCCGCGCCTGCAGCGCTGCTTCGATGCCCAGGGCAAGGAGTTCCCGAGCCGAAACGTGAGCGGCTTTGCCGTGGACAAGGATGCGCACACTGGCATCAAGGGAACCATGACCTGGAGCGCGAATGCCAAGGAACTGCTGCTGCTCGGCGTGGGTTCGCAGGCCAGACCTGGCTACTTCTCGCGTCTGATGACGCGCACGCTGAGCCCGATGACGCTGGGGCTGAGCGACGAATACCTCAACAAGGACGAGAGCAAACCGGGGCCGGACCCCGACACGGCGCGCGAGATCCGCGGCGTGGAAGCCCTGCTGCCGACCCTGACGCTGGAGCCGGGCCGCCAGTTCGACCTGGTGCTGAGCTCCCGCCCCTGAGCGCGGAACGCCCGAAGCCCGGCCTCAGGCGGTGGCGCGCTTGAGACGGATTTCTTCCAGGCGGAAGCCGCCTACCGGCACGGTCTTGGCCGAGGTCAGCTCGCGCTTGAAACCGGCCAGTTCGTGAAAGCGCAGCGCACGTTCGTTGCCCAGCGGCAGCCAGACCGTGACCTGGGTGCAACCCTCTTCCTGCAGGCCGTCGCGCGCGGCGTCCCACAGCGCCAGGCCGGCACCGCTGTCCCAGTGCGAGGGCAGCACGTAGATAGCCCAGATTTCGCCCACCGTCGGCTTGGTGCCCTCGTCGCGCGAACGGTCATAGCCGACAAAACCGATGACCTTGCTGTTCTCGTCAACGGCCACCTGGACCTGCGGCTCGCCGTACTCGATGGCCTCGCGCCAGAAGGCCAGGCGGGCATCGGCGCCCTGGGGTTTGAAAAATTCGGCCGGCACCAGATCGCGGTAGATGGTCTCGCTGGTGTTGGCGTGGATGGTGGCAATGGCTTTGGCATCGCGCAGCGTGGCGGGACGGATGGTGTAACTGGACATGAAAAGACGGACTCGTTCGAAAAACCGCGCGGCAGGCACGCCGCGAAAGCAAGCGGGCGATAATAGCGCACGCGATACCCCCACGCCCATGAGCAACGAGACGCCCCAGAAATCCCTGTCACAGCTGGTCGAGGAACTGCGCAGCTACCAGGCCGAGCTGGAAGCCCAGAACGAAGCCCTGCGCTACAGCCGCATCGCCGCCGAAGGCGCCTCGGAGCGTTTCGAGTCGCTGTTCTCCAACGTGCCGCTGGCGCTGATGGTGGTGGACGAACTGGGCATGGTTGTGCAGAGCAATGCCATGGCGCTGCGCCTGTTCCGCCCGCAGGAATACGACCCGCCGCTGAACTTCCTGCTGCCGCTGGTGGATGAGATCCATCTGGAGCGTGTCGGGCGCTGTTTCGACGAAGCGCGCCGCAACGGCACCAGCGAGGTCACCGAAGTGGTCTTCCTGCGCGGTTCGGAAGGTACGCTCACCGGCGACCTGCACATGGCGCGCATCGAGTATGCGAAAGACGACGAGATGGCGCATTTCATCTGCGCCGTCATCGACCAGGGCCCCTTGCTGGCCGAACGGCACGCCCTGCAGGAAAGCGCCGAAGCGCTGCGCCAGCGCAACGAGGAGTTGCGCTTCAGCGAAAACCGCATGGCGGCCATCATCAACTCCTCGCTCGACGCCATCATCTGTGTCGACGCCGGCCAGCATATCTCGGTCTTCAACCCGGCGGCTGCCGCACTGTTCCAGTGTCCGGCCGAGCAAGCCCTGTCCACCTCGCTGGCGCGTTTCCTGCCCGAGGCCATGGACGCCATTGCCGCCACCCAAGTCTCAAGCCACGCCCAGCTCGGCGAAGTGGGCGGCCAGACCGCCAGCGGTGAGCCGCTGGCGCTGGAGGTGAGCGTTTCATGCGAGCGCCACCCGCAGGGCAACATCACCACCGTGTTCGCGCGCGACCTGACCGGCCGCAAGGCAATGGAAGCGCAACTGCGCGAATCGCACAAGATGCAGGCCGTCGGCACCATGGCCGGCGGCATCGCGCACGACTTCAACAACATCCTCGGCGCCATCCTCGGCAATGTGGATCTGGCCAGGCAGGACGCAGACGCCGATTCGTCGGTGCAGGTCAGTCTGGACGAAATCGAAAAGGCTGGCCGGCGCGCGCGCGACCTGGTGCGCCAGATCCTGACCTTCAGCCGCAACGAGGCGCCACGCCGCGAACCGGTCAAGCTGGCCGAGGTGGTGCAGGAATCCAAGCGTCTGGTCAAGGTCACGCTGCCGCCCAACGTCAAGCTGCAGGCACAGATCGATGCCGAGGCGCCGCCCGTCCTGGCCGACGCCACCCAGGTCGGACAGGCGCTGGTCAACCTGTGCACCAACGCCATCCACGCCATTGGCAGCGCGCGCGGCATGGTGCGCATCGAACTCGGGCAGGTCAGCCTCGATGCGCCCCAGGCCGATCCGCTCGGACTGGAACCCGGCCTGTATGCCACGCTCACCGTACGCGACACCGGCAGCGGCATCGACCCGGCAACGCTGCAGCGCATCTTCGAGCCCTTCTTCACCACCAAGCAGGTGGGTCAGGGCACCGGCCTGGGACTGGCCGTGGTGCACGGTGTCATGCGCACGCACATGGGTACGGTCGATGTACAGAGCACGCCCGGCGAGGGCAGTGCCTTCACGCTGTACTTCCCGGCGCTGAATGCACCGGTGGAACTGCCGGCGCCAGCGCCGCCAGGCAGGAAAGCGAGCAGCAAGAGCAGTGGCCATGTGATGTACGTCGACGACGATCAGGCGCTGGTTTTCCTGGTTGAGCGCGTGCTGGCGCGCAAGGGTCTGAAGGTCAGCTCCTTCACCGATCCGCTGCAGGCCCTGGCGGCCCTGCGCGAGCAGCCCGACGACTACGACCTGGTGGTGACCGACTACAACATGCCGGGCTTCAGCGGCGTGGATCTGCTGCGCGAGATACGCGCCATCCGGCCCGAATTGCCGGTGGCGCTGGCCTCCGGCTATGTGACACCGGAAATCGAGCACAGCGCGCATGCCGCCGGTGCCAATGCCCTCATCCACAAACCCAACGACGTGGATGAACTGTGCGACACCGTGCAACGCCTGTTGCGCGGCAAGTCGGCCACCGCCCCCCACGCCGATGCCCGCTCCTGACGGCATTGAACTGGTTTACGCCGACGATGCCCTGCTGGTGCTGGACAAGCCGGCCGGCCTGCTCAGCGTGCCCGGCCGCGGCCCCGACAAACAGGACTGCCTGAGCGCGCGCGTGCAGCGCCACTTTGCCGACGCCCTCATCGTGCATCGGCTGGACATGGCAACCTCCGGCCTGCTGCTGATGGCGCGCGGCGCGGCCCTGCAGCGCAGCTTGAGCATGGCCTTTGCCAGGCGCGAGGTGCACAAGCGCTATGTCGCCGTCGTCGACGGCCATGTCACGCCAGCGGCGCAAGGCTGGGGCGAAATCGATCAGCCCATCCTGCTGGACTGGCCGCGCCGCCCGCTGCACATCATCGATCCGGGCGGCAAACCCAGCCTGACGCGCTGGCGCGTGCTGGCGCATGGGCTCGATGCCGCCGGCCGGCCGCAGACCCGGCTGGAGCTGGAGCCGGTCACCGGCCGCTCGCACCAGTTGCGCGTGCATCTGCAGGCGCTGGGCCACGCCATCGTCGGCGATGCGCTCTATGCCAGCCCCGCGGTCCAGGCCCGTAGCGGCCGACTGCTGCTGCATGCCAGCGCCGTGACGCTGCAGCACCCGCTCAGCGGCCAGACGCTGCAGCTGAACAGCCCGCCGCCGTTCTGAATGGCTCCCAAATGCTATATAAACAATAGCTGCCAGCGCATATTCCATAAGGTAAAGAGCCGAATTTGATACTTAACCCGGAGGCGATGATGTCCCACACCCACCTCTACATCCTCACCGGCGCCTCACGTGGCATGGGGCTGGCAATCGCCCGGCAACTGCTGCAACCCGGCCACGCCCTGCTGTGCATCTCGCGCCAAACCAGCGACGACCTGGCCGCGCAGGCCCGGCAAGCGGACTGCCAACTGGAACAGTGGCCGCTGGACCTGGCACACAGCCGCGAGGCGGCCGCCATGCTGCGCCAGTGGCTGGGCCGCCCCGGCGCGCACTACGCCAGCGCCACGCTGATCAACAACGCCGGTATGATTCCGCGCGCCGCGCCGCTGGCCAACCTCGATGCCGATGAACTGGCCCAGGTGATGCGCGTCGATCTGGAAGCGCCCTTGCTGCTGAGCGCGGCCTTTCTCGGCGCCACCGAAGACTGGCCCGTGCCGCGCCACGTGCTCAACATCTCCTCCGGACTGGGTCGCCGGCCCATGGCCTCGCAAGCCGCCTACTGCGCCGCCAAGGCCGGCATGGACCATTTCACGCGCTGCCTGGCGCTGGAGGAGGCCCTCAAGCCGAACGGCGCCAGGATCTGTTCGCTCGCGCCCGGCGTGATCGACACCGACATGCAGGCGCAACTGCGCAGCGCCGACGCCGCAGCCTTTCCTGACCGCGCCCGCTTCGAGCAACTCAAGCACGGCGGCCAGCTCGACAGCCCCGAGACTGCTGCCCGCAAGGTGCTGTCCTACCTGAACCGCCCCGACTTCGGCAGCGAGCCCGTCGCCGATGTACGTGGCTAGCGCAGCGTGAGCACCGGAATGGCAGTGTGGGCCAGCACGCGCTGCGTCTGACTCCCGACGAAGATGCGCTCGATCAGCCCCATGCCGTGCGTCCCCATGACGATGAGGTCGGCATTGCACATCTGGGCCGCGTCCAGGATGGCGCGAAACACCGGCTTGTCGCGTTCCACAATGCGCTGGCAGGGCACGCCGGCGCCGCGCGCCACAGCCTCGGCCTGGTCCAGCCAGTAATTGGCCGCCTGCAGGCCATGCACCTCCTGCTGCGGCTCCGGCGGGCGGTAGCCGCTGCCCATGATGCCGGACGGAAAGCGCTCGATTGCCGTCATCACCGTGACTTCGGCCCCGAGCTGGGCCGCGAGTTCGATGCCGCGGGCCACCGCCCGCATGGCAGCGTCCGATCCGTCGGTCGGCAACAGGATGCGCTTGAACATGGTGATCTTCTGACCCTAACGCACAGGCAGATAGTGCAGATGCCGGACCCTCCTGCGCGACATGGCCCGGCACGACATGTCAGGCCGCGTGCAGCATCTGCACGATGTCGTCCTTCAACTTGAGGCGCTGCTTCTTGAGGTTCTCCAGCGCCTCGTCGGTCATGACAGCGCCGCCGGTCTCGACCTTGGCAATGGTGTGGTTAACCGTGTCGTAATCGCTGAACAGGCGCGCAAAATGATGGTTGGTCGTCTTCAGGGCATGGATCTTGTCTTTCAACTGAGGAAACTCGCTGGCGATGTCGTGCTTGAGCAAATCCATTCTTGTTCTCCTGGTTCTGAATGACTCCAGTCTATGGGACTGGCGATCCAAAGTCATGATCCAGATCAATTTTTTACCGCTTGCCCGAGCCGCTGGCCGAGCCCCAGGGCTAAGATGCCGGCCATGACACGCCGCAAGCACTGGAGCCTGAGCGCCAAGCTGGCCCTGATCGGCACGCCCTTTCTGCTGCTGGCCCTGCTGGCCACGGCGGCCACGCTATGGGTGTCGTGGCAGCTTGACGGCGGCGCGGCGGCCGTCAACGAAGCCGGCCGCATGCGCATGCAGTCCTATCGCCTCTCGCTCTCGCTGGGCACCGGCGAGATGGATGCCCTGCCGCAACAAGTGAGCGAGTTTGAGGACAGCCTGGCCGTACTGCGCCATGGCGATCCGGAACGTCCGCTGTTCGTGCCATGGGACGAGACAGTGCAGCGACGTTTTGCCGTCATCGAACAGGATTGGAAGCGTTTTCGCACACTGGCGGCCACGCCGGCACCGCCAGAGGAACTGCGCGAGCGCACGATTGCCTTCGTTGCGCACATCGACGCCTTCGTCAAAGGCATCGAGCACCACATCTCGCGCTGGACCGCCATCCTGCACCTGCTCCAGACCACCATGATGGCCATGGTCGTGCTTGGCGCGCTGGTGCTGCTGTATGCCGGCCACCTGTTTGTACTGGAGCCGGTAGGCCTGCTCAAGCAAGCCATTGAAAAGATCCAGGGCGGCGACTTCGATGCCCGGGTCGACCAGCTCACGCGCGACGAATTCGGCACCCTGGCTGAAGGCTTCAACGGCATGGCCGAGCACCTGCAGTCGATGTACCGCAACCTGGAGGCCAAGGTGGCGGAAAAGACGGCTGCGCTGGAAGAAAAGCGCGAGCGGCTGGAAAGCCTTTACGAGGTCACGACGCTGGTAGCACGCGCGACCACGCTGGATGAGCTGGCCCAGGGCTTTGCGCGCAGCATCCTGCGCATCGCCCATGCCGACGGCGTGGCGCTACGCTGGTCGGACCAGACCAACCAGCGCTACCTGATGCTGGCCGCCAACGGGCTGCCAACCGAGATGCTGGAGGCCGAGCACTGCATCCACAAGGGCGACTGCGATTGCGGCAGTTCCGCGGAAACCACCAACCTGCGCGTCATTCCGATCCACGCCCTGGGCGATCCCAAAGACCGGCTGTGCGGCAAGGCAGGTTTTGAAACCCTGGTCAATATTCCGGTCTGTCTGCATGAGCGCCTGATGGGGGAAGTGGACCTGTTCTTCCACGCCAAGGTGTCGCCCTCGGACGCCGAGCGCTCGCTGTACGAGGCACTGGCCAGCCACCTCGCCAGTGCGATGGAGAACCTGCGCCTCAATGCCCTGGAAAAGGAAGCCGCCGTGGCGCAGGAACGCAACCTGCTGGCGCGCGAGTTGCACGATTCGATCGCGCAGTCGCTGGCCTTCCTCAAGATCCAGGTGCAGCTCATGCGCGACGCCCTGGCCAGTGGTAACCAGCAGACCATCGCACAGGTGCTGGAGGAGATCGACACCGGCGTGCGCGAAAGCTATGGCGATGTGCGCGAACTGCTACTGCACTTCCGTACCCGCGCCAACACGGAAGACATCGAGCCAGCGCTGGCCACCACCTTGCGCAAATTCGAACATCAGAGCGGCTTGAAGACCCATTTGCAGATCCAGGGCCACGGCCTGCCGCTGTCGCCCGACCTGCAAATCCAGGTGCTGCACATTATCCAGGAAGCCCTGTCGAACGTGCGCAAACACGCACGTGCCTCGCAGGTCTGGATCGACGTGCTGCAGCAACCCGAATGGCGCTTTGAGGTACGCGACAATGGCATCGGTTTCGCCGGCGGCGACGGCCACCTCGACGAGACCCATGTCGGCCTGCGCATCATGCATGAACGAGCCGAACGCATCGACGCCCGGCTCGATGTCATCTCCACCCCGGGACGCGGCACCTCCATCATTCTGACGCTGCCGGCCCAGCCGCCCGCCCAGCCCGCGCCCCAGAGCGCCTTGGCCTCGCCGCATGCCCCAGTCCTTGATCTGCATTGACACCGCTCTGACCATGCCCATCGCTTCGTCCGTTGCCCCGACTTCACCCGTGCGCATCCTGGTGGTGGATGATCACACGCTGTTTCGCCGCGGCTTGACCGCCTTGCTCTCGCGCGAAGCACAATTCGAAGTCGTCGGTGATGCCGCCGACGCCGGCGAGGCCCTGCGCCGCGCCCAGGAGCTGCAGCCCGACCTGATCCTGCTCGACAACCACCTGCCCGGCGTGCGCGGCGTGGACGCCCTGCCTGCCCTGCGCGAAGCGGCACCCAGCGCCCGGGTGCTGATGCTGACCGTCAGCGAGGACGAGCAGGACCTGGCCGACGCGCTGAAGGCCGGCGCCGCCGGCTACCTGCTCAAGACCGTTGAGGGCGATGCGCTTGCTGCAGCAATCCACCGCGTCATGCGTGGCGAAAGCGTGGTCGCAGACGAGATGACCAGCAAGCTGGTGGCCGCCTTCAAAGGCGCCAGCAACGGCGGCGTTCCTACCCATTTGCCCACGGCAGCGGCCCCGGCTGCGGCCACCTCGTTGCTGAACAGCCTGTCGCCGCGCGAGCGCGACATCCTGCGTGGCATGGCGCGTGGCGCCAGCAACAAGGAGATTGGCCGCGAGTTGGGCATTGCCGAAACCACGGTCAAGATCCATGTACAGCACGTGCTGCGCAAGCTCGGCGTGAGTTCGCGCGTCCACGCCGCCGTGCTGGCAACCGAAAACGGGCTGACCTGATCGGCCATGCCCCAGTCCATTGTTTGACCTGCATCAAACAGGCAACGAATTCCAGCCTCGCATAGTTCTTTCGAACGATGCCGCCCCTGCCAGCGAAGGATGGCGCTCACAGCGCTTGATCCCTAGAGTCAGTCCATCCTTAAAAGGAGTTTGGACATGGACAGAAACAGACAAGCGCTCTCGGTTCTGATCGTCAGCACGCTGGCCTTCACCGTGTGTTTCATGGTGTGGATGATGTTCGGCGTGATCGGCATCCCGATCAAGAAGGCGCTCAACCTCAATGCCACCGAGTTTGGCCTGCTCACGGCCACCCCGGTGCTCACCGGCTCACTCATTCGCGTGCCGCTGGGCATCTGGACCGACAAGTACGGCGGCCGCATCGTCATGACCATCCTGATGGCGTTGACCGTGCCCGCGATCTGGCTGATGAGCTACGCCACGGCTTACTGGCACTTCCTGGCCATCGGCCTGTTTGTCGGCTTGGCCGGCGGCTCGTTTTCGGTCGGCACGCCCTATGTGGCGCGCTGGTTTCCGAAGAGCCGCCAGGGCTTCGCCATGGGCGTCTATGGTGCCGGCAATTCGGGCGCCGCAGTCAACAAGTTCATCGCCCCGGCCCTGGTGGTGGCCTTCGGCTGGGCCATGGTGCCGCAGGTCTATGCCGCCATCATGCTCGGCACCGTGGTACTGTTCTGGTTCTTCAGCTACAGCGACCCCGCCCACCTGGTGCCCAGCAACGTCAAGTTCATGGACCAGCTCAAGGCGCTGAAGGACCCCAAGGTACTGAAGTACTGCCAGTACTACAGCATCGTGTTCGGCGGCTATGTGGCACTCTCGCTCTGGATGGTGCAGTACTACGTCGGCGAGTACGGGCTGGACATCCGCGCCGCCGCGCTCTTGGCGGCCTGCTTCTCCTTGCCAGGCGGCGTGCTGCGCGCGGTCGGCGGCTGGTTGAGTGACAAATACGGTGCCCACAGCGTCACCTGGTGGGTGATGTGGGTGAGCTGGATCTGCCTGTTCCTGCTGAGCTACCCCCAGTTCGACTTCACGGTCACCACCGTGAACGGCCCGAGGACCTTCCACATCGGCCTCAATGTCTATGCCTTCACCGCGCTGATGTTCCTGCTGGGCATTGCCTTTGCCTTCGGCAAGGCCAGCGTATTCAAGTACATCAGCGACGACTACACCGGCAACATCGGCACCATCAGCGGCGTCGTCGGCCTGGCCGGCGGTCTGGGTGGCTTCGTGCTGCCCATCATGTTCGGCGCCTTGGTCGACATCACCGGCATCCGCTCCAGCGCCTTCATGCTGATGTACGGCGTGGTCTGGGTCTCGCTGATCTGGATGTACTGGACCGAAGTCCGGGGCACCGAGTTGATGGGCTCCAAGGCCAAGAATTTCAGCCTGCAGGGTTGAAACACCATTTTCACGATCAGCAAGGACACCCTATGAACACGACAAGCAATGTGGGCCAGAACAGTGGTGGCGACATCGCCGACTGGCGCCCCGAAGATGAGCAGTTCTGGGAAAGCAGCGGCAAGAAAGTTGCCTACCGCAACCTGTGGATCTCGATACCTGCCCTGCTGTGCGGCTTCGCGGTCTGGGGCATGTGGGGCATCATCACGGTGCAGATGCTCAACCTGGGTTTCCCCTTCACCCAGGCCGAGCTGTTCACACTGACCGCCATCGCCGGCATCTCCGGCGCGACCATGCGCATCCCGGCTTCCTTCCTGATCCGCATGGCCGGTGGCCGCAACACCATCTTCCTGACCACCGCAATGCTGCTGGCCCCGGCCATCGGTACCGGCATTGCACTGCAGCACCCCGAGTGGCCGCTGTGGGTGTTCCAGCTCATGGCGCTGTGGTCGGGCGTGGGCGGCGGCAACTTCGCCTCATCGATGTCCAACATCAGCACCTTCTTCCCCAAGCGCCTGCAGGGCACGGCGCTGGGTCTGAATGCAGGCCTGGGCAACTTCGGCGTCACGACCATGCAGGTGGTGATTCCGCTGGTGATGACCATCGGCCTGTTCGGTGTCTTCGGCGGTGAATCCAAGGCACTGGTGAAGGACAGCGGCTGGATCTTCGGCAAGATCGCCGCCGGCACGCCGACCTATATCCAGAACGCCGGCTTTGCCTGGGTGCTGTCCCTGGTGCCGTTGTCGATCCTGTGCTGGTTCGGCATGAACAACCTGAAGACGGTGACGCCGGCCGCCGGCTCGCCCATCACCGCCTTCCTGAAGATCACCTACCTGTACTCGCTCGCCTTCGTGCCCTCGATCGGGATGCTCTACCTCTACCTGCCTGCACCCACCGGCCTGGGTCTGTTGAACATGTGGGTGGCGATTCCGTTGGACATCATCGCCGCCTTGCTCGTGATGAAGCTGGCGGCCTTCGGCACGATGAAAGAGAACGTCGCCAAGCAGTTCGAGATCTTCAAGAACAAGCACACATGGTCGATGACGGCACTCTACGTCGTCACCTTCGGCAGTTTCATCGGCTTCTCGATGGCGCTGCCACTGGCGATCACGGTGATCTTCGGCTTCAGCCATGTGCCGGATGCGGCCGGCTTGCTGACCCATACCACCAAGAACCCGAACGCGCCTTCAGCCCTGACCTATGCCTGGATCGGCCCTTTTGTCGGTGCGGCAGTGCGTCCCCTCGGCGGCTGGATCTCGGACAAGGTGGGTGGCTCCATCGTCACCCAGATCATCTCGGCCATCATGGTCGTTGCCTCGGCCGCGGTGGGCTACGTGATGATGCAGGCCTACGGCTCGGCCACGCCCGAGCAGTACTTCCCCATGTTCATGGGCCTGTTCATCCTGCTGTTTGCGGCCAGCGGCGTCGGCAACGGCTCGACCTTCCGCAGTGTGGGGTTCATCTTCGATCGCCAACAGGCCGGGCCGGTGCTGGGCTGGACCTCGGCCGTGGCGGCCTATGGCGCCTTCATCGCTCCGGTGCTGATCGGCCAGCAGATCAAGGCCGGCACACCGCAATTTGCCTTCTATGGCTTCGCCGTGTTCTATGCCGTGTGCCTGGTACTGAACTGGTGGTTCTACCTGCGCACGAACGCCTACGTGAAGAACCCTTGAGAAGCCATGAATCTTTCTACTGCGCGAACCGATCTGCGGCCTGTGCTGCTCGCCGTACGGGTGTACGGCTGCGCAGCTCGGCCACACCTCGGCTCGCTCGCGACGAAATCTTCACGGCTTCTCGCGCCACACGACTGACACCTCACCTCTCAGCACCACGGAGACTCTCATGAGCCACTTTCTCGATCGACTGAGCTACTTCTCAAGCCCGAAGGAGCCGTTCTCCAACGCGCACGGCATCACCACCGGCGAAGACCGCACCTGGGAAGATGCCTACCGCAACCGCTGGGCCCACGACAAGATCGTGCGCTCCACCCACGGTGTGAACTGCACCGGCTCCTGCTCGTGGAAGATCTACGTCAAGGGCGGCATCGTCACCTGGGAGACCCAGCAGACCGACTACCCGCGCACCCGCTGGGACATGCCCAACCACGAGCCGCGCGGCTGCGCCCGCGGTGCCAGCTACAGCTGGTACCTCTACAGCGCCAATCGCGTCAAGTACCCCATGGTGCGCGGGCGCCTGCTCAAGCTCTGGCGTGAAGCGCGTCTCTCAAACGAGCCGGTTGATGCCTGGGCCTCGATTGCCGACAGCAATGCCAAGCGCCGCGAGTACCAGAGCGTGCGCGGCCTCGGCGGCTTTGTCCGCTCCAGTTGGGACGAAGTCAACGAGATGATCGCCGCGGCCAATATCTACACCGTCAAGAAGCACGGCCCGGACCGCGTGATCGGCTTCTCGCCGATTCCGGCCATGTCCATGGTGTCGTATGCCGCCGGCAGCCGCTACCTGAGCCTGCTGGGCGGCGTGTGCATGAGCTTCTACGACTGGTACTGCGACCTGCCGCCGGCCAGCCCCCAGATCTGGGGCGAGCAGACCGACGTGCCGGAATCGGCCGACTGGTACAACTCGACCTACATCATCGCCTGGGGCTCCAACGTGCCGCAGACGCGCACGCCGGACGCCCACTTCTTCACCGAAGTTCGCTACAAGGGCACCAAGACAGTGGCCATCACGCCCGACTACGCCGAGATCTCCAAGCTGGCCGATATCTGGATGCACCCCAAGCAGGGCACGGACGCTGCTTTGGCCATGGCCATGGGTCATGTGATCCTGAAGGAGTTCTACTTCGACAAGCGCAGTGCCTACTTCGACGACTACGCCCGCCGTTACACCGACCTGCCCATGCTGGTGATGCTCAAGGAGCAGAAGGCACCGAACGGCGAAACCATCCTGGTACCCGACCGTTATGTACGTGCCAGCGACTTCAACGGCAAGCTCGGCCAGGCCAACAACCCCGAGTGGAAAACCGTGGCCTTCAACGAGGATGGCAAGGTGGTGCTGCCCAACGGTGCCATTGGTTTCCGCTGGGGCCCGGACGGCCGTGCCGATGCCGGCCAGTGGAACCTCGAATCGAAGGAAGCGCGCCACGGCGGTGACGTCAAGCTCAAGCTCTCGGTGCTCGAAGGCAACAGCCCCAGCAGCGAGACCGCCCGGGTGGGGTTCCCCTATTTCGGCGGTATTGAATCCGAGCACTTCCCCAACAACACCACCGGCGCTGCCAGCAGCAACGTGCTGGTGCGCACCGTGCCGGTCCAGCGCATTGCACTGGGCAAGGAAGGTGACAAGCGCGAAGCCCTGGTGGCGACCGTGTTCGATCTGCAGGCCGCCAACTATGGTGTCGCGCGCGGCATCGCCGGCGAGCTGGCCGCCAGCAGCTTCGACGACGACACGCCCTACACCCCGGCCTGGCAGGAGAAGATCACCGGCGTGCCGCGTCAGCAGCTCATCACCGTGGCACGCCAGTTTGCCGACAACGCCGAAAAGACCAAGGGCAAGTCCATGGTCATCATCGGTGCGGCCATGAACCACTGGTACCACAGCGATATGAACTACCGCGGCGTCATCAACATGCTGATGATGTGCGGCTGTATCGGCCAGAGCGGCGGCGGCTGGGCCCACTACGTGGGTCAGGAAAAGCTGCGCCCCCAGACCGGCTGGACGGCCCTGGCCTTCGCGCTGGACTGGATCCGTCCGCCGCGCCAGATGAACTCCACCAGCTTCTTCTACGCCCACACTGACCAGTGGCGCTACGAGAAACTCGGCATGGAAGAAGTTCTCTCGCCCCTGGCCGACAAGAAGATGTACGGCGGCAGCATGATCGACTACAACGTGCGCGCCGAGCGCATGGGCTGGTTGCCCTCCGCCCCGCAACTGCAGACCAACCCGATGCAGGTGGTGAAGGACGCCGTGGCAGCCGGCATGGACCCGAAGGACTACGCGGTCAAGGGTCTGAAGGACGGCACGCTCAAGATGAGTTGTGAGGACCCGGACCACCCGGCCAACTGGCCGCGCAACATGTTCGTCTGGCGTTCCAACATCCTGGGCTCCAGCGGCAAGGGCCATGAGTACTTCCTCAAGCACCTGCTGGGCACCAGCCACGGTGTGCAGGGCAAGGACCTCGGCCGCGACGAGGCCAAGCCGACCGAGGTGGTGTGGCATGACCAGGCCCCGGAAGGCAAGCTCGACCTGCTGGTCACGCTGGACTTCCGCATGAGCACGACCTGCCTGTACTCCGACATCGTGCTTCCCACGGCCACCTGGTACGAGAAGAACGACCTCAACACCAGCGACATGCACCCCTTCATCCACCCGCTGTCCACGGCGGTGGACCCGGCCTGGCAGAGCAAGAGCGACTGGGAGATCTACAAGGGTTTCGCCAAGAAGTTCAGCGAGCTGTGCGTCGGCCACCTGGGCGTGGAGCGCGAGATGGTGCTGTCGCCGCTGATGCACGACTCACCCGCCGAACTGGCACAACCGTTCGGCGTGCAGGATTGGAAGAAGGGCGAGTGCGACCTGATCCCCGGCAAGACCGCGCCCAACATGGTGGTGGTCGAGCGCGACTACCCCAATCTGTACAAGCGCTTCACCGCCCTGGGCCCCTTGATGAACAAGGTGGGCAACGGCGGCAAGGGCATTGCCTGGAACACCCAGACCGAGGTCAAGCAGCTCGGCGAACTCAATGGCGTGGTGAAGACCGAAGGCGTGACCTGCGGCATGCCGAAGATCGAGACCGACATAGACGCCTGCGAAGTCGTTCTGCAACTGGCCCCGGAAACCAACGGCCACGTGGCGGTGAAAGCCTGGGAAGCCCTGGGCAAGCAGACCGGCCGTGACCACAAGCACCTGGCTCTGTACCGAGAAGACGAGAAGATCCGCTTCCGCGACATCCAGGCCCAGCCGCGCAAGATCATCTCGTCGCCGACCTGGAGCGGCATCGAAAGCGAAACCGTGTCCTACAACGCCGGCTATACCAACGTGCATGAGCTGATCCCATGGCGCACCCTGACCGGGCGCCAGCAGTTCTACCTGGATCACCCGTGGATGACGGCCTTCGGTGAAAACTTCACCAGCTATCGTCCGCCGGTGGACCTGAAGACCACGGCCGGTATTCATGGCATCAAATCCAACGGCAACACCGAGATCCTGCTGAACTTCATCACACCGCACCAGAAATGGGGGATCCACTCCACCTACTCGGACAACCTGATGATGCTCACGCTCAACCGCGGCGGCCCGGTGATCTGGCTCAGCGAGGACGACGCCAAGAATGCCGGCATCGTGGACAACGACTGGGTCGAACTGTTCAACATCAACGGCGCCATTGCGGCCCGGGCGGTGGTAAGCCAGCGCGTCAATCCCGGCATGGTCATGATGTACCACGCGCAGGAAAAGATCATCAATACCCCCGGCTCGGAAATCACCGGGGCACGCGGCGGCATCCACAACTCGGTGACGCGCATCGTGCTCAAACCCACGCACATGATCGGCGGCTACGCGCAGTTCAGCTACGGCTTCAACTACTACGGAACCATCGGCACCAACCGTGACGAGTTCGTCGTGGTGCGCAAGATGAACAAGGTGGACTGGCTGGATGGCACCGCCACCACGTCCACCAGCACTGGCGCCCACGCCTAAGGAGAAGACCATGAAAATCCGCGCACAAATCGGCATGGTGCTGAACCTGGACAAGTGCATCGGCTGCCACACCTGTTCGGTCACCTGCAAGAACGTCTGGACCAGCCGCAAAGGCATGGAGTACGCCTGGTTCAACAACGTCGAAACGAAACCCGGCATCGGCTATCCCAAGGAGTGGGAAAACCAGGACAAGTGGAACGGCGGCTGGGTCCGTAAATCGAACGGCAGCATCGAGCCGCGCCAGGGGGCCAAGTGGAAGTTGCTCATGCGCATCTTCGCCAACCCTAACCTGCCGCAGATCGACGACTACTACGAGCCCTTCACCTTCGACTATGACCACCTGCAGTCGGCGCCGGAAATGAAGGCGGCCCCCACCGCACGGCCGCGCAGCCTGATCACGGGGCAACGCATGGAGAAGATCGAGTGGGGCCCGAACTGGGAGGAAATCCTGGGCGGTGAATTCAGCAAGCGTTCGAAGGACAAGAACTTCGACGACGTGCAGAAGGACATCTACGGCCAGTTCGAGAACACCTTCATGATGTACCTGCCGCGCCTGTGCGAGCACTGTCTGAACCCGGCCTGCGTGGCGTCCTGCCCCTCGGGCTCGATCTACAAGCGCGAGGAAGACGGCATCGTGCTGATCGACCAGGACAAGTGCCGCGGCTGGCGCATGTGCGTATCCGGCTGCCCCTACAAGAAGATCTACTACAACTGGGAATCGGGCAAGGCCGAGAAGTGCATCTTCTGCTACCCGCGTATCGAGGCCGGCCAACCCACCGTGTGCTCGGAGACCTGCGTCGGCCGCATCCGCTACCTCGGCGTGCTGCTGTATGACGCCGATCGCATCGCTGACGCGGCCAGCGTCGAGCACGACCGCGACCTGTACCAGGCTCAACTGGACATCTTCCTGGACCCGAACGATCCGAAGGTGATCGAACAGGCTCGCATCGACGGCATCCCGGATGCCTGGATGGATGCTGCGCGCAAGAGCCCGGTCTACAAGATGGCGGTGGAATGGAAGGTGGCTCTGCCCCTGCACCCCGAGTACCGCACCCTGCCCATGGTCTGGTACGTACCGCCGCTCTCGCCCATCACGGCAGCGGCCAACGCCGGCGACATCGGCATCAACGGCGAGATCCCCGACGTCAAGCAACTGCGCATCCCGGTCAAGTACCTGGCCAACCTGCTGACGGCTGGCGATACGCTGCCGGTGGAACGTGCCCTGGAACGCATGCTGGCCATGCGCGCCTACCAGCGCGAAAAGCACGTGGAAGGCCGCATCAACACCAGCGCACTGCAGCAGGTGCAGATGACGCAGGCCGAGGTGGAAGAGATGTACCAGATCATGGCCATCGCCAACTACGAAGACCGCTTCGTCATCCCGAGCTCGCACCGCGAGTATGCCGAGAACACCTTCGACATGCGCGGCGGCTGCGGCTTCTCGTTTGGCAACGGCTGTTCCGACGGCGCCAGCGAGGCCAGCCTCTTCGGCAGCGGCAAACGTAGAACGATACCCATCAAGGCGGGGGTCTGATCATGTCCAAACAAGCCACCCTGACTCTGCGCGTACTGGCCCGTCTGTTGGGTTACCCCGACGCTGAGTTGCGTGCCCACCTGGGCGACCTGAGCGCCGCGCTGCACAGAGAACAGGCCCTCGGCACCACCCGCCTGAGCGAGCTGGATGCACTGCTCAAGTCCATGCGGACACGCGACCCGATCGAACTGGAAGCCGACTACGTACAACTGTTCGATCGCGGCCGCGCCACTTCGCTGCACCTGTTCGAGCATGTGCACGGCGACAGCCGCGACCGCGGCCCGGCCATGATCGATCTGGCACAGACCTACGAAAAAGCCGGCCTGTACCTGGCCGAAGGCGAACTGCCCGACTATCTGCCGGTGGTGCTGGAGTTCGTCTCCACGCAACCGATGAAAGAAGCCCGCGCCTTCCTGGGGGAGATGGCACACATCCTCAACGCCATCTTCAGCGCCCTGGTCAAACGCGAGAGCCCCTACGCCAGCGTACTGGGTGCACTGCTGGAGATCGCCGGCGAAAAGACCCAGGCCGTGAAAGTGGTGGAGGACGAGCCGCTGGACCAGGCCTGGGAAGAACCCATGGCCTTTGACGGCTGCTCGACCCAGGGCCAGGCCAAGCCGGGCCAGCCCCAACCCGTCCACATCGTCAGGAATGTTGCGCAGCCCGCTGCGCCAGGAGCATGAGCATGAGCTACATCAACCAGTTCGTCTTCGGAATCTACCCCTACATCTGCCTCACGGTCTTCCTGCTGGGCAGCCTGGTGCGCTTCGACCGCGACCAGTACACCTGGAAAAGCGACTCGTCGCAACTGCTCAAGGCCGGCCAGTTGCGCTGGGGCAGCAACCTGTTCCACGTGGGCATCCTCTTCCTCTTCTTCGGCCACTCGGTGGGCATGCTGACGCCGCACTTTGTCTATGAGCCCTTCATGAGCGCCGGCGCCAAGCAGTTGATGGCCATGGTGTCGGGCGGTCTGTTCGGCGTGCTCGGCTTCATCGGCGTCACGCTGCTGCTGCACCGCCGCCTGGCCGAGCCGCGCATCCGCGCCACCAGCAAAACCAGCGACATCGTGCTACTTCTCCTGCTCTGGCTGCAGTTCGCGCTCGGCCTGGCCACCATCCCGCTCTCCGCCCACCATCTGGACGGCAGCATGATGCTGGTGCTGGCCGAGTGGGCGCAGCGCATCGTCACCTTCCGCAGTGGTGCCGCCGACCTGCTGCTGCAGGCCGACTGGGTCTTCAAGGCGCACATGTTCCTCGGCATGAGCATCTTCTTCATATTCCCCTTCACGCGCCTGGTGCACGTCTGGAGCGGCTTTGCCGCGGTCGGCTATCTGGTTCGCCCCTACCAGGTCGTACGCAGCCGACGCCTGAACCTGCCGGCTGGCCACAACCTGCCGCGTCGCCCCGGCGCCGGCGTCTGAAGGGGTACACCATGAGCACGACTTGCTCCTCTTCCTGCGGCTGCGCCAGTACCGACACCGGCATAGCCGCCACAACAGAAACCAGCGTGGCCCGCGTCAACGGCGTGGCACTGCACAGCGCGGATCAGGCGCTGTCGGTCGACGAACTGCGTCAACGCGCCTACACCGAGCTGCTGCGCCAGGAGGCTCAAAGCCGTGGCCTGCTGGCGGCGGACGATGTGGCAGCCGCTGACGGCATTGCCAGTGAGGCGGCGAGCAGTGCCATCGAGCAGTTGCTGGAACAAAGCCTGCAGATTCCCGAGCCATCCGACGAGGCCTGCCGCCGCCATCATGCGGCCCATGCGGCCAGCTACCGGGTGGGCGAACGTGCCAACGTGCGCCACATCCTGTTTGCCGTCACGCCTGGGGTAGATGTCAAGGCGCTGCGCCTGCGCGCCGAAAGTGCCCTGCTTGACGTGCGCAGCCATGACGGCCAGGGCGACCCCTTTGGCGACGTGGCACGCCAACTCTCCAACTGTCCGAGTGGACAGGAAGGCGGCTCGCTGGGCTGGCTGACTGCGCAGGACTGTGCCCCCGAATTTGCACGCGAGATCTTCGGTCATGCAGAAGTCGGTGTGCTGCCGCGCCTGGTACACAGCCGCTTTGGCCTGCACGTGGTCGAGGTTCTGCAGCGCGATGCAGGAGAAGATCCGCCTTTTGAGGCCGTGCGCGGTGCTGTGGCCATGGCGCTGCGACAACAGTCCTATGTGACCGCCCTGCGCCAATATTTGCAGTTGCTCGCGGGCACTGCCGTGATCGAGGGTGTGGACCTTGACACTGCCGACACACCGTTGCTGCAGTAGAGTCGAGTTCCCTGTTCTCTTTGAAGTCTGACATGCCCGATGAACTGTTAGAGAGACTACGCCGCTTCCACGACCATACGTTTCCTGGCATTCAGGAGCAGTTTCAGGACCTGGTGACGCAGGGACAGCACCCGACCATCCTGTTCATCGGCTGCTCCGACTCGAGGCTGGTGCCCTACCTGCTGACCGGCACCGGACCGGGTGACCTGTTTCTGGTCCGCAATGTCGGTGCCTTCGTGCCACCCTACGATGGTTCGGCAGGTTTTCACGGCACGGCTGCCGCCATCGAGTTCGCCGTCCTCAACCTGCAGGTTTCGCACGTGGTCGTATGCGGCCACAGCCACTGCGGCGGTATCCGTTCCCTCTACGAAGGCGCCCCCGCGCAGGCCATCAACCTATCGGCCTGGCTGGAACTCGGCCGCGAAGCCGCACTGCCGGTCCAGGTGACACCCGAGGCCTTGCGCCGCACCGAGCAGCGCGCCGTCATCCTGCAGCTCGAACGCCTGATGGGCTACCCCATGGTGCGCGAGCGGGTCGAGCAGGGCAGACTGGCCCTGCACGGCTGGCATTACGTGATCGAAGAGGGCGAAGTGCATGTGTTCGACGTCAAGAGCGGCCAGTTCGTGCCCGCCTCCAGCGCCTCCCACAGCGGCACCGGCCCCTACCAGATGCTGGACGACACGATGTCCAGCCCGCTGTTCAACGAAATCGACGAAAGCTACCACCGGCTGCAGCCAGCTGCCGACGCCGACTGCTCTTGCGGCAAAGCTTGACGCAACTCAATACACGGTCGGCCGCGCGTACCTAAGCTACGCGCTTTGCCAGCTCTTCCGAGCCGCAGGCTCCGGTCTCTCCCATCATGAATGCTTCTGCTTCCTCTCCTTTCATTGCGCCCGAAAGCGCCGCTTGGCTGGCACGCAGCAGCCTGCGCCCTCTGACCCTGGCCGGTCGCACCCTGCTGCCACTGGTGCAGGGCGGCATGGGCGTCGGTGTCTCGGCGCATCGGCTGGCCGGCAGCGTGGCTGCGCTCGGCGGTGTGGGAACACTCTCCTCGGTCGACCTGCGTCGCCATCACCCGGACCTGATGGCGCAGACCGGCCACCTCGGAGCCGGCGAGGACACCAAGCGCCTGATCGACGCCGCCAACCAGGAAGCCTTGCGGCGCGAAATCCGCGCCGCGCGCGAACTGGCCCAGGGCCGTGGTCTGCTGGCCATCAACGTCATGCGCGCTGTCAGCGAATACGCCTCGTCGGTCCGCTGTGCGCTGGAAAACGGCATCGATGCCGTGGTCGTGGGCGCCGGCCTGCCGCTGGACCTGCCCGAGCTGGCGCAGGATCATCCGCACACCGCGCTGGTTCCCATCCTGTCCGACGCGCGCGGCGTGCAGCTGATCGTCAAGAAATGGGAACGCAAGAAGCGCCTGCCCGACGCCATCGTGATCGAGCACCCGCGCCTGGCCGGCGGCCACCTTGGTGCCGCGAAGATCGCCGATCTGGACGATCCGCGCTTCGACTTCGAGAACGTGATCCCGCAGTCGCTCGAATTCCTGAAGACGGCCGGCATTGAGAAGGAGATTCCCCTGATCGCGGCCGGTGGCATCCGCAGCTTTGAGGACATTGCCCGTCTGCAATCACTCGGGGCGGCCGCCGTCCAGCTCGGCACACCCTTTGCCGTCACGGAAGAAGGCGACGCTCACCCTGAGTTCAAGCGTGTTCTGGCGCAAGCCAGGGAAGACGAGATGGTGGAATTCACCAGCGTCGCCGGTCTGCCGGCACGCGCCGTGGCCACGCCCTGGCTGCGCGCCTACCTGAAGATCGAAAGCAAGCTGCAGGCGGTGGTGCACCACAAATCGCGCTGCACCAAGTACTTCGACTGCCTGGCCCAATGCGGCCTGCGTGACGGCCTGACCGGCTGGGGCCAGTTCTGCATCGACAACCAGTTGGCGGCGGCACTGCGTGGCGATGTCAAGAAAGGCCTGTTCTTCCGCGGCGTCGGCGCCCTGCCCTTTGGTGAGCAGATCCGCAGTGTGCGTGACCTGGTCGAGCGCCTGCTCACGCGCCAGGAATTACCGGCGCCGGCCTGAAGCCCCCCTGCGACGACCGTGCTTTTTTGATCTGCGTCATGAAAGCAGGTCGGGAACAGGCTATGCTGAACTCTGAAATTGGTCGTTTGTTACCTTTGGAGGAATAGCATGCCTGATCTCACTTCAGCCCAAAAAGACAAATTGATGAGCGATCTGCGTCTGATGATTGCCGATGCGGAAGAGTTGCTGCGCGTCACGACCGACCAGGCCGGCGGCGCCGCAGCCGAAGTGCGCGGCCGCATCCAGGGCCGTCTGCAGCAGGCCCGTGCCGAAATGGCACATCTGCAGGACGCGGCCGTCGCCAAGGCCAAGGCCGCCGGCCACGCGGCCGACGAGTTCGTCCATGAGAAACCCTGGCAATCGATCGGCGTCGCCGCCGGCATCGGTCTGGTGATCGGCCTGCTGATCGGCCGCCGCTGAGCCCATGGCGAACGCTGACAGCGGCCGTGGCCTGTTTGCATCGGTGCGCCAGTTGCTGGCGACCGCCGTCGAGACCCTGCGCGTTCGGCTGGAGTTGCTGAGCACCGAGATCGAGCAGGAGAAGCTGCGCCTGTTCGATGCCGTGCTCTGGGCCGGTCTGGCCCTCTTGCTGCTGGGTATCGGCCTCTTGTTCCTGTGCGGTCTGGTGGTCGTGCTGCTGTGGGAACAGCATCGTCTGCTGGCCCTCTCAGGCTTGGCCGCGATCTTTCTTGGCAGCGGCCTGTGGGTGCTGCAGATCGCGCGCACGCGCCTGCAGGCACCCGGCGGCCTGTTCGCCACCAGCGTGGCTGAACTGGAGCGCGACCGCTCCGAGCTGGCCCGTGAGCGCGCCGGCCTCGACGAGGCGGAATAAGATGAGCCGCATGACGCAGCGGCGCGATGCCGAACTGGCTGAGCGCAAGCAGAAGTTGCTGATCCGCAGCGCCGAGCTGCGCGTGACAATGGCACACCAGGCACAGGCGGTGCAGGCACCGCTGGCGGTGGCAGACCAGGCGGTCGCCGGCGCGCAATGGCTGCGTGACCATCCGGCGTGGCCGCTGGGCACCATGGCCGTGCTGGCGGCCCTGCGACCGCGCCGCGCGCTGCGCTGGGCCATGCGGCTGTTGTGGGGCTGGCAAACCTATGCCAAAGCACGCGACTGGCTGGGTCGTACGCCCATCAAACGACCCTGAACCCGCGGCGCTGATTCAGCGCATCCGCACCGGTTCACCCTGCGCATTGAAGGGAATGAACTGCCCCAGGCTGCCGGCCTTGATGGCTTCCACCATGCGCTGCAAGGGCGCATCGGCATCCTGGCTGCTGGGCACGCGACCGTTGCGGCCCGACAGGCCTGCCACGAAAACCAGGTCCCAGGACTGGCCGAATTGGCGCGCCTCCTCCGCCAGTGACAAAAACGAGACGACCTCTTCCGGCGTCTTGTCCACGCACATCAGCGGCACCAGTGCGCCGCCTTGACCAGCCTCAAAACGAGCGGCCTGCTCAGCCGTGCCGTCGGCAGGCAACTCGGCTGCCGCAAAAACGAACAGCAGGCGCTGCGGCTCGGGCTGCTGCCGCGCTGCGGCCAGCAGGTCGTCAAAAGTCGAAATATTCATGACTTGATTTTCGGCAAGACCGTGCCACACTGGCAAGTGCATTCCCCTCGAAACAACGCGATGCGGTACTTCGCCAAGGTTTGCGACAGGTCAAACCGCCATGCCGGACCAGGCCTAGCATCCCGTTGAAACAACAGTGGAGTTTTCATGAGCGACACAACGCAGCAGGCGACAGAGACACTGGCACCGCAAAGCATCAGTGAGGAGGTGCTGCTGGAAAAATACGCCAAGGGCGATGAACAGAGCATCCTGCAGGTCAACCAGCGCGTGGCGCGCGCACTCGCCCAGGTGGAGGTGCCGGAGCAGCGCACGCACTGGGAGGGCCGCTTCCTGCACGCACTGCAGCAGGGCTTCCTGCCGGCCGGGCGCATCCAGTCTGCCGCGGGCACCGACCTGACGGCCACGCTGATCAACTGCTTCGTGCAGCCGGTGGGTGACTCGATCTCGCACGACGATGAAGGCCACCCCGGCATCTACGTGGCGCTGATGGAGGCCGCCGAAACCATGCGCCGTGGCGGTGGCGTGGGCTACGACTTCTCGCGCATCCGTCCGCGCGGTGCGTGGGTGGGCAGCACACAAAGCAGCGCCTCGGGGCCGGTGAGCTACATGCGGGTCTACGACCGCTCCTGCGAGACGGTGGAATCGGCCGGCAGCCGGCGTGGCGCACAGATGGGCGTGCTGCGTTGCGACCACCCGGACATCGAGGAATTCATCCATGCCAAGGACAGCGGCGACCTGCGCAACTTCAACATTTCGGTCGGTGTGACCGATGCCTTCATGCAGGCCGTGGTGAACGACACCGAGTTCGAACTGGTGCACCGTGCCGAGGCCGGTACGGCACAGAAGGACGCCGGCGCCTACTATTCCGGCGAGCGTGGTCTATGGATTTACCGCAAGCTGCGCGCACGCGACCTGTGGGAACAGGTGATGCGCTCCACCTACGACCACGCCGAACCCGGCGTGCTGTTCATCGACACCATCAACCACGACAACAACCTCTCCTATTGCGAAACCATCGCCAGCACCAACCCCTGCGCCGAACAACCCCTGCCGCCTTATGGCTGCTGCTGCCTGGGCTCCATCGACCTGACGCGCTTCGTGCACGCGCCCTTCGATGACAAGGTCCGCTTCGACTTCGCCGGCTTCTCCGACCTATGCCGCACTGCCGTGCGCATGCTCGACAACGTGCTGGACGTCACGGTCTGGCCGCTGCCGCAGCAGCAACAGGAAATGCGCAACAAACGCCGCGTCGGCCTGGGCTTTACCGGCCTGGGTGATGCACTGGTCATGCTGGGCCTGCGCTACGACACGCAGCCTGCACGCGACATGGCGCGCAAGATTTCAGAGACCATGCGCGATGCGGCCTACGATGCCTCCAACGAGCTCGCACGTGAGCGCGGCGCCTTCCCGCTCTTCAATGCCGACCTGTACCTGAGCAGCCCGCGCTTTGCCTCCCGCCTGCCGGCTGCGCTGAAGGAGAAGATCCGTGCGCACGGCCTGCGCAACTCGCACCTGCTGTCGATCGCACCGACCGGCACCATCAGTCTGGCCTTTGCAGACAACGCGAGCAACGGCATCGAGCCAGCCTTCAGCTGGCACTACACGCGCAAGAAACGCATGCCCGACGGTAGCCTGAAGGAATACGCGGTGGAAGACCACGCTTGGCGTCTGTACCGCCACCTGAAGGGCGAGAACGCGCCGCTGACACCGGCCTTCGTCACCGCGCTGGAGATGAGCGCGCAGGACCATGCGGCCATGGTGGCCGCCGTGGCGCCGTGCATCGACACCGCCATTTCCAAGACCGTCAACGTGCCGGCCGACTACCCCTATGCCGATTTCCAGGATCTCTACCTGCAGGCCTGGAAGGCCGGTCTCAAGGGTCTGGCCACCTACCGGCCCAATGCGGTGCTGGGTTCGGTGCTCAGCGTCACGCCCACCGCAGCACCGCTGCAGATCGATGACGCCAACCAGCGTCTGGCGCTGGAGCGCCTGCCTGCACCGGTGCTCTCCTCACTGCGCTGGCCCGGCCGGCCCGAGTTGCCCGGCGGCAACCCGGCCTGGAGCTTCATGGTGCACCACCCCTTCGGCGAGTTCGCGCTCTTCGTCGGCGAACTCGCCGCCGAGCAGGGCACGCTGCCGCAGCCCTTCGAAGTCTGGGTTAACGGCGCCGAGCAGCCGCGCGGCCTGGGCGCGATGGCCAAGACGCTGTCCATGGACTTGCGTGCCAACGACCCGGCCTGGCTGCGCCTCAAGCTTGATGCACTGGCCACGGTGGCCGAAGAGCGCGCCTTCGAAATGCCTTTCCCGCCGCACGGCGAGCGCCGGCTTTTCCCCGGTGTGGTAGCCGCCACCGCGGCCGTGATCCGCTGGCGTTGCGAACAACTAGGCGTGTGGCGCGAGCGCGCACAGCCTCTGGCCACACCGGTGATCGACGCCATGTTCAGCCGTGACGAGCCCATCACCGGCCCATCGGGCACGCTGGCCTGGGCAGTGGACATCGACAACTCGGCGACGGGTGAGGCCTTCACGCTCTCGCTCAAAGAGGTCAGTCTGCCCGGCCCCGACGGCAGCCCGGTGAACCGGCCTTGCGCCATGGGACTGTCAGGCAACTACCCGCGCGCACTGGACGGCCTGGCACGCCTGCTCTCGCTCGACATGCGCGTGGTCGATCCGGCCTGGATCGGCATGAAGCTGCGCAAGCTGCTCAACTACGCCGAGCCGCTGGGCCACTTCATGGCCTTCGTGCCCGGACTGCCACACGGCGAACGCCGCCAGCAGATCTGGCCTTCCACCGTAGCCTACATGGCACGCCTGATCATCCACCGCTATGCCATGCTGGGCGTGCTCGATGAAGAAGGCTTCCCGCTGCGCGAAATGGGCGTGCTCGAAGCGCCGGGCGCAGAGGAGGAGACGACGGCCCTGGCCGGCCGACCCTGCCCCGAGTGCGGCAACCCCACGGTCATCAAGAAGGACGGTTGCGACTTCTGCACCGCCTGCGGTTTCGTGGGCCAGTGCGGCTAGGACGGCATCTCAGATCTGCACCCGTGTCCCCAGTTCGATCACGCAGTTGTTGGGCAGGCGGAAGAAGTCCGCCACGTTGCCGGCATTGCGCGACATGAGCGAGAACAGCGCCTCGCGCCAGTGCGCCATGCCGGCGCCACGGGTGGGCACCACAATCTCGCGGCTCAGAAAGTAGGAGGTTTCGAACAGGTTGATGGGCAAGCCCTGTGCCTGGCAGCGCTCCAGTGCCTGCGGGATGTCAGGGGTGTTCTTGAAGCCGTAGTTCACCTGCACCCGCCAGAAGCCGGGCGCCAGCGGCGTCACCTGCACCCGTTCCTCGTCAGCAATCCAGGGCACGTCGTGGAACACCACGGTGAGGATGAGGTTGCGCTCGTGCAGCACCTGGTTGTGCTTGAGGTTGTGCATGAGGGCCTGGGGCACGGTGTCGGGGTTGGCCACCGCATAGACGGCCGTGCGGGCAACACGGTGCGTGTGCTCATCGGTCAGCGCCGTGATGAAGGGCAGCAGTTCCGGGTCGCCCTGCCGGATGCTTTCCAGCAGCAGTTCTCGCCCGCGCCGCCAAGTGGCCATGATGGCGAAGATGACGATGCCGGCCGCCAGGGGGAACCAGCCGCCCTCCAGAAACTTGATGGCGCAGGAGACGACCAGCGCCGCGTCCAGCAGCAGGAAGGCGCCGGTGGCCGCCAGCGCCAGCGGCAAGGGGTAGCCCCAGCCGTGCCGGATGACGAAGAAGGTCAGCAGCGTGGTGATGAACATGGTCAGCGTGACCGCAATGCCATAAGCGGATGCCAGCGCCGAGGAGCTGCCGAAGCCGACCACCGCCAGCAGCACGGCGACCAGCAGCAGCCAGTTGACTTCCGGCATGTAGATCTGGCCGGCCTCCTTCGCGGAGGTGTGCAGCACGCGCATGCGCGGCAGCAGGCCGAGCTGGATTGCCTGCTTGGTGACCGAGTAGGCGCCGGAGATCACCGCCTGCGAGGCGATGATGGTGGCCATGGTGGCCAGCACGACCGCCGGTACCAGCCAGGCGGTGGGGAACATGCGGTAGAACGGGTTGTCCACCGCCGAAGGGTCGCGCATGAGCAGGGCGCCCTGCCCCATGTAGTTGATCGCCAGCGCCGGCAGCACGTAGCCGATCCAGGCCAGCTGGACCGGGCGCTTGCCGAAGTGGCCCATGTCGGCATACAGCGCCTCGGCGCCGGTGAAGGCCAGCACGATGGAACCCACGGCCACGAACACATGCCAGCCCTGCGCGTGCAGGAAGGCCAGCGCATGCAGCGGGTTCAGGGCCGCCAGGATGGCAGGTTCGCGCACGATCTCCAGCACGCCGGTGAAGGCAAGCACCGCGAACCACAGCATGATGATGGGGCCGAACAACCGCCCAACCAGCCCGGTTCCGAAGCGTTGCACCATGAACAGCGCGACCAGCACCGCCGCCGACACCGGCAGCACATAGGGCTTGAGCGCCGGCGTCACTACCTCCAGGCCCTCGACCGCGCTGAGCACGGAGATCGCCGGCGTGATGACGCTGTCACCGTAGAACAGCGACGCCCCGGCGACGCCGGTCAGCAGCAGTACCGCGCGCCGCCCGGGTGTCTTGCCTGCGGCCTGCGCCGCCAGTGCCGTCAACGCCAGGATGCCGCCTTCGCCGCGGTTGTTGGCGCGCAGGATCAGCAGCACGTACTTGAGGGTGACGATGGTCATCAGGCCCCAGAAGATCACCGACACGGCACCGACCACGTTCGTCACGTTCAGCGGCACGCTGGCAGCGCCGAAGATTTCCTTCATGGTGTACAGCGGGCTGGTTCCGATGTCGCCGTACACCACCCCCAAGGCGCCCAACGCCAGTACCGCGAGTTTCTCCTTGCCGTGAGTCGTATCCATTGCCGAGCATTCAAAGTGACGATGGCCGCACTGTCGCGCGCCGGGCATCAGGAACGCATAAGGATGCGATACGCCCGCCGGCGCGCATCAGTCGGCCGCCAGCCGGTAACCGACGCCGGTTTCAGTCAGCAGGTGGCGTGGCTCGGCCGGATCGCGCTCAATCTTGGCGCGCAGCTGGGCCATGTACAGGCGCAGGTAGTGCGTGTGCTCGGTGTACTCCGGGCCCCATACATCCGCCAGCAGCTGGCGGTGCGTCACCACGCGGCCGACGCTACGCACCAGATGGGCCAGCAGCTTGAATTCGGTAGGCGTCAGGTGCACCGGCTGGCCCGCGCGCATCACCGTGCGGGTGCTCAGGTCGATGTGCAGGTCATCCAGCGCATGGACCGTCACCGCCGCGGCCAGTGCCGTGCCGCGGTGGCGCAGCGCCACCCGGATACGCGCCAGCAGTTCGGCCACGCTGAAGGGCTTGGTCAGGTAGTCGTCGGCGCCGGCATCAAGCAGTTCGATCTTCTGCGTCTCCTGGTGACGCGCCGATACCACGACGACGGGCACGCTGGAATTGCGTCGCAGCTCCCGCACCAGTTGCAGCCCCTCTCCATCGGGCAGCCCGAGGTCGAGCACGATGACGTCGGGCGGACTGTTCTGCAGCAGCGCCACAGCCTCGCTCAGCGTTACCGCCGTCTGCACCTCAAAGCCTTCAAGCGCCAGCGCAGACTGCACCAGTGTTCGAATTTCACGGTCATCCTCGACCACCAGCACTCGCAGGCTCATTGGAAAACCTCCGTACGGCGCACTGCGGTGCGAGCCCCTTCGGACGACCGGGCTGGACTCATGGCACCTCCGGCGTCGTGGGCTGGGGTTCAACCGGCAACTGCAGACAAAAGCAGCTGCCGCCATCCTCGCGCGAGCGCAGCAGCAGCCGGCCCCCGTGGGCGTGGGCAATTGCACGGCACACCGCCAGCCCCAGGCCCGTGCCGTGTCGCCCCGCACGGTCGCCGCGCACATAAGGCTGGAAGATCGCCTCGCGCTCGGCTTCGGGAATGCCTGGACCCCGGTCCTTCACGCAAAGCTCCAGCGTCCCTGGCACGGCATTGACGCTCAGCGCTACCTCACCCTCGCTGTACTTGAGCGCATTGTCCAGCAGGTTGGTCAGCAATTGCGCCAGCAGCACCGCATCGGCTCGAACCAGGGGCAGTCCCTCGGGCACGCGCGAGCAGATGCGGTGCGACGGATCATGCTGGCGCACACGGCCCAGCACAGCGCCGACAATCTCCTCCATCGACTCCCAGCTGCGCTGC
This sequence comes from Curvibacter sp. GWA2_64_110, assembly GCA_001797315.1. GTDB lineage: Bacteria > Pseudomonadota > Gammaproteobacteria > Burkholderiales > Burkholderiaceae_C > Hylemonella. Next base: position 55,563 of record MGPC01000021.1, read on the forward strand.
AGCACCTGACCCGGGCTGGCCAGCCGAACCAACTGCAGCGTGTTGTCGCTCATCGTGCTCAGGTAGTTCGCCTCGTTGACGATGCTCTGTAGCAGGCGTGCCTGTCCGGCAGCGTCAAGCCGCTCACGCTGCGTCTGCAGCGAGGTGGCCGCCGCCACAATGGCTGCCAGCGGGGTACGCAGATCATGCGAGATGGCGGCCAGAAAGGTGCTTTGCAGTTGCTGGCGCTCGGCCTCGCTTTGTGCCGCCTGCATGGAACTGGCCAGGCGCAGGCGCCACAAGGTTTGCGCCACCAGGGCACACAGGGCCCGTGCATGCTCGCGCCCACCCTCGTCATTCGCCAGAGCTGGTCGTACGCAGGCCGCGCCGAAGATCTGCCCCTTCTCGCCCAACGGCAGGTACCAGGCCTCCAGCCCCGGCCAGCGCCCGGTACCAGGGCCCAGCACGGCTCCCTCCTTCATGCAGCAGCGCATGCCGTCGCGCACGGCCGGCTCAAGTACCTCGGCCTGCTCCAGCTCACCCGCCGGATTCGTCAGTGCCAGTGCGCACGGCCCGGTAAAGGCCGTCTCCAGTACCGCACGGCCCAGCATCAGAACTTCTTGCGGCGACGTGAGCGCAGACAGTTCAGCTGCCAGGGTCTGCAACTGGTGGGCGCGATGCTCGTTCAGCCGCGCAACCTCGGTTTCGCGTCGTAGCCCGCTGGCCAGCCGGCTGATGACCAGAGCGACCACAAGCATCGAAGCCAGCGCAATGAAATGCTCCCGGTTCTCGACCTCGAAGGTCCAGCGCGGCGGCACAAAAAAGAAGTTCAGTGCTGTCACGGCACCCACGGCACAGACCGCCGATTCGACCCAGGTCAGCTTGTAGGAAGCAATCACGACAGCCAGCACATAGATCATGGCCTGGCTAGTCAAGGACACGTGCGGCTCAAGCACCCAGCTGACCGCCGTGGCGACGGCCAGCAGACAGACCACAGCACCCCATCTACGAAAGGAGGGAGGAACAGCTTGCAGCTTCATGATTTCATCAGCGTATCACCTGTCGCATCAGGATGGCGTTAGGATCGAAAATGCGGCTGCATCGTCTTCGGGAAAGCCTGCTGTAGCACTTGACAGTGTTTCCGATGCATGGCGCCGCGCGGCGGACTGCCATGGCAATATCCCTGTTGGCCGACCCTAGTTCGGCAGAACTATTGGCCCCGGCACAGGATTCGGATACGCTGCTGTCTGCCAGAAATATGCCGAACAACCCAACCCAAGGTACTACTGTCATGCCGGGACAAGCCACCCTCGAATCCATCGCCGCCAGCATCCTGCGCTGCATGCCGGAGGCCCTGATCTTTGCCGACAAGGACGGCATCATCCGCGTCTGGAACGGCGGCGCTGAAAAAGTATTCGGCTTCTCCGCAAACCAAGCCATCGGCCAGAGCCTGGATCTCATCATCCCCGAGCGCATGCGCAAGGCCCACTGGGACGGCTACAACCAGGCGCTGGCGCGCGGAGGCGTCAAGCCCGGCCGCACCTCGATGATCACGCGCTCGCTGCACAAGAGCGGCGAGCAGATCTACGTGGACATGAGTTTCGAGATGGTCCGGGACGAGCAGGGCCAGATGCTCGGCTCCATGGCGGTGGCACGCGACGCAACGGCGCGCTTCACGGAAGAGAAGAACCTGCGCAAACAGCTGGCCGAGTTGACAGCCAAACCGCAAGCCTGAGTCCGTGCCGGCAACACCCTTTCCCGGTTTCGACTCGCCCGCGGTTGGCTTTGAGCAACCCTATGAGATGCTCGAAGCCTGCCACGAGCGCGTGCAACGCAGCCTGGATCTGCTGAGCCGGTTGGTGACGCGTGTCGATGAGCGCGGCCATGACGCGCAGACGCGTTCGGCCGCCGCCGATGTGCTGCGCTACTTCGACATCGCGGCACCACTGCACCATGCCGACGAAGAAGTGCATGTGTTCCCCTTGCTGCTGGCGCAGGGAAATGCCGAGGTTCATGCCGCCGTGCTGTCCCTGCAGGACGACCATCGGCGCATGAGCGCCTTATGGGCCAGCTTACGCCAGCCTCTGTTGCGCTGGAGTCAACCCGGTGTTGACGAGGGTGTGGATGAAGCAAGCCGCCGTGCGGTCGCCAGCTTTCGCGGCATTTATGCCAAGCACCTCAAGACGGAAGAGGGTTTGGTGTTTCCATCGGCCCGCGCGCTCATGGACGAAAACGACCTGGCGTCCATGAGCCGGCAGATGCAGGCCCGGCGTCAGACCTAGGGGCATCGCGTCAATCGCGCACCACGAACACCGGCAGATGCGCATGCGACAGCACGCGCTGTGCCACGCTTCCCAGCACGATCTTCTCAAGCCCATGGCGACCATGCGAGCCCATGACAATCAGGTCAGCGCCGCTCGTCTGGGCGGCATTCAGGATGCCGCGCCAGGTCGAGTGTTCCTCCACCACCCTGGTTTGCGGCGTCACGCCGGCCTGCTGCAAGGTCTGTTTGGCGGCCTGGATCGCCTGTTCGGCTTCGGCCGTGGCGGCACTCAGGTACTCGGCCTGCCCGTAAGCGAAGTCGCTGCCCAGCCCGGTGAAGGGATAAGGGTCGATCACGTAGATCACGGTGACGCTACTGCCGAAGACCTTGGCCAGACCTGCGGCTTTTTCTGCCGCCTTCTGGGCTGTCTCGGAACCATCAACCGGAACCAGGATGTGCTTGAACATGGGGTCACCTCTTTCGGATGGACGATGTGCCAGCGCCGCGCCGGCCATCTTGACGGAGATCAAATCAGGACAGCTTCTCGTCGTCGCCCTGGAAGCCGCCGGCACGCAGCGTCACCACCAGCGTATCACGATGGCCGGCCGCCGCCAGCGGCTGGATCGGCGTGGTTTCATGGATCACGCGCGCATCGTCGAGCAGCAGCAGCGACCAGGGCTCGCTCAGCGTGAAGCGCTGGCCATTGGGGCCGCCCGCCTCGAACACGCGCGTTTCGCCGCCTTTGACATCCTGGCGCGCCAGCAGAAACACGGCCACCAAGTCGACACCGTCGCGGTGGGCGCCCTCGGGCGTGGGACGGCCGATGCCGTCGGTGGTGTCGATGCGGAAGGGATGGGCCTCGACATACCAGGGCTGCGCCCCCCGCAGGGCCGAGCACACCGCCCCCAGCCAGCGCAGCAGGCGCGGCCAGGCCGGTTGCTGCAGCAAGGCCGCTGGCATGGGCTCGAACAGGCGCTGCATGCCACCGTGCAGGGCGTTGTAGGCCAGCGGCTGCCAGTGGGCGCGGTGCGGCGACTGGGTGACGTGCTCGCCATCGACCACGAAACAGGAATGGCGCCGGCGCCGGTAGCGGCCACCATCTTTCAGATAGGCATCGGGCGGCAGATCGTCCCAGAACGGCAGCCAGGCCTGCAGTTCGGCCGGCGTGCAGCCACTGGCGGCGCTGACACCGGCCGCGTCGAGCACGGCATAACCGCGCTGGCGCAGGGTGGCGTCGAGTTCGCTCGGGGAAACGGCAGGTGGGGAAAGAAGGGAATCGCTCATGACAGCCTCAAGCTTACCGCGCGCTAACCGGCCGGGCCGGGACGAGGCGGATTTCCCGCCAGTTTCTGACCTGCGTCAAGCCCGCCCGCAGGCTCCGCACTTACCCTGCCGGCACAACTCAGGAGTTTTGACATGCCTTCATTGCAATGGTCCGACGCGCTGGTACTGGACCTGCCCCTGATGGACGACACTCACCGCGAATTCGTCGAGCTGCTGGCCCGCGTGGATGAGGCCGGCGATGCCGACCTGCTCGACGCCTGGCTAGTGCTGATCGATCACACCGACGACCATTTCGGCCGCGAGGACGAATGGATGAAAAACACGCGCTTCGCCTCCTCCAACTGCCACAGCATGCAGCACGAGGTGGTCTTGAAGGTGATGCGCGAGGGCCTGGCACGTGGCCAGAGCGGCGACTTGGCGACGGTGCGGCAGATGGCCAGCGAGCTGGGCATCTGGTTTCCGCAGCATGCGCAGAGCATGGATGCGGCACTGGCGCTGCATCTGCGCCGCGTCGGCTACGACCCCCTCACCGGCATCGTGTCGGCGCCGCAGGCCCTGCCGGCCGACATGATCCACGGCTGCGGCGACAGCTGCTCGACCGATGCCGCTGAAGGCAAAAAACCGGCTTTGGTCAGCACGTGGTAACCAGGCTCTTTGATCAATACGGTTGCGGGGTCCGACCGTACTGACCATGACGGTTCAGCGCTGTTCCGTGCGAAATTACGGGCTACTTTCGGCCTCGGCTTCCTGCAGCGCGCGCCACATCACCTTGCCGCTGCCGCTCTTGGGCAGGGCGTCGACAAACTGCACCACGCGCGGCACCTTGTAGACCGCCATGTTGTCGCGGCACCAGTCGATGATGGCCTGCTCGCTCACCTGCCCTTTGTGGGAAGAACGCAGCACCACCACCGCCTTGACCGATTCGCCGCGGTAGCTGTCCTTGGTCGAGATGATGCAGGCCTCCTGGATCGCCGGATGCTTGAACATCAGCGCCTCCACCTCGGCCGGCCAGACCTTGAAGCCGGAGGCGTTGATCATGCGCTTGAGGCGGTCGGTCATGAAGAAGTAGCCGTCCTCGTCCACCCGGCCCAGGTCGCCGGTGCGGAAAAAGCGCTTGCCCTCGATCTCGATGAAGGCCTCGGCAGTGGCCTCCGGCCGCTTCCAGTAGCCCTGGAACACCTCGGGACCGTGGGTCACGATCTCGCCGGCCTCGCCGACCGGCAACTCGACCAGGGTTTCGGGATCGATGACACGCGAATCGGTGCTCATGAAGGGAATGCCCAGGCACTGCTGTTTCGGCGCATCGGGCGGGTTGGTATGCGAGGGTGCGGCGGTCTCCGTCAGACCATAGCCTTCGACATAACGCAGCCCGAACAGCTCGAACAGGCGCTGTGCCACCGCCTGCGGCATGGCGGCACCGCCGCCGCCGATATAGACCATGCTGGAGAGGTCGTACTGCTCGAAATTCGGACTGCCCAGCAGATCGATCACCATGGTCGGGATGTTGGTCCAGTGCGTCACGCGGCGGCGCGAGATCAGGCGCCCGGCCAGGTCGCGGTCCCAGCGCGGCATCACGATCAGGGTGGCGGCCAGATAGATGCTCGAGTGCATGACGCTGACCATGCCGGTGATGTGGAACATCGGCACCACGGCCAGCGTCACGTTCTCGGCCGTGGCATTGCCCCACAGGCTGCTGGCCACCGCGTTGTGCATGATGCTGGCGTGCGTGTGCATGCAGCCCTTGGGCAAGCCGGTGGTACCGCTGGTATAGGGCAACAAGGCCAGGTCAGCCGGCCCCACCTGAAGTTCAGGCGTCGGCAGGCTGCAGGCCAGTGCCCGTTCCCAGCGGTGGACCTGCCCGCCCTGCAATACCGGCAGCGCATGGGGCGTGAGCAGCCAGTCGCGCCAGACCGGCGGCGGCGCCTCATCGCCGCTGACCCCGGCGTCGAAGGCATCGGTGAACTGCGTCACGACCAGGTGGGCCAGCCCCTGGCCGACCGGCAGCGCGTCGCTGGCGCGGACCAGTTCAGGCGCCAGATCGGCCGTGGTGAGGGCCACCTTGGCATCGGGGTCGGTGATGTAGTGCTTCAGTTCTTCAGCCCGGTTCATGGGGTTGACCGGCACCACCACGGCATTGGCGCGCAGGATGGCAAAGTGGGCGATCACCAGCTGCGGGCAGTTCTGCATGTCGAGCACCACACGGTCGCCCTTTTTGACCCCCAGACCTTGCAGGCACGACGCCAGGCGCTCTGCTTTTTGTAGCAAATCGGCATAGCTCAGGATGCTGCCGAAGAACACCAGTGCGGCCTTGTCCGGATAGCGGCGGGCACTGACGGCCAAGTTGTCCCACAGCGACGTGGCCGGCGGGGTGATGGCATGGGGCAGACGGTGGGGCCAGAATTTGTGATGGGCGCGCATGCAGAAAAACTCCTCGAAGGCCCCAAGCCTAGCGCCGCGCGGGCACAATCGCATCGGGGTAGCCCCCAGGGTCAGTCGCCGATGTGACGTCCTGGCGGTCCTCACCTAGAACCATCGACTGTTACGGAGCCCGTGCATGAAACGTCCCTTGATCCAGCTCACCACCATGACCCTGGCCGCAGCCTCGATCCTGCTGAGCATGCCAGCCCTGGCCGGCAAGACGCTCGACGGCATCAGGGCGCGCGGGCAACTGGTCTGCGGCGTCAACACCGGCGTGGCCGGTTTCAGCGCCACCGATTCCAAGGGCAGATGGAACGGACTCGATGTCGATATCTGCCGTGCCGCCGCCGCCGCCGTGCTGGGCGACAGCGAAAAGGTCAAGTACGTCGCCCTCAACGCCCAGCAGCGCTTCACCGCCTTGCAGTCGGGCGAGATCGACCTGCTGTCGCGCAACACCACTTTCACGCTGACGCGCGACGCCTCGCTCGGCCTGCACACCACCGCCGTGACCTACTACGACGGCCAGGCTTTCATGGTGCCGGCCAAGAGCAAGATCCGCAGCGCCAAACAGCTCAAGGGGTTCACGGTGTGCGTGCAGGCCGGCACCACCACCGAGAAGAACATGACCGACTACTCGCGTACCAACAACCTCAAGCTCAAGCCGGTGGTGTTCGACAAGCTCGAAGCCGCCAACGGTGCCTATCTGGCCGGCCGCTGCCAGGCCTACAGCACCGACGCCTCGGGCCTGGCCTCGATCCGCGCCAAGGAAGCCAAGAACCCGGCCGATCACGTGATCCTGCCGGAACTGATCTCCAAGGAACCGCTGGGCCCCATGGTTCGGCGTGGCGACGATGAGTGGTTTGCCATCGTCAAGTGGGTGGTGTACGGCCTGCTGGAAGCCGAGGAATACGGCATCACCCAGGCCAACGTCGACAAGATGAAAACCAGCACCGACCCGGCGGTGCAGCGCATCGTCGGCAGCGGCGAAGACATGGGCAAGCTGCTCGGCCTGGACCGCGAATGGCTGGTGCGCGCGCTGCGGGCCACCGGCAACTACGGCGAAATCTTCGAGCGCAATGTCGGCATCGGCTCCGCCCTCAAGCTGCCGCGCGGCGCCAACAACCTGTGGAGCAAGGGCGGCCTGATGTACGCCCCGCCGATCCGATGAGACGGACGCCCCCAAAGCACTGGAACTGGCGCAGCCGGGCTACGCGCGGCCGGGTCTACCAGGTGCTGCTGCTGGCGCTGCTGGCACTGCTGCTCTGGTTCCTGGCCGGCAACACCGCACGCAACATGGCGCAGCGCGGCATCCAGAGCGGCTTCGACTTCCTGCTGCAGCCCGCCGGTTTCGAGATCGGCGAGGGCCTGTTCGGTTTCGAGGCCTCGCAGGCTTACTGGTTGGCCTTTCTCACCGGCCTGGGCAACACCCTGCGCACGGCCCTGGCCGGCATCGTGCTGGCAACCGGGCTGGGCACGCTGCTGGGTGTCGGCCGCTTCTCCCGCAGCGCGCTGCTGCGCAGCCTGTGCTCGGCCTATGTCGAACTCTTCCGCAACATCCCCTTGCTGCTGCAACTGCTGATGTGGTACCTGCTGCTGGCCGAAGCGTTGCCACCGTTCGATGCCCCGGCTCAGTTGGGTCTGCTGACGCTCAGCAAGAATGGCCTGGCCTGGCAGACAACACCCGAGACCGAACCGCTATTTGCCCTCAGCCCCGAGTTCCTGGCACTGACGCTGGGCCTGAGCCTGTACACCGCTGCTTTCATCGCCGAAGTGGTGCGCGCCGGCATTGCCGCCGTGCCACGCGGCCAGAGCGAAGCTGCCGCCGCCTTGGGGCTGAGCCGACGCCAGACCCTGCGGCGTGTGGTACTGCCGCAGGCGCTGCGCGTGATCATCCCGCCGCTGACCAACCAGTACCTGAACCTCACCAAGAATTCCTCGCTGGCGGTGGCCATCGGCTACCCGGATGTGGTTTCCATCGCCAACACCGCCATCAACCAGACCGGCCGTGCGGTGGAATGCCTGGTGATCGTGATGGCAATCTACCTCTGTCTCTCGCTGACCACCTCGCTGCTGATGAACGGCTACAACGCGCGCGTCGCGCTCAAGGAACGCTGACCCGATGACGGCCCAGCGCTTCGAACCCATCCCGCCTCGCCCGGCCCCGGCCCGTCCCACGGGCGCATGGGTCTGGCTGCGCAGCCGGCTTTTCTGCGACCGGGGCACGGCGCTCACCTCGCTGTTCATCGGCGCGCTGCTGCTGTACGGGCTGCCCCAGTTGCTGGACTGGGCGCTGCTGCGCGCCCACTGGCGGCCCAGCGTCGAGGCCTGTCTCGCCGACGGAGCGGGCGCCTGCTGGGGTGTGATTGCGGAGAAGTACCGCATCATCCTGATGGGCCGCTACCCGTTCGACGAACAATGGCGGCCGCTGCTGGCCACCGGACTGATGATGGCCTTGCTGGTGGTCAGCTGCATCCGGTTCTTTTGGCGGCGTTGGCTGGTGCTGTTGTGGCTTGCTGCACTCACCAGCTTCTTTCTGCTGATGCACGGCCAGGCGCTGGGCCTGAGCCCGGTCGACACCGATCAGTGGGGGGGCCTGCCGCTGACCATCCTGCTGTCTTCGCTCTCGATCGCCATGGCCTTTCCGCTGGCGCTGCTGGTGGCGCTGGGCCGGCGCTCGGCGCTGCCGGCCATCCGTGCCGTCTGTACCGTCTACGTGGAGCTGGTGCGCGGTGTGCCGCTGATCTCCGTGCTGTTCATGGCCTCCTTCCTGTTTCCGCTGTTCCTGCCGCAGGGGTTTTCCATCGACGTGCTGCTGCGCGTGCTGGTCGGCATCACGCTGTTTGCCGCCGCCTACATGGCCGAGGTCATCCGCGGCGGGCTGCAGGCCATCCCGCGCGGGCAGATCGAGGCGGCTGCGGCACTGGGCCTGTCGTGGTGGCAGACGCAGCGCCGGGTGGTGCTGCCGCAAGCGCTGGCCGCCGTGCTGCCGGGGCTGATGAACAATTTCATCGCCATCTTCAAGGACACTTCGCTGGTGACCATTGTCAGCCTGTACGAACTCACCGGCGCCTTGAGCCTGGCGCTCAACTCCGATGCCGACTGGCGGCCCTTCAAGCTGGAGGGCTATCTGTTCGTCGCGCTGATCTACTTCGTCTTCTGCTTTGCCATGTCACGCTACAGCCTGTGGGTGGAACAGCAACTCAACCGCGGCCGGGTCCGCTGAAGCACCATGTCCGATCCCATCATCGTTTTTGAAAAAGTCAACAAGTGGTACGGCGATGACTTCCATGTGCTGCGCGACATCGACCTGTCCGTGGCCAAAGGCGAGCGCATCGTGATCTGCGGCCCGTCCGGCTCGGGCAAATCGACCCTGATCCGCTGCATCAACCGGCTGGAAGAGCACCAGCAGGGCCGGCTCACCGTCAACGGGCTGGAACTCGGCGACGACATGAAGGTTGTCGATGCGGTGCGCAAGCAGGTCGGCATGGTGTTCCAGCAATTCAACCTGTTTCCGCACCTGAGCGTGCTGGACAACCTGACGCTCGCACCCATCCAGACCGGCAAGCTGCACCGAAAAGATGCCGAAGAACGTGCCATGGAACAGCTCGCGCGCGTGAAGATCGCCGAGCAGGCACACAAGTACCCGCTGCAGCTCTCCGGCGGTCAGCAGCAGCGCGTGGCGATTGCGCGTGCGCTGTGCCTGAAACCGCAGATCATGCTGTTCGACGAACCCACTTCGGCGCTTGACCCGGAGATGATCAAGGAAGTTCTGGACGTCATGAGCGAACTGGCGGCCCAGGACATCACCATGCTGTGCGTCACGCACGAGATGGGTTTTGCCCGCGCGGTAGCCGACCGCGTGATCTTCATGGACCAGGGCCAGATCGTCGAGCAGAACACGCCGCACGCGTTTTTCAACCACCCGCAGAGCGAGCGCAGCCGCGACTTCCTCTCCAAGATCCTCGGGCACTGACTGCGCAACGGCCAGTTGTGTGCAGCCGACTTCAGTTAACAGGCCCTAACGCACCGATCCCATTGACCCCGTAAGCGGCAGGCCATTGACTAGGCAAGGTCTTTCGTTTTTTATAAGATTCATTTTGTTTGAATCTTTTATGTGCCGGTTCCGCGCCGGACAAGAGCCGCCCATGCCCGACCCGCAACTGTGCAGCGAGGAGGAAATCTCCGAACTGGTGACCCTCTTCTATGCCCGGGTGCGGAGCGATGCGCAGCTGGGGCCGATCTTCAATGCGCATGTGCACGACTGGGACGCGCACCTCGTCAAACTGACCGATTTCTGGTCTTCCGCACTGCGCGGCACGCGGCGCTACCGCGGCACACCCATGCCCATCCACGCTGCCCTGCCTGGGCTGACGGCCAAACTGTTTCGGCACTGGCTGCAGCTCTTCGATGCCACCGTCGCCGGGCTGCCCAATGCGGCGCTGCGTGAACGCGCCAGCGAACTGGCTCATCGCATTGCGCAAAGCCTGTGGTACGGCTATCAGGTTGCCCACAACCCGACGGCCTTGCCGAGCGACGCGGTATTCACATAGCAAGCCGCCATGACCCACGTTGTCACCGAATCCTGCATCCGTTGCAAGTACACCGACTGCGTTGATGTCTGTCCGGTCGATGCTTTTCGTGCCGGCAAGAACATGCTGGTGATCGACCCCGACGATTGCATCGACTGCGCCCTGTGCATCCCCGAATGCCCGGTGGACGCCATCTTCATCGAGGAAGACGTGCCGGCCGATCAGCAACCCTTGATTGCCATCAACGCCCGGCTGGCCAAACGCTGGCCGGTCATCCTCCGCAGCCGCCTGGCCCTGCCCGACGCCGCGGAATGGGCCCAGATCAAGGCCAAGCTGGAGCAGCTCGACGAACGGGCCGACAGCGAAAAGAATTGAAATGCCATTCGCTTGAGCTGCATGAGCAGCCTGTCGCGCACCCAGTGCCACGACCAGCGCCAGGGCCAGCACCTGGACGGCACCGTCATCCCGCCAACCCACCTGAACGACGTGTGCGCCCAGCCCTGCTTTTATGGCGCGCAGGAGTGGGTGACGTTGGAGCTGAACCTGATCGCGCAGGCACGCGGCCAAGTGCTGGAAAGCCCGGCGGTTCGCCCTTGAAACGCCACTGCTGCTGGTAATATGGACCCGATATAGGGGGGAGTTGGCGCCAGGTGTTTCGACTCCGATCACAACAACAAACGGGTCTTCGAACACAGTCTGCATTGCCATGCCGCTGCCAACGCTACGCTGCATCAGCCTTAAATCACGGGTCGCCCTGGCCATGGCGGCCGTCTTCGTCGCCTTTGTCGGCACCCTGGCGCTGCTGGGCTTGCGCCACTTCCAGGGTGAGTTCCGCAACAGCCTGTACAACCAGCAGTACACCCTGGTCTCAGCACTGGCCGCCAGCATCGATGAAAAACTCCTGATGACACAGAAGGCGCTGATCGCCTCGACGCGCCATCTGCCCCGGGCAGCACTGGCCGACCCGGAGCTGGCCCAGCAGCACCTCGACCGCATGGCCGCGCTGCACTCGATCTTCGACAACGGCCTGTCCCTGATCTCGCCCGACGGCTCGCTCATTGCCGAGAGCCCCTACAAACCCGACCGGCGTGGACGTAACATGTCCTTCCGCGAGTTCTTTCAAGTCACCGCAGCCATCCGCAAACCCTATATCTCCGAGCCCTATATCTCCACCTACTCGCCAGGGCGACCGTCGCTGGTCATGACCATTCCCCTGCTCGATGAGAGAGGCGAACTTCGCGGCATTCTTCAAGGCAGTCTCGATCTGCTGGGCCGCAATTTCCTGGCCAACCTGAAGCAGATCAAGGTCGGCGACACAGGCTACATCTTCATCACCGACCTGAACCGGACGATGATCATGCACCCCGATCCGGTCCGCATCATGAAGCAGACCATCAGGCCGGGCCAGAACCCCTTGTATGACAGATCGCTGGTCGGTTTCGACGGCAGCGGCCGGACCCTCACCTCGCAAGGTGAGCCCGCGTTCAGCAGTTTCAAGCGCCTCTCTGCAACCAACTGGATCCTCGGCGCCAACTACCCGGTGGCCGAGGCTGAGGCACCGCTGCGCCAGGCCCAGACCTATTTCTTTCTGGCCTTGGCTGCTGCAACCTGCGTCGTGCTGCTGATCGTCTGGCTGATCATGCGCCGGCTCATGACGCCGCTGGACACATTGACACGCCATGTCCGGGAGTTGCACTACAAGACCGGCGCAGACCGCACGCTGTCGCTCACGGCTGGCGGCGAGATCGACACCCTGGTGCAGGCCGCCAACACCATGGTTCGCACGCTTGACGAGCAGCAGCAGACCCTGCTTGAGAGCGAGGCCCGTTTCCGCAGCCTGACCGAGATGTCGACCGACTGGTATTGGGAGCAGGATGCCGAGTTCCGCTTCACCCTGCTGTCGATCGGTCTCATCCGCGCCGACGTCGAGCCCTCTATTGGCAAGACGCGCTGGGAGTTGCCGGCCAAGGGCGTGACGCAAGCGCAATGGGCCGGGCACCGAAGGGCGCTGGAACGTCACGAGCCGTTCAAGGACTTTGTCTACCAGATCCGGGCCGACAGCGGCGAATTGCGGACCCTCTCCATCAGCGGCATGCCCTTCTTTGACGCGCAGGGCATGTTCCGCGGCTACCGGGGTGTCGGCTCCGATATCACCGATCGCAGGTCAGCCGAGCAACGCATCGAATTCCTGGCCTACCACGACATGCTGACCGGCCTGCCCAACCGTCTTCTGATGCAGGACCGCGTCGAACAGGCCGTCGCCCAGGCCCAGCGCAACGGCAATCATGTGGCCCTGCTGTTCCTGGACCTGGACAGCTTCAAGAGCATCAACGACACGCTGGGACTTCATTGCGGCGATGCACTGCTCAAGGAGGTCGCCGCCCGGTTGAGGCACTGCGTGCGCGACACCGACACCATCTCCCGCCAAGGCGGCGACGAATTCCTGATCGTGCTGCGCGATCTGCCCGATACCGATGTCGTGGCGGAGATCATGATCAAGATCATGGAACGGCTGCTGGAGCCTTTTGTGACCGAGGGTCACGACATTGCGACATCCGTGTCGATGGGCGCAGCCATCTTCCCCGAAGACGGCCGCGACTTCGAAACCCTGCTGAAGAAAGCCGACATGGCCATGTACCGTGCCAAGGAAGCCGGCCGCAACACCTACCGTTTCTTCGACGAGGTAATGAATGCCGACGCTGTCGGCCACCTGCAGCTGCTGGGAGGACTGCGCCGTGCGCTGGAGCGTCACGAGTTCACGCTGCACTACCAGCCTCAGACCGATCTGGCCAGCGGCAAGGTGATCGGGGTCGAAGCGCTGCTGCGCTGGCAAAACCCCGAGCTGGGCATGGTGGAGCCCGGCCGCTTCATCCCGGTGGCGGAGGAGAGCGGCCTGATCGTGCCGATCGGCCAGTGGGTCCTGTTTGAAGCCTGCCGCCAAGCCATGGCCTGGCGGCAGGCGGGGCTGCCGCCTCTGACGATGGCCGTCAACTTTTCTGCCGTCCAGTTCAAGCGCGGCGATGTGCAACAGTCCGTCATACGGGCGCTGGAGGAATCGGGATTGCCGCCCGCGCTGCTGGAACTGGAGTTGACCGAATCGATTCTGATCCAGGACGTGGAGGGTGTGCTGGCCAGCCTCCAGGGGCTCAAGCAGTTGGGCGTGAAACTCTCGATCGACGACTTCGGCACCGGCTACTCCAGCCTGGCCTACCTCAAGCGCCTGGACATCGACCGGCTCAAGATCGACCGCACCTTTGTACGCGACCTTGCCACCGACCCCGAGGATGCCGCCATCGTACGCGCCATCATCCAGATGGCACACAGCCTGAACCTGCGCACGATTGCAGAAGGCGTCGAAACCGAGGACATGCTGGCCCAGTTGCGCATCTTCGGCTGCGATGAGGCTCAAGGCTACTTGTTTGCCCGCCCCATGCCGGCGCTGGAGTTGGAACGCTATCTGACGCGCGTGGCCCCGGGCTAGCGGAACTTTTGCCGCCAGGCCTTATCATTCATCCATGCGCGTCTTGCTTCTGGCCCTCATGATCGCCCTGCTGCCCCTGCGCGGCTGGGTGGGCGACGCCATGGCGATGGAGATGATGGCGGCCACGCTGCAGCAGCCGGAAATTGCTATTAATTCCGTAGCATCTCACATAGACATGGCAAGGGAAACAGCCCGATTCGAGGCCCGCCATGAGGCCATGGTCCATGCCGACTGCCCGGGCCATGCCGCCACGGCCAGCAGCAGCGACACCCCGGCCGGCAGCCAGCACCAGGCCGACGCGGCCGACTGCGCCACCTGCGCGGCCTGCCAGATCTGCCATACGGTGGCGCTGACGCCGATTCCGCTGCAGATGGCGTCCGCCGCCCTGCCGACGGTCCAGCCGCAATCATCCTCTCACCACTTCGCCAGCGCCGAGCGCGCACCAGGCTTCAAGCCGCCCATTTTCTGATCCTGACAGCCGTAGTGCGTCCGCTGTGTCCCGAAACCGGGCCCATGGCGGTGCCACACCGTTCCCTGAACGCTGTTTTGGAGAAGATTCGTGAAATACCCCACCCTGCTGACCCTGGCCGTTCTGGCCTGGCCGGCACTCAGTCTGGCGCAAAGCACACCGGAAAAAACCAGCGCCGCCATCGCCGCTGACCCTGGTGCGCCGGTGCCCGCCGTGCGCTACCGCTCGGCGCTGGAACACAACCCGCACGGCGTTGTGCAGGACAGCGAGGACTGGCGCGCCGCCAACGCCCGCGTCGGCCAGTTCGCGCGCGGCCACAGTGACATTCTCAAGGCCGAACAGGCGCACGGCACGGACCAGCCGGCCATCAGCCCCAGCACACCGGTCCCAGGAGCAAGACGATGAAACACCCCCCTCTTCGGCACAGCGCCATCGCGCTTGCCGCCGTACTGCTGGCCGGCTGCAGTTCGCTCACACCCGAGCAAAACCTGACGGACGTGCAGCAGCTCACCGAGGGCCGCACCGCCGGCACCAGCGTCACCCTGCAGCGCAACAAGCGCGAGATCGACGACGCCGTGGCCGAGTCGCTCAAGGCACCGCTGACGGCCGAAAGCGCAGTGCGCATCGCCCTGCTCAACAACCCCGGGTTGCACAGCGCGCTGGCACAGCTCGACATCAGCGACGCCCAGCGCGTGCAAGCCGGGCGCGCGCCCAACCCGCACGTCTCGATTGCCGAGTACGCCGAGGGCAGCAAGCTGGAAATCGAGCGCGTGCTGCGTTTCGACGTGGTCGGCCTGCTGTTCCTGCCCTGGAAGGCCAAATGGCAGGGCCAGCAGCACGAGCTGGCCAAGCTGCAGGCGGCGCAGCAGGTCATCGTTCTCGCCACCGACACGCGCAAGGCCTGGATCAACACCGTGGCCGCGCAGCAGACGGTGGCCTACCTGGGCCAGGTAAAGGAAGCCGCCGAAGCCGGTGCCGAGTTGGCGCGGCGCATGGCGCGCGTGGGCAACTGGAGCAAATTGCAGCAGGCCCGTGAGCAGGTCTTCCTGGCCGATGCCGCGGCCCAACTGGCGCGCGCGCAACAGACCCTGTTCAGCGAGCGCGAGAAGCTCACCCGCCTGATGGGCCTGTGGGGTGCGCAGACGCAGTTCACGCTCGCGCAACGCCTGCCCGACCTGCCGCCGCAAGCCGCTGACATGCAGGATGTGGAAGCGCGTGCCCTGCGCGAACGGCTCGACGTGCGCTCGGCCGTGGCCGAAACCGGTTACGTGGCCGACTCGCTCGGCATGGTCAAGACCGTGGGCTATCTCAACGGCCTGACCCTGGCTTACAAGAATGCCAACATCAGCGACAGCGCTGCCGGCACCAACGACATCAAGCACGGCTGGGAACTGGAGCTGCCGCTGCCGATCTTCGACTGGGGCACGGCACGCAACGCACGGGCGCAAGCGCTGTACATGCAGTCGGCCACGCGCGTGCGCGACGTGGCCGTGAAGGCGCGCAGCGAAGCGCGCGAGGCGTATCACGGCTGGCGCACCACCTACGACCTGGCACGCCACTACCGCGACGAGGTGGTGCCGCTGCGCAAGGCCATCAGCGATGAAGTGCTGCTGCGCTACAACGGCATGCTCGCCAGCGTGTGGGACCTGCTGGGCGACATGCGCCAGCAGGTCCTGAGCGTGAACAACGCCATCGAAGCGCAGCGCGACTTCTGGCTAGCCGACGCAGATCTGCAACTGACGCTGACCGGCACTTCCCCAGGCACCCTGGCCCGCCCGCGCAGTGGTACGGCCGCCATGGCCACCACCTCCCAAGGACACTGAATATGAATCGACGTCACTTTTTCGCCGGCACCAGTCTGACCGCGGTAGCTGCCGCCAGCGTGAGCCGCGTGGCCATGGCCGCCCTGCCCGAGCCGGTGCTGATGGACAAACCCGACACCGCGCCGCCGCTACTGCCCCCCAACGGCCGGCCCTACAACCCGGTGGTCACGCTCAACGGCTGGACCTTGCCCTGGCGCATGAACAACGGCGTGAAGGAGTTCCACCTAGTGGCCGAGCCGGTGGTGCGCGAGATCGCGCCCGGCATGCGCGCCACGCTGTGGGGCTACAACGGCCAGAGCCCGGGCCCCACCATCGAGGTGGTGGAAGGCGACCGCCTGCGCATTTTCGTCACCAACAAGCTGCCCGAACACACCACCATGCACTGGCATGGCCAGCGCCTGCCCAACGGCATGGATGGCGTGGGCGGCCTGACGCAGCCGCAGATTCCGGTTGGCAAGACCTTCGTCTACGAATTCGTGGCACGCCGGCCCGGCACCTTCATGTACCACCCGCACGCGGACGAGATGACGCAGATGGCCATGGGCATGATGGGCTTCTGGGTCACGCACCCCAAAGGCCAGCATCCACTCATCAGCGAGGTGCAGCGCGACTTCTGCTTCCTGCTCAATGCCTTCGACATCGATCCCGGCAGCAGCACGCCGAAGATCAACACCATGCTGGACTTCAACCTCTGGACCTGGAACAGCCGCGCCTTCCCCGGCATCGACTCGCTCAACGTGCGGCAAGGCGACAAGGTGCGCATCCGTGTCGGTAACCTGACCATGACCAACCACCCGATCCACCTGCACGGCCACGAGTTTGCCGTGACTGGCAGCGACGGTGGACCCTGGCCGCTGGCCGCGCGCATGCCGGAGGTGACGACTGACATTGCCGTGGGCCAGATGCGGCAGGTGGAGTTCGTGGCGGACGAGGAAGGCGACTGGGCGTTCCACTGCCACAAGAGCCACCACACCATGAACCCCATGGGCCACGCCGTGCCCACCATGATCGGCGTCGACCACCGCGGCCTGGTGCAGAAAATCCAGAAGCTGGTGCCCGACTACATGGTGATGGGCGAGCGCGGCATGGCCGACATGGGCGAGATGGAAATGCCCATCCCCGACAACACCCTGCCCATGATGACCGGCAACGGGCCTTTTGGTGCGGTCGAGATGGGCGGCATGTTCACCACCTTGAAGGTGCGCAAGACCCAGAAGCCGGGCGATTACCGCGATCCGGGCTGGTTCAGGCAGCCGGCCGGCACCCGGGCCTACGAGTGGCGCGGCGCCCTGCCCGAACCCAAACGCCAGACACCACCTGCGGCCAGCGCGGCACCAGCCGAGCTCAAGGCGATCAAACCCCATTCACACTCACAGCATTGAGGAACACCATGAACGCTATCAAATTTATAGCTGCCTGCGCAATATTGACGGGCGCCAATGCCGCATTTGGCCATGAACCCCGGCAAGGACAGCCGATGCACGCCGCCGCCGCAGAGCAGAAGGACTGGGGCATCGCTGGTGATGCGAAGCAGGTCAGGCGCACCATCACGCTGACGATGTCAGACACCATGCGCTTCACGCCTGGCCGCATCGAGGTCCGGCAAGGCGACACCGTGCGTCTGCGCGTGCGCAATGCCGGCAAGATGCAACACGAACTGGTGCTCGGCACTGCCGATGAACTGGCGGCCCATGCCGCCTTGATGCGCAAACACCCGGGCATGGAACACGACGAACCCTACATGGTGCACGTGGCACCGGGCAAGACCGGCGAGATCCTCTGGACCTTCAACCGTGCCGGTGAATTCGAGTTTGCCTGCCTGATCGCCGGCCACTACCAGGCCGGCATGAAAGGCAGCATCCACGTCATCACCGCGAAGGCGGGCAAGGACAAGCCAGCCGCTGTACCAGCCGCCACCCGCCGACAAGGCGGTGATGGCATGCAGCAACATGTCATGATGGAGATGAACCATGGTCAACACTACTGAACACCTGCGCCGCCGTACGTTGCTGCAGGCCGGCTTGGCCGCAGCGCTGGGCACCCTGCCGCTGCTGGCCAGCAGCAACACCGGCCCCCAACCTGTGATCGAAGTCTGGAAGACGCCCACCTGCGGCTGCTGTCACGACTGGATCCGGCACCTGCAGACCAACGGTTATGAGGTGCGGACGCACGACGTCAGCGATGCCGTCAAGCGCGAAGTTCGCCAGCGCCTGGGCCTGGCCGACAGGTTCGGCTCCTGCCACACCGCGCTGGTGGGCGGCTACCTGCTCGAAGGCCATGTGCCGGCGCGCGACATCCAGCGCCTGCTGAAAGAAAAACCGCGCGCCCTGGGCCTGGCCGTGCCCGGCATGCCGGTCGGCTCGCCCGGCATGGACGGCCCCGAATATGGCGGCCGCAAAGACCCGTACGACGTGCTGCTGGTGCAGCGCGGCGGCAGCGCCTCCGTTTATCAGTCTTACCGTTGAAGGAATCCCGCATGAAGACCCTTGCCCTGACTCTCAGCCTGCTGCTGGCCGGCGGCCATGCCCTGGCCCAAAGCCAGACCAACGACCACGACAGCCACCACGCCTCGCCCGCAGCCAGCGAGACAACCGAAGCCGAAGTGCGCAAGGTGGACAAGGCGGCGAAGAAGATCACCCTCAAGCACGGCGAGATCAAGAACCTCGACATGCCGCCCATGACCATGGTGTTCCAGGTCAAGGACGCGGCGCTGCTGGACCAGGTGCAGGCCGGCGACAAGGTGCGCTTCACGGCCGACAAGATCAACGGTGCTTACATCGTGCTCACCATCGAATCAATGAAAAACTAGAACAAGCTGCCCTGCCCCGCCGCCAGGCCGGGGCGGAACTGCGACAGGTCCAGCGCAAGGCGCTCGCAGTTCAGGCCGTGGCGGGCACAGGCCTTGTGGAAGCGCTGGCGGATCAGCTCCGACCACAGACCGCTGCCGCTCATGCGGGTGGCGAAATCGCTCCGGTAGTCCTGGCCGCCGCGCATCTCGCGGATGCGCGCCATCACGCGCGCCGCGCGCTGCGGGTAATGCACAGCCAGCCACTGCTGGAACACCTCGTTCAGCTCCCACGGCAGGCGCAGCACGGTGTAGAAGGCGCTCTTCGCGCCGGCTTCGGCCGCGGCTTCCAGCACCTGCTCCATGTCGTCGTTGATGAAGGGAATCTGCGGCGCCACGCTCACGCCCACCGGCACGCCGGCCTCGGCCAGCGTGCGGATGGTGCGCAGCCGGCGCTGCGGCGAGGCGGCACGCGGCTCCAGCTGGCGCGCCAACGCGCCGTCAAGCGTGGTGATGGTGACGTAGATCGCCGTCAGATGGTCGGCCGCCATCGGCGCGATCAGGTCCAGGTCGCGCTCCACGCCGCTGGACTTGGTGACGAGTGAAAACGGATGGCGCGCCTCGCGCAGCACCTCGATCAGCGAGCGCGTGATCTTCAACTCGCGCTCGACCGGCTGGTAGCAGTCGGTCACCGAGCCGATGACGATCATGCTCGGCCGATAGCCGGGCCGTATCAACTCCTTGCGCAATAGCGCCGCCAGCCCGCGCTTGGCAATGATCACCGTCTCGAAGTCCAGCCCCGGCGACAGCCCGAGGTAGCTGTGCGTCGGCCGCGCGTAGCAGTAGGAGCAGCCGTGCTCGCAGCCGCGGTAGGGGTTGATGGAGTAGTCGAACGCAATGTCGGGCGAATCGTTGGCCATGATGGCGCTGCGCGCGTCCTCCCAGCGCACCTCGGTCTGCGGCTTGGCGGCCTCGCCCTGCAAAGTCTCGTCCCAGGTCTGCCAGCCATCGTCGAACGCGGCGCGCGCCTCTTGCTCGAAGCGGTGCGCCACGCGCGTGGCCGCGCCGCGCCCCTTGAGCGCGCTCAGCGGGATGGTGAACTCGGCCATGGCCTCAACACCCGGGAGCGCATGGCGCGGGAAAGTACGGAGCGCCGTGCGCCGTGCGGCGGCTAAAGTCCATGCCAGACAAGAACAGGGGGCGGGATTCCATGGTTTGGTCAAATACTGTATATTCAAACAGTATATAGATCACACCTCCAGGCATCAAGCCGGATTAGGATGGCGCGATCGATTTGAATGACAAGCGCCAAGTCGCCAATTCCCACGACCAGCAGGAGGTTTCCGTGTTCGACCATCTTGGATTTGGCGTTACCGACTACGCCGCAAGCAAGGCGTTCTTTCTGCAGTCGCTCCAGCCGCTCGGGATAGGGATCGTCATGGAAGGCGAACACGGTCTCGGCATGGGGCCGAAGGGCAAGCCGGCGCTTTGGCTGTTCCAGACTTCCGAAAAACCGACGCCGTTGCACATCGCGTTCGCGGCCGAGAATCGCCAGCAGGTCCGGGACTTCTATCGCGCAGCACTGGAGGCCGGCGGCAAAGACAACGGTGCACCGGGTCTTCGTCCGCATTACCATCCCAATTACTATGGCGCCTTCGTCATTGGACCTGACGGTCACAACGTCGAAGCAGTCTGTCATCGGCCAGAGGCCTGACCCTTCACCCGAGGTTGATCTCACCCTGTCTGGATCGGATTCAACCGTCACTGTCTGAACCACCGGAGGCCGCACTCATGAATTACACGGGAAGCTGTCATTGCGGGCGCATCGCCTTCCAAGTTGAAGGCACGCTCGCCGGAGCCATGTCATGCAACTGCTCGCTGTGTCAGCGCAAGGGCTCGCTAATGTGGTTCGTCCCCCGGGCGCACTTGCAGCTCACGACACCTGAAGAAAATACAAGCACCTACACCTTCAACAAACACGTCATCAAGCACCGGTTTTGTCCTGTCTGCGGAATTCACCCGTATGGCGAAGGGACGGATCCCAAGGGCAACGCCATGGCCGCCATCAACATCCGCTGCCTCGACGGCGTCGAACTGGAGAAGATTGCCGTCAGGCACTATGACGGCCGCGCCAGCTAGCACACGGCACCCGATCCTTTCATCGAGAGGCGCCGATCTGGCCTGAGGATTTTGTCGGCCAGCCGTATCAGGCATCAACCATCAAGGAAAAACCATGTCCCTCATCGCCAACCTCGTCATCGCCCTGATCGCCCTCCTGCATGTCTACATCCTCGTGCTCGAGATGTTTCTGTGGGACAAGCCTGCCGGGCTGCGCGCCTTCGGCCAGACCCAGGAAGCCGCGACGGCGTCCAAGGTTCTGGCCGCCAACCAGGGTTTGTACAACGGCTTTCTGGCCGCCGGCCTGTTCTGGGGCCTGAGCCTCGGCGCCGGCGGCATGGATGTCAAAGTGTTCTTCCTCGGCTGCGTGCTGGTGGCCGGTCTGTACGGCGCCGCCACGGCCAACCGCAAGATTCTCTTCATCCAGGCGATTCCCGCCGCCATTGGGCTGATCCTCGTCTTTCTGTCGTGAGCGATTGATCCGGCCAGGCAGCACGCATCTGGTCGCCCGCCGTCGGATCCATCCAATTCCTGCCTCATGTACGAACCGCGCCACCTCCCCCCCATCCCCGCCGGCCGCTTTACCTTGCGTCTGCTGGTCCATGCCTCGCTGGCTATGGCGCTGATCGCGGTCTCCCTGCTGGCGGGCATGCTGGGCTACCGCTATTACGAACAGATGTCGTGGGTCGATGCCTTCGTCAACGCTGCCATGCTGCTCGGCGGCATGGGGCCGGTCAAGACGGCCGACCTGAGCGAAGCCGGCAAGCTCTTTGCCGGGTTTTATGCGCTGTACGCCGGGCTGGCCTTCATCGCCGTCATGGGCATCATGCTGACACCGGTCGTGCACCGGGTGCTGCATCGCTTCCACTGGGGCGAGGAGCGCAACAGCCGTTAGGCGTCGAAAGACTCAAACGCCGTCGCGGTCCAGGATCGCCTTGCGACTCTCGTAGTCTTCGGGGCTGATCTCTCCGGCGGCCAGGCGGCGGCGCAGCACCTCATGTGGCGTCTCGCGCGACTTCTCTCGCGGCCCGCGCCAACGATCACCGCGCCAGAACAGCAGCGCCACGATGAGAACGACCCAGAAAATCCACCAGAAAAAGTGCATGCCACCCATATGGCCGTAGTAGTCATAACCATTGAACATGTCCGCGCTCCTCTCGCACCGCACGGCGGTGCTGCACCCCACTCTACGCCTAAACCCATCCTGCGCATAATCTGCGTTCATGAGTACCATCAACCCGCGCACCACCTTCCCCGGATCTCTCACCGACGTTGCCGGCATCGAAGTCGGCCACTACACCGAGACGCGCCGCCCGACCGGCTGCAGCGTGGTGATTGCGCGTGACGGCGCCGTGGCCGGCGTGGACGTGCGTGGTGCGGCACCAGGCACGCGCGAAACCGACCTGCTGCAACCAGCCAACCTGGTGGACCAGGTGCACGCCATCACGCTCTGCGGCGGCAGCGCCTGGGGGCTGGATGCCGCCAGCGGCGTGATGCGCTGGCTGGAAGAGAACCACATTGGTTTGAACACCGGCTACGGGCTGGTGCCCATCGTGCCGGCGGCCGTGGTGTTTGACCTCGGTGTCGGCGATGCCCGCATCCGGCCCGATGCACAGGCCGGTTACCAGGCCTGCCTGGCGGCCAGCCGCCAGCCGCCAGCGCAAGGCAATGTGGGCGCTGGTACCGGCGCGCTGGTGGGCAAGCTGTTCGGCATGACGCGCGCCATGAAGGGCGGCATCGGCACCGCCTCGCTCTGCGTGGAGGGCATCACGGTGGGGGCACTGATTGTCTGCAATGCGGTGGGCGACGTGTTCGACCCGGCTAGCGGCCAGATCATTGCCGGTGCGCGCACCGTCGATGGCAAGGCTTTGCTGGGCAGTCGCGATGCGATGGTGAAAGGCGAGCTGCCGCAGAACCTGCTGGCCGGCACCAACACCACCATCGGCGTGGTGGCCACCGACGCGGTGCTGACCAAACCACAGGCGCAGCGCCTGGCGCAGGTCAGCCACGACGGACTGGCGCGCGCCATCAACCCGGTGCACACCATGCTCGATGGCGACACGCTGTTTGCACTGGCCACCGGCCGAAGCGGCAAGAGCGCCAGCATGCTGCTGCTGGCCACGCTGGCCGCCGAAGTCACCGCGCGCGCGGTGGTGAACGCGGTACGCGCAGCGCAAAGCCTGACGGAGAATGGACAGACTTGGCCGGCGGCCGTCGATTTGCACTCGGTGCCCTGAACGCCAGGCTGACGTCCATCACCAGACCGGCGACAGTCTGTTGAATCCGGGCCACATGAGCATGGCCCCAAACCCGCCGGGCGTTTATGCTTGCGTTACACCACTGCGCAAAGCCCCCGATGCCCATTGCCCCGCTTCAGCCTGAGGTTCTGTACACCGCCTGCGATCCGGCAACGCTGCGCTTTGCCAGCACCGAGGAACTGCCGGATCTGGATGCAGCGCAGATCCATGGTCGTGCCGTGGAAGCCATGCACCTCGGCCTGGACATGCGGCATGCGGGCTACAACCTCTTTGTGCTGGGCGAAACCGGCAGCGGCCGCCACGCCATCATCCAGCAGCTGCTGGAGGCCGAGCGCCAGAACGGCCAGGCACCGGCCGACTGGTGCTATGTCTATAACTTTGCCGACGCGACCCACCCGGACCTGCTGCACCTGCCGTGCGGCCGCGGCACACGGCTGCGCGACGACATGCAGCAGTTCGTCGAGGCGCTGACGCCGGCCATCAACGCCGTCTTCCAGAGCGACGCCTACCGCGCCCGTATTGAGGCCCTGCAGGAAGAGGCCAAACAGCGCGAAATGGCGGCCCTCAAGGCGCTGGGCGACGAGGCCACGCAAGTCGGCATCGGGCTGGTCGGTACTCCGAACGGTTTTGTGCTGGTGCCGATGAAGGAGGGCGAAGCGCCCTTGTCGCAGGAAGAGTTCGAGAAACTGCCGGAAGAACGCAAGCGTGAATTCGCCGAGCACATGAAGACGCTGCATGAGCAGCTGCACAAGCTCATGAGCGAGTTTCCGCGCTGGCGCCAGGAGACGCTCAACCGCATGAAGCAGGCCGGCAGCGACGCGCTGCGTGCCACCGTCACGCACATGGTGGAGGACATCAAGCCGCCCTACACCGACCTGCCGGAGGTCGGCAACTACCTCGACGCGGTGCTGCAGGACATCGTCGAGAGCGGCGAATCGCTGCGCGCCTCGTCCCACAGCGAGGGCGACACCGAAACCACCACCTATTCCGGTTCGATTTCGGTACAGCGCTACCTCGTCAACCTGCTGGTGGCCAACCCGCCCAGCGGCGCGCGCCCGGTGGTCTACGAAGACCACCCGACTCTGCAAAACCTGCTGGGACGCATCGAAAACGTGGTGCACATGGGCACGCTGGTCAGCAACTTCACGCTGATCCGCGCCGGTGCGCTGCACCGGGCCAACGGCGGCTTCCTGATTCTGGATGCCATGAAAGTGCTGTCGCAGCCCTATGCCTGGGAAGGGCTGAAACGCTGCCTGAAATCCGGCTCGGTGCGCATCGAATCGTTGTCCGACCTGATCGGCCTGACCAGCACCGTGCAACTGGAGCCGGAGCCGGTGCCGCTCAACCTGAAGATCGTGCTGATCGGCGAGCGCCTGGTGTACTACCTGCTCAGCCAGTACGACCCGGACTTCTCCGCCCTGTTCAAGATCAACGCCGACATGGAAAGCGAGATCGCGCGCAACCCGGACAACACCGCCGCCTACGCCCGCCTGATCGCCACGCTGGCGCGGCGCGACCAGCTGCGCCCGCTGTCCGCGCCGGCGGTGGCACGCATCATCGAACACGCGGCGCGCCTGGCCAGCGATGCGCAGCGCCTGTCCACGCAGACCCAGCCGCTGGACGATCTGATGCGCGAGGCCGACCATGTCGCCTCCCAGGCGCAAGCACCGCTCATCGAGCGCTCGCATGTGGAGGCGGCGCTGGCCGCCCACCAGCATCGCCATGAACGCATCCGCGAACGCTACCAGGAGCAGATCCTGCGCAACCAGATTCTGGTGGACACCACGGGCGAGCACGTCGGCCAGGTCAACGGCCTGGCCGTGATCGTGCTGGGCGAGAGCACCTTCGCCCATCCGGTGCGCATCACCGCCACCGTGCGCGTCGGTGAGGGCGAGGTGATCGACATCGAACGCGAGGTCAAGCTCGGCGGACCGATTCACTCCAAAGGCGTGCTGATCCTCTCGGCCTTCATGGCCTCACGCTTCGGCTGGCGCATGCCGCTGTCGCTCAAGGCCAGCCTGGTGTTCGAGCAGTCCTACGGCGGCGTGGAGGGCGACAGCGCCTCGCTGGCGGAGCTGACGGCGCTGCTGTCGGCACTGGCCGGTGTGCCGCTCAGGCAGTCGCTGGCCGTGACCGGCTCGGTCAACCAGTTCGGCGTGGTGCAGCCAGTGGGCGGCATCAACGAAAAGATCGAGGGCTTTTTCGAGATCTGCGCCGCGCGCGGCCTGACGGGGGAGCAGGGCGTGTTGATCCCGGCCAGCAATGTCTGCCACCTGATGCTGCGGCCCGAGGTGGTGGACGCGGTGCGCGTCGGCCGCTTCCGCATTTGGGCCGTGAGCAACGTCGATGAAGCGCTGGCGTTGTTGACCGGCCTGCCCGCGGGGGAACCGGATGCACAGGGTCAGATGCCCGAAGGCTCGGTCAATGCCCGCATTGCCGCCGGCCTGGACAAGCTGGCGCAGTTGCGCCGGGAATTTGCCCGGAGCAGACCCGACGCCGCCGAGTCCTGACCATCAACCCGGGCCTGCACAGGCCCGGGGGCATGCCTCTTTCTCTTTACTTGAGGGCCTTGAAGCGCACGCGGTGCGGCTTGGCACCTTCTTCGCCCAGGCGCTTCTTCTTGTCGGCCTCGTATTCCTGGTAGTTGCCGTCGAAGAAAGTCCACTGGCTGTCGCCTTCGGCGGCCAGGATGTGGGTACAGATGCGGTCCAGGAACCAGCGGTCGTGGCTGATGACCATGACCGAACCGGCGAACTCCAGCAAGGCGTCTTCCAGCGCACGCAGCGTTTCCACGTCAAGGTCGTTGGACGGCTCGTCCAGCAGCAGCACGTTGCCGCCGGCGATCAGGGTCTTGGCCAGGTGCAGACGGCCGCGCTCACCACCGGAGAGCATGCCGACCTTCTTCTGCTGGTCGCCGCCGTTGAAGTTGAAGCGGCCGCAGTAGGCGCGGCTGGGCATCTGGAACTTGCCGACGGTCAGGATGTCCAGACCGCCGGAGACGTCTTCCCACACGGTCTTCTCGTTCGACAGGTCGTCACGCGTCTGGTCGACGAAGGCCATCTTGACGGTCTGGCCAATGGTGACTTCACCGCTGTCCGGCGTTTCCTTGCCGGCGATCATCTTGAACAGCGTCGACTTGCCGGCGCCGTTGGGGCCGATGATGCCGACGATGGCGCCCGCCGGCACCTTGAAGCTCAGGTTGTCGATCAGCAGACGGTCGCCGAACGATTTGCTGACGTTCTTGAACTCGATCACTTCATTGCCCAGGCGGTCGGCCACGGGGATGAAGATTTCCTGCGTCTCGTTGCGCTTCTGGTATTCGTAGTCCGACAGTTCCTCAAAGCGGGCCAAGCGGGCCTTGCTCTTGGCCTGGCGGCCCTTGGGGTTCTGGCGCGCCCACTCCAGCTCTTTCTTCATGGCCTTGGTACGGGCGTCTTCGGTCTTCTGCTCCTGCTCCAGACGCGCTTCCTTCTGCTCCAGCCACAAGGAATAGTTGCCCTTGTACGGAATGCCGTGGCCGCGATCGAGTTCCAGAATCCACTCGGCCGCGTTGTCCAGGAAGTAGCGGTCGTGGGTGATGGCCACCACGGTGCCGGGGAAGCGCGAAAGGAACTGCTCCAGCCAGTCCACCGACTCGGCATCCAGGTGGTTGGTCGGCTCGTCAAGCAGCAGCATGTCGGGTTTGGACAGCAGCAGGCGGCACAGCGCCACACGGCGCTTCTCGCCGCCCGAGAGGTTCTTGATCACGGCATCCCAGGGCGGCAGGCGCAGCGCGTCGGCGGCGATTTCCAGCTGGTGTTCCCCACCATCGCCGGCGGTGGCAATGATGGCTTCGAGTTTGGCCTGCTCGGCGGCCAGGGCGTCGAAGTCGGCGTTCTCGTCGGCATAGGCCGCGTAGACCTCTTCCAGGCGCGCCTGCGCAGCCTTCGACTCACCCATGCCGCCTTCGACGGCCTGGCGCACGGTCTCGTTCGGGTCGAGCTGCGGCTCCTGCGGCAGGTAACCGATCTTCAGGCCGGCCATCGGAATGGCTTCGCCCTCGAATTCCTTGTCGACGCCGGCCATGATCTTGAGCAGCGTGGACTTGCCCGAGCCGTTGAGACCGAGCACGCCGATCTTGGCACCGGGGAAGAAGCTCAAGGAAATGTCCTTGAGGATATGACGCTTCGGCGGCACGATCTTGCCGAGGCGGTTCATGGAGAAAACGTATTGAGCCATCTAGTAATAGTTCTGCGGGAGGAAGGGGGTAAAACCCGTATTATCCTCCGCCGGACCATTTGGCGCTTCCCCGCGCCGGGTTGGCGCCCGCCTAGGCGTCGTCTGCAGCCTGCGCCTGTTCGTTGCGCAACGCGGCCTGGGCCACGGCGTCGAGCGCACTGTCGACCACATGGCCGTCGGAGACCACGCGGATCAGGCCGCGGTTGCGCAACCGGTCCATGGTGCGGCGGGTCATGGAGTGCGCCAGGCCCTTGGCCGAGGTGAACATGAAGAGCGTGCGCTGCGGGCTGGTCCAGGTCAGCTGGGCGCGCACCCACTCTTGCTTCAGCATCAGTTCGACCCAGGTGCCGATACTCAGGTCGGCCACGCTCCAGTCATGCGCCAGCACCCCAGCCGGGCTGGGCGGCACCACGGCCCCTTCGGGCAGGTAGCCGGCCTCGCGGGCCTCATCCTCGGCCACCCAGAACCCTTCGGTCACCGCCTCGTCGGCGGCCAGTTCGCTGAGGCAACGCTCGTCTGTACCGCCGTCCGCAGCGTCATCCGCCACGACAAGCTGTTGGTGTGGCTGCGCTACGGGCTGCACGCCGGCCAGTTCAAGGGGCAGGTCCACCGGGACATCGGCTGCGGCCTTGGTCGGCGAACTTGCAAGTGCCTGCTCATGCAAGGCAATCAGTTCGGCCAGAAAGAGGGCGATGCGCTCTTGCGGGTAATGAATGCTCTGCAAGCCCTGGCGCAGCTTGACCAGCAGCGTGGGAACCAGCTGTGCCAGCCGGACCCGGTTGCGCCGTGCCCGCGGCACCTGCACGCTCCAGACCAGGTCGTCCACCAGGGCCAGGTAACCCTCGGCAACCGCCGTGTCGTCAACACTGGCCAGTTGCGCTTCGGCCACCACCTGGGCCCAGGGGCCGCAGAGGAACAGGGCCACCCGTTCGGGCACCTTCTGCTTTTGCAGCAGCACCTCAAAGTCGGCGGCCAGGCGCTGCGCCAGCAGATTGCGCTGCTCCGCATGCAACAGGGCGCGTGCCGCCTCCGCCTGCCGCTGCCGATGGCCGGCACCGGCATCGGCCCACTGCGCCTGCAGCGTCTGCAATGCGTGCGCGAAGTCTTCGGCCTCGCCCTGGCTGACGGCCAGTTCGTGCACGGCCGCCGCCACCGACTGCAAGAAAGCGCCAAAGCCCTCCTCGCGCTCGGCCTGGTAAGCCAGGCTGCGGTGGGTCAGCTTGTCGAGCAGTTGACGCGCCGGGTGCTTGCGGTCGCTGAAGAAACGCGGGTCGGACCGTGCCAGCTTGAGCAGCACCGGCTCCAGCCCCTTGACCTGTTGGCGGATCGCGGGCAACAGGCGTTCGTCCTGCATGAGGTTGTCGAGCATCAGGCGCACCACCTCCTCGCCCAGTTGGCGCCCGAGTTGATGACCCTGCCCCTTGCCGGTTTTTTTCCCGTCCGGCGTCGCCGGCGTGGCCTGGGCCGCACGCTGGCTCAGGCGCTTCATCAGCGGCTCGACCATCTTCAGCTCTTCGAGCGCCTCCAGCGAGGCCGGCACGGTGTGCAGAAACTCCAGCACACGGCTGTCGACCGCTTCGCGCTCGGTGCTGCTGTCGAGTTCGCCCGACAACAGGCGCCGCAGCTTGCCCAGCGTGAGCATGGTGCGGCTGACCGGATTTTCAGCCGTCTTGCGGCGCGACGCGGCCTGCGCCGCAACCACCGGCTCGACACCGTGCGAGCGCAGCCAGTTCATCAGTTCCTTGTACAGGTGACGCAGGCTGGCACCCAGAAAGCCAGCGGCTGGCGTGATCAACCCGCTGCGCGCCTGCTCATCAGGTACATGCTGCAGCAGGGTTTCGCGCAGGGCGCGGGCAAAGGCCTCGGGCTTGAGCGGGTTCAGATGCGGCTGCACGGTGAGCCAGCCCAGCAGGCGGCTGACCAGGGCATTCAATGCCGGCAGTTGCTCATCAACGGCAAACTGGACTTCCTGTTGTGCCAGCGCGAACTCGATGTTGGCATCGATCTGCTGCGCATCGAGCAGTTGCAGGTCATCGAAACGTACCGCCGAGGCACGGGCCGAATCCTGCGCGCCGCTGTGGTAGATCGCCAGCCGTAGCTGCACGCCGAAGGTGGCGCGCACGGCGTCAAACTCGCGACGCAGCTGTGCCACCGCCGGTTTGCTGATGGCACGGTAGTGGAGTTGCGCGACCTTCGGCTTGGCCTGGCCGACCACCCCCTCCAGCCCCTTGAGCACATCCTCGATCAGGACGTCGGACTGCGCCAGCACCGCCTCGATGCAGTCTTGCAGGGTGGGACGCAGGCCGGTCGGATCATCCGACACCCCGAGTCGCCGCATCAGGTACTTGTTCATCAACCAGTCTGTATTCCAGAGCCGGACGTGCCGGCGAGAGTTGAATTTTCCCTGCTGCAGGGCCGCGCAGGCTGCTCAGGCAACAACTTGTTACCGGAGAGTCAATTTGCGCAGATTTGGACACCGGCGGACACAAAGAACCGAAGCATGCGACAATACAACCTGTTGCGGCGCTCCAGTTGCCCGCGACACCAGCGTTCTGCTGGTGGGCCCTTCCCTTGATCCGCTCATTGATGCGGCCCTCTTTTGAATCCTATCTGCCTCTACTGGCCAGGTGTTGCGACACCTGAACAGGCCGATATCCCTGCGCCCGGATGGGCGCCATCACCATGAACTTTGAAGATCTGAAACTGGCTCCGGCCATCCTGAAGGCTGTGCGCGAGCAAGGCTACGAGACCCCCACCGCGATCCAGGCCCAGGCCATCCCGCTGGTGCTCGAAGGACACGACCTGCTCGGCGGCGCCCAGACCGGCACCGGCAAGACGGCCGCTTTCACCCTGCCGCTGCTGCACCGCCTGACCATGAGCCGCAGCGCCCAGAACAAATTTGGCGGTACCGGCATCCGTGCCCTGGTGCTGACGCCGACGCGCGAACTGGCCGCCCAGGTGGAAGAGTCCGTGCAGGCCTATGGCAAGTACCTGCAACTCTCCTCCACCGTCGTCTTCGGCGGCGTCGGCATGAACCCGCAGATCAGCCGCCTCAAGAAGGGCGTCGACATCCTGGTGGCCACACCGGGCCGCCTGCTGGACCTGCAGCAACAAGGTTTCCTGGACCTGTCCACCGTACAGGTTCTCGTGTTGGACGAGGCCGACCGCATGCTCGACATGGGTTTCATCCATGACGTGAAGAAGGTGCTGGCCCTGGTGCCAAAGGAAAAGCAGAGCCTGCTGTTCTCGGCCACTTTCAGTGACGAGATCCGCGACCTGGCCAACGGCCTGCTGAAGAACCCGCAAAGCGTGCAGGTCACGCCGCGCAACACCACCGTGCAGCGCATCACCCAGGTGATCCATCCGGTCGGCCGCGGCAAGAAAAAGGCACTGCTGGCACACATCATCCAGCAGCACAACTGGAGCCAGGTGCTGGTGTTCACCCGCACCAAGTTCGGCGCCAACAGCGTGGCCGAGTTCCTGGAAAAGAACGGCATCACCGCCATGGCCTTGCACGGCAACAAGAGCCAGAGTGCTCGCACCCAGGCCCTGGCCGGCTTCAAGAGTGGCGACGTCCGCGCCCTGGTGGCCACCGACATCGCGGCGCGCGGCATCGACATCGACGAACTGCCGCACGTGGTGAACTACGAGATCCCCAACGTCAGCGAAGACTATGTGCACCGCATCGGCCGTACCGGCCGTGCCGGCTCCGACGGCGCTGCTGTCAACCTGGTGTGCCTGGACGAGGAAGGCTTCATGGCCGACATCGAGCGCTTCACCAAGCAGAAGATCGAAGTACAGGTAGTCGAGGGCTTCGGCCCCGAGCCGGGCGAGCGCGCCGAGCCGATCGCCATGGGCCGCCAGACCATCTGGGGCGGTGCCGGCAAGCCGCCGAGCCGCGACGTCATGCAGGCGGCCGCCAAGGCAGCACGCTCTGAAATGATGCAGCGCATCCGCGACAACAAGGCCGGACAAGGCGAGCGTGCGGGTGGCAACGGTGGCGGCGCCCGTAAACCCGGTGGCCATGGCGGCGGTAAGCCGCGCAATGGCCAAGGTGGTGCTCAACCCGGCAACCAAGGAGGCCGCCCCCAGGGACAGGGCCAAGGCCGGCCGGCCCGCAACGACGAGCCGCGCCAGAATGCACAACGCCCGTCTGCCCAACCCGACCCGATGCGCACCAGCGTCGACATGATGGCCGAGCGTGGCCGTCGTGGCGGCTTCGGTGGCGGTCAGCGCCGCAGTGGCGGCGGCGGGGGTGGTTTCGGCGGCGGCAGTGGCGGTGGCCGCGGTCCCCGCAACTCCGGCGGCGGCTCCTACGGCCGCTAAACAACGCACCGCGGGCAGGAAGCTGCCCGCTGCGTAGCGCTAGCGCTTCCGGCTCAGCAGCATCGCCAATCCGTCGGCCGCTGCCACCCCATCCGAATCGCTCTCCAAGGCCTCGCGCAGAAACTGCGCTTGCGCCTTGCGTCAGAACGGCGCATCGACCAGCTTCATAATGAGTCCTGCCGACGGGTCAAGCCAGCTTGGGTTGACGGCCCGGTCCGCAACAGGAAGGGGCTCGACATGGCGACCAGCAGAATTGAGCGCGACTCCTTCGGCCCCATCGAGGTGCCGGCCAATCGTCTGTGGGGCGCGCAAACGCAGCGCTCACTGCAGCATTTCCACATTTCTTCCGAGCGCATGCCGATCGAACTGGTCATGGCACTGGTCCGGACCAAGCAGGCCTGCGCCCGCATCAACGGCGAGCTCGGCCTGCTGCCCCTTGAAAAAGCCGATGCCATCGGCGCTGCGGCGGCGGAAGTCCTGGCCGGACAACACGATGCGGAGTTTCCGCTGTCGGTGTGGCAAACCGGCTCGGGCACGCAGAGCAACATGAACATGAACGAGGTGCTGGCCAACCGCGCCTCCGAGTTGCTGGGTGGCGTGCGGGGCGAGGCGAGGCTGGTTCATCCCAACGACGAGGTCAACCTCGGGCAGTCATCCAACGACATCTTCCCCACCGCCATGCACCTGGCCGCCTGCTTGCAGCTCTCGGGGCAATTGCTGCCGGCG
This sequence comes from Curvibacter sp. GWA2_64_110, assembly GCA_001797315.1. Classification (GTDB taxonomy): domain Bacteria; phylum Pseudomonadota; class Gammaproteobacteria; order Burkholderiales; family Burkholderiaceae_C; genus Hylemonella. The sequence continues at coordinate 88,240 of MGPC01000021.1, forward strand.
CTGCGCACATTGCGCGCGCAGCTGGAAGACAAGTCACAGGCCTTTGCCGACATCGTCAAGATCGGCCGCACCCACTTGCAGGATGCCACACCGCTCACGCTGGGCCAGGAGTTCTCCGGCTATGTGGCACAGCTGATGCACGCCGAAAACGCACTCTGTACCACCCTGCCGGCTCTGCATGAGCTGGCCGTCGGCGGCACGGCCGTGGGCACCGGGCTGAACACGCATCCCGAATTCGGTACGCGCGTCGCGGCCGAGCTGGCGCGGACAACCGACCTGCCCTTCACCAGCGCGACCAACAAGTTCGCGGCACTCGCCGCCCATGACGCCCTGGTGTCGGCGCATGGCGCCCTCAAGACCCTGGCCGCTGCGCTCATGAAGATCGCCAACGACATCCGCTGGCTGGCCTCCGGTCCACGCTCAGGCCTGGGTGAGCTCAGCCTTCCGGAGAACGAACCCGGCAGTTCCATCATGCCGGGCAAGGTGAACCCGACCCAGTGCGAAGCGCTCACCATGCTGTGCTGCCAGGTGTTCGGCAACGATGTCGCCATCAACTTCGGCGGCGCGGCGGGCCAGTTCGAGCTCAATGTGTTCAAGCCGCTGATCGCCCACAACTTCCTGCAAAGCGTGCGCCTGCTGGCCGACGGCATGGCGAGTTTTGAAGCGCACTGCGTGCGCGGCATCGAAGCCAACCGGGCCCGCATCGGCGAACTGATGGAACGCTCCTTGATGCTGGTGACGGCCCTGACGCCGCACATCGGCTACGACCGCGCCGCCGAAATCGCCAAGCAGGCGCACCGCCAAGGCAGCACACTGAAAGCGGCGGCGGTCGCGCTCGGTTATGTCAGCGCAAGTGATTTCGACACCTGGGTGCGGCCGGCTGACATGATTCGACCGCCCCGGGCCTGAAGCACTGAACGAGCGTACTCAAGCAGCCGCTTGGCCGACCTTCCCCAGTTTGGGCAAATGGGCCTCACGGATCGGCAGGTGAATCAGTGCAGCACCGATGGCCAGCATGATGTCGATGTACCAGACCCAGTCGTAGTTGCCGGTGGCTTCAAACACCCGGCCGCCGAGCCAAGCCCCCAGAAAGCCGCCGATCTGGTGCGTCAGCATGACAACGCCGAACAGCGTGGCCATGTTGGCAGTGCCGAAGAATTTGGCCACCAGGCCGGCCGTCGGCGGCACGGTGGACAGGAAGGTCAGGCCCATGACAGCAGCGAACACCAGCATCACCGTGCCGGTCTTGGGCGCCAGCAGGAACAGCAGCACGGCCAGGGCGCGCGTGGCATACAGCAGCGACAAGAGCGACTTCATGCGCCAGCGCCCCACGGCCCATCCCATGGTCACGCTGCCCACGATGTTGAACAGCCCCAGCATGGCCAGCGACCAGGCCCCGAACTGCACCGGCAAGCCGCAAGCGGCAATCACACCCGGCAAATGCGTGGCCAGAAACGCCACGTGAAAACCGCAGACGAAAAAGCCTGCCGCCAGCATCAGATAACTTTTGTTCTTCAACGCGGCCCGGATGGCGTCCATGGTACCGACCGGCTGATGACCCGCCGGCGCCGACTGCCGCGAGTTGCCCTTGAGCACCAGGGCGGCCGGCAAGCTCAGCAGCACCAGCAGGCCGAGGATCTGCATGGCATTGGCCCAGCCGTAGTTGACCATCAGCGCCCCCGCAATCGGCGCCATCAGAAACTGGCCGAAGGAGCCGCCCGCGTTGACGATGCCGGTCGCCAGGCCGCGTTTCTCCAGCGGGATCAGGTGCGCCGTGGCCGCCATCAGCACAGCCGGCCCGGCCATGCCGGCTCCGCCTGCGGCCAGCACCCCGATGGCCAGCACCAAGCCCGCACGGGTCGTCATGAGGGGGGTGATGAAGGTCCCCAGCGCCACCAACAGCACACCGGCGAACAGCACGCGTCCGGCGCCGATCTTGTCGGCCATGGCGCCGGCGAAAGGCTGGGTCAGCCCCCACCAGAGCTGGCCGAAGGCAAACGCCAGGCTGATGCTGCCGATGCCCAGACCGGTGGCGGTATTGAGCGGGCTCAGAAACAGGCCCATGGTCTGCCGCGTGCCCATGGTCAGGGCAAATGTGCCGGCCGCCGCAAGCAGCACGACCCAGATCATCATGCGTGGGCTGCGTGCCTTGTCAATACGGGTCATCGTCGACTCCTGGTTCGATGGGGGACAAAAGTTCGAGCGCGTCATCAATCAAGGTATGCAGGGCCAGCACGCGCTCGATGCCCAGCTGCTGGTTGAGCCCGTCCTGCGCCACGCGCCAGCGGCGCTGTGCCTCGTGCCGTTTCTCGCGGCCGCTTTCGGTGATGCCGACCAGGCGGCTGCGCCCGTCCGAGCCGGCGCCCAGCGTCAGCCAGCCGGCTTCGACCAGCGGCTTGAGGTTGCGCGTCAGCGTGGAAGCATCCATCTTCATGGCCTGCGCCAGCGCGCCGGGACGAATCGGCCCCAGCTTGAGCACATAGGACAGCAGCGAGTACTGGGTCACCTTGAGGCCGGCCTTGACGAGCTCGGCATCGTAGTACTGCGCCACGCGGCGCATCAGCTGGCGCAGCTTGAAGTTGGTGCAGCCCTGCGGTTTCATGGCCTCCGCACTTGACGCGTGTGTGACATGTTTCATGTTTTTATTGTATCTACAATTGTTGTATATACAATAACCAGGAGCACGACATGGACTCGACCCTCTCGAACGCACTTGATCAGTGGCTGGCCGAAGAAGCCGCCACGCGCCAGCGCCTGGACGCCGGCCCGGGCCCGGGCGTGGCCAGCCCGGCGCAGATCGACGGCAAAAACGGCCTGGAAATGATGCAAGCCATGCTGCGCGGCGAACTGCCCTACGCGCCGATCGCGCGCACGCTGGACTTCATGCTGGTCGAGATCGGCGCCGGGCGCGCCGTCTTTCAGGGCACGCCGGGGCCGCAGCACTTCAACCCCATGGGCACGGTGCACGGCGGCTGGTTTGCCACCCTGCTCGATTCGGCGCTGGGCTGCGCCGTGCACACCATGATGCCGCCCGGGCGCGGCTACACCACGGCCGAGTTGGGGGTGAACCTGGTCAAGGCGCTGACGCCCAAGGTGACGCGCGTACGGGCCGAGGGCCGCGTCATCCACTGCGGCCGCCAGCTGGCCACGGCCGAGGCGCGGCTGGTCGGCCCCGACGGTACGCTGTATGCTCATGCCACCACAACCTGTCTTGTTTTTGATATTCCGGCATCATCCCGACCATGAGACTGCTTCACACCATGCTGCGCGTTGGCAACCTGCAACGCTCGATCGACTTCTACACCCAGGTGCTGGGCATGACGCTGCTGCGTACCACCGACCGGCCCGCGCAGAAATACTCGCTGGCCTTTGTCGGCTACGGCAGCAACCCGGAGCATGCCGAAATCGAGTTGACCTACAACTACGGCGTCAACACGTACGAGCTGGGCACGGCCTACGGCCACATTGCCCTGGGCGTCACCGACATTTATGCCACCTGCGAGCAGATCCGCGCACAAGCCGCGAAACACGGCGGCGCCATCACGCGCGAGCCCGGCCCGGTGATGGGCGGCAGCACCCTGATCGCCTTCGTCACCGACCCGGACGGCTACAAGATCGAGCTGATCCAGCACTAGGGCCGGCTCACACCAACGTCTCCCCCGCTTCGGCTCATGGAACCTCTGCGCGACCCGGCTCCCCTGCTGACGCGCACCCTGGCCGAATGGGGCGGCCGCACCGACCTCTGGATCTTCGGCTACGCCTCGCTGATCTGGCGCCCTGATTTCCATGCGCAGGAACAGCGCCCAGCCCATGTGCATGGCTGGCACCGCGCGCTCAGGATGTGGAGCCACGTCAATCGCGGCACACCGGACAACCCGGGCCTGGTGTTCGCGCTGCTCAGCGGGGGCAGCTGCCGCGGCATGGTGTTGCGGGTCCAGCGCCACCATGGCGAAGAGGTGCTGCACCGGCTGTGGGAGCGCGAGATGATGACCGGTGTCTACGACCCCCGATGGCTGCGCTGCCATACGCCACAGGGACCGGTGCAGGCCCTGGCTTTCACCCTGTCGCGCCGCAGCCCGAGCTACACCGGCAAGCTGAGCCCGGCCCAGTACCGGCGCATCTTTGCCACGGCCAGCGGTCGCTTCGGCACCACGCACGACTACGCGCACCAGACCTTCCACAGCCTGCGCAGCCACGGCATCCATGACCGAGAACTTGAGACGCTGTTGGGGTTGAGCTGACGCGGCTTGCCGCGGGCTGCCGACCGGCCTACAGTCGGCTCCTTCAACCACCCGAGGAGTCCCCATGATGCGCATGCTCGTTCCCCTTGCCGCAGCGGCCCTGCTGTCGGCCTGCGCCACGCCGACCGGCCCGACAGCTTCTGCCCAGCTGCAGCCCACGCGTGGCAACGCCACCAGCGGCGAAGTGCGTTTCACCCAGCAGGGCGACAAGGTGCTGGTCAGCGGCGAGGTGCGCGGCCTCAAGCCGAATGCCGAGCACGGCTTCCATGTGCACGAGAAAGGCGACTGCTCCAGTGGCGACGGCATGAGCACCGGCGGCCACTTCAATCCCATGGGCAAGATGCACGGCGCGCACGAGGGCAGCGAGCACCATGTAGGCGACCTACCGAGCCTGAAGGCCGATGCCTACGGCGTGGCGCGCATCAGCTTCGAATCGAGCAGCATCTCGGTCGGCAGCGGCAGCAGCGATGTCGTGGGCCACGGCCTGATCGTGCACCGCGACCCGGACGACTTCAAGACCCAGCCCACCGGCAATGCCGGCCCGCGCCTGGCCTGCGCCGTCATCACCCGTATGTAAGTCCTTGCCGTGCCTGCAGCAGCTGCAAGGCCTGCTGCAGGTCCTGCACGGTATCGATGTCGGTCACGCAGCCGGCATCATCCACTATTAATTCAGTAGCACCTTGCGCAATAACGACGGGCGCTGCACCCTGATTTCCCTGTAAGGCCATGAGCTGGGGACCACAGCTGCGGGCAAAGCGCACCGGGTGGCCGTGCCGTCCCTGGTACACCGGCCGCACCACCGCATGCTGCGCCGGCGCTTCGGCCACGCGGCGGAGGGTCTGCGGCTGGACCAGCGGCAGGTCGGCCGGCAGGATCAGCCAGGCTGAAGCATCGGCCGTCGCGCGCACTGCGGCGGCAATCGAGTCGCCCATGCCGGGGTGGCCGCGCTCTTCCAGGTACAAGGGAAGGCCGCTGGCGCGTACCGCATCCAGCGTGTGCTGCAGCACGGTCTTGCTGCCCAGCAGCGCCTGCAGCTTGTGCGTGCTGCCACCCGAGGCGAGAAAGCGCTCGCCCCGTCCGGAGGCGAGCACGATCACCACGGGCTGCATGAGGAAGTCTGCGCTTCAAGCCACGGCACAGCCGGGCGCACTGGCCACGGTTGGCGTGACCCTATTCTTGACCTGCACGATCTCGGCCACGATGGACACCGCGATCTCGGCCGGCGTCTTGGCACCGATGTGCAGGCCCACCGGACCGTGCAGGCGCGCCAATTCCTCGGCGCTGAGGTCGAAGTGCTCGGCCAGGCGTTCCTTGCGCGTGGCCTGGTTGCGGCGCGAACCGAGGGCCCCGACATAAAAGGCCGCCGACTTGAGGGCTTCGAGCAGCGCCATGTCGTCCAGCTTGGGGTCGTGCGTCAGCGCCACGATGGCAGTATGGGCGTCCGGCAGCAGCTCGCGCACCACGTCGTCGGGCATGCCCGGCACGCGCTGCACGCCCTCGATGCCGAGCGTGGCCGCGTACTCTTCACGCGGGTCGCACACCAGCACCTCGAAATCGAGCGCGCTGGCCATGTGTGCCACCGCCTGCGACAGCTGGCCGGCACCGATCAGCAGCAGGCGCCACTTGGGGCCGAAGACCGTCGTCAGCGTGCTGCCGTCGAACGCCATGGCCTGGCCGCGCACGGCATCGGCCAGCGTGACCGTGCCATCGGACAGCAGAAGCGTGCGCGCCACCAGCCGGTGCTCGGCGGTGCGTGCCAGCAGCGTCTCGATCCAGGCTGCCTCCAGCAGCGGCTCCTGCACCAGGCGCAGCGTGCCGCCGCAGGGCAGGCCGAAACGCGCCGCCTCCTCCTTGCTGACACCGTAGGCGATCATCGACGGCAGGCCGGTGTCATGCACGCCGGACCCGCTGTGAAACGAGGCCTTGGTGCGGGCAATCAGGTCATCCTCGACACAACCGCCCGACACCGAACCGCTGACCACACCGTCATCGCGCACGGCCAGCAGAGCCCCGGGGGGGCGCGGCGCGCTGCCCCAGGTCTCCACCACCGTGACCAGCGTGACCGCGTGGCCGCCACGCTTCCAGGCCAGCGCATCGGCCAGCACGCGCAGATCAAGACTGTCCATACCTGTCGCTCCCTTGGGTCCGGCTCAGGCCTGCGCGATGGCGGCAGCCGTCAGCGGCAGCTTGCGCACCCGCTTGCCGGTGAGTGTCGCCACCGCATTGGCAATCGCCGGCGCGATCAGCGAAGTGGAAGGCTCGCCGATGCCGCCCGGCTTTTCGGTGCTCTCGACCAGCACGACATCGATCACCGGCGCCTCGTTCATGCGTACGATCGGGAAGGTGTTGAAGTTGGTCTGCTGCACGCGGCCGTTCTGGAGCGTGATCTCCTGCATCAGGGCCGCGCCCATGCCGAACACCACACCCGACTGGATCTGTGCCTCCACCGTGTCGGGGTTGACCATGCGGCCCAGGTCGGCCGCCACCGTGACGCGGTGCACCTTGACGGCGCCGCCTTCCATGCTGATCTCGGCCACCTCGGCCAGGTAGCTGTCGTAGCCCTCCATCAGCGCAATGCCGCGCGCACGGCCGGCCGGCAGCGGCGTGCCCCAGCCGGCTTTCTCGGCCGCCAGCTTCAGCACATTGGCAAAACGCGGCTGGTTTTTCAGCAGCGACATGCGGTACTGGTACGGGTCCTGCCCGGCCGCGGCGGCCAGCTCGTCCATGAAGCTCTCGTTGGCGAAGGCGTTGAGCGCATGGCTGACCGAGCGCCAGTAGCCCACGCGCAGGCCGGCGTCGTGCTTGACGATGTCGTGCCTCGTGGCCGGAATCTCGTAGCCGGCCACGGCCGCCTCGATCATCAGCGGGTCCTGCACTTCGGCCGGCAGACCAAACACACGCCCGGTGATGGACTGCGAGGTCAGGCGGAAGGTCATGGCGGTCGGCTTGCCGTCGGCGCCGAGCGAGGCCGCCAAGGTGTTGACCGCCTGCGGCCGGTAGAAGTCGTGCGTCATGTCGTCCTCGCGCGACCACACCAGCTTGACCGGCTTGCCCACCGCCTTGGATATCTGCGCCGCCTGGATGATGAAGTCCTGGTCGATACGGCGGCCGAAACCGCCGCCCAGGAAGGTCGTCTCCAGCGTCACGTCGGCGGGCTTGACGCCCACGGCCGCGGCGATGTTGTTCTGCGCCGCATCCTGCCACTGGGTCGGGCCGATCAGCTTGACCTTGCCGTTGTCGTAATGGGCGGTGAAGTTCATCGGCTCCAGCGGCGAGTGCGACAGCAACTGGCTGACGTACTCGGCGCGCACCACCTTTTGCGAAGCGGCGATCACACCCTCGGCATCACCCACCGCCTTGAGCGGCAAGGGTTTGCCGGTCTTGGAAGCGGCACGGATGCCTTCAAGCATGGCCTTGTCGTTGAGCTGGGCACCCTTGCCCTCGTCCCAGGTGATGGCCAGCGTCTTGCGCGCCTGATTGGCGCGCCACCAGCTGTTGGCCACCACGGCCACGCCGTCCGGAATCTCGACCACGGCGACCACGCCCGGCATGGACTTGGCCTTGGTGGCGTCGTAGGACTTGACCGTGCCGCCGATCACCGGGCACTGCTCCAGCGCGGCATAGACCATGCCGGGCAGCTTGACGTCGATGCCGAAACGCGCCGTGCCGTTGACCTTGGCCGGCGAGTCCAGGCGCAGGGTGCGCTTGCCGACGATGCGGAAGTCCTTCGGGTCCTTGATGGCCACCTTCTCCGGCACCGGCAGCTTGGAGGCGGCTTCGGCCAGCTGGCCGTAGGTGGCTTTTTTGCCCTTGGGGCCGAGCACCATGCCGTTTTCGGCCTTGAGCTCGCTGCGGTCCACGTTCCACTTGGCGGCCGCGGCGCTGATCAGCATCTCGCGCACCTGGGCGCCGGCCACGCGCAGCTTCTCCCAGCCGTCGCGCACCGAGGTCGAGCCGCCGGTGAGCTGCGGCCCGCCCAGCAGCGGGTTGCCGTAGAGCTTGGTGTTGGGCGGCGCGATCGAGACCTTGATGTGCCGGATGTCGACGTTGAGCTCTTCGGCGATCAGCATCGGCATCGAGGTGTAGACACCCTGCCCCATCTCGGAACGCGCCGAGATCAGCGTGATGGTGTTGTTGTCGGCAATGTGCACCCAGGCGTTGGGCGTGTGCACCATGCCGGCGGCCATGGCCTCGAGCTTGGCGCCGGGCAGGGCCACGCCCATGAGCAGGCCACCGGTGGCCAGCGAGGAGGTTTTCAGGAAATTGCGACGGGAAGTTTCAGTGGTCATCATGATGTTTTTCCTCCTCAAGCAGCCTGGCGCAGGGTGGCAGCCGCATCCTTGATGGCCGCCTTGATGCGGCCATAGGTGCCGCAGCGGCACAGGTTGCCGCTCATGGCGGCATCGATGTCCGCGTCGCTCGGATTCTTGTTCTTGGCCAGCAAGGCGGCCGCGCTCATGAGCTGGCCCGACTGGCAGTAACCGCACTGCGGCACGTCGTGCTTGATCCAGGCCTTTTGCAGCGGATGGCTGTTGTCCCTGGACAGGCTCTCGATGGTGGCGACCTTCTTGTTACCGACCCGGTCCAGCGGGGTCTGGCAGGAGCGCACCGCCTCGCCGTTCAGATGCACGGTGCAGGCGCCGCAATGGGCGGCACCGCAGCCGAACTTGGTGCCGGTCAGGCCCAGTTCGTCACGGATCACCCACAACAAAGGGGTATCGGGTTCGGACTTGGCGGCAACCGCCTTGCCGTTGACGTTCAGCTTGATGCTCATCGCGTGGGCTCCTCTCTATATAAGCCGGGCTTGATGAAACCGGCACTGTTGGATTGAGACCGCGCAAGCGTAGGTCAAGGCTTGATCCAAGTCATAAGGGTATGCCCTAGATTTTTGCGGGTAGTTGCAAAATGCGACACCGTTGCCGGCCAGGCCCTGGATGTCGTCACCTGGTCGATGCCGCTTTACACTTGGTGCATGTCTTCGATCGCCGATCTCCGCAAAAGCTACGAACGCCACGAACTCAGCGAGGACGCCTCGCACGCCGATCCGCTGCGGCAGTTCGACCAGTGGCTGCATGAAGCCATCAACTCGGAAATCCCCGAACCGAACGCCATGACGGTAGCCACCGTCGGCAGCGACCTGCGCCCCTCCACCCGGGTGGTGCTGATCAAGGGTTATGACGAACGCGGCATCGTCTGGTACACCAACTACGACAGCCGCAAGGGCCGCGAACTGGCCGGCAACCCGTTTGCCGCCTTGCAGTTCCATTGGGTCGAACTCGAGCGCGTGGTACGCATCGAAGGCCGGGTGGAGCGCGTCAGCGAGGCGGAAAGCGACACCTACTTCCACAGCCGCCCGCTCGATTCGCGCATCGGCGCCTGGGCCAGCCCGCAAAGCCAGGTCATCACCGGCCGCGGTGTGCTGGTCACGAATGCGGCGCGTTACGCCGCCCAGTTCATGCTGCAGCCGCCGCGCCCGCCGCACTGGGGCGGTTTTCGCCTGGTCCCGGAGCGCTGGGAGTTCTGGCAGGGCCGCCCGAGCCGGCTGCACGACCGGCTGCGCTACACACCCGACAGCCAAGGCGGCTGGCTGCGCGAGCGGCTCGCGCCGTAATTTTTAAAGCCAGCCCGCCAACAGCATCACCAGCGGCAGCGTGAGCAGCGCCAGCGCGTTGGACACCATGACGCTGGCCGTCACCAGCTCCTCGGCCACCGCATAACGCTGCGAGAACAGGAAGACGTTGGCGCCGATCGGCAGCGCCGCCGTGACCACCATCACCAGCAGCGGCAGGCCGCTCAGGCCGAAGAGCGTGCCGAGCAAGGCCACCAGCGCCGGCATCAGCAGGTTCTTCACCAGCGACACACCAAAGGCGCCGCGCAGCTGCGCCCCCACGCCCGAGCCGGCCAGCGTCACCCCCACCAGCAGCAGCGCCAGCGGGCCGAAGGCATTGCCCAGCCACTGCAGGGGTTTGTCGATGGCCTCGGGAATCACCCAGCCGGTCTGGGCAAACAGCAGGCCGGCCAGGATGGGCAGCGGCACCGGGTGGATGACGGCATTGCGCACCGCCCCCAGCACGGTGGCCAGCAGGTGCCGCGCATCGCCCTGCCCGGCGGCTTCGCGTGCCACCGCCAGCTCCAGCACCACGGTGCCGGCGGTCAGCAGCACCAGCGCGTGCAGCGACACCAGCGTCAGCAGGATCACCAAACCGTCCGCGCCATAGGCCAGGCCGATGAGCGAGATGCCGATCATCACCGTGTTGCTGAAGGTGCTGGCCAGCGCCAGCACGGCGGCGCGCCGGTTGAAGCCCTGCAGCGCCAGCGTGGCGGCGAACAGGAGAGCGGCGGCGACGAAGTACGCCGCCAGCGGCCGGAAATCAAGCTGCTCGACATGCACCGCGCTCATGGTGCGGAACATCAGCGCCGGCGTGAGCACCACAAACACCAGATTCGACAGATCTTTGGTGGCCTCAGCCCTGATCCACCGTGCGCGCCCCGCTATGAAACCGATAGCAACCAGCAGGACAACGGGAATCAGGGCGGACAGGACGGAAGGGTTCACCCGGGCGATGGTAACGCGCCGCCGCTGTCGCTCAGCCCAGCCGCGCCTGCAGGTAGTCGAGCACGTTGTCGAGCGTCACCAGTTGCGCGTAGTCGGCCTCCGGGATGTTGACGCCCAGGCGCTGGTGCAGGCCGATCAGAAAGTTGAGCCAGTCCATCGAGTCGAGATCGACCTGGTGGCGCAGGGGCCGAGCCGGCTCGATGGCGTCGGTTTCAATTTCCGGCGCGATCGAATGCAGGACGTCCAGCGCGGTGGCCCTGAGGGCGGTGCGGTCCATGCTCATGTCTTTTTCTCCATGCCGCCATCGGCAGCCGCCAGTTGTTCGGGCTGTTGCAGCAGATCGCGCAGTTCCGCCAGGAAGAGCGCGCCCTGGTGGCCGTCGGTCACGCGGTGGTCGGCCGCCAGCGAGGCGGTCAGCAGCGGCACGGCACGCAGTTCGCCCCCGTCGACCCAGGGCCGCACCACCACACTGCCGAAGCCGACCAGCGCCACCTGCGGCGGGTAGATCACGCCGAACACCGCCTCCACGCCCTGGTCACCCAGGTTGGTGACGGTGATGGTCGGATCGCTCATCTCGGAACTGCGCAGCGAACCGGCGCGCGCGCGCTGCACCAGGTCGGCCAGTTCGCGCATCAGTTGTGCCAGCGGCTTGCTGCCCACCTCGTGCAGAGCCGGCGCCACCAGGCCACCGCCGCGCAGGGCAATGGCCACGCCGGTGTGCACGGCTGCCGCCGGCTCGAACGCATCGTTGCGATAAAAACCATTGAGCTGCGGCACACGCTGCAGAGCCAACGCCACGGCCTTCAATTGCAGCACGGCCGGCAGGATGCGCTCGGTGATGGCCAAGCCCTCGTTGTGCTGCTGCAGCCAGGCCAGCGCACGCGCCATCGGGATGGTCTCGCTCAGGTAGTAGTGCGGAATCTCGCGCTTGGAGCGGCTCATGGCCGCGGCAATGGCGCGGCGCATGGCCTGCGTCCGGTCCACGGGGGCCGCTGCACTGCGCTGTGCCGCCGCAGCCTCGACATCGGCCAAGGTCACGGCGCCCTGCGCGCCGCTGCCGTGCAACGCCTCGGCATCAATACCGAGCTCCTTGGCGCGCCGGCGCGCCGACGGCGACACGGCTGGCCGGGTTGCGGCCGCTACCGCGGCCGGCTTCGCGGCGGCCTGGGCCGGCGGGGCGACTGGTGCCGCTTCGCCCGGCGCCAGCAGTGTGGCCAGCACCGCACCCACCGGCACCGTCTCGCCCGGCTGCACCCGCAGCTCGTGGATCAGGCCCGCATCCCAGATCTCGACATCGACCGCCGCCTTGGAGGTGTCCACCACCGCCACCACCTGGCCGCGCTGGACGGCATCGCCAGGCTTGACGTGCCACTGCAGCAGCTTGCCCTGCTCCATGTCGGCCCCCAGCGAGGGCAGCTTGAATTCGATCATTGACCTTTCCCCATCAAAGCCTGCACCGCCGCCACGATCTTGGGCACCTGCGGCAATGCCGCTTCTTCCAAGTGGCGCGCGTACGGAATCGGCACTTCCTCGCTGCACACGCGCGCCAGCGGCGCATCGAGGTCGAAGAAGGCCTGCTCGCCGATGCGCGCCATCACCTCGGCCGCCAGGCTGCCCGTGCGCCAGCCTTCGTCGACCACCAGCGCGCGGCGGCACTTGCGCACCGAAGCCATGATGGTCGCGTCATCCAATGGGCGTAGTACGCGCAGGTCCACCACCTCGGCCGCGATGCCCTGCGCGGCCAGTTCCTCGGCCGCGCGCAAGGCCTTCGGCAGGGAACCGCCGTGCGTGATCAAGCTGACATCGCGGCCCACGCGCCGCACTTTGGCGCTGCGGATGTCCACCTGCACCTCATCCGGCAGCTCACCCTCCAGGGTGTAGAGCTGCGCATGCTCGAAGATCAGCACCGGGTCCGGGTCGGCCAGCGCCGGTTTGAGCATGCCGCGCGCGTCCTCGACGGTGGCCGGTGCCAGCACTTTCAGGCCCGGCACATGGGCGTACCAGCCCTCGAAGCTGTTGGAGTGCTGGGCCGCCACCTGGCGCCCGGCGCCGGTGGCCATGCGGATCACGATCGGCACCGAGAACTGGCCGCCCGACATGTGACGCAGCATGGCCGCGGTGTTGACGATGGGGTCGAGCGCCAGCAGGCTGAAGTTCACCGTCATGACTTCGACGATCGGCCGCAGGCCGCCGAGCGCGGCGCCGATGCCGGCACCAACAAAACCGAGTTCGGACAGCGGTGTGTCGCGGATGCGCTCCGGGCCGAATTCGTCGAGCAGGCCCTTGGACACCGCGTAGGTGCCGCCGTAGCGCCCGACGTCCTCGCCCATCAGGAACACGCGCGCGTCGGCGTGCAACGCTTCCCGTAGCGCCTCGCGCATGGCCTCGCGGTAAGTGATGCGCCGGACCATCATGAAACCTCCGTGCTGCGCACTGCGGTGCGAGCCTCTTCGGACGGCCGTGCGCGGCTCATTGTGAAACCTCCGTGCTACGCACTGCGGTGCAAGCCTCTTCGGGCGGCCGTGCGCGGCTCATGTGCCCGCTCCCTGCGGCGTCTGCACGTCGCGCAGCAGATCGGCCCCCGGCTCCCAGCTGCCGGCCTCGGCAAAGGCCACTGCGGCCTCGACCTCGGCCTGCGCCGCGGCATCGAGCGCCAGAAATGCGTCTTCGGTCAGCAGCCCCTGGGCCTTCAGGCGTGCCGTATAGGTATGGATCGGCCCGCGCGTCTTCCAGGCTTCAACTTCGGCCTTGTCGCGGTAGAGCTCGGGGTCGAACATCGAATGAGCGCGGAAGCGGTAGGTACGCAACTCCAGGAACAGCGGGCCACCGCCTTGGCGCACCTGTTGCGCGGCTTGCTGCACCGCGGTATGCACCGCGACCACGTCCATGCCATCGACCGACACCGTGCCCAGACCATAGGACGCCGCCTTGGCGCACAGATCGGTCTGTGCTTCCGAGCGCGCCAGCGCCGTGCCCATGGCGTACAGGTTGTTCTCGCACAGGAACAACACCGGCAACTGCCACAGCGCGGCCAGGTTGGCCGCCTCGTGGAACGCGCCCTCGGCCATCGCTCCTTCGCCGAAGAAGCAGGCGGTCAGCGCCGGGCGCTTGCTCATCTTGTCGGCCAGCGCCAGCCCCACGGCCAGCGGCAGGCCGCCGCCGACGATGGCATTGCCGCCGAAGAAGCGGTGTGCCCGGTCGAACAGGTGCATGGAGCCGCCGCGCCCGCGCGAACAGCCCTCCTGCTTGCCGAACATCTCGGCCATGATGGCGCCCATCCCGACGCCGTGCAGCAGCGCATGGCCGTGCTCGCGGTAGGTGGCGACGACGTTGTCCTCGGCTTGCAGCGCGCGCAGGGCACCGGTGGCCACCGCCTCCTCGCCGATGTACAGGTGCAGGAAGCCGCGGATCTTCTGCTCGCCGTAGAGTTGGGCACAGCGCTCCTCCATGCGACGGATGCGCAGCATGTCGGCCAGCATGGCGTGCGCCAGAGGCGGACCCCACGGTACTGGACCGGTTGGCGGCGCAGGAATGGACGCTTCGCTCATGCACCACCTTCCAGCGTCGAGGTGTCACCTTCCGGCAGTCCGAGCTCGCGCGCCTTGAGCAGGCGGCGCATGATCTTGCCGCTGCGCGTGCGCGGCAGCACTGGCAGAAACGCAATCTCCTTCGGCGCCACCGCAGCACCCAGGCGCTTGCGCGCATGGCCAAGGATGTCCAGGCGCAGTGCCTCGTCGAGCGTGAAGCCGTCTTTCAGCGAAACAAAGGCCTTGACCACCTCGCCCACCACCGGGTCGGGTTTGCCGATGACGCCGGCCTCGGCCACCGCCGGGTGCTCCATCAGCGCGCTCTCGACTTCAAACGGGCCGATCAGGTGGCCGGCCGACTTGATGACGTCGTCGGCCCGGCCGACGAACCAGTAGTAACCGTCGGCGTCCACTCGCGCCAGGTCGCCGGTCAGGTACCAGCCGTCGGCAAAGCACTTGCGGTAGCGCGCCTCGTTGTTGAGGTATCCGCGGAACATCGAGGGCCAGCCGGCCTTGAGCGCCAGCTCACCCTCCACATCGGGCTGTTCGAGCACACGCACGCGCGGCGGTTCGCCCTCGGCTTCGAGGTGCTCGACGATGCAGGCCTCGATGCCCGGCAGCGGCCGGCCCATGGAGCCGGGCTTGATGTCGAAGGCCGGCGTGTTGGCGATCATGATGCCGCCGGTCTCGGTCTGCCACCAGTTGTCGTGGATCGGCAGGCCCAGCACCTCCTTGCCCCACCATACCGCTTCCGGATTCAGTGGCTCGCCGACGCTGGCGACGAAACGCAGCTCGGGAAACCGGTGCTGGCGCGCCAGTTCCGGCCCGGCTTTCATCAGCATGCGGATGGCGGTGGGTGCGGTGTACCAGACCGAGATGCGCTCGGTCTCCAGCAGGCGGTACCAGCGCTCGGCATCGAACTCCTCGCGGTCGATCAGCGAGGTGACGCCGTGCAGCAGTGGCGCGATGATGCCGTAGGAGGTGCCGGTGACCCAGCCCGGGTCGGCGGTGCACCAGAAGCGGTCGTCGGCGTGCAGGTCGAGCGCGTAGCGGCCGGTGGCGTGGTGCGTCACCACCGCGCCATGCACGTGGATGGCGCCTTTGGGCGTGCCGGTGGTGCCGCTGGTGAAATGCAGCAGCGCCGGATCGTCGGCCTGGGTCTCCACCGTGCTGAACGCGTCGGAGGCAGCACGCAGCAATGCGCCCAGATCGAGCGTGCCGGGATCGTCGGTGCTGCCGCCGTCTTCGGCCACCAGCAGCACATGGCGCAGGGTGGGCATCTGCTCGCGCATCGCCTTGATCTTCTTGCGGTACAGCACGTCGGTCGTCACCAGCACCTGCCCGGCGCCGATGTTGATGCGGGTGGCGATCGGCTCCGGGCCGAAGGCCGAGAACATGGGCGTGACCACGGTGCCGTTCTTCAGCGCCCCCAGCACGGCAACATAGAGCTCGGGCAGGCGCCCGGCCAGCACGAACAAACGGTCGCCCCGGCCTACGCCCAGGGTCTGCAGCACGTTGGCAAAGCGGTTGGTCTGGCGTGCCAGCTCGGCATAACTCAGTTCCAGCGCCGGGCCGCTGCGGCTGACGAAACGCAAGGCGATGTGCTCGCGCAGCGCGCCGGCAGCATGCCGGTCCACCGCCTCGAAGGCGATGTTCAGACCGCCGCCTGGCAGGCCCTGCAAGGCCTGGCGCGCGGCGTCCCAGCTGAAGGTGCGGCATTCAGCCGCGTAGTCGGCCAGATGGGGCGGCACGCGCAGGTCGTGCGCCGTCTTGCGAATCAACGGGGCTCGTTCCATGGACCCTCCAGGTCAACGCCGTCACGCATGCGCCACGCGTGCGACAGGGCGTTGCCAGCTTAGCCCGCCGCCCAGGCCGGTTTTTGACATAGATCAAGTAGGACCTGTTCGCCCGCTTTTTGCAAGTGCAAAAACAAAATGAACAGGTCCGGGCGTTCCCGGCATCAGAAGCTGATCTGCAGGCCGGCTTTCAGGTTGCGCCCCGGCAGCGGCGCCTTGCCTGCCGCGGTCTGCGTCAGGATGGAACTGGCCGAATAGGCCAGCGTGTCGCCGATGTTGTCCAGCCGCGCGTACCACAGCAGCTGCGACTTGCCGGTTTTGGCACGGTAGGTCAGCGCCGCGTTCCACAGCGTGTAGCCGCTGGTGGCCAGCTGGCCGTCGGGCACGCGGTCCTGCGCCGCGATCTGGTCGACACCCAGGCGCGCACCCCAGGGGCCACCGGACCACAGCAGCGTGGCGCCCAGGCGCATCGGTGCGATGCGCGGCAGCGGCTGGCCGGTGCTGGTGTTGTCGGCCCGTACGGTGTCGGCACGCAGCGCCAGGTCGAGCTTGTGCGCCCCTTCCAGCAAACGGATGTTGCCGTTCACCTCCAGCCCGGTGAAGCGCGCCTGCACCTGGGTGTAGCTGTACTTCGGCGGCGAGGCCGTCAGGTCGGAGCCTTCGAGCGAGATGTAGTTGCCGAACTGGTTGACGAAGGCCTGCACACCGGCGCTGTGGGCGCCGCGCCGCCACGCGGCGCCGATATCCAGGTTGGTCGAGCGTTCCTTCTCCAGGTTGGCATTGCCGATCTCATAGGCGTTGGTCGCCACGTGCTGGCCGTCGGCGAACAGCTCGTAGTCTTTCGGCGCCCGCTCGCTCCATGACAGATTGGAAGTGAGCTGCCACTCGGGCGCGACCTTCCACAAGGCCCCCAGCGCATAACTGATCGGCAGGAAGTGGCGCGAAGCAGCCGTGAAACGGCTGAGGGTCGGGTGGCCGAGCGAGTCCACCTGGACCGACTCCAGCCGCGCGCCGGCACTCAGGCGGCCCCAGCTCGTGGCCAGTTCCTCGTGCGCGAACGCCGCGCCCTGGCGCGTGCGGCTGTAGGGCGCAAACGCTTCGCTGCCGTCGGCCGAGAACTCGCCGTCCTCGTACTGCAAACCGACCACACCATCGAGCGCCCCGACCTTGGCATGGCGCGCCTGCAGGCGCAGGTCGTTGCCGGTGTTCTTGAACAGCGTGCCGGCCGCACCGGCATTGAACTCGGTGTGCTGGTAGTCGCTGCGGCTGAACTGCGCCTTCACGCTTTGCAGCGCACCGCTCAGGTCGCGCACTTCGCCCTCCAGCGCCAGGCGGCTGGACTGCATGCCGATCCGGACCTCGTCTTCGGCCACCGTGCCGTAGCGCGTGCCGTAGCTGGAGAGCGAGGCGCCCAGGTAGCCGCGGTCGAAGAACAGCGAGCCGCCGAGCGAGCCGCCCCAGGCTTCGCTGGCCGAGTTGCAGATGCGCCGGCCGTAGCTCGTCACGCCACCGCGGGTGCAGGCCAGATCCGCCGGCACACTGACGTCCTGCGTGTTGCGCGACATCACGTCGGCATGCAGTGCGTAGCGGTCGGTGCCGGTCTCCAGCAGCACGGCGCCGGACTGTTCGCGGTTGCCGCTGGCCAGGCCCAGGTCGGCCTTGCCGGCCACGCCACCCTTGGCGTCGAACAGCGGTTCGCGCGGAATGCGGTTGTCGATCACGTTGACCACGCCGCCGACCGCATTGCCGCCGTACTGCAGCGCGCCGGGGCCACGCAGCACCTCGACCCGTTCAATGGTCAGCGGATCCTGGGTCACGGCGTGGTCGTAGCTCAGGCTGGAGACATCGCTGCTGGCGCCGCCGTTGTTGAGGATGCGGATGCGGTCGCCGTCGAGACCGCGGATCACCGGCCGGCTGGCGTTGGGGCCGAAGTAGGTGCTGCTGACGCCGGGCGTGCCGTCGAGCGTTTCGCCCAGCGTCGATTTGGAGCGCAACAGCAGCTCATCACCCGAATACTGGGCGGCAGGCGCTATCAATTCGGTAGCACCCAGCGGATTGCCGGTGACCACCACCGGTGCCAGGCTGGGCGCCTCGGCGGATTGGGCCCAGGCATCGGCGCCGGCCAGCAGGGCCAGCGCGGCGGCGGCCGTTGGGAAAAGAGGAAAGACAGAGGCAGCGCGAGGCGCACTGCGCGGTGGGTTGGTGTTGTTCATGACAGGTTCGTTGAATCGGAAGAACTTGCGCCATGCCGGCAAACAACTCGGCATGAAACAAGGACGGCACGGGATTCAGCGAACCAGGGGGGGTGCACGCGCCTCGAAGGGCGCGGGAGCCGGTAGAAACAGGCCGGCAACGACCGCCTGCGAGATGAAAATGGGCAGTGGCAGCGCCAGCGCCAGCAGCGCCAAGGCCGGCAGCACATCGGCGTGACCAAGCTGGTCGTACAGGCGGCAGTCCGACTCATCGCCCGCCGGTGCCAGCAGGTGGGCCAGCAAGCCCGTGGCATGTGCCTCGTGGCCCTGCGCGGCTTGCGCCACAACCGATACCGCGCCGGCCTGCGGGCTGTGCAGCACACGGTGCGCCAGCCCCAGCAATTGCGCCCACAGCAGGGCGACGACCAGCAGCAGCACCGGGCTCAGGGCCGGGTGCCGACGTGTCGTCAAAAGCGGGGTGGAACGAATGGGCAGCATGGCGGGAAAGACGCTGATTTTAGTGCGGCGTCTATTTCACCGGCACCGCATCGGTCATGCGGTAGTACATGCCGTAGGAATCGTCATGCAGCACGAAAAAGCGCCCTTCCACCACCACCGGCTCCATGCCGTACTTCACCGGCGTCTTGCTCTTCACCTCGATCATGCTTTCCGGCCCGCCGGGCACGCAGAAGGAACAGGTCAGCGGCACCGCGCTGAGCAGAAAGTGCGTCTGCTTCTCGCCCGGGTCGAGCGGCATCATGAAACCCTGCACGCGCTGGGTCTTCTGGTCCAGCGCCTGGACCGCCGGCGGAAACACCGGCAGCACGCGGTTTTTCTCCACCCGGGGCTTGACCGACGTCAGCAGCGACCAGGGCAGGACATCGTTGCGCTCTTTCAACTGCGGGAACGGGCTGTTGGGGCTGTGCACGCCGGCGCCGCTGCCGTAGGGCACGGCGGGCAGCGGCGCACCCGATTGCGCCCGGGCGCCCAGCGTGGCGCACAGCAGCATGGCAAGCAACGACAGAGAACGCATGGTCATCTTGGGTTCAGTTCTTCGAACTCAGTAATTGTCCGGCTTCCACCCGGTAGGCGCTGAGCGCCGGCAGCAAGGCCGCCAGCACCGCCACGCCGAGCGCGAGCACCGGCACCCAGGCCTCCACCCCCAGCCAGAGCCAGCCGGTCAGGGGCAGCGATTGCTCGGCCTGCAACAAATAGCCTAGCAGACCTGTCAAGCCGTGGCCGACGAGCAGGCCCAGCACGCTGGCCAGCACGGCCAGCCACAGTGCCTCGCACAGCAGCAGGCCGGCCAGCCGGGCCGGGCTGGCACCCAGCATGCGCAGCAGCGCCAGATCGGCACGGCGCTCGCGCACCGCGTTCCACAGCGCGATGAAGACGCTCAGGGCCGCGGTCAGCAGCAGCACGGCGCCGAAGCCGCGCAGCACGTCGGCACCGACACCGACCATGCGCAGCAGGCGCGTGATCTCCAGTGCCGGCGCCGCCGCCTGCAGCTTGGTCGTGCTGTTGACGAAGCGCGGAAACGAGACGGCGGCCAGCGGGCTGCGGTACCGGATCAGCGCCAGCGTGATCTCGCGCTGCTCGTCTTCGCGGGCCGCGTCATGGTCGTCGTCGTGCGCATCGGCCTTGCCGTGAGCGACCTCATGCACCGCCCACACCGATTCGGTGGCGGTCAGCACCAGCCTGTCCAGCACGCAGCCGCAAGGCACCAGCACGCCGACCACCCGGTAGGGATGGGCCGCATGCGCCGCGCCGCCACCGCCCAGGCCATGGGCGCCGGCAAAGGCCTGCCCCGGCTGCAGCCCGGTGGCCTGCGCCGCCTGGGCGCCGAGCACCACCTCCATCGGCGCCTGCCAGGGCTGGCCTTGCGCCAGTTGCGCGCCGTAGTGGCGCAGGTAGTCGGGCGTGGTGCCGACAATGCGAAAGCCCTGGTAGCTGTCGCCCAGGCTGAGCGGAATCAGTTGGGCGACGCGCGGGTCACGCGCCAGCGCCTGCACGGCGGCCAGCGGAATATTGCCCGGCGGCACGTCGAGGTGAAAGACGCCGGCCAGGATCAGCTGCATCGGGCTGCCCTTGGCGCCGACCACGGCGTCGATGCCGGCCAGGTCGCGCTCGAAGGCACGGTCGATCTGCGCACGCGTCAGCAACACAAAGGTGATGGCGGCCAGGCCGAGCGCGAGCAGCAGCAGGTTGAGGCCGGCGGCCAGCGGCCGCGAGACCAGGTAGCGCCACGACAATGCTATTGTTTTCATAGCTTTTCGCGGATGTTGGATAAGGCCTGAGGCTCATTTTGAGCATCAAGATCGAGCACCGTGGCCGCCGGCAACGCCTGCCGCACCCGTGCGTCGTGGGTGGCGATCACCAGCGTGGCGCCGGCCTGCTGCGCTGCAGCCTGCAGCAGCGCCAGTGCATCGCGCGCGGCGTCATCGTCCAGGCTGGCGGTGGGCTCGTCGGCCAGGATCATCTTCGGTTGCAGCAGCACGGCACGCGCCAGCGCCACGCGCTGTGCCTGGCCGCCCGAGAGCTGCCTGGGCTTGCGCGCGGCCAACTCGGCCACGCCCAGGGCCGCCAGCGCACGCTGGATGGCGGCCCGGTCCTCCGGCAGGCCGGCGGCAAAGTAGGCCAGCCCCAGGTTGCCGGCCACGCTGAGTGCCTCGCTCAGGTGCAGCTGCTGCGGCAGAAAGCCGATGTGGCGTGCGCGCCAGGCATCGCGCTGCACAGCGGAAAGTGCCGCCATCGATTGGCCGGCCACTACCAACTCGCCGCCACTGGGCGAGCGCAGGCCGGCCGCCAGCGAGAGCCAGGTGGACTTGCCGACCCCCGAGCGCCCACGCAACAGCAGTACGCCGCCTTGCGGCACATTCACATCGGGAAAGGTCAGCTGCGCCCCGCCCGGGTAGCGGTATTCGAGTCCGTGCGTGGCGATCATGCGCAACGCCTCACTTGAGCAAGGCGGCAAAGGTCTGCCGCAACTTGACCACCTTGGGCGCGACGACAAAGGCGCAGTAGCCCTGGTTCGGGTGCTGCTCGAAATAGTCCTGGTGGTAGGCCTCGGCCGGCCAGTAGTTGGAAAGCGGCAGCACCTCGGTCACGATCGGGGCGTCGAAGGCGCGCGCCGCCTCCAGCTCGCGGATCAGGTCTTTCGCCACCTGTTCCTGCTCGGGTGTCGAGAAGTAGATGGCGCTGCGGTACTGGGTGCCGACATCGTTGCCCTGGCGGTTGGGCGTGGTCGGATCGTGGATGACAAAAAAGATCTCCAGCAGCTGGCGTGCGCTCACCTGCGCCGGGTCGTAAGTCAGGCGCACCACCTCGTTGTGGCCGGTGTCGCCGCTGCAGACCTGCTCGTAGCTCGGCCGCGCCAGATGGCCGTTGCTGTAGCCGTTTTCCACGTCGACCACACCGCGCACCCGCACGAACACCGCCTCGGTGCACCAGAAGCAGCCACCGCCAAGGGTGAGAATGGGCAGGGAATCCGGCATGGCAGGCGCTCCGTTGAATCGACAGGTGCTGCATCTTAGAGCCTGTTCACAGTTTCACAGGGGTCGCGTTAGGACGCAATCGGAATGAGTTGGCCGCCAACATTCCGCCGCATGGGCTGATGCCCATGCAAGGGATTTGGTGGACAAATCACCCGATTTCGCCCCACCCCGAAGGGCAAGCATCTGGCCGGGCGGTCTGCGGCGTTGCAAAGCCTCGCCGGGCATTAGCCCGGCTTCGTTTTGCGCCTTGCATCCCATCCCGGCAAGGTACTTGCGCGGCCCCTGTGAAACTGTGAACAGGCTCTTAATGAGTGCCCGCCGTGCCTGCCGGCTTTACGGAAGATTTACCTCTCGCTTGCCGGCCGCTCGCCTGGGCCGCTTAGGCTTGCGGCTTGACGGTTGGATGGCGAATCGCTACATTAATAACCCGTCAGTCATTAAATCATGTCACCGATCTCCAAACTCATCTCCGAGACCTGCAGCAAGGTGCAGGCCAAGCGCGAGCGCCGCAAGGAAGCCCGCCCGGGCGAACTGCTGGCCGCCGCGCTGGAGCTGTTTGTGGAAAAAGGCTTTGCGGCCACCAAGTCCGAAGAGGTGGCGCGCCGTGCCGGCGTCTCCAAGGGCACGCTGTTCCTCTATTACGCCAGCAAGGAAGAGCTGTTCAAGGCCGTGGTGCGCGACACCATTGCCGGCCGCTTCCCCGAATGGCATGCCGAATTCGATGCCTTCACCGGCAGCACCGCCGACATGCTGCGCTACGCCATGCAGAACTGGTGGCAGCGCGTAGGCGCCACCAGTGCCGCCGGCATCACCAAGCTGATGATGAGCGAGGCCAGCAACTTCCCCGAGCTGGCCGCCTTCTACCAGCAGGAGGTGATCGAACCCGGGCACGATCTGATCCGCCGCATCCTGCAGCGCGGCGTCGAACGCGGCGAGTTCCGTCCGCTCGACCTCGAACACGCCGTCTATGCGGTGCTGGCGCCGATGATCTTTCTCATGACCTGGAAGCATTCCTTTGGCGCCTGCGCCGGCAGCTGCGGGCTGCTGGTGCCCGAACAATACCTCGACACCCAGGTCGACGTCATCCTTCACGGGCTGTGCGCCCCCGTCGCCCAGCCTGCCAACCCCAAAGAAAAGTCCTGAAGATGAAACGCTGGATCAAATGGGGCCTGATCGCTCTGGTCGTGCTGGCGCTGGCCATCGGCATCATCCGTGCACTGGCCGCGCGCAAGGCCCAGCAGGCCGCCCTGGCGCTGCAAACGGCGCAGAGCGCACAGACCGTGGTCGAACTCGGCGCCAGCGACGTGCTGACGGTCAAGCCACAGGAACTCACCCGCGGCCTGCCGGTCTCGGGCACGCTCAAGGCGGTGAACGCCGCCTTCGTCAAGGCGCGCGTGGCCGGCGAACTGCAGGAACTCAAGGTGCGCGAAGGCGACAGCGTGAAGGCTGGGCAACTGCTCGGCCGCATCGACCCGGCCGAATACGATGCCCGCCTGCGCCAGGCGCAGCAGCAGGCCGATGCGGCGCAGGCGCAGATCGACATCGCGCAGCGCCAGTACGACAACAACAAGGCCCTGGTAGACCAGGGTTTCATCTCCAAGACCGCGCTCGACACCTCGCTGGCCAACCTGAACGGCGCGCGCGCCAGCCACCTGGCGGCCGTGGCGGCGGCCGACGTGGCGCGCAAGAGCGCGACCGACACCCGGTTGCTGGCCCCGATCAGCGGCCAGGTGGCGCAACGCCTGGCGCAGCCGGGCGAACGCGTGGCGGTGGATGCGCGCATCGTGGAAATCGTCGACCTGTCGCGCCTGGAGATCGAAGCGCCCCTGAGCCCGGCCGACACGCTGGACGTGCGCGTCGGCCAGGAAGCCCAGCTGCAGATCGAGGGCAGCACCCAGCCGGTGGCCGCACGCGTGGTGCGCATCAACCCGAGCACCCAGGCCGGCAGCCGCAGCGTGCTGGTCTACCTCGGCCTGGCCTCGACGACCGGCCTGCGCCAGGGTCTGTTTGCCCAAGGCACGCTCGGCACCGCCAAGCGCACGGCACTGGCCGTGCCGGTGAGCGCCGTGCGCACCGACAAACCGGCCCCCTATGTGCAGGTGGTCGACCGGCAGCAGGTGAAGCACCAGACCGTCACCCTGGGCGAGCGCGGTGAGGCCGGCAGCCAGGCCATGGTCGCCGTGACCGGCGTGGCCGAGAACAGCATGGTGCTGGCCGGTACGGTCGGCACGCTGCGCGAAGGCACACTGGTGAAGTTCACCGCGCCAGCCGCTGCGGCCGCCAGCCCGGTCACGCCCCCTGCCTCTGCCCCGGTGCGCTAAACCATGTGGTTCACCCGCGTCAGCCTCAAGAACCCGGTGTTCGCCACCATGGTGATGCTGGCCTTCGTCGTGCTGGGCCTGTTCTCCTACCAGCGCCTGCAGGTGGACCAGTTTCCCAATGTCGACTTTCCCGTGGTGGTGGTGACCACCGAGTACCCGGGCGCCTCGCCCGAGATCGTGG
Organism: Curvibacter sp. GWA2_64_110; assembly: GCA_001797315.1. Taxonomy (GTDB): domain Bacteria; phylum Pseudomonadota; class Gammaproteobacteria; order Burkholderiales; family Burkholderiaceae_C; genus Hylemonella. The sequence continues at coordinate 112,548 of MGPC01000021.1, forward strand.
AGAGCGAGGTCAGCAAGAAGATCGAGGAAGGCGTCAACTCGATCGCCGGCATCAATGCCCTGACCTCGCGCAGCTACGAAGGCCAGTCGGTGGTGATCATCGAATTCCAACTGCACATCGACGGCCGCAAGGCGGCCGAGGACGTGCGCGAGAAGGTCGCCTCGATCCGGCCCAACCTGCGCACCGAGGTCAAGGAGCCGCGCGTGCTGCGCTTCGACCCGGCCAACCGCGCCATCTGGTCGCTGGCCGTGTTGCCCGACAACAGCCAGGGCAAGCAACTGAGCGCGGTTGAACTGACCAACTGGGCCGACCAGGTGCTCAAGAAACGGCTGGAGAACGTGCGCGGCGTCGGCGCCGTCACGCTGGTGGGTGCCACCAAGCGTGAGATCAACATCTACCTCAGGCCCCAGGCGCTGGAGGCTTTCGGCATCACCCCCGACCAGGTGGTGGCGGCGGTGAAGAGCGAGAACCAGGATCTGCCGCTGGGCGCGGTGCGTTCCTTGCAACAGGAGCTGATGGTGCAGGTGGATGCGCGCATGCAGCGGCCGGAAGACTTCGCCCGCATCATCGTGACGCGCAAGGGCACGACGCCGATCCGGCTCGGCCAGGTGGCCACCGTGCAGGACGGCGCGCAGGAAATCGACACGCTGGCGCTCTACAACGGCCAGCGCACGCTGCTGGCCTCGGTGCAGAAATCGCAGGACGAGAACACCATCGCCGTGATCGACGGCCTCACGCGCGCCGTGGCCGAGCTGCAGCCGCTGCTGCCGCCCGGCGTGCGGCTGGAACCCATCACCGACGGCTCGCGCCCGATCCGCGTGGCGGTGGACAACGTGCGCCGCACCTTGGTCGAGGGCGCCATCCTGACGGTGCTGATCGTCTTCCTGTTCCTGAACTCCTGGCGCTCCACCGTCATCACCGGGCTGACGCTGCCGATCGCGCTGATCGGCACCTTCCTGTTCATGAACCTGTTCGGCTTCACCATCAACATGATCACGCTGATGGCGCTCTCGCTGTGCGTGGGCCTGCTGATCGACGACGCCATCGTGGTGCGCGAGAACATCGTGCGCCACGTGCAGATGGGCAAGACGCCCTACCAGGCCTCGCTCGACGGCACGCAGGAAATCGGCCTGGCGGTGCTGGCCACCACCTTCTCCATCGTCGCCGTGTTCCTGCCGATCGGCTTCATGGGCGGCATCATCGGCAAGTTCTTCCACGAGTTCGGCATCACCATCGTGGCCGCGGTGCTGATCTCGATGTTCGTCAGCTTCACGCTCGACCCCATGCTGTCGTCGATCTGGCACGACCCGAGCATCGACACCCATGGCCAGAATCTGCCGCCGGTGACGCTGTACGACAAGACCATCGGCCGCGTCACCGGCTGGTTCGACCGCACCACCGAGAGCCTGGCCGAGGCCTACCAGGGCATTCTGCGCTGGTCGCTGGCGCACAAGCCCACCACGTTGCTGCTGGCTGTTGCCATCTTCGTGCTCAGCATCTTCATGGTGCCGCTGCTGGGCACCGAGTTCGTGCCCAAGGCCGATTTCTCGGAAACCACGGTCAACTTCTACACCCCGGTCGGCTCCTCGCTGGAGGTGACCGAGGCCAAGGCACGCCAGGTGCAGGACATCATTCGCGAATTCCCCGAGGTGCGCTACACCCTGGCCACGCTCAACACCGGCAACGCACTCGGCAAGAACTACGGCAGCATCTACGTGCGACTGGTGGACCGCAAGGCGCGCACCCGCAACGTAGACCAGATGTCGGCCGTGTTGCGCGAACGCCTGAAACAGGTGCCCGGCATCACCGTCACCCATGCCGGCCTGCTCGACGCGGTCGGCGGGCAAAAACAGATCGAGTTCTCGCTGCAGGGCTCCGACCTCAAGGAGCTGGAGCGCCTGACCGTGCTGGTGATGGACAGGATCCGCGACATCCCCGGCCTGGTGGACCTGGACTCCAGCGCCAAGCCCAACAAGCCGACCATCGAGGTCGACATCCAGCGCGACGCCGCCACCGACCTCGGCCTGAACGTCAACCAGATCGCCAGCACGCTGCGCATCCTGGTAGCCGGCCAGACGGTGGGCAACTGGCGCGCCAGCGACGACCAGACCTACGACGTCAATGTGCGCTTGAGTCCCGACGCCCGCAACACGCTGCAGGACCTGGAGCGCCTGCCCTTCACGCTGGGCAGCAACACCGACGGCAGCTCGCGCGTGGTGCGCCTGAACCAGGTTGCCACGCTGCATGAGAGCACCGGCTCCAACCAGATCAACCGGCGCGATCTGACGCGCGAGGTGGCCATCAACGGCAACGTCTACAACCGCTCCGGCGGCGAGGTATCGAACGACATCCGCCGTGCACTGGAGGGCATCAGCTTCCCGCCGGGCTACCGCTACGCGTTCAGCGGTTCGACCAAGAACATGGCCGAATCGTTCGGTTATGCCCTCTCGGCGCTGGCGCTGGCCATCGTCTTCATCTACATGATCCTGGCCAGCCAGTTCAAGAGCTTCTTCCAGCCGCTGGCGCTGATGACCTCGCTGCCGCTCACCCTGATCGGCGTGGTGCTGGCGCTGCTGATGTTCGGCTCCACGCTCTCGATGTTCTCCATCATCGGTGTCGTCATGCTGATGGGCCTGGTGACCAAGAACGCCATTCTGCTGGTGGACTTCGCCATCCGCGCCCGCGAAGAGGGCATGGAACGGGCGGATGCCCTGCTGATGGCGGCACGTGTGCGGCTGCGCCCGATCCTGATGACCACCCTGGCCATGATCTTCGGCATGGTGCCGCTGGCCTTCGCCCTGACCGAGGGCTCCGAGCAGCGCGCCCCCATGGGCCAGGCGGTGATCGGCGGCGTCATCACCTCCTCGCTCTTGACCCTGGTGGTGGTGCCTGTGGTCTACTGCTACATGGACGATGTGAGCCAGTGGCTGCGTCGGCGCTGGGGCGCCAAACACTGAGCGCCGGTAAAATTTTCCAGGATGATCTAAAATACCCCATGGAGTATATGAAATGAACTTCGAACAAGCCCGCTTCAACATGATCGAGCAGCAGATCCGCCCCTGGAACGTGCTCGACACCGAGGTGCTGGAACTGCTGTCGGCAGTCAAGCGCGAAGACTTCGTGCCGCCGGCGCACAAGGCGCTGGCCTTCGCCGACATGGAACTGCCGCTGCGCCCGGGCGAGGAAGCCCTGCGCCTGGGCCAGTGCATGCTGGCACCCAAGGTCGAAGCCCGCATGCTGCAGGACCTGGCCATTCAGCCCACCGAGAAGGTGCTGGAGATCGGCACCGGCTCCGGCTACATGGCCGCCCTGCTGGCGCAACGCGCCCAGCGCGTCATTTCGCTGGAGATCGAGCCCGAACTGGTGACCCTGGCACGCGCCAACCTGCAGAAGGCCGGCATCCTCAACGCCGAAGTGCGCCAGGGCGATGGAGCCAAGGGCGTGCCGGTCGAAGGTCCGTTCGACGTCATCGTGCTCAGCGGCTCGGTGGCCGAAGTGCCGCACAAGCTGCTGGAGCACCTCAAGCGCGGCGGCCGCCTGATGGCCATCGTGGGCGAAGCCCCGGTGATGCGCGCCACCCTGATCACCCGCACCGGCGAGGCCGAATACCGCACCAGCCAGGACTGGGACACGGTAGCGCCGCGCCTGCTGAACTTTCCCGAACACCCGCGTTTCAACTTCTGAGGCGGCTCTCTCAGCGGCCGTACGACCATGATCGAACACATCCACCCCGGCGATCTCCCTGCCTGGATCGAAAAAATGAAAGCGCACGGCCAGCCGCTGGTGCTGGACGTGCGCGAACCTTTCGAGCTGCAGCAGGCCAGCATCAAACCCGATGGTTTCGAGCTGGTGCACATCCCGATGGGGGTGATCCCGCCGCGCCTGAACGAGCTCGACCCCGGCCGGCCGGTCGCATGCATGTGCCACCACGGCGGGCGCAGCATGCAGGTGGCGGCCTTTCTGGAAAACCGCGGTTTCAAACACGTGGCCAACATCAGTGGCGGCATCAATGCCTGGTCGGTCCAGGTCGACCCCAGCGTGCCGCGCTACTGAACCACCGCCTTCCATTTCCGAGCCCCAAAGGACGATCATGAAAACCTTCCGCCTGCTGCCCCTGACGCTTGCCGTTGGCGCTGCCCTGGCCCTGCCCGTGCGAGCCCAAAGTCTGCTGGACCTGTACGAATCGGCGCGTGGCTACGATGCGGCCTACCAGTCGGCCAAGGCCCAGTACGACGCCAATCTGTACAAGGCCGCGCAGGCCAAGGCCACCTTGCTGCCCACGGTTGGCCTGTCCGCCTCGGCGTCCAACACCAGCCTCAATTACGAGACGGTCAACCCAGGCCCGGTTCCAGCCAACCGCAGCTTCGACAATCAGAGCACCTCAGTCAGCCTGAGCCAGCCCCTGTACCGTCCGGCCAACCTGGCCAGCTACGAGCAAGGCAAGCGCCAAGCCGACCTGGCCGAAGCCCAATTGCGGGCGGCCGAGCAGGACCTGATCGTGCGCATCAGCCAGGCCTACTTTGACGTGCTCAATGCACAGGACACGCTGGCTTTCGTCGGGGCGCAAAAAACCGCCGTGGCCGAGCAACTGGCTTCGGCCAAGCGCAACTTCGAGGTTGGCACGGCCACCATCACCGACACGCGCGAGGCACAGGCCCGTTATGACCTGGTGATTGCACAGGAAATCGCCGCCGAAAACGACCTGCGCGTGAAGAAACTGGCGCTTGACCAGCTGGTCGGCAAGAGCGGCACGGCGCCGAAACCGCTGGCCGCGGCCGAACTGCCAGCCCTGCTGCCGGCCGATGTCAGCGTCTGGGTCGATCAGTCGCAGGACATCCACCCCGCCGTCAAGCAGGCCCGGATTGCGTTTGACGTCGCCAAGCTGGAAACCGAAAAGGCCGTGGCAGGCCACAAGCCCACGCTGGACCTGACCGCCAGCTACAACCTCAACAGCAACGTGGGCGGCACCTCGCTGGCAACCACGTCCAGCCGGACCAACAGCTCGGCGGTCGGCGTCAGCTTCAACCTGCCTCTGTTCGCCGGCTTTGCCACGCAGAACCGCGTGCGCGAAACCCTGTCGCTGGAAGAAAAAGCCCGCGCCGATCTGGAAAACGCCCAGCGCACGGTGGCACAAGGGACACGCGCGGCCTACTTCGGTGTCGTCTCCGGTCTGGGCCAGGTCAAGGCGCTGCAGGCCGCCGAGGCTTCCAGCCAGAGTGCCCTGGACGCCAACAAGCTGGGCTACCAGGTCGGTGTGCGCATCAACATCGACGTGCTGAACTCGCAAAGCCAGCTCTACCAGACCAAACGCGACCTGTCCAAGGCGCGCTACGACGTGCTGGTCGGCGGCCTCAAGCTGCGCCAGGCCAACGGCTCGCTCAAGACCGACGATCTACAGGGCGTCAACGCCCTGCTGGCCAAGTAAGACCGCCTGTCCGCCCATCAGGGGCGGACCAGTTCCAGCACCGCGGCGACCGTGCGGTCGGCCGCACCGCGGTGCGCCAGCGCAAAGCGGCTGGCAGCTTCGGCCATGGCTGCCTGGCGCACCCCGTCGCTCACCAGCACCCGTGCAGCCTGCACCGCCTCGGCCAGCGAGGCGTGGCGCGTGGCGGCACCGGCCACCTGCGCCAGTTCAGCCGCCTCGCTGAAATTGAAGGTGTGCGGCCCCATCAGCACCGGGCAGCCGCAAGCGGCCGCCTCGATCAGGTTCTGCCCGCCCAAGGGCGCGAAGCTGCCGCCCAGCAAGGCCGCATCGCTCAAGCCGTAGTACAGCGCCATCTCGCCCAGGGAATCGCCAAGCCAGATATCCGCCGCCTCGGGCTGCGCCCCCCACTGGCTGCGGCGCGACAGCGTGAAGCCCTGCGCCTTGATCAGCTCGGCCACCTCGTCGAAACGCTGCGGATGGCGCGGCACGATCAGCCACTGCACCGACTGGACCTGGTTTGCTACAGAATCAGAAGCACCTGGCGCAGATCCGACAAGGCTGGAGGTCCGAAAAGACTTCAAGAGTTGCAGCAACTCCAGCTCCTCGCCTTCACGCGAGCTGGCAAACATGAGCACCGGCCGGCCGACCGCGGCGCGCCAGGCGCGGCCCGCCGCCAGTTGCGCCGCATCGGGTGTGGCATCGAACTTGAGGTTGCCAAACACCCCCTGCACCGGCACCCCCAGTGCCGCAAAGCGGGCGGCGTCGTCCTGCGTCTGAGCCCATACCGCCGCCAGGCCGCGGTAGGCCGGCCTGGCGAGCCAGGACAGCCGCTGCGCCTGGCGCTGCGACTTGGCGCTCAGACGTGCATTGGCCAGCACCAACGGCACGTGGCGCTGCGCGCAGGCGGCAGCCAGATTGGGCCAGACCTCGGTCTCCATCAGGATGCCGATATGCGGCCTGAAGTGCACCAGAAAACGCTGCACCGCGCCCGGCGTATCCCACGGCAGCCAGACCTGCACATCACCCGGGCGCAGCAGGCTTTTGCCTTCGGCGCGGCCGGTGGCCGTGCCGTGGGTGAGCAGCAGGCGCATGCCGGGCCATTGCGCGCGCAGCCGGGCCAGCAGCACGGCGGCGGCACGGGTCTCGCCGAGCGAGACCGCATGCACCCAGACCGTCCGGCCGTCGGCTGGCAGTGGTGGCAGCGCGTAGCGGCCGAAGCGCTCCTCGACCGCCTCCAGGTAGCCCGGCTCCTGTACGGCGCGGCGTGCGATCTTGCGTCGCAGCAGCGGCTGGGCCAGCAGCGCCAGCAGGGAATACAGCGCGCGCATCATGTCTGGGGCGCCGACACGGCCAGCCAGGCCTGCCACACGGCATCGACCGACGGTGCGGGTTGGGCATAGACACTGCGCTGGCGCGGCCGGTTGATGGGACCGGTGCGCCAGGCGGTGTCGAAGTTGTAGAGCTGCACATGCGGCAGGTCCAGCGCCACGGCGATGTGGCTCAGGCCGCTGTCGACGCCGATCACGCCGGCACAGCCGGCCAAGGCATCGGTCAGCGCATCGAGCGCCAGGCGCGGCCACACGCTGGCATGCGCCATCGCGCGCGCCATGGCCTCGCTGCGCTGCTGCTCGGTGTCGGTGCCGTGCAGCAAGGCGACGTCATAGCCGGCCGCATCCAGGCGGCGTGCCAGTTCCAGCCAGTATTCAGCGGGCCACTCTTTGTCGGCACGCGAGGTGCCATGCACCAACGCCACACAGGGGCGGCCGGAAGCATCCGATTTTGCTATCGTTTCAGGAGCACCTGGCGCAGTATTCACCTTGGCCACGAGCCCAAAAGATTCCGAATCCGGCACAGGGTAGCCAAGCGCACGGGCGCACAGTTCGCGCCCGCGCTGCACCGCGTGCACGTGCGGCTCGATGCGAATCGCGACATCGGCCACCCAGCGCGTCGGCGCTTCATAGCCCGAGCCTTCGGTCCGGTTGGCCAGCGCGTAGCGTTGGCCGGTCGGTGCCAGCCGCGCCAGCCAGGTCACCAGAGCCGACTTGCTCAGGCCCTGCAGGTCGATCACGGCGTCGTAGGCTTCGCGCTGCAGTTCGGCCTTGAAGGCGCGCCACTCGGCACGCGTGGCAACCGACAACGGCGCCTTGCGCCAGCGCCGCAGCTCGCAGGGAATGACACGCTGCACGCCCGCACAGCGCCGTGCCAGCGGTGCAAAACTGCGTTCGACCACCCAGTCGATCTGCGCCTGCGGCAACGCGCGCCGGATGTCCTGCACCGCCGGCATGGCGTGCACCACATCACCCAGCGAGGACAGCTTGACGATCAGGATTTTGGGACTGTTGGCCCCCACGCTTGTCACTCCGTGTACTACGCTGCCCCCCGAGGGGGCCTTCGCGTCTTGGGGCGGCCCGGCGACGCTCAAGCCGTGCTCCGGCGAGCCCTGCTTCATGCTAATGCGCCGCCTGCTCGAACGCGGCATCGGCTTTGACACTGCGCAACAGCGCCAGCATCTCGCCTTCGATGCGGTGCAGCGCCTCGGGCGTGTGCCCCTCGAAGCGCAGCACCAGCACCGGCGTGGTGTTGGAAGCGCGGATCAGGCCGAAGCCGTCCGGCCAATCGACACGCACGCCGTCAATGGTGTTCACGTGCGCCGGAGCGGCGAACGAGGCCTTGGCGATCAACTGTTCGACCAGTTGGTGCGGCTCGCCCTCGGCGCACTTCACGTTCAGCTCAGGGGTGGAAAAACTCGTCGGCAACGCATTGAGCACGGCACTGGCATCCTTGGCACGGCTCAGGATTTCCAACAGACGGCAGGCGGCGTAGGTGCCGTCGTCAAAGCCGAACCAGCGCTCCTTGAAGAAGATGTGCCCGCTCATCTCGCCACCCAGCGGTGAGTCGATTTCCTTCATCTTGGCCTTGATCAGCGAGTGGCCGGTCTTGAACATCAAGGCCTGGCCGCCGGCCGCTTCAATGGCCGGTGCCAGGCGCTGCGAACATTTGACGTCGAACACGATGGTGCCACCGGGCACGCGGGCGAGCACGTCCTGCGCGAACAGCATCATCTGGCGGTCGGGGAAGATGTTCTGGCCATCCTTGGTCACGATGCCCAGGCGGTCGCCATCGCCGTCGAAAGCCAGGCCGAGTTCGGCGTCGCTGCTCTTGAGCGCGGCCATCACGTCGCGCAGGTTCTCGGGCTTGCTCGGGTCGGGATGGTGGTTGGGAAAGGTGCCGTCGACTTCACTGTGCAGCTCGGTCACCTCGCAGCCAAGCGCGCGCAGGATGGCCGGAGCCGAGGCGCCGGCCACGCCGTTGCCGGAATCGACCACGATCTTCATCGGCCGCGCCAGCTTGATGTCGCCGACGATGCGGTCACGGTACGGCGCAAACACATTCAAGTGCCTCACCGTGCCCACAGCATTCAGTTGCCAGCTCTCGGCCTCCATCGTGCGGCGCAGCGCCTGGATCTCTTCGCCGTAGATGGCACGGCCGGCCAGCACCATCTTGAAGCCGTTGTAGTCGGCCGGGTTGTGGCTGCCGGTGACCTGGATGCCGCTGCGGCACACGGTGCTGGCAGCAAAGTAGAGCATGGGGGTGGTGACCATGCCGACGTCGATCACGTCGATGCCGGTGGCCGTCAGGCCACGCATCAACGCGGCGCTCAGGGCCGGGCCGCTCAGGCGGCCATCGCGCCCCACGGCCACCGTGGTTTCACCGGCTTGGCGCGCGGCCATGCCGAAAGCGCGGCCCAGGGCTTCGGCCACCGCCTCGTTCAGCGTGGCGGGCACGATGCCGCGGATGTCGTAGGCCTTGAAAATCGATGCGGCAACTTGCATGGGAATTGGTTCAGTCAGGGTTTCTGGTGCTGCGCCGATTGTAGGCGGCGGCCAGTCCCGCACCCGCCTGCCAATCCCCCCGCTCCGCGGGTGGCGCGCGTATCATGTTGACACCCGCTCTGGCCTCATCGGGCGCCCAGATGCTATCAAAATGATAGCTAATGGCGCAAGACGGACAAGGGCCAAGGATTGAATTGGCATGAAATTCAGCACGCACCTGCAAACCGCCGTGTTCGACAGCCCGCTGGGCCCGATCACGCTGGCAGCCAGCGCGCAGGGCCTGGCCGGCGCCTGGTTCGAGGGCGACCTGCATCGGCCCGACACCTCCGCCTGGTCAGCCGCGCCCGCCCACCCCCTGCTGCAGCGAGCACAACAGCAGTTGCAGGCCTATTTCGCCGGCCAGGCCAGCCGCTTTGATTTACCGCTGGACTTGCACAGTGGCACGGACTTCCAGCAAGCGGTCTGGTCCGCCCTGCTGGCCCTGCCGTTTGGCACCAGCACCAGCTACGGTGCCCTCAGTGCGCAATTGGGCAACCCAAAGGCCATGCGTGCCGTGGGCGCCGCGGTCGGCCGCAACCCGCTGATCATCTTTGTGCCCTGCCACCGCGTGCTGGGCGCCGACGGCGCGCTCACCGGCTTTGCCGCCGGACTGCCGCGCAAGCGGGCGCTGTTGCAGTTGGAAAAGATCGGTTTTCGTCCATGAACTCCAGCCGCAAGACCAAACGCCGCAACAAGCTGCACAAGCCGCGCAATCCGCTGGTGGCGCCCGTTTTGCAGCGCAAGGCCGGCGCACACCGCAAATCGGGCAAGGCCATGCGCCGGGCCGGCAAGATGGCGCTGCACCGGAACGCCGAAGGCTGAACGCGTGACTTGCCGGCGTCATCTGACACGCCGACAATGCCTCATTCCATCCATAGAAAGGGATCCACCATGAAAGGCGACGCCAAAGTCATTTCGTTCCTGCAGGCCCAGCTCAAGAACGAGTTGACTGCCATCAACCAGTACTTCGTGCACTACCGCATGCTCAAGAACTGGGGCCTCGACAAGCTGGCCAAGAAGGAATACGAGGAATCGATCGGCGAGATGAAACACGCCGACCTGCTGATGGACCGCATCTTCATGCTCGACGGCCTGCCCAACCTGCAGGACCTGGGCAAGCTGCACATCGGCGAGGACGTGCCCGAACTCCTGCGCTGCGACCTGGCGCTGGAGCAAGGCGCCCAGGCCACCGTCAAGGATGGCATGGCCCATTGCGAAAGCGTACGCGACTACGTTTCGCGCGATCTGCTGCAGAAGATCCTGGACGACACCGAAGAGCACATCGACTTCCTAGAAACCCAGATCGAACTGCTGGAGAAGGTCGGCCTGCCCAACTACCTGCAAAGCCAGATGGGTGAAGTGAGCTGACGCTTACAGGGAAGCCCTTAAATTACCACCGGGCAAGCCCTCTTTCGGGCTTGCTCGCTGGTTTTCCCCCTGAAGCCCACAGGGGTAATACAAATAACACTGATTCTTATTTATACTCACCCCATCAATAGTTTTGCCAGGTGAGTCAACATGATTGTTTGCGTCTGCAAGCGCGTCAGTGACCGTGAAATCGCCCGCCACGCCTCGGCCGGCATGGACTTCGACGACATCCAGCTCATGCTCGGCGTCGCCACCCAGTGCGGTCGCTGCGAAGGCTGCGCACGCGATGTGATCGAGAAGCACCGTGCTGCCGCCGCGCATTACATGCATCAACCGGCACCGCCCGTCCTGGGCTCCCGCGTCTTTCCCATCCTGTCGGCCGCCTGACGGCGGGCAACGCCGGCGCAGCCTGACGCGCTGACCCTTTCGCGTTTCCCATTCGACTGCAGGGCTCATTCACCCAATTAGTTGCATTGCAAACTAATTCATGCCATAGTCCAACCATGTTTGATCACTGCTTGTACTTCAATACCACCGCACTCGCCCGCCAGCTTGAGCGGCAGTGGACCGTCGCCTTCAAGCCCTTCGACCTGACGCCGCCACAGGCCTTCATGCTCCGCGCCGTCCTGGACAAGCCTGGCCTGTTGCAGCGTGAAATCGCCTCTGCCCTGGTGATTTCCCGCCCGACGGCAACCCGCGCCCTGGACGGACTGGCGGCCAAACAGCTGATCGAGCGCCGGGCTTCGGAGCGGGACGGTCGTGAGCTCCATATCTACCCGACGTCCGCCGCGCAAGAAATCCATGCCGCATTGAATGAGGCCAGCGGACGCGTCACCCGCAGGCTGAAAAAATTGCTCGGGGAAGATGCTTTTGTTGACACGGTTTCGAAGGTTCGTGGTGTGCGCTCCGCCCTCAAGTGAGCGTTTTTCCATATAGTTGCACAGCTAACTACAGGAGTCATTGATGCCCATCCTCAACGTCAAAGTCAGCGCCCAGAAATCGCCTGAACTCACCCGCGCCATTTCCGAAACCTTGCTCGAGCTGACCACCCGGATCCTGCACAAGAAGCGCGAAATCACGGCCATCGCGATCGACTACATCGACCCGGCCGATTGGATCGTGGGCGGCAAATCCCTGGCCGAGCACGGCATGAGCAGCTTCTACTTCGATATCAAGGTGGTCGACGAAACCAACACCAAGGCGGAGAAGGCCCAGTACATGCAGGAAACCTTCGACGCCTTCAGCAAGCTGCTCGGCAAGCTGCACCATGAGAGCTACATCTACGTGCAGGACGTGCGCCCCACGGCCTACGGCTACGGCGGCAAGACCCAGGAGTACCGCTACCACCACACTGCCCTGTGATGGTCTTGAGCGTGGGATAGCGATTCATGGAAAAAGCCGTTGCACTTGCACGCAACGGCTTTCCTATTTTGGGCGGAGTGGACAGGATGGCCGTCAATGCTTATCTCTCCCGAAGGAAAGAAAAGGCTGAAAGCCATACCCCGGCGCAGACCGATGACTCACTGTCGTCCGGGCGCAGGCAATACCGGCATGGCCGGCAGAAAAGGCGCAGAAGACGGTCCTGGGGCCGGCGCATTGCCTGGCTCAGATGACACCGGGGTCTGGGGTTGCCGCTTCTTGAACAGCTCCATTCGATTCAAGGTCACGGTTGGCATCAAACGGGTGCTGCATTCCAGTGCGTCATCGCCGGCCTCCGTGCCGCCGGCGGTCCCGGGAACTTCACCGCTCAAAGGCCTGAGCTTCAAGGCACTGAGCAGATTGCCTGAGCTGGCCAGGACACGGATCTCGGCCAGTTGCAGATCGAATTCGGCATTGTTGAAGGCACGGCGAGACTGGTAATGCTCATTTTCCGTATCCAGCAAATCAAGCAGTGAACGCTGTCCAATGTCAAACTGCTGCTTGTAAGCCACCCGCGCCTTGCCCACGGAGAGCTCATGCTGGCTCAGCAAGCGAATCTGCGACGACAGGCGAATCGAGTCGTGGAAAGCAATCTGCAATGTCTGCCAGACATCGCGACAGATCTTGTCGCGCAATTCAGTCGCCGCATTCACACGCGAGGAATATTGCTTGGCACGCGCCAGGTCTGCGCCACCGCGGAACAGGTTGAAGCTCATCACCACCTCGACCGAGGAGTCCCGGTAGCTCCCCATCGTGCCCAGGCGGTTGCTTTCCGTAGCCTGCCGGGCCCGCAACTCCAGCGTCGGCATCATCTGGGCGCGTTTTACACCCGCATCGGCCCGGTAGGCACGAATCGTGGCGACGGCCGCAAGGAATTCCGGGTTGGTGATCAGCGCATCCTTCAGGAAATCGGTACCGATCGGTAAAAATTCATCTACGGCCCCCACTCTGGCCAGTTTTTCGGTCGGCATTTCGCCAATCAACCGTTGATAGCGAGCCGACGCATCATGCAGGTTGCTTGCTTCGGTCAACCAATTCGACTCCGAAAGTGCCAGGCGCCCCGCGGTTTGCTCCAGATCGACTCGGCGCCCGACTCCTGCGTTGACCTTCTCCGTCAGGCGATCGTAAATCTCCTGATGGATCGCGTAGTTATCAGCCGCCATCTCGACCAGAATGCGGTAACGCAGTACGTCGATGTAGGCGCGTGACGCCTCCAGGGCCACTGCATTGCTGATGGCTTGCAAGTCATAGAACGCCGCCTGTTGCGCATGGCTCAGACGCCGCACCTCCTGCAGGGTTGCAAATCCGTCAAACAAGGTTTGGCGCAGAACCAAGGATGCCTTGGGGTTCGCGTAAGTGCTGGGTGCCGTCAGCGTCGGAGATTCGCTGGTGGTCGTGCCACTTGACGCCTCCAGATCGACCCGCGGCAGCCAGGCTGCACGTGCCGAGTTGAGTTCTTGCCGGGATGCCTCGAATGTATGGAACTTGACCAGTACCTCAGGATTTTTGAGAATGGCCATCTGCACCGCGTCAGTCAGTGACTGTGGTGACTCGGCGGTGGCACCGCCAACATTCAATCCCAACAATACGACCGAAATCGTCCGATACAAAAACTTCATTATTGGACGCATCAGGGATGGGCAGGTGCACCAGGCAAACCGCTCTGCGGTTTACGTGCACAATGCGCTGATACGTTTTGTTATGTGCTGATACGCAGAAAGCTGTATTTTACATTTTCCGCAGATTTGCCAACTCAACGTCTTACCGGGGAGATAACTATGCGGCCTGTCCACGTACGATTCATTGTCACGACCCTCTTGCTCTTCCTGATTGACATGAGCACTCCGGTACAGGCGCAAGCCCGATTTGTGGCCATTGGCACAGGGGGCATCACTGGGGTTTATTATGCGACAGGCGGAGCGATCTGCCGCATGGTCAATAGAACCCGGGTCGACCATGGCATGCGCTGTCGAGAGGAGTCATCTGCCGGCTCAGTCGTCAATCTTGACAGCCTGCGTCGCGGTGTCGTGAACTTTGCCATGGTGCAATCCGACCTGCACTTCCAGGCTTTCACGGGGCAAGGCAGCTATGCCAAGGCAGGGCCGCAGGAAGACCTCCGTTCTGTTTTCTCCATCTACCCGGAGCTGATTACCATCATTGCCAGCAAGGCAAGCCCGGCGAATTCACTCGATGGCCTGAAAAACCAGCGTATCAGCCTGGGCATGCTGGGCACGGGCACGCGCGCCACCGTGGATACGGTACTCAACAAGCAGGCCTGGACGTTCAATGACATGCAGCCTGTGGCGGAGCGCAGTCCTGACGAGCAAAGCCATGCCTTGTGCGATGACAAGATCGACGCCTATGTGCTTGTCGCCGGTCATCCCTCCTCCAACGTGATGCGTGCCGTGAAAGAATGCCAAGCCCGCCTCCTGGGCCTGCCACATGCGGTCATTGATCAAATGGTGGCTGACCATCCCTACCTCGTGGCGTCTGATATTCCGGCCGGCATCTACCCCGAGATGTCAAAAGCTGTGCCCAGTGTCGGCCTGATGGCCACCCTGATGACCAGTTCCAGCGTCAACGAATCAACCGTGTACGCTGTTACGCGCGCCGTGTTCGAAAATCTGGAGGAATTCAAGAAGCTGCACCCGACTTTTTCCCGTCTTGAGCCCAAAAACATGATCAAAGACGGACTGACCGCCCCCTTGCATCCCGGAGCGCTGCGCTACTTCAAGGAAAAAGGTTGGCTATGAGTCTTGAGCGCTGATGCCTTTGGCACGAGTCTCGCGTCCTCTGGGCCGCCTGCTGACTGCCGGCCTGCTCGTCACACTGGGAGTGGCGTTGCCGCTACTGGCACCCGGTGGCACAGACTTCGATCGCATCCAGGCAGCCGCCGTGCAGCGATGGGGAGACGGCGTGATGATCCGGTTCAATGCATGGCGCCATCTTGTTCAAAGTGTCAGTACAGCCTCGGATCTGGACCGTATCCGTCACGTCAACTACTTCTTCAACCGCCAGACCCGCTTCGCGGAAGACCCTGTGGTCTGGAACCAAGCTGATTACTGGGCAACCCCCATGGAAACGCTGGGACGTGGCGCAGGAGACTGCGAAGACTTCGCCATCGCGAAGTACTTTACCCTGCTGGAGACAGGTGTTGCCCCAGAAAAACTACGCCTGATCTATGTTCTCGCCAGGATCGGCGTCTCGGATGCAACGCTCAGTCAGGCTCACATGGTGCTGGCTTACTATCCCCAGCCCGATGCTGAACCGCTGGTGATGGATAACCTGATTGAAGACATCAGGCCTGCCTCGCGCCGGCCAGACCTGGTACCTATTTTCAGTTTCAGCCGGGAAGGCATCTTCACCGGCTCTTCGGGGCGTGAGTCCAGGCCGGCAGTCAGCAATGCCCGTCTGTCGCGCTGGGAAAATCTGCTGCAGCGGGTCAAAGCAGAAGGTTTTGATTGAGTCGAGAGAAAAGGAATCGCTATGTCCATGTACCGTCAACTCTGGCTGGCCTTTGTCGTCAGCATGTTGCTGGCACTCACCGGCGGCCTGCTGGCCTCCGTGCTCAGTGCACGGCAATATCTGGCGGAGCAGCTCACCATGAAAAACAAGGACAACGCCAACGCCCTGGCCTTGTCCCTGAGTCAGAATGATCCCGATCCAGTTGCGGTCGATCTGGTGGTGGCCTCCATGTTCGACAGCGGCAACTACGCGCTGATACGAATCACCGACCCTACGGGCAAGGTCATCGCCGAGCGGATCGATGCAATGGCCAGAAAAGATGCACCTGATTGGTTTGTTGCATCCCTGCCCATCCAGTCCTTGCCGGGAGAAGCCCTGATCCTCCGCGGCTGGAAGCAATTTGGCAAAGTCACGCTCATCAGCCACAGCCGCTTCGCCTACGCTGCCTTGTGGAAGAGCGTGTATGAAATGATGAGCGCTCTGGCCCTGGCTGGATTGCTAGGGGGCATCCTCGGCTCCATGGTCCTGCGTCGCTTGCGCAGCCCGCTGAACTCGGTCATTGAGCAGGCCGTCGCCATCACTCAACGCCGTTTCGTGACGATTGAGGAACCCGCTGTGCCAGAGCTGCGTCAACTGGCCCGGGCCATGAACGCGAGTGTGATACGCCTCCAATCCATGTTCGAGGACGAAGCTCAGCGCCTGGAGGCCATGCGGCGTGAAGCCAACTATGACCAACTGACCGGGCTCGCCAACCGCGGCTACTTCATGGGCCGACTACAAGAGGCTGCCCAGGCTGATGACTCCAGCGGCGGCATGTTCTGCATTGCGCGCCTGGCCAACCTGCGCGAAGTTAACCAGGCCCTCGGCCGCAGGGACACCGACCAGTTGCTCAAGGCCTTTGCTGCAGCTCTGGCCCAGACTGCAAGCCACTACCCTGAAGCCATAGCGGCTCGGCTGAACGGTGCCGACTTCGCCCTGCTGGTGCCAGGACTCTCGTGGACTCGTGATGAAGCTGATGATTTGCTGCAAGCACTGGCCAAAGCTGCGGCACCTTACCGGCCTCAACATGTCAACACCTGGCTGGCTTGCGGCAACTTCCCAAGCGGCCTGGACAGCGAGACGATCCTCGCACAAGTGGACTTGGCTCTCGCCGCCGTCGAAGCCAAAGGACACAATGGCCTGTGTGTTGCCGAGCTTTACCATGATGAAAATGCACCCAGAGGAACAGAAGAATGGTCGCGCCTGATCCATCGCGCTCTGGATAACCACTGGATTCGGCTGGCGTCGTTCCCTGTGACAACCTTAGATGGACGACTGCTTCACCGGGAATGCTCTTTGCGGCTAATGTTCGACGCGCAAGGCGAATGGCAGCCGGCTGGACGATTTTTACCGGTAGCTGAGCGCTTGCGCCTGACACCCAAACTCGATCTTTCGGCCATCGTTCTTGGCCTCGAAGAACTCGAAGTCCAACCACAGTTGAGTGGCTTGGCCATCAATCTGTCAGCAAGCTCCATCCAATCGTCTGAATTCCGTCAGCAATTGCGGGAACTGCTCCAATATCACCCGGCCAGATCACGGCTCTGGCTGGAAGTCTCCGAAGCTGGTGTACTGGCCCACCTGGACGCATTCGCCGCCCTGTGCAATGAGTTAAGACCCGTCAGTTGCAAAATCGGCATTGAACACTTTGGCCGCCAATTCAGCGAAATCGGTCGCCTGCACAAAATCGGCTTCGATTATCTCAAAGTGGATGCCAGCTTCATCCACGGCTTGGCAGGCAATGTCGGCAATCAATCCTTTCTCAGGGGGTTGTCATCGATCGCTCATGGCATCGATCTCAGGGTCATCGCCGAAGGGGTAAGCACCCAAGAGGAACTCCAGACACTGCAGGCCATCGGCTTTGATGGTGCCACCGGCCCTGCCGTCAAGGATCCTGCCTGAGCAGGTCCCGAAACAGCCTCCCTGTCAGCGGCGGGAGCGAATACACGACTCCTTGACCCTCGACGTCAATCCGTGTGAAGCTGTCCTTTGTTCAGCAGGTCATGCAGTACCTGCTGATCAGTCGAGAAACTGCCGATCAGATCCACATTCTTCAGCACGATGGTCTGATCGACAGCTGAATTATTGAAGCCGCTACTGAAGCCACCCGACGAACTCACTTTGATCACCGTATCCGCACCTGATTTTTCAAAATGAAGGTAGTTGTCCAGGTTGTTCAAGTCGGCCTTGTCCTCGCCTTGCAGCAGGTCCTTCAGATCGAGCTTGTCCCCGCTGGCGCCGGTATTGAAGTCGGTTACGGTATCGACCGCGGGTGAGCCCGGCGTCCCCTTGTCGGCCAGTGTCCACTTGAAGACGTCGCCTCCACCACCGCCCGTGAGAGAGTCGTTACCCGCCCCGCCCACCAGAACCTCGGCCGTGGAGTCGCCAACGATGGCCTCGTTGTCGTCGTTGTCGTTGTCGTTGTCGTTGTCGTTGTCGTTGTCGTTGTCGTTGTCGTTGTCGTTGTCGTTGTCGTTGCCGTTGCCGTTGCCGTTGTCCTCGTTGTCCTCGTTGTCCTCGTTGTCCTCGTTGTCCTCGTTGTCGTCGTTGTCGTCGTCCTCGTCGTCCTCGTCGTCCTCGTCGTCCTCGTCGTCCTCGTCGTCCTCGTCGTCCTCGTCCTCGTTCCCGTTCCCGTTCCCGTTGCCGTTCCCGTTCCCGTTCCCGTTCCCGTTCCCGTTCCCGTTCCCGTTCCCGTTGCCGTTGCCGTTGCCGTTGCCGTTGCCGTTGCCGTTCCCGTTCCCGTTGCCGTTGCCGTTGTCCTCGTCCTCGTCGTTCACCGGCGTGATGTCCAGCGTCGCGCTGCCCGCCACCGTCTTCGGATCCGACACCCCGTTGCTCGTGCCGTTGTCCGTGATGGTGTAGC
>MGPC01000022.1 GCA_001797315.1 Curvibacter sp. GWA2_64_110
TGCTGTTGGTCGGCGGTCTGGTCGAGATCGTGCCGCTGTTCTTCCAGAAGTCCACCACCGAGCCGATCAAGGGCATCCAGCCCTACACCGCACTGCAACTGGCCGGCCGTGACATCTACGTCCGCGAGGGCTGCTACAACTGTCATTCGCAGATGATCCGTCCGTTCCGTGCCGAGACCCTGCGCTACGGCCACTACTCAGTGGCAGGTGAGTCGGTCTACGACCACCCGTTCCAGTGGGGCAGCAAGCGCACCGGTCCTGACCTAGCGCGTGTCGGTGGCCGCTACAGCGACGAGTGGCACCGTATCCACCTCAATAACCCGCGCGATCTGGTGCCTGAGTCCAACATGCCGGCCTATCCCTGGCTGCTCAAGGACACGGTGGATGCCTCGGTCATGCCGGCGCACATGAAGGCGTTGCGCACGGTAGGCGTTCCCTACACCGACGAGCAGATCGCCAAGGCCGCGGAAGAGGTCAAGGGCAAGACGGAAGTCGAAGCGCTGATCGCCTATCTGCAGGTTCTGGGTACGGCCCTCAAGTAAGACGGGAGATCACATCATGGATGTCAATACCCTTCGTTCCATTGCCACTGTGGCCAGTTTCATCACCTTCATCGGCATCGTGCTGTGGGCGTGGTCCAAGCGCAATGCCGCTGATTTCGAACAGGCTGCCATGCTGCCTTTCGAACAGGAATAACGAGCCGTCAAAGGAAGAAAAATGAGCGACTTTACAAGCAACTTCTGGTCGGTCTACGTTACCCCGTTCCAGTGGGGCAGCAAGCGCACCGGTCCTGACCTAGCGCGTGTCGGTGGCCGCTACAGCGACGAGTGGCACCGTATCCACCTCAATAACCCGCGCGATCTGGTGCCTGAGTCCAACATGCCGGCCTATCCCTGGCTGCTCAAGGACACGGTGGATGCCTCGGTCATGCCGGCGCACATGAAGGCGTTGCGCACGGTAGGCGTTCCCTACACCGACGAGCAGATCGCCAAGGCCGCGGAAGAGGTCAAGGGCAAGACGGAAGTCGAAGCGCTGATCGCCTATCTGCAGGTTCTGGGTACGGCCCTCAAGTAAGACGGGAGATCACATCATGGATGTCAATACCCTTCGTTCCATTGCCACTGTGGCCAGTTTCATCACCTTCATCGGCATCGTGCTGTGGGCGTGGTCCAAGCGCAATGCCGCTGATTTCGAACAGGCTGCCATGCTGCCTTTCGAACAGGAATAACGAGCCGTCAAAGGAAGAAAAATGAGCGACTTTACAAGCAACTTCTGGTCGGTCTACGTTACCGTTATCACTGTCGTTGGCATTGCTGCCTGTCTGCTGCTGCTGTGGTTCAGCGGCAAAGCCAAGGCCATGACCTCGAACGACAACACGACCGGCCACGTCTGGGACGGTGACCTGCGTGAGATGAACAACCCCCTGCCGCGCTGGTGGGTGTGGCTGTTCGTCATCACGATCGTCTTCAGCGCGGTTTACCTTGCCATGTACCCGGGTCTGGGTACCAGTGCAGGCAAGCTGGGCTGGACTTCTCTGGGGCAGCACAAGGCCGAGATGGAGAAGGGGGAAAAGGATGTTGCCCCCCTGTACGCCAAGTTCGCCGGCATGAGCCCTGAAGACATGTCCAAGGACCCCCAGGCCATGGGTATCGGCGAGCGCGTGTTCATGAACAACTGTGCTCAATGCCACGGCTCGGATGCACGCGGCAGCAAGGGTTTCCCGAATTTGACCGATGGTGACTGGCTGCATGGCGGGATGCCGGACAAGATCAAGGAGACCATCACCAAGGGCCGCATCGGCAACATGCCCCCCATGGCGGCCGCTGTCGGTACGCCGGATGACGTGAAGAATGTGGCGCACTACGTGCTGAGCCTGTCGGGCAGCCCGCATGACTCGCTGCGCGCTTCGCTGGGCAAGGCCAAGTTCGGTGCCTGCGCCGCCTGCCACGGCATGGATGGCAAGGGCAACCAGGCTCTGGGCGCTCCCAACCTGACCGATGACATCTGGCTGCACGGTTATGGCGAGAATGCGATTGTTGCCATGATCAACAACGGCAAGGTCAACCAGATGCCGGCCCAGGAAGGCAAGCTCAGCGAAAGCCAGATCCAGGTGCTGACGTCGTATGTCTGGAGCCTGTCCAACGGGGCTAAAGTGGCCGCCAAATAAGCAGTAAGCCGACCGGAGTTGTTTTGAACCATCCCGACAGCACAGACAAAAAAATCATTCCCATCGTTTCGCAGGAGGTGACGTCATCCGATGCGGACGATGCGGAAATGGTTTCTTTGTACCAAGCGCACAAGAAAGTCTATCCCCGCAGCGTTTCCGGCCTGTTCGCACGCTGGCGCTGGGGGATGGTGTTCCTGACGCAGCTGGTGTTCTACGGTTTGCCATGGTTGGAGTGGGGGCAGCGCCAGGCGGTGCTGTTCGATCTCGAAGCGCGGCGGTTCTATATCTTTGGTCTGGTTCTGTACCCGCAGGACTTCATCTATTTGACAGGCCTGCTGGTCATCTCGGCGCTGTCGCTTTTTCTTTTTACGGCGGTGGCGGGGCGTCAATGGTGCGGCTACGCCTGCCCGCAGACGGTTTACACCGAGATCTTCCTCTGGATCGAGCGCAAGATCGAAGGTGACCGCAGCGCGCGGATGCGGCTCGACAGCGCGCCGATGTCCGTCAGGAAGTTTTCCATCAAGGGGGCCAAGCAAATCGCCTGGATTTCGGTGGCGCTATGGACCGGCTTCACTTTTGTCGGCTATTTCTCGCCCATCCACGAGCTGGGGCGCTCTTTCCTGCATGCCACTCTGGGGCCGTGGGAAATTTTCTGGGTCTTTTTCTATGGTTTTGCCACCTATGGTTTCGCCGGCTACATGCGCGAACAGGTGTGCAAGTACATGTGTCCCTATGCGCGTTTTCAGAGCGCCATGTTCGACAAGGACACGCTGATCGTCTCCTACGACGAACGGCGCGGCGAGCCGCGGGGCGCCCGCTCGCGCAAGGCTGACCCCCAGGCGCTGGGCTTGGGTTCCTGTATTGATTGCACCCTGTGCGTGCAGGTGTGCCCGACGGGGATCGACATCCGCAAAGGGCTCCAGTACGAGTGCATCAGTTGCGCGGCTTGCATCGATGTCTGTGACGACGTCATGGACAAGATGAACTATCCGCGCGGCCTCATCAAGTACACAACACAGAACTCGGTTCAGCTGGGCTGGACGCGTTCGCAGACCTTGCGCCATGTGCTGCGGCCACGCGTGCTGATCTACACCAGCATTCTGCTGGCCGTCAGCCTGGCCATGTTGATCAGCTTGGCAACACGTACGCCGCTGAAGGTGGATGTGGTGCGTGATCGCGGGGTGATGGCGCGTATCGTCTCCGGCGGCATGATCGAAAACGTGTATCGCCTGCAGGTCATGAACGCGACCGAGACGGCGCAGCAATACAAGATCACGGTTTCGGGCTTGCCAGGTCTGCAATTGGCGGCGGACCAGGATCCTCTGGTGGCCGTCAACGCCACCGAGGCGCGCTGGGTCGTGGTCCGCGCCCAGTTGCCCTACGAGGCAGCAGCTCCGGGGTCGCACCCCATCCATTTCGAGATCGCAGCGCAGGATGCACCTGCGCACGTGAGTGAGAAATCCGTGTTTCTGGTGCCGCGTTAAGGAGTACGTATGAGCAAGAGCGCCCATGTGATGGCCCAACCCTGGTGGAAATTCGTCCATGTCTGGATGGTGCTGGCCGGTCCCGCTGTGGTGGTGGTCGCCGGTTTCGTGACCCTTTACTTGGCTGTGCACACACCCGACCCGGTGGTCAGCGAAGACTACTACCGTCAGGGAATCGAGATCAATAAAACCCTAGAGGCTGCCCCGAGCAGCCTGGCGCCGGCCATCCAGGCGCGCAACCATGCGGCCACCGGCGTGGCGCCCGCTGCCAAGCCATCGCCCCAACCCTGATTACACTCAGGCTATGAGGAGACAAGCATGAACATGCAAAAAATGATGTGGATAGCCTGGCCAGCCTTTCTGGTGGCAGGTGTGCTGGAGATGCTGGTGTTTGCCATGGTCGATCCCCAGGATCTGCAATGGTTCGGCCAGCCGGTGACGCTGTCGCGCCAGGGGGTCTATACCCTGGCATTTTTTGTATTCTGGGTGACGACCATGCTCTCCAGCGGGCTCACAGCCTTGCTGTCCATGTCACCCTTTGAGGTCAACCAGTGCCCCTTGCCGGGCGATGAGCGCCCTGAGGGCTGCCCCAAGCAGGAAAGTTGCTGCTAAGGTTGCAACAACCCTAGTGGCATTCCTGGTGGTTGACGATCTGGGACAGTGCGTCAGTGTCGAGAATGCGTACATGACGCTGCTTGACCTCGACAATGCCGTCTTCCACGAACTTTGAAAAAGTCCGGCTCACCGTCTCGAGCTTGAGGCCCAGGTAGCTGCCGATCTCCTCGCGCGTCATGCGCAGGATCAGCTCGGATTGCGAGAAGCCGCGTGCGTGCAGGCGCTGCACCAGATTCAGCAGGAAGGCGGCCAGTCGCTCCTCGGCGCGCATGCTGCCCAGCAGCAGCATGACACCGTGTTCGCGCACGATCTCGCGGCTCATGATCTTGTGGACGTGGCGCTGCAGTCCATTGATCTCGCGCGACAGGTCCTCGATCCGGTCGAAGGGCATGACGCAGACTTCGGCGTCTTCCAGCGCCACTGCATCGCAGGTGTGCTGGTCATTGACGATGCCGTCCAGGCCGATGATCTCGCCGGCCATCTGAAATCCGGTCACCTGGTCGCGCCCGTCCTCGGAGGCAACGCAGGTCTTGAAGAAGCCGGTGCGGATGGCATAGAGCGAGCTGAACTTCTCGCCATTGCGAAACAGCGACGTGCCACGCTTGATCTTGCGGCGGTTGGCGACCACGTTGTCCAGGCGGTCAATCTCTTCGGGACTCAGCCCCATGGGCAGGCACAACTCGCGCAGGTTGCAGTTGGAACAGGCGACTTTGATCGTTTGCGGATTCATACGCAGTATTTTGACATCAGCCATAGGAGCATCCTCCTGGTTTCCTCGCACACAGGGTCATACCTTAACAGTATTTGATGCACATCAAGAAGAGATTTGTGCTTTCCGGGCACAGTGATCCTCAGTCGAGGACCCTTCATGAATGCCGAAACCGTTGAGCCCGTATCTCCAGAATTGCTGCGCCGTTATGACGTGGCCGGGCCGCGCTATACCTCTTATCCGACGGCAGACCGTTTTGTAGAAGCCTTCACCGCGGATGACTATGCCCGGGCCCTGCAGCAGCGCCGCTCCGGCGCGGCTGCGCTGGTGCTGCCGCTGTCGTTGTACGTGCACATCCCGTTCTGCGAGTCGCTGTGCTACTACTGCGCCTGCAACAAGATCATCACCAAGCACCATGACCGTGCTGCCGAATACCTGCGTTATCTGAGCCGCGAGGTGGATCTGCACACGGCTCAGCTCGGGGTGGGGCAGACTGTGACGCAGCTGCACTTGGGGGGGGGGACGCCAACCTTCCTTAGCGATGCCGAACTGCGTGAGCTCATGGCCATGCTGCGGCGCAGCTTCACACTCGCGCCGGGTGGCGAGTACTCGATCGAGGTCGATCCCCGCACCATCGACGTTCAGCGCCTGGATACCCTGGCCGAACTCGGCTTCAACCGCCTGAGCTTCGGCGTTCAGGACTTCGATCCGGCGGTGCAGAAGGCCGTACACCGTGTGCAGCCGGCCGAACAGGTATTTGCCCTGGTGCAGGCCGCCCGCGAGCGCGGCTTTGACTCCATCAACGTGGACCTGATCTACGGTCTGCCGCAGCAGACACCTGAGTCGTTCGAGCGCACGCTCAAGCAGGTTACTGAGCTGCGGCCGGACCGCATTGCCCTGTACGCCTACGCACATTTGCCCGAGCGCTTCAAGCCGCAGCGGCGTATCGTCACGACCGAATTGCCAGGTGCGGCCGCCAAGCTGTCGATGCTGTCGGACGCTCTGAAAACCTTCATGGGTGCCGGCTACATCTATGTAGGCATGGATCACTTCGCTTTGCCCAACGACCCCTTGGCCGTGGCCAAGCGGCAAGGGCGCCTGCACCGCAACTTCCAGGGCTACAGCACGCAGCCCGATTGCGATCTGATTGCCCTCGGCGTGTCCTCCATCGGCCGCATCGGCGCAACCTACAGCCAGAACGCCAAGACCTTGGAGGAGTACTACGACGCCATCGACCACGGCCGCTTCGCCGTGGTGCGCGGACTGGCCCTGTCGCGCGATGACCTGGTGCGTCGCGGTGTCATCATGGCTCTGATGTGCCAGGGGCAGGTGCTGTTCGAATCCATCAACCTGGCCTACTTGGTCGATTTCCGCAGCTACTTTGCCGCTGAGATGGAGGCTGTGCAGGAACTGGCCGAGCAGGGCCTGGTGACCATTGATGACAGCGGCATCCAGGTTACCGCCAACGGCTGGTTTTTCGTGCGAGCCGTGGCCATGGTGTTCGACCGTTACCTGCAGGCTGACCGCAACCGGGCGCGTTTCTCGAAGATCATCTAGGGATCCACTAGACTCGACGCATGCAGACATCACTTGCCGTCACGGCCCTGCTCATGGGGTTGGCGGGCGGCCCCCACTGTATTGCCATGTGCGGCGCCGCCTGTGCCGGTATCGGCCAGGCCGCCGGAGCCCACAAGAACACAGCCATGTGGATCTTCCAGCTCGGCCGCATCATCGGTTACGCCATCCTTGGCGCACTGGCCGCAGCGTCCATCCAGGGGCTGGGCTGGCTCACCATCCAGTCTGCCGCCCTGCGACCGGTCTGGAGCCTGTTTCACGTTGCGGCCTTGTTGCTGGGGCTGCTGCTGCTGTGGAAGGCGCAGCAGCCGGTCTGGCTCGAGAGTGCTGGGCGCAAGCTGTGGGCCGGGGCTCGGGCGCTGGCGGCCGGCCGGGGGCATGGCGCGCCGCTGGTGATCGGCATGCTGTGGGCCTTGCTGCCCTGCGGCCTGCTGTACTCGGCCCTGCTGGTGGCGGCCATGACCAGCCATGCCGTGGAGGGCGCCGCGGTGATGGCCTTGTTTGCCCTCGGCACCAGTGTCTCGATGATGGCCGGCCCTTGGCTGTGGCTGCGCCTGCGCGGCCAGCCCGGGGCAGGCGATTGGGGCATGCGCCTGGCGGGGCTGGCCCTGGCGGCCAGTTCGGCTTGGGCTTTGTGGATGGGCTTGGTGCACAACACGGCGCCCTGGTGTGCCACGCCTTAGGGTTGTTTGGCCTTTTGCGCCCATGAGACCGGGCTGGCTGGGATAATTCGCACCATGCCATTGAAGAAGCCCGTTGCTCCCGAGCGTTGGCGAATGTCGGTTGCGCCCATGCTCGACTGGACTGACCGTCATTGCCGCTATTTCCACCGTCTGCTGAGCCGTCAGACCCTGCTTTACACCGAGATGGTCACCACCGGTGCGCTGCTGCATGGCGATGTGGCGCGCCATCTGCGGTTCAATGCCGAAGAGCATCCCGTGGCCCTGCAGCTGGGGGGAAGCGAGCCGGCCGAGCTGGCGCGCTGTGCGGCGCTGGGCGAGCAGTGGGGCTACGACGAGATCAACCTGAACTGCGGCTGCCCGAGCGAGCGCGTGCAGCGTGGGGCGTTTGGTGCCTGCCTGATGGCCGAGCCGCAGCTGGTGGCTGATTGCGTCAAGGCCATGGTCGATGCGGTCTCGGTGCCGGTCACGGTCAAGCACCGCATCGGCATCGACAAGACCGAGAGCTACGCGTTCGTGCGCGACTTCGTCGGTGCTGTCAGTGAGGCCGGCTGTTCCACCTTCATCGTCCATGCGCGCAATGCCTGGCTCAAGGGCTTGAGCCCGAAAGAGAACCGCGAGGTGCCGCCGCTGCGCTATGAGCTCGTGCACCAGCTCAAGCGCGAGTTCCCGCACCTGACCATCGTCGTCAACGGCGGCATCACCAATAGCGGGCAGGTGGCGCAGCAGTTGCAGCAGCTTGACGGCGTGATGGTCGGGCGCGAGGCCTACCACAACCCCTGGTGGCTCAGCGACTGGGACGCGGCGTTTTACGGCGCTGCACCGTCTGGCCGGACGCGCGAGACGGTGGAAGCGCAGATGGTGGACTACATGACGCGCGAGATGGCTGAACATGGCACGCCCTGGTATGCCATCGCCCGTCACATGCTGGGCCTGCGCCACGGCCTGCCCGGCGCGCGGCGCTGGCGCCAGGTCTGGAGTGACCACAAGCTGAAAGCCCTGAATCCGCACGACGTGATGGCACTGGCGCACGGGCGCCAGCAACTGGCAGCCTGATCCGGAGCGACCTTTCGGCGGCTTTCAGGGCGGGGGAAGTTGCAGGCCAGCGAGGTAGCGTTCGAATTCTTCGGCCGGCATGGGGCGGGCGAAGTAATAGCCCTGCGCCTCGTCGCAGCCGAAGTCGCGCAGCTGCTGCAGCATGGCGGCATTTTCCACGCCTTCGGCAATGGCTTGTAGATTCAGGCTGTGCGCCATCTGGACGATGGCATGCACGATGGCGGCATCGTCCGGGTCGGTGGCCAGATCGCGAATGAACGACTGGTCGATCTTCAGTTTGTCGATGTCGAAGCGCTTGAGGTAGGACAGGCTGGAGTAGCCGGTGCCGAAGTCGTCGATCGACAACTTGACACCGAGCCGCTTGAGCCCTTTGACGGTGGCCAGGACCTGTTCGACATTCTGGATCAGGATGGATTCCGTCAGTTCCAGTTCCAGCAGAGTGGGGGCGAGCCCCGACCGCTCCAGGGCGCTGACGACATCCTGCTCCACATTGCCGCGCCGGAACTGGACGGCGGACAGGTTGACCGCCACCACCAGTTCGGGCAATCCCGCCTGCTGCCAGGCGACGGCCTGCCGGCAGGCCGTGTTGAGCACCCATTCGCCAATCGGCACGATCATGCCGCTTTCTTCGGCGATGTGGATGAACCTGGCCGGTGACACCAGGCCCAGTTCCGGGTGCTGCCAGCGGATCAGGGCTTCGGCGCCGATGATCCGGCCCGAAACCAGGTCGATCTGCGGCTGGTAATGCAGAACCAGCTCGTCGCGCTCCAGGGCGCGGCGCAGGCCGTTGCGGATGACCAGATGCTCGACGGCCTCGAAGTTCATGGCCTCATCAAAGAAACGGTAGGTGTTGCGGCCGGCTTCCTTGGCTCGGTACATGGCCATGTCGGCCTTTTTGCGCAGTGATTCGAAATCGCGTCCGTCAGTCGGGTAGATGGCGACGCCGATGGAGACGGATGTCGAGAGTTCATTGCCGTCGGCCATGAACGGATCCTGCAATCGGCCAATGATCTTGGCTAGCACCGGCAAGGAGGCATCGGGGTCCTGCAGATCGCTCAGCAGGATGATGAATTCATCGCCGCCCTGACGGCTGATGGTGTCGGTATCCCGGACGCACTCGCCCAGGCGCACCGCAACCTCCTGCAACAGGGTGTCTCCCGTCGCATGCCCGAGCGAATCATTGATCTGTTTGAAGTTGTCCAGGTCCAGAAAGAGCAGTGCCAGCCGGGTCTGGCTGCGATCGGCATGGGCCATGGCTTGCTGGAGCCGGTCCTCCAGCAGCACGCGGTTGGGCAGACCGGTCAGCGCATCATGGTAGGCCAGAAATGCGATCTGATGCTCGGATGTCTTGCGCTCGGTGATGTCGGTACCGATGCCCCGGTAGCCGCGAAACTCGCCGTTCTCGAACACCGGCTTGCCGCTGATGGAGAACCAGCGCAAATGGCCGGGCTGGGTTTCCATCTGGTAGACAAAGTCCTTGAAGGGCAGATGTGCATCGAGGATTTTCTGGTGTTCCTGCCACTGCGCTTCCGAGACGCCGACGATGGGCAGCTCCCGTCGGGTCTTGCCGATGGTGCGGTTCGGATGCAGGCTGGTGGCCATCAGCCCGACAGACATTTCCACGAAATGGAAGTTGACGTCCTGCTCCCAGAACCAGTCCGAGGACATCTCCGACAGGTCGCGAAAGCGCGCTTCGCTGGCACGCAGGTGCTTTTCGATTTCCTTGCGTTCAGCCACTTCGAGCATCAGGCGCGCATTGGCCTGGGCCAGTTCTTCCGTGCGTTCCTGCACCCGCAGTTCAAGCCCGCGGTGGGCTGCGGCCAGGGCTTCTTCCGCCGCCTTTTTCTCGCTGATGTCCTCGGTGATCCAGATCGTGCTCTGGCTGCCGTCGGTCGAGGGCAGCGCCTTGGCCAGATGGCGGCACCAGATCGGGGTGCCGTCCCGGCGGGTGTTCTGCCAGTTGATGTCGACCAGTTCGCCGGCTGCCAGCTGAGGTCCCACCGTCTGCCCGAAGCGGACATAGTCGTCCCGGCTGCTGAAGAATACCTCGGCGATTTGTCCTTCCAGCGAACCGGGCGGCCAGTGCAGGATGGCTTCGGCCCGCGGGTTGCAGTGCACGATCCGGCCATTGTTGGTGAACATGATGCCCAATGAGGCATATTCCAGAATGGCTTTTTGCTTGAGCAGGAGATCCTGAAGTTGAGACTCGGCACGCTTGCGTTCGCCGATGTCCTCGGCGATCCAGATCGTTCCTTCGGCGGTGTTCTGGGGATTGATGGCCTTGGCCCGTATCCGGCAGTAGACCGCACTGCCGTCCTTGCGCCGCATGTGCAACTCCCGATCGAGCAAGCCGCCGCTGGAGAGGATGGGATATGCGGTGCGACCGATTTCGCGGTAGTCGTTTTCAGTGAGATAGAAGACCGAACCGGCTTGGCCGACCAGTTCGCCATGAGGCCAGCCAAAGATCTCGGAAAACCTGGGGTTGCAGTGAAGTACCTTGCGGTCTCGTGTGAACAGAATGCCGACCGAAGCGTTTTCAAGAATCGCCTGGTACTCGAGCAGGGTTTGCTGCATCGAGGCCTCCGGCGAGCGGTCAGGTTGCGGTGTGGATGTGTCGGGCATGTAGGCGCAGCGACATTTTCACCTGGGCCGCAGGTCTCTGTCTATTGATTCATGCTTGTCTGCGGGCCAGGGGAGTGTCTACCCTGCATTCTAGACATGCCGGGGACAGATTAACCCGCCGCTTCCAGCCCGTTGCGGAAGTGCGCCTGCATGGTGTGCGTGGCGGCAGCGGCATCGCGGGCGGCCAGCGCGGCCATGATGGCGCGGTGCTCGGCCAGCGACTCCTCGATGCGACCGGACTTGAGCAGCGAGTGGTGGCGGTTGAGCTTCATGACCTTGCGCAGGTCGGCCACCATCTGGTTGCGCCAGCGGTTGTCGGCGATCTCCAGCAGGTGCATGTGGAAGCGCTCGTTGATTTCGAAGAAGCGTTCCCGGTCCTGCTTCTGCGGGCGGGCGGCAGCCTCCAGTTCGTCGTGCAGGGCCTGCAACTCGTGCAGCTGGGCCTCCGTGGCCCGGCTCGCCACCACGCCGGCAGCGTCGGACTCCAGCAGGGAGAGCAGGTGGTAGACGTCGGCCAGATCTTTCTCATTGACCTCGGTGACATAGGCGCCGCGCCGCACCTTCATGGTCACCAGGCCTTCGGCTGCCAAGACCTTGAGCGCCTCGCGCAGCGGTGTACGGCTGATGCCGTAGTCTTCGGCAATCTTCAGTTCATCGATCCAGCTGCCGGGCTCCAGCTCGCGCTTGAAGATGCGCTGGCGCAGGAGCTCGGCGACTTCCTCGTAAAGTGCGCGGGGGGAGAGGGATACGGCAGACATGATCCGGATTGTAAGCTTTACGGAATATTTTGCATCAATAATTATGAATGATGTAAACTCCACGCAACGCAACACCGGGCGCCTTGTTGTGCCCCGCCGCCACGCCATGAGCCAGAAACCCCCCGAATTCCAGAGCGCCAGCCTCGAGGCCTGGCACAAGGCCGCCATCAAATCCGCCCCCGGCGGCGACGTGAACGCCCTGAACTGGGTCACACCCGACGGCATCAGCGTCAAGCCGCTGTACACCGCAGCCGATACCCAGAACCTGCCGCACGCCGACACGCTGCCGGGCTTCGAGCCCTATCTGCGCGGCCCGCAGGCCACCATGTACGCCGTGCGGCCCTGGACCATCCGCCAGTACGCCGGCTTCTCCACCGCCGAGGAGTCCAATGCCTTCTACCGCAAGGCGCTGGCCGCCGGCGGCCAGGGCGTGAGCGTGGCCTTCGACCTGGCCACCCATCGCGGTTACGACTCCGACCACCCGCGCGTCACCGGTGACGTCGGCAAGGCCGGCGTGGCGATCGATTCGGTGGAAGACATGAAGGTGTTGTTCGACCAGATCCCGCTGGACAAGGTCAGCGTTTCCATGACCATGAACGGCGCCGTGCTGCCGGTGCTGGCCGGCTACGTGGTGGCGGCGGAGGAGCAGGGCGTGAGCCAGGACAAGCTGAGCGGAACGATTCAGAACGACATTCTGAAAGAGTTCATGGTCCGCAACACCTACATCTACCCGCCCGAGCCGTCGATGCGCATCATCGGCGACATCATCGAGTACACATCGAAGAACATGCCCAAGTTCAACTCGATCTCGATCTCGGGTTACCACATGCAGGAAGCCGGCGCCAACCAGGCGCTCGAGATGGCCTTCACCCTGGCCGACGGCAAGGAGTATGTGAAGACCGCCATCGCCAAGGGCATGGACGTGGACGACTTCGCCGGCCGCCTGTCCTTCTTCTGGGCGGTGGGCATGAATTTCTACCTCGAAATTGCCAAGATGCGCGCGGCGCGCCTGCTGTGGTGCCGCATCATGAAGGGCTTCAACGCCAAGAACCCCAAGAGCCTGATGCTGCGCACACACAGCCAGACCTCGGGCTGGTCGCTGACCGAGCAGGACCCCTACAACAACGTGGTGCGAACCACCATCGAGGCCATGGCGGCCGTCTTCGGCGGCACGCAGAGCCTGCACACCAACAGCTTTGACGAGGCGATTGCCTTGCCGACCGAGTTCAGCGCCCGCATCGCGCGCAACACCCAGCTCATCATCCAGGAAGAGACCCACATCACCAACGTGATCGACCCCTGGGCCGGCAGCTACATGATGGAAAAGCTGACGCAGGACATGGCCGATGCCGCCTGGGCCATCATCGAGGAAGTCGAGGCCATGGGCGGCATGACCAAGGCGGTCGATTCCGGCTGGGCCAAGCTCAAGATCGAAGCGGCGGCGGCCGAGAAGCAGGCCCGCATCGATTCGGGCAAGGATGTGATCGTTGGCGTCAACAAGTACAAGCTGAAAAAGGAAGACCCCATCGAGATCCTCGAGGTGGACAATGTCAAGGTGCGCGAGGGCCAGATTACGCGCCTGAAAGCCATCAAGGCCAGCCGCGACAGCAAGGCGGTGCAGGCTGCGCTCGATGCACTGACCGCTGCCGCCGAACAGGGCAACGGCAACCTGCTGGATCTGTCGATCAAGGCCATCCGCCTGCGCGCCACGGTGGGCGAGGTGTCCGATGCGCTGGAAAAGGTTTTTGGGCGCCATCGCGCCGATACGCAAAAGGTGACCGGTGTGTATGCAGCTGCCTATGACTCGGCCGAAGGCTGGGAAACCCTGAAAAAAGAAATCGCCGACTTCGCCGTGAGCCATGGCCGGCGTCCGCGCGTGATGATTTCCAAGCTCGGCCAGGACGGCCATGACCGCGGTGCCAAGGTGGTGGCCACGGCCTTTGCCGACCTCGGTTTCGACGTCGACATGGGGCCGCTGTTCCAGACGCCCGAGGAATGCGCGCGCCAGGCCATTGAGAACGACGTGCACGCGGTGGGCGTTTCCACCCTGGCCGCCGGCCACAAGACCCTGGTGCCGGCCATCATCGCCGAGCTGAAGAAACAGGGTGCCGATGACATCATCGTCTTCGTCGGCGGCGTGATTCCGCGCCAGGACTATGACTTTCTGTACGAGGCGGGTGTCAAGGGCATCTACGGCCCGGGCACGCCGATCCCGGCCAGCGCCAAGGACGTGCTGGAGCAGATCAAAAAATCCCACAAGGTCTGACAGTGGCGCATCCGCCCCTCCTGGACGGCATCCTGCAGGGCTCACCGACCCAGCAGCGCCGTGCCATGGCCAAGGCCATCACGCTGTTGGAGTCGACCCGGGCCGACCATCGCGCGCAGGGCGACGAGCTGCTGACGGCCTTGCTGCCGCACACCGGCAACGCGTTTCGCCTCGGCATCAGCGGCGTGCCGGGCGTGGGCAAGTCCACCTTCATCGAAGCGCTGGGCCTGTACCTGATCGGCCAGGGCCACCGTGTCGCGGTGCTGGCGGTGGACCCCTCCAGCAGCGTGTCGGGTGGCTCCATCCTGGGCGACAAGACGCGCATGGAAAAGCTTTCGGTGCAGGAGAAAGCCTATATCCGTCCCAGCCCGAGCAGCGGCACCTTGGGCGGCGTGGCCGAGAAGACGCGCGAAGCCATGCTGGTGTGCGAGGCTGCGGGTTACGACATCGTGATCGTCGAGACCGTGGGCGTGGGCCAGAGCGAGACGGCGGTGGCCAGCATGACCGACATGTTCGTGCTGCTGCAGCTGCCCAATGCCGGCGACGACCTGCAGGCCATCAAGAAGGGCGTGATGGAACTGGCCGACCTGGTGGCCATCAACAAGGCCGACATCGACCCGGCCGCCGCTACCCGTGCCCAGGCGCAGATCACTTCCAGCCTGCGTCTGCTCGGCCTGCACGGCAACCCCGAGCATGCACACCATGACGAGATGATCTGGCACCCGAAGGTGGTGCAGCTCAGCGCGCTGCTGGGGCAGGGGGTAGACAGTTTCTGGAATGCGGTGATGCAGTTCCGCACGCTGCAGACGGCCAATGGCAAGCTGGCCGTGCGGCGTCAGGCCCAGGCCCTGGCCTGGATGTGGGAGCGCATCGAAGCCGGCCTCAAGCAGGCCTTCCGTGCGCACCGCCACGTGCACGAGCTGCTGCCCCAACTCAGCGCCGACGTGGCGGCCGGCCGGCTGGCCGCCTCCACGGCAGCACGAAATCTGCTTCAGGCCTATGAAAAACGGGCGTGAGCAGCTATCAAAACAGTAGCAAGTATCAATAGTCAATTTCCGTACCGACAGAGGACGAACCATGCACGACATCCTTGAACAACTGGAAAAGAAGCGCGCCGCCGCGCGCCTGGGCGGCGGCGAAAAACGCATTGCCGCGCAGCATGCCAAGGGCAAGCTGACGGCGCGCGAGCGCTTGGAGGTGCTGCTCGACGAGGGCACCTTCGAAGAGTGGGACATGTTCGTCGAGCACCGCTGCGTCGACTTCGGCATGCAGGACAACAAGATTCCCGGTGACGGCGTCGTCACCGGCTACGGCATGATCAACGGCCGCCTGGTGTTCGTCTTCAGCCAGGACTTCACGGTGTTCGGCGGTGCCTTGAGCGAGGCGCATGCCGAGAAGATCTGCAAGATCATGGACCAGGCCATGAAGGTCGGTGCACCGGTGATAGGCCTCAACGATTCGGGCGGCGCCCGCATCCAGGAAGGCGTGGCGTCGCTGGGCGGTTATGCCGACGTGTTCCAGAAAAACGTGCTGGCCTCCGGCGTCATTCCGCAGATCAGCATGATCATGGGCCCGTCGGCCGGCGGCGCGGTGTACAGCCCGGCCATGACCGATTTCATCTTCATGGTGAAGGACAGCTCCTACATGTTCGTCACCGGCCCCGAGGTGGTGAAGACCGTGACGCACGAGGAAGTGACGGCCGAGGAACTGGGCGGCGCCATCACCCACACCACCAAGAGCGGCGTGGCCGACCTGGCGTTCGAGAACGACGTGGAAGCGCTGCTGATGTTGCGCCGCCTCTACAACTACCTGCCGCTCAACAACCGCGAGAAGGCGCCGGTGCGCAAGAGTGGCGACCCGAGCGACCGCATGGAACTGAGTCTGGACACGCTGGTGCCGGACAACCCGAACAAGCCCTACGACATGAAGGAGTTGATCCTCAAGACGGTCGATGACGGCGACTTTTTCGAGATCCAGCCCGAGTACGCCAAGAACATCCTGATCGGCTTCGCCCGCATGGACGGCCAGACGGTGGGCATCGTGGCCAACCAGCCGCTGGTGCTGGCCGGCTGCCTGGACATCAAGAGCTCGATCAAGGCGGCGCGCTTCGTGCGCTTCTGCGACGCCTTCAACATCCCGGTGGTGACCTTCGTTGACGTGCCCGGCTTCATGCCCGGTACTTCGCAGGAGTACGGCGGCATCATCAAGCACGGCGCCAAGCTGCTCTACGCTTATGCCGAGTGCACGGTGCCCAAGATCACGGTGATCACGCGCAAGGCCTACGGTGGCGCCTACGACGTGATGGCCTCCAAGCACCTGCGCGGCGACGTCAACTTCGCCTGGCCGAATGCCGAGATCGCGGTGATGGGTGCCAAGGGCGCGGTGGAGATCATCTTCCGCGAAGACAAGGGCGACCCGGCCAAGCTGGCGGCGAAAGAGGCCGAGTACAAGGCGCGCTTCGCCAACCCGTTTGTGGCGGGTGCCCGTGGTTTCATCGACGACGTCATCCTGCCGCACGAGACGCGCAAGCGCATCTGCCGCTCGCTGGTGATGCTGAAAGATAAAAAACTCGAGAACCCGTGGCGCAAGCACGGGAACATCCCGCTCTGAAGCCGGCGTCGCGAGTCCTGTCATGTCCAAAGCCACCCACGCCGAGCAAGCCCGTGTGCTGACCGATATCCCGAACATCGGGAAGTCGCTGGCCGCCGATCTGCGTGGCTTGGGACTGACGACGCCACAACAAGTGCGTGAGATGGACCCGCTGGCAACTTACGAGCAGTTGCGCGGCCCCATGGGCCAGCGCCACGACCCCTGTGTGCTGGATGCCTTTCTGGCCGCGCACGACTTCATGAACGGCGGGCCCAGCCAGCCGTGGTGGAACTTCACGGCCCGGCGCAAGGCGCTGCTGGCCCAACAACATTGAGAGAGAACAGGAAGACATCATGTTCAAAAAAATTCTGATTGCCAACCGTGGCGAAATAGCATGTAGGGTCATCGCCACCGCCAAGAAGATGGGCATCGCCACCGTGGCGGTGTATTCCGAAGCTGATCGCGATGCGCGCCATGTGTTGCTGGCCGACGAGGCTGTGCTGCTGGGCCCGGCGCCCAGCCGTGAGTCCTATCTGGTGGCCGACAAGATCATTGCGGCGGCCAAACAGACTGGTGCGCAGGCCATCCACCCCGGCTACGGCTTCCTGTCCGAGAACGAGGACTTCGCCCGGCGGGTGGAGGAGGAGGGCATCGCCTTCATCGGCCCCAAGCATTTCTCCATTGCGGCCATGGGCGACAAGATCGCTTCCAAGAAGCTGGCCAACGCGGCCAAGGTCAACACCATCCCGGGCTGGAACGACGCCATCGAATCCGCCGCGCGGGCGGTAGAGATCGCCAAGGACATCGGTTATCCGGTCATGATCAAGGCCTCCGCCGGCGGCGGCGGCAAGGGCCTGCGCGTGGCCTTCAACGACAAGGAAGCGCTCGAAGGCTTCACTGCCTGCCAGAACGAAGCCCGCAACAGCTTCGGCGACGACCGCATCTTCATCGAGAAGTTTGTGCAGGAGCCGCGCCACATCGAGATCCAGATCCTGGGCGACAGCCACGGCAACGTGATCTACCTGAACGAGCGCGAATGTTCGATCCAGCGCCGCCACCAGAAGGTGATCGAGGAGGCGCCGTCGCCCTTCATCAGTGACGCGACGCGCAAGGCCATGGGCGAGCAGGCCGTGGCACTGGCCAAGGCCGTGAAGTACCAGAGCGCCGGCACGGTGGAGTTTGTGGTCGGCAAGGACCAGGATTTCTACTTCCTGGAAATGAACACCCGCCTGCAGGTGGAACACCCGGTGACCGAATGCATCACCGGCCTCGACCTGGTGGAACTGATGATCCGTGTCGCCGCCGGCGAAAAGCTGCCGCTGACGCAGGCCGATGTGAAGCGCAACGGCTGGGCCATCGAGTGCCGCATCAATGCCGAAGACCCGTTCCGCAACTTCCTGCCCAGCACCGGCCGCCTGGTGCGCTTCACGCCGCCGGCGCAGAGCATGTGGCAGGCCAACAGGGACGATCTGCTGGGCGTGCGGGTGGACACCGGTGTGCAGGACGGCGGCGAGATCCCGATGTACTACGACTCGATGATCGCCAAGCTCATCGTGCACGGCAGCGACCGCATGGACGCCATTGCCAAGATGCGCGAGGCGCTCAACGGTTTCGTCATCCGCGGCATCAGCTCCAACATCCCGTTCCAGGCCGCCTTGCTGGCGCACCCGAAGTTCGTGACTGGCGACTTCAACACCGGTTTCATCGCCGAGCACTACGGCAAGGGCTTCGCAGCGGAGGATGTGCCGCACGAAGACCCGGACTTCCTGGTGGCCCTGGCGGCCTTTGTGAGGCGTAAATCACGGGAACGCGCGACCACCATCTCGGGCCAATTGCCCGGGTATGCCGTCAACGCCGGCAAGGACTACGTGGTCATCACGCTGAACGCCGATGGCCAGCACGGCTACTCGCCCGTCCATGTCGACGAGTTCGTGGGCGAAACCGGTACGGCGATCGTCAGGATCGGCGAGAGCAGCTATGAAATCTGTAGCAATTCCCGTCTCAACGACATCTGCATCACGGGCACGGTCAACGGCCAAAGCTTCACGGCCCAGGTCGAGCGCGGCACGCTCAGGAACCCGCTGGCCCTGCGCTTGCAGCACAACGGTACACGCATCGAGGCGCTGGTGGTCTCCCAGCGCATGGCCGAGCTGCACCAGCTCATGCCCTTCAAGGCGCCGCCGGACATGAGCCGCTTCGTACTCTCGCCCATGCCGGGTCTGCTGGTGGACGTGGCGGTCGAGCCCGGCCAGAAAGTCCAGGCCGGCGAGCGTGTTGCGGTGATCGAAGCCATGAAGATGGAAAACGTGCTGTTCGCCGCCGCCGATGGCGTGGTGGGCAAGGTGCTGGCTGCCATGGGCGAGAGCCTGGTGGTGGATCAGCCGATCGTGGAATTCGTCTGAAAGAGATGAGGGTTGGATCCCCATTCAGGACGGGTATCTGACCGGAGACAGGTGACAGCGAGCGAAATGGGGCTCTGACCCTCATTCGCGCTTCCGGAGAAAAACCATGCAAAGACCATTCAAGGTGCTGGGCATCCAGCAGATCGCCATCGGTGGGCCCGACAAGACCCGCCTGCAAAAACTCTGGGTCGAGATGCTGGGGCTGGAAGTCACCGGCACCTTCAAGAGCGAGCGCGAGAATGTGGACGAGGACATCTGTGCCATGGGTACAGGCCCGTTCAAGGTCGAGGTCGACCTGATGCAGCCGCTCGACCCCGAGAAGAAGCCCGCCGTGCACACCACGCCGCTCAACCACGTCGGCCTGTGGATCGACGACTTGCCCAAGGCGGTGGCATGGCTCACGGCGCAGGGCGTGCGCTTTGCGCCGGGCGGCATTCGCAAAGGGGCTGCCGGTTTCGACATCTGCTTTTTGCACCCCAAGGCCAGCGAGGAATTTCCGGTCGCGGGCGAGGGTGTCCTGATCGAACTGGTGCAGGCGCCGTCCGAGGTGGTGGTGGCGTTCGCGAAGCTGGCCTGACCCTGTTCTTCAGGGCGCCTGGCTGACGAAGGCGTCGCTGAAAAAGCGCGCTTCCGGTAGACCGCGCTGTTCAACGCAGACGCGCCTCAACGCTGCCACCATGGCTGGCGCTCCACAAGCATAGACATCGCAGCCGGACAAGTCGGCATGGTCGGCCAGCACGGCCTCGTGGACCAAGCCGGTGCGGCCTGACCACGTGCCGGCGGCGGCATCGCTGACCACCGGCGCGTAGCGCAGCCCCGGCAGGGTTTGCTGCCATTTGGCAATCACTTCCGACGCGTACAGGCCCTCCACTTGCCGCGAGCCCCAGTACAGCGCCAGCGGGCGGTTGAGCTTGCGCCGCACCATGTGGTCGATGATGGACTTGATGGGAGCGAAACCAGTGCCGCCGGCCACCATGATCAGCGGCCGTTCGCCATCCTCGCGGAGCCAGAAGTCGCCATGCGGCAGCTCAAGCTGCAGCAGGTCGCCGACTTTGAGCGCAGGCAGAATGCCTGCACTGAAGTGGCCACCCGGTACGTGGCGGATGTGCAGCTGCACACCGTCGTTTTCATGCGGT
The DNA here is from genome assembly GCA_001797315.1 of Curvibacter sp. GWA2_64_110. Lineage (GTDB taxonomy): Bacteria > Pseudomonadota > Gammaproteobacteria > Burkholderiales > Burkholderiaceae_C > Hylemonella. The sequence continues at coordinate 20,060 of MGPC01000022.1, forward strand.
GCGTTGGCCATGGAAAAGGCGCGGCGTTGACCGTCAGGCAGGATCACCTGCAGGTACTGGCCGGCCTTGAACTTGGCTCGCTGGCCGGCAGCAAAACGCAACTGCAAAACGGTCACGTCGCTGGCCGCCTGCGTGATGCGGAAGATCTTGGCCTGCAAGATCTTGCGGGCATGGGGATCGATGCGCTGCCAGCTGCGAGGGCGGATCAGCAGGTCGCTGGCGGCCTGGGCGTGGCAGAACAGGTGCTCGTTGTTGGCGTGGATGCCGGCCTCGGCACTGCCGCCGGCGGTGCCGGGCACCAGTTGGCCTTCGAGCACTTGGCCGCGGCAGTTGCCGCACACGCCCTTGCGGCAGGAGTAGGGCAGTTCGATGCCGTTGCGGGCGGCGGCATCGAGCACGGTCTCGCCGTGCTCGCAGGAGAAGGCGACTTCGCTGTCTTCGATCTTGATCTGGTGTGTCATTTCAATATTCAGTGGGGGCCGGCACGGCGGCGAGCCGTGCGACGGTATCGACCATGGCCCCGGCATCGGCGATGCCCTGGCCGGCAATGTCCATGGCGCAGCCATGGCCCACGCTGGAGAGAATCACGTCGGCGCCAATGGACAGGGCGCTGGCGCGTTTCGGGCTCAGCAGCTTGATGGGGATATGGCCCTGGTCGTGCAGCATGGCGACGTACAGGTCGTGGCGACGGTCGGCCAGCAAGGCATCGGCACCGATGGGGCCGTCCACCTGCAGGCCGGCGGCACGCAGGCGCCCGGCGGCGGGGCGGGTGATGCGCTCGTCCGCATCGCCGAACAGGCCGTTCTCGCCGGCATGCGGGTTGATGCCGAACAGGCCAATGCGCGGTGCTGCCACGCCCAGGCGCTGCATGGCACGCACACCGGCCTGCGTGGCCTGCTCGACCAGCTCGGGACTGAGCCGGTCCAGGGCGTGCTGCACGCTCTCGTGCAAGGTGGCATGCACGATGTGCAGACCACCGCCGACCAGCAGCAGGAACACACTGTCCTCGGGCTGGCCGCAGATGCGTGCTACCAGCGAGGGGTAGCCCGAAAAGGCAATGCCGGCCAGGTGCACCGCGGTCTCGTGGTGCGGCGCGGCAACCACGGCGTCGAACTCGCCGCGCCGTGCTGCCGTGATGGCAACACTGGCGGCAGCAATCATGGCGACACCGGCTTCGGCACATACCTGCCCCGGAACAAAGGTGCTGCTGGCCCAAGCCTCGGTCGGAACGACGGCGCTGGCGTCCAGCAGGGCCGCGAGTCCCAGCTGGGCGGCCGTGCGCTGCAGCACCGCTTGGGGGCCGAACAGTGTGATCTGCACGTCATCGCGTCCGGCATAGGCGGCAACGGTCTTGAGGGCGATCTCCGGCCCGATGCCGTTCGGATCGCCGACAGGCAAGGCAATGCGGACGGCCGTTCTGCTCACAGCGGCACGGCCAGCAAGGTGTCGATGCGGCTGCTGTCGCACACCACGATGCGGCTTTGCAGACGCAATGTATCGGTGCTCGTGTCGTACACGTCGTGGTAGACACCTGTGCAGTACAGGCTGGTCTCGCCGTCATGCATGATGCGCGCCACCATGAAGGGTGTCTCGACGCTGGCCGTCTGCGCCTGGCTGGCTGTGACGAAGGGCTGGCCCACGAGGTGCCGGTAGCTGTGCCGCTCGTAGATGTTGGCATGGCGCAGGGCAGAGATGCGGTCCTGCAGCATGGCGCGGTTGCTGGCCCAGATCAGGCCGGCGGCCAGACCGTCGCGGTGGTTGTCGGCCGTGGTCACGGTGTACCGGCATTGCGGCAGGAAGAAGTCCGGCCAGCTTTCCAGCTCGTTGTTGTCGATGCAGCGGATGTAGGCGGCCTGAAAAGCCGCAATCTTTTCGCGTAGGGAAACGGTATCCATCAATCTGTGCTCCTAGATGTCCATGAGGCGGCGGTAGAGTTTCCAGAAGCCCCGGACCGAGGCTTCTGTCACGCGTGAGGGGCTGGACGAGGTACTGTCGCCGCCCATTTCGATCACGGCCTGGTCTTCACCGGCCGCGGCGATGCCGCGCTGCACGAAGCCACCGACCGCGCCGTCCTCCATCGAGACGAAGCCGGCCGGGCCGATCAGGTTGGCCTGCTTGAGGCGCACATTGCGCTGCTCGGGCGTGTCGTCGGCGTAGCCGAGGTAGGTCCAGTTCAGATCGGTCTTCTCCACACCGCGCGGCAGCACCTGGCGGATGGCCAGGCAGTTCTGGATCTGCTGCAGCACAAAGCCGGGAAAGACCGAAAGAATCTGCAGCGTGATGCCATCCTCGAATTCCTTGAAGCCCGCCAGCAGTGTCGGGTCGGCCAGTTTGTAGCCTTCCTGGTCGGAGCGCAGGCCCTGCTCCTGGTACTGCTTGCCGGCTTCGGCCTGCGGTGCGTCCACCATCGAGTAGCTGACGTGATGGCCGCCCGACTCGCTCACGATCACTGCGCCGCGTTGCGACAGGCGGTTGAGGCGGAAGGTGGTGAAGAACAGGTGCAGCAGGCTGGCGTGGTAGCTGTCCTTGACGTTCTCGAAGTAGAGTTTCCAGTTGTTGGGTAGCGCCTGCGTGAAGCGGCCGATGACCTCCACCGGTTTGTGCAGCACGCGTTCGATACGTGCGCAGATCTCGGGGCCGAGGTAGTCCTCGATGCCATCCACCTCGTCGCTGAAGCTGCCGAATACCAGGCCGCAGAAGGTGGCGATGCGCAGCTTGCGCGGCGAATGGTCTTCCTTGCAGAAGGTGGCCGGCATGCCGCCGGCGCCATTGAGGCCGGCCTCGAAGGCCACGCCCTTGAGCGAGCCCTGCAGGTCGTAGGTCCAGGCGTGGTAGACGCACTGGAAGTCCTTGGCCGTGCCGGCCTTTTCCAGACAGATCAGCGCGCCGCGGTGGCTGCAGCGGTTCTCGAAGGCGTAGATCTCGCCATCGGTGTCGCGTGCCACGACGATGGGAGCCCGCCCGACGAAGGTCGTGCGGTAGCTGCCCGGTTCCGGAAGTTCGGCTTCCAGGCAGAGGTAGTTCCAGGCCGGTCCCTCGTAGACGCGCTTCTGCTCCTGATCGAGGACGTCCTGGTTTTGGTAAACAGCGTAGGGCACGCGGGTGTGCTGTCCCCGCACCCACTGGATGGGGTGAATCTGGCTCATGGTGATTTCCTGGTGTTGAGTGGTGAATACGTCGGTCAGTCGACCGTGACGCTGGCGTCCTTGATGACCTTGGCCCAGCGAGCGGCTTCGCTGCGCATGAAGCGGCCCATCTGTTCGGACGTGTTGCCGATGACCTCGGCGCCCTGTTCGGCGAAGCGCTGCTGCACGTCGGGCTGGTTGAGGGCCTCGACCAGTGCGCTGTTGAGCGATTTCACCGTGGCAGCCGGGGTGCCGGGTGGTGCGACGACGGCGAACCAGGTCACCGCCTGCATGCCGGGCAGGCCGGCTTCGGCGAACGACGGCACTTCCTTGATCGTCGGTGCCCGTTTGCTGTCGGCCACAGCGAAGATGCGAATCTTGCCGGCCTTGTGCAGCGGGCCGGAAGCGCCAAGGTTGTCAAAGAAGACGTCAACCTGGCCGCCGGCGAGGTCCGTCAGCGCCGGTGCCGTGCCCTTGTAGGGAATGTGGGTCATCTGTGTCCCGGTGAGCAGCTGGAACAGATTGGCCGTCAGGTGTGAGGTCGAGCCGTTGCCCTGCGAGGCATAGGACACCTTGCCCGGATTGGCCTTGAGGTAGGCAATGAACTCTTGCACGTTCTTCACCGGCAACTGGTTGCTGACGGCCAGCACGTTGGGCACGGCCGCCAGCACGGTCACCGGTACCCACTTGGAAGCGTCGTAGGGCAGTTTGGGATACAGGTTCTGGTTGATGGCAATGGGGCCGGGCGGTGCGACTAGCAAGGTGTGGCCGTCCGGCTCGGATTTGGCGACGATATCGGCGCCGATATTGCCGCCGGCGCCCGGCTTGTTTTCCACGATCACGCCGGCCGGAAAGCGGTGGCGTATTTTTTCGGACAGGATGCGCGGCAGCACGTCGGCCGTGCCACCAGCAGGAAATGGAACGATCAAGCGAATCGGCTTGCTCGGGAAGTCGGCAGCTTGCAGGCTGGTCCAGGCGAACGCAGCGCACAGCCAGATGATCAATTGTCTCAAGTATCTTCTCCTCGGGTAATGACTGTCCGGATGAACCGGACGGATGGCGAAAAACAGGGAGAAGTGTGTGGCTCCGGCTTCGGTTTGACAAAGTCAATTTTGCGAATAGCGCAAAATTGGTGAAATTCTTTTGACCCCCATCAATGCAGAATCCATGCGATGGACACAAATTCTCCGGTTCCACCTGTCAGTGACAAGGACCTGATCGCCGGCCTGGCCAAAGGCTTGCGGTTGATTGAGGCCTTCGATGACATGCACGCTCGACTGACCTCATCCGAGGCAGCGCGCCGAGTCGGCATCAGCCCTGCGGCGGCCCGACGTTGCCTGCTGACGCTGTGCCATGGCGGCTACGCCCAGACTGACGGCAAGCGCTTCTGGCTGAACCACGGAATACTGCGGCTGTCCTATGCCTACGCGGCATCAACCCGTCTACCGCGTCTGCTGCAGCCCACGCTAGACGCCTTGAGCGAACGCACACGCGAGTCGGCATCCGTGGCCGTTCTGCACGGAACGGAAGTCATGGTCGCCGCGCGATCAACGGCGCGTAAAAGTCTGACCGTCGGGCTGGGCGTGGGATCACGGCTGCCGCTGCACTGCTCTGCCACCGGCCGCGTGCTGCTGAGTTCACGGCCTGCGGCTGAATTCGAGACGCTGTTCAAGGCCATGCCCCTCAGCCGGCTGACACCGCACACCATCACGGACCCCGTGCGGCTGCGCAAGCTGCTCAAGGCCTGTGCCGATAATGGCTATGCCTTGAGTAACGAGGAAATCGAAATCGGCGTTCGCTCCATTGCCGTGCCGCTCTACAACATGGGCGGATTGGTGGTCGGTGCTTTGAGCTTGTCCAGCCGCGCCGACCGCATGACGGCCAGTGAAATGGTCGAGCAATTGCTGCCGGCCATGCACCGCAGTCAGAACTGGGTGCGCTCACGGTTGAGCTGAAGGAGTCTGACGGACGGCTTACGTGCCCGCCCTCGGATCAACTACTTGATTCAAACAAGTTTTCGAATCATATACTGCGCAAAAACAGGGCATTTCCTGCTTTTCTGCGCGCACGCGTTGAGGCAGGATATGCAACTACAAGCATAAGCGAGACAAATTCATGAGATTCCTCAAGCGTCTGTTCGGTCCCGGCGCCTGGATGATGCGCCGCATGCACTTGTCGGCCAAGCTGTCGGTACTGCTGGTGGTGATGCTGGCCGCCGCTGCTGCCTTGTACTGGGCGGGGCCGGCCGCCGGCGGCGTGGGGCTGCTGGTCCTGCTCTATTTCATGATTTCCTTCTACGTCAGCTTCATTGCCGACCTGCGCCGCGTCATGCGCTTCATGGACCAGACGGCGGCGGGCAATCTGCGCGAACAGATCCAGATCCGCGGGCATGACGAAATCGCCGACATGTCCCAATCGATGAAAGCCATGGTCGGCAGCCTGTCGGCCATGGTGGCCAGCATCCGCAGCAATTCGGCGCTGGTGGCCAATGCCGGCCAGAGCCTGGCCGCCGGCAACCGCGAGCTGTCGGACCGTACTGAGCAGCAGGCCGCCAACCTGGAACAGACGTCCGCCAGCGTGCAGGAGCTCTCCAGTACCGTGCAGGACAATGCCCAGACCACGCAGAAGGCCAACAGCCAGGCGGCGCGCGTGCGCGACGTGGCCGACCGCGGTGCCCAGGCCATGGCCGAGGCAGTGAAGTCGGTGGAGGCGGTGCAGGGCACGGCCCAGCGCATGAACGAGATCATCGGCGTCATCGACGGCCTGGCCTTCCAGACCAACATCCTGGCGCTCAATGCGGCGGTGGAGGCCGCCCGCGCTGGCGAGGCCGGGCGCGGTTTTGCCGTGGTGGCCAGCGAGGTGCGCTCGCTGGCACAGCGCTCGGCCGAATCGGCCAAGGAAATCCGTCAGCTCATCGGTGCTTCCAGCGATCAGGTCACCACCAGCGTGGGGCAGATCCGTACCGCTGGCACGCACATTTCCGACATCGTCTCGGGCATTCGTGGCGTGGCCGACAACATGTCGCACATCTCCACCTCCAGTGCCGAGCAAAGCACTTCGCTCACCGAGATCACCCAGGCCGTGCGCCAGCTCGACGAGATCACCCAGCGGAATGCGCAGATGGTGGAGCGGGCCGTGACGCAGGCGGTCAACCTGGAGAGCCGGGCCTCCACGCTCGCGCAGGCGGTCGCAGCCTTTCGCCTGCAGCAGGGTACGGCCGATGAGGCGCTGGCGCTGGTGCAGCGTGCCGTCCAGTTCCGCCAGCAGACCGGGCGCGACGGTTTTCTGCGCGGCCTGACCGATCCGCCGCAGGGTTTCCACGACCGCGACATGTACGTCTTTGCTCTCGACCGCAACGGTGCCTATGTCGCTTTCGGCGGCAACCCGGCCAAGGTTGGCACGCGGGTGCAGGACATCCCGGGCATCGACGGCCAGGGCCTGCTCGATGCCATCGTGGCGCAGGCCAGCCATGAACCGGGCTGGGTGGAGTACGACATCACCAACCCGGCTACCGGCACGTTGCAGACCAAGATGTCCTACGTGCAGCAGGTGGACGACGTGTTCATCGGCTGCGGCGTCTACAAGAACCTGGTGGCGCACTGAAGCGCCGCGGCGTCGTAGTCGCTCAGGTGCCGCCGTCGCGCCGCGCACGGGCACGCGCCAGCGCCGCTTCGATCACGGCGCGTTTCTTGTCCAGCACGGCCGGGTCGGTGTGCAGCGAATGGGCCTCTAGATCGGCCAGCTTCATCTTCGCTTTTTCTTGAAGCTTTTTATCGTGTTCGGCCTTGTCTCGCTTGCGCCAAATGCTATGAAATTCATAGCGTTTGCGGGCGGCGGCGGCCTGCGTCGCTGACCAGGCGGCCCAGCCGGTGCGCTCGCCGCTGACGTTTTCCAGACGGATGCAGTCCACCGGGCAGACCGGAATGCACAGCTCACAGCCGGTGCAGTGCGGCTCGATCACGGTGTGCATCAGCTTGTTGCTGCCCAGGATGGCGTCGGTCGGGCAGGCCTTGATGCACAGCGTGCAGCCGATGCACCAGTCTTCGTCGATCACCGCCACGGTGAGCGGGCCCTCAAGGCCGAAGTCGGGATTCAGCGGTGCTTCAGGCTGGCCCGTGAGCCGTGCCAGCCGCGTTATGCCCTCGGCACCGCCGGGCGGGCACTGGTTGATGGGCGCCTCGCCGGCGGCAATGGCCTGCGCGTAGCCGGCGCAGTCCGGGTAGCCGCAGCGCGTGCACTGGGTCTGGGGCAGGGCATCGAGAATCTGGTCGGCAGTCGCAGGCATGGGGCCGATTATCCGGCCGATCGTCACGCCGCTTGGGCTGCCGTTTTGCGTGTGGCCGGCTTTTGGGAACTGGCCTTCGGTGCTGCATCTGAGGCCTTGGCCGGCTTGTTGTGTTCCAGGATGAAGGCCTTCACTGCCGGGTAGACGATCTCGCGCCAACGCCGGCCCGAGAAGATGCCGTAGTGGCCGGCCCCCTTGGCTTCCAGGTGCCGTTGGCGTGCCTTGGGCACCCCTTTGCAGATGGTGTGCACGGCCTCGGTCTGGCCCGAGCCGGAGATGTCGTCCAGCTCGCCCTCCACCGACAGCAGCGCCGTGGTCTTGATGTCCTGCGGCTTCACGCGCTCCAGCTGGCCCTGCTCGTTCTTCACGTCCCAGGTGCCCTGCACCAGGCTGAAGTCCTGGAACACGGTCTTGATGGTCTCCAGGTAATAGTCGGCATCCATGTCGAGCACGGCGTTGTATTCGTCGTAGAACTGGCGGTGCGCCTCGGCGCTGGCATCGTCGCCCTTGATCAGATGCTGGAAGTAGTCGTAGTGGCTCTTGGCGTGGTGGTCCGGGTTCATGGCCACGAAGCCGGCATGCTGCATGAAACCGGGGTAGACGCGGCGGCCGGCACCGGGGAAGCTGCTCGGCACGCGGTAGATCACGTTGTGTTCGAACCAGCTGTGGCTCTTGTTCATGGCCAGGTTGTTCACCGCCGTGGGCGACTTGCGCGCGTCGATCGGGCCGCCCATCATGGTCATGGTCAGCGGCGTCTTTTCGCCGCGGCTGGCCATCAGCGAGACGGCCGCCAGCACCGGCACCGTGGGCTGGCACACGCTCATCACGTGGCAGTTGCCGTAGGCCTGTTGCAGGTAGCGGATGAACTCCTGCACGTAATTGACGTAGTCGTCGAGGTGGAAGGCGCCTTGCGACAGCGGCACCGTGCGGGCGTTTTTCCAGTCGGTGATGTAGACCTTGTGGTCCCTGAGCATGGTGCGCACGGTGTCGCGCAGCAGCGTGGCGTAGTGGCCGGACAGCGGCGCCACGATCAGCACCACCGGTTGGACCTTGAGCTTGGCCAGCGTGGTCGGGTCGTCCGAGAAACGCTTGAAGCGGCGCAGCTCGCAAAACGGCTTGTCCAGCTCCACCCGCTCGTGGATGGCCACGTTGACGCCGTCCACGCCCACGGTGCGGATGCCGAATTCCGGCTTTTCGTAGTCCTTGCCGAGCCGGTGCATCAGGTCATAACCGGCCGCCACGCGCTGGGCAAAAGGCAACTGGCCCCAGGGCAGCAGCGGGTTGTTGAAGGCCTTGGCCGCGGTTTGCGCCAGATCGGAGAAGGGCTCCATCAGAGTGCGCTGGGATTCATAAAGCTGGTAAAGCATCGCGGGCTCGCTTTTTGAGGATTGCTGCAGTGCAATATAACAGTTGCGGCCGAGCTCCGCTTGCGTAATTACACCGATGTTTAGCCCTCAGAAAAACCCTTAGCCAGCGCGGAACTTCAGGGCCGGAAGCCTGCTCCTTCTGGGGAAGAAAGCGAAAATACATGCAACGTCGCACTTTCATGGCCGCCCTCAGCGGCAGCGCCAGCACCTTGATCGGAACCCAGATGACCGCCTTTGCCGGGGCAAGCCGCCTCTCCCAGCTCCAGAATCTCCAGCCCAGCCCGCGCATGCCGGTGCTGTTTGTCGGCCACGGCAGCCCGATGAACGTGATCGAAGACAACGAATTCCGGCCGCAATGGGAAGCCTTGGGGGGCGAGTTCGGAAAAAAATGGCCCAAACCGCAGCTCATCCTGTGCATTTCGGCGCACTGGATCACGCGCGGCTGGTGGCTCACCGGCATGGCCCAGCCCAAAACCATCCATGACTTCGGTGGTTTCCCGCAGGCCCTGTTCGACCAGCAATACCCGGCCCCCGGCGCGCCCGCCGTGGCGCAGGCTTTGGCGGCCAGCCTGCAGCAGCCTCACACCCACGCCCCGCTGGGGCTGGACGAACACGAGTGGGGTTTCGACCACGGCAGCTGGGCCGTGCTCAAGCCCATGTTTCCCCAGGCCGACATCCCGGTCATCCAGCTCAGCATGGACTACAGCCGTCCGCCGGCCGAGCACTATGCGCTGGGCCAGCAACTCAAAAGTCTGCGCGAGCGTGGCGTGCTGATCGTCGGCAGCGGCAACATCGTGCACAACCTGCGCACCATGCAGCGCAGCGCATCGAATGACCAGGCCTACGACTGGGCCATCGCGTTCGACCACGCCATTGGCGAACAGATCGCGCAGGGCAAGCTGGATGAGCTGCCCAACTTCCAGCAGCTTGGCCAGGTGGCGCAGCAGGCGCACCCGACCTACGACCACTACCTGCCGTTGCTCTACGCTGCCGGTGCGGCGGACGCCAAGGAAGCGTCGCAGTTCTTCAATGCCAAATTCCAGGGCGCATCGATCTCGATGCGCTCGGTGATCTGGGATTAAATCAACGAGCGCAACAGCAGGCTGCTGCCGGTGAGCAGCAGCACGCTGTGCAGCAGCAACAGGAAGCGCCGGCGGTCCAGCCGCAGGCTGATGTGGTGGCCGATGTAGAGGCCCAGGCCCACCGCCGGCAGCAGGGTCAGCACCAGCCACAGCAGCTGCGGGTCGAGCAGGCGCCCGGCCAGCAGGAACAGGGCCACCCGTACCACCGAGCTGAACATCAGCACCGCTGTTTGCGTGGCGCGGATCTGCTGCGGCTCGTCCAGCCGGCGCAGCAGGTAGACCGAGTAGACCCAGCCACCAGCACCGAACAACGCGCTGAACACGCCGCCGACGCTGCCGTACCACCAGGCCCAGCGCGGCGAGATCGGCGAGGGCGCGGCTTTGGGACGCAGGCCGTTGAGCGCGTACAGCACCACGAAGGCGCCCAGCAACGGCATCAGCAGCTTGACCGGTAAGGTGAACAGCAGCCAGGCCCCCAGGGCACTGCCGGCAAACAGCGCCGGCACCAGCCGGTACAGCTCATGCCGCGCCACGTGCTGGCTCAGGCGCCAGCCGTTGGACCAGGAGGCGATCATGTCCGTCAGTGCCAGCGTCGGCACCACGGTGGAGACGGGCAGCAGGTGGGCCAGCAGCGGCGCGCTCACCAGCGTGGAGCCGAAGCCTACCAGCCCGAAGACCACATAGGCCGCGGTGATGACGGGTTCGGCCACCAGCAGGGTCAGGACATCAGGCATGTGAGAGGTGACCAGTGCTTATTGCTTGCGGGCCGCAGCGGCGCGCAGCTTGTCCTTCTTGCTCGGGCGCTTGCCCTTGATGCCGCCTATTGATGGCACCGCTGGGGCAGTGTCCGTCGGCTCGAAGCCGGCCACCTGTTCACGCGCCAGCTTGAGGCCCTGGCGTTTTTCGATCAGGCGGAAATGCGCTTCGGTGGCGGCGCTGACAAAACTCAGCGCCAGGCCGCGCTCGCCGGCACGGCCGGTGCGGCCGATGCGGTGGGTGTAATCGGTGGTCGAGCGCGGCAGGTCGTAGTTCACCACCACCGGCAGCTGTGCAATGTCGATGCCGCGTGCGGCCACGTCGGTGGCCACCATCACGCTGATGCGCGAGGCCTTGAAATCGGCCAGCACCTGGGTGCGTTTGCCCTGGCTCAACTCACCGTGAAAAGGTTCGGCATCGATGCCGGCCTTGCGCAGCTTGTCGGCCACGATCTCGGCCGCGTGCTTGGTGGCCACGAACACCAGCACCCGGCTCCAGCCGTGCTGCGTCATCAGCTGGCGCAGCAGCTGGGTACGTTTGCCGGCATCCACCGTCATGGCGCGCTGTTCGATGTCAGGTTCGTTTTGCGGCTCGGGCAGCACGTCGATGCGCACCGGCTCATGCAGCAGCGTTTGTGCCAGTGCCTGCACGGCGGGCGGGAAGGTGGCGGAGAAAAACAGGTTCTGCCGCTGGGCCGGCAGCAGTGCCAGGACGTGCTCCAGTTCTTCGGCAAAACCCAGGTCGAGCAGGCGGTCGGCCTCGTCCAGCACCAGTGTGCTGACGCTGCCCAGTGTGAGCGCGTTGTGCTCGATCAGGTCCAGCAGGCGGCCGGGTGTCGCCACCACGATGTCGGTGCCGCCACGCAGGCCCATCATCTGCGGGTTGATGGAGACACCGCCAAACACCACGGTTACTTTGACGGGGTCGGCCAGGTGCTGCGCCAAGCTGCGGAATTCCTCACCCACCTGCGCTGCCAGCTCGCGCGTGGGGACCAGCACCAGCGTGCGTGCGCGTCGCGGTTTTTCCTTGGGGGCCTGCGCCAGTTGCTGCAACAGCGGCAGTGCAAAGGCTGCCGTCTTGCCCGAGCCAGTCTGCGCCGAACCGAGCACATCGCGCCCCTGCAGCACGGCCGGAATGGCTGCAGTCTGGATGGCGGTGGGGGCCGTATAAGCCCGGGCGTTGACGGCGCGCAGCAGGGCGGGGGACAAGCCCAGGGAAGAAAATGGCATGAACGGATGCTCGTTAGGGGCGCCCAGTTTAAGCGCTTCCGTATCCATACCTGTGGGTGTGCGACGATAATCGAGCCCCCCGTGAATTTCCAAAGGCCCATCGTGCGCAAAACCTACCAGCTCAACATCGAGGGCAAACACCGTGACCGCGTGCTCGACGCCGTCAAGCACGACATCCGCAAATACGCCAAGCGCCAGCGCCGCGCGGCCCTGCCCGAGGGTGTGGACTTCTGGGACTTCGACTGCAAGATCGGCCTCAGCGCCGAGGCGGCTGCACCGGTGCATTTCGGCAACCTGATCGAGCAGCTGGATGCCGCCGCCAAGGAAGGCGCTGCCGCCGTCTATGTCGAGCTCCTGCCCAGACACGGCCACCGCAAGGCCAAGCCGGCCCAGCCGGCGGCCGAAGAGCCCGCCCAGTCCTGAGCGGGGCGAGCGGCAAGACCATGAGCCTGAACTACCTCGATTTCGACTACAGCGAAGACGAGTCGGGTATCGGTACCTTCGACGCCATGGCGTCAACGGCGGCCCCGCACGTGGCAGCGGTACGTGCCGAGCTTGCGTTGGTGCTGGATTGGGCTTACGCCACCTTCCCCGACATGCGGGCGCCGCTGGACGAGGGCGGCGAGTGGGACTACAACCTGGAAGGCCAGCAGGAGTGGACCGCCCATGAAGCCATCACCTACGACGAGGTGAGCGGCAAGTTCAGCAGTCAGCTCAGCCCGGCCGGCGCACCGCGCCACACGGTGACCTTGTCGATCAGCGGCAGCGCGCAGTTCTGCGACGCGTTTCGCCGGCGCTTCGGCCTGGCCTGAGACCAGGCCTCAGGCGGGCGCTGCTTCCAGCTCCGGCAGCCGGACCTGGTTGCCGGTGCTGAACTGGTAATCCTCGAAGACGTGCTCGGCCGTGAGCAACTGGTAGTTGCCGTCCTCGTGGCGCACCGAAGTGTCCTTCAGGCGCCAGGCCAGCTGGCCGCAGGTCCAGATGTCGAAATTGCGCATGTGGGTGCACAGACAGGTCTTGTCCCAGACCTTGACCTTGCGCTCCCCGGGGTGGGCTGCCACCTCGCGGTTGTAGGCGTCGATGTAGGCGCACTTGCCATTGGCGTCGAGCAGGTAGCCGTAGGCCTCGCAGTTCGGGCGGATGCCATCGCCAATGCCGGGGCTGGACTTGATCATGCGCATCGGGTAGCCGGTGGGCGAGATCTCGTTGACCTCGATGTCGTCTTCGTTGGCCTTGAAGTATTCCTGCTTGATGTCGTCCGGCAGGCCGCACTCCTTCGTCACCGTGAAACGCGTGGCCACCTGGACGCCGGCGGCGCCCATTTCCATGAAACGCACCGCGTCGCTGCCGGTGAAGATGCCGCCGGCGGGAATGACGGGAATGTCCAGCGACTCCTGCTTCAGGTACTGCAGGATCTCGGCCACGATGGTGGCCAGGTCGTATTTCGCCCAGTCCATGCCGAAGCCCAGGTGGCCGCCGGCCAGCGGGCCTTCCACCACCACGTAGTCGGGCAGGCGGTTCAGGCGGCTGTTTTTCTTCAGGAACAGCTGCAGGGCGCGCAGCGACGAGACGATGATGCCGAGCTTGGCGTCACGGAAGCGTGGGTGGCTTTCCATCAGCGCGAACGAGCCCAGGTGCAGGCCGGCCGCCAGCGTGATGCCGTCGATGCCGGCGTCCAGTGCGCTGTTCAGGCGAACGCTCAAAGTCTCCTTGGGCGCGTTCATCGTCAGCTTTTCCATGCAGTTGATGAAGATCTGGCCGTTGCCCTGCTTGCGCGTCATGGTTTTTTCCACGTGCATGCGGGTGGCTTCGGCCAGGCCGCCCAGGTCGAACTTCACCGCCGACTTGTCGGCCGATTCGACGTTGTACTGGTACTGCGCCTGCTTGGCCTTGACGTACTTGGTCTTGTAGCGGCGGTCCGTCACCGTCTTGATCATCGCGTCGGAAATGTGCCCCACACCGCCCAGGCGGGCGGCCTCCAGTGCCAGATCGGCGGAGGAAATGTCCACGCCCATGCCCCCAATCATGATGGGCACCAGTTCTTCGCGGCCAAGCCGCATACGGAAGTCATCCAGACGTTTCATAAGATCAGTTTTCGAGTGTTCAGCACAGACTGGCCTGGGCCATGAATCTGTGTCCCATCAGTGATTATCGGCTGACTTGCCGGGTCCGGCCAGCAAGCCGGGCTTGACCCGATGGGCAATCAGCTCTCTTGAGCGTGTTTGGGTCCAACTGGCGACAGTCCATTCCGGTCGTGTGGGCGGTATGAAGCGACAACTTTGCAATCCTGAACTTGCAGCAGCCTTGCAGGCAAGGCCATGACACCTTTGCCGCCGTGGTCTTCACCTTGGCCCAGCACGTGGCCCCGAGCGTGCCGAGATGGCATTTCGACGGATGATTGCTATGAAAAATATAGCTGCCTGCGCATGACTGGCAAGGTATAAGGCCCAGAAAGCCATGAAAACCGAGGGCGGTTTTTCCGTTGCGACCAGGCTCAACGCGTTGCCGTCGCGCGCAACTGCTCCACCTCCAAGGCCGTCACCGGTGCGGCCTGGTGGCCCCATTGCGTGCGCAGGTGCGTCAGGATGGCGGCGACCTCGCTGTCGCTCAGGGTCAGGACGAAGGGCGGCATGCCGAAGGGGCGCGGGTGGTCCGCCGTGGCCGGCGCAAAGCCGCCGTTCAGCACGATCTGCACCAGGTTGGCGGGCGAGTCCAGGGTGACGGTGCGGTTGCCTGCCAGCGGCGGGTAGGCCAAGCGGCCGTCGGCGCCGCGGATGCCCTGGCCTTCGATGCCGTGACATTCGGCGCAGTGCTTCTCGAACAGTTTGGCGCCGACCGCGCTCGCACGCACACCGGTTGCGGCTGGCACGCTCTGGCGCGGTTCCCCGGTGCGCGGCAATTGCTTGAGGTACAGCGCCATGGCGCGCAGGTCGGCGGGCCGCCAGTGCTGCGTGCTGTGCTGCACCACGTCGGCCATGGGGCCGGTCACCTGGGCGCTGCCGGCGCGGCCGCTCTGGAACAGCGCCATGATGGCGTCCAGCGTCCAGTCCTGCACCCCGGCTTCGGCGGGGTTGGTCAGCGAGGGGGCGTACCAGTTCTGCACCGGAATCAGGCCACCGGCCAGGTCCAGCATGTTGCGGTTGGCACCCAAGGCGTTGCGCGGTGCATGGCAGGCGCTGCAGTGCCCCAGGCCGCGCACCAGGTAGGCGCCGCGCTGCAGTTCGGCATTGCTGGCGCTGTCGGCGGCTGGTGCCGCACCTTCCTCGAAATACAGGGTGCGCCAGACCTTGAGCGCGGCCTGGGTGCTGTAGGGCCAGTCGAGCTGGTGTGCCGGTGCGGGGGTGGCATCCGGCGGCAGGCTGCGCAGGTAAGCGTAGAGCGCGTCGCTGTCGGCACGCGTGATGTAGGTGGTGTTGTTGTAGGGGAAGGCCGGGTACAGCCAGCGCCCGTCGCGCGACTGGCCGTGGTGCAGCGCACGCCAGAAATCGGCCGTGCTCCAGGCGCCCAGGCCCGCCGGGCTGGGGGTGAGGTTGCTGCTGTACACGGTGCCGAAGGGGGTGGCCATGCCGCGCCCACCGGCGTAAGGCACGCCGCCGCGCGGGGTGTGGCAGACCTGGCAATTGCCCAGCGTGGCCAGATAGCGCCCGCGCTCGATCGTGGCGCGGTCCGCTGACGGAGTCGTTGCCGTCACGGCAATGGGCGAAGCCGGCCACCACAGCCAGGCGGCCAGTCCGCCCAGCAGCAGAAGCAGCGCCAGCAGCACGGGCAACAAGCGGCCCTGATGGGGGTGGCGGAAAGGGGGGTGCGCGCCGGCGCTCATCGCTGCCCCCTTGTTGCGCTGGCGGGCGAGTGTTCGTAGGCGCTGCCGCAGTCCATCGGCAAGGCGGCGGGCAGTGCCCGGGCCGGTTTCGGATGGGCCGGCAGGCGCTGGCTGGCCAGCCAGCCGCTGACGGCGGACACATCGCTGTCGCTCAGGCGCCGGGCGATGGTGGCCATGCAGTCGGGCGCATGGGCACGGCGCTGGCCGCTGCGCCAGGCGCCGAGCTGTGAGTTCAGGTAGTCGCGCGGCAGGCCCAGCAGGCCGGGAATGCTGGGCTGCACCCCCGTCAGGGCGGCGCTGTGGCATTGCACGCAGGCAGGCACCTGGCGGGCGGTGTCGCCGCGCAGCGCCAGCTGTTCGCCGCGCTGCAGCGCCTGCGCCGTGGCCGACACCGGGCTGGGCGCGGGGTAGGGCAGGTCGAGGGCGGCAAAGTGCTCGGCGATTTCGCGCAGGTAGCTGTCGCTCAAGGGCTCCACCATCTGCGTCATCAGGCGGTAGCTGCGGCGGCCGTCGCGGAAATGCAGCAACTGGTTGTACAGGTAGCCAGCCGGCTTGCCCGCAATGCGTGGGTAGTAGCCGTCGGGCGCGGCACGGCCCTGGGCGCCGTGGCAGGCGGTGCAGGCCAGCACGCGCTGGGCCAGGGTGTCTTCAAAGGCAGGCGGCGCGGCCACGGCCGGCAGCACGAGGCAAGCGAGCAGGGCACCGGTGACGGCGCCCCAGAGGCGAGGGCGGGCAAACAGGCGGGACAGGGCAGACATGACCATCTCAGGCTAATACGTTTCACGGCTTCGTGCCGGCGATGAAAAAAGCCGCCGGCATGGCTGCGCGGCGGCTGTTTCTGTCAGGAGCGGAACCCGCTCACATCACCTTGGCAATCGCCTGGCAGACGTAGTCGATGTTCTTGCTGTTGAGCGCGGCCACGCACATGCGGCCGGTATCGGTGCCGTAGACGCCGAACTCGCTGCGCAGGCGCACCATCTGGTCCTTGGTAAGGCCGGAGTAGCTGAACATGCCGATCTGTTGGGTGATGAAGCTCATGTCCTGCTTGACGCCGGCAGCCTTCAGGCCGTCGACCAGCTTCTGGCGCATGGCCTTGATGCGCACGCGCATCTCGCCCAGTTCCTTCTCCCACAGGGCGCGCAGTTCGGGGTTGTTCAGCACGGCGGCCACCACGGCACCACCATGGGTGGGCGGGTTGCTGTAGTTGGTGCGGATCACGATCTTGAGTTGGCTCAGCACGCGGTCGGCTTCTTCCTTGCTCGCGCACAGCACGGACAAGGCACCGACGCGCTCACCGTACAGGCTGAAGCTCTTGGAGAAGGAGGTAGAGACAAAGAAGTCCAGGCCGGCGGCAACGAACTTGCCGATCACGGCGCCATCTTCCGCAATGCCGTTGCCGAAGCCCTGGTAGGCCATGTCGAGGAAGGGCACCAGGTTCTTGGCCTTGACGGCGGCGATCACCTGGTCCCACTGGGAGGCGGTGATGTCGTAGCCGGTCGGGTTGTGACAGCAGGCGTGCAGCAGGACGATGGTGCCGGCCGGGGCCGCATTCAGGTCGGCCTGCATGCCGGCGAAGTCCACCCCGCGCTTGGCGGCATCGTAGTAGCGGTAGCTCTCGACGGTGAAACCGGCGCTGGTGAACAGGGCGCGGTGGTTTTCCCAGCTCGGGTCGGAGATCAGCACCTTGGCGTTCGGGTTGAGTTTCTTCAGGAAGTCGGCGCCGATCTTCAGGCCGCCGGTGCCGCCGATGCCCTGCACGGTGGCGACGCGGCTGCTTTTCACCGGCTCGGAATCCGCACCGAACACCAGGCTCTTGACGGCGGCGTCATAGGCGGCAATGCCGTCGATCGGCAGGTAGCCGCGCGCGGTGGGCTTTTCCATCATGGTCTTCTCGGCGGCTTGCACGCACTGCAGCAGCGGCAGCTTGCCGTTGTCGTCGAAATACACGCCCACGCCAAGGTTGACCTTGTTGGGGTTGGTGTCGGCGTTGAACTGTTCGTTCAGACCCAGGATCGGGTCGCGCGGTGCCATTTCGACGGTGGAAAAGAGTGACATGTGAGAGTCCAGTGAAGTGAAGTCTGAGAAAAAGCGAAATACCTTGTTCGGCGATCCGCATTTTACCGGCCACAGGCCGGCTGGGCTGTAGCGCAAAAGTGATCGGTGTTGCGCGGCTTGGGCGCGCCAGCCTCAGGGCCGGTTTTTCACGTGCCCGGCGACACGTGTTTGCCGATCACCGACGGCAGCACCTTGGGCGACTTGATGCGCAGCTGTTTGTTGACATTGAATCTTCCGAAGACGACTTCGATGTCAGCGAACGACACGCCGAATTGACCCGCCAGGAAGCGGACCATGTGATCGGTTGCCCGGCCGGCCACCGGCGCTGCCGTGACGCTGACCTTGAGCTGCTTGCCTTTGACCTTGCCGATGGCATCGCGTTTGGCGCCGGGTGTGCCGAGAATGTTCAGCACCAGGGTTTCACCATCCCAGGCACAGAACGAATCGAGGGTGAGTTTGGGGGACGCCATGTCAGCTCCAGCGTGCGATCTGAAGAAAAAAACCGGTTGCCACCATTGGGATGGATTTTGTATACTGTATAAATAGACAGGATTGGCGGCGATGACGGTGTCACCGTGCCGACCGTGCGATCGGGGCGCAACAAGAGGAAGCCGGAAAACGGTATCCGCACTATAGCCTCGGGCCGGGAAAAGCCTGTCAGCACCGGATGCGTTGCCGTGCGGGAGCGTGCCCGGTCGGCAATCGATAACATGCCTGTTCGTCCCGCCCATTGACTTGCCTTTTCATGTCATCATCTACTGCCCTTGCGAACGTGCATTCTGACGCTGCCGGTCCGGCCCCCGCCGGCACGTTTGTGACGTTTCCCGGTTCGCCCTTCGAGTTGTACCAGCCCTATCCGCCGGCAGGCGATCAGCCCGAGGCGATCGACAAGCTGGTGGAGGGCGTGCAGGACGGCGAGGTGTTCCAGACCCTGCTGGGTGTGACCGGCTCGGGCAAGACCTTCACCATGGCCAACGTGATTGCCCGCCTGGGGCGGCCGGCCATCGTGTTCGCGCCCAACAAGACGCTGGCGGCACAGCTCTACAGCGAGTTCCGCGAGTTCTTCCCCCGAAACGCGGTGGAGTACTTCGTCAGTTACTACGACTACTACCAGCCCGAGGCCTATGTGCCGCAGCGCGACCTGTTCATCGAGAAGGACAGCGCCATCAACGAGCACATCGAGCAGATGCGCCTTTCGTGCACCAAGAGCGTGCTGGAGCGGCGCGACGTGGTGATCGTGGCCACGGTCTCGGCCATCTACGGCATCGGCCAGCCCGAGGCCTACCACCAGATGGTGATGACGCTGCGCGCCGGCGACCACATGGGCCAGCGCGACGTGATCGCCCAGCTGGTGCGCATGCAGTACCAGCGCAACGATACGGAATTCTCGCGCGGCAAGTTCCGCGTGCGCGGCGACACCATCGACGTGTTTCCGGCCGAGCACAGCGAGATGGCGCTGCGCATCGAGCTGTTCGACGACGAAATCGAATCGCTGCAGCTGTTCGATCCGTTGACCGGCCGCATCCGCCAGAAGGTGCCGCGTTTCACCGTCTACCCGAGCAGCCATTACGTGACGCCGCGCGAGCAGGTGCTGGCGGCGGTGGAGACCATCAAGGTGGAACTGGCCGAACGCCTGAAGGAACTGGTGGGCATGGGCAAGCTGGTGGAGGCGCAGCGCCTGGAGCAGCGCACCCGCTTTGATCTGGAAATGCTGTCCGAAGTGGGCCACTGCAAGGGCATCGAGAACTACACGCGGCACCTGTCGGGTGCGGCGCCGGGCGAGCCGCCCGCCACGCTGACCGATTATTTGCCGAAGGACGCACTGATGTTCCTGGACGAGAGCCACGTGCTGATCGGCCAGTTCGGCGGCATGTACAACGGCGACCGTGCGCGCAAGACCACGCTGGTGGAGTACGGCTTCCGCCTGCCCAGCGCGCTGGACAACCGGCCGCTGAAGTTCGCGGAGTTCGAGACCAAGATGCGCCAGGCGGTTTTTGTCTCGGCCACGCCGGGCAACTGGGAGAACGAGCACGCCGGCCAGGTGGTGGAGCAGGTGGTGCGCCCGACCGGCCTGGTGGACCCCGAGGTGGAGGTGCGTCCGGCCACGCACCAGGTGGACGATGTGCTGCAGGAAATCCGCATCCGGGTCGACAAGCACGAGCGCGTGCTCATCACCACGCTGACCAAGCGCATGGCCGAGCAGTTGACCGACTACCTGACCGACAACGGCGTCAAGGTGCGCTACCTGCACAGCGACGTGGACACGGTGGAGCGGGTGGAGATCCTGCGCGACCTGCGGCTGGGTGCCTTCGACGTGCTGGTGGGCATCAACCTGCTGCGCGAGGGCCTGGATATCCCCGAGGTGTCGCTGGTGGCGATCCTGGACGCCGACAAGGAAGGTTTCCTGCGCTCCGAGCGCTCGCTGATCCAGACCATCGGCCGCGCGGCGCGCAACCTGAGCGGCAAGGCCATTCTTTATGCCGACAAGGTGACCGACTCCATGGCCAAGGCCATCGGCGAAACCGAACGGCGGCGCACCAAGCAGATTGCGCACAACCTGGCGCACGGCATCACGCCGCGCAGCATCGTCAAGCAGGTGCGCGACCTGATCGACGGTGTCTACAGCGAGAAGGCCGGCCGCGAAGCCGAGCGGCTGGAGCAGGAGGCCATGGCGCGCGCCAAGGTGGAAGAAATGAGCGAGAAGGACATGGCGCGCGAGGTCAAGCGGCTGGAAAAACAGATGCTGGAGCACGCACGCAATCTGGAGTTCGAGCAGGCCGCCCGTACGCGCGACCAGCTCAACCTGCTCAAGGCGCGCGCCTTCGGCGCCGCCGTGCCCGACCACCCGGCCGGGCTGTAGCCCACACCAGGCGCCACGCCTGGCCGCACCCCCCGCCGGGGCGGCTTATCCGAGCAGACCACGGGGTTTTTTGCTATACTTGACCCAATTAGTCAACAAAGCCCGGTGAACGGTCGGCCCCAGGGTCGTGGTTAGCAGCCGGGCAGGGTGGAACAGCACCCCGGAGCTCCAAACTCCGGGGAAATACAGACAGTCAAACCCGGAACAGGAGTTTGCGATGCGCCTCACGACCAAAGGCCGCTTTGCGGTCACCGCGATGATTGACCTGGCCTTGCGCCAGAGCAACGGCCCCGTGACGCTGGCGGCCATCAGCCAGCGCCAGCAAATATCGCTGTCCTACCTCGAACAGCTGTTCGGCAAGCTGCGCCGTCATGAGCTGGTGGAGTCCACCCGCGGCCCCGGCGGCGGCTACACGCTGGCACGCAAGGCGGCCGACATCACCGTGGCCGACATCATTCTGTCGGTGGACGAGCCGATCGATGCCACCCAGTGCGGCGGCAAGGAAAACTGCCTGGGCGACGCCGGCCGCTGCATGACGCACGAGCTGTGGGCCTCGCTCAACGTGCGCATGGTCGAGTTCCTCGACTCCGTCACGCTGCAAAAGCTGGTCGACGACCAGTTGGCCAAGGGCATCACCATCGAAGACAAGCCGACCGTCAAGCGTGCCATCTCCAGCATGCCGGTGGTCAAGCCGGTGCGCGTGAATGCCCCCAATTCGGTGTTCGCGCTGGGCAATTCCTTTTCCAAGTCCTGATTTTCAAGACATTTTTTACCGAGTTTCGTAGCGAGCCTGTATGGACATGACCCCTCATTTCCCGATCTACATGGACTACGGCGCCACCACGCCTTGTGATCCGCGCGTGGTTGACGCCATGATTCCCTGGTTGCGCGAGCATTTCGGCAACCCGGCTTCGCGCAGCCACGCCTGGGGCTGGGAAGCCGAAGAGGCCGTCGAGAAAGCGCGCGGCCATGTGGCCGATCTGGTGGGCGCCGATCCGCGCGAGATTGTCTGGACTTCGGGTGCCACCGAGTCCAATAACCTGGCCCTCAAGGGCGCGGCGCACTTCTACCAGGGCAAGGGCAAGCACCTGATCACGGTGAAGACCGAACACAAGGCCGTGCTGGACACCATGCGCGAACTGGAGCGCCAGGGCTTCGAAGTCACGTACCTGGACGTGCAGGAAGACGGCCTGCTCGACCTGGACAAGCTCAAGGCCGCCATCCGCCCGGACACCATTCTGATCAGCGTCATGTTCGTGAACAACGAGATCGGCGTCATCCAGGACATCCCGGCCATCGGCACGCTGTGCCGCGAGAAGGGCGTGCTGTTCCATGTGGACGCGGCCCAGGCCACCGGCAAGGTGGCGATCGACCTCGCCACACTGCCGGTCGACCTGATGAGCCTGGCCTCGCACAAGACCTACGGCCCCAAGGGCATCGGCGCGCTGTACGTGCGCCGCAAGCCGCGCGTGCGCATCGAGGCGCAGATGCACGGCGGCGGCCACGAGCGCGGCATGCGCTCCGGCACGCTGCCCACGCACCAGTGCGTCGGCATGGGCGAGGCCTTCCGCATTGCCAGGCTGGAAATGGCGCAGGACAACGCCAAGGCGCATGCCTTGCACGACCGCCTGTTGAATGGCCTGAAGGACATCGAGCAGACCTTCCTCAACGGCCACCCGACCCAGCGCGTGCCACAGAACCTGAACATCAGCTTCAACTTCGTTGAAGGCGAATCGCTGATCATGGGCATCAAGGGCCTGGCCGTGTCCAGTGGCTCGGCCTGCACCTCGGCCTCGCTGGAGCCTAGCTATGTGCTGCGCGCCCTGGGCCGCAGCGACGAACTGGCGCACAGCAGCCTGCGCATGACCATCGGCCGCTTCACGACCGAGGAAGAGATCGATTACGCCATCGCGACCATCAAGCACAACGTGGCCAAGCTGCGCGACCTGAGTCCGCTGTGGGAGATGTTCCAGGACGGCGTGGATCTGAGCACCATCCAATGGGCGGCTCATTAGACAAACACCCCCGTGCGGCTGGCGCCGCCTCCCCCTCAAGGGGGCAACGCCAGCGGCCCGGCAGAGCCGGTTCCGCGGCGTTCCTGGTCTAGTCCTCTGTGGCGAACCGGATGGCGTGAAACCAGGCGAATTGAAGAAAGGAAACTGAAATGGCCTATTCTGAAAAAGTCGTTGACCACTATGAAAATCCGCGCAACGTCGGCTCCTTCGACAAGGGCGACGACACGGTAGGCACCGGCATGGTGGGTGCGCCTGCCTGCGGCGACGTGATGAAGCTGCAGATCAAGGTGAACTCGCAGACCGGCGTCATCGAAGACGCACGCTTCAAGACCTACGGTTGTGGCTCGGCCATTGCGTCGAGCTCGCTGGTGACCGAATGGGTCAAGGGCAAGACGCTGGACCAGGCGGCGGCGCTGAAGAACAGCCAGATCGCCGAAGAACTGGCGCTGCCGCCGGTCAAGATCCACTGCTCCATCCTGGCCGAAGACGCGATCAAGGCTGCCGTGGACGATTACCGCAAGAAGCACATGAACTGATGGCTCCCCCCCGAAGCGTCTTCGGCGCTTCCCCCTCAAGGGGGCGCCGCCAGCGGCCCGGCCAAGCCGGTTCCGCGGCGGCCCTGGCCTGAAGGGTCCGGGGGACGGGGCATGAAAGACTGAAATGGCAGTAACTCTGACTGAAGCCGCAGCCCGGCATGTGACCCGCTACTTGGCCAAGCGCGGCAAGGGCGTGGGCGTGCGCCTGGGCGTCAAGACCACCGGCTGCTCCGGCCTGGCCTACAAGCTGGAATATGTGGACGACGTGGCGCCGGAGGACCTCGTGTTCGAAGGGCACGGCGTCAAGGTGCTGATCGATCCCAAGAGCCTGTCCTACATCGACGGTACCGAGCTGGACTATGTGCGCGAGGGCTTGAACGAGGGTTTCCGCTTCAACAACCCGAACGAGCGCGACCGCTGCGGTTGCGGCGAATCTTTTCGAGTGTGAAGCTGCTGCGCGAACGTGATCAGGGCTTCGGCAGTGCTCGAAATCCTCATGAACCGAAAGTTCATTCCGGTTTCTGCGCGCTGGCGGCACCCTGCTGACGTCCGCTCACAACGCTTCCCATCTCGAAAAGGCTGAGTACTTCGTGACATCCCTGCAATCCAACGACTTCGAACTGTTCGGCCTGCCGCAGCAGTTTGCGCAGGACCGTGCGGCCATCGATGCGCGCTGGAAGGAGTTGCAGCGCGAGGCGCATCCCGACAAGTTCGCCGCCCAGGGCGCGGCGGCGCAGCGCGTGGCCATGCAGTGGTCGGTGCGCATCAACGAGGCCTACCAGCGCCTGAAAGATCCGCTCAAGCGCGCAGCCTACCTGTGCGAGCTGCAAGGTGTGCCGGTGAATGCCGAGAACAACACCGCCATGCCGGCCGAGTTCCTGATGCAGCAGATGGAGTGGCGCGAGGCGCTGGACGACGTTGCAGGTAGCGAAGATCTGGACGATATCAGCGACCAGATCGCCCGCAGCCGACGCGACCTGCTACAAAAATGCGAGCAATTGCTGGACGTGGCGCACGACTACCCAGGCGCCGTGGCGCAGGTGCGGGCGCTGATGTTCGTTGAGCGCTTCGCCCGCGACATCGAAGCCCGCTACGAGCAGATGGATAACGCGGCCCGGCGACAATAGGGGCCTGAAACAAAGGCCGTGAATCCGGCCCCGACCCGAACAGAACAACGATGGCACTGCTGCAAATTTCCGAACCCGGCCAGTCCCCCGATCCGCACCAGCGGCGCATTGCCGTGGGCATCGACCTCGGGACCACCCATTCGCTGGTGGCCGCTGTGCGCAGCGGCGTGGCCGAGTGCCTGCCCGACGCACAAGGCCGTGTGATCCTGCCGTCGGTGGTGCGTTACCTCGCCAATGGCGGGCGCCAGATCGGCTTCGAGGCGCAAGCCGCGCTGGCCGAAGACCCGGAGAACACCATTGCCTCCGTCAAGCGCTTCATGGGTCGCGGCGTGCAGGACGTGGTGGGGCGCGAAAAGCTGCCTTACAGGCTGGTGGACCACCCCGGCATGCTGGGCCTGCAGACAGTGGCGGGCGAGAAGTCGCCGGTGGAGGTGAGTGCCGAAATCCTGGCCACGCTGCGCTACCGTGCCGAAGACACCTTCAACGACGACCTGTACGGAGCCGTCATCACGGTGCCGGCCTACTTCGACGACGCCCAGCGTCAGGCTACCAAGGACGCTGCGCAACTGGCCGGCCTCAACGTGCTGCGCCTGATCAACGAGCCCACCGCCGCGGCCATTGCCTACGGTCTGGACAACGCCAGCGAAGGCATCTACGCCGTCTACGACCTGGGCGGCGGCACCTTTGACATCTCCATCCTGCGTCTCTCCAAAGGCGTGTTCGAAGTCATCGCCACTGGCGGCGACTCGGCCCTGGGCGGCGACGACTATGACGCCGCCCTGGCGGCCTGGGCGTTGCAGCAAGCGGGCCTGAACAGCGTGACCGCGGCCGATAAGGCCGCGGTGAAAGTGGCGGCGCGGGCCTGCAAGGAAGCGCTGTCTGCTACTGATTCCGTAGCGTTCCGCGCCCATGTGGCGGGCGCAGAGCTCGATTTGACGGTCAGTCGCGCGCAGTTCGAGGATCTCACCGCCGGCCTGACGGCGCGCACCATGAGCGCGGTGCGCAAGGCGCTGCGCGACGCCAAGCTCACCCTCGACGAGGTGCAGGGCGTGGTGATGGTGGGCGGCTCGACCCGCATGCCGGTGATCCGCCGCACGGTGGGCGAGTTCTTCGGCCGCGAGCCGCTGACCAACCTCAATCCGGACGAGGTGGTGGCGCTGGGCGCCGCCATCCAGGCCAACCAGCTGGCCGGCAACAACGTTGCCGGCGACCTGCTGCTGCTGGACGTGATTCCGCTCTCGCTCGGCATCGAGACCATGGGCGGGCTGGTGGAGCGCATCGTGCCGCGCAACCAGACCATCCCGACCGCGATGGCGCAGGACTTCACGACCTACCAGGACGGCCAGACCGCGCTGGCCTTGCACGTGGTGCAGGGTGAACGCGACTTGGTGGCCGACTGCCGCAGCCTGGCGCGTTTCGAGCTGCGCGGCATCCCGCCCATGGCGGCCGGTGCGGCGCGCATCCGTGTCACCTTCACGGTGGACGCCGACGGCCTGCTGCAGGTCAGCGCGCGCGAGCAGGTCAGTGGCGTGGAGGCGCGCATCGACGTCAAGCCGTCCTATGGCCTGGGCGATGAGCAGATTGCCAAGATGCTGCAGGAGAGTTTCACCACGGCCGAGGCCGACATGCGCGCCCGCGCGCTGGTGGAGGCGCGTGTCGAGGCCGACCGCATGCTGCTGGCCACGCGCAGCGCGCTGGCCGCCGATGGCGACCTGCTGTCAGCCGAGGAGCGTGAAACGATCGACGGTCTGATGGCTGCCCTGGAGGCATCGCGCACCCTGGAAGACGCCGCGGCCATCGACGCCGCCACCGAAACGCTGGCCAAAGGCACCGAAGCCTTTGCCGCGTTGCGCATGAACCGCGGCATCCAGAAGGCCCTGGCGGGCAAGAACATCGAGACGGTCTGAGTCCACGAACGCCGAACACACCATGCCCATCATCAAGATCCTTCCCCACCCCGAGCTCTGCCCGCAAGGCGCTGAAATCAAGGCGCCGGCCGGCACTTCGATCTGCGAGGCCCTGCTGGACAACGACATCGAGATCGAGCATGCCTGCGACATGAGCTGCGCCTGCACTACCTGCCACGTCATCGTGCGCGAGGGCTTCGATTCGCTCAACGAACTCGACGAAAACGAGGAAGACCTGCTCGACCGCGCCTGGGGCCTGGAGCCGAACTCGCGCCTGAGTTGCCAGGCCATCCTGGCACAGAAGGATCTGGTGGTGGAGATACCCAAGTACACGATCAACCTGGCGAAGGAAAAGCACTGATCCGGCGAGAAACCCCGCCATGTGTCGTTGCCGTGCTCACCGGGTGTTCAACCCGGTTCCGCGCGGCGCCTAACTTGACGCGGTTTTCGCCAGTCAGATATGAATTCCCTGTGACGGCTATCATTGGGCCATGCGCCAGATCGTTCTCGACACTGAAACCACGGGCCTGTCCGCCGAAGGCGGCGACCGCATCATTGAAATCGGCTGCGTGGAGCTGCTCAATCGCAAGCTCACCGGCAACAACCTGCACTTCTACCTCAACCCAGAGCGCGACAGCCACGAGGACGCGCTGCGGGTGCACGGCATCAGCAACGAATTCCTGCGCGACAAGCCCAAGTTCGTCGAGGTGGCGGAGGAGATCCTGGCCTACCTGCAGGATGCCGACATCATCATCCACAACGCGGCCTTCGACGTCAGTTTCCTGAACAAGGAGCTGGAGCTCATCCGCAAGCCGGCCTTCAGCGAATTCGTGGCCAGCGTGACCGACACGCTGGTGATGGCCAAGGAGATGTTCCCGGGCAAGCGCAACTCGCTTGACGCGCTGTGCGACCGTCTGGGGGTCGACAACTCGGGCCGTACGCTGCACGGCGCCTTGCTCGACGCCGAACTGCTGGCCGACGTCTACATCAACCTCACGCGCGGGCAGGATGCGCTGCTGATCGACGCAACGGACGCCGAAGACGGCAACGGCGGCTTCGAGCGCATCGACCTGAGCCGTTTCGAATTGCCGGTGCTGGCCGCCAACGAGCAGGAGATCGCCGCGCACGAAGACCTGCTGGCCCAGCTCGACAAGGCCAGCGGCGGCAAGACGGTGTGGCGCAACGCCGCCTGAGGCGAAGAGCCGAAAATCTGTGGCATAATGCTGGTTTTCCCGGAGAGCAGATGGCTCAAGGAAAACAGATTCAGGGCGATTAGCTCAGCGGTAGAGCACTGCATTCACACTGCAGGGGTCACATGTTCGATCCATGTATCGCCCACCAACAAAAAACCCACGTAAATCAACAAGTTACGTGGGTTTTTCTTTTTCTGGTTTCGGTGTAATTCCGGGGCCGGTGTAATTCTCGGTGTAAATCAAGCCCGCACTGCCTTTTTGGCGGTGCGGGCTTTTTGTTTTTTGGATGTGGTCTTTACCAACTGGCTGAGCTTGTCCAGGGCAGTGCGCTGCTGCTCGATCTGCAGGTGCGCATAACGTTGGGTAGTCTGGGTGTTGCTGTGGCCAAGGATCTTGCCAATGGTGTAGAGGTCGACGCCCAGGCTCAGCAAAATGCTGGCGCAACTGTGGCGCAGGTCGTGAAAGTTGACGTGCTCCATGCCGGCGTCCACACGGGCACGGCGCCAGGCGCTCTTGACACCGTCGACGGTGATGGTGAGAGGGAAATGCTTGAGCCACGGCCGCAGGGCCGGGATGATGGGCACCACGCGCGGCCGCAGCGTCTTGGTGTGGCTGCTTGGGATGGTGATTTCATTGCGGCCAATGTGCTCCGCCCGGATCTGGAACAATTCGCCACGTCGGGCCCCTGTGAGCAGGGCGGCCCAGATGGCCGCCTGGGCTTGTTCGCTGCAGTGGCTGGCGATGGTGCGCACCTGGTCGACGGTGAGGAAGACCTCGCGCTTGTTGTTGACGGCGACAGTCTTGATGCGCAGGCCGTAGTTTTCCGGGGTGAGGTTCTGCTCCCAGGCCAGGGCCAGGCCTTTCTTGGCCGTGGCCAGGCTGCGGTTGATGGTGGCTGCAGCGTAGGCGGGGGCCTTCTTGCCGGTCTTCGGGTCTTCAACCAGGCGGCTCATGTCCTTGATGACGTGAGCTGCAAACTCGCGCGCCTGGCTGGCGGTGTATTTCACGGCCCAGGGACCGAGGCGCTGGGCGTGGTGCTTGGAGGTGTCGGCGCTGCGTAGGCGCGCAGCATGCTGCGTGTATAGGGCCAGGACGGCCGTCATGGGCGGGTCACCAGGCACTGAGACTTGTGCGCCCTTGGCCATGGCGCCACGCAGCTGAGCCTCGATCAGCTGGGCATCACGCGAAGATGTGTTTTCCGGCAGGATGCGGTGAATTCGTTGGCCGCGGACCATAAGGCCGACGTGCCGACGCCCTTGTTTGTCTTGCCAGATTGACATGGTTGGTGCACCTTGAGCCAGTTCTTTACTTCGTCCAGGTTGTAGCGTTTCGACCTGGCACCCACGGGCGTGAATGGTAGCCCATCATGCTCAAGCCGGCGAATGGTGGACTCGCTCACGCCCAGGGCGGCGCAGAGCTGCTGGCGAGTTAGTTCGGTTGACATGGTCACTTCAGGCGTCTCCAAACATATCCACAGTGTGCTCACACCGCGGCGCTGATGTGGCTTGACCGGCCGGCACGTAGGCCGTGCACATGGGTTGGCCATCTTTGCCGTAGACCCACTCCTTGGCCTCGCCGGCGAAACTGGCCGCGATGATGGTGCAGACCTCGTCGTCGTCGCACTCATCCAGCTCCACGCCGTCGCGCATGGCGCGATCTCTGGCGCACTGGCGGCACCACTCAGACATGAATATCTCGCCCTCGGTGCCATTGCTCGGCTCGTAGCGTTGGCCGGCCTGCTCGACGTAGAGCTTGGCCAGATCTGCGGGGAATGTCATGGCTTGCCTCCGCCGGAAATCCAGCAAGATGACGCCGAAAATTCAACGCGAGATATTCGGGCATCACTTTGGAGGTGCCGAATGCCAAAAATCATGCCTACTGAATGGCTCCGCTTGGCTGGGCTGCTGTCCCGCCTTGTGGTCAATGTTCTGATCATGCTGCAGCACCTTCCTGATTGGATGTAGTCGGTCTCATGACTGGCCGGTGTTCACTGCGGCTCTTGTTCCTTGGCCGCTCACAGTGCGGTGGCGGCACCACCACGCGCCACACAGCGCGATCGCCAAAGCCGTTGCTTTCCCAGTGGTGGATATAGGCATCGGGCATCTTGTGCAGCATGACCAGGGTGGTGGCTCTTTGAGCGCCGATCTGCCGCGCGATCGCAGGTGTGCTGAGTCCATCCGGGTAGGCGCGCAGCAGTTCACGGGTTTTTGTCATAGCTCGGCCGCTCATGGTTGTTTCCTGTAAATCTTCGAAAGGTCCCCAGCCACCGCGTGCCCACGCCGGCGCAGCAGCCGGGCCACTTGCGCCTGGTCGGCGTGGCTGTGGGTGGCCTGGCGCAGCAGGCCCAGGTAGCTGTTGCCGGCGGTGTGCAGGTCTTCGGCCGGCATGCGCTCCAGGCGGCGCAGGGCCGTGGCCAGGGTGCGCGGCCGTGTGGTGCGCCGCCATGGCTTGATGACGTGGCCAACGAAGTCGATACCGCGGGCAATGGGCTGCAGGATGGTCTTGCTGGGGTTGGCGCGGGCGCCCAGGTACTGGGGCAGCCAGGCCTCGATATCTGCGCGCGCCTGGTTGAGCCACTGGGGTGACTCGTGCAGCAGGATGAAGTCGTCCACGTAGCGCACGTAGTGCCGGGCGCGCAGCTGGTGCTTGACGTGCTGGTCCAGCGCGTCAAGGTGGACGTTGGCGAAGAACTGGCTGCTCAGGTTGCCGATCGGCAAGCCCGTGTCCGCCGGCGCGTTGAACAGGCTCTTGTGGGGCGGCACCAGGGCCAGCTTGGCCGGGCTTCCGCGCAGCTCGACGTCGGTGCGCGGATCATGAAAGAGGATGGTGCGTGCCAGAGCCAGCCACCAGGGTTCGTGCACACGTTTGGCCAGCTGGGCCAGCAGGACGGGCTTGCTGATGGCCACGAAGAAGTTGGCCAGGTCCATCTTCAGGTAGTGCGCCGGGCGGCTCCAGTTTTGGGTGATGGAGCGCACGCTGTGCTCCAGCTGCAGGGCGGCGTACAGGGTGCCACGGCCTGGGATGCAGGCGCAGCTGGTGGCCACGAAGCCGGCATGGAAGCGCGGGGCAATGTGGTTGTACAGCAGGTGGTGCACGATGCGGTCGGCGAACTGGGCGGCCCACACCTCGCGCGGCCTGGGGCGGGTAACCACAAAGCAGATGCTGCGGCCAGGCTGGTAGGTGCCGTCGATCAGGCGCTGATACAGCGCCCAGAGGTTGGCCTCCAGCGCCTGCTCGAATTGCAGGGCGCTGGCGGTGTTGCGCTTGTTGGCGCGGCAATCGAGGTAGGCCTGCACCAGGGCCTCGAACGAACACGGTGCGGTTGAATCTGCGGACGAAACGAGCGGCACCGCCAGACCAGGACTTGTCGTTGTTGTTGGTGTTGCCGTTGTTGAAGTTCTGGTTCCAGGCGTTGTTGCGCGAGTACTGCGTCGGTGTTTGCTATCCACGTCGCCCTGCCGAAGGCGGGTGCCGATCGGCGGGGAAACTGCGCCGGACCAGGCCTGCCCTGGGGCAGCGGTATCCGTGGTGCGCATGTCCGTGGCCTTGTGGGCCAGGGGCAAGACCAGATTCAATTGACGTTCGGGCATGAGAACCTTGGATTTCATGCTGCTGACGTTTTTTCGGTGAGCTTGATCCACCCGCCGCCTTGCGCACCCACGGCCTCCATCAGCTTGATGGCCTGTGCCCACTGCCCGGTGCTGACCAGGCGCTCGTCATTGCAGAAGCGCAGCAGCAGCTTGAGCCGGTCCAGGTGCTTGTGCATCAGCCGGATGGCTGTCACACGCGCCTGGCCCGTGGCTTCGTTGGCCTCGGCAATCTGCAGCACCACCTCCACGCCCAGGGCGTGCACGTCGCTGCCCGTGGTGTGCTTGAAGTCCTTGCGCATGTTTTTCTTGCATTGCGCCATCAGGCGCAGCAGGTCATACGCCGGCTTGTAGATGTTGAGCGTGGAGTAGTGGGCCATGTGGGTGTAAAAGTGCGGCGGCCCGGCGCTGCGCGCCGGGTTAAAGGGTTCAAGGGATCAAGAGTTCAAGGGCAGATCTGCGGACGAAACGAGCGGCACCGCCAGACCAGGACTTGCCGTTGGAGTCGGTGAGGCCGTCGTAGAAGTACTGGCCCCAGGCGCTGCCGCGCGAGTACTGCGTGCTGGTCCAGTACCAGAGATCCGGGTCGAAGGCGTCGCAGCCGTTGGCCGCCAGGTTATGCATCTCGCGCAGCGATGGGATGTACAGGTCGGTCAGGCCGCCAATGCCTTGGACCAGTGGGGCCACCACGGGGTGCTCGTCGGCGTTGGCCAGCAGCGCCTGGGTGTTGGCCAGGCCGTCCCACTGGCAGGCCGCGCCGGGCTCTTCTTTGCCTGCGCCGCCCCAGGCGACCTTGCGCAGCTCGAACTCGGGGCCGTGCGGCACGATGATGGCGTAGTCCGCCTGGCCAGAGCCGGGCTTGGCGCGCTGCAGCGCCCAGAAGGCGCCGCCGAGGTGAGGCAGCATGGTGCCGAGCGGCGGCAGCTTGATGCCGCTGTGCTGGCCGGTGGGGATCTCGATGGTTTCAGTGCTCATGGTTGCTCCTGTGGAAAAAATTGGACCGGCGCTGCGCGCCGGAAAAAAGGATTCAAGGGCTCAAGGAATCAAGGGGAATCTGCGGACGAAACGAGCGGCACCGCCAGACCAGGACTTGTCGCTGTAGCCGGTGTTGCCGTAGAGGAAGTACTGGCTCCAGGCGTAGTCGCGCGAGCACTGCGTGCTGGTCCAGTACCAGTAGTCGGTGTCGAATGCCTCGGCCGCATCGAGCAGGGGCTTGAGGTTGCCGTGCTGCAGCAGCGCACCCACGCGGGCGGGGACGTACCAGTCATCAAAGCCGCCGCTGCGGCAGGCCAGGGCGGCTTGCCCCAGGGGGCTGCCGGCTTCAGCCATGGCGCGGGTATTGGCCAGGCCATCGGATGCGCTGGTGGCGCCAGGAACATCCTTGTAGTCCGGCAGCCAGACGAGATCCTTGACAAAGCAATCGGCCGCAGGGCCGGTGACTTCGCCATACAGCTTGCCGTCGACCAGCAAGACGCCGTGGAAGAAGCCGCCTTCGACCAGGTGGCCGAGGGCGGGGATGGAGAGTTTCAGGGTTTCGGGTGCGTTCATGGTGTGCTCCGGTTGGTGGGGAAAGGGTTAAGCGGCTTGCAGGGCATGGAAGTCGCGCATGAGGGTGACCTTGTCGCCGTTGGCCTTGATGTGGGCTTGGGCGGCATCAACGGCGGCCAGGAACTCGGCGCGGCCGAGCTGGTTGACCTGGAAGGTGTGCAGATCCACAAAGGTCTGCACCGCGTCCAGCTCGTAGTAGTGCAGGGCGGTTGGCTTCCACTGCCCGCTGGCCATGGCGCGGTCGTAGACGGCCTGCAGGGCCTGCGTGGCAGTGTTCAGGTGCTCGGACAGGCCGCGCACGATGCCCTGGTGCTCGATGGCCTTGGCCACGTCCACGGCGCCGGCGATGATGGACCACTGCAGCTCAGTGGCCACGCCTTCACGCAGGGCCTGGGCAGCCTGGCGCAGCATGTTGAGCACTTCCTCGTGGTCTGCTGCAGCTGGCTTGGCGGCACGGTGCAAGGCGATCTCCAGCGTGTTGACGGCGATCAGCCGCGGGCGGTAGGCCTTACGGGGTTTGTGGCTGCGGCTCATGCTGCACCTCGCGTCGTGGCCTCGTTGATGCAGTTTTCGCACTCGTGCTGGTCGTCATCGTCCAGCGGCATGGGCAGGGTGCCGGCACCCAACAGGCCGAAGACAGCGCCCAGGGCACGCGTGTGTTGCATGCAGGCGTAGGTTGGGCCGTTGACGGTATTGACCAGGAACGCGGCGGGGTACTGTGGGCCGGCAAGTTCCGGCGCATCGACGGTGCGAACGTGCTCGATGGCCTGGTCTACCGGCATGGTGTGCCAGTCAGGCCACTGGCGGCCTTCGTTCTTGGTTTGCTTGGCCACCAGGGCGGTGATGATCTGTTCGGGTGTGGCACCGGTGCGCCAGGCGCCATCGAGCGCGAGGATGGCAACGTCGATCCACTCGCTCAGATCCTCCGGCTTGGCCAGTACCTCGATCAGTTCCTTGCGAATGTGGTCCACCACGCCCTGGGTGCGCATGCCGGGGCCGAAGGTGCGGGCGCTGAAAGCCTGCTGGCGTGTGAGGTGGGCGACCAGGTCGAAGGTGATGGGGCGGCCCTTGTCTGCCAGTTCGTCATCAACCTCGGTGTCGCCCAGGTACTGCCCACCCTCTCCGGGGTAGTCGGTACACCAGGCGAGGAGGCCTTTTTCGTGCCGGGCGATCGATACCTCGGTGTCGTGGCCACCGAAGAACGCGACCAGCTTCTCGGCCTGGCGCAGGGTGATGATCAGATCGGCGGCGATCGCGGGCTGGGGCTTTTCAAGGGGCTTGGGATCAACGCCAGCAGGAAGGTGGAGCATCCCTTCGTCTTTCGCGGCGTGCTGCCAGCAGTACAAGCCAGCGGGTGCGGGTGCGCCGTCCGTATCCTTTCCGAGGAGTTTCCACTGGAAACTCAGCCGCGCCTTGTTGTCGCCACCGCCCATGCCATCAATGGCATAGCGAAGCTGGCCGACGCTCATGGTGACGGGAGGGAGCAGGTGCACGACGCCATGTGGCATGACGTTCTGACCAGCATCAACGGCTTCGATTGGCGCATGAGCGGCCAATTTCTTTGCAGCCATTTCGACGAGACAGTCCTCCACCGTGTCACCTTCGATGGCTCCGACCGTGGTGGGGTTGCCCAGCGCTTTGCTGAGAGCAAGGATGTGCATGCGCTTGATGGGGGTGGTGTCGCTCGGTTTCATGCCACCACCTCCAGTTGACCGGCGTCAAAGGGCATGGCACCGCCACGCTTGAGCTTGACGGAGTAGACGCCGTCGCCCATGTCTTTGCCGATGGTGCCGTCTCGCCCGGCCCATTTGGCGGCGATGGGGCCGAGCTGGGCTTTGTCGGTGATGACGCGCACTGCCTGGCCAACGCTTAACGTGGCGGCCTTTGTGGGCGCTTTCTGGACCTTGTGGGATGTCAGCGCCTCGCTCGCCTTTTCGTCGGCGGTCTTGGGGAAGGGCCACGCTGCCATGGGGTTCATGCCGCCTGGCTTAGCGGGCGGCGCCACTGCGCCCTTGGGCGCAGAAGCTGACCCCTCGATGCCCTGCAGCGCGTCAGCGATGCCTTGCTTTGCTTCCTCGGCCGAGATCTTCGCCGCGCGAGCGGGAGCGGTCGACGGCTTGCCCTTCGTTCCGCTCTTTCCCCCCGCACCCGCCTTAGCTTGCGCAGCAGGGGCGTTCGCGGTGGGCGCTTTTTTCTCCGGCTTGGGGTAGACGCGGTCTTTCACCTCGGCCTCGATGCGTTTGGTGACTTCCTTGAGCCTGTTGCCGTGCACGGCCTTGGTGACCAGATCGAAGCCTTCGCCGCTGCGGTTGTGCATGAGGAAGAGCAGGTGCAGCAGGTCGGGCAGCGAGTCCTTCTTCACCATCTCGGCCAGGCCGTGAGATGCCCCTACGCTGCCGACGTCCAGGATTTTGCTGACGGCTGCTGCAGCGTCTGAGTCCAGGCTGTGGGCGGCCTGCCTGGCCAGCATGCGATGCACTTCGATGTTGAAGTGGCCCAAGCCAACGCGAGCGCCGTCGTCCATGCCTTCATTGGCCTGGATCAGTGCCCACGTTTCGGCGATGATCTGCGCCCGCACCTCGCGGTGGAACTTGGCATCCAGGCGGGCCTTCTCCTGGCTGGCCTTCTCGTCCAGCAGATCCTGCACGCCGGCGGGAGCGGCCTTCTTGTCGGCCTTGGCCTGCGCCTGGATCTCCTTCAGCAGGGTGTTGGCCACGTCATTGGGCAGGCAGGCCTCCAGCAGCCCCTTCTTGCTCGGGTGCTCCAGCATGGTGGGCTTGATGCCCTTTTCGTCCATGAGCTTGCCGATGAGTTTGCGCAGGGGTTCGCCGGTGGGGCTGTCTTCCTTGTTGTCCAGGCGTTTGTAGCCCTTGTAGCCGCCTTTGTAGTTGTTCACCTGCAGCTCGCGGGCCTCGCTGCCGGCAATGACGGTCTGGCCTTTGGCCTCGGCCTCTTTCACGAGCAGCTTGGCGGCGGCTTCTTCCTTCTTGTGGAAGCAGGGCGGGTCTGTGCACACGTCGGCACTCTTGACGTCGTGGAAGATGTCGGGGTTGGCGCCGGTGCGCTTGCTGCATTCTTTGCAGCTGCCGACGCCGGGCACCAGATCCACCACGGTGATCTTGAACCGGGCGTCTGACAGCTTGAGCATGTAGCTGTCTTGCGCGAGCTGCTGGGCGCGGCGGAAGCTCATGGGTTCGCGGTCGTAGCCTTGGCCGCGCAGAACTTCCTGCAGGAACTTGGCCTGTTGCTTGCCGTCTGGAATGCGGGCCGCCAGCATGGCCACGCTGGCTTCGATCTTGCCCTCGCGCAGGGCGGCGCGGCCTTCGGTGCCCAGGTCGAGCAGCTTGAGGCGGTTGTAGACGTAGGTGCGGCTCTTGCCGATTTTCTCGGCCACGTCTTCGGGCTTGAGTTCCTTGTTGTGATCCATCAGGCACTGGTAGCCTTCGGCTTCCTCCAGCTCGGACAGGTCGCGGCGCTGGAGGTTCTCGATGATCTGGATCTCCAGCACCTGGTCGTCGGTGAGGTCCTTGATCATCACGGGGTATTCGTCCACGCCGCCAATCTCGCAGGCGCGGTCGCGGCATTCGCCACAGACAATCTCGTGGGTGACGTTGCGGGGGGTATCAGGCACGCGCCAGGCGGGCAGGGGGCGCAGCAGCAAAGGCTGGTGCACGCCGCTGGCCTTGACGCTGACGGCCAGCTCCTGCAGGTAATCTGCGGGGAAGGTCTTGCGTGGGTTGGTGGTGCTGCGGACGGCGTTTGCCCGCTTGAACATTGCGAACTGGGTGCCAGCGGCCTGGGTGGGCGGGTTCTTGGTCATTGAGGCTGCTCCTGTGTGGTGGGGTTGTCCAGGCCAAGGTAGGTGCGCCATGGCACCTTCTTGTCTTTGACCAGGAAGCCCCATGTGCCGCGCTTACGGCCGGTGATGAAAAGCGTCCAGACGCCGCCGGGGCTCACCTCGCTGATGCGGTGGTATTGGCCGAAGAGCAGGCGGCCGGTGTAGCCGGCGTTGCGCTTGTAGATCTCGCGCAGGCGACGGTCCACAAGTCGGGTGGTCTCGGACGGCGGTGCATATTCGTCGAAGGGGCGCTCTTCGCGGTACCAGCCGCTCAGCACGATGGTGCGGGCGTTCCACGGGTGGTCGTGCAGGTCACGGTCCTGGTCGGCGCGGCAGATATGGTGGATACGCGCGCTAGGCAGCCACGGGATGCGGGCCGGCGTCTGTTCGTCATTGGCGTCGCGGCCGTAGGGGTTGAACAGCCACCAGCGGCCCATGTAAACGCTGCTGCCGTCTGCGCTGGTGATGTGGGTGTACGGGGTGCGCTGGGCACGGCGAATGATCCAGTCCACCAGGCGGGGGTGGCTGGCCAGGGTGCGGGCGATGATTTGCCAGAGGGTGCTCATGTTCAGGCGCTCCTCTGGCTGGGTGCAACGCTGCCGGGCACAACGCGATCGCGCGTGCGGTGCACGGCGTCTATATCCACCTCGGCCAGCAGGGGCGTGGTGCCGGACCACTGGCGCTTGGTGGTGGTGATGATGTCCAGCGCGGCGGACTGGGCGGCGCTGCAGGGGGCACCGATGGCGGGTTTGAAGTCAGTGTGGATGGCCACGCCGCCGGCGGGTGTGTCTGTGAGGGTGATGGTTACGGTTGGCATGGGGCTTCCTCTTGTGCTTCGGGGATGACGTGGATGTGGCTGGCGGTGGCGCCGAGGCGCACGCTCACCAGTGGGGCCTGCACGGTGACGCGCATGCCACGCTTGAGGCGGTGGGCTGCAGCGCGGGCCTGTTCGTGCGATGCGGCTGGGAATGGCTGCTCGACATGCATGGGGGTGTGCAGGGCGTTGTCGAGCTCGATGTCCATGCAGAGCACGGGCACGGTGTGGCCCTGGCCGTCCAGCACCTTGGTGCGGGCTTCGGCCTGGTGGAGCAGGGTGCCGGTGTATTCCATGACCGGCGTGCCCTGTGCAGACGTGTGCACGGCGCTCATGGCAGTGCAGCCAGCAAGGTGGCGCCCCATTCGCGCACGGCATCTGCCGCCTGGTGCGGGTTGCCCATGAGCCAGAGGCCGAAGCCCATGCCGAAGGCGATGCACACCACCAGCAGCATCCAGCAGGCGCAGAGCGCAAGGGCACCTTCGGCGCGGAAGAACTCGTCGCCCAGGTCGACGATGGGCATGTCGCTATGGGGGCGGGTGGTGTCCACCTGTGCGCCGCCATTGCGGGTGTGCAGGTGGGCTCGTACAGGGCAATCTGCGCCCCGGGTGCATTGGCCGAAGTCGTTGCAGCAGTTCATGGCTGTGCTCCTGCCAGTCGCACGGCGTAGGGTTTGAGACCGTGGCGGGGGTTGCACTGGATGGCGCCGCTGCCGAGCTCTTCCCACTCGGCATTGCCACAGATGGCGCGGGCCATGACGTTCAGGCGCTGGCGTTGCTGCTCACCGCGCTGGGCGTCTTCAAGATCCTGGGCGACGGCCACCTCGGTGCTGTGGTCGCTGATGGTGAAGGTGTCCAGGTGAAACGAACTGGCCAGGAGGAGGCCCAGCAGCACCGCGGCGAAGATGCTAAGTAGCAGGCTCAGCAGCGGGGTGTAGATGTTGCCGGCCTGGGCACGCTGGGGGCGGTGCATGTCGCGGGCACAGGGCCAGCCACGGCGGTGGATGTCTTCGGGCGCAATGCCAAAGTCCTCCAGGTCCCCGGGGTGCATGCTGGTAAGGTGCAGCGCGCCGGGGCAGGTGCCCAGGCTGGGGTGCCAGTCGTCAATGACGTGGCGGCACTTGAACTCGACCTGCAGGGCGGCTTTTTGCCGGGTCTTGCCCCAGCCCTGGGGGGCGCTGAGGATGATGGTGGGGGCGCTCATGCCGGCACCTCTGTGCGCAACATCAGGTCGGCGCTGCTCAGGCGGAGATTGCTGGGCTGTGTTTCATGCTCCACCAGGTAAACATCGAAGTGCGTGGTTTCCCGTGTGTAAGGAAGCCGCACACCGTGATGGCGGATGGCTTCCAGCTGCCCCGGGTCCACGCTGCGCGGCTCAAGTCGCTCGCTGAGGTTGATGGCCTTCACGCCATCTCCGGCAAGGCCTAAGATCAAGCGGCGCGCCAGCAGGCGCCTGCCGCTGCCCTGTGGCCCTACAACATGAATGAACGAGGAAGCCGATGACAAACGACGAGATGGAGACCCGCATCCTGCGCCTTGAGACGCGCCTTGCAGCGACTCAGGTGCTATTGCATACCTTTTTGCCAGCCACAGTCCCAGACCGACGTCATCAGATCCTGCGGCAGTTCGGGCAGTACTGCGCTGCCACGGAAGCTGATCTGAAGACGCAAGGCGTTCCTGAGGCTGACCGGCGGTGGCAGCTTGCAGAACTGGCGCAGATGTATTCGGCCTTGGACGGCGCGCTGAATTTGCTCCAGGAATGGGAAGCCAAGAAAAAAAGCGGCTGAGGTGCTTCATGCCGACACCTCGACCAGGTTGCCGAAGTCGTCGCAGACCATGTCGCCCAGGTTGCGTTCCCACTTGATGCCTGCGGCGTCGACCAGCTCCATGTAGCCAGCCCAGTGTGCGGGGGACCACCAGCCGGCCATGACGCGGCTGTTACGCCAACTCTCGGGTTCTTCGCGGCGGCGGTACAGGCGCACGTTGCCGCCCCGGCCGTCACGGATGTGGATGTCGTCACCCTCGATGTGGATACGCTTGGTGTCGGCATCCAGTGGGTGCAGGACGGTGATGCCGTCCTTGGCGCTTAAGTC
>MGPC01000023.1 GCA_001797315.1 Curvibacter sp. GWA2_64_110
CCCCGCCACGCTGCTTGGTGATGCAGCCCGGCGGCAAGCCCGTGATGCGCAGGATCTCGGGCGCCAGATAGTCCTCGACGCCAGCGGCGCAGGGCAGAAAGAGAGTAAGTTGATTCATACAAAAATCCAGACGCAGGCACCCGCGGAACCGGCTCCGCCGGGCCGCTGGGTGCGCCCCCTCCGCGCAGCAGGAGGGGGGTGGCGAAGCGACCGAAGGGCGCGCAGCCTGGGGGTGGAGGCGCTCATAGCGCCTTTCTTAGGTTCGCGGGTGCAATACGCAGCGCCTCGCGGTATTTGGCCACAGTCCGGCGGGCGCATTCAATGCCCTGCTCCTTCAGCATCTCGGAAATCTGGCTGTCGGACAGCGGCTTCTTCGCGCTCTCGGCGGCGACAAACTGCTTGATGAGGGCGCGCACCGCCGTGCTCGATGCGTTGCCGCCCGATTCGGTGCCCAGCCCGGAGCCGAAGAAGTACTTCAGCTCGTAGGTACCGAAGGGCGTGGCCATGTACTTGGCGGTGGTGACGCGGCTGATGGTGGACTCGTGCAGACCGAGCTCGTCGGCGATCTCGCGCAGCACCAGCGGGCGCATGGCCAGTTCGCCGTGCATGAAGAAGTTCTTCTGCCGCTCGACGATGGCGTTGGAGACGCGCAGGATGGTATCGAAGCGCTGCTGGATGTTCTTGATGAACCAGCGCGCCTCCTGCAGGCGCTGCTGCAGGGCGGCGTAGTTGTCGGCATCGCGGCCGCTGGCCTTGTAGCCCTTGAGTGCGTTGGCGTAGATGTCGTGCACGCGCAGGCGCGGCATGACGTCGGGGTTGAGCTGGACGCGAAAGCGCGTCTGCGACCCGCTGCCCACCTTGGTCACCAGCACGTCGGGCACGATGACGTTGCGCTCCACATTGACGAAGCGCCGCCCCGGTTTGGGCTCCAGCCGCGCAATCAAGGCCAGCGCCTCGCGCGTCAACGCCTCGTTGCCACCGCACAGCTGCACCAGGCGACGCGTGTCGCGCCGCGCCAGCAGATCCATGGGCTGGGCACAGACGCGCAAGGCCTGCGCCAGCACCTCGGGGCGCGGTGCAGCCTCGCCATGGACCTGCTGCAAGGCGTGCAGCTGCAGCGTCAGGCATTCCGCCAGGTTGCGCGCCCCCACACCGGTGGGCTCCAGGCTTTGCAGCAGGCGCAAGGCTACGGTGAAGTGGTGCACCAGTTCCTCGACCTGCTCGGCGTCCTCGCCAGCCAGCCCCTGCGCCAGCGATTCGAGCGTGTCCTCCAGATAACCGTCGTCGTTGAGCGACTCGATCAGGAAACGCAGCGCCGCCTGGTCTTCCGCGTTCAGGCGCAGGGTCAGGGCCTGGCGGTGCAGGAAATCCTGCAGCGACTCTTGGCTGCGCGCCAGTTCGGTGGCATCGGCCTCGTCCTCGTCGCGCGCGCCGTTGCGGGCCGGCGCATCGCCGCCCCACTCGCTGTCGTCGGGCGCCATGTCCACGCTGCCGTCGCCATCCCAGTCAGGCGCCTCGTCGCTCGACAACGGAGCGGTTTCGGCATCATTGGAGGCTGAAGAGACCGGATCATATGCGTCGACAGCGACAGAATTGATAGCAAATTCGGCGTCCCGGTCATCCTGCGACACCAGCGTGTCGGCCCGCTCGAGGCCGAACTCCTCGCGCGGCGCCTCGTCCTGCGTCAGTTCCAGGAACGGGTTGTCGTCGAGCATCTGCTCGACCTCCTGGTTGAGTTCCAGCGTCGAGAGCTGCAACAGCCGGATCGACTGCTGCAGTTGCGGCGTGAGCGCCAGGTGCTGCGAGACCCGGAGGGAAAGCCCCTGTTTCATCCAGTGCCGCGCTTACATCTTGAAGTGCTCGCCGAGATAGACCCGGCGCACTTCGACGTTGTCCACGATCTCGGCCGGCGTGCCCTGCGCCAGCACATGCCCGTCGCTGATGATGTAGGCATGGTCGCAGATGCCCAGCGTCTCGCGTACATTGTGGTCGGTGATCAGCACACCGATGCCGCGCGACTTGAGAAAGCTGATGATGCGCTGGATCTCGATCACCGCAATCGGGTCGATGCCGGCAAACGGCTCGTCCAGCAGGATGAAACGCGGCTGGGTGGCCAGCGCGCGGGCGATCTCGACCCGGCGTCGCTCGCCGCCCGACAAGGCCAGCGCCGGCGAGGCACGCAGGTGATCGACGCGCAAGTCCTGCAGCAGACCGGTGAGGCGGCGCTCGATCTCGTCCTTGGCCAGCGGCTTGCCGGCCTCGTCGTGCTGCAGTTCCAGCACGGCGCGTACATTGTCTTCCACGTTGAGCTTGCGGAAGATCGAGGCCTCCTGCGGCAGATAGCTCAAGCCCAGACGCGCGCGGCGATGGATCGGCATGTGCTCGACCGACTGGCCGTCGATGGTGATGTCGCCGGCGCTGGCGCGTACCAGGCCGACGATCATGTAGAACGAGGTCGTCTTGCCGGCGCCGTTGGGACCGAGCAGCCCCACCACCTCGCCCTTGCGCACCGTGAGCGACACGTCCTTGACCACCTCGCGGCTGCCATAGAACTTCTTCAGGTGGCGCGCTTCAAGCTTGCTCAGCGCCGTGTCCGGCGCCCCGGTCACGCCGGCATCCGCCAGCATCGATTCCGTACCGCTCACTTCTTCTCCTCGCCCAGCGTGGTGGTGGCACGCAGCGTCGGCCCCGGCTGCGGCGCGGCCGGGGCAGCCGCCTTGTCCTGCTTGGGCGTGAGCATGGTGCGCACGCGGCCACGGCCGCCGGTGGCGCCCTTGGGGGCGCCGCCATCGACCGTGAAGACATCGGTGTTGTTGTCGTAGACGATGACGTCGCCGGTCGTCTCGTCGGCCAGCGTGGCGCCACGCAGGCGGCGCATCTCGGCTTTCTTGATGAACTTGACGATGTCGGTCTTGCCGTCGTATTCGATGGTCTCGCCCTCGCCCTCGATGTACTCGTCCACCCCTTCGCGCTTCTGCCGGAAGAAGGCCCGCTTGCCCGGCTCGGCAAAAGCCACGCCGAACTGGTAACCCTCCGGGTCCTGCCGCACCTCGACGCGCGCACCGCGGATCACGATGCTGCCCTTGGTCAGCACCACGTTGCCGGTGAACACGCTGACCTGCTGGAGGTCGTCATAACGCAGCGCGTCGGACTCGACGTTCATCGGCTTGTTGCGGTCGGCCTTCTCGGCGCTGGCGCCGGCGGCAAACAGGGCACAGGCGGCACAGAGCAGGAGCTTGGGGATAGGGGTGTTCATAAAGGCACGAATCTTGCTGCGGAGGCTTGCCTTTGGATTGTAGCGGGCAGGAATGGGGCTGGGCCGGTTCTTGCTTTGGTGGATGGGGGCACATCGGGACGCCGGCCCGACACGTCGGCTTCATCAGCGCTGATGTCGGCAGCAAATTGCTATCAATTCAATAGCGCATTACGCAATATCCACAAGGAGAAAATACAAAAAAAGCCCGCAAACAGCGGGCTTTGCCAGGTAGGACGAGACAAGACGATCAACGGCCCTTGCGCACTTCCCCAACCAAAAACTCCACCACCTGCAGCGTGCGCTCCATGCTCTTGGCCAGCGTGCCATCGGTGTAGAAACGGCCGGCCACGCCCATGGCCGGTACGCCTTCAACCTTGTAGGCGTTCATCAACTGCGTGGCCCGCGTGGCCTTGGAGGCGGTGCTGAAGGAATTGAACTGTTCCGTGAACTTGGCCCGCTCCACGCCTTGCTTGCCCACCCAATCGATGATGGCATCGGGCTGGTCCAGCCGCTTGCGCTCCACATGGATGGCATAGAACACCTTGGCGTGCAGCTTCTCCACCAGGCCCAGGGCTTCGAGGGCGTAATACAGGCGCTGCTGCGGACCGAAGTCACTGCGGAAGGCCACCGGCACACGCCGGATCACCACATCCTTGGACACCCGCTTGCTCCAGGCGTCGAAGGTCGGTTCGAAGGCGTTGCAGTGCGGGCAGTTGTACCAGAAGAACTCGACCACCTCGATCTTGCCGGCTGGCGCCTCCACCGCCGCCGGCTTGTCCAGCGGCAGATAGTCGTCACCGGCCTTAGGTGGCTTGCCCTGCAACTGGCCCGGGGTGGTGGTCTGGGCCTGCGCTGCCGGCATCAGCCAGGTGCTGGCCGCCAGTGCCGAACCACAGGCCAGAGAAAAATCACGACGCTTCATCTTCAACAACTCCTTGCGAATTCGGATGAGAGAGAACCCAGCCGCAAAAGTTCAACCGGGAAGTCCGAACAGGACTCAGCGCTGCACACGCACCAGGGCCGTCTCGTAGCCGGCGCCATCGAGCTTGTCCTTGGTGCGCTCGGCCTCGTCGCGCTTGTCGAACGGGCCGACGCGCACGCGGTACACCATGCGGCCGGACTGCTCGCGCTCCGACACCTTGGCCTCGACACCCGCCAGCGACAGCTTGGCGCGCTGGCTCTCGGCGTCTTCCGGGGTACGGAAGGCACCGGCCTGCACGAAATAGGCGAACGGATCGGCCGCCGCCGTCTTGGCCTTGGCCAGATCGCCCAGCGGGTCGGCCGTGACGGCCGGCTTGGTTTCGGTCTTCGCTGCCGCAGGCGCCGCCGGTGCCGATGCGGCCGGTGCCGGTGCCATGGCCGCCGACCTG
Source organism: Curvibacter sp. GWA2_64_110 (assembly GCA_001797315.1). Taxonomy (GTDB): domain Bacteria; phylum Pseudomonadota; class Gammaproteobacteria; order Burkholderiales; family Burkholderiaceae_C; genus Hylemonella. The sequence continues at coordinate 4,627 of MGPC01000023.1, forward strand.
GCCGGGTTCTTGCCGTACAACGGCGCGTTGGGGTCCCAGTCCTTGTTCTTCTTGGCTTCGGCGGCGTCCTGCTCCGGCGTATGGCTTTGCCCCTTGTTGACGAAAGGCACCGGCACCTTGGTCACGTAGACCGCCACCGCCAAGGCGGCGCCAAGTCCGACGACCACGCCGATGATGAATCCCAGAATGGTTCCGCCGCGTTGCTGTTTCATGCCTAGCCCTTGTCTCCGGTGTTCCATGGAACGTGTTGTCTTGTCAGCCATATGACTTACATCTTCTGCGGGGCGCTTACGCCCAGCACGGCCAGGCCATTGTGCAGCACCTGTGCCGTGGCCGCGACCAGCGCCAGGCGCGCACGCTTGACCGCTTCGTCATCCACCAGGATGCGCTCGGCATCGTAATAGCTGTGGTAGCTGGCCGCCAGGTCGCGCAGGTAGAAGGTCACGTCGTGCGGCGCGAAATCCTGCGCCGCGGCAGTGAGCATCTCCGGGTACTTGGCCAGCTGCAGCATCAGGGCCTGCGCCTGCGGGCTGTCGAGTGCCGACAGGTCGGCATCCTTGAGCGTGGCGGCATCGCCGCCTTCCTTCTCGCGCCAGGTCGCCAGCACCGAGCAGATGCGCGCATGGGCGTACTGCACGTAATAGACCGGGTTGTCGTTGTTCTGCGTGATCGCCAGATCGACGTCGAAGGTGTATTCCGTATCAGGCTTGCGGCTGAGCAGGAAAAAGCGCACCGCGTCCTTGGAGGTCCAGTCGATCAGGTCGCGCAGCGTCACGTAGCTGCCGGCACGCTTGGAAATTTTCACCTCTTCGCCGCCGCGCACCACGCGCACCATGGTGTGCAGCACGTAGTCGGGGAAGCCCTCGGGAATGCCGACACCGGCGGCCTGCAGGCCGGCGCGCACGCGCGCGATGGTGCCGTGGTGGTCGGTGCCCTGGATGTTCACCACCTTCTGGAAGCCGCGCTCCCACTTGGTGATGTGGTAGGCCACATCCGGCACGAAGTAGGTGTAGCTGCCGTCGCCCTTGCGCATGACGCGGTCCTTGTCGTCGCCGTACTCGGTCGACTTGAGCCACAGCGCGCCGTCGTGCTCGTAGGTCTTGCCGGCCTCGCGCAGCCGGCGCACCGCATCGTCGACCTTGCCGCTGGTGTACAGGCTCGACTCCAGGTAATAGTTGTCGAACTTGACGGCAAAGGCCTTGAGGTCCAGGTCCTGCTCGTGGCGCAGGTAGGCGACGGCGAACAGGCGCATGCCGTCCAGGTCGTTCACATCACCGCTGGCGGTGAACTCGCGGTCGTCCGAGTGCACGGTTTTCCCGGCCAGGAAGTCGGCTGCGATGTCGGCAATGTAGTCGCCGTTATACGCAGCGTCGGGCCACTCGGCATCGCCCGGCTTGAAGCCCTTGGCGCGCAGCTGCACGCTGTTGGCCAGCGTCTGGATCTGCACGCCGGCATCGTTGTAATAGAACTCGCGGTAGACGTCCCAGCCCTGGGTCTGGAACAGGTTGCAGATGGCGTCGCCCAGCGCGGCCTGGCGGCCGTGGCCCACGTGCAGCGGGCCGGTCGGGTTGGCCGAGACGAACTCGACCATCATGCGCTGCCCGTTGACGGACCGGCTGCCGAAGCGCTCGCCGTCGGCCAGCACCTCGCGCACCACCTGCTGCTTGGCCGCGGGCTTGAGCTTGATGTTGATGAAGCCGGGACCGGCGATGTCCAGTGCATCGACCCAGCTCGCAAAGGCCGGCGTCGCCAGCAGAGCGGCGCGCAGGGTCTCGGCCACCTGGCGCGGCGGCTGTTTCAGGGGTTTGGCCAGCTGCATGGCAGCCGTGGTCGCCAGATCGCCGTGGGCAGCCACCTTCGGCGATTCGAAAGCGGCCCGGGCGGCCGAGCCAGGCAAGGTTTGCTCCAACACGGCGGCGAGCGCCTGGAGCAGTTCATTTTTGACAGACAACATAAGGTCGATTTTACGAGGCGACTGCCGTCTTGCCTTGAAGCGCCCCTGTTACTGTTTGTCATCAGGTTTGCCAGCCGCCCTGTTCTATGCTGGAATCCCCTGCGGGATAGCCCCGGATTTCACCCACCTCAAGAGGAAACGCAGCATGAAAAAACTGATGACAACCCTGGCCATCGGCCTGGCGCTGACCGTTGGCGCCGCTCACGCGGCTGACGAACAGAAAGCCCCAAGCGCCCAGCAAAGCAAGATGACCGTGTGTAACAAGGAAGCCGGCGCACGCAAGGGTGACGAGCGCAAGAAATTCATGAGCAGTTGCCTGAGCGGCAAGCCAGCCGAAGCAGCGGCCAGCGACAAGAAGACCGCCCAGCAGGAACGCATGAAACAGTGCAATCTGGACGCCAAGGACAAGAAAGGCGATGAGCGCAAGAAATTCATGAGCGAGTGCCTCAAGAGCAAATAAGCGCACGCCATACCCCGGGCAGCCGACGCGCCCCAACCCCGCCCAGCTTGACTGCGCGGGGTTTTGCGTTTCGCGAGGGCTAGAATTTCCCGTCTCATCAGCGTCAAGGCCACGGGTTTGAAAAAGATATTCGAGAGCAGGCATTTTTCGGGGCTTTTCTTTGGCGCCCTGCTGTTGCTGCTGGTGCTGCTGGTGGGCACGCTCGGCTATCGCTACATCGGACGCCCGACGGCGACCTGGATCGACAGCTTCTACATGACCTTCATCACGATCTCGTCCATCGGCTTTGGTGAAGTGATCGATCTGAGCCAGCATCCCTACGGACGGCTCTTCACCATCTTCATTGCCGTGGTCGGCATTGGTTCCCTGAGCTACCTTTTTTCCACCCTGGTGGCTCTGTTGATCGATTCAAACTTGAATACCGCCTTGAGGGAAAAGCGCATGGAAAAACAGATATCCCAGTTGACGGGGCACTACATCGTGTGCGGCATTGGCCGCGTGGGTTCCAATGTGGCCCAGGAACTGCACAAGACCCATCGGCCCTTCGTGGTGATCGAAGTCGACCGCGCCACCTTGGACCCATGGCGGGAGCATCACCCCGACGCACTGTACCTGCATGCCGATGCGGCCGACGACGATGCCTTGCGCCGCGCCGGGGTGGAGCGTGCCACCGGCGTGTTTGCCGTGACGGCGGACGACAGCCACAACCTGATGGTGGCGCTGTCGGTCAAGCTGATCAATCCCAAGGCCCGGGTGGTGGTGCGCCTGCACGACATCCGCAACACCCAGAAAGCCCGCCGCGCCGGCGCCGATGAGATCGTCTCGCCCGATTTCACCGGCGGCATGCGGATTGCTTCGGCCATGGTGCGGCCGCATGTCGTGAACTTCATGGACAAGATGCTCAAAAGCGACGAAAACCTGCGCGTCGAGGAAGTCATCGTCCGGGCCGGCTTTCCAAGCACCCCCTTGGGGCAACTGTTGCCGAAGTCACGCGATTACCTGCTCATGGCCACCCATGAGCAGGGTCACTGGCGGTTCAACCCCTCTGACGACCACCCGGTGAAGGCCGGCGATGCCATCGTCATCCTGGCCAGTCCGCAAGGGCGCATGGCGGTCGAGAAAATCCTCAAGGCCTGAGCCGCTCCGACCAACGCCACATGCAGCCTTAAAGCGGGTTTTGCCAGAAGCCGCTCTGGCCGTAGTGGTGCTTGAGGAAGTCGACCCACAGCCGCACCCGCAGCGGCAGGTGCTTGCGCTGGGGAAACACGGCGTAGATGCCGTTGGGCGGTGCGGCGAACTCCCGCAGCACTTCCACCAGCGTGCCGGCCTGGATCTCGGCCTCCACCTCCCAGGTGCTGCGCCAGGCGATGCCGTAGCCAGCCAGGCACCAGTCGTGCAGCACCTGGCCGTCGGAGCAGTCCATCGGGCCGTTGGGCTTGAAGTGGATCACCTCGCTGGCATCGCCCTTGGGCACCTTGAAAGCCCAGCCGCGTGTCTGTGACGCATCGCTGGACAGCACCAGGCAGTCCAGGCGTGCCAGATCCTGCGGCTGCTGCGGCGTGCCGTGCTGCTTGAGGAACTTGGGTGTGGCCACGCACAGGCGCCGGTTGTCGGCCAGGCGCACGCTCACCAGCGAGGAATCGGGCATGTCGCCCACGCGCACCGCGCAGTCGTAACCTTCACCGGCGATGTCAATCACCCGGTCGCTGAGGTTGAGGGAGATCGTCACATCGGCGTGCAGTTCGCGGAATTTCGGAATCAATGGCGCCACATGGCGGCGGCCGAAGCCAGCCGGCGCCGTGATGCGCAGATGGCCGCTGGCCTTGACACCGCCCGCCGAAACGCTGGCTTCGGCATTGGCCACATCGGCCAGCAAGCGCTGGCAATCTTCCAGAAAGGCACTGCCCTCATGCGTCAAGGTGATGCGGCGCGTGGTGCGCACCAGCAGTTTGACCCCCAGGCGCCCTTCCAGCGCATCGATCCGGCGACCCATGATGGCCGGCGCCACGCCTTCGGCGTTGGCGGCAGCCGTCAGGCTGCCACGGGTGGCCACCGAGACGAAAGATTCCATTTGCTTGAGCTTGTCCATTGTCAGCAGATTATTACCTTATTTATGGTTAATTGAGTATTTTTTTGCAAAATTAAGCCAATTCTGTGAGAATCAAAAAAATTAAGTTGGGACTTATGCATAAATGAATTCCGCGCAAAATCCCGCGGGCGAGTTGGCGCCGGTCCTGGTTGAACAGGTCGAGATGGGCATGCTGCACGAGCTGTTTGTGCGCACCCGCGAATCAACGCTGGTCGGCTTTCTGCCGATCTTTCTGATGGCCTGGGCTCACGCTCATACCCAAGCACTGCCCCCCCTGCTGCTCTGGACCGGCAGCATGATTGCCATCCAGGTCTACCGCCTGCTGATGGCGCAACGCTTCCTGCAGCAGCCCGAAGTGCAAACCGTGCAGCGTCGGCACTGGTATCGGCATCAATGGCTGGGCACGGCCGCGCTGGCCGCTGGCTGGGTCAGCAACTTCGCCCTGCTGAACTCGGGCGAAATGGACACGTTGTTCTACCTGCACCTGATTTTTCTCATCGGCCTGAGTTCTTTCATGCTGAGCACGATTGGCATCGACATCCGTCTGTATGCCAGCTTCCTGTTGATCCTGGTCACCGGATCCCTGGCGATGCTGTACGCAAAGCAGCCCGCATTGCTGCAACAGCATCCCGTCGTCCCGGTCGGCTTTGTGGTCTACGCCTCCATGCTGCTGGTGCGCAGCCGCGGCGAGTACCGGCGCACGCGCGACTGGATCACGGCCCGGCTCAACCGGCAGCAGTTGCTGGCGCAACTCAACGCCGCACTCATCGAGGAACGCGACATCAAGGAAAAGCTGCGCCAGCAATCACAGGAACTGGAAAACCGCAACCGCGAACTCAACGAACTGGCCGTCCACGACGGCCTGACGCATGCCTTGTGCCGCGGCCACATCGAAGCGGAGCTGCGCCGCCTGATCAAGGGCCTGCACCGCCGGCACGACGATTTCTGCGTGCTGATGCTGGACATCGACTTCTTCAAGCGCGTCAACGACCAGTACGGCCATGCGGTGGGCGACGAGGTGTTGCGGCGCCTGGCCGCCATCTCGCAGGCCCAGTTGCGCGAAACCGACCTGTTCGGCCGCTGGGGCGGCGAAGAGTTCATCGTGCTCATGCCGCAGACCAAGCTGGCCGAGGCGGTGGAGGCGGCGCAGCGGCTGCGTCGGGCCATTGGCGCGATGGTGTTTGACGTGGCAGGCGCGACCTTCCAGGTCACCGTCTCCATCGGCGCGGCGCAGCTGCAACCGCAGGAAAGCGCCGACGCCGTGGTGGCACGCTCCGACGACGCCTTGTACACCGCCAAACATGCCGGACGCGACTGCGTCATCGCCGCCCCGGCATTAACCGCCGGCGAACAGCCCCTTCCTCAAAAACAAATGGCGGCCACCTAGCGGATGCCGCATCATGGCGTCATGCAGAACCATGACGCCCCTGCGGGCGACCTCTCCCCCCAGCTGGACCACCTGCGCGACTGGATCGGCCGCCAGGAAACCCGCCGCGATGTCCTGGCCGCGACGCCGGTGGCCGCCCTCTCGGCCACGCTGGACCGCGACGACCCGCCGCCCGCACCCGGCACCGCCCTGCCGCCGTTGTGGCACTGGCTCTACTTCACACCGCTGACGCGCCACAGCGAACTCGGCGAAGATGGTCACGCCAGACGCGGCGGCTTTTTGCCGCCGGTGCCCTTGCCGCGGCGCATGTGGGCCGGCGGCCGGCTCGACTTCCTGCAGCCGCTACGCGTGGGCGATGCCGTCACGCGCACCTCCACCATCCAGGATGTGACCGTCAAGCACGGCCGCAGCGGCACGCTGGTGTTTGTCTGCGTCAAGCATGATTTCAGCAACACGCAGGGACTGGCGCTCAGCGAGGAACACGACATCGTCTACCGCGATGCGCCCCCGCCCGCTGCGGTGGGCGCTCCTGATACTGCGGGTGCGCCACAGCCCGAGCCCACCCCGGAGCCGCGCGACGAGCAGTTCAGCCGCGAGATCGTGCCCGACCCGGTGCTGCTGTTCCGTTACTCGGCGCTGACCTTCAACGGCCACCGCATCCACTACGACCGCAGCTACGTCACCGGTGTCGAGGGTTACCCCGGCCTGATCGTGCACGGGCCACTGATTGCCACCCTGCTGCTCGACCTGCTGCGCCGCCACCTGCCGGACGCGCACGTGAAGCGCTTCAGCTTCAAGGCGGTGCGCCCGACCTTCGACATCCACCCCTTCACCGTCTGCGGCAAACGCGAAGGCCAGACCGTCACCCTCTGGGGCCGCGACCATGAGGGCTGGCTCACCATGCAGGCCACGGCCGAGATCGAATAAGAAACCAGAAGACCAATGAACAAGACCGACACCTACCAGGACATCCGTGACGCGGTGCGCGCGCTCTGCGCGGAATTCCCTGACGAATACCACCGCAAGGTCGATGCCGAGCGTGCCTACCCCGAAGCGTTTGTGGACGCCCTCACCAAGGCCGGCTGGATGGCCGCGCTGATCCCGCAGGAATATGGCGGCTCGGGCCTGGGCCTGACCGAAGCCTCGGTCATCATGGAGGAGATCAACCGCTGCGGCGGCAACTCCGGCGCCTGCCATGGCCAGATGTACAACATGGGCACGCTGCTGCGCCACGGCTCGAAAGCGCAGAAGGATCTTTACCTGCCAAGAATAGCCAGCGGCGAGTGGCGCCTGCAATCGATGGGCGTGACCGAGCCGACCACCGGCACCGACACCACCAAGATCAAGACCACCGCCGTGAAAAAGGGCGACCGTTACGTGGTCAACGGCCAGAAGGTCTGGATCTCGCGCGTGCAGCACTCGGACTTCATGATCCTGCTGGCGCGCACCACGCCGCTGGCCGACGTGAAGAAAAAGAGCGAAGGCATGTCGATCTTCATGGTGGACCTGCGCCAGGCAGAAAAGAGCGGCCTGACCGTGCGTCCCATTCCCAACATGGTGAACCACGAAACCAACGAGCTGTTCTTCGAGAACCTGGAGATCCCGGCCGAGAACCTGATCGGCCAGGAAGGCCAGGGTTTCAAGTACATCCTGGACGGCCTGAACGCCGAGCGCACGCTGATCGCTGCCGAATGCATTGGCGACGGTTACTGGTTCATCGACCGCGTGACGAAGTATGTGAAGGAGCGCGTGGTGTTCGGCCGTCCGACCGGGCAGAACCAGGGCGTGCAGTTCCCGATTGCCGAGAGCTACATCGAAGTGGAGGCCGCCAACCTGATGCGCTGGAAGGCCTGCCAACTGTTTGACGCGCACCAGCCTTGCGGCGCCGAGGCCAATATGGCCAAGTACCTGGCGGCCAAGGCCTCGTGGGAAGCGGCCAATGTGTGCCTGCAGATGCACGGCGGTTTCGGCTTCGCCTGCGAATACGACATCGAGCGCAAGTTCCGCGAGACCCGGCTGTACCAGGTGGCGCCGATCTCGACCAACCTGATCTTCTCCTACGTGGCCGAGCACCTCCTCGGCTTGCCCCGGAGTTATTGATGCCCCCCCTGAGATTGATGCACCCCCCGAGACGCTACGCGTCTCCCCCCTCTCTCGCCTGCGGCGGGAGGGGGGCGCACCCAGTGGCCCGGCTAAGCCGGTTCCACGGGTGCCTTGGAAGGGCCGGCTGCGCGGCCTGTCGAAGCCAGGGTGCGCCAGTATCGTGGGTCGCTGAAACCTTGCAGACCAGTCTATGAAACCTTTATCCGGCATCACCGTTGTTGCGCTGGAGCACGCGATCGCCGCGCCGTTCTGCTCGCGCCAGCTGGCCGACCAGGGTGCGCGCGTGATCAAGGTCGAACGCCCCGGCAACGGCGACTTTGCGCGCGGCTACGACAGCCGGGTGCGCGGCCTGTCCTCGCATTTCACCTGGACCAACCGCTCCAAGGAAAGCCTGACGCTCGATCTCAAGCACGAAAAAGCCACCGGCATCATGGACCGGCTGCTCAGCACGGCCGACGTGCTGGTGCAGAACCTGGCACCCGGTGCCGCCGCGCGCATGGGTCTGTCGTTCGAGGCCTTGCACGAGAAGTACCCCAAGCTGATCGTGTGCGACATCTCGGGCTATGGCGACTCCGGCCCGTACCGCGACAAGAAGGCCTACGACCTGCTGATCCAGAGCGAGGCCGGTTTCCTGTCCATCACCGGCAGCCCGGATGCGCCGGCCAAGGCCGGCTGCTCGATTGCCGACATTGCTGCCGGCATGTACGCCTACAGCAACATCCTCACGGCACTGATCCAGCGTGGCAAAACCGGCGTGGGGCGCTACATCGACGTCTCGATGCTGGAGAGCATGACCGAGTGGATGGGCTACCCGATGTACTACGCCTTCGGCGGCGCCACGCCGCCGCCGCGCGCCGGCGCCTCGCACGCCACCATCTACCCCTACGGCCCGTTTGCCACCGGCGACGGCAAGACCGTGATGCTGGGCCTGCAGAACGAGCGCGAGTGGGTGGTGTTCTGCGACAAGGTGCTGCAGCAGCCGGCGCTGGCGAAAGACGAGCGCTTCGCCACCAATGCCCAACGTTCCGCCGCACGCCCCGCGCTGCAACAGATCATCGAAGCCGCTTTTGCCACGCTCACGGCCGAGCAGGTGATCACCCGGCTCGAAGAAGCGCAGATCGCCAACGCGCAGGTCAACAGCATGGCCGATGTCTGGGCGCATCCACAACTGGCCGCGCGCCAGCGTTGGACCGAGGTCAGCACCCCGGTCGGCCCCGTGCCGGCCCTGTTGCCACCCGGCGCACCGGACGAGGCGCATGTGCGCATGGACGCCATCCCCGCCGTCGGCCAGCACACCACCGCCATCCTGCGCGAGTTGGGCCTGAGCACCGCGGACATCGAACAACTCAAAGCTGACAAGGCCATCTGACGACATGACTGCACCTTCCTCGCAAGCCCTGGCCATCTTCGCCGCCACGCTGACCTTCGACGCCATCCCCACACCGGTGATCCGCCGCACCGAAGACCTGCTGCTCGACTGGTTCGGCTCCTGCCTCGCCGGCAAGGACGCACGTGCGGTCGAGATCCTGGCCGCCTTCGTCGAGAGCATGGGGCCCGTGGACGGCCCGAGCGAGATCCTGATCCACCGCCGCACCAGCAGCCCGCTGCTGGCCGCCATGGCCAATGCCGCCGCCTCGCATGTGGCCGAGCAGGACGATGTGCACAACGGCTCGGTGTTCCACCCGGCCACGGTGGTGTTCCCGGCCGCGCTCGCGGTGGCACAGGCACTCGGTCGCAGCGGAAAAGAGTTGCTCACCGCCTGCGTGGCGGGCTACGAGGTCGGCATCCGCGTCGGTGAATTCCTCGGCCGCTCGCACTACAAGGTGTTCCACACCACCGGCACCGCGGGCACGCTGGCCGCCGCTACCGCGGTCGGCCATCTGCTGAAACTCACACCTGAGCAGATGCAAAACGCCTTCGGTTCGGCCGGCACGCAATCGGCCGGCCTGTGGGAATTCCTGCGTGACGCCGCCGACTCCAAGCAGCTGCACACCGCGCACGCGGCCGGTGCCGGCCTCACCGCCGCCTACCTGGCGCAAAAGGGCTTCACCGGCGCGCGCTGCATCCTGGAAGGGCCGCAGGGCATGGCGGCCGGCATGTCGAGCGATGCCGATATCAGCAAGCTGACGAATGGTCTCGGCACACGCTGGACCGTGGCCGAAACCTCGTTCAAGTTCCACGCCTCCTGTCGCCACACGCACCCGGCGGCCGATGCACTGCAGCAGGTGCTGCAGGTCAACCAGCTGAAGGCCAGCGATGTGAAACGCGTCACTGCGCTGGTGCACCAGGGCGCGATCGACGTGCTGGGCCCGGTGACCGACCCGCAAACCGTGCACCAGAGCAAGTTCTCCATGGGCACGGTGCTGGGGCTGGTGGCGGTGCTGGGCCGCGCCGGCCTCGCCGAATTCGATGCCAGCTTCAAGGCCGGCGAGGTGGTCGACTTCCACGACAAGGTCGTGATGGAACTCGACCCCGAGGTCGATGCCGCCTACCCGGCGCGTTGGATCGGCAAGGTGCGCGTGGAGACGCATGACGGCCGCGTGCTGCACGGCCGCGTGGACGAACCCAAGGGCGACCCCGGCAACACGCTCAGCCGCGCCGAGCTGGAAGACAAGGCGCTGCGTCTGGCGCTGTACCACGGGGGGGCGAACGAAGCGGAGATGCGCGCGGCCATGGTCCGGTTGTGGCGCATCGCCGAAGCACCGCAGCTTGGCCGGCTGCTGCGCTGAAGCGGGGTACCTCCAGTGTCCCAGACTCTTCCGGGTGAACAAGCCATTGAAACATCACACCTAGGGATGACCCGGCTTGTGCCACCGTAGCGACTGGCCGACCATGCGAATTCGAGTTTCAACCACCAGAAGAAAGAGGACGACAAACCATGAATTCCAAACGCAGCTTCATCACGCTGGCCGCCGTGGCAGCTTCCCTCGCGCTGGGTGCCGGCCAGGCTGGCGCCCAGACCTATCCGGCCAAACCGGTCTCGCTGGTGGTGCCCTTCTCCGCCGGCGGCCCGACCGACGTGGTGGCGCGCACCCTGGCCGCTGCCATGACCAAGGCCCTGGGCCAGAGCGTGGTGGTGGAGAACAAGACCGGCGCCGGCGGCACCGTGGCCCCGGCCTACGTGGCCAAGGCCGCACCCGACGGCTACACCTTCCTGATCCACCACAACGGCATGGCCACCGCGCCGGCGCTGTACCGCAAGCTGGCCTACAACCCGGTGACCGATTTCGAGCACGTCGGCAACGTGGTGGACGTGCCCATGACCCTGATCGCCAAGAAGGACCTGCCGCCCAAGAACGTGACCGAGCTGATTCCCTTCGTCAAGGCCAACGCCAAGACCATCAACCTGGCCAACGCCGGCCTGGGTGCGGTATCGCACCTGTGCGGCACGCTGTTCCAGCAGTCACTGGGCGTGACCCTGACCACCGTGCCCTTCCAGGGCACCGGCCCGGCGCTCAATGCGCTGCTGGGTGGCCAGGTCGACCTGCTGTGCGACCAGACCACCAACACCGTGCCACACATCAAGGCCGGCACCGTGAAGATGTACGGCGTCACCACCAGGCAGCGCATCAAGGCCCTGCCCGACGCGCCCACGCTGCAAGAGGGCGGCATCAAGGACTTCGAGGTCATCGTCTGGCACGGCGTCTACGCCCCCAAGGGCACGCCCGCGGCCGTGGTGCAGAAGTTCGGCGACGCCATGCGCGCCGCGCTCAAGGACCCGGCCTTTGTCAGCCGCATGGCCGACCTCGGTGGCGAGATCGCACCCGAGGCGCGCCAGACCACGGAAGGCCAGCGCGCCTGGCTGACGTCGGAAGTGCAGAAGTGGGGCACGGCGATCCGTGCGGCGGGGCAGTTTGCGGACTGAGAACCTGATCGAGACCCTGTCAGACGCCGGGCCTGCCCGGCGTTTTGCTTTCAGGCACCCGTGTCGCGCGCATCCGCCACCAGCAAATCCACCAGCTCCCGCGCATACGCCGGCAGCGCGTCCAGGCTGCGCACCACGATCTGCATGGCACGCTCGGCCCAGGGGTCGGCCAGCGGCACGATGACGATGGCCATGGTCTGCGCGTGGCGCCGCGCGGCGGATTCGGGCAGGATGGCGACGCCGACCGCCGCCTCCACCATGCGGCAGGCGGCTTCGAAGTTGCTGACCTGGATGCGCTGCTTCATGGGCCGCTCCAGCCCGTCGCAGATCTGCTGCAGGAAGGCGCGGATGGCGCTGCTCTCATGCAGGCCGATGTGGTCGAAAGCCAGTGTGTCGGCAAAGGTCACGGCCGGGGTGCCGGCCAGCGCGTGGTCGCGCGGCACCACCAGCACCAGGCGGTCGCGCCGGTAGGGCAGCACCTGCAGGTTTTCGGTGCGCACCAGGCCGGCAACGATGCCGATATCGGTCTGCCCCTCCGACACGGCGCGCACGATGTCATGGCTCAGGCGCTCCTGCAGGTCCACGTTCACGTCCGGGTGCGCCAGCAGGTAACGGCGCAGCACGGGCGGCAGGAACTCGCCCAGCGCCGTGGTGTTGGCAAACACGCGCAGATGGCCCTTGATGCCGCGCGCATATTCCTGCAGGTCGCCGCGCAGGTGCTCCAGCTGCCCCAGCACCAGCCGGGCATGGTGCACAAAGGCCTGGCCGGGCGGCGTGAGGGTGACGCCCTGCGGCGTGCGAAAAAGCAGCTTGACGCCCAGGCCTTCCTCCATATTCTTGATACGGGTGCTGGCCGCCGGCGCTGACATGTGGGCCGCCTCGGCGCCCCGGGTCAGGCTGTTCGATTCGGCGATGCGCACCATCAGCCGGAGGTCGACCAGATCGAAATGCAGGGACATGGCGGGTAGCAGGTAGAGGGGGGCGGATAGGCAGTCTGGCGATTATGCCCAGCCGTCCAAGGGCAGGATTGCAAGCGATTCGATACTTTTTATGCCTAATAACAGAATGTTTTGGTTATTAATGCGCGCGCAAGTATCAAATACAGTTAGACCATGGAAAAACCCCGCCACAGCCACGCCCAGCCGCAGGCCGTCCTGTTTGACGCCTACGGCACACTGTTCGACGTCTACAGCGTCGGGCTGGCGGCGGAGCAGCTGTTCCCGGGCCAGGGCCAGGCCCTGGGGGTGCTGTGGCGCGACAAGCAGATCGAATACACCCGCCTGGTCACCGTCAGCAACGACGGCGCGCACTACCGGCCGTTCTGGGAGCTGACGCGCGCCGGCCTGCGTTATGCCTGCAAGCGCCTGAAGCTCGCGCTCACGCCCGAGCAGGAACTGCAGCTGATGAACCAGTACCGGCACCTGAGCGCCTTCCCGGAAAACCGGGACGTGCTGCAGGCCCTGAAAGCGCGCGGCATCCAGACCGGCATCCTGTCCAACGGCGACCCCGAGATGCTGGGCATCGCGGTGCGCAGCGCCGGCATGGAAGGCCTGCTGGACCACGTGATCAGCGTCGATGCGGTGCGCAAGTACAAGACCCACCCCGAGGCCTATGCGCTGGGCGAGCAGGCTTGCCGGCTGCGTGCCGGGCAGATCGTCTTCGTCAGCAGCAACAGCTGGGACGCGCTGGCCGCCACCTGGTACGGCTACCAGACCCTGTGGGTCAACCGCTATGACCTGCCGTTCGAGGAGCTGGGCACGCAGCCCAGCCGCAGCGGCAGTTCGCTCAATGACGTGCTGGGCTTTTTCCCGGCCGAATGATTTTGCTTTTTTGATTTGGAGGAATTCAACATGACGCAACGCACCCAAGCCCACCGGCTGCAAGTCGCCACCAACCTGTACCGCTTCATCGAAGACAAGGTCCTGCCCGGCACCGGCATCGCCAGCGCCGACTTCTGGAAGGGCTTCGACAAGCTGGCCCACGAGCTGGGCCCGAAAAACGCCGCCCTGCTGGCCGATCGCGACCGCCTGCAGCTGGAGCTGGACGCCTGGCACAAGGCCAACCCCGGCCCGATCAAGAACATGAAGGCCTACCGCGCCTTCCTGGAAAAAATCGGCTACTTGGTGCCGGTGCCGGCCGCCGTGGCCAGCGACACCGCCAACGTCGACGCTGAACTGGCCGTGCAGGCCGGCCCGCAGCTGGTGGTGCCGATCCTGAACGCCCGCTACTCGCTCAACGCCGCCAACGCGCGCTGGGGTTCGCTGTACGACGCGCTCTACGGCACCGACGCGCTGCCGGAAGACCAGGGCGCCACCAAGATCGGCCCGGACGGCAAGAGCTACAACCCGAAACGCGGCGCCAAGGTGATCGAATACGCCCGCCACGTGCTCGACCGTGTGGCGCCCCTGGCCAAGGGTTCGCACATCAACTCCACCGGCTACACGGTGGAAGGCGGCAAGCTGGTGGTGGCGCTGAAGGACGGCAGCAAGTCGCACCTGGCCGACTGCAACAAGTTCGTCGGCTACCAGGGCAGCGCCGCCGCACCCTCGGCCATCCTGCTGCGCAACAACGGCATCCACATCGAAATCCAGATCGACCCCAGCACACCGATCGGCCGCAGCGACGCCGCCGGCGTGAGCGACCTGCTGATGGAAGCCGCGCTGTCCACCATCCTCGACCTGGAAGACTCCGTGGCCGTGGTCGATGCCGACGACAAGGTCGTGGCCTATGACAACTGGCTCGGCATCCTCAAGGGCACGCTGACCGAAGAAGTGAGCAAGGGCGGCAAGACCTTCACGCGCCGCCTGAACGCCGACCGCGTCTACAAAGGCGCCGCCGGCGAAGAGATCAAGCTGCACGGCCGCTCGCTGCTGTTCGTGCGCAACGTCGGCCACCTGATGACCAACCCGGCCATCCTGTACGGCGACGGCAGCGAGATCCACGAGGGCATCATGGACGCCGTCATCACCACCACCATCGCCCTGCACGACCTGCGCAAGGGCCTGAAAGAATCGCAAGCCGGCACCGAAGGCGCCGGGAACGGCATCCGCAACTCGCGCACCGGCTCGATCTACATCGTCAAGCCCAAGATGCACGGCCCGGCCGAAGTCGGCTTTGCTGCCGAGCTGTTCGGCCGCGTCGAGGCGCTGCTGGGCCTGCCGGAGAACACCGTCAAGCTCGGCATCATGGACGAGGAGCGCCGCACCAGCGTCAACCTCAAGGCCTGCATTGCCGCCGCCAAGAGCCGCGTGGCCTTCATCAACACCGGCTTCCTGGACCGCACCGGCGACGAGATGCACACCGCCATGTACGCCGGCCCGATGATCCGCAAGGCCGCCATGCGCGGCACCGAGTGGATCGACGCCTATGAGAAGAGCAACGTGCTCGAAGGCCTGGCCTGCGGCCTGAAAGGCCGCGCCCAGATCGGCAAGGGCATGTGGGCCATGCCCGACCTGATGGCCGCCATGCTGCAGCAGAAGGTGGCGCACCCGAAGGCCGGCGCCAACACCGCCTGGGTGCCCTCGCCCACCGCCGCCACGCTGCACGCGCTGCACTACCACCAGGTCAACGTGGCCGCCATCCAGGACGAGCTGGAGAAGCAGGCCACCGCCAAGAACTTCAAGCAGGTGGAAGAGAAGCTGCTCACCGGCCTGCTGACGGTTCCCGTGGCCGCCAAGCCGAACTGGACGCCGGAAGAAATCCAGCAGGAACTGGACAACAACGCGCAAGGCATCCTGGGCTACGTGGTGCGCTGGATCGACCAGGGCGTGGGCTGCTCCAAGGTTCCCGACATCCACAACATCGGCCTGATGGAAGACCGTGCCACGCTGCGCATCTCCAGCCAGCACATGGCCAACTGGCTGCTGCACGGCATCACCAACGAGGCGCAGGTACGCGCCACCTTCGAGCGCATGGCCGCCGTGGTGGACCAGCAAAACGCCGGCGACCCGCTGTACAAGCCGATGGCCGGCCACTTCGACACCTCGATGGCCTACAAGGCCGCGACCGACCTGGTGTTCAAGGGCCTGGCCCAGCCCAGCGGCTACACCGAGCCGCTGCTGCACGCCTGGCGCCTGAAGGTGAAGGCGGCGGCCTGAGGCTGACGCGCTATTGGTTTGATAGCTGCTTGCGCATGATGGGCAAGGGCTAGAGGCCAATTTGGCATGTAAAAACGGCACCCTCGGGTGCCGTTTTTTATTGGGGTCTGTGATGGCTGCGAAAGCAGCCCTTCAGAGAGGAAACACAAGGGCGCCTACAGAACTCGGGGCAATTCAGGGTGTGGAAGCGGCCCAGCGTCTAGTTCCCTGTTGAGTTGCCAACGGTGCGCCTAGAACCGCTATGACGGCTTCCGCCTCCTTGCCTTGAAACGTATGAATGGTTCCAACCCTATCGCGGAGCCATTTCTCTTCGTCAACGTCAAAGCTCTGAAGTAAGCCACGCTCTTGCTTAATGCGTCGACGAAGCTCCTGGGCGACGATACGAAATGGAGTGATGACGTAAATATCTGGTTGCCGCACACCAGCCTTGACGAGGTGAGAAAGCAATTGCACTACTACTTCCCCTTCTGCAGGACACCATTTACTTTCGGCGGGGGCATTAATATCGAACCATCTTGACGCACCCAGAGCCATGGTCACAGGCCCCGCAGATGGACGTCCCGCCGCATGAACCATTTGACCATCGTAGGCAATGCGATTGGAAATCCCGAACATCGGCTCTTGGCAGCGCCGATGCACCAAAAGCGGTAAGCCGACTGAGCGGACACCCACATCTGCCCGAAACTCTGCCTTTAATCGTGAAGCTTGATCAGCAAGGGTTTGGACAGACGCGTCAGGTGCCAACCATTCTGCAGGACTGACCCCGAAGTACTTGGCTACCTCGGTCACAAGGCGCTGAGGCAATGAGACAACTGGTGGTATCTGCAGCGGGTCGCCGACGATGATTGCCTTTTGGGCTCTCATTAGTAGGCCCACTGCGGACTGGGGCGTTGCCTGCCCAGCTTCATCGACCAAAACCCATCCAAAGCTGGATGATGGCAGGTCACCCAGCATTCGATTTACCGATGCAAAGGTCGTGGAAACAACCGGACAAACGAGAAAAAGCGTAGACCAGAGGTCGCCAAGCAAGGATTTTTTAGCCTCTTCGCGCAAAGCACCCACCTGCATTGCGCCCATCAGTACGCCGAGGTTATGAGAGATTTTCTGGGCGGCGGCGTCAATAAACGCCCGATGAAGTTGCAGGGAAACCTCAAACAGCTCCTCTCGTTTTTGGTGCAGGGTGTCTGGCAGCCAAGGCGACGTGAGATTCCATTTCTCGTGACCTTGCGCGAAAAACAGCTCATCAACCAATCGGTTCCCGAGTTGATGACGGTGCTGGTCAATTGCGCGTTCGACTGTCGCTAGCGCTGCTTGCGCCGTCGCTACCTTCTCATGGCAACCTCTAAGAATCAGGTCCGCCTGCTGATAGCGTTGTTCGGCTGCCTTGTGTACGGCGATAGCTTCCGCGCTTCGATTCTCGGCGTCTACAAGTGCAGTACCCAAAGGAGCATAGAACAATTTCCACCTTTGCATACGCTGAGTATTGAACAGCCTATGTAGCCATCCTGGTCGTTCAACGAGCGCTTGCTGCTTTTGTTGCCTTGCAGTCTGTACTCTTGCTTCGGCTGCCTTTCGCTCATTCATCGCGGCCACGGAAATGCTGTCTAGCCTAGCTTTTTCAGAAGCAGCGCTGTCAAAAGCCTCCTGCGCCAAGCGAGCAGCCTCACGGCTTGGGCTCAATTTCAAACAGGTTTGCCTGACTGTTTCAAGAGCGCGCAGGCTGGTTTCAACTTCCTTTTGAAGAGCTGTGAAACGGGTGCGAGCCTTATGCCAGTTGACTTTTGCCTCTTCCGGTGAAGGTGGGCTTTCTTCCTCGATGACCTTGGGCACTTTGCGGTCGATAACCCGTCCTGAGTCATCAGTCACTTCGCGGACCACCGAATCACCCTTGGCCGCTTTGAGGTACAGCCTCAGACTACGGTCGTCATCCCACCAAAGCGCTTGTTGAAATAAGTATCGGTTCTGCGCATTGCCAAGAACCGCTGCAATGAGACCCCAGGTGGGCTCTCCAGCAACAACTTCACCATCATCTGATCGAGTCGATAGAAGCTGGTCGGAAATGGTCTTGAAATACGCAAACTCACGACCGATAGCCTTCAGGGCGGGCAGTTCCTTGCTTACGTTTTCTACTGCTTTGTTGTTGCTAGAGGCGACTAATACTTCATGGCCCTTTAGTGATCCGTCTAGGCTATAAAGGTGAAGGAATGCACGATCACCGGCCGCAATCTTTTGGCCTGTGGTTTTGAATGCAGCCGTTGGGTCATCGAATCGCGCCATTGCTGACGCCCGCTCAAATACGCAAGACGCCACTACATCGCGGAGCAACGTGGTCTTGCCTGTTCCCGGGGGACCATTGACTGCAACGATGCCGACCTTGCTGCCCGCCAGCTCGTTTTTGGCCGCGTTCACGGCCGCCTGTTGCAGCGTAACTAGGGGGTGTCCTCCTGGAGCTGGCCAGCGCGTCGCCGGGGTTATAGCGGGAGCTATAAGTTCCTCAATGAGCGCGGGTGTCTCAAGAAGATTGGGACTGTATGGGACGTGTTCAGCACCGAGGTATCGCTGCAGTACCGGATTCAGACTGCTGGTCTGCAAGAGCTTAGATGCACGGCCCAGGTCTTCAAGGAAGAAGGAGTTCAGCAGAGCGACTTCAGGTGGATTCTTCGATTTGAAGTAGTGAAAGACACGTAATACAAAGCTAGGCTCTTCATACAGTCCAGAAGGCAGCTTCAGCGTTTCTATGAGCCATAGAAACGCCTTCTGCAGGGTTGCCATATCGAGAGGCATTGGATCGCCGTTGCTGTCTTTTCGAGTTAGTTTCTTGGTTAGCTCGTCGACAAGCCCTCGCTCTACCGTGGTCCATGCTCCCAGTCCGGCCAGATCGCCTGTGAGCGCGATGGGCAAGGCCCAACCGAAGCTAGAGATGGCGACCGCATTCTCTTCCAACAGCATGCCATTTCGATCTACCAGCACTGCCGCTAAGGCAGCTTTTTCCCGTTCCTTTCGACCTCGTTCCTCGTCTTCACCGAAGGCTTTGATGAGCTCGTCGGTGGCGCGGTCGACAAAAACACTGCCAAGGATCACCTGGTAGTACAGCTGTTGTTTAGGACGAGAGCGCTCTCCACGAAGCCAGGGAAGTTCGTTGCCGTCAATCTCGGCAACGCAGCGTGTATCCCCATTGGCAAGGTCGGCTGGACGGCGATAGGTTTGAGGGGACAAGGCCTCCAGAGCCGTCCAAGCAGAAAGGATGTTCGCAGGCTTGTTCGTGACAGCCGGGGCCGCTTTCTGTGGCTGCGTGCGTTGCACAGGGTTGGCTGGCAGAGGTTCTGAAGTTCGGGCAGGAGGCGAGGCCGATTCCGATGATTGAGGTAAAGGGTTTGAGGGCGCGCTGGCTTTCGAGAGGGTCGAAGAAGGTGTGAGTTCCTCAGTGCGTACCTCTTTCAAAGTTTTTTGGATTTTCTTGAGGAGGGTAGCCGCACGATCAGTGCTGCGATGGCTGAGCTCATCGACGAGCGCCTGGCAAATGGCCTTTTCTGAATGGGCGGCTTCGAAGATGGATTCGAGGTCGGAAATACTGAGCTTGAAATACGGTCGAATCGTGGCCATGACCTTTTTTGCCCCTCCCTGGGCGCTATTTATTTCAACGGATTTTGACTGACAAATCGTGAAGCTTCCCTTTTGTTTTGTGAGTCTATTGGAAAAAATCTGTATGAGTGAATAG
The DNA here is from genome assembly GCA_001797315.1 of Curvibacter sp. GWA2_64_110. Lineage (GTDB taxonomy): Bacteria > Pseudomonadota > Gammaproteobacteria > Burkholderiales > Burkholderiaceae_C > Hylemonella. The sequence continues at coordinate 24,300 of MGPC01000023.1, forward strand.
CAATAAGCAGCGAATCTGGTTTCAGAGCGCCAATCGTTAAGGTCGGGAAAAACTAACAGCCTTACATACGTGACTGGAAGGATGTAGTTTCGAATAGCCCACCAAGGAATTTCAGGCGTCGCTTCCCGTTGCAACCACCTCTCCGGAAGATACTAGGAAGTTCCAGTCTCAAACCTGTCTCCCAACATAGGCTGACAGCTTTCTGCGCCGATGCTGGACGGTTGCTTCTGGCCGAATCCGGCCGTCGTCCAAGAACCGCACACGACCAGAGCACGTACATCGAGCGTAACGAGCTTGCAAACTCCCTAGGTCATACTTCCCACTGGCGCCCGCGTTGGGGTGCAGCGGCAACAAGGAATGATCGTGCAATCTGCCAGTGACCAGTGGTTCGACGAGGCGTACTACCAGCGCTACTACTTCGACAAGAAGACCAGCGTGGTCGACCCCGCGCATGTGGAGCGGCTGGGCGCTTTCGTGTGCAGCTACCTCAAGTACCTGCGCGTGCCCGTCAAACGGGTGCTGGATGTGGGCTGCGGCATCGGCCTGTGGCGCGACATCATTGCCCAGCACTTTCCCGGCGCGACTTACCACGGTGTGGAGTACAGCGAGTTCCTGTGTACGCGCTACGGCTGGGAGCGCGGTTCGGTGGTGAACTACCGCAGCACCGAGCCGTTCGACCTGGTGATCTGCCAGGGCGTGCTGCCCTACCTGAGCGCGGCCGACCTGAAGCTGGCGCTGCACAACCTGGGCCTGCTTTGCCGCGGCGCGCTGTACCTGGAAGCCGTGACGCGCGAGGACTACGAGCGTGACACCATCGACGAAACGCTGACCGACCCGCGCCTGTTCCGGCACCGCGCCCAGCTGTACCGGCGCGGCCTGTCGGAAGGGTTCATGGAGCTGGGCGGCGGCGTCTGGCTGAGCCGCCAGGCCGAGGTGCCGCTGTTCGAACTCGAGTGCGCGGGCGGGCGCTCGTGAAGGTCGCGCCCTGAAGCTGATTAGCTATTATTTTGATAGCTGCCTGCGCATATTTGACATGGCTTACAGGCCAATTTGACTCATAAAAAACGGCACCCTCGGGTGCCGTTTTTTATCTACGCGTCACACTGCCACGAAGGCGAAGACCCAACACCCATACCCCAACTTGGCAGTGGTCGTGGCCTATTCACCCAGCCAGAAGCGCTCGCTGCGGTCGAGGAAGTCGTGCACGTGGACGGTGATGGACTCCTCGCCCAGCAGCACCACGCTGTACTGCGGCGGCTCGTGGCTGCCGCCAATCTTGGCTGTGGTGTCGAGCCGCAATGCCACCTGGTGGTTGGTTCCCCGCATGGTCGAGTAGGGAATGCCCAGCCAGGAGCCGAAGATGGGCCGGTGGACATGGCCGAAGAACAGGTGCTTGATGCGCTGCGTATGGCCCTGCAGCGCACGCCGGAACGGCGCCGTATCGAGCAGAGCAATGCGGTCCATCGACGGGATGCCGAGCGCAAAGGCCGGGTGGTGCATGAACAGCAGCACCGGCCGATCGTCTTGCGCCAGCCGCTCGGCCAGCCACTGGGCGCGCTGCTCGCACAGCACACCATGGCTGACGCCGGGTTCGTTGGTGTCGAGGAACAGGCCGCGGTAAGCACCGACGGCCACCTCGTATTGCACGAAGCCGTTGGCATCGACCGGCACCTGCGGGAAGTACTCGCGGAAGTTGGCGCGGTTGTCGTGGTTGCCCAGGATGGGCAGCACCGGCATGGGCAGGCGGGCGAGCTGCTCGGCCAGCTGACGGTAGGCGTCCTTGTGGCCGACATGGGCCAGGTCACCGGTCACGACGCACAACGCGGCATCGGCATGCTCCTGAAGCATGCTGTCGATGCAGAGCGTCAATCGCTTGACAGGGTCCAGCCCGTAGAGGGCGTGGCCCTGCTCGACGAGATGGACGTCCGTGAGATGGAGAAACTTGAACACAGAGCGTCCTTCCATCAGCGCGGCAGCAGGGCCTGCACGTCGCGGCTCATGGCAGCGAGCGCCTTGTCCGGCGTGGCTTCCTTGGAGATCACGCTCTGGATGTGATCCTTGATGACGTCGGTGATCTTCAGGCCGTTTTCGCCGGGGAAGGCATACCAGCCGGTGAGCACCGGCAACTGCTTGATAGCCGTCAGGTAGTTAGGGTGCTGCTCGTAGAAAGACTTGAGCAGGTTCGCATCGTTGGCGGGAATCGTGTTGGCGGGGAAGTAGCCCGTGCCCTGCACCATGGCGGTGGCGCCCAGCGGGCCAGTGGCGAACTTGATGTATTCCCAAGCGGCCTTCTGCTTGGCCGGGTCCTTGGCGAACATCATGGCCACGTTGCCGCCCGCCGGCAGGCGGCCGTTCTTCTCGATCGGCATGCGGGCGGTGCGCAGGTCGAAGCGGTTACCGACCTGCTTGGTGATCATGCCCAGGCGCGAGGTTGAGGTCACCAGGATGGCCAGATTGCCAGCGACGAAGTCCTGGCTGGCGGTATTGAGCGACCCGTCGCGCATCTCGCCGTCTTTCACCACCTTGGCGAAAGTCTGCATGGCGGCCTTGCCAGCCGGGCCGTCGAAAGCCACTTTTTTCTCGTCAGGCGTCAGCATGGTGCCGCCGTTGGCAAACACCAGCGCCTGCCACATCCAGTTGCCGGTGA
>MGPC01000024.1 GCA_001797315.1 Curvibacter sp. GWA2_64_110
ATAGTCGATCGCCTTCAGCCCCGTGGTGTAGCCAAAGCCCAGCCAGCTCACCGACACCGGCGCCGGCTTGCGTGCAAAGACGCCCAGGCGGTTTCCCGTCGAATGCCCGGCCACATCCACCAGGACGTCGATGCCGTCGGCGCGGATACGCTCGGCCAGCGCCTCGTCGCTCATGCCGTTTGTCAACACCCAGTGGTCCACATAACTCTTGTAGCGCTGCGTCACATGGTCCTCGCGTGCCAGCGTCGCATAAGCAAACACCTCCACCGCCGTCCTGTCGTGGTTGGCCAGCAGGGGCTCCATGAAGTTCTGCGTCGAGTGGCTGCGAAAATCCGGCGACACGTAACCCACCTTGAGCCGGCGCTTGCCAAGCGACGGGTTATCGTGAGGGCGCCACTGCCCCCTCACTGCCAGCCCAAAACGCCGATCGAACTCGGCATACCCCTCATAGACAGCCTCGGCACTGAGATCGGGGTGGTAGTTCAGCGTAAAAAGGTAGTTCGAAAAATCAATCCGGTTATCCGGCTGAAGCTCCAGGGCCCTCTTGAAATAAGTCAACGAACGGTCAATCTCACCCAATCTCTGGTAGGTGATGCCAAGATTGTTGAAGGCTTCCGGATAGTTGGGCTTGAGCTTCAAGGCGCGATTCAGGGCATCCAGTCCCGCCTGAAATTCGCCAACCTCCTGCAACAAATGGCCGAGATTGCAATGCACTTCGGGGTCGATCGGCAACAGTTGAGCTGCCTTGCGTTTGGCCAGCAGCGCCTCATCCAGCTTGCCTTGCGTGTGCAGCATCACCCCCAAGGACTTCCAGGCAAAACCGGCGTCGGGGTATTGGGCAATCAATTCCCGGGCACGCGCCTCACCCGCCAGCCAGTCGCGCCGGCGGAACAGCTGGATCATCTCCACCTGGGCGGCTTCCGGGATTTCCTGCCCGCGCCGGACCTTCAGCTTCTTCGCAACCTTGGGGGCAGCAGCGGAATCCGATGGCGGTGAACTGACGTCCACGGCTGGCGCAACGGCAACCGGCAACACGGCCGGGATCTCTTGCACGACTTCCGTCAACCGCTCGGCCAAGGCGTTGACCATCGCCGTCTGCACCCCCATCGACTGGGCAAGCGGCAGCAGATTTCTCGCCAGATCCTTCTGCCCCACCCGAATCAGGGCGTCGATATAACTGAACCAGTATTGGGCCTGGCTCGAGTCGATATTGAGCGCGGACTCGAAATAAGGCAAAGCCTCTGCTGGCCGCAGCAACTGGATGGCCAGCAGCACGCCGAGGTTGTGACTGGCATCCCCATGCCCCGGGTTCAGCGCCAGGACCGAGCGGTACAGCTGCTCAGCCTCCTCGAACTTCCAGGCGTGATGGCAAGCAATTGCCTGCTCAAGCAGATCGTCAACGGACAGCCCTTCAGGGAAAGAGGAGCCGGAAGTATCTGTCATGTCGCAGCTGTCGGTTTGCATGGGTGGAATGGCTTGAAATGTATGCCAGCAAGAATAGCGGCGACACCCTTGCGGCAAACGCATGAATAGCACCTCATTCCACTGTCAATTTCCCAGCCGCCCCGGACGCCTTGTAGGATTTTTTCCTACAAGGCGTCTCCACTCCTTCTCACGCCAAAGGCAGCCGGTTACCGATTCAAGTTTTTGGAGCGATCGACAGAATCAGGTCCATCGCCTCACGGGGCTCGCCCACTCGAAGGAACCGAACATGACCGACGAACAACTGACCGCCGAAATCCGCGAAGCCAATCTGACCTACCTGATGCTGGCGCAAAGCCTGATTCGCAAGGACAAGGCCGAAGCTCTGTTCCGCCTGGGCATTGCAGAAGAGTCGGCCGATCTGATCGCCGCCCTGTCGCCGGTCCAGATCTCCAAAATCGCCTCAGGCAACATGCTGCTGTGCCGCTTCCGCATGGACGATGACGTGGTCTGGAACCTGCTGACCAATCACACCACGCGCAAGGTCGACAACGACGCCACCACCAAGCTGCACGCCAGCATCCTGATGTCCGGCCGCTTCGCCGAATCCATCTGAGGAAACCCGACATGGCCACCCCCAAAAGCGTCCTCAACGAATCCCGCGAAATCGAGCGGGCTGTTGCCCTGATCCAGCTCGGCGCACGCCTGCAGGTCCTGGAAAGCGAAACCAATCTTTCTTACGAACGCCTGCTGCGCCTCTACAAGGAAGTGGCCGGCCGCTCTCCCTCCAAAGGCCAGTTGCCCTTCTCGACCGACTGGTTCCTGACCTGGCAGCCCAACATCCACTCCTCGCTGTTCCTCAACATCTATGAGTACCTGACCAAGGTCAGCGCCCTGGAAGATATCGATGCCATCATGAAGGCCTACAAGCTCTACAGCGAGCAGATCTCCGTCTGCGCCATGGAGCCCATCCTGTCCCTGACCCGTGCCTGGCGTCTGGTCAAGTTCATCGACAACAACATGCTGTCCATGACGCACTGCTCCAAGTGCGGCGGCCACTTCGTGACGGAGCCTTACGAGAACTCGCGCCACTTTGAATGCGGGCTGTGCTCGCCCCCGGCACGGGCCGGCAAAAGCAGCACTGCAGGCGGCATTCTGCTCCACTGAGCACTGCTGGCACCCGCCGAAAAAATGGCGAAAAAAGGGCTCTTTTGGGGCCCTTTTCCCGTTTTGGCCCGCCAATCGGATCCCCTAGAATGACCCGACCTGCTTCAACAGTTTGGCCTTCCCGCTACAGCTGCAACCTCCAACTCTGACACCGCACAAACATGACAGTCATCATCGGTTATGCCGTCGCCATGGGTTGCATCTTCGGCGTCTACATCTTTCACGGCGGCAACATCAGCGTGATTCTGCAGGCCCTGCCGTTCGAGCTGATCACGATTTTTGGCGGCGCGCTGGGCGCCTTCGCCGTCAACAACCAGCCCAAGGTACTCAAAGCCACCATCGCCCTGATTCCGCAAGCCCTCAAGAGCTCCATCTATACCAAGGAAAGGTATCTGGAACTCATGGCCCTGCTGTATGACATCCTGCAGAAAGCCCGCAAGGAAGGGCTGATGGCGATCGAAAAGGACGTCGAGAATCCTCACGAATCGGCCATCTTCCAGAAATACCCGACCGTCGGCAACGACCACCATGTCGTCGAGTTCATGACCGACTACCTGCGCATGATGGTGTCGGGCAATCTCAATGCCCACGAAATCGAATCGCTCATGGACAGCGAAATCGACACCCATCACCAGGAAGCCCACGCGCCGGTGGCAGCGCTGGCCCGGCTGGCCGGTGCATTGCCGGCCTTCGGCATCGTGGCGGCGGTGCTGGGCGTGGTCAACACCATGGGCTCAGTGGGCCAGCCTCCGGCCGTGCTGGGAGGCATGATCGCCTCGGCTTTGGTCGGCACCTTCCTGGGCATCCTGCTGGCCTATGGCGTGGTGGAGCCGCTGGGCGGCCTGCTGGAACAGAAATCGGAAGACAGCGCCAAGGAACTCCAATGCATCAAGACAACCTTGCTTGCCAGCATGCAGGGCTATAACCCGTCAACCGCCATTGAGTTTGGACGCAAAGTGCTCTTCTCGACGGAGCGCCCGACCTTTATCGAGCTGGAAAGCCATGTCCGCGGCAAGAAATAAGGCTCAGCAAGGTTGATATGGCTTCCGACGCGAAAAAGCTCCAGCCCATCATTGTCAAGAAGGTCAAGAAGGGCGGCCATGCCGCTCATGGCGGCGCTTGGAAGATCGCCTACGCCGACTTCGTGACCGCCATGATGGCGTTTTTCCTGCTGATGTGGCTGCTCGGATCCACCACCGAAGGCGACAAGAAGGGCATTGCTGAATTTTTCAGCGCACCCCTGAAAGTGGCCATGGCTGGCGGCAGCGGCACAGGCGCCAGCAATTCCATTCTGCCCGGCGGCGGTGCCGACCTGACACAAATGGTTGGCCAGGCACGTCAAGGGGATAGCAAAGAACTCGCCGCGCAGAAAAAGAAGGACCATGAAGCCATGCGGGTCGAGGCCGCCAAGCAGGATGCCAGGAAGATGGCGGCCCTGAGCGCCAAGATCAGCGGCGTGATCTCCAACAACCCCAAGCTGGCCGAGTTCAGCTCGCAGATCCGACTGCAAACCACCCCTGACGGACTGCAGATCCAGATCGTCGACGACCAGAAACGTCCAATGTTTGACACTGGCAGCGCCGTGGTCAAGCCGTATATGCGCGACATTCTGCGGGAAATCGGCAGCGCACTCAGCGGGGTTGAAAACAAGATCAGCCTCGATGGCCACACCGACCGGGCACCTTATGGCAACGGAGAACGCGGCTACAGCAACTGGGAACTGTCGGCCGACCGCGCCAACGCCTCACGCCGGGAGCTGGTGGCCGCCGGCATGCCGGACGACAAGGTGGCGCGCGTCGTCGGACTGGCGTCCAGCATCCTGCTGGAGTCGGACAATCCGCTGAGTCCGATCAACCGCCGAATCAGTATCATTGTGATGACCCGCGAGGCGGAAGAGCGCCTTCTGGGATCCGGCCGCACGCCGGTATCATCCCCCTCCGACACCAATGCCGGGGCAAATACCGCCCGCTAGGGAAACCCAGGCATCATGCATCCGTTCATTCTTACCGATAATCCGGCTAAAAGCCATTGAAAGGGTCACTTATGGCCAATCCGCTCCGATTCCTAGTTGTTGACGATTTTTCCACCATGCGGCGCATTGTCCGCAATCTGCTCAAGGAGAGCGGGTTCAGCGAAGCCGACGAAGCCGAGGACGGGGTGGTTGCCTTGCAGAAATTGCGCAATAGCAATTTCGACTTCGTCGTCAGCGACATCAACATGCCGAACATGAACGGTTTCCAGCTGCTGGCCGAAATCAAGAAAGATGAGAAGCTCAAGCACATCCCGGTGCTGATGGTGACGGCCGAGGCGCGCAAAGAGGACATCGTGCTGGCGGCCCAGCAAGGTGCCGCGGGCTACATCGTCAAACCGTTCACCAAGGCGACGCTGGAAGACAAGCTGATCCACATTCTCAAGAAGACGGGACTGCAGTGACCATGGAAACCAGCGACTCCACCCAAGGGGCCGGTGAGGCGGAAAGCGCCGATGTCCATCACAAGATCGGCCAGCTGACACGCCAGTTGCACGACACGCTGCGTGAGTTGGGAATGGCCGAAAAGCTCCGTGGCAGTGCGGAAGAGCTGCCGGATGCCAAGAGCCGTTTGTCCTATATCGCCAAACTGACCGGCGAGGCCGCTGAAAAAGTCTTGAATCGGGTGGACCAGGCCAAGAACCAGCACGATTACATCGCGGCCGAAACCCATCGCGTCAAGGCGCTGATGATCCAGGACCCGGTGGCCGCCGTGGCCAAGGGACACATCATGAATTTCCTGATGGACATGGAGCAGTCCAGTCAGCAAATCGACCAGCACCTGACCGAAATCATGATGGCGCAGGATTTCCACGATCTCACCGGCCAGGTGATCGCCCGCGTCGTCAATCTGGCCACGACCATCGAGGACCAGTTGGTGGGGCTGCTGATCCAGACCGCGCCGCCCCATACGCAAATCGCCAAACCGGCGCCCTCGGTTGAGGGCCATCCAACCCTTCAAGGGCCGGTGGTCAACCCCGAGGGCAACACCGAGGTGGTGACCAGTCAATCCGAGGTAGACGACCTGCTTGCCAGCCTGGGTTTTTAATCCGGCAAGCCGGGCCAGCCCCCGAGTGGGAAGTAGCTGGCCAAACCCCCTCTTTTTGCCCTTTAGTTTGCCGAGTCGTTAACGACAATGGTGGGAACTTCACCGTCCCACCATCATGGAATCGAGCAGTCAGGATCGCAATCTTCCCGCCTCAGAACGCAAGCTGCAGAAAGCGCGTTCCGAGGGCCAGGTCGCGCGTTCGACCGACCTGACGCATCTGGCCGTCCTGGGCGCCGGCGCTGCAGCCGTGATGTCGCTGTCGCCCCTCCTGTTCGAGCGCCTCAAGCTGGCCCTCGGCCAGCAGCTTTCCTTCGACGCTGCCACCGTCCTGCAGCCGGGCAGCATGCTCGGACGTCTGCAGGACATGGCCTTGGCCGGCCTCCTGGGCAGCATCGGCTTTGCCGCCATCATCATGGTGGCCGTCGTCCTCAGCGCGGTCGCGGCCGGGGGCTGGGTCGCCAGCCTCAAACCCATCATGCCCGACCTGAGCCGGCTCAGCCCTCTCAAAGGCATTTCCGGCCTGTTCTCCAAGAAAAAACTGGCCGAAATCGTGAAGATGACGTTCGTTTCGCTGGTCCTGATCGTCATCGCGACCGTCTTCATGAAATCCAGCATGAACACCATTGCCGCGCTCGTCCTGCAACCATCGGCCGCGGCCCTGCGCCACCTGATGGATTGGCTGACCACCGGCATGGGCCTGCTGCTGCTGGTGATCCTGCTCGTGGCCCTGATTGACCTGCCGCTGCAGGGCTTCCTGCACAAGTCGCAACTCAAGATGTCCCGCCAGGAAATGAAGGACGAGCATAAGGAGTCCGATGGCAACCCGCAGATGAAGGGCAAGATGCGCGCCAAGCAAAGGGAAATGGCCCAGCGCGGCAGCATTCGGGCCGTCCCCAAGGCCGACTTCGTGCTGATGAACCCGACCCACTATGCCGTAGCCATCCAGTACGACGAAGCCACCATGGGTGCGCCGCGCGTCATCTCCAAAGGCGCAGACCTGCTGGCCATGAAGATCCGGGACATCGCCAAGGCGCATGACATTCCGGTGCTGCAATCGCCGCCGCTGGCACGCGCCCTGTATGCCAATGCCGAACTGGACGAGAACATTCCCGCCACCCTGTATGCCGCTGTCGCGCAGGTGCTGGCCTATGTCTACCGGCTCAAGGCCGCCATGCGCGGCGAAGGCCCCATGCCCGACGAAGTGCCGGAACCTTTCGTCCCCCCCGGACTTGACCCCCTGGCTAAACAAGCCGAAACCGCCACCGCATCATGAACCAGCCACTCAAAACACTGCAGCAATGGTTTGGCAGCAACGCGTCGATGCTGCAAGGCGTCGCCGCTCCCATGCTGGTCGTGGCCATCCTGGCCATGATGGTCCTGCCCCTGCCAGCCTGGCTGCTCGATGTTTTCTTCACCATCAACATCTCTGTGGCCCTGATGGTGATGATGGTCGCCGCCTACATGCTGCGCCCGCTGGACTTTGCCGCCTTTCCCTCGGTCCTGCTGCTGACCACCTTGATGCGCCTGTCGCTCAACGTGGCGTCCACTCGGGTGGTGCTGCTGGAAGGACATACCGGTGCCGGTGCCGCGGGTGCCGTGATCGAGGCCTTCGGCCACTTCCTGATCGGCGGCAACTTTGCGGTCGGTCTGATCGTGTTCGCCATCCTGGTGGTCATCAACTTCGTGGTGGTGACCAAGGGTGCCGAGCGTATTGCCGAGGTATCCGCCCGTTTTGCACTGGACGCCATGCCCGGCAAACAGATGGCCGTCGATGCCGACCTCAGCGCCGGCACCATCGACGAAAAGGAAGCCAAGCGCCGACGCGCCGAGGTGGCGGAAGAGGCCGACTTCTTCGGTTCGATGGATGGCGCCTCCAAGTTCGTGCGCGGCGATGCCGTTGCCGGCATCCTGATCCTGTTCATCAACATCATCGGCGGCCTGATCGTCGGCATCGCTCAGCACGGCCTGAGCCTCGGCCAGGCCGCCGACAGCTACATCCTGCTCGCAGTGGGTGATGCCCTGGTGGCCCAGATTCCGGGTCTGCTGATCTCGGTGGCCGCCGCCATGGTGGTCTCGCGCGTCGGCAAGGAGCACGATCTCGGGCGCCAGATCATGCACCAGATGTTCGTGTCGCCACGTGTACTGGGCATCACGGCCACCATCATGGGCATCCTGGGTGTGATCCCCGGCATGCCGCACCTGGTGTTCCTGATGATCGCCGCCATCCTCGGCTACATGGCCTGGGTACTGGCGCACAAGCCGCCTGAGCCCGAACCGGCAGAGGAAAAGCCGATGGTCGCGTCCGACGGCGAAGCCAGCTGGGACGATCTTCAGCCGGTGGACCAGCTGGGCCTGGAACTCGGCTACCGCCTGATCACGCTGGTCGACAAGAACCGCCAGGGTGACCTGCTGACCCGCATCAAGGGCGTGCGCCGCAAGTTCGCCCAGGAAGTGGGCTTCCTGCCGCCACCTGTGCATGTACGCGACAACCTCGAACTCAAGCCCAGCGGCTACCGTATCACGCTGCGCGGCGTCATCGTGGGCGAGAGCGAAGCCTTCCCCGGCATGTACCTGGCCATCAACCCGGGCGGCATCACCACACCGCTGCTCGGCACCGCCACCACCGACCCGGCATTCGGCCTGCCCGCACACTGGATCGACGAGCGACAGAAGGAAGCGGCGCAAATGGCCGGCTTTACCGTGGTTGATTCCGAGACTGTGATGGCCACTCATTTGTCACACTTGATGCAAGTCCATGCGGCCAAATTGCTGAGCCGTACGGAAACCCAGCAACTGGTGGAGCATGTCAGCAAACTGGCGCCGAAATTGATTGAAGAAGTAGTCCCCAAAATGGTGTCGATTGCCGTCTTCCAGAAAATCCTGCAGTTGCTGCTGGAGGAGTCGGTTCACATCCGCGACATCCGAACCATCATCGAATCCATCGCCGAACACGCCAACGCCACCACCGACCCGGCCGAACTGGCCCGTCGCGTGCGGGTGGCCCTCTCGCCGGCGATCGTGCAGCAGATCTACGGCCCTTCACGCGAACTCAACGTCATTGCCATCGATCCGCCGCTGGAGCGCCTGCTGGTGCAGGCGCTGGGCAATGCCAGCGGCCCGGCGCTCGACCCCGGCGTAGCCGACATGCTGAGCCGCACTGCGGCCGAAGTCGCGCTCAAGCAGGAAGAGATCGGCGTGCCGGCCTGCCTGCTGGTGCCGGATGCCATCCGCAATGCCATTGCACGGCTCGTGCGCCGCGTCGCTCCCCGTCTGCAGGTGCTGGCGCACAGCGAGATTCCTGAAACCCACACCATCCGTATCGGCCCGATCCTCAGAGGCGCAACATCATGAACATTCAACGCTTTCACGCACCGACCTCCCGCGAAGCGCTCGCCAAGGCCCGCATGGCCTTTGGCGAAGGGACCCTGATCCTTTCGAACCGGCCTACCGCCACCGGCGTCGAGGTTCTGGCCACCGCTGAAGATGCCCTCTCGGAACTGGATCCGCCCCAAGCGGCAGCCAGCAACAAACCCGTCGCAGCATCCAAATCCATGGCCTCGGCCGCGAAGCCCATGAAGAGCACGGCGCCGTCCACCCAAGCCCAGGTAGAAGAGGATGCCGAGCGACTGGCCATGAGCACGCTCTCGTTCCAGGACTACGTGCGTGAACGCATGCTGCGCCGCCGTCATGATTCGCTCAAGGTCATCCCGCAGGAAACCGTCGCTCCTGCCGCTGCACATCTGAAGGAAGGCCTTGACGCCATCCGCATGGAGGCTCCGGCCATGAGCAAGCCCACGGCAGCGGCCAATGCGCCCCAGACAGCAGCACAGCCGGCGCAAATGCCCAAGGGCATCGTCGACGAGTTGCAGGCCATGAAAGAACTGATCGAGGAGCGCTTCAATACCCTGGCCTGGCTCGGGCAAGCCAAGCAGAACCCGATCCAGTCGAACCTGATGCTCAAGCTCATCCGGGCCGGCTATTCGCCTGCTCTGGCCCGCGCCCTGCTGGAGAAGCTGCCAGTCAATCTGGAAGCAACCGAATCCGTCCGTTGGGTCATGGACGTGCTGGAACGCAATCTCAAGACCGATATCGGCACCCACTCCCTGCCGGAAGAAGGCGGTATCTACGCCCTGGTCGGCGCCACCGGCGTCGGCAAGACCACGACGACGGCCAAGCTGGCCGGCTTGTGTGCCCGCTTGCATGGCCCGGCCAGCGTCGGACTGATCACGCTGGACACCTACCGCATCGGAGCCCATGAGCAGTTGCGTGCCTATGGCCGCATGTTGGGCGTGGTTGCCCATCTGGCCCACGACCAGGCCGCCCTGCAGGATCTGCTCAACCTGCTGTCCAACAAGAAGATGATCCTGATCGACACCACCGGCGTAGCGCCGCGCGATCCGCGCAAGCGCGAATTGCTCGATGTGCTCGACCTGCCCAACGTCAACCGCCTGCTGGTTCTCAATGCCGGCGGCCAGGGCGAGACGCTGGACGAGGTGGTGTCCTCCTTCCGCTCGACCGGCGTGCAGCAGGCCGTGCTCTCCAAGATCGATGAAGCCGTCAAGCTGGGGCCGGCACTCGACGCCGCCGTCCGGCACCAACTGATGCTGCGCGGCGTCACGACCGGCCAGCGCGTCCCCGAAGACTGGGAGTCCGCCGATGCCGCCAAACTGGTGCGCCTGTCCATGCGAACGCCGAGCAAATCCGCCTTTGATCCGCAATCATCGGATCTGGGCTTCATCTTCAGTCGGCCGGCCGGTCCGTCGCAGGGGATGATCCATGCTTGACGCATGTGTCACCCAGGGCGCCGGTTTGCAGGGCCTGAGCGCCCAGACTGCGCCGCGCCTGGTGGTCATGGCCAGCCATGATGACCGGCCCAGCGAGCTGCCCTTGCTGTGGAGCCTGTGCGCAGCGTGGTCCGACCTGGGCTACTTCGTGGTCGTGCTCGACGCCACGCAGACTGAATCCCCGGCCAACCCCGGCTTGCAGCAGTTGCTCACCCCGAGCGGCCGGCCAGAGGAGATGCCGCGCGAAACGATGGACACGGCCTGGTCGATTTATCCAGCCGCCCTCGGCTTGGGTCAGCTATGCACGGCATCACAACACGCAGACGATGCGGCACCGCTGGAGGAACTCGAACACCTGTTCCAGAGCTATGACGTGGTGTTGCTGTATGCGAACGCCGACATGCTGGCCTCCAGCCTGCCGGACAGCAGCATCGAACCGCTGTTGGCCATCTCCACCAACGAACGCTCGGTTTTGACCGCCTACCAGGCCATGAAGAGGCTGTTGCTCAACGGCCGGCTTCAACCTACCATTGTTTCCATGGTCGACGCCTCCGATCAGAACAGCCTGGCTTGCGGTCACAAGATGAACAAAAGCCTGCAAGGCTGCGCCATGAACTTTCTGGGCCGGCCAATCTCCACTTTGAGCGTGGACATGCAGCAAGCCGATGAGGATGCGCCGCGCGATGTCAACCGGCTGGCCCTGCGCCTGCTGGAAAGCGGCATGCCGCGCCGGGCAGGTTCGGCCACGTCACCCCGGCATCGGGCCATGAACGACAATGACAGCGGGAAGAGGAGTCATTGATGTACACCGCAAAAGGTCAACTCGACCGTAATGCCCTGATCCGGCAGTATTCCCCCTTGGTCCGCCGCCTGGCCCATCACATGATGGCCAAGCTCCCTCCCAGCGTGGAGGTGGACGACCTGATCCAGGTCGGTCTGATCGGCTTGTCCGAGGCCTTGACACGCTTCGAAGCCACCCAGGGCGTCCAGTTCGAGACTTTCGCGACCCAGCGCATCCGCGGCGCCATGATCGACGAATTGCGAGAAAACGACTGGATGTCGCGCGGCTCGCGTAAGAGCCAGAAAGAGATCGAAGTCGCCCTGCGGCGCCTGGAACACCGGTTGGGCCGAAGTCCGACCGAAACCGAAATTGCCGGCGAGTTGGGCATGAGCCTGGGCGACTATCAGACCTTGCTCGGCAAGGTACAAGGCACCCAGCTGGTTTACCTTGAGGACATGGCCGGTGGCGAAGGCGAAGACGGCTTTCTCGACCGCCACATGGTCGATGCCGAATCCAATCCGATGGAGTTGCTACGCGACCAGCGGATCCGCCAGTCTTTGGTCGAAGCCATCAAGGGCCTGCCCGAACGGGAACAGTACATCATGAGCATGTACTACGAGAAGGACATGAACCTCAAGGAAATCGCGGCGGTTCTGGGCATCACCGAGTCGCGCGTCTGCCAGCTGCACAGCCAGTCCATCGCCCGCTTGCGCGCCAAGATGCGGGCGCACTAAAAAAAACAGGGCTGCAATCGCAGCCCTGTTTTTTTGAATCTTCTGAGACGGTGCGACCCGCCTTCTCTACCTGCCGATAAGACAGCGCTCAGGCTGTGAGTCGCCTGAAAGCCCCGGTTTGCCGCCCGGCGGCTCCATAGGGCCCAGCCGACTGGCCATAGGTCGATTCGCGCGTCGCCGGCACCATGGCGTGCAAACCACGCTCGACAACCGCCGCACGACGAGCCAAGCCACCGCGCTGCACCCCGACACCACTGACAACCTTCTGCAGACGCGCCTTGAACACCTGCACACCTTGCGCATCGAGACCGGAGACATCCAACGACCTGGAAAGATCGACTGCCGACTGTCGCAAACGGGTGCTGGCAGCCTCCAGCAAAACCGGATCACCACCGTCGACAGCCGCAGTCAACGCCCCGCATTGCTGCTCAATCTCGGACAACTGCGTTTCAATCTCTGCTGACAACATGGCAAGAAAACCTCAATCGGGAAGAATCAGCTTCGCGTGCGGTCGAGCATTTCCTTGGCATTGGACAACAGCTTGTCGGCAATGACCTCGGGATTGACCACATAAGTACCCTGCTCGATTTCGCTGCGCACGGCATTCACCTTGTCCATGTCCACGTCTGCAGACTCGGAACGATCGGCTTGCGCCAGGGTGCGCACCTGCGCCGAAACCGTGACAGACACACCGGCTGAATTCGCATTGCGGGCGGCCGTGGCAGCGGCGCCTTGTGAAGCCGCTTTGGCGGGCGCAGAAGACGTCCCCGATGCCGCCGGGGGCGTCGAAGCAATTGGCAAATCTGATGGCTGACCTATTTTCATCGCGTTCTCCAGAACTACTATGGAAGTAGCCTCGTACGATTGGTATCGGCGTGATCATGACTTACTTTAGGTTTTTCTGCACCCTCTTCGTCAAACCTGTCCTACATTTCCAACTTTACTGTTCGGGCATCCAGTACCATGCCGGACATGATGCGGCCATTGTTCATTCGGACTCTGGCCAACTGGCCGATGACGCCGGGCGACACCGCCTGCCCATCAGAAGTGATCTCAAAACCCGTGCCCTGTGCCACGATGCGGACTTGTGCGCCCGCCTGAAAAACCTGGGCTGGACGCACCATGTTCTGGCGCAAGGCCTGGCCGGTCATCAGATTCCGGACGGCCACCTGGCCCACCCAATGCGCCGGATCCGCGATGATCGGACTGGACTCCTCCGCCCAGTCGACCTCTGCCTCCATCACATCCGCCTCTCCCAGCACGGTGCCGGGGGTCACGTCCCGCCGCATCACCCAGGCGCGCCCGACGGCCCTGATCGTGACGGGCAAAAACACATTCCATCTACCCAGGCCTTCGACACAGCGCAAACCCAGGCGGGTTCTGCCCCACAGGCGGGTTCCGACAGGAATATAAGGCTCGACCCGGGAGCAGCTGGCCAGACGCAGCCGGCTGTCCAGCGAGCCGACCGAAACCTCCATCCGCAATGGCACAGCCCCGGACGACTGGATACCGGCTACGGCCTGATCCAGCCAATGCCGCGTAGCGCCCAGAAACTCTGATTCAGCCGCCTCGGTCTGCGCCTGCGCGGCCATGGCCATCAGGGACACAAATGCCCCAAACAAAATCGCCCGTAGCGGGCGCAACAGCAATGCCTGATCCACTTTTCCACACATGACGGGATCCTTTCCGAATACAGAGCCCGGAGGAGGACCTTGGCGCCTCCCCCACACTGTCAACTATACGTACAGCCCCCCAGCGCGAATCCGGCAAATACAGGGTGTTTTCCCCTTACTTCAGGCGCTCGGAAATTCAAGTTATTTCCATAATTGCCTCACATCGGAAGCCCGGGCTCGGCCTGTGGCACAGCAAGACCGAAAGTTGAGGTAATTCATGTTTGCACAAATGACCGACAGTCTGGACTTCCATTCGAAGGCCCTGGTTGTGCGCGCCGAGCGCCAGCGCGTCATCGCGAGCAACATCGCCAACGCGGACACGCCCGGTTATATCGCCCGTGATGTGAATTTCCGCGAAACCATGGCGGCTGCCACCGGCAGCAGCGGATTGCCCACCACCGCGCGCATGAGCAGCGGCACGTCGAACAGCAGACACATCCCGCTGGCCAGCAGCACCGGCGAACTCGGGGGTTCCTCCAGCCTGGCTTACGCCCCGCAGACCCAGCCGAGCATGGATGGCAACAGCGTTGACCTCGACCGCGAGCGCAGCAACTTCGTGGACAACGCCGTGCGTTACGAGTCCACCCTTCGCTTTATTAACGGCCACGCCAAGACAATCTTGAGCGCGATCCAGGGCCAGTAACTTTTCACAGGACCCGAGGAGACTCATCATGTCCATGTTCTCCATCTTTGGCGTCTCCGGCAGCGCCGTCAGCGCGCAGTCGCAGCGACTCAACGTGGTGGCCAGCAATCTGGCCAACGCCGACGCCGTGGCCGGTTCGGACGGCAAGATCTACAAAGGCCGCCAGGTAGTCTTCGAGACCGTCCTGATGGACTCCCAGGCTTCCGCCGGCGTCAAGGTCAGCAGCATCAGCGAAAACCAGGAGCCCGGCAAGCGCGTGCACAACCCGAGCCACCCGATGGCCGATGCCGAGGGCTTCATCACGCAATCCAACGTCAACCCGGTCGAGGAAATGGTCAACATGATTTCCGCCTCCCGTTCCTACCAGAACAACGTCGAGGTCATGAACACCGCCAAGACGCTGCTGCTCAAAACCTTGCAACTGGGTCAGTAAGCCTAAAGGACCAAGACGATGACGACCACCTCCTCCGTGAACAGCAACAGCAGCGCATCTGCTCTCGCCAATCTCACCAGCGGCTCCGGCACCGTGAGCGACGCGACCGCTGCCCAGGACCGGTTTCTCAAACTGCTCGTCGCGCAGCTGAACAACCAGGATCCGATGAATCCCATGGACAACGCGCAGATGACCAGCCAGATGGCGCAGATCAACACGGTCACCGGCATCAACAAGCTCAACGAGACCATGTCCAACATGGTCTCGCAGTTGCTTTCGACGCAGATCCTGCAGAGCGCCTCCATGGTGGGCCACAACGTGCTGATGGCCGGCAACACCCTGACCGTCAGCAACGGCGTTGCAGCAGGCGCGGTAGATGTCGGCGCCAGCGCCGACTCCGTCACCGTGGAAATCCAGACGCCCGGTGGCCAGGTCCTCGACACCTTCAACCTGGGCGCCAAGGATGCGGGCCGTCACGAATTCACCTGGGACGCCTCGGCTTACCCGGGCCAAACCGTCAAGATCGCCGTCAAAGCCAGCATCGCCGGCAAGAGCGTGGCGGCCACGCCAATGGCTGTCGACACCATCCAGTCGGTCAGCAACGAGAACGGCGTC
The DNA here is from genome assembly GCA_001797315.1 of Curvibacter sp. GWA2_64_110. Classification (GTDB taxonomy): domain Bacteria; phylum Pseudomonadota; class Gammaproteobacteria; order Burkholderiales; family Burkholderiaceae_C; genus Hylemonella. The sequence goes on from MGPC01000024.1 coordinate 15,330, forward strand.
CTGAAGCTGAACCTGGCAAACGGTTCCAGCGTTTCCTACAGCGACGTCGCAGCGATTTATTGATTCCGCACCGCCTGCCCATTCATTTCACCGCCAGACATCTTCCATCAAGGAGCCTAGATCATGAGTTTCCAAACCGGCCTCTCCGGCTTGAACGCCGCCAGCAAAAATCTTGACGTGATCGGCAACAACATTGCCAATGCCGGCACCGCAGGTGCCAAGAAATCACGTGCCGAGTTCGCTGAGGTGATTGCCTCCACCATTGGTGCCGGGGGCGGCGGCGCGGGCGGCCAGGCAGGTATCGGCGTGGAAATCTCCGCGGTTTCCCAGGAGTTCTCCCAGGGCAATATTTCCGTCACCGGCAACGAGCTGGACCTGGCCATCAATGGCAACGGCTTCTTCCCGCTGATTCCGCTGAATGCACAAGGCCAGGACAAGGACAATCCCTCGCTGTACAGCCGCTCCGGCATTTTCAAACTCGACAACTCGGGTTACATCGTCAACAACAATGGCGAGAAGCTGCATGGCATCAACTACAACCTCGATGGCAGCCAGACCATCGGCCCGCTGAAGATCGATACCAGCACCAGCAACGCGCCGACGCAGACCTCCACCGTCGACATGCAGTTCAATCTTGATGCGCGCGCCGACATCTGGAATGCGGTGACACCCAACACCCCGCTGACGACCTATGGCACGTCCATCACGACCTATGACACACAGGGCATTCCCAAGGACGTCAAGGTCTACATGCGCAAGACGGCCCTGAACACCTGGGAGGTCTACACCGACCCCACCAGCGCCGCCACGGCCACCGCCACCAACGTCGCCACGCTGACATTTGACACCAACGGCAAGCTGCTCACCCCCGGACCGCACACCCTCGGCTGGACGACCGCCAATGGCGCCTTCACGGCGACGACGAACTTCACCAACTCGACCCAGTTTGCCTCCTCCTTCGGCGTGACGACGCTGGCCCAGAACGGCAATCCGGACGGTTCCTTCACCGGCATCAAGATTTCCGAGTCCGGCGTCATCACTGCCCGCTATTCCAACGGCAAGAGCGTGGATGCCTGCCAGATCCAGCTGGTGTCCTTCCGCAACAACCAGGGCCTGCAGCCGGTCGGCGGCGGCAACTGGGTGGCCACCAACGCATCGGGCATTGCCACACCGGGCACGCCGGGCACCACCAGCCTGGGCTCGATTCGTGCCGGCGCGCTGGAAGATTCCAATGTGGACCTGACGGCCGAGCTCGTCAACATGATGACGGCACAACGTGCCTACCAGGCCAACGTGCAGACCATCAAGACGCAGGACCAGGCGCTGTCGGCCCTGACCAGCCTGCGCTGATCCGTTGTTCTGAACCTGCTAGCGACCACATTCCGCCATGGACAAACTGATCTACACCGCAATGACGGGCGCCAATGCGGCCGCCCACCGCCAGGCTGTGTTGTCGAACAACCTGGCCAATGTGTCGACCAACGGCTTCCGTGCCGAGCTGGCCGCCTATCGCGCCGTGCCGCTGCGCGGCGATGGCGCCACCACCCGCGTCTTCGCGATCGAGACCACCACCGGCCACCTGGACACCCCCGGTCCCTCGCAACATACGGGCCGCGATCTTGATGTCATGGCCCAGGGCAATGCATGGTTTGCCGTGCAAGGTCTGGACGGGACCGAGGCCTACACGCGCAACGGCGCTTTCCAGATTTCGTCGGAAGGGAATCTGCAAACCATGAGCGGACTGCCTGTCTTGTCGGATGGTGGCGCCCCGATCGCCATTCCCCCAGGCGCCACCGTCAGCATCGGCGCCGACGGCACCATCACCGCCAAGGTGAGCGGCCAGCAGCCCGCAACGGTGGGCAGCCTCAAGATGGTCACACCGACGGCGGACAACCCGATCAAACGCAGCGATGACGGCCTGTTCCGCGCCACCGCCAGCAATGCACTGCCCACCAATGCGAATGCCCGTCTCATGCCAGGCACGCTGGAAGGATCCAACGTCAATGCGGTTGAGAACATGGTGGGCATGATCCAGACCGCACGACAGTTTGAAGTGCAGATGCGCCTGCTCCAGACCGCCGAATCCAATGACCGCTCGGCCGGCCAGCTGCTCAACCTGCAAGGCTGATCGCCCGCCCCGACAACGCCCTACACGCTCCTAGGAACCATCATGATCAACTCCCTGTGGATCTCGAAAACCGGCATGGAAGCCCAGCAGATGCAGCTGGACACCATCTCCAACAACCTGGCCAACGTCTCCACCACCGGTTTCAAGCGCTCCAACGTGGCGTTCGAAGACCTGATGTACCAGAACCTGCGCCAGGTCGGCTCGGCCAGTTCCCAGCAATCGCAACTGCCCACGGGCCTGCAGCTCGGCACCGGTGTGCGCGTGGTCGGCACCGCCCGCCAGTTCACGCAAGGCAATGTTCAGCAGTCGAGCAACAACCTCGACGTGGCCGTTCAGGGCAATGGCTTTTTCCAGGTCACCATGCCCGATGGCTCCATCGGCTACACCCGTGACGGTTCGTTCAAGATCAATGCCCAAGGGCAAGTGGTCAACAACAGTGGTTTTCCGATCGCCAACGGCATCACCGTGCCCGCCGGCGCCGAGAATCTGGTCATCAGCGCAGACGGCAATGTCACGGCGACCATCAAGGAAAACGGCAAGATGGTCGATCGGCAGATCGGCACGATCGCCCTGGCCAGCTTCATCAATCCGGCCGGTCTGGAGCCGCGCGGGCAGAACCTCTACATCGAAACCGCCGCGTCGGGTCAACCCAATACCGGCACACCCGGCCTCAATGGCATGGGCAGCCTGATGCAGGGCTATCTGGAGACGTCCAACGTCAACGTGGTGCAGGAACTGGTGACCATGATCCAGACCCAGCGCGCCTACGAGATGAACTCCAAGGCGATCCAGACCTCCGACCAGATGCTGCAGAAACTGGGACAACTGTGATGGACAAGATGATCTGCTCTTCCATGCAGCGCCTCGGCTGGGTCGTGGTGGTTGCCGGCCTGTGCGCCGGCTGCGAGACCACCGCACCCAAGGTCGACTTCGCCGAGCCGAAACCCACACCGCTCCCCAGCCAGTCCTCCCGGCCCGTCACCGGCAGCCTGTTCCAGACGGTCGGCTATCGGCCGGCTTTCGAAGACCGGCGCGCCCGCGTGGTCGGCGACACCCTGACAGTCGTGATCGTCGAAAACGTCACGGCCAGCCAGAAATCGTCATCAACGGCCAACCGCACCAGCAGCGCGGACTCGACCGTCACGGCCGTGCCGGGCTTCAATTTCCCGGCCACCACTGCCGAGAACAAGACCCGCCTGGCCGGGACCTCGGCCAATGACTTCTCCGGCAAGGGCGGTACCGAAAGCGCCAACACTTTTTCGGGTTCGATCACGACCACGGTGGCCGAGGTCCTGCCCAACGGACATCTGGTGGTGGTGGGGGAAAAGCAGATCGGCGTGAATCAGAACGTCGACGTGCTGCGCTTTTCCGGCACCGTCGATCCGCGCACCATCCTGCCCGGCAGCATCGTGAATTCCAGCCAGGTGGCCAATGTGCGCGTCGAATCCAAAGGCCGCGGCGCCCAGAACGAAGCCCAAACAGTTGGCTGGTTAATGCGGTTCTTTTTCAGCGTTTTGCCGTTCTGAGCCGATACAGAATTGGATTGTCCGCTTTCGTTCATATCGACCTGTTTCGCCAACTCTTGAGTCCCAAGCCATGAATGCCCGCATGCTTTCCCCCTCGCTGAGCCGGCTCCGCCAGCTGGCCATGTTGCTGGTGGCGGCCTGCCTGCTGGCGAGCGGCAGCGCCATGGCCGGGCGCATCAAGGAAATCGCGGCCATCGAAGGCGTGCGCAGCAACCAGTTGACCGGCTTCGGCCTGGTCATCGGCCTGGACGGCACGGGTGACCAGACCACCCAGATGCCCTACACCACGCAGGGCATGAGCAACTATCTGCAGCAGTTGGGCATCACCCTGCCTTCGGACGTCATCTCGCGGCTGCAATTCAAGAATGTGGCGGCCGTGCTGGTCACGGCGCAACTGCCGGCTTTTGCCCGCCCAGGCCAGGGGGTGGATGTCACCGTCTCGTCCATGGGCAATGCCAAATCGCTCAAAGGCGGCACCCTGATCTCCACGCCGCTCAAGGGCGCCGACGGCGAAATCTACGCCCTGGCACAGGGCAATCTGGTGATCGCCGGTGCCGGTGCTGCCGCCGGCGGCAGCAGTGTCCAGATCAACCACCTGAGCGCCGGCCGCATTCCGAACGGCGCCCAGATCGAGCGCGCCGTGCCGACGCCGCTGCTCGAGGGCAACAGCGTCCGGCTCGGCCTGGACGCTTCCGACTTCCAGACGGCGCGCCGCGTGGCCGAAGCCATCAACCGCCGCTTCGGCGACGGCATTGCCCGCGCACTGGACGGCCGTACCGTTGACGTGCAGGCGCCGACCGACCCCAACGCGCGCATCACCTTCCTGGCCGAAATGGAAGAGCTGCCCTTGGAGAATTCCATTCGGGCCGCCAAGGTGGTCATCAATTCGCGTACCGGCTCGGTGGTGCTCAACCAGGCCGTGACCCTGGGCCCCTGCGCCATCGCGCACGGCAACCTGGCAGTCAGCATCAGCTCGACCCCCGTCATCAGCCAGCCCGGCCCGTTCTCCAGCGGCCAGACCGTGGTGACGGAAAAAGCCAATATCCAGATCAGGCAGGAACCCGGCGTCCTGATCCAGGTACCGGCCTCGCCCCAGCTGTCGGAAGTGGTGCGCGCACTCAATGCGCTGGGCGCTACGCCGCAGGATCTGCTGGCGATTCTGCAGGCCATCAAGGCGGCCGGCGCGCTCAATGCGGAGCTTGAGGTGATCTGACATGGGTGTCGGAAATCTGACCCAGAACTCCAATGCCCTGGCGGCCGATGCGCGCTCGCTCAACAGCCTGAAGCTGCAAGCCGGCCAGAACACGCCGGCGGCCATCAAGGAGGCCGCCAAGCAGTTCGAGTCGCTGTTCATGCGCGAGCTGATCAAGAGCATGCGCGAAGCCACCATGAAATCTGGCATGCTGGAAAGCGCCCAGGGCGACCTCGGCACCGACCTGCTCGACCAGCAGCTGGCGGTCCAGATGTCGGGCCGGCCCGGCGGCCTGTCGGACATCATCGCCCAGCAGCTCTCGCGCCAGATGGGCGTGGGCGATGCGCAAGGCGGTGCTCGCCCGGCCAACAGGCAAGCCATCCAGCCGGCAGCCGGCGTCGGCAATGCCACGCCCACCGTCAGCCAGACCAGTTTCGTGCAGCGCTTCAACGGCGTGGCGGCCAAGGTAGAGCAGAGCAGCGGTATTCCTGCCAGCTTCATGATCGGCCAGGCCGGCCATGAAACTGGTTGGGGTCGGCACGAGATCAAGAATACCGACGGCTCGACCTCCTTCAACCTGTTCGGCATCAAGGCCGGCGCAGGCTGGAAAGGCAAGGTGGCCGAGGTCACCACCACCGAGTACGTCAACGGCGTGCCGCAGAAAACCGTGGCGAAGTTCCGCGCCTACAACTCCTACGAAGAGTCTTTCCGCGACTACGCCCGCCTGATTTCCGACAGCCCGCGCTATGCGCAGGTGCGCCAGCAGACCGGCTCGGTACAAGCCTATGCCAGCGGCCTGCAACGCGCCGGCTACGCCACCGACCCCGATTACGCGAACAAGCTGAGCCGGGCCATCAACACCACGCTGCGGCTGCAGCGCGCCACGGCCTGAAGGGATAACGTATGGGCAATATCCTGAACGTCGGCGCACGCTCCCTGCTGGTCAACCAGAAGATTCTGGAGACGGTCGGCAACAACATCGCCAACGTCAACACGCCGGGCTACTCGCGCCAGTCGGTCATCGTCCAGAACGTGGACGGCCAATTCACCGGCGGCGGCTATTACGGCAACGGCGTTGACATCACGACCGTGCAGCGCAACTACAGCGACTTCCTGACCAAGCAGGCGGCGTTGATGAAGTCCGTCGCATCCTCCGACTCGGCGCGCTACGACAAACTGCAGCAACTCGAAAGCGTCTTCGCCAGCGGTACCAACGGACTCGGCGCTTCGGTCAGCGACCTGCTCAATTCGTTTTCCGACATCGTCAGCGCCCCTTCGGATCTGACGGCCCGTTCGGTCGCCCTGACCAGCGCCGACGAAATGGCCGCCCGCTTCCAGACGGCCGCCAACCAGCTTTACGAACTCCGCCTGGGCGTCTCGCAGCAGTTGCAGACCAATGTCACGACCATCAACAACCTGGCGACCCAGATTGCCAAGGCCAATCAGGAAATTTCCCGCGCCATGGGCAGCGGACACGAGCCCAATGACCTGCTGGATCAGCGCGACCAGCTGATCAGCGAGTTGAACAAGTACATCCAGACCACCTCGGTCCCGTCTTCGAACGGAACCGTCGGCGTGTTTGTGGGCGGCAGCCAGGCCCTGGTGCTCGGCACCACGGTGTCGCCGCTGGAAGTGGCTCCCACCGATTTCTCGGGCGACCCCAACCAGAGCCAGCTCATGATCAATGTCGGCGCTACCAAGTACCCGATCAATGAAGCCATGCTGGGCGGCGGCGAAGTCGCAGGCCTGCTGCGCTTCAAGAACGAAGATCTGGTCAACGCAGGCAACCTGCTCGGACGCATGGCGCTGGCCATCGGTACGCGCATGAACGAGCAGCAGGCCCTGGGCCTGGATCTGAACGGCAATCCCGGCTCTGCCCTGTTCACGCTCAGTGCGATTCCCAGCGGTTATCCGGCCGATAGCAACACCCCGCCGGGCACCACGTTAAGCATCGGCGTGCAGACCAGTCCGACCGGCACCACCCAGTTCGTGGCATCTGACTACGAAGTGACCTTCACCTCGGGTACGGCCGGCAGCATCGTGCGTCTGTCCGACGGCACCACCACCGCCTTTGACTTCTCCGTCACCAATCCGGTGAAGATCGACGGCCTCGACATCCAGCAAAGCGCCACGCCCGCGACGGCCGGCGACCGCTTTCTGCTCAAACCTTTCAGCACTGCCGCGGGATCGATTGCCACGGCATTTTCTTCGCCACGCGGGCTGGCCATGGCCAGCCCGGTGACCGCCAGCATCGGCGCGGCCAACACCGGTACCCTGACGGTCGCCGACCTCACGGCCCGCTCCATGCCGGCCCCGGCTGCCGTGACGCTGAACTTCACCAGCGCCAGCACCTACACACGCTCCGACACCGGCGCCACGGTCCATACCTACACCCCGGGCCAGCCGATCGAATACACCTATCCTGCCGTGGCACCGCTGGCGGGCTGGTCGCTCACGCTCAAGGGAACGCCGCAGCCCGGCGACACGTACTCCGTACAACCCAACGCGTATCCGGCCCTCAACGCCGGCAATGCCCAGTCGATGCTGAACCTGCGCGACCTGGCCATGTTCGACGGCGGCCCGCTGACCGACGGTTATGCCGGCCTGATGGCGGAAATCGGCATCCAGGTCCAGAGTGCGAAATCGGCCAGCACCGTTTCCAGCAACATCGCCAGCAGCGTCGAAGCGCAACGCACCAGCGTCTCCGGCGTGAACCTGGACGAAGAGGCGGCCAAGATGCTGCAGTACCAGCAGGCCTACCAGGCCTCCGGCAAGATGCTGCAGCTGGCCCAGAATATCTTTGAAACGCTGCTCCAGAGCCTGGGCCGTTGACGGGATACAAGGACGAGGATTGAAACATGAGCATGCGACTGGGTAGCGCCAACGCCTTCGACAACTCCCTGGCCCAATTGACCAGCCACCAGGCAGGTCTGGCTGACCTGCAGGAAAAGCTGACGGCCGGCAAGCGGGTGCTGCGCCCCAGCGACGACCCCACGGCCGCAGCCCAGGCCGAGCGCGCCATGACCCGGATCAGCCGCATCGAAACCGAGCAGCGTGCCCTCAACGTGCAGAAGAACTCGATGTCCATGGCCGAGTCGACCCTGGGCAATGCCACCGAAACGCTGCAAGCCATCCGCGACCTCGTCGTCGGCGCGGGCAATGCCGGCTACACCAGCGTCAACCGCACCAGCATCGCACAGCAGATCTCGGCCCTGCGCGACCAGCTGTTCGGCTACGCCAACAAGGTGGACAGCAACGGCGTGCCGCTGTTCGGCGGGCTGGGCAGCGCCAGCGCCCCTTTCACCGACTCCGCCGCCGGCGTGGCCTTCAACGGCATTGCCGGGCAGACCGCCGGCTCGGCCGTGTCGATTCCCAGTGCCATGGACGGACAGGCGGTCTGGATGAATGTGCCGTCCGGCAATGGCGTGTTCGACGTCTCGCTCGGCGGCACCAACACCGGCACCGTCTGGACCGATGTCGGCCAGGTCACCAACCCGTCGGCCGTGACCGGAGACAACTACACCGTCACCTTCAACGTGGTCGCCGGTGTCACCACCTACGACGTGGTCGACACCACGACCGCCACCACCGTCTCCACCGGCCAGCCCTACACCAGCGGGCAGACCATCCAGTTCGGCGGCATGTCGATCAAGGCAGAAGGCGTACCGGCCAACGGCGACACCCTGCAGATCGCACCCAGCAGCACCACCAACATCTTCAAGGTGATCGACCAGGCCATGGCCGGCATCAACGGCGCCAACAACAGCAACAAGCTGAACCAGGCCTTCACCCGCGCACTGGCGGAGATCGACACCGGCATGAACCGCATCCAGTCTGCACGCGGCCTGGCCGGCGACATGCTCAACCGCGCCGACAACATCGAGAGCACCCAGACCACCAAGTCGGTCCAGCTCGAAACCGACCGCTCGCGCGCCGAAGACATCGACATGATCAAAGGCATCTCGGACTTTCAGAACCAGCAGACCGGGTACGATGCCGCGCTGAAGACCTACGCACAGGTCCAGCGCCTGTCCCTGTTCAACTACCTGGGTTAAGAACAGAAACCTAGCCATGGCCCAAACCGTTCTTGGCAACATCTCCCTGGGCTACCAGCTGCTGTGGAACCAGCTCCGTCAGCCCGCTGCAGTGCGGCTCTTCCTCGATGCCGACGCCGACGTGCCGGTCGATGCCCAGCACCTGCTGACCGCCCTGCGCGAGCTGTGGCCGGAACAGGCGCCGGTGCTGCTGCTCGAGATCCATTCGCCAGCGCTGCTGCACGGCGTGCTTGAACACGGCGGCACCAGCGACCCCTGGGTACAAGTGCCCGAAGCCTGGTTGGGCGACCCGGTGCTGGCGCAGCACGTACACCAGGCCCATCTGCGCGGCCTCAAGCTGGTGTGGCAGGGAGAACCCGGCCAGCGCCCCGGCCCGACCATCGGCGAGCGCTTTCACAAGAGCATCATCAACCTCACGGCCGACGAAGCCCTGCTGGGCCTGCGCGCCTCGCTGCAAAAACACCGCGACAGCGAAAGCGGCACACCGCTCAAAAGCCCGATCGAGGCCGGCCAGATCTACGAGGCCGTGGCCAGCCGGGCGCTGGCCGAACACTGCCTGGACCAGCAAGGCGCCTGGGCACTGGCCGGCTGGCCGGTGGAGGACGTGCTGCACAACTACCGGCAGCAATTCATCCAGCCCAGCCAGACCGCCATCGTGCGCCTGGTCGAAGCCATCGAGGCCGACGTCTCGCTCGACGCCATCGAAGTCACCCTGAGCGAGGAGCCGGTGCTGGCCTACAGTTTCCTGCGCTACGTCAACTCGGCCGGCCTGGGCCTGCGCAGCGAAGTCGAGTCGATCCGCCGCGGCCTCATGGTGCTGGGCTACTCGGTGCTCAAGGCTTGGCTGCTGGAGCAGTTGCCGCACGCCGCCAGCGACTTGAATCTGCAGCCGGTCCGCACCGCACTGGTCACGCGCGCCCACCTGATGGAGCGCCTGCTCGACGCCGGCGAGGAAGACAACCTGCGGCGCGAGGTCTACCTGTGCGGCCTGCTGTCGCAGATCGACGTGCTGCTGGGCGAGCCGCTGGCGACCTCGCTGGAGCGCCTGCCGCTGCCCGAGCGCATCAACGCCGCGCTGCTGCAGCACAGCGGCCCCTACGCGCCCTACCTTGAGATTGCCGCCGCGCTGGAGTCGCCCGACACCCGCGCCACCCACAGCTTGTGCAACGCGCACGAGATCGGCATCGGAGACGTCAACCGCGCCCTGCTGCGCACGCTGGCCGCCCTTCAGGCACGTCCCGCCAAGGGCTTGCTGGCGTGAGGGGAGGTCCGCTGGACCTCGGCACGAATTTTTGAAAACACCCGCCAGAACTGCGCATCCTGGGTCGTCGCGAAATTGATGCGCATCAGTGTGCCGGGCTGGCGGCCGGCATGAAACAGCGCCCCCGGCGCCAGCAGATAACCTTCATCCAGCATGCGCTGCGCCAGCGCATCCGTGTCCACGCCGGTGTCCACCCAACCGAACAGGCCCGCCGGCGGCGCGGCGAAACGGCAACCATGCGCCAAGGCCAGCTTCACGCTGCGCGCACGCGCCAGGTCGAGCCGGGTCCGGATGCGCTCGGCATGGCGGCGCAGCTGCCCCTGGTCGATGCACCAGGCCAGCGCCTTTTCCAGCAGGGCCGGCGTGGTCAGGGTCGACAGCAGTTTGGTGTTGAGCAGCCGCTCGACCAGCGCCGGCGGTGCGGCCACATAACCGATGCGCCAGCCGGGCGCCAGGATCTTGGCGAAACCGCTGACGTAAATCGTGCGCTGCAGCTCATCAAGCGCGCACAGGCGGGTGGCGTGCTCGGACGCGAGGTGGCTGTAGGTGTCGTCCTCGACCACGTGAAAGCCGTGCGCATTGGCCAGTTGCAGGATGCGGTGCGCGCTGCCCGGCGTGAGGCAGTAGCCGGTCGGGTTATGGAACACGCTCACGCTCACGAACAGCTTGGGCCGGTGGACTTCGCAGTAGCGCGCCATCACCGCCAGGTCGGGGCCGTCGGGGCCGCGCGGCACCGGCAGGATGCGCATGCCCAGGGCGCTCAGGCGCGCAAACTCGATCGCCCAGCCGGGCTCTTCCACCATCACCGGGTCCCCCGGGCGCAGCAGCGTGCGGCTCACGATGTCCAGCGCGTGGGACGCCCCCACCGTGGTGATGATCTGCCCGGGGGCCGCCTGCACGTTCAGGCCGGCCAGCTTCTGCGACAGCGCGCGGCGCAGGCCCGCGTCGCCGGCCGGCTCACCGTACTGCAGAGAAAACGACTTGAGCGATTGCGTGCTCGTGACGCGGCGCACCGCCGTCGGCATGAACGTGGTCTCCAGCCAGTCTGCCGGAAACACCCCCGTGCCGGGCTGCGGCTTGTCGCCGTGGCCCTGGAACATGGCGCGGATCAGGGCGGTGGCATCGACCGGCGCCGGCGCTTCGAGCGCGCCGCCCTGGGCCGGGCGCCGGCCGGCCGGCAGCGCGCCCGCCCCCACGGCGGACGACAGCGACTCGCGCACGAAGAAGCCGCGGTTGCGGCGCGCCTCCACCAGCCCCTGGGCCAGCAGCTGGTCGTAGGCAGCCACCACGGTGGAGGGGCTCACACCCTGCTGCTGCGCGCATTGCCGCACCGACGGCAACCGGGCGCCCGGCGACAGCAGGCGGTTGCGGATACGCTCCGCGAAGCGGCCGGCCAGTTGCTCCGACAGGGACTGCGATGCCATGGGGGTCAGCATGAAAGTGCTCCTTGCGCACCCCTCTGTGCTGCCTTTTCAAGCAGTACAGTTTGGGGAATTGTTTGAAAAACTGTACTGCAAGTGTGCTGATCCCGGCGATAAAGTCAAATCCATGAACGAAAGATGCCGGCCTCATGACAAGCGCTGAATTCACCGCCCTGCTGCTGCTGACCACGGCGGCCAGCTTCACGCCCGGGCCCAACACCACCCTGTCCACCGCACTGGCGGCCAACGGAGGCTTGCGGCAGTCGCTGCGTTTTGTGCTGGCCGTCCCGGTGGGCTGGGGCCTGCTCTTCAGCCTGTGTGCCGGCGGCGTCGGAGCTGCGGTGGTGGCGCTGCCGCCGCTGCGCATCGGCATCCAGGCAATGGGCATCGCCTACCTGCTGTGGCTGGCGTTCAAGCTGGCGCGCACCCACCGGTGGGCGGCGGCCGACGATGCGCCACTCACGGTCACCTTCGGCCAGGGCGTGATGCTGCAGTTCCTCAATATCAAGGCCTGGATGCTGGCGCTCACGGTGGTAGCGGGCTGGCTGGCCGGTCGCAGCGATGCGGTCGCACGTTTTGCCGTCATCCTGCCGCTGATGCTGGCCTTTGGCCTGCTCAGCAACCTGAGTTATGCCCTCATCGGCTCGCTCCTGCGCCGTTGGCTCAGCGGCCCGAACGACTCCGGTGCGCGGCTGCGCTGGTTCAACCGCGGCATGGCCGCGGTACTGCTGCTCACCGCCGCGTGGATGAGCACGTTTTGAGATGAAACACCCCGTTTCATGCGGCGCGGGTGAAACGCAGCGCCATGGACAACTGATATGACGACCCATCCGAACCACCGTCGCACCGGCCTCTGGCTCGGCCTGCTGGGTGTGGCCATCTTCGCGCTCACCCTGCCCATGACGCGCCTGGCCACCGGCACACCCGAGGCACCACAGCTGTCGGGGCTGTTCATCGCGCTCGGCCGTGCCGCGGCGGCGGCAGGGCTGTCCGCGCTCTTCCTGCTCGCCCTGCGCGCCCCGCTGCCACGGCGCGAAGACTGGCGGCCACTGGCCCTGGTCGCCTTCGGCGTGGTGTTCGGCTTTCCCCTCTGCACCTCGCTGGCCATGCGCCACGTGGAAGCGATGCACGCCAGCGTCATCGTGGGCGTGTTGCCGCTGGCCACCGCCGCCGTGGGCGCCTGGCTGCACCGGCAGCGCCCTTCGGCCGGTTTCTGGCTGTGCGCGGTCGCAGGTGCAGCGCTGGTTGTGCTCTTTGCCCTGCTGCGCTCGGGCGCCAGCGGCCTGGCGCTGCAACCGGCCGACCTTCTGCTGCTGGCCGGCATGCTGTGCGCCGCCGTCGGCTACGGCTATGGCGCGCGGCTGGCGCAACACATGCCGGCCGAGCAGGTGATCTGCTGGGCCCTGCTGCTGGCGCTGCCCATCACCGCCCCCCTGACGCTGCTGACCTGGCCCGCCGTACCGGTACGCGCCTCCGCCTGGGGCGGTTTTGCCTACGTGGCGGTGTTCTCCATGTGGCTGGGCTTCTTTGCCTGGTACCGCGGCCTGGCGCTCGGTGGCACGGTGCGCGTGAGCCAGCTGCAACTGCTGCAACCCTTTCTCTCCATGCTGTTTGCCATGCCCTTGCTGAGCGAGACACTCGACCCCCTCACGGTCGGCTTCGGCCTGGCGGTGATGGCCGTGGTGCTGGCCGGCCGCAACATGCCGGTCCGCGCGCCGGTTAAGCTCATCTCCCAAGAAGGAAACGCACCATGAACCCAAGTGCCCTGCACACCTCGCCGTGGGTGCTGTCCGCACGCGCCGAGAAAATGAACCCCTCGGTGCTGCGTGAGCTGCTCAAGGTCACCGAGCGCCCCGGCATCATCAGCTTTGCCGGCGGCCTGCCCTCGCCCAAGACTTTTCCGGTCGAGGAATTCGCCGCCGCCTGCGCCAAGGTGCTGCGCGACGATGCCGCCGCTGCCCTGCAGTACGCCGCCAGCGAAGGTTATGGCCCGCTGCGCGAGATGGTGGCCGCCGCACTGCCGTGGCCGGTCGACCCGGCGCAGGTGCTCATCACCACCGGCTCGCAGCAAGGCCTGGACCTGGTGGCCAAGGTGTTGATCGACCAGGGCAGCCGCATCCTGGTGGAAACGCCCACCTACCTCGGCGCGCTGCAGGCCTTCGCGCCGATGGAGCCGCAGGTGCAGAGCGTGGCCAGCGACGACGAAGGTGTGGACATCGCCGATCTGCGCCGCGTGCAGGCCGCCGGCGCACCGGCACGTTTTTTGTACGTGCTGCCCAACTTCCAGAACCCGACCGGGCGCACCATGAGCGAGGCCCGCCGCGCGGGACTCTCGGCCTGCGCCGCCGAGCTGGGCCTGCCGCTGATCGAGGACAACCCCTACGGCGAACTCTGGTTCGACACCCCGCCACCGGCACCGCTGACCGCGCGCCACCCGGACGGCTGCCTCTACCTCGGCTCCTTCTCCAAGGTGCTGGCGCCCAGCCTGCGCCTGGGTTTTCTGGTGGCGCCCAAGCCCCTGTTCCCGAAACTGCTGCAGGCCAAGCAGGCGGCCGACCTGCACAGCCCCGGCTTCAACCAGCGCGTGGTGGCCGAGGTGATGAAGGACGGCTTCCTCGACCGCCACGTGCCGCGCATCCGCGCCCTGTACAAGGCGCAGCGCGACGTGATGCTGGCCGCGCTCCAGCAGCACATGCCCAGCGGGGTGAGCTGGAACCAGCCCGCCGGCGGCATGTTCCTGTGGGCCCGCCTGCCGCAGGGCATGGACACGGCGGCCCTGCTGCCCAAAGCAGTGGAGAAAGGCGTGGCCTTTGTACCGGGCGCCGCGTTTTATGCCGACCATGCCGACGTGCGCACCCTGCGCCTGTCTTTTGTGACCGCCAGCGAGCAGGAAATCCAGCGCGGCGTCGCCGCGCTGGCCGCCGTCATCCGGGAGAACATGCCATGAGCCTTGCCCTCACGCAGCACCGCCAGCGCCCGTTCAAGCAGGTCGATGTCTTCACCGCCACACCCTACTACGGCAACCCGCTGGCCGTGGTGCTCGACGGTGCCGGCCTGAGTGACGACGAGATGCAGCGCTTCGCGCGCTGGACCAACTTGTCGGAAACCACCTTCGTGCTGCCGCCCACGCAAGCCGGCGCCGACTACCGGGTGCGCATCTTCACGCCAGGCACCGAGCTGCCCTTTGCCGGCCACCCGACGCTGGGCAGCTGCCACGCCTGGCTGGAAAATGGCGGAAAGCCGAGGCAAGCCGATGTGATCGTGCAGGAATGTGCGGTGGGCCTGGTGACGATCCGCCGTGCCGGCCACCACCTCGCCTTTGCCGCGCCGCCGCTCAAGCGCAGCACACCGGCGCCCGAACTGCTGGCCAGCGTGGCGCAGGCGCTCGGCATCAGCACGGCGCAAATCCGTGCCGCCCAGCAACTGGACAACGGGCCGCAATGGCTGGGCCTGCTGCTCGACAGCACCGACACCGTGCTGGCGCTGGCGCCGGACCACCAGGCGCTCAAGGACTTGAAGCAAAAAGTGGGCGTTTGCGCCGTCGAATCGGCGCAGCCAGCTATCAGTTTGATAGCAAAATCAAGCCGCGAGGCACGCGCCTTTGCCGAGCACGCCGCCGACGCGCCGCAGCATGCCGCGCCCGACCTGGAGGTGCGCGCCTTCGCCGCGCCGGTGGGCGTCACCGAAGACCCGGTCACCGGCAGCCTCAACGCCAGCCTGGCGCAGTGGTTGATGGCCGAAGGCCACCTGCCCGAGCGCTATGTGGCCTCGCAAGGCACTTGCCTGGGCCGCGCCGGGCGCGTGCAGCTGGAACGCGATGCCAGTGGCCAGGTCTGGGTCGGCGGCCAGGTGGTGACCTGCATCAGCGGCCAGGTGCAGCTGTAGCGCCCATGCCGCCACGCGCCACCGCCCAGCTCGACCACCTGGTGGTGTTGGCTGCCACGCTGGCCGAAGGCGTGGCCTGGTGCGAAGCCACGCTCTGCCTCACGCCCGGCCCGGGCGGCCAGCATGCGCTGATGGGCACACACAACCGGCTGTTCAGCATCGCCTCGGCAAGCTACCCGCAGGCCTATTTTGAAATCATCGCCATCGACCCGGCAGCGCCGCCGCCGGCACGCACGCGCTGGTTCGACATGGACAACGCCGCGCTGCGCGAGCGCGTGCAGCAGCAAGGCCCGCAGCTGGCGCACTTCGTCGCCCGCGTGCCGGATGCGCCGGCCGCCGTGGCTGCGCTGCGCGCACAAGGCATCGAACGCGGCGACGTACTGCAGGCCTCGCGCCCGACCGCGCAGGGCCTGCTGCAATGGCAGATCACAGTGCGCGAGGACGGCCAGCGCCTGTTCGACGGCGGCCTGCCCACGCTGATCCAGTGGGGCGCGGTGCACCCGACCGACGCCATGCCGGCCAGCGGCATCACGCTGGAACAGCTGGCGGTGCGGCATCCGCAGGCCGACACACTGGCAGCGGCGTACCGCGCCATCGGCCTGGGCCTGGACCGGGTCAGCGTCCAGGCCGGGCCGGCGCGCCTGCAGGCGCTGCTGCACACGCCGCGCGGGCCGGTACAGCTGTCGTCCTGAAGCCACAACCATGCTCCTGATTTGATAGCTATCGTCGCAAGAGCGACAAGGGCCAGGGCCTGTTTTTGCCACAATCTTTGGCATGGGAACCCTTTACCTCGTGCGCCACGGCCAGGCCTCGTTCGGCGCCGAAGACTACGACCAACTCAGCCCGCTGGGCCAGCAGCAAAGTGTGCGCCTGGGCCAGTACTGGCGTGAACGCGGCATGACGTTCGACGCCGTACTCACCGGCACGCTGCGCCGCCACGCGCAGACCTGGGCCGGCATTGCCGAAGGGGCCGGCTACCGCAACGAGGTGCTGCCCCTGGAAGGCCTGAACGAGTACGACAGCGCAGCGGTGATCGCCACCATCCACCCGCACAAGCTGCAAAAGCCCGACACCCCCGAGCTGTACCGCCACCACTTCCGCCTGCTGCGCGACGGCCTGACGCAGTGGATGAACGGCGTGGTCAGCCCCAAGGGCATGCCGAGCTACGACGATTTCCTGGCCGGCGTCACCAGCGCGCTGGACCATGTGCGGCAGAACTTCGAGGGCAATGTGCTGATCGTCTCCAGCGGCGGCCCCATCTCCACCGCCGTCGGCCATGTGCTGGGCACCACGCCGGAGACCACCATCGAGCTGAACCTGCGCATCCGCAACAGCGCGGTGACCGAGTTCCAGTTCAACCCGAAGCGCCACACCCTGCTGAGCTACAACACCCTGCCGCACCTGGACCGGCCCGAGCTGGCGGACTGGGTCACCTACGCCTAGCGCTGCTCAGGCGCTGCCGATCAGCACCGCCAGCTCACGCCCCAGCAGCGCCGGGTCCTGCGCATTGCGCTCGATCAGCTGGCGCAGGTGCGTCACGCTGTCCAGATCGATGTGGGTGCACTGCAGGCCGAGCTGGCTGCCCTGGACACGCGCCACCGCAACGTCCATGGCGATGAAGGTGGTGGGCGACAGCGTCAGGCGCAGGCGGCCGTGCGTGCCCACCCGGCAACGCAGCGCCGCGCCCATGTCCACCAGCGCGCCCTTGAGCGAGATGTCGAGCAGCTGCACCTCGCGCATCTGCCCGGCCAGGTTGAGCCGGGCCGGCGCATGGAAGACCATGCGCAGAAAGCGCCGGTAGCCCAGCGTACGGGCCTGCACCGGCACCGCCTCCACGGGCTCGTCGGGCGCGACGGCCTTGGCGCGGGTGAACAGCTTTTTCCAGGCTTTGAACATGGGGGGCGGTCGGCACAGGGATGACAGTGCAGACCATACCATGGGGCACCGGTCCGCAAACAGGCCAGCTTCTTGCTTGCATCCGGGGCATGGCCCCGCCCCCCAACGTCTTCAACGCCCTGTCCGCCCCGGTGGACCCGGCCCTGCCGCCGGAAGCGCAGTGGCGCGCCCAGGAACTGCTGCTGATGCGCGAAGTCATGCGCCTGATCGGCAAAAGCCTGGCGCCCGGCGTGGTGCTGCGCGAAATGCTGCACCTGATGTCCGAGCTGCTGGGCCTGAACCGCGGCCGCATCGTGCTGCAGGACGTCGACGCCCCGGACGACAGCGGCCCGGCGCGCATTGCCTATGCCTATGGCCTGACCCAGGCCGAGGCGGCGCGCGGCGTCTATGCGCCGGGCGAGGGCATCACCGGCCGCGTGCTGGCCAGCGGCCAGCCTATCGTGGTGCAGGACATCGACGCCGAACCGCTGTTCCTGGCCCGCGCCGTGACGCGCGCGCAGCTGCCGCCCGAGACCGTGGCCTTCATGGCGCTGCCGATCGAGGTCAACCACCACACCGTGGGCGTGCTGGCCTGCCACCGCATCCGCAGCCGGCTGCGCCACCTGAACGACGACATGGCGCTGCTGCAGATCCTGGCCACGCTGGCCGGGCAGATCCTGCAGCTGCAGACCCTGATGCAGGAGAAAACCCGCGACCTGGAAGCGCGCAACGCCCTGCTGACGCACGCGCTGGACGCGGCCGCCGTGCGCTACGGCATCATCGGCAGCTCCTCGGCGCTGCTGCAGGCGCTGCACGAACTGGAACGCGTGGCGCAGGCGCAGGCCAGCGTGTTGCTGCTGGGCGAGTCGGGCACCGGCAAGGAGCTGTTCGCGCGCGCCCTGCACCTCTCCAGCCAGCGGCGCGACGCCCCCTTCATCAAGGTCAACTGCGCCGCCATCCCGGACACGCTGCTGGAGTCCGAACTGTTCGGCTACGAGCGCGGCGCCTTCACCGGCGCGGCCGGCGCGCGCGCCGGCTGGTTCGAGCAGGCCGACGGCGGCACCATCTTCCTGGACGAGATCGGCGACATGCCGCTGGCCATGCAGACCAAGCTGCTGCGCACGCTGCAGGAAGGCACAGTGGTGCGGCTGGGCGGCAAGCGCGAAACCCGGGTCGACGTGCGGCTGGTCACCGCCACCCACCGCGACCTGGAGGCCGAGGTGGCGCGCGGCAGCTTCCGGCAAGACCTGTACTACCGCATCAGCGTGGTGCCGATCCACCTGCCGTCCTTGCGCGAGCGGCGCGACGACATCCGCACGCTGGCGCTGCACTTCGTCAACCGCGCCAACCAGGCCAACCAGCGCAACGTCAACCTCTCGCCCGCTGCACTGGCCCGGCTGCAGGCCCACCCCTGGCCCGGCAACATCCGCGAGCTGGGCAACGTCATCGAACGCCTGGTGCTGCTGACCGACAGCACCATGGTTTCGGCCGCCGAGCTGGAGCGCTTCCTGCCGCGCGGCAAGGCCGATGCCAATGCCGCGCCCGAGCTGCCGCGCCCAGCCCCTGTTGCGCCGGCCAGCACCGACGCCCCGCTGGTGCGCAACTACCTGCCGGCCGATTCGCACACGCTGGATGAGCTGCAGCAGATGCTGGCCCTGCACCGCGGCAACCAGTCGCGCGCGGCGCAGGCGCTGGGCCTGACGGTGCGGCAGTTCGGTTACCGGCTGCGCAAGGGTGCGGCGAAGACCTGAGTACAGCGCGAACCACGCCGGCTCAGGGCGGGTTCACCTCGTGTGGTGACAGGGTGCGCCCGCGGCCAGCCACCAGGTACTCCGAATAACCGGCCAGGCCCAGCAGCAGGCGCAGCAGCGCACTGCCGGCCAGCCACCCGGCCCGGTGCAGATCACGCAGCGGCTGCCGCACGGCTTCGTCCCAGCGCGAGCGCGGCATCCAACGGGCGGCGGGCGTCCATTCAAACTGGAGCGGCGCCCGGTCCATCGACTCGATCACCAGATGGCGGCCGGCGCGCACCGACAGTTGCTGGCCGGCCTGCAGGAAATGGTCACCCGACTCGTTGCCGTGGCCGCGCGGGCGTTCGTTCAGCGTGACCCAGGCCTCGCCCTGGGTGATGAGCAGCACACCCTCCGTGCGCGGACGCACGCCGAGCACGCGCCCGGGGGCCAGTTTCCAGCAACCCGCCAGCCCGGCGGCGCTGAAGGATTGTTGCAATTTCGGATTGCACGGAGACAGCATGGCAGACTCCCGGGGTGGTGTTTGGCATTGAATCATCAGCAAATTCCGCTTGGCCGTCTAATGAAATCCGGCTACGCTATTGATTCCCAAAACGCATCAATTGGCTGGCGGCTGCCAGCCCGTCCGCCATGGCCCAACCCGACACCCTGCTGCGCACCCGGCCCATTGCCGTGGGCCAGCTGCGCGCCTTCGAAGCCGTGGCGCGGCACCTCAACTTCCGCGCCGCGTCGGAAGAACTGGCGCTGACGCAAAGCGCCGTCAGCCGGCAGATCCAGGCACTGGAAGACGAGGTCGGCGTCAGCCTGTTCCTGCGCCACACCCGCGCGGTGGAACTCACCGCCGCCGGCGTGCAGCTGCTGCAGGCGGTGCTGCCCTCGCTGGAGCGCATGGACAGCGCGGTGCGGCAGATTCGCCGCAGCGCCGGGCGCAAGAGCGTGGCCATCAGCACCTGGGCCTCATTTGCCTCCATGTGGCTCATCCCGCGGCTGGAGGCCTTCCAGAGCCAGCACCCCGACATCGACATCCGCATCGACGCCTCGGATGCGATGGTGGACCTGGACACCGCCGACGTCGACCTGGCGCTGCGCGCCACCCAGGCCAGCAACGTGCCCGCGCACGCCGTGCGCCTGTTCGGCGAACAGCTCACGCCCGTGGTCAGCCCCTGGCTGCTGAAAAACGGACGCGCCCTGCAACGCGGCGAAGACCTGGCGCACTTCACGCTGATCGAAGCCAACGAAGCGCAGCACAGCCAGCCCATGGACTGGCTGACCTGGCGCCACTGGCTCAAGGTCTACCGCCTCAAGAAGCTGGAACCCAAACGCTGGCTCTACTTCGGCTACGCCTACCAGATCGCCCAGGCTGCGCTGGCCGGGCAGGGTGTGGCGCTCACCCGCATGCCGCTGGTGGCCGACAGCCTGGCATCCGGCGACCTGGTGGAAGTGCTGCCCGGCATGCGCCTGGACTCACCCATGGCCTACTGGCTCATCGTCGCCCCGCACAGCCAGGCGCGGCCGGAAGTGCAGGCGTTTTGCGACTGGTTGCAGGGGCAGGCGGCGGGGACGCGGAGGGCGATTGGGGAGGCGTAGACATGCCAAATCAATGGCTGTTTTCGGCGAGGAGTTGACCTCTGGGTCGATTACGCGGACGACCGGTTCAGGCTGGAAGCCTTCACTTGAACGGGTAGTGCCAACGACTGCCGCCATTAGTACCAGTCACTGAGCAGTGCACCGCTTAGTCAGTAGCTGCAGAAAGGCCGATGGCCGTTCAAGTATGAAACCACCGTGGTTACAGGTGGAGCTCATGTGGCTTCGGGATTCTGCGCATTTGCTAACCTATGTGCTCAGGGAGTGAAAACCATGAACGAAATAATTTGCCCACATTGCGGTAAGGCTTTCAAGATTGATGAGGCTGGCTACGCCGACATCCTCAAACAGGTGCGCGACAGCGACTTCGAGCATCAGCTACACGAACGGCTGGAACTGGCCGAGCGGGACAAACAGAGCGCTGTGGAACTCGCCCGTGCCCAGCTGACGGCGGAGTTGCAGAAGCATGGTGCCGAGAGGGAAGCAGAAATCCAGCGGCTCAAGGCCCAGTTGGAGGCAGGGGATGTGGCCCGCCAACTGGCCGTGGTCCAGGCCTTGAGCGATATCGAGAAGCAGAGAGATACCCTAGCGAGCGAACTGGACAGAGCCCGCCAGGAGACCCAGGCGGTCCGGCAACTGGCCGAGGCCCAACGCATGGCCGACTTGCAGCAAACTGCGGCCAGCAAAGACAGTGAAATCCAGGGACTCAAGGCCCGGCTGGCCGAGGTGGAGTTGTCACAGAAACTCGCCATCACCGAGGCGCTGACCGCTGTCGAGAAGCAGCGCGACGAACTGCAGGCCAGTCTGGCTCATGCCCGATTGGAAAAGCAGCTGGCCGAGACATCCCTCAAAGAGCGCTACGAAGTCCAGATCAAGGACCGCGATGACGCCATCGAACGCCTGCGCGACATGAAGGCGCGCCTGTCCACCAAGATGGTAGGCGAAACGCTGGAGCAGCACTGCGAGACCGAGTTCAACCGTATCCGCGCCACCGCTTTCCCCCGAGCCTACTTCGAGAAAGACAACGACGCTAGCACCGGCAGCAAGGGCGACTACATCTTCCGCGACATTGATGAGCAGGGTACCGAAATCGTCTCGATCATGTTCGAGATGAAAAACGAGAGTGACACCACGGCGACCAAGAAGCGCAACGAGGATTTCCTGAAAGAGCTGGACAGGGACCGTACCGAAAAAAGCTGCGAATATGCGGTGCTGGTGTCGCTGCTGGAGCCTGACAGCGAGTTGTACAACACCGGCATCGTCGATGTGTTCCACCGCTACCCAAAAATGTACGTGGTGCGTCCGCAGTTCTTCATCCCCATCATCACGCTGCTGCGCAACGCAGCGATGAACGCCGTCAAGTACAAGACGGAGCTCGCCCTGGTAAAAGCCCAGAACATCGACATCACCAACTTCGAGAACGAACTCGAAGGCTTCAAGGCGGCATTTGCCAAGAACTACGACCTGGCCTCACGACGATTCCAGACCGCGATTGACGAGATCGACAAGTCCATCGACCACCTGCAGAAAACCAAGGATGCGCTCTTGGGCGCCGACCGCAACCTGCGCCTGGCCAATGACAAGGCCCAGGACGTGACCATAAAGAAGCTCACTAAGGACAACCCGACCATGGCCGCCAAGTTCGCAGAACTCAAGAGTCCCGGCCCCTCGGCTGAGGGGTGAACGCTCAAGCTAACCGACAGCGTAGAATGGTTAATGACCCGCCGCCATCGCAGCGGCGGGCGAGCGGAGGAGATTTGATGTCGGTGAGCGTCCACAACCCGGACCAGTACATGGTCAGCCTGCGCCAGGTCATCGCGCAGGGTCGAAAGCGGATCGGTCTGTTGATCGGTGCCGGCGCACCAGCGGGGATCTTCCCGCCAGGCAGCACAACCCCTCTCATCCCAGCCGTGGCCGGACTGACCACAATGGTCATCGACGCGCTGAAGAAGGACTATGAAAAGCCACTGGCCGCAGTGGTCGCCGAACTCGATAACCCAAACATCGAAACGATCCTCTCGCGTGTTCGCACTCTCGGGTCGGTGCTGGGCAAGATGGAAATACACGGCCTGGACGGCGCCGGGTTCAAGAAGCTGAGCGAGTCGATTTGCGACCAGATCGGGCAGATCGTCAACAAACCGCTGCACGATGGCCCGTCACCGTACACGGAGTTCGTGTCTTGGATCAGCGGCACGCCACGTGAGCACGCCGTGGAGGTCTTCACCACGAACTACGATCTGCTTTTCGAGCAGGCTTTCGAGCGGCTGCGTGTGCCCTTTTTCGATGGCTTTAGCGGATCGAGCAAGCCGTTTTTTGATCCTTCAACGGTCGCTGGGAATGACCTCCCAGCTCGTTGGACCCGGCTGTGGAAGTTGCACGGGTCTCTCGGCTGGTCGGCAAATGCCCGGGGGGAAGTCGTTCGCACGGGCAATGCCAACGCTACGCATCTGGTGTTCCCGGAGCACCTGAAATATGACCAGACGCAGAAGGCCCCCTACGCCGCCCTGTTCGACAGGCTCCGGGCCTTCCTCATGACTCCAGATACGCTGCTGATTGCGACCGGCTTCTCTTTCGCTGACGCGCACATCTCTGCTCGAATTGATGAGTGCTTGGCCGCCAACCCGTCGGCAAGCGTGTTTGCCTTTCAGTTCAAGCCTCTCGATCAGGAGATTTACGCGGCTGAGATCGCGGCCAGGCGAGCCAACATGAGCTTGTATTGCCCAGACAAGGCTGTAATCAATGGAATTGTCGCCCCGTGGGTTCCCGGCGACTTACCCACCCGCGAATGGGGTGCCATCCGCGCCACCTACTGGGGCACCGATCCAGCGACAAATACAAAGCGATTTGAGCTAGGTCGCTTTGACCGCCTAGCGCGCTTTTTCGCATCGTCACGAGCCAGCCAGCAGCACCAGCCCCTGCCTCCTCCGAGCGACTCTGGCGCTGCGCCGCCAGCCCCGGCAGACGCCCCGCAGCCGCCAGTCGCATGAACATCAAGCCGACCTTGCTGGGGCACGTCGGCGCCGTTGCCGGCGCGGCGATCAGCGTCCGCCTTTCACCGAATGTCGCATCTGGCATCGCCATCATCGGCGGCAAGAGCTACCGCATTGGTCAAGTCGGCAGCTTCGTTCGGATACCGCAGGGTTATCACGATCTGTACGGGATCGTTGCCGAAGTTGGCGCTAATGCGGCGCCAGCAACCCCACAAGGGCAGCCCGAAGTGAGCGATCGGTGGATGACCATCCAACTGGTCGGCGAGATCGTTGGCACATCCTTTGAGCGAGGCATTAGCCAGTACCCGAACGTTCGTGACGAGGTTCACCTGGTCACCGAAGAAGATCTGGCGGTGATCTACGGTACCCAGGACGGCGGTCAAGTGCTGATTGGTCGATTAGCAAGCGCTGAAGGAATCCCGGTACGGATCGACCTCGACAAGCTCGTGACACGTCATAGTGCAGTACTCGGCTCGACCGGCGCGGGCAAGTCAACCACGGTATCCAGCCTCTTGCGGTCGATCGCATTAGGTGGCGATGCCGAGGCTGCACAGGGGTTTCCGAGCGCGCGCATCCTTCTGCTCGACATTCACGGGGAGTATGGACGGGCGCTGGAGTCGGTATCGACGGTCTTCAGGATCAATCCCAATGCCGGCGCTGGTGAACTGCCGCTGCACATCCCGTTCTGGGCACTGGACCCGGCTGAGTTGTTGGCTTTCCTCATGGGCAAGCTAGACGACAAACAGCTCACGCAGATCCTCGACAGGATCATGGACTACAAGGTCAAGGCGGTGAGCGCTCAGCCGGCTCCGGGTCTAGACGTCAATTCCATGACCGCCGACAGCCCGAGTCCCTACAGCTTGAAAAAGCTGTGGTCCGAACTCCTGGATCCCGAAGTCAGGACTTGGCTGGACCAGCAGAGGTTGCAACCGGCCCTGGATGAGGCCGGCGACCCGCAAACGCTCAAAGCACCCAAGTACCGCCCTCACGGGGCCGGCTCCGCCGCTCCCTTCATCAACCAGGTCGGAGTCTTGGGCATACGCCGACAGCTGGACCAGATGCGGTCCCGCCTGCTTGACCGGCAATACGACTTTTTGCTCCACCCCGGCGACTGGGAGCCCGACCTCGACAGCCAATCGTTGAAGGGGCTGCCAGAGCTTCTCGAAGCTTGGCTTGGACATAGCAAGCCCATCACAATCCTCGACCTCTCCGGCATTCCCAGCCCGGTCGTGGCTCGACTCATCGGCGCGATCCTGAGGATCATCTACGAGGGTCTCTTCTGGGGACGAGACAAGAGCGAAGGCGGGATCGCTCGGCCGCTGCTGGTGGTCATGGAAGAAGCGCACCGATACCTGTCAAAGGACGCCGACGGGCCTGCGCGCGAGATGGTGCAGCGGATCGTTAAGGAAGGTCGCAAGTTCGGCATCGGAGCAATGGTCGTCAGCCAGCGCCCATCGGAAGTCGATGACACCATCCTGTCTCAATGCGGGACGTTCGTTGCTCTGCGCCTGTCCAACTCAGCTGACCGGACAAAAGTGCAGGCATCCCTACCTGACAACCTGGCTGGTGTGATTGACAGCCTGCCCGTCCTGCGCGTCGGTGAAGCCGTCATCACCGGCGAGGCGGCTCGCCTGCCTATTCGCTGCCGCATCACGCTACCGCGTGAGGAGCACCGACCCAACAGCGAGGACCCGGCCGTAGCCAAGCGATGGATGGGAGACCGACTCCCTGAAGACTACGGCCGGCTCGCCGCCTCTTGGCGGGCTCAGAGCCCGACCTGGACCACGCTGCGAGTCATCCGCACGAAGCTACCCCAACAGGAGATAGAAGCAATGGAACGTGAACTGGTGGTCTCATCAAATGTTGTTTCGATCGGATATGAGCCGACGACCAGCACCCTTGAAGTCGAGTTCAAGAATGGCGTCTATCAGTACTACAACGTGCCTGACGCGATGTACCAGCAGCTGATGGCGGCTGCATCAAAGGGGCAATTCATAAACACCTACATCAAACCCGCATACCCATGCTCGCGAGTTTGACCCACGCAAGCACCAGGACTGCCGAGACGTAGTGTGGCCGGTCGTGCGTAAGCGCCTGCCACTGTCGTCGGCTGTAATCGATGGCCCTGGCGGTCACCGAGCGGATCAGAAATTCGCGGGACTACACGCGGAGCTCAATGATGCGCCAAGGCACGAAGGACATTAGAGAGATCTGTTTTTTCTGTCAGCCGGTATCTGTTGCAATGAGGGTGACCCATCGTGAGCAAGTTTCTCGAGTCGGCATATAAGCTTCGCGAAGCGCGCCAGCAGGCCACCTGGCGCTTGCTTGCAGCCGACGACGCGCCGAGCGTGATGGCGATCCTCAAGAGCGTATCGGCCGGCGGCACGCGAACTCTCACCGATGCCGAGATCCATGAACAAGTCCGGCTACATCTCGAAGAACTGCGCTCAGACGGCGAGGACCTGAGGCAGGAGCCGAAGGACTACATCTCCCAGTGGGTGCTCAAGGGCTGGCTCAATCGCCGACTGATCGGCGAAAACGCCCAAGAAACGTACGAACTTTCTTCGGCAGCGCAGAGCGCCATCCGCATCATGGAGGATGCGAGTAGCCCCCGAAGCATGGCGACGGAAAGCCGCCTCGCCCTCATGATCCAGGTGGCTGCGCAGCTGGAGGCGGAGACGAACGCTAACGCCGCAGGCCAGATTGACTTTCTCCGGGCCCGCTTCTATGAAGCTCAAGCTGCGCTGCAGCGGGCCACAAACGGTCAGATTCAGGTGCTGGACGACGCCAGGGCCGCGGAGCGCTTGCAGGATCTGGTCAGCCAGCTGCAAGAGATCACCGGAGACTTCACCCGCTTGAAAGAAGAGTTCTCGCACGTGGACCGGGCCTTTCGGCGCAAGCTGATCGAAGGTGGCGAGTCGCGAGCGGAGATTCTCGACCGAGTGTTCTCCAGCCTCGAAATCTTAGAAGAAACCGAAGCCGGCAAGAGTTTCCTGGCGTTCTGGCGCCTGCTGACCACCCCATCGCAGTACGAGGCGCTCGAAAACGCCATTGACGGCCTGCTGCAGCGCGGATTCGCCAAGAACCTGACCCGCGAGCAGCGCCGATCGTTGCAGCGGCTGCAGGAAGGTCTCATGGCGGGCGCACGTAACGTTCACGGCACTCTTCACGGGCTGTCTCGAGGCTTGAAGGCGTTCGTCCAGAGCAAGGAATACCACGAACACCAGCGCATGCGAACCCTGCTGGCGGAGGCTCGCCAGCGGGCCCTCGCCGCAAACGAAGTCGTTTCCCTGACGGCGGAAACCGGCGTCGAGCTCACCCTTCCCGAAGTCGAAATCTCTTCGATCAGCCAGTGGTCGCTCAAGGCGACGGAGGAGGGATTCCCCGGCTTTTCGCTGGACAACGCCGCCGATCCCGAGATCAGCCTTGAGGAAATTGGCCGGCAGATGATGGCCGCCGAGATTGACATGGCCACGCTGGTGAGCAATATCAAGGATGCCTTACAGAAGCGGTCGCAGGTTAGCATCGGCGAACTGTGCACCCTCTACCCGGTACACCAAGGCTTGGGCAGTGTCATCGGATACATGCACCTCGGGGCCCAGCACGCGATCGAGGAGCTGCCTCCGCGGATGGAACAGGTGCGTTGGATAGACGGTAGCGGATCTCCGCGCAGCGCCCGCATCAGGGCGTCGTACTTCACGAAGGAAAAGCAGCATGAGTTCAGCTGAATCCACGGCAGTTGACATCTACGCGAGCGCGCTCCAGTCGGACGTCGACGCCGCGGCCATGCTGAATGTAGACCGATCGGATGCCGACGATCTGTTCAAGGGTGATCGCGGGGACATGCCCTTAGCCACCCGGAAGTTGCTGGCGCACCTGAAGCGCGGGCCGTTTCTCAGTGGTCGGCGCCAGCCGCAGATGTGGACCATCCTGCTTGCCAGTGAGGAACACATCCGGCAGCACCTGAACAACGAGATGCTGCAGCTGGTGATCGACTACGACCAGGAGCTGGCGATGGTGCGCCAGGTTGTCACCGAGCACTCGGACGTGCCGGTTCTCCTGCGCAGGCAAAAGCTCACCTTCATCGATTCTGTCATGCTGCTGCAGCTACGTGAGCGGGTTTTGGCTGCGTCTGTGGAGGGGGAGCCGGCCGTCATCACCCGCGAGGACCTGTTCGAGTACATGCGCCCGTTCCAGAAGCACGTCGCGGATGACGTGAAATTCCGCAAGCGGTGCAATGCCGCTGTCGACAGGCTGGTCGTCGCCTCGGTGCTACTGCCCCTGCGCGGCAGCGAAGATCGCTTCGAGGTGTCGCCGATCCTGCGCATGATCTTCGGGGCCGAGGAAGTGGAAGCTGTTTCGCGAGCGTACGCCGCGATGGCGGCCGATGCTCAGGCCGTGAAAGAGCCGATGTTCGAAGACGACGGGGATGCCCCGCAGGGGCAGGACTGACCATGGACGCAGCAAATTTCACCCGCAGCCTGCTGCCGATGCAGATGGACGACGCCCTGCGTTTCTATCTTTACGAGATCAAGCTGCACAACTGGGGCTTGTTCAACAGCACCAAGGTATTCCCGATCTCTCGCGAGGGGTACATCTTCGCTGGGCCGTCCGGCGCCGGAAAATCCACAGCGATGGACGCCCACGCCGCACTGCTCACCCCGCCGAACTGGGTCGCCTTCAACCAGGCGGCTCGCACGGAACGTGGGGAAGACCGCTCGCTTGTCACGTACGTTCGCGGAACCTGGGGCGAAAAAACCAGCGAAAAGCAGGAGGTTTCAAGTCAGTGTCTTCGGCCGGACTCCACGTGGTCGGCGATAAGCGAGGCGTACCGGAACGATGTCGGCCACACGGTGACCCTGCTGCAGGTGTTCTGGATCAAGGGGCGCAGCAATGCGCATGCTGACCTGGGCCATGTCTTCTTTGTCTTCGAGCGCCCCTTTGATTTCGAAGAGCTGAAGCCGTTCGTCGAAGGCTCCTTCAAGAAGAGCGTGGCCGAGCAGCTCTGGCCGGGAACCCTGCTTGAGTCCTTCGAACGGTATCAGGAAAAGTTCAGACCGTTGCTGGGGATTCGGTCCAAGGCGACGCTGCGGCTGCTGCACAAGACGCAGTCCACCAAGGACATGGGCGATCTGAACTCATTCGTGCGCGACTTTATGCTGGAAGAGCCGGGCACTTTCGACCTGGCCAAGGCCTTGGTGGAGAGGTTCCAGGAGCTCGACTCCGCCTACAAGTCGGTGCTGGACGCCCAGGCGCAGATCGACACCTTGCAGCCGGTACGCACGAACCATTTCGAACATGAAGATGGCAAGGCGCAACAGGCCGACCACGATATGATCGTTAAAAGCGCCGACGCTTTCATGCACCAGCGCGAAGGCGCGCTCCTCACTGAGCGGCTGGAGGCTGTGAAGCGTGACCTCGTCGCCGATCAGCTCAACATCGAAGATGCGGCACGGGTCGCAGGCGACCGGCTTCGCGAGTTTGGAACCCTGAAGGAGCAGTACTGGCAGATGGGTGGTGGCAAGGCTGACGATCTGCGCAAGCAGCGCGAGGAGTTGGTTACGGAAAATGGTCATCGCATCCGCCGGCGGGAGCGCTTCGAAGAAGACCTGCTGACACTGGAGGTCGAGATCCCGGACACGTACTCACCTGAGGAATTCCTGCGCTGCCAAGACGAGGCAGCCAAAGTGGACCAGGCCTTGCGCGCGCAGGCGGACACGAGCGGCACCGTCATGCGCAACCTCGGGGCGCGCGAGGCCGCGCTGAAAGAAAAGCTGGAGCAGGCAGCGAGGGAAATCCGCGCCCTGGAGGCGCAGCGCGGCAACATTCCGTACCAGCTCACTGATCTGCGGGCGCTGCTCGCCGAGGAGTTAGGCA
Source organism: Curvibacter sp. GWA2_64_110 (assembly GCA_001797315.1). Classification (GTDB taxonomy): domain Bacteria; phylum Pseudomonadota; class Gammaproteobacteria; order Burkholderiales; family Burkholderiaceae_C; genus Hylemonella. The sequence continues at coordinate 44,875 of MGPC01000024.1, forward strand.
TAAACGTCGCAAAGCTGCCGTTCGCCGGCGAGCTGATGCAAGTGAAGAAGTCTCAAGCGGCGGAGTGGAGCGGCGCCATCGAGCGCCTGCTTGGTGGCTTCGGGAAGACCATGCTCGTGGCTGACGAGGACATGCCTGCCGTGTCCAAGTGGGTGGATGATCGCCACCTTGGCCTGCGCCTGAAGTTCACGCGGGTTGTGCACCAGCAACCCGGCAACCAGAGCCACCCGGCGCGCGCGGTCGTGCACAAGCTCGATTTCTCCGAATGTGAGCTGGAGGCGTGGCTTCGCGAGGAGGTCAAGCGGCTGTTCCCGCACGAGTGCGTTGACTCCATCGAAGAGCTCAAGAAGGTCCGCGCGGGCCTAACGCGAGCCGGCCAGATCAAGCGCAACACAGACCACGAGAAGAACGACCGCCGCGATATCTCTGATCGGCGCGAGTGGATCTTGGGCTTCAACAACGAGGAAAAGAAGCAGGAATTCCTCGCGGACCTGAACTCGCTGCTGGACCAGAAGAAGGTCCTGGACGACGAAATCAACGACGAAAACGACCAGCGCAAGCTTTGGTCGGAAAAGGAGCGCGCCTGCGGGGCGATCAAGGAACTGGCTTGGCCGGACATCGATGCTGGCTCCATCACGGGCCAAATTCGAGCCACCGACGCGCTGCTGGACAAGATCGAGAACGAGAACCCGGACCTTGCGGTCGTCGAGCGCCAACTCGGCGAGGCCGATGAAGCGGTGAAAGCGGCCGACTCAGCCGTCAACGAGCTGAAGGTTCGCGCCGGCGTCCTCGACAGCCGCCGCAAGGACCTCATGGCCAAGCAAGCGGGCATGGACACTGTACTTTTGCAGCAGGTCGTCGGCGACGAAGCCAGCAAAGCTCTCGAAGCCCTTCTGGGCGAAGTGTTAGCCGCGACTACTAAGCTGGGACAGGAGTTCACGCTGGAGAACCTCAAGGACGTTCACCGGGCGGTCGACGCGAAGCTGGCCGAGCGCGGAGTCCAGCTGCGCCTGAGGCAGCAGCAGCGCGAGAACAACATGCTTTCGGTGATGCGCGCCTACCTCGAAAAGGACGTCTGGAGGGCGCAGATCGGTGGTGTCGACGCCTCGCTGGCCAGCTTGCCTGACTTCCTCGCGCGCCTGAAGCTGATGGAGAACGACAACCTCCCAAAATTCAAGGATCGCTTCGAGAAGCTGCTCAACGACCAGGCGCTCCAGCACTTAGCTGCCCTATCGCAGCAGCTGCGCTCCGAAACGCGGTCGGTGCGCGAAAAGGTTGACTTGGTGAACGAGGCTCTCGGCACGACGGAATTCAACAAGGGCACGTACATTAAGCTAGGCCACCGTGCTCGCCAGATTCCGGACGTCACCGATTTCGTCTCGGCCATGCGGGGCATCCTGGAGATGGTCGTTGACGATGCGGAGGTCAAGAAAGCGCGTTTCCTCCACCTGCGCAGGCTCGTGAACCGCCTAAGCAGCGGCGAGCCTCACGACGTACGCTGGCGCAAGCTGGTGCTGGACGTTCGGCAGCACCTGGAGTTCTACGCGATCGAAAGCGACGCGGCCGGCATGCAGGTGCAAACGTACAGTGGCAGCTCCGGCAAATCGGGCGGTGAGCGGCAGAAGCTAACCATGACGATCCTGGCTGCGGCCCTGCGTTACCAGCTATCCGGCGACGACGGCGATTTTCCGCGGTACAGCACGATCATGGTGGACGAGGCGTTCGACAAGGCTGACCCCGAATTCACCAAGACGGCCATGCAGATCTTCAAGAAGTGCGGCTTTCAGGTGATCGCCGCCACTCCGATGAAGGGGATCATGGCGCTCGACGAGTTCATTGGCGGCGCTGCGTACATCTACAAGATTAAGAACCTCTCCCATGCCCGCCTGCTGGAGTATGACGTGCAGAAGCGCGAGTTGGTGATCCCAAAGGAAGTGCGTGCGCAAGTGGCCGCCGAAGATGCGCTGGCCGTGGCAACCAAGAAGCACGACGCCGATGGCCCGGAGGCCGTGAAGTGATTTATTGATGAGCAGCAAGACCATCAGTGACGCTCGCAAGGAGCTCGCGAATTTCTTTACGCGCCGGCGCGCTGATCTCTTCCAGGGCGAGGGCGAGTGGCCGATTTCTATTCGAATTTCTGTGCCGACGGAAGCGCAGGTGATGTCGAACGTCGCTGCGTACGAGAATTGGCGACGCGAATGGGAGCGCTACGAAGGGAGTGGCCAGGTGATCTGGCAGCAGCGGCAATGGCGGCGCATGGGACATCACCGTTTACCGCAAGTCCTTTCGATCTCTTCCCTTGTCGACCTCGTTGCCGAAGTCGGAGCCATGCAGCAGTGGACCCGGTACGATGCGCGACGCGCGGAACTGCTTTCGCGCTGGCCGCAGGTAGCAGCTAGTGGTTGGCTGCGCGCAAACGTTCAGTTGCTGATCGACATGCCGGATGACGATTTCGTTCGCTTGAAGGATGTGGTTGCGTGGGGCGAGCGGAGCGCTCCAGGGGGCTGCTACATGCGTGAGCTTCCCATTAAGGGAGTCGACTCGAAATGGATCGAGCGGCGCAAAGGGGTCATCCTCGGCCTGTTGCGGGCGATTGGCATGGCGGCCCCGGCGACTTCCGAGCTCGAAGATGCACTGGGTCTGAAACGGATTCCGCAGCGTATACGCCTACGCCTGCTGTGCAATGAGCTCGCCATTCCCTTTGGGGGATTGAACGATTTCGAGATACCACTGGACCAGGCGCGCAGCCTGACGATCGCGCCGACCGTAGTCTGGATCGTCGAGAACCAGCCAACATTCCTTGCACTACCCCGTATGCATGGCGCCGTGGCGATCGCCGGAATGGGCCAGCGCGTTCGCCTGATTGAGACCTTGCCGTGGCTTCGGGAGGCGCGCCAAGTACTCTACTGGGGCGATCTCGACGCCTGGGGCTTCAGCTGCTTGAACACCGCTCGCAAGGCCTATCACAGCGTCGAGTCGATGCTGATGGACCGGCGCACTTGGAACGATCACATCGATCTGTGCGTAGACGAGGACGTGAAGGCGCCGCCAGACACCTCCGCGGATTTCCTGACAGCTGATGAGGCCGCCATGCTGGATTACATTCGTGAGCAGCGGTCGCTGGGCAAAGGACGGTCGAGGTTGGAGCAAGAGCGGATTTCTTGGCCGTATGCCCTTGCACGAATGCAAGATGCCCTCACGGCGAATCCGGCCGGCTGTTAGGGCTGCGGTGCTGTAGTCGGGTGGACTCAATGACCGCATTGGAGCCGAGACCGTGAACTGGGCGCCCACCGGCGAGCGGTCGCAATCGCTGCGAAGTAGCCCCTCGGCCTGACGCAGCAAATACCCGCGACAGGTCGAAAGTAGACTCTCGAACGACAAGCGTTCGTCAAGCTAGTCCGCGTGAATCCAGCCCACCGGCAACACCGCCTCCCAATCCACCGGCTGGCTGGTGTCCACCTGCACCGCACACGCCAGTTCCTCCGCCGTCAACGGCTCGCGTGCCTTGAGCTGCCCCTCCAACACCGCCACATCAGCCTCTGAGGGATCCGCCCCCTTCGCAAGTCGGTGCAGCACACGCTGGCGCAACACCTCCACCGGCGCGTCCAGCGCCAGGATGCGGCAGGGCACGCCGAGCTCTTGCGCCAGCGCCATGAAGAGGTGGCGCTGTGCTGCCTTCAGGCAGGTGGCGTCCACCAGCACCGGCAGGCCGGCAAACAGCACGTCGCGCGCCAGCGCGGCCAGGCGCGCGTAGGTGCGCTGGCTGGCCTCGGGCGTGTAGATGCCGCCGGGCACCACGTCCGCACTTTTGGCCAATGCCGGCAGGCCGAACAGGCGCTTGCGTTCCACGTCGGCCTTCACGCGCACGATGCCCAGCCGTTCGATCAGCAGCTGGCTATGCCTGCTCTTGCCCGAGCCGGAGACGCCGCTGACCAGCCACAGCGCCACGGCGCGCGGTTCGATCAAGCGCGCGGCCAGCTGCAGGTACTTGTCCACCTCGTGGTGCGCGACGGCCTGCGCTGCCTCGCTGTTCGGCTGCGTCTGCAACTGCGCCCAGCGCAGCGCCGCCACCTTGGCGCGCACCATGGCGCGGTAGCACTGGTAGTAGGGCAGCAGCTGCAGCGCGCTGTAGTCGCCGGTCTGCTCCAGGTAGGCGTTGAGCAGGCGCCACGCATAGTCGGCGCGGCCATGGGCCTGCAGGTCCATCAGCACGAAGGCGAGGTCGGCCAGCACGTCGGTCCAGCGGAAAGCGGGGTTGAACTCGATGGCGTCGAACAGTTGCGGCGCGCCGTCGATCAGCACCAGGTTGTTGAGGTGCAGGTCGCCATGGCATTCGCGCACCCAGCCTTGCGCGTGGCGCTGTGCCATCAGCGCGGCCAGCTGTTCGCCCTGCTGTTCACTCCAGCGCTGCACGGCTTGCAGCGTGGGCTGCAACGCGGTGCCGGCCACCACCGTCAACACGTCGGGGAAGTTGTGCGCCACCGCTTCGCGCATCGTCTCGGCCCGGCCCCAGGGGCTGTCAGTGCCGGCCACGGCGGCGCTGGCGTGGAAGGTGGCGATGTGGTGAGCCAGCTGGTCGATGTGGGCCGGCTGCAAGGCGCCACGCTGCGCCAGGTGGCTCAGCAGGTCGTCCTGCGCAAAGCGGCGCATGTGCACGGCCCAGTCCAGCACCGGGGTGTCCGCACCCACCTCTTCTGCGCGGATGAGGTGCGGCGCCTGCAGCGTGCCGGTGACGGCCACCACCCCGAGGTAGATGCCGGGCGCGGTGCGGCGGTTGATGCGCAGCTCTTCCTCGCAGGCGGCGCGGCGCAGGCCCAAGGTGCTGTAGTCCAGAAAGTCCAGCGCCAGCGGCTTCTTGAACTTGTAGACATGCTCGCCCGCCAGCAGCACCCAGGAGATGTGGGTTTCGATGCACTCGATGCCCGGCACCGCATGCGGGAAGGCCGCGGGCGTTTGCTGCAGTTGTGCGATGAGCGGGGCAGGCATGCGGGGCGGGCGTGGTGTGAGCAGGTCTTGGGGATATTAGCGCGGCAGCAGCGGCAACACGACTCGACGAAATGTCGACATTCGGTCGACATTGTCAGCACAGTCCTGCGCCAGCACGCATGTGAGCCGCCTCATTTGCTCCTATTTTGATAGCTGTTGGCGAATATTTCATAAGGCTTACAGCCACTTTTTTCATAAATTTTCAGCGTGCTCCGCCGTCTGGCACAGGGGTTGCAATACGTTCTGCAGGCATCTGCCTTCAACCCCAGGAGAAGACACCATGAGCACAGCCCCGACCGCGGATTCCAGCGTCCTGATTTCTCCCGCCCAGCTGCAGGCCTTGCAGGCCAGCGAGCCGGTGGTCCTGATCGACACGCGCGATGCCGACACCTTTGCCCTGGGCCACATCCCGGGCGCCGTGAACCTGCGCGAGACCTTCACCTACCTCGCCACCTCCACGCCCGCCGGGCTGCAGGAGCTCAAGGACACCTTTGCCGCGCACCTGGGTGCCATCGGCCTCTCCGGCAAAGAGACCGCGGTGTTCTACGAAGACGCGATGAACAGCGGCTACGGCCAGTCGTGCCGCGGTTACTACCTGCTGACCTGGCTGGGTTACCCCAAGGTGAAAGTGCTCAACGGCGGTTTCTCGGCCTGGAAGGCGGCCGGCCTGCCGGTCTCCACCGCGGCGGCGACGCCGGTGCCGGCCACCTTCCCCACCGGCCTGAAACAGGCCGACGTGATGCTGACCAAAGAAGACGTGGCCGCTGCCCTGGGCACCGACACCGTGCTGCTGGACGTGCGCGACGTGGACGAGTGGATCGGCGACAGCTCCAGCCCTTACGGCAAGGACTTCGCGCCGCGCAAGGGCCGCCTGCCGGGGGCCAAGTGGATCGAGTGGTACCGCTTCATGAAGCCCTCGGCCCAGGGCCCGGTGTTCAAGTCGCCCGACGAGGTGCGCGCCGAGTGCGCCACCGCCGGCATCGCTCCCGACGACACGGTCTACCTGTATTGCTTCAAGGGCGCGCGCGCGTCCAACACCTTCCTGGCGCTCAAGCAGGCCGGCTTCAAGGACGTGCGCATGTACTTCGGCTCGTGGAACGAGTGGTCGCGCGACGACACGCTGCCGATCGAGACCGGCCTGCCGACCGTCAAGCCCAGCTGGACGCAGCCTTCGCTGGCGCTGGCGGCCTGAGCCCCCTGTTTTTTTCATTGCTGTCACAACTTTTTTCAACCCTCCTCTTACTTAGGAAAATTTCATGTCCTCCACCGACCTGCTCGAACCCGTCACCACCGTCAAGGCCTACCTGCGCCCGATCGACCGCGACGGCCTGATGGCCTTTGCCGAGAAAGGCCGCAACAACCCCGCCAGCCGCGGCACCAACAAGGTCCATACCGTGATGGAGGGCCAGTACCGCTCGCTCAGCTACGTGGGAAACCACACGCCGGTGGTGGTGGACGAGCCGCTGCACCTGTTCGGCCAGGACACCGCGCCGGCACCGGGCGAGATCGTGCTCTCGGGCCTGGGCGGCTGCCTGGCGGTGGGCATCACCGCCGTGGCCACCTGGAAACGCGTCAAGCTGACCAAGCTGGAGGTGTTCCTCGAAGGCGACATCGGCAACCCGGCGGCCTGGGGCGCCGACGGTGCGCTGCAGAAGACGCCGCCGGAAATGGGTTTCCAGGCCATCCGCGTCAAGGTGCTGGTGGAAGGCGATGCGCCGCGCGAGGTGCTGGACGAGATCGTGCAGCACGCCAACTACTACTCGCCGGTGGCCAACACCATGCGCAACCCGATCCCCTTCACCATCGGCCTGGCTGACTGAACCTTCGCCCCGAAATCCACCTGCTGCCAACTGAGGAGTCCTGCATGAATGCCGCCGACCTGCCCCGTGAAGTCACCAGCCTGCCGCCGCTGTCCGGCGACGCCCTGCTGGCCGCCGTGCGCGCGGTGGCGCAGGGGCCGCTGCAGCAGCAGGTGGAGGCGATCGACCGCCAGGGCCACTACCCGGCCGCCGTGCTGCGCCAGCTCGCGGCCCTGGGCGCCATGAGCGCGCACCTGGACGCGCCCGCCGGCCCGGGCAGCTACGCGCTGGCGATCCAGGCCATGGCCGAGGTGTCGCGCGTGTGCGGCGCCACCGGCTTCATGATGTGGTGCCAGGCAGTGTGCGGCCTGTACCTGCAGCAGTCGGGCAACCCGGCGCTGATGGGCGAGGTGCTGGCGGACCATGCCGGCGGCGTGGGCCTGGGCGGCACCGCGCTGTCCAACCCGATGAAGAGCTACGCACAGATCGAAAGCCTGCTGCTCAAGGCCACCCCGGTGGCGGGCGGCTACCTGGTCAACGGCACGCTGCCCTGGGTCAGCAACCTGGGGCCGGACCATTACTTCGGCGCCATTGCCGCGGTGGTGGAGGGTGATGCCCCTGCAGGCAAGGAAGTGATGTTCCTGCTGCGCTGCGACGCTCCCGGCGTGGAGCTGCGCGAGTGCCCCAGCTTCTCGGCCATGGAAGGCACCGGCACCTACGCCGTGCGGGTGAAGGACCTGTTCATCGGCGCCGACGAGATCATGGCCGACCCGGCCAAGCCCACCATCGCGCGCATCCGCGCCGCCTTCGTCATGCTCCAGTGCGGCATGGCGGTGGGCATCACGCAAGGCGCCATCGACTCCATGTGGGCGGTGGAGCCGCAACTCGGCCACGTGAACCAGTTCCTGGAAGACCGGCCCGCCACGCTGCAGGCCGAACTCGATGCGCTGACGGCGCGCGTGATGAAGATGGCCGAGACGCCGTTCGACCCCTCAACCGAATTTTTCATCGACGTACTCGATGCCCGCGCGCACGGTGCCGAGTTGTGCCTGCGCGCCGCGCAGTCGGCCTTGATGCACCAGGGCGCGCGCGGTTACCTGATGAGCTCGGAGGTGCAGCGCCGCGTGCGCGAGTCGCACTTCGTGGCCATCGTCACGCCGGCCATCAAACACCTGCGCAAGGAAATGGCGCGCCTGAGCACCGAGGAGCTGCCGGCATGAACACTCCCACCCCGATTGCCGAGGCGATTCAGAAATTGAGCGCCGCACGGCCGCCCGAAGGCGCGAAGGCCCCCTCGGGGGGCAGCGCAGCACACGCAGTGGCAAGCGTGGGGGCCACACTCGCGCCATGGCAGCAGTACATCTGCCATGCCTGCGGCTACATCTACGACGAGGCCGATGGCGACCCCGACAGCGGCCTGGCACCGGGCACACGCTTTGCCGACATCCCGGACGACTGGGCCTGCCCGCTGTGCGGCGTGACCAAGGCCGACTTCGCGCCCTACACCCCGCCGGACCTGACGGCCCTGCAAGCACAGGCTGCCTGCACGCCACTTGTCGCCGCGCGCCAGACGCCGGGCGTGGTCATCGTCGGCGCCGGCCGCGCCGGCTGGCAGCTGGCCGAGACGCTGCGCGCCCTGGATGCCGAGCTGCCCATCACCCTGGTGACGGCCTGCGCCGGCGACGTCTATGACAAGCCGCTGCTGTCGGTGGCAGTGGCACGACAGCTGGCAACACAGAAGCTGGTGCGCGAGACCGGTGCCGCCGCGGCGCAGCGCCTGAACGTGCGCCTGCTGGCGCACACCCACGCCATCCGCATCTGCGCCGACACGCAACAGCTGCGCACCACGCGCGGCACGCTGCGCTACGACCGGCTGGTGCTGGCGCACGGCGCACAGCCGGCGCTGCCGCCCAGCCTGCCGGCGGCGCTGTGCTGGCGCGTCAACCACCTCGGCGCCTATCTGCAGCTGCGCACCGCGCTGGGTGACACACCGAAGGACGTGCTGATCGTCGGCGCCGGCCTGGTGGGCAGCGAGCTGGCCAACGACCTGGCGCTGGGCGGCCACCGCATCACGCTGCTGGACGTGCAGACCGAGCCGCTGGCGCGCTGGACGGCCGAGCAGGCCGGCGCGCAAGTGCTGCAGGCCTGGCAGGACCTGCCGGTCCGTTTTGTCGGCGGCGTGGCCGTGGCCAGCGTGGAAAAGCTGCAGGGACGCTATCGCGTGACGACCGAATGCGGCCAGCGCTTTGCCGCCGACCAGGTGATTGCCGCCACCGGCCTGCAGACGCCGAGCCGGTTGGCACAGGGCGCGGGCTTGGCCTGGCAAAACGGCATTGCCGTGGCGCCCGACACGCTGCGCACCAGCGACCCGCACATCCACGCCCTGGGTGACTGCATCACCATCAATGGCCAGGCCAGCCGCTACATCGAACCGATTGCACGCCAGGCCCGCACCATTGCGGCCGACATCTGCGGCTGCGCGCCGGTGCCGTATGAAAATAAACCAGCCCTGGTGCGCGTCAAGACGACGTCCTTGCCGCTGACGCTGCATTGATGCCCGGCGCCTGGTTTTCAGGTCCAATACGGGCATGAACCAAGCGACCCACACCGACGCCCGCCTGACCGAGCTGGAGATCAAGGCCAGCTACGCCGAAGACCTGCTGGACCAGCTGAACCAGACCATCTTTCGCCAGCAGCAGCAGATCGACCGGTTGCTGCACGAAGTGGCCGAGCTGCGCCGGCAACAGCCCGAAGGCGGCCAGGTGGTACAGCGCAACCTGCGCGACGAGCTGCCGCCGCACTACTGAGCCGGCACACGCCACCAACGCCGCGACGGCAAACGTGTTACATTAACGCAACGTTTCAAGCGACTGTGTGCGTCCATCCTTTCAGGCATGACGCGTGCGCCCCCGGCAGAGGGGCAGCCAGTCCAGCCCCGCCTGAGCGCTCCTGCCACCTTTCTCACGACCAGGCAGGTTTTTATTCCCTTCTGTTCTACACGCCGTCCCTGCTGTGACGCGTGCCCTGCCCTAGCGCATCAGCGCAGGCCCCCAGGGTGATCAGTCGGACCCCACCGGCACAGGTGCGTGCCAACTGGTTATTCGTCCGCTGAGCGCTCAGCGCCCGGACCTGTTTGCTTTTGATGATTCAACACAACACGATTTCTCATGCGCCGCCCATCACCATGGGCAAATACCGGGTGGCAGCCTGCCCCCGGCCCCTGACCGACGGCCGCTTTGCCGCGCAGGTGTCGATCGCCAGCGGACGCGGCAGTGCCTCGACCGACCGGGTGATGCGCTTCATCCCCGATTTCCCCACTTACCAGGACGCCGCGCACTACGCGATCGAGCAGGGCCTGAACTGGGTGCGCGAAACCACGCGCGCGCCTGCCCATTGACCCAAGCAACACAGGAGTACCAACATGGCAAAGGAAGAACTGATTGAGATGGCCGGCGTCGTCACGGAAGTCCTGCCCGACACGCGTTTTCGCGTGGTGCTGGAAAACGGCCACGAGCTGATCGCCTATTCCGCCGGCAAGATGCGCAAGAACCACATCCGCATCCTGGCCGGCGACAAGGTGTCGCTCGAACTGTCGCCCTACGACCTGAGCAAGGGCCGCATCAAGTTCCGCCACCTGGAAGGCCGCGGCCCGGCCATGGCGCCGCGCCGCCCGCCGGCACGCTAAGCCAGCGCCTCCAAACGCCAAGGCTTGGCGGCACCCCCCAACGGGTTGCCGCCAGGCCTTTGGCTTTTCAGGCCGGCCTCACAGCCCCAGATCGCTCAGGCCCGGATGGTCGTCCGGACGGCGGCCCAAGGGCCAGAAGAACTTGCGCTCTTCGGCTTTGATCGGCAGGTCGTTGATGCTGGCGAAACGCCGCTGCATGAAACCCTGTTCGGTGAACTCCCAGTTCTCGTTGCCGTAGGAACGGAACCACTGGCCAGCGTCGTCGCGCCATTCGTAGGCAAAGCGCACCGCAATGCGGTTGCCGCTGCAGGCCCACAACTCCTTGATGAGCCGGTAGTCCAGCTCACGCACCCACTTGCGCTCCAGGAACTGGCGCACCTGCTCGCGCCCGACCGGGAACTCGGCGCGGTTGCGCCAGCGCGTGTCTTCGGTATAGACCTGCACCACCCGGGCCGGGTCGCGCGAGTTCCAGGCGTCTTCGGCCAGGCGCACCTTCTGCGCGGCGGTCTCGGGGGTAAAGGGTGGCAGCGGTGGCCGGGTCTCCATCGCGGCGCGCTCAGTACTGCTTGTAGGGCAGGAACTTGCCCGACAGCACGACGTTGACGCGGTCGCCTTTCGGGTCGGGCTGGCGCACGATGTCCATGCTGAAGTCGATGGCGCTCATGATGCCGTCGCCGAACTCTTCATGGATCAGCTCCTTGATGGTGCTGCCGTAGACGCTGACGATCTCGTACCAGCGGTAGATCAGCGGATCGGTCGGTACCGGCGTGGGCAGCGAGCCCTTGTAGGGCACGACCTGCAACCACTTCTGTTCTTCGACACTGAGGCCGAAGATCTTGCCCAGGATCTTGGCCTGTTTGGCGTCGAAGGTCATCTGGCCCAGGCAGCCGGCGGTGACCCACTCCTTGGAGAGGCCGACCTTCTTGGCCACGTCTTCCCACTTCAGGCCCTTGGACACTTTGGTGGCGATGATTTTTTCGGTCACGTCGTTGCGGTTCATGTTGGCTCCGTTGTTGAGTAAAAAGTTGAAAGAATGAATGTCAATGCGCTACGGCACGCGTGACCAGGAAGTCGACGATGTGGTTGCGCAGCTCGTAGTAGCCGTCCAGGTGGTGCAGTCCGGCACGCGTGCGTTCGCGCGGCAGCGGATTGACCACCACTTCAGCGATGCCGCCGGGCACGTAGCCGGTGGCGGTCTCGCTGCCGTTGCTCATGAGCAGGATGCGGTCGGCCAGCAGGATGGCTTCGTCCACGTCGTGCGTGATCATGAAGACGGTCTGCTGCGTCTGGCGCACGATGCTCATCAACTCGTCCTGGATGGTGCCGCGCGTGAGCGCATCGAGCGCGCCGAAAGGCTCGTCGAGCAGCAGCATCTTCGGGCTGATGGAAAAGGCCCGCGCGATGCCCACGCGCTGCTTCATGCCGCCGGAGAGCTGACTGGGCTTCTTGTCGATGGCGTGCGACAGCCCCACCATGGCAACGAACTTCTCCACCAGCGCCTGGACTTCGACCTTCGGCCGGTCAGGCCAGCGTGACTTGACGGCAAAGGCGATGTTCTGGCGCACCGTGAGCCAGGGCATCAGCGCATGGCTCTGGAACACCACACCGCGCTCCAGGCTGGGGCCGGCGACCTCGCGACCGTCCATGAAGACGTTGCCGCTGGTGGCGATGTCCAGCCCGGCCAGCACATTGAGGATGGTGGTCTTGCCGCAGCCGGAGTGGCCGATGATGCAGACGAACTCGCCCCGCTCGAGCGTGAACGAAACGTCCGCAAACACCGGCTTGGCAGCCTGGTAGGCCTTGCTGAGCTTTTCGATCTCGAGGAAACCGTCCACAGGTGAAACCTTTTGTTGAGGCGCAGCAGCCATGGGCACCGCAGTGCGGGAAGGGACTTCACTCCACATAGGTCACCGCCTTTTGTAGCTGGCCGAAAGCCAGGTCCAGCAGCATGCCGACCACGCCGATCACCAGGATGGCGAAGATCACGTTGGTGAGCGACAGGTTGTTCCACTCGTTCCAGACGAAGTAGCCGATACCGGTCCCCCCCACCAGCATCTCGGCTGCCACGATCACCAGCCAGGCAATGCCCATGCTGATGCGCATGCCGGTCAGGATGGTCGGGGCCGCCGCCGGCAGGATGACCAGGAAGGCCTTGCGCAGCGGGCTGACCTCCAGCGTGCTGGCCACATTGAGCCAATCGCGCTTGACCGAGGCTACGCCAAAGGCGGTGTTGACCAGCATCGGCCAGACCGAGCAGATGAAGATGACGAAGATGCCGCTGACATCCGAGTCCTTGAGGGTATAGAGCGCCAGCGGCATCCACGCCAGCGGGCTGATGGGCTTGAGCAACTGCACGAAGGGATCGAAGGACTTGCGCAGCAGCGGCGACATGCCGATACCGAAACCCAATGGAATCGCGACCAGACAGGCCAGCGCAAACCCCAGGCCGACCCGCCCCAGCGAGTAGGCCAACTGGACGGCGATGCCCTTGTCGTTGGGGCCACGGTCGTAGAAGGGATCTGCCAGATGGCTCCACGAGACCTGGGCTACCGCCCAGGGCGACGGAAAGCCCGTGCTCTTGGTCGCTCCCGGGTCCTTGCCCATCATCTTCAGGTACTCCAACTCCTCAGCCGAGACGTTGCCGGCGGCCCCGCCAATGGCAGGGCTGCTGGCCGCCAGTTGCCAGACGCCCACCAGCACCGCCAGCAGCAGCAGCGAGACCAGGGCAGCGCGCAGGTTCAGGTTGCGTGAGGTGGACATGGTCAGGCCTTCCGGATGGCAAAGCTCTTGAGGTAGGCCTCGGGCTTGGCCGGGTCGAACTCCTTGCCCATGATCTTGTGTTTCTTGTAGGCAGCGCCGGCCTCGAAGGGGATGTCAAGGTCCTTCATGTGCTTGCGCGCATCGGTGATGAGGAACACCTTCTCGGCGATCTGCTTGTAGTTGACCTCGCCCTTGATGTAGCCCCAGCGCTGCATCTGCGTCAGCATCCACACCGCCATGCTCTGCCACGGCATCGGGTCGAAGTCGGCGCGATCCGGCACGTTCTGGATCTTGCCCAGGCCGTCGGCGTACTTGCCGGTGAGCACCTGCTGCACCACCACCTCAGGTTGGTTGAGGTACTGTGCCGGCGCGATGACCTTGGCGATCAGCTCGCGGTTCTTCGGGTCGCGCGCCATCGCAGCCGAGGTCAGCACAGCGCGGTAGAGCGCTGCAAAGGTATTGGGGTTCTTCTGGATGAACTCGGTACTGGTGCCGAAGGCGCAACAGGGATGGCCATTCCACAGATCCTTGGTGAGGGTATGCAGGTAGCCAATCTCATCGTAGACGGCACGCTGGTTGAACGGGTCGGGGCCGAGGAAGCCGTCGATGTTGCCGGCGCGCAGGTTGGCCACCATCTCGGGCGGCGCAATCACGCGCAGCTGCACGTCGGTGTCAGGGTTCAGTCCGTGCTCCGCCAGGAAGTAGCGCAACAGGAAGTTGTGCATCGAGTAGTCGAACGGAATGCCGAACTTGAAACCCTTCCAGTTCTTCGGATCACGGTTGTTCTTGTGACGGATCGACATCGTGATGGCCTGGCCGTTGATGTTCTGAATCGTCGCGACATTCATCGGCGTGGCGTTGGATCCCAGGCCCATGGAGATGGCCAGCGGCATCGGGCTGAGGAAGTGCGTGGCGTCGTACTCCTTGTTGATCATCTTGTCGCGGATCAGCGCCCAGCCGGCGGTCTTGGTGACTTCGACGTTGAGGCCCTGCTTGCTGTAGAAGCCCAGCGGGTGGGCCATGATCAGCGGCGTGGCACAGGTGATCGGAATGAAGCCGATCTTCAGATCCTTCTTCTCCAGCGCACCTTTGTCCTGCGCCGCCATGGCCTGCAGGCTGGCCACCGGCAGCACGCTGGCGATGGCGGCCATCGCGGTGCTCTTGCCCACCGCGCGCAGGAAGCGGCGGCGGACTTCGTCCTGCGGAAAGAGGGCCTTGACCAGGGTAGCCTCGATGAACTCGTTGCTGTAGGCCTCGAATTCGGCCGTCTCGCTGCGGCGCTTGAGTTCGGTCACGGCCTGGCCGGCCGCCAGTTCCTGCTGGTGTTCGGCCACAGTGTGGTCGCGGCCACAGCTGCACTTGAGCATCAGGGGGCGGTCAGCGTCATAGGGATCGAAGTACTGGGTCATGGCATCACCTTCTGAGGTTGGGATGCCACCACTTACGCAAAGGTCGGGCCAGTTTGTGGCCAGCCGCCTCGCAAGACCGCAGTTCGTGCCCGCCACCACGACGCTGTGTAGGGCCAGCCCTACACGGCCCTGCGAGATTCAACTCGCCGACGGCCTGCGGCCATGCCGTTCGGCAAACAGCGCCAGCTCCACATCGTTCTTGGCGCCGGTTTTTTCCAGGATGCGGGCGCGGTAGGTGCTGACCGTGTTGGGCGCGAGCTTGAGTCGCGCACCAATTTCGCTCACGGTCTGGCCGGCGGTGAGCAAACGGAACACCTGGTGCTCGCGGTGCGACAGCGCCTCCAGCCCGCCGGCACCCGCTGCCGCAGCACCGACGGCCGCCGCCAGCGCCTCGGCCGTGGCCGGCGTCACGTAGCGGCCACCGGCGGCCACCTTGCGCACCGCGGCCAGCATGTCGTCGGGGTCGGCACTCTTGTTGAGGTAACCGCCGGCACCGAGCTTGATGCAGCGCACCGCGTACTGGCTTTCCGGGTAGGTGCTGAGCATCAGCACCGGCAGCGTCGGGTGGTCGCGCCGCAACGTCTGCAGCACTTCCAGGCCGTCCAGGCCGGGCAGGGCGATGTCGAGCAGCACCAGGCTCAACCCGGCGGCGCCGCCTTGCATCTGCACCTGGTCCAGCACCTCCGGGCCGCTGGGCGCCTCGGCCACAACGCACACATCTGGTGCATCGGCCAGCACCTGCTTGAGTCCTTCGCGCACGATGCGGTGGTCGTCGCCGATGAGCACGCGAATCATGCTATTGATTCCGTAGCGGCGCGCGCAGACAGAACATGGTTCCGCGGCCAATTTGGCTTGAAATGTCGAGCTGGCCGCCAAAGTGGCGCGCCCGCTCGCGCATGCCCAGCACGCCGTAGGCGGTAGGCGCCTCGAAAGCCTGCGCCGCCGCGCCGCAGCCGTTGTCCTGCACCGAGACCGTCAACACAGCACCTTCGATGTGAATGCGCACGTCCAGTGCGCTGGCACGTGCATGGCGGCCGACGTTGCTGAGCATTTCCTGGAAGATGCGAAACACCGCCATCGCCATCGGCTCCGGCAGCGCAACACCCTCGGTGCCCTGCATGTTCCAGGCCAGCGCCAGCTCGGCCGACTGGGCGAATTCCTGCGCCTGCCATTCGAGCGCGGCCCACAGCCCCTGGTGGTCGAGGATGCTGGGACGCAGGTCGGTGATGATGCGCCCGACGTTGTCGACCGCGGTCTCGATCAGGCGGCTCATGTTCTGGCACTTGCAGCGCAGCCGTGCGCGCATGGCCTCGGCCTCATGCGGCGTGCGCTGCTGCTGCTCACCCAGCCGTTTGTCCATCCAGTTGACGTCCATCTTCAGCGCCACCAGGAGGCTGCCGAGTTCGTCGTGCACCTCGCGCGCGATGCGGGTGCGTTCGTCCTCGCGCACTTTTTCCGAATAGGCGGCCAGCTCGCGCAACTGGCCGAGCGCCACCGACAACTCGCGCGTGCGCGCGGCCACACGGGTCTCCAGTTCATCATTGGCGCGCGCCAGCTCGGCATTGGCCCGCTGCAGCGCCTCGGCAGCGCGCCGGCGGTCGGTGATGTCGACAAAGGTGACCACGGCGCCGCGCACCTGCGGCCCATCGAGCAAAGGGTAGCTGGAGTATTCGACGGGGAAGGGCTGCTGGTCGCGGCGCCAGAACACCTCGGCGTCGATGCGGCAGGGCAGGCCTTGGCGAAAGGCGTTGAAGATCGGGCAGTCCTGCGCCGGGTAGGCACGACCGTCGGCATGCGAGTGGTGGGTCAGTTCATGCATGTTGCGGCCCAGCACTTCGTCGGCCGCCCAGCCCAGCATACGGGCGCCGGCCCGGTTGATGAAGGTGCAGTGGCCGTCCAGGTCGATGCCGAAGATGCCCTCGCCGGTCGACTCCAGCAGCAGCTCGAGCTGGTGCTGCCACAGCGGATCGTCGGTGGCGGGCAGGGGGTTCCGGGCTTCGAACGGGGCGGCACGCATGCCACATCTGCTGCAATGTTTATGCCAGCCGGTGCTTCCATTGGCCGCCAATCCTGAAACAATAGCGCTGAATATCAGCTTTCACCCTTCAGTCCATGCCCCCCTCCACCAACAACCTGCTGCTCGAGCAACAGCTCTGCTTTCCGCTCTACGCGGCCTCGCGTCTGCTGACCCGGCTCTACCAGCCCCTGCTGGAGCCGCTCGGGCTGACCTACCCGCAGTACATCGTGCTGCTGATCCTGTGGCAGGACGCGCCCTGCGCCGTGTCCCACATCGGCGAGCGGGCCCAGCTCGCCAGCAACACGCTGACGCCGCTGCTCAAACGCCTGGAGCAAACGGGGCTGGTGCAGCGCGTGCGTTCCAGCGAGGACGAGCGCGTGGTCAATATCAGCCTGACCCCGGCCGGGCGTGCACTCAAGCAGAAGTGCGCCTGCATCCCGACCCAGCTGCTCGAGCGCATGGGCTACTCCCGCCAGGACGCGCAGAAGCTCAAGAAGCAGCTCGACAGCCTGCTGGCCCACCTGCAAGCGGCTGCCGGCTAAGGCCCCAGGCCCTCAACCCAAACCCCTGTTGCCCGCGTGACCGGCACGAAATTCAAGTTCGCGATAAAATATCGCACACGATTTAATCTTTTAGGAGTTATTCATGAAAACCTTGTACCAGACCCGTGCCAGTGCCACCGGCGGCCGCAACGGCCATGTCGTCTCGCAGGACGGCGTGCTCGACCTGCGCCTGGCGATTCCGAAGGAAATGGGCGGCCCCGGCGGCGCGCTCAGCAACCCGGAACAGCTGTTTGCCGCCGGCTACTCGGCGTGTTTCGATTCGGCACTGGCCTTCGTGGCCGGCCAGCGCAAGCAAAAGCTGTCAGGCACCCAGGTGGACGCCACGGTGGGCATCGGCCCGAACGGCCAGGGCGGTTTTGGCCTGGCCGTGACGCTGGAAGTCACCATCCCCGATCTGCCGCGCGAAGAGGCCCAGGCGCTGATGGAGGCAACCCATCTGGTCTGCCCCTACTCCAACGCCCTGCGCGGCAATGTGCCGGTGGAACTGGTGCTGAAGTCAGCCTGAGCGGCGACACCGGGCGCCGTCAGTGCGCCTGGATCAGATGGGCCAGATCGCGCTCAAGCACGCCACGATCGCCCGCATTGAACTCGACCAGCTGGCGCAGGTGCGTGATGCTGTCGAGGTCGATGCGGTCGCAGTGCAGGCCGATGTGCCGACCCTTCACATGGGCCACCGTGGCATCCATCTCGATCATGGCGCCGGGGGCCAGTTCGAGGCGCAGGTGGCAGGGCTGGCCGGTCTGCGCCAGCCAGCTGTCATCCGGTTCGAGCAGCGCCCCCTTGAGCGAGACATCGATCAGGCGAGCTGCATGGTTGCGGCCGAAGACGGTGACCAGTGCCGGCGCATCGAAGCCGGAACGCCAGAACTGGCGGCGATCATGGGGCGTATTCATGGACAGCTCCCGGGGGTGGAGATGCGACCACGGTAGCCCCGCGCGTCGGGCCTGTCAAACCGGGATTGCGATTAGGTGTTTACCAGGGTATCGGGCGCCAGCCGGTCGATTTCGCCCAGCAATGCGGCAAGCGCCCGGCCGGCGGCATCGAGCACGGCCTGGCCCTGTGCGGCGGTAGCGGCGGCCGCGTTGCCGACGGCGCCCGCCGGGTTGTAGTCCTGCATCTGCCAGCCCAGCTTGGCACTCTTGCCATTGCCGAGAATGGGAAACTGCTGTGCGCGCCGCTGCGAGGCAGAGGCGAAGTCCTGTGCCTGTGCCATGGCCACCCGTTCGGGCGTGAGCGCCAGCATCATGGCGGTCTCGATCTGGCCGGCATGAATACCGAAGCGGTGTTCTTCGGCCGTGAACTGCTGTTCCACCTCCGGCCCCAGCGGCAGGTTGAACCAGTTCACGCTGTAGACCAGCATGCCCAACCGGGCGCGCAGGTCGCGCGCCACGATGTCCATCACGCCGACCTGGCCGCCGTGCGAATTGAGCAGCACCAGCTTCTTGATGCCGGCACGCGCCACCGACTCGCCGATCTCGGTCCACAGGCTGATGACCGTGTGCGACGACAGCGTGAGCGTGCCGGGAAAGCGCTGGTGCTCCGGGCTCAGGCCGACAGTCTGCGTCGGCAGGAACAGCACCGGCAAGGCGGCCGGCAGGTGCGGCAACGCGGCAGCGACCACCCCGTTCACCAAATCGGTGTCGACGCTCAGCGGCAGGTGCGGACCATGCTGTTCGGTAGCCGCCACCGGCAGCACGGCAATGGTGCGGGCGACATCCAGCTGCGCAAAGTCGCGCGTGCTCAGGTCAGCCCAGAAGCGTGAAAGGACGCGGGAAGGGGTGCTCATAGGCCTATCTTAGAGCCTCGGCCGCGATGGGCATCTCTGCGGTCGCATGGCGGGCCTGCCGCTCGGCCCGGACACGGACGGCACGCGGCACCGGTGCCGCCTGCGGCGGCAGGACGGCACGCAAGGACAGCGGCCGGGCGCGGGCACCGCTGGCCAGGTAGTCGGCCAGCAGGCTCCGGCGCACAACGTCGGCATCGCGCTGGCGTTCGGTGACAAGGTAATCGAACAGCGCATCAACCAGCTGCTCGGGCGTCAGGTGCGCGGTCTCTGCAAAGCGCTGCCACAGCCAGTCGGCAAAGGCCAGGAAAGCCGCAAACGCCGACGGCCCCTGCAACAACAACGGCAAGGTCTGGCCGAAGCGCCCCGAGTTGGCCACCAGGTCCCAGTAGCGCGCCAGCCGCGTGAAGCGCTGCATGGTGGCGGCATCGACGGCGCCGGTCTGGCGCACGGTGTAGGGCGGCGCCGGATCGTAGACCATGCCGGACTCGACGGTGTGGCGTGCGATCGGCGTGCCGCGCAGACGCTTCAAGATGCCGAGCTGAATCTCATGCGGGCCCAGGGCATACAGGCGGTCAAAGCCTTCGGCAAAACTCTGCAGCGTTTCACCCGGCAGGCCGAAGATCAGGTCGGCATGCAGGTGCGCCGGGCTCTCGCCTACCAGCCAGCGCAGGTTGGCCTCGGTCTTGTCGTTGTCCTGGCGGCGCGAGATGCGCTGCTGCACGTCGACATTGAAACTCTGGATGCCAACCTCGAACTGCAGCACGCCTTCGGGGAAGCGCACGATCATGGCCTTCAGGCGCTCCGGCAGCTGGTCCGGCACCACCTCGAAGTGCACGAACAGGTCCTCACTCATTCGATCCAGGAAAAACTGCAGGATGCGCACCGAGGCTTCGACCTTGAGGTTGAAGGTGCGGTCGACGAATTTGAAGTGGCGCGCGCCGCGCCGGTACAGCGCCTCCATCTCGGCCAGGAAGGCATCGAGGTCGAAGGCCCAGGCGGTCCTGTCGAGCGAACTCAAACAGAACTCGCACTTGAACGGGCAGCCGCGCGACGCCTCCACGTACAGCAAGCGGTGCGCCAGATCGTCGTCGCTGTACTCGGCATAGGGCAAGACGATCTCGTCCAGCGGTGGCTGAACGCCTGCGATGACCTTCATCAGCGGCGCCGGGCCATGCAACAGCGCACGACAGAGTTTCGGAAAGCTGACGTCGCCCCAGCCGGTGATGACATGGTCGGCCAGCCGCACAATGGCCTGCTCTTCCACTTCATGGCTGACCTCGGGGCCGCCCAGCACCACCTTGACATCGGGCCGCACGGCCTTGAGCAAACGCAGCACCTCGGTGGTCTGCGTCACGTTCCAGATGTAGACACCGAAACCGACGATGGCCGGGTTCAAGGCCAGCAGTTCGTCGACGATCTGCTGCGGCTGGCGTGCAATGGTGAACTCGCGCAGCACGCTGCGGGCGCGCAAATCGTCGCCGCCATGGCGCGCCATATTGACCAGCAGGTAACGCAGGCCGAGCGAGGCGTGAATGTACTTGGCGTTGAGCGTCGCAAGGACGATGGCGGCGGGCTGGTCGGGCATGCCGCCATTATCGGAGTGAGCAGGCTTCAGCGCCCGCTGTACATCCAGCGGCGCGACCAGGGCAGGCCGCGCGCCGGCCGGCCGGCCTTGCGGCACAGCACCTGGTACAACGACACCTCGTCGTGCTCGAAGGCCCACTGGCAACCGGCCAGGTAGACGCGCCAGATGCGCCAGCGCCTGTCGTCCACCATGGTCTTGAGCTTCTCGCCGTTGGCCTCGAAAACCTGACTCCACAGGCCGGTGGTGCGCGCGTAGTGGCGGCGCAGGTTCTCGATATCAAGCGCTTCCAGGCCACCCTCCTGCATGGTCCTGAGCACGGTGCCGATGTGCGGCAGCTCGCCATGCGGGAAGACGTAGCGGTCGATGAAGCGGCCGCCGCCATGGCTGGTCTCGCCGTCGTTGGCGTCGGTGGAGGTGATGCCGTGGTTGAGCACCCAGCCGTCGTCGCTCAGCATCTCGTTGATGCGGCTGAAATAGGCCGGCAGGTGCTGGATGCCGACGTGCTCGAACATGCCGACGCTGGTGATGCGGTCGAACTGGCCCTGCACGTCGCGGTAGTCCTGCAGGCGGATCTCGACCCGGTCCTGCAAACCGGCCTGGCGCACGCGTTCGGTGGCCAGATCGAACTGCCGCTGCGACAGCGTGACGCCAAGGCAGCGCGCACCGAACTGGCTGGCCGCACGCATGACCAGCGCGCCCCAGCCGCAGCCGATGTCGAGCAGGCGCTGGCCCGGCTGCAGCTGCACCTTGGTCAGGATGTGGTCGATCTTCTTGGTCTGTGCTTCGCTCAGCGTCTCGTTGCCGTTCTCGAAGTAGGCGCACGAGTACACCATGGCCGGGTCGAGCCAGACCTGGTAGAACTCGTTGGACACGTCATAGTGGTACTGGATGTCCTCGCGGTCGGTGTTCTTGGTGTGCGTGAAGTGGCGCACCATGCGCGACAGCCGGCCTTCGGTCTTGCTGCCGGCTTCGGCCAGCCGGTGCGCGATGTCGAGGATGTCGTCCACACTACCGGTGACGTCGATCTGGCCTTCCACATAGGCCTCGCCCAGGCTGTCCAGGCTGGGCGACAGCAGCAAGGGGATGGCGCTGGCCTTGCGCACCTGGATCACCACCCGGGGCTGGCTGAACTCCCCCAGCCGCAGGCCGGAACCGGGTGCCGGGTTGTCACCCCACTGAATCAGGACAGGCAAATTGGTTTTCGCCTTGAGCTGCGTCACCCAAGGGCTCAGGACTGCTTCCATGCTCGGCACCATAATGATCCTCCGCAATGTCAACGTCATGTACAGGCCCATCCCCTGGGTCTGCATCCCGAAACGAAATCATTATTCGAGCCATGGCCGGCTCGTAGCTTTGATAGTGTCTATGAGAGCGATAGGCTTTTGCAAGCCCTTTCGCCATGACTTATATTTGGCGCTTGGTCCCGGCGCAGGCCTGTGGTCTGCGCGCGTCTCCCCGGATCGGGCGGGGAACTTGTAACGGCTCTCCTCACTCCCACCTGCTTCACACACGCCTTGCCTCCCATGACCGTGCCGTTCCGTTTTTTGCAGATCGCTCTTTTTTTCATAGCATCTGCCGCAGCCTCCATAGGCGCCAATGCCCAGATTGCCTCGCAAAAAACCGTGGTCACCACCGACCAGGTGCGCGCCGAACTGATGGCCCATGCGCCCCAGGGCGTGACGCCGGGCCAGCCGGTCTGGGTCGGGCTGCAGATCAAACACCAGCCCGAATGGCACACCTACTGGAAGAACTCCGGCGACTCCGGCCTGCCGACGCAACTGGAATGGACGCTGCCGCCCGGCGTGCTGGCCGGCGACACCGCCTGGCCGCTGCCGAAGAAGATCTCGCTCGGCAAGCTGGTCAATTACGGCTACGAGGGCACGTTGCTGCTGCCGGTGCCTCTGACCATCACGCCCGACTTCAAGCCCTCGTTGCTGAACCCGGAGCTGACGGTCAAGCTCAAGGCCAGCTGGCTGGTCTGCCGCAAGGAGTGCATTCCGGAAGAAGGCGAGTTCACGCTCAACATCCCGGTCAAGGGCTCAACGGCCCTGAACAGCGCCGCCTTCGATGCTGCGCTGGCGGCGCAACCCCAGCCGCTGGCGGCCACGAAAGACAGCCGCCTCACCATCGACGGCTCAACGCTGAAACTGCAGCTGGCCGGCCTGCCAGCCCAGCTGCAGGGCCAGACGCTCGAAGCCTTTCCTGAAACACCTGAAGTCATCAACCCCTCGGCGCCGTGGCAACAGGCCTGGCAGGGTGCGGTCTGGACCGCCACCCTGCCGCTGGCGGACGCGCGCAGTGCCAGCCCGGCACTGTTGCCGCTGGTATTGACGCACAAGGGCCAGGGCTGGCGCATCGAGCTGCCGGTGAGCGGCGAGTGGCCCAAGGCCACCGCACCGGCCACACTCTCGCCGGCGCTGCAGGCCGCCTTGGATATCAATGCACAAGCCAATGCGCAAGGCGCAGCGACCGCCAGCACCGCCGTGTCGACCTCCTTCCTCGCCGCCCTGCTCGGTGCCCTGCTCGGCGGCCTCATCCTCAACCTCATGCCCTGCGTCTTTCCGGTGCTGGCCATCAAGGTGCTGAGCTTCACGCGCCATGCCGACGACCACCGCGGCCACCGCGTCAGCGGCCTGGCCTACACCGCCGGCGTGGTGCTGAGCTTCGTGCTGCTGGGCCTGCTGCTGCTGGGCCTGCGCGCCGCCGGCGAGAGCCTGGGCTGGGGCTTCCAGTTGCAGAACCCGGGTGTGGTGGCCGCCCTCGCCGCCCTGTTCACCCTGATCGGCCTCAACCTGGCCGGCGTGTTCGAGTTCGGCCAGTTCGCCCCCTCTTCGCTGGCGGCCTTCCAGGCGCGCCACCCGGTGGTCGACGCCTTCCTCACTGGCGTGCTGGCGGTGGCGGTGGCTTCACCCTGCACCGCGCCCTTCATGGGTGCCTCGCTTGGCCTGGCGGTGGCCCTGCCGGCCGTGCAGGCACTGCTGATCTTTGCCGCCATCGGCCTCGGTCTGGCGCTGCCCTACCTGGCGGCCAGCTTCGTGCCGGCCTTTGCCCGCGCCCTGCCCAAGCCCGGCGCCTGGATGGATGCCTTGCGCAAACTGCTGGCCTTCCCGATGTTCGGCACCGTGGCCTGGCTGGTCTGGGTGCTGGGACACCAGAGCGGCGTCGATGGCGCCGGCGCCCTGCTGGCGCTGCTGGTGGTCTTCAGCGCCGTGATCTGGTCGCTCACGCTCACCGGCCGAAGCCGCCTCATGATTGCTACTATTTTGATAGCTGCAGGCGCATGGTTGGCTTGGGCTATCGGCCCCTTTGTCTTGAAAAATCAGGCAACTGCAGAAGCCCCGGCAGCCGACGCGCGCTGGCAGGCCTGGGCTCCGGGCCAGGTTGAGCAGCTGCTGGCGGCCAAGCAGACCGTGTTCGTCGACTTCACCGCTGCCTGGTGCGTGACCTGCCAGTACAACAAGCAGACCACGCTGGCCGATGCCACCGTGCTGACCGAGCTGGAGGAGAAGAAGGTGGTGCTGCTGCGCGCCGACTGGACACGGCGCGACCCGGCCATCACCGCCGCGCTGGCACAGCTCGGGCGCAACGGCGTACCGGTTTATGTGTTCTACAAACAGGGCATGGCGCCAATCGTGCTGTCGGAAATCCTGAGCGTGCAGGAAGTGCGCGCGGCCCTGGCACAGCTGTGAGCATGACCGCGTGATCATGGACCAGACCGAGGCGATCCACACCATCCTCGACCGCTGCCGCACCGTGGCCGTGGTCGGCCTGTCGCCCAAACCGCACCGCGACAGCTACCAGGTGGCGCGCTACATGCAGGCGCACGGCTGGCGCATCGTGCCGGTCAATCCGAATGCCAGCGGCGAGATCCTGGGCGAGAAGGTCTACCCCAGCCTGAGCGAAGCGGCACAACACGAACGCATCGAACTGGTGAACTGCTTTCGCAACAGCGCCGACATCCCGCCCATCGTCGACGAGGCGATTGCCATCGGCGCCCAGGCGGTGTGGATGCAACTGGGCGTGGAACACGCGGCCGCGGCCGACAAGGCGCGCGCCGCCGGCCTAGCGGTAGTGCAGAATCGCTGCTTGAAGATCGACCACGCCGCCCGCGACCGGGCATGAGTACAAACATATGAGCGAGACTGCCCCCGCGGCCGACACGGCCGACCACCCCGAGACCGTCGAGGTCTCGCACCAGGAATTCCGCACCGGTCTGCCGGCCGGGCGCTTTCGCGTCATCGTCAATCCGGAGCGGGCGCGCAAGTACGTCAAGCACCGCCTGATGCTGACCGCGCTGGTCCTGCCCATCATCGGCACCGGCATCGGCATGGCCTATTTCGGCTACCCGTGGATCGGACTCGGCCTGGTGCTGCTCGGGATCGCTGCGCACCGGCTCGTCGCCCACCAGGCCCCCAAGATCCTGCTGCACATGGCCAGCCAGGACGCCCGCATCTATTACGAGGCGATCAACTTCGAGATCCTGGAAGTGCGCCTGGCCCGGTAAGGTCAGCCGCCGGGCCGCCCCAAGGCGACGAGCGCCCCCTTGGGGGGGCAGCGAACGACACGAAGTGCGAACGCGTGGGGGCTCCGGTGCACCTGCGACAATCGGGGGTATGAGTTCTACCCCCAGCTTCGCCCCCCTGCGCAACGACACTTTTCTGCGCGCCTGCCTGCGCCAGGCCACCGACCACACCCCCGTCTGGCTGATGCGCCAGGCCGGCCGCTACCTGCCCGAGTACTGCGCCACGCGCGCCAAGGCCGGCAGCTTCATGGGCCTGGCCACCAACGTGGACTACGCCACCGAAGTCACGCTGCAGCCGCTGGAGCGCTACCCGCTGGACGCCGCCATCCTGTTCAGCGACATCCTGACCGTGCCCGATGCCATGGGCCTGGGCCTGTCCTTCGCCCAGGGCGAAGGCCCGCGTTTTGCCACCGCCGTGCGCGACGAGGCCGCCGTGGCCAAGCTGGCCGTGCCGGACATGGACAAGCTGCGTTATGTGTTCGATGCCGTGACCTCGATCCGCAAGGCACTGGATGGCCGCGTGCCGCTGATCGGCTTCTCCGGCAGCCCCTGGACGCTGGCCTGCTACATGGTGGAAGGCGCCGGCTCGGACGACTACCGCCTGGTCAAGACCATGCTGTACAGCCGCCCGGACCTGATGCACAAGATCCTGCAGGTCAACGCCGATGCCGTGGCAACTTATCTGAATACACAGATCGATGCCGGCGCCCAGGCAGTGATGATTTTCGACAGCTGGGGCGGCGTGCTGGCCGACGGCGCCTTCCAGCAGTTCAGCCTGGCCTACACGGCCCGCGTGCTGGCACAACTCAAGCACACCGGCGTGGACGGCCAGGTAGTACCCCGCATCGTCTTCACCAAGGGCGGCGGCCTGTGGCTGGAAGAGATGGGCCAGCTCGACTGCGACGTCCTCGGTCTGGACTGGACCGTGAACCTGGGCAAGGCACGCGCCTTGGTCGGCGCCCACAAGGCACTGCAGGGCAATATCGATCCGAATGTGCTGTTCGCGCCGCCGGCCGCGATTGAAGCCGAGGTGAAAAAGGTGCTGGAGAGCTTCGGCGCGCCGCACCGCGACCCGGCCACTCAGGGCCCGACGCACATCTTCAACCTCGGCCACGGCATCAGCCAGTACACGCCGCCCGAGCATGTGGCGGCCTTGGTGCAAGCCGTGCACGAACACTCCCGGAAGATGCGGAAATAGTGGTTTTCCCCAGGTCTGGTGCGCCCCAGAACAGGTTGGTGAATCCTGACTTATGCACAAAACTTGTGCTGCGGTGCAGAAACAATCCCCCAAATGGGGGATGCCCGCTATCAAAGCGATAGCGAATCTAAGTGATTGATTTACAAGGATTTTGTGCTTTGCTTTTTTTCTGGGCATTCCAGAAAAAGCCTTGATTTTCAAGGCTTCGCCCGTGGCCAGAACACAATATCAACAAAGTTATCCACAGAAACTTTGAATGCTTTACAAAACCATTACAGATCAAGCACTTAGCCGCACTTTCGGAAGTCAACTTCAAGAATTCACCCCAACCCCGGCTTTCCCATGACACACTGGCTTTCGGTTCTGGTCCAGACCCCGGCACACAGCCAGGTCGCCGGACCGCTGAGCTACCGAAGTGAGCTGGCACTTGCAGCCGGTACCCTGGTGCGCATCCCCTTCGGCAAGCGCGAGACCCTGGGGGTGGTGTGGGACCCACCGGCTGCCGGTGAGGCGCCCCCCTTCGATGCCGACAAGACCCGCCCGATCACCGCGGCGCTGGACAGCCTGGCCCCCTTGACGGATGCCTGGCGCCAGCTGGTCGGTTTTGCCGCCGGCTACTACCAGCGCTCGCTGGGCGAGGTGGCGCTGGCTGCCCTGCCGCCGCAGTTGCGCGAACTCAGCGCCGAGCAGCTGGCACGCCGGCTCAAGCGCCAGGCCAAGGCAGTCCCGGCCGCCCCCCCACCTACCAGCCAGGCCAGCCCCCCACTGACGTTGACACTCGAGCAAACGGACGTCATCGCGCAGATCGACACGCAAGCCGGGCCCTTCCTGCTGTTCGGCGCCACCGGCAGCGGCAAGACCGAGGTCTACCTGCGCTGCGTGCAAGCTTTGCTGGAAAGGGATCCGCAGGCGCAGGCCCTGGTGATGGTGCCCGAGATCAACCTCACGCCGCAGCTGGAGGCGCGTTTCATCGAACGCTTCGGCCCGCTGTACGGCGAGCAGGCGGTGGTGTCGCTGCACAGCGGCATGACCAACCCGCAGCGCCTGGCCAGCTGGCTGGCCGCCCACAGCGGCACGGCGCGCATCGTGCTGGGCACGCGCATGGCGGTGTTCGCCTCGCTGCCGAAACTGCGACTGATCGTGGTCGACGAGGAGCACGACCCGAGCTACAAGCAACAGGAAGGGGCGCGCTATTCGGCGCGCGACCTGGCGGTCTACCGCGGCCGGCTTGACGGCGCCAAGGTCATCCTCGGCTCGGCCACGCCCTCGCTGGAAAGCTGGCACCACAGCCGGCCGGCCAGCGAGGGAGGGCGCTACCTGCGCCTGCACATGCCCAGCCGGGTGGGCGGCAACCGTGAGCCCGCCGTCACCGCCGATGGCCGCCACAATCCGGCCAGCGGCCTGCCGCTGGTGCGGCGCGTCGACATGAACCACCAGCCCAAGCACGCGGTGTTCTCTCCGCCGCTGGTGGAAGCGATCAAGGCCCGCATCGCGCGCGGCGAACAGAGCATGATGTTCCTGAACCGGCGCGGTTATTCGCCGGTGCTGCATTGCACGGACTGCGACTGGAAGAGCGAGTGCCCCAACTGCAGCGCCTTTCGCGTCTTCCACAAGATCGATCGCACCTTGCGCTGCCACCATTGCGGCTTCACCGAGCGCGTGCCGCGTGTCTGCCCGGCCTGCGGCAACCCGGATATCCGCCCCATGGGTCGCGGCACCGAGCGGCTGGAAGAACATCTGGCCGAACTGCTGGGTGATGTGAAGCGCCCGGATGGTGGCGCCGTGCGCATCGTGCGCATCGACGCCGACACCACCAGGCTCAAGGGCGAACTGGAATCGCAGCTGGCCCAGGTGCATGCGGGCGAGGTCGACGTGCTGATCGGCACGCAGATGATTGCCAAGGGTCACGACTTTCGCCGCATCACGCTGGTGGCCGCCGTCAATGCCGACAGCGCGCTGTTCTCCAGCGACTTCCGGGCGCCGGAGCGCCTGTTCAGCCTGTTGATGCAGGCGGCAGGACGCGCCGGGCGCGACGCCGGCATCAGTGGTGATAGCGAGATGTGGGTGCAGACTTTCCACCCGGCGCACCCGCTGTTCGAAGCGCTGAAGCAACACGATTACCCGGCCTTTGCCGCCCAGCAGCTGCAGGAACGCGAACAGGCCGGCTTGCCGCCGTTCAGCTTTCAGGCCCTGGTGCGCGCCGAGGCGCGCACGCAGGAAACGGCGCAGGGCTTTTTGCAAGCGGCCAGCGCTGCCGCCGCTGAACTGGCCGAAACGCAGCACGTCACGCTTTACCCCGCCGTGCCCATGAGCGTGCAACGCGTGGCCAATGTGGAACGCGCGCAGATGCTGATCGAAAGTCCGTCACGCGCAGCGCTGCAGCGCTTCCTGGCGGCCTGGCACGACACCCTGCACGCCGTGCGCCAAGGGCCCGAGGGCAAGGGGCTGATCCGCTGGGCGGTGGACGTCGACCCCCTGACGATCTAATCCGAGGCCAGTTATTACCCGGATGAAATTGCGTAATTATTTATACCCGGGTATAATTTGGTTTTTCAATTTCATCCGGGTAATTTATGGATTGGCTTCACACACCGTGCACCGCCTTTGAGGGCAGTCGCTGCATCGCCACAGGCGAGCTCAAGGACGTGGCCCCGCTTGCCAAAGCCGCGCTGGACCGCCGTGCCGGCGACAACAACCCGCCCCCCGTGCTGGTCTTCAACGACGCCACCAGCGAGACGATCGAACTGGACTGGCGCGGTTCGGCGCAAGACTTTGCAGCCCGGCTGGGCGTGCCTGCCACACCCCACCAGCCCAGCCCCGAGGCCACTCGCGGCCCCGGTCGCCCCAAACTCGGCGTCGTGGCGCGGGAAGTGACCTTGCTGCCGCGGCATTGGGAGTGGCTGGGCCTGCAGCCCGGTGGCGCCTCGGTGGCGCTGCGCAAGTTGGTGGAGGCGGCCCGCCTCTCCTCCGAAGGGAAGGACCGCGCCCGACAGAGCCGGGAGGTGGGCTACAAATTCATGGCCACCATGGCCGGGCATGAAGCGGGCTTCGAGGAAGCCAGCCGCGCCCTGTTTGCCGGCGACCAGGCCGGCCTGGAAGCCCGCATTGCCGCCTGGCCGGTGGATGTGCAAACGCACCTGAAAAAACTGCTGACCGAGGCCTTTCAAGCATGAGCACCACCGAGTCCATCAAGTCGCCGCCCGTTCTATGGAAGGTCTACCTGGCCTTTTTGGGGCCGATGATTGTCAGCAACATCCTGCAAGCGCTCTCCGGCACGGTGAACAACATCTACCTGGGCCAGATGCTGGGCGTCAAGGCCATGGCCGCGGTGTCGGCGTTCTTTCCGGTGCTGTTCTTTTTCATCGCCTTCATGATCGGCCTGGGTGCTGGTGCCGCCATCCTGATCGGCCAGGCCTGGGGCGCCAGAGAGCTAGGTCGCGTCAAGGCCATCGCCGGCACCACGCTGATGGTGGGCCTGTGGACGGGACTTCTGATCGCCGTATTTGGCGGCGCATTCACGGAGATGATGCTGCGCGCCCTGGAGACGCCGGCCGACATCCTGCCCGAGGCCACGGCCTATGCCCGCATCATGCTGATCGCCACGCCAGGCCTGTTCATGTTCTTGCTGGTCACCTCCATGCTGCGAGGCGTCGGAGACACCACCACCTCGCTGCTGACGCTGCTGATTTCCACCGTCGTCAGCCTGCTGGCCACACCGGCGCTGATTCTGGGCTGGGCCGGCTTGCCCCGCCTGGGTATCACCAGCGGCGCCTACGCCGCGGTGGTGTCTTTCCTGATTGCACTGGGCTGGACCGCCTGGTATCTCCTGCGCAAGCACCACCCGCTCGCCCCCAACGCGGCGTTCATCAAGCACCTTCGCATCGACCGCAGCATCCTGCTCAAGATCCTGTTCATCGGCCTGCCCACGGCCTTGTCGATGATCACCATCTCCGTGGCCGAGATCGCCGTCCTGTTCCTGGTCAATCGCCATGGCTCGCAAGCCACGGCGGCTTATGGCGCGGTGAACCAGATCGTCTCGTATGTGCAGTTCCCGGCCATCTCCATCGCCATCACGGCCTCCATCCTCGGTGCCCAGGCCATTGGTGCCGGACGCGGCCACACCCTGGGCAAGATCGCCCGCACCGGCATCATGATGAACCTGGTGCTGACCGGTTCGCTGGTGTTGCTGGGTTATCTTTTCTCGCGTCACATCCTCGGTCTGTTCATCACCGACGTGGCCGTGGTCGACATGGCGCAGACGCTGCTGCACATCATGCTGTGGAGCAGCGTGATCATGGGCATGTCGATGGTGCTGTCGGGTCTGATGCGCGCCAGCGGCACCGTGCTGATGCCCACGGCCATTGCGATGTTTGCCATTGCAGGCATTGAAATTCCAGCCGCCTGGGTCTTGAACCAGCTCTATGGTCTGAATGGCATTTGGGCCGCCTACCCGATCGCTTTTCTGGCGATGCTGGCCATGCAGACGGCTTATTACCGGCTGGCGTGGAAGAGGAAACCGATCCGCCGGCTGTAGTGTCGACCCGCCGGGCCGTGATGGAAAGCTGTCCAGCCGGTGTCATGCACCCGCATAATGAGGCAACAGATGACACCACCCTTTTGTAAAGCGAGGGAAATGACGATGGCCATGCTTTCCATATCAACGCTTCAGCGTCACGGTCGCCGGTGTGGCGCCAGCTTGGTTGCCGCCCTGCTGCTGGCCGGCTGTACTGCCGAATGGCTGAACCGCCAGCCGGCGCAGGAAATGGCACAGCGCGCCAAACCACCCGGCTCGGTCTATGTCGGCTGGCGTGTTTTCCAGCAGCGCTGTGCCAGCTGCCATGGGACCGATGCCACCGGTACGATCAACGCCCCCGACCTGCTGCCGCGCATGAAAGACATCGGCCCGCGCCGCTTCACCGGCCTCGTGCTGCAACGCTACGACTGGAATCTGCCCCCGGATCAGGCCAGCAACCCGAGCACAACGCGGGAGACCCAGGTCGAAGTGGTCATGCAGCGCAAGGATGCGCCGCTGACGATGCCAGCCTGGCAAGGTGAGCCGGTCGTGAACGCCCAGATCATGGACCTCTATGCCTATCTGGCGGCACGCTCGGAAGGCACCGTGGGCCCCGGCCGGCCCCAGCCCTGAAGCCCCACGGCCTGCGCGCGCATCGCCGACCCGAAGACAAAGGCCGCCCGAGGGCGGCCTTTGTTTTGTCTTGCCAGACAGCAGGCGGCTCACGCCAGATCAAAGCGATCCAGGTTCATCACCTTGGTCCAGGCGGCGACGAAGTCCTGCACGAACTTCTGCTTGCCGTCGGCGCTGGCATAAACCTCGGCCAGCGCGCGCAGCACGGAATTGGCGCCGAACACCAGGTCGACGCGGGTGCTGGTCCACTTGACAGCGCCGGTCTTGCGATCCCGGCCTTCGAAGTTGTCGCCGGTGGGTTTCCACTCCGTCGCCATGTCGAGCAGGTTGACGAAGAAGTCGTTCGTCAAGGTGCCGGGCTTGGCTGTGAGCACCCCATGCTGGCTGCCATCGAAGTTGGCGCCCAGCACGCGCAGGCCGCCGACCAATGCCGTCATTTCGGGCGCGGTCAGGGTCAGCAGCTGGGCCTTGTCGACCAGCAGGTGCTCGGCCGGGATGCCCGACTTGGCCATCTTCGCGTTGACGTAGTTGCGGAAACCGTCGGCCAAGGGCTCCAGGTGCTGGAAGGAGTTCACATCGGTCTGCTCGGCCGTAGCATCGACACGGCCCGGCGCAAACGGCACCTCCAGCGCGGCGCCCGCGGCCTTGGCAGCCAGCTCGATGCCGACACCACCGGCCAGCACGATCACATCGGCCAGCGACAGCTTGCCGCTCGCCTTCTGGATGACTTCCAGCTTGGGCAGCACCTTGGCTGCGGTCTGGTTGACCGCCCAGTCCTTCTGCGGCGCCAGGCGGATGCGCGCCCCGTTGGCGCCGCCGCGCTTGTCGCCGCCACGGAAGGTGGAGGCCGAAGCCCAGGCGGTGGACACCAGCTCGGACACCGACAGGCCGGAGGCGACGATCTTCGCTTTCACGTCAGCGATGTCGGCCGCCGTCGGCTTGTGCGTTGCGGCGGGCAGCGGATCCTGCCAGATCAGGTCAACGTTGGGCACCTCGGGGCCGAGGTAGCGCGCCTTCGGGCCCAGATCGCGGTGGGTCAGCTTGAACCAGGCACGGGCATAGGCTTCGGCGAAGGCCTGCGGGTCGTTCAGAAACTTGCGCGAGATCTTCTCGTAGGCCGGATCGAAGCGCAGCGACAGGTCGGTGGTGAGCATCGTGGGCTTACGCTTGGGCGAGTCGGGTGTCGGGCCGGGGATGAGGGCCTCGGCATCCTTCGCTTCCCACTGGATGGCGCCGGCCGAGCTCTTGGTCTTGACCCACTCGTACTTGAACAGGAACTGGAAGAAGTCATTGCTCCAGCGCGCCGGGGTGCTGGTCCAGGTCACTTCGATGCCGGAGCTGATGGTGTCCTTGCCCTTGCCGGAACCAAACTGGTTGCCCCAGCCGAAGCCTTGCTGCTCCAGCGCAGCCGCTTCCGGGGCGGCACCGACGTTGCTGGCGAGGCCGGCGCCGTGGGTCTTGCCCAGGGTGTGCCCACCGGCAATGAGTGCCACGGTTTCCTCGTCATCCATCGCCATGCGCGCGAAGGTTTCGCGAATGTCATACGCAGCGGCCACCGGGTCGCCATTGCCATTCGGGCCTTCGGGGTTCACGTAGATCAGGCCCATCTGCACAGCGGCCAGGGGGTTCTCCAGATCACGCTCGCCGCTGTAGCGCTGCTCTGCGCCCAGCCAGCTGGTTTCCTTGCCCCAGTACACGTCCTGGTCCGGCTCCCACACGTCTTCGCGACCGGCGGCAAAGCCGAAGGTGCGGAAGCCCGCGTTTTCCAGCGCCACGTTGCCGGCCAGGATCATCAGGTCGGCCCAGGAGATCTTCTGGCCATACTTCTGCTTGATGGGCCACAGCAGGCGGCGGGCCTTGTCCAGGTTGACGTTGTCGGGCCAGGAGTTCAGCGGCGCAAAACGTTGCTGGCCCCGGCCCGCACCGCCGCGGCCATCACCCACGCGGTAGGTGCCGGCGCTGTGCCAGGCCATGCGGATCATCAGGCCGGCATAGCTGCCGGAGTCGGCCGGCCACCAGTCCTGCGAGTCGGTCATCAGCTTGTTCAGGTCGGCCTTGAGCGCCGCATAGTCGAGCTTCTTGAATTCCTGGGCGTAGTCGAAGCTCGCGCCCAATGGGTTGGATTTTTCCGAATGCTGGTTCAGCAGATCCAGACGCAGTTGATGGGGCCACCAATCCTTGTTTTGCGTGCCGCCACCGGCGGCACCGTGGAAGGGGCATTTGGCTTCATGGGACATGGTTTTCTCCTGCTGCTTGTGAGGTTGACGTTTCGACGAGACGTCTCAGCTGGCTTGTGCCAGAGTGGCCAGGCATTCGAGCCAGGACGGCTGCCGCTGGGCATGGGCTTGCAGATAGGCTGTGGTCATACGCTACTCCTTTAACTTGAAAGTGACTCAAGTTTAGAAATTAACTATGAAATTTTCCATTTGATTTGGAACATCTATCAAATAGCCAAGACCTATCGCCCCGCCCCATCGAGGCAGGTCACGAAGAAAGGGGAATCAGGTCATCAAGGCCACGACGGCCGAGAAGCTGAGGAAGGCCACCGCGGTGGAGACCAGGATGATGCGGGCGATGCGCCCGTTGTCGGCGCCGAAACGCTCGGCCAGCATCGAGACGTTGCTGGCGCTGGGCAGGGCAGCCACCAGCACCATCACGGTCAGCGCCGGGCGCGCCAGCGGCACGCCGAGCTGGATGGCGCCGCCGCCCACCAGCAGCACCAGCAAGGGATGCAGCAGCAGCTTGTAGATCGCCACCGGCACGTAGTCGCTCACGGGGTGGGGCGCGTGGTCATGCTCGGCCGCCAGCATCTGCGAGCGCGCCAGCACGGCGCCGATGGTGAACAGCGCAGTGGGCGAGGCAGCATCTGCCAGCAGCCAGACCGTCTTGGTCACCGGGCCCGGCAACTCCAGCTGGATGTAGGAGGCCAGGCCGCCGAGCAGGATGGCCCAGGGCATGGGATTGAACAGCATGCCCTTGAGCGCGTTGCGCGCCGCCACTGCCATGCCGTGCGTGTCGGCGCCGTCCAGACGCGACAGCGCGATGCACAGCGAGGTGGTGATCACCATGTCCACCGTGATGGTCACGATCATCGGGCCGGCGGCCTGCGTGCCCAGCAGCGCCACCAGCAGCGGTACGCCCATGAAACCGGTGTTGGGAAAGGCCGCCACCAGCGCGCCGAACGAGGCGTCGTTCCAGCCTATGCGCTGGTTCAGCGTGACGGCAATCGTGAAGCCGACCATGGTGAAGGCGCACAGCAGCCAGACGCCGAACACGCTGGCATCGAGCAGCTGGGCAATCGGCGTGGTGGCGCCGAAGCGGTACAGCATGCAGGGCAGCGCAAAGAACAGCACGAAGCCGTTCAGGCCGGGAATCGCCTCCAGCGGCAGCATGCGCCGGCGCGCGGCCAGGTAGCCGCACAGGACCAGGGCGAAAAAGGGGAAGGTGACGGAAAGGATGTTCAGCACGGGCCCTATTGTCACAGCAGATGGACCGGCTTTGCACCGCCTTCAGATGATGACATGCACTCTCGGTATGATGCCTTGCTTCGTCTCTGTTTTCTGCATGTCGTCCTCCCCCTCCCACGGTTTGAATCTCGCGCAACAGGAAGCCGTCAATTTCCTGCACGGCCCCTGCCTGGTGCTGGCCGGCGCCGGCTCCGGCAAGACGCGCGTCATCACGCACAAGATCGCCCGCCTGATCCAGACCGGGCTGGACCCCAAGCGCATTGCCGCCATCACCTTCACCAACAAGGCCGCCGCCGAGATGCGCGAGCGCGCCAAGGGCCTGATCGGCAAGGCCGCCAAGGAGGTGCGTATCTGCACCTTCCACGCCCTGGGCGTGCATATGCTGCGCGAAAGCGGCGAGGTGCTGGGCCTCAAACCCCAGTTCTCCATCCTCGACAGCGACGACGTGACCGGCATCCTGAAGGACGCCGGCGGCTCGGTCGATGCCGCCACCGCGCGCCAGTGGCAGTGGACCATCAGCCTGTGGAAGAACATGGGCCTGAACGCCGAACAGGCCGAAGCGCAGGCGGCCGATGACAACGAGCGCATCATCGCGCGCATCATGGCGCGTTACGAGGAGCGGCTGACGGCCTACCAGAGCGTGGACTTCGACGACCTGATCGGCCTGCCGCTCAAACTGCTGCGCGACCATGAAGAGGTGCGCAGCAAGTGGCAGCAGATGATGGGCCACATCCTGGTGGACGAATACCAGGACACCAACGCGAC
Source organism: Curvibacter sp. GWA2_64_110 (assembly GCA_001797315.1). Classification (GTDB taxonomy): domain Bacteria; phylum Pseudomonadota; class Gammaproteobacteria; order Burkholderiales; family Burkholderiaceae_C; genus Hylemonella. Next base: position 80,563 of record MGPC01000024.1, read on the forward strand.
CCAGTACGAGGTGCTGAAAGCGCTGGTGGGCAGCCACGACCCGAAGAATTCGCGCTTCACCGCCGTGGGCGACGACGACCAGTCGATCTACGGCTGGCGCGGCGCCACGCTGGACAACCTGAAGAAGCTGCCGGTCGACTTTCCGAACCTGAAGGTCATCAAGCTGGAGCAGAACTACCGTTCCACCAGCGCCATCCTGCGCGCCGCCAACAACGTGATCGGCCCCAACCCCAAGCTGTTCCCGAAGAACCTGTGGAGCGACCTGGGCGAAGGCGAGCCGGTGCGCGTGGTCGACGCCGACAACGAAGAGCATGAAGCCGAGCGCGCGGTGGCGCGCATCCAGAGCCTGCGATCAAGCTCGCAGCACAAGGAGTTCCGCGACTTCGCCGTGCTCTACCGTGCCAACCACCAGGCGCGCGTGTTCGAGCAGGCACTGCGCCGCGCCCAGATTCCCTACAAGGTGTCGGGCGGCCAGAGCTTCTTCGACCGCGCCGAGATCAAGGACCTGTGTGGCTGGTTCCGCCTGTGGGTCAACAACGACGACGACCCGGCTTTCCTGCGCGCCGTTACCACGCCGAAGCGCGGCATCGGCCACCAGACACTGCAACAGCTCGGTACCTTTGCCAGCAAGTACAAGCTCAGCCTGTTCGAAGCCCTGTTCTCGTCCTCGCTCGGCTCGGTGCTCAACGCGCGCGCCGTCGGCAGCCTGCACGAGTTCGGTCGTTACCTGAACGATCTGGAATACCGTGCCCGCCACACGCAGGGCGCCGAGGATTCTCGCGCCTTCCTGACCGACTGGCTGAAGGAAATCGGCTACGAAAAGCACCTGTACGACAGCGAGGACAACGAAAAGGTGGCCGCCACGCGCTGGACCAACGTGATGGAGTTCTGCGACTGGATGGCGCAGCGTTGCGGCGGCCAGATCGACGACACCGCCGGCGTGACACTGGCCAGCGAGAAGAAGTCGCTGCTGGAAGTGGCGCAAACGATCTCGCTGCTGTCCACCATCAGCGAGCGCGAGCAGGACCAGAACGTGGTGACGCTGTCCACCCTGCACGCTGCCAAGGGCCTGGAGTGGCCGCATGTGATGCTGGTGGGCGTGAGCGAGGGCATGCTGCCCTTCAAGCTCGACGAGGGTGCCGACTCGCTGGGCGGCTCCTCACGCGAGCACGAGGCCGCCAATGAAAGCATTGCGCAACGGCTGCAGGAAGAACGCCGCCTGATGTACGTGGGCATCACGCGTGCCCAGCGCACGCTGGCCGTGAGCTGGCCGCGCCGCAAGAAAAAGGGCCGCGAGATGGTGGCCGCCCAGCCCAGCCGCTTCATCGCCGAGATGGCGCTGGACCAGGCCACGGTGAAGGAAGACCCGCGCGAAAAACTGCGCGCCCTGCGCGCCGAATTCGCCAAGAAAGCGCAGGAAACGGCGGCCGCGCAAGCGTTGGCCGGTTCGGCATGAAACAGATTGCTATATTTTTAATAGCTACTTGCGCAATATGGACGGGCGCCAGAGCCCAAGTTGGCACTGAAGCTCCGGCGCAGGACGCCAGCTGGTTGGTCTGCACCCGCCTGAACGACGCGCCGGCGCGGCTGGCCTGCTTTGACCGCTGGGCCGGGCAGCAGGCGCCGGCCTTGGCCTTCACGCCCCGCCCCGCCCCGCCGGCCCTGGCCTCGGAACATCTGCCAGCGGCGGCCAACGACACCACAGCAGCAACCGTGCTCGAAAAACCCGAGCAGACCGCCGCCCTGACCGACTGTCACAGCGGCCCGCAGTCCGGACTATCGCGCTTCTGGGAACTGGAGGCCAGCAGCGATTGCGGCCGCTTCAACATCCGCGGCTACCGCCCGATCAGTCTGTCGGTCGTCGGCTCCGACAGCGTCAACACGGCGCCGAGTTCGCCCACAGCTGGCCACACCGCCAGCTACCAGCCCTACCTGCAGACCGAGGGCCGCATCCAGCTGTCGGTGCGGACCAAGATCGCCTCCGGCTTTCTGACGCACGACGACCCGGTCAAGCGCGACTCGTTGTGGTTCGCCTACAGCCAGCAGTCCTACTGGCAGATCTTCACGCCCGATCTCTCGCGCCCGTTCCGCAACACCGACCATGAGCCGGAGTTGATGTACATCGTGCCGACCGATGCCGACCTGCCCGGCGGCTGGCGCCTGCGCTACAGCGGCGTCAGCCTCAACCACCAGTCCAACGGCCAGAGCCTGCCGCTGTCGCGCAGCTGGAACCGCGTGATCCTGATGGCCGGCGCGGAAAAGGGCGATCGCTTCACCCTGACCGGCCGCCTCTGGCAGCGCATGCCCGAAGAAGCCGACAGCGACGACAACCCCAACATCAGCGACTACGTGGGACGCGCCGAGATCACCGGCGCCTGGAACCTGGACAAGGTCAACACGCTGACCGTGAGCGTGCGCCACGCACTGAAGGCCGATGCCAACGGCTCGATCCGCATCGACTGGCTGCGCGCCATCGGCACCCCGAGCCGCAGCAGCCTGGCCAGCGGCCTGCGCTTTCACACCCAACTCTTCAGCGGCTACGGCGACTCGCTGCTGGACTACAACCGCCGCCGCACCGTGCTCAGCATCGGCCTGAGTCTGGTGGACTGGTAGGCCGCCGACTCAATCACCCACGTTCAGGGCGCCGCGGCGGATCTGGTCGCGTTCGAGCGACTCGAACAGGGCCTTGAAGTTGCCCTCGCCGAAACCCTCGTCGCCCTGGCGCTGGATGAACTCGAAGAACACCGGCCCGAGCAGGGTCTGCGAAAAGATCTGCAGCAGCAGGCGTGGTTTGCCTCCGGCTGTTGAACCATCGAGCAGGATGCCGCGCGCCTGCAGCTCTGGCACCGCCTGGCCGTGGCCCGGCAGGCGCTCACTCAACATCTCGTAGTAGACGTCATTCGGCGCCGTCATCAGCGAAATGCCGGCCAGCTGCAGGGCATCGACACTGGCCAGCAGATCGTCGGTGAGCAGCGCCACGTGCTGGATGCCCTCGCCGTTGAACTGCATCAGGAATTCCTCGATCTGGCCGGCACCGCGGGATGACTCTTCATTGAGCGGAATGCGGATCTTGCCGTCGGGCGCCGTCATGGCCTTGGAGGTCAGGCCGGTGTATTCGCCCTGGATGTCGAAATAGCGGATCTCGCGGAAGTTGAACAGGCGTTCGTAGAACTGGCCCCAATAGGCCATGCGGCCGCGGTAGACGTTGTGCGTCAGATGGTCGATCAGGCGCAGGCCATGGCCGTGCGGACGGCGTGGCACGCCCTCGACCCATTCGAAGTCGATGTCGTAGATCGACTTGCCGTCCTCGAAACGATCGATCAGGTACAGCGGCGCGCCGCCGATGCCGCGGATCGCCGGCAGGCGCAGCTCCATCGGCCCGGTCGGGATCTCGACCGGCTGCGCGCCCAGCTCCAACGCGCGCGCATAGGCTTTGTGCGCATCGCGCACGCGGAACGCCAGCCCGCAGGCCGAGGGACCGTGCTCGGCCGCGAAGTAGGACGCCAGGCTGTGCGGCTCTCGGTTGACGATGAAGTTGATCTCGCCCTGGCGGTACAGCAGCACATCCTTGGAACGGTGACGGGCCACCAGGCTGAAGCCCATTTTCTCGAACAGGGGTTCCAGCACGTTGGGAACGGGCGAGGCGAACTCGACGAATTCGAACCCCATGAGGCCCATGGGGTTCTCGAACAGATCAGACATGAAATTTCTCCGGAATGGCGTGGATGACTTGGAAGCAAGGAGTCATCGCCATGCCGGGGGTGCGCCCGGGCGGCCACGGCAGCTGCGGGCCAGGTGATCGCCGATGAAAAGTGCGCTGCCGCTCATGTGGGAGTTGGTACGTCGGGTTGTAGACGCATCATAGCGAGCCCGACACAACGTGCAAGGCCATCGCCAGCAAAAACTCTTGTCGGGGTCTTCCAGGTCAACCCGCCTCTGCGGCCGCCGGCTGGCCTAGTGTGCCAGCCACGATGCACACAGCAGGTCGGTCAGCACCACAGGCACGTCATTGTCAAAACTCATCAGCAGTTCCGGCGCCTGGGCGGCGGCGGCTGATTGCAAGATGCCGGCCACACGGGCTTTCTGCGCGTCGGTTGCTGCATGCTTGAGCCGCGCTTCCAGCAACGAGACAGTTTCTTCCCGCATCCGGTCGGAGCCCAGGACATGCCAGGCATAGTCAATCTCGTAACGTTCGAAGGCGTCTTTCAGGCTTTCTGCGTTCTGCTTGGCTTCTTCGGCGAAGTGATTCAGCGTGCGGGTGCAGATCCCGTTCATGACCTGGGCTACCAGGTCAGCATGTTCATGCACGGTCGTGTCAGTGGTCATTTCGGCATCCTTGTTGAATGGCGGGCGCGAGCCCGGATGGATGTGATCGGTTGTCGGCTGATGAGCAAACGAACCGGCTTGGGTACGCTGGGAAGCCATACCGGCCTCACAGTGAATCGCCCCCATCGCTGTGCAGCGTGCTCAGCGTCGAATGGTGACGGGAAGATGGGCATCGAACCCGACCGAACCTCACGGGGTCGCAATGATCGATGGAGAAAACAAAAAAGCCACCCCTGAGGATGGCTTTCTGAGAGATCTTGGTGGCCTGGGGCGGAATCGAACCACCGACACGCGGATTTTCAATCCGCTGCTCTACCAACTGAGCTACCGGGCCAAGAGATGGAATTATAGCAGGACTTTGTCGTCCTTCCAGAAGGCTCGGCTCAAGAAACGCTGCGCTTGCCGCGAGACAGATCCACCCCAAGCTGCTTGAGTTTGCGGTAGAGGTGGGTGCGCTCCAGGCCGGTCTTTTCGGCCACGCGGGTCATGGAACCGCTTTCGCGCGCCAGATGGTATTCGAAATAGGCTTTCTCGAACTCGTCGCGCGCTTCGCGCAGCGGCTTGTCCAGCATGAAGTTCTGTTGCGCCTGCGGCCCCAGATCGACGGTGCCGGACACCGACAGCTGCATGGTGTGTGCCGTCATGTCGGTCACGATCTCCAGCGGCTGGCCAAGGGCGGACGGTGCCTTGCGCTGGCTGCCTTTGGCCAGGCCCTGCTCGACCGCCTTGAGCAGCTTTTGCAAGGTGATCGGTTTTTCCAGAAAGGCCAGGGCGCCGATCTTGGTCGCCTCGACCGCCGTGTCGATGGTGGCGTGGCCGCTCATCATGATGACCGGCATGCTCAGCAGGCCGGTGGTGGACCACTCCTTGAGCAGGGTGACGCCGTCGGTGTCGGGCATCCAGATGTCGAGCAGCACCAGATCGGGCCGCTCACGCTGGCGGGCGGCACGGGCCTGGGCTGCGTTTTCGGCCACCTCAACGGTGTGACCCTCATCATTCAGGATTTCCCACAGCAAATCACGAATGCCGAGTTCGTCATCAACCACCAGTATGTTTGCCATGATTTGTAAGCGCTGTGCCCTCGGAAAATTGCGCCCCGTGCTCAGGCTGAGGCCACGGGCTCCACAGCGAATGATAACGACACTTGCGCCCCCACCACCTGCTCGTCCACGACGCGGTTGGCCAGGTCGATGCGCGAGCTGTGTTCATCGGCAATCTTCTTGACCACAGCCAGCCCGAGCCCGGTGCCCCGGGCCTTGGTGGTGACATACGGTTCGAAGGCACGCTTGAGGATGTTCTCGGGGAAACCGGTGCCGTGGTCGAGCACGCTCAGGCGCACCCGGCCGCTGGATTCCACCCACTGGGTGCGCAAGGTCACGCTGTTGTCGGTCCCGCTACGCGCGGCCGTTTCGGTGGCGTCCTGCGCGTTTTGCAGCAGGTTGTGCAGCACCTGGCGCAGCTGCTGCGCATCGCCCATGATGCGCGGGCAGCGCGCATCGAGTTCGGCGTGCACCGGCACATGGATATTTTCCCCGCCGTAGAGATGCAGCACTTCGCTGACCAGTGCATTGAGATCCAGCGGCTTGAGCTCGGCGGCAGGCAGGCGCGCGTAGTCGCGGAATTCATTGACCAGCCGTTTCATGGCATCAACCTGATCGACGATGGTCTTGACCGATTTGGACAGGATCGCCTGCTCGGGCGCGTCCACCTTGCCGGAGAGCTTCATTTCCAGCCGCTCGGCCGACAGCTGGATGGGGGTCAGCGGGTTCTTGATCTCGTGCGCCAAGCGCCGCGCCACCTCGCCCCAGGCCTGGGCGCGCTGGGCGGAGACGATTTCGGAAATGTCGTCGAACACCAGCAGCCGCGCATGGCCCGGCAGTTCGGCGCCGCGCGCCACCAGGGTCAGGGTCCCGTCGGCCGTCTGGCCTGCCAGGCCGGATGGCACGCCCCCCAGTTCGAAGGACTGCTGCCAGTGATCGAGACCATGCTCGCCGCGTTCCCCCAGAAAAGCATCGAACTGGGTCTGCACACGGCTGCCGAACTCCTGCAGGCCTTCGATGTCGGCCAGCCGCTGCCCTTCGCAGGCCGCCAGCGGCACCCGCAGGATGCGCGTGGCGCCGGGGTTGGCCGACTGGATGACACCTTGCGCATCGAGCACCATCACGCCGGCCGTCAGGTTGTCCAGGATGGTCTGCAGGTTGGCGCGCGCTGCATTGACCTGCTCCATGCTGACCTCCACCGCACGGCGGGCATCGGCCAGCTGCTGGGTCATGTCGGCAAAGGAACGCGTCAGGCCGCCGAGTTCGTCCTTGCCCTGCAAGACGGCTTTCGGCGTGAGGTCGCCAGCGGCCACCTGGTGCACACCGTCGGCCAGCAGCAGCAGCGGACGCGTGATCTGGTTGCCCAGCAACACCGCCAGCAGCACCGCGCCGAAGACGGCCAGGAACAGGCTCAGGGTCAGGGTGCCGATGTACATGCGACGCAGGCCCTCGCGCGCCAGCGCCCGCTCCTGGTATTCCCGGTAGGCCTCGGTCACCGCCAGCGCATTGGCCACCAGCGCCTCCGGCAAGGCCTGCGTCACCATGAGGAAGCGGTTTTCACCCAGCATGCCCAGGCCAGATGTGGGCACCAGGACCAGCGCCTTGAGGCGCGCCTGGTGTGCGGTTTCCGCGGCGCCAGGCACAGGGACATCATCCAGCCCCTCGATCCAGGTCACGGCGCGCTGGCTGCGCGCAGCACGGAATTGCTGCGCCCCCGGCCGCTCGGGATTGAGTTGCAGTTGCGACTCGCCGACGCTGGCAATCAACTGCCCGGCGCCCCCCCAGAGCATGACATCGCGCCCGCCCAGTTGTTCGCGCACACGCTCCAGCACCAGGCCGGCCGTCACATCGGACGTGTCCTGCAACTGCTGGGCGGCGCTGCGGCTTTTGCTGGCCAGGTCGGTCGACAGGGTTTCCAGGGTGGTACGGCCCAGGTTCAGGCCGGCTTCGAGCGCACCTTCCACCTTGACGTCGAACCAGCTCTCGATTGAGCGCGAAACGAACTGGTAAGACACCACATAGATCAACATGCCGGGGGCGAACCCCGCCAGGGCAAAGACGGCCGCCAGCTTGACCAGCAGCCGGCTGCCAAAGCGCCCTTGGCGCAGACGACGGGCCAGGCGAAAGGCAATCCAGCCAATCACCAGCAGCAGCATGGCCGCCACCACCATATTCACCGCAAACAGGCGTGCGTAGTTGCGCTCGTACAGCTCGCGGTTGTTGGTCGCCTGGGTCAGCAGGAACAGCAGCACCAGGCCGATGGCCACCATGGCAGCCATCCCGGTACCCAGCGTCCAGCGCAGGGCACGCGACGTCTGCAAGCCCTGCTGCACGCGGGTTCCGGTGTCGGCATCGCTCACTTGAGGTTCTCCAGCACCAGCCGCTGGCTGGCTGCCGTCGACAGGGCCCAGTCGCTCTGGCCCAGCGCGCCGATCTGCAAGGGACGCGGCAGCTGCGACACGTCGAGCCGGAAGCGGAATTCCACCCGATGCCGCGCGCCCGGATCAATATCGCTCAGATCGGCGATACGCCAACCCGAGATGCGGCGTACGGCAGCCATCGCTTCTTCCAGCGAATCGAACGTCTGGTTCAGGATTACGCCCAGACCGTTGTTGGCAATGACGCTCGGCGACACCGCCAGACGCCAGCGCCGCGTCAGCGGATGGAACACCAGCCGCATGTGGCGCTCCACGCCCGCCACTTTCTTGTCGGCCCAGTACCAGCGCTCGCGGTAGATCTCCGCCTCGGCCACGAAAAATACCGCCACACCCTTGAGCAGCGCATCCTCCACCGCCATCGGCAAGTCGAGCTTGAGTCCAGCGCTCAGCAGAACACTGTCTTGACCGCCTTCCAGCCGCAACTGCGTCACCTCGGCCGCCGGTTCGGCCTGCACCTGGCAGGGCCAGACACTGGCCAGCATGGCGCAGGCCAGCAGCGCAGCCAGGTCAAGCCGCGCGTTTTTCCAGCAATGCGTAATAAAAGCCGTCATGGTCACTGTCCTGATTGTCCGGGACGGCACCATCCCTGGCGGCAAAATGCGGCAATAAATGGCCCGGCGAGGGCAGCAAACGGGCCTGGGTGTTGTGTGCAAGAAACGTTTGAATCTGCTGCTCGCCCTCGGCCTTGAACACCGAGCAGGTGCAGTACAGCAGCCGCCCACCCGCTTTGAGCAGCGGCCACAGGGTGGCCAGCAAGCGGGCCTGGATGGCCGCCAACTGCTCCACATCGCTCTCACGACGCAGCCAGCGCACGTCCGGGTGGCGCCGCACGATACCCGAGGCGGTGCAGGGTGCGTCCAGCAAAATGGCGTCAAACGGCTGGCCATCCCACCAGGCCGCAGGCTGCCCGGCATCGGCCACCAGCACGCTGGCATGCAGACCCAGGCGTTGCAGCGTCTGGCCGATGCGCTCGGCCCGTACCGGGTCGATTTCCAGCGCCGTGACCTCGCCGGCAGCCAGTTCCAGCAGATGGGCCGTTTTACCGCCGGGCGCGGCACAGGCGTCGAGCACACGCAAGTCGGAACGCCCGCTCAAGCCCTGCAGCAGCAAGGGAGCGGCCAGTTGCGCCGCCGCGTCCTGCACCGACACCCCGCCGGCGGAAAAACCGGGCAACGCCGACACCGGCAGCGGGGCGGCCAGCGTCACGCCGGTATCCCCGTTGCGCCAGGCATCGATGCCGGCCTCGTGCAGGCGCCGCAGGTAGGCCTCGACCGTCGTCTTCTGGACGTTGACACGCAAGGTCATCGGCGCCTGCCGGTTGTTGGCTTGCAGAACCGCCTGCCAGGCTTGTGGGTGATCCCGGCGCACGCGCTCAATCCACCATGTCGGGTGGTTCCAGCATGCCACCGGGTCCGTCTGGGTGCGTGCCACCAAATCATGGCGTTCGCGCAGGAAGCGGCGCAGGCAGCCGTTCACGAACCCGGCTTGAGCGCGAATGGCCGCCGTGCGCTTGGCTGCCTCCACCGCCTGGTTGACCAGCGTGAAGCTTTCATACGGTGCCGCCGCCTCGTCCCAGATCAGCGCCAGCGCCGTGCACAGCAGGGCATCAACAGCAACCGGCGGTTTGCGCGGCGCCAGCAGCCGGCGCAAGGCCTCGGCGCGCCCCAGCGAACGCAGCACCTGGTACACCAGTGCCTGCACGCCTGGACGCAAGCTGGCTTGGACCCCCTCCAGCGCGGCCGTGCCCGAAACGCCTTGCCGGATGGCCGCCAGCACGGCGGCAACCGCCTGCAGCTGGCGCCACAGGGGAATTCTGGAATCGCTCTCGCTCATGTGATGGTATGTGCCGGTTTGAAGCCGAACAGCCAGGCCAGCAGATGGGCCGGGAACTGCACGATCGCCTCGTTGTACGCCCGCACCTGCCGATTGAATTCGTCCCGGGCATTGCCTACCTGCAGCGCGATATGCTCCCATTGCTGCTGCAGCACGGCCGGCAGCGGCTCACCCGCTAGGTCAGGCGGCTCGTCACGCAAGCGCTGCCACGACACGCACAGCGTCTCGTGGGCCGTCTGCAACGCACGCATGGCCAGGGCATCCAGCGGATGGCCGCGTGCCGCCTTGAGCGAGGACTCGAATTGCCGGGCCGCTGCCAGCACGCCGGCCCGCAGACCCGACTCTTCGGCCTCGACCGGCAGGGCGAAACTGCCCTGGACCAGGGTCACGTACTGGGAGAACTGCAACTCCAGCGGGGCGAAGGCGGCAATCGCCTGCGAACGCAGGCGCACCAGCCGGTTATAGGCTCCGACAGCCCAAAACAGCGCCACCGCCCAGACGATCCAGATCGCAACCGAAATATTCATGCCCGTGAGTCCTCCGAGACTGCCACCGCCCGCTGACAAAACCGGTCCAGAAAAAAGCCCCAAGCGCCTGCAAAGGGCTTGGGGCTTGATTGTGCGACAGCCGCCGGCTTTACTCGGTGGCAGCCCCCGCATCGGCCGAGGCCTCGCCAGCCAACTCGGCTGCTTCGGCGTCGGCAATGGCGCGACGCTCGGCATCGTCCATGCTCTCGCGCACCTTGCGGGCCTGGTGATAGGCCATGCCGGTACCCGCCGGGATCAGGCGGCCGACGATGACGTTCTCTTTCAGACCACGCAGTTCGTCGCGCTTGCCCATGATGGCCGCTTCGGTCAGCACGCGGGTGGTTTCCTGGAAGGAAGCCGCACTGATGAAGCTGTCGGTGGACAGCGACGCCTTGGTGATACCCAGCAGCAGGTTGGTGTAGGTCGCGGTGATCTTGCCTTCGGCGCGCAAGGCGTCGTTGGTGTTGAGCATCTCGGAGCGCTCGACCTGTTCGCCGGCGATGTAGCTGGAATCGCCCGCGTTCTCGACCACCACACGGCGCAGCATCTGACGCACGATCACTTCGATGTGCTTGTCATTGATCTTCACACCCTGCAGACGGTAGACGTCCTGGACTTCATCCACGATGTAGCGCGCCAGTTCTTCCATGCCCAGCAGACGCAGGATGTCCTGCGGATCGGCCGGACCGTCGACCACGCTCTCGCCCTTGTTGACCACCTGGCCTTCGTGCACCAGAACGTTTTTCTCCTTGGGCACCAGCTCGTCCCAGACCTTGCCTTCCGGATCGGTGATCTGCAGGCGGATCTTGCCCTTGGTCTCCTTGCCGAAGGACACGGTACCGGTCATCTCGGCCAGCATGCCCTTGTCCTTGGGCGAACGGGCTTCGAACAACTCGGCCACACGCGGCAGACCGCCGGTAATGTCCCGGGTCTTCTGGCCTTCCACCGGGATACGGGCCAGCACTTCGCCGGGGCCCACGTCCTGGCCATCGCGCACCTGAATCAGGGCGCCGACCTGGAAACCGATCGTCACTGCGTGATCGGTGCCGGGAATCTTGACCTCGCTGCCGGATGCGTCAATCAGTTTGACCTGCGGACGCACCACCTTGGTCGAACCACGGCGCTTCGGATCGATCACGACCAGCGTGGACAGGCCAGTGACCTCGTCCACCTGCTTGGCCACGGTCAGGCCTTCCTCGACATTCTCGAACTTCACCTGACCGGCGAATTCCGTGATGATCGGGCGGGTCAGCGGATCCCAGTTGGCCAGGATCGCGCCGGCCTTGATGGCCTGGTCAGCCTTGACGGTCAACACGGCGCCATACGGCACCTTGTGACGCTCGCGCTCACGGCCATGCTCGTCATGGATGATGATCTCGCCGGAGCGGGCAATCACCACCAGCTCGCCCTTGCTGTTGGTCACGTAGCGCATCGTGGCATTGAAGCCGATGATGCCGTTGGACTTGGCTTCCACGCTGGAGGCAATCGCCGCACGCGAAGCGGCACCACCGATGTGGAAGGTACGCATGGTCAGCTGCGTACCCGGCTCGCCGATCGACTGAGCGGCAATCACGCCGACGGCCTCGCCCATGTTGACCAGGCCGCCGCGGCCGAGATCGCGGCCGTAGCACTTGGCGCACAGGCCAAAGCGGGTTTCGCAAGTCAGCGCCGTACGGACCTTGACTTCGTCCACACCAGCTGCCTCGAGCTCGTCGATGACATCTTCATCCAGCATGGTGCCGGCCTTGGCCAGCACGGAGCGGTTTTCCGGGTGGAGGACGTCTTCGGCTGCGGTACGACCCAGGATACGGTCGCGCAGCGACTCGATCACTTCACCGCCCTCGACGATGGCGCGCATCAGCGAACCCTCGTGCGTGCCGCAATCGTCTTGCGTCACCACCAGGTCCTGCGTCACGTCCACCAGACGGCGCGTCAGGTAACCGGAGTTGGCCGTCTTCAGCGCCGTGTCCGCGAGACCCTTACGGGCACCGTGGGTGGAGATGAAGTACTGCAACACGTTCAGGCCTTCGCGGAAGTTCGCGGTAATCGGCGTCTCGATGATCGAGCCGTCCGGCTTGGCCATCAGGCCCCGCATACCGGCGAGCTGGCGAATCTGGGCTGCAGAACCGCGGGCACCGGAGTCAGCCATCATGTAGATGGCGTTGAACGATTCCTGGTCCACTTCCTTGCCGTGGCGGTCGATGGTTTTTTGCAGACGGAGCTGGTCCATCATGACCTTGGAAACCTTGTCGCCGGCCTTGCCCCAGATGTCCACCACCTTGTTGTAGCGCTCGCCCACGGTCACCAGACCGGAAACGTATTGCTGCTCGATATCCTTGACTTCCTTCTCGGCGCTCTCGATGATCTCGTGCTTTTCCTTCGGCACCAGCATGTCGTCGATGCAGATGGAAATGCCGGACTTGGTCGCCAGACGGAAGCCGTTTTGCAGCAGCTTGTCGGCGAACACCACCGTCTCCTTCAGACCGCATTTGCGGAAGGACACGTTGATCAGCTTGGAAATTTCCTTCTTCTTCAGCGCCTTGTTGAGGTTCGAGAACGGAAGGCCCTTGGGCAGGATCTCGGACAACAGCGCACGGCCGGCAGTGGTTTCCACCAACTGGGTCACGGGGGTGAACGCGCCGGTTTCCTTGTCCTTGGTGTACTCCGTCAGACGCACGCTGATACGGGAGGTCAGGTCGACTTCACCTGCATCCAGCGCACGCTGGACTTCGGCGGTATCGGCAAACACCAGACCTTCACCCTTGCCGTTGATGCGCTCGCGGGTCGCGTAATACAGACCCAGCACCACGTCCTGCGACGGCACGATCGACGGTTCGCCGTTGGCCGGGAACAGCACATTGTTGGAGGCCAGCATCAGCGTGCGGGCTTCCATCTGCGCTTCCACCGACAGGGGGACGTGCACCGCCATCTGGTCGCCGTCGAAGTCGGCGTTGAAGGCGGCACACACCAGCGGGTGCAGTTGAATGGCCTTGCCTTCGATCAGGATCGGCTCGAACGCCTGGATACCCAGACGGTGCAGCGTCGGCGCACGGTTGAGCATCACGGGGTGCTCTTTGATGACCTCTTCCAGGATGTCCCACACCACCGGTGTACCGGATTCGACTTCCTTCTTCGCCGCCTTGATGGTGGTGGCGATGCCCATGGCTTCCAGGCGCGAGAAGATGAAGGGCTTGAACAACTCAAGCGCCATCAGCTTCGGCAGGCCGCACTGGTGCAGCTTGAGGGTCGGGCCCACGGTGATGACGGAACGACCGGAGTAGTCGACGCGCTTGCCCAGCAGATTCTGGCGGAAGCGACCGCTCTTGCCCTTGATCATGTCGGCCAGGGACTTGAGCGCGCGCTTGTTGGCGCCGGTCATGGCCTTGCCACGGCGGCCGTTGTCCAGCAGCGAATCCACCGCTTCCTGCAGCATGCGCTTCTCGTTGCGCGCGATGATCTCGGGCGCCTTGAGTTCGAGCAGACGGCGCAGGCGGCTGTTGCGGTTGATGACGCGACGGTACAGGTCGTTCAGATCGGAGGTCGCGAAGCGGCCACCGTCCAGCGGCACCAGCGGACGCAGGTCCGGCGGCAGCACGGGCAGCACTTCGAGCACCATCCACTCGGGCTTGATGCCGGACTTCTTGAACGCTTCCAGCACCTTCAGGCGCTTGGCGTTCTTCTTGACCTTCATCTCCGAGCCGGTCAGATCGCCGCGCAGGCGCTCGATCTCCATGTCGATGTCGATGCCCTGCAGCAGGTCCTTGATGCCTTCGGCGCCCATCTTGGCGGTGAACTCGTCACCGTATTCCTTGACCTTGGCGTCGTAGTCGTCCTCGGACATGATGCTGAACTTCTTCAGCGGGGTCATGCCGGGGTCGGTCACCACATAGGCTTCGAAATACAGCACGCGCTCGATGTCGCGCAGCGTCATGTCGAGCACCAAGCCCAGACGCGACGGCAGCGACTTCAGAAACCAGATGTGGGCGCAGGGCGCGGCCAGGTCGATGTGACCCATGCGTTCGCGACGCACCTTGGTCTGCGTGACTTCAACGCCGCACTTCTCGCAGATCACGCCGCGGTGCTTGAGGCGTTTGTACTTGCCGCACAGGCATTCGTAGTCCTTGATCGGGCCGAAGATCTTGGCGCAGAACAGGCCGTCGCGCTCGGGCTTGAAGGTGCGGTAGTTGATGGTCTCGGGCTTCTTCACCTCGCCGAAAGACCAGGAACGGATCTTCTCGGGCGAAGCCATGCCGATCTTGATGGCATCGAAATGCTCATCCGGCGTGAACTGCTTGAACAGGTCGAGTAGTGATTTCATATGACTCTATCCCTTCAAATTAAGAGCGTTCCAGTTCAATGTCGAGGCCCAGGGAACGGATTTCCTTGACCAGCACATTGAACGATTCCGGCATGCCCGCTTCGATGGCGTGCTCGCCCTTGACAATGTTTTCATAGACCTTGGTACGGCCTTGCACGTCGTCGGACTTGACGGTGAGCATTTCCTGCAGCGTGTAGGCGGCGCCGTAGGCTTCGAGCGCCCAGACCTCCATCTCGCCGAAACGCTGGCCGCCGAACTGCGCCTTGCCGCCCAGCGGCTGCTGGGTGACGAGCGAGTACGGACCGGTCGAACGGGCGTGCATCTTGTCATCCACCAAGTGGTGCAGCTTCAGGTAATGCATGTAACCCACGGTGGTGGTGCGCTCGAAGGCATCACCGCTGCGGCCGTCGTAGAGTTGCGCCTGGGTGCGGGTCTCGGTCAGCCCCTTGGCCTTGGCAACGTCGTCCGGATATGCCAGCTTGAGCATGTCGCGGATTTCCTGCTCGGTCGCGCCGTCGAACACGGGCGTGGCAAATGGCACGCCGCTCGTCAGCTCCTGCGCCATCTTGCGCAGTTCATCGTCCGACATCTGACCCAGGTTCTCCTTGCGGCCGGCGCTGTTGTACACCTTCTCAAGGAACCCGCGAATCTCGGCGGTAGCGGCTTCGCGCTGCAGCATGTCGCCGATGCGCTGGCCCAGGCCCTTGCCGGCCCAGCCCAGGTGCACTTCCAGCACCTGCCCGATGTTCATGCGCGACGGCACGCCCAGCGGGTTGAGCACGATGTCGACCGGCGTACCGTCGGCCATGTAGGGCATGTCTTCCACCGGCGTGATCTTGGACACCACGCCCTTGTTGCCGTGGCGGCCGGCCATCTTGTCGCCAGGCTGCAGACGGCGCTTGACGGCCAGGTAGACCTTGACCATCTTGAGCACGCCAGCGGGCAACTCGTCGCCCTGCGTGAGCTTCTTGCGCTTCTCTTCAAAAGCGAGGTCGAAGCTGTGGCGCGTCTGCTCCAGCGAGTTCTTGATGCTCTCGAGCTGGCTGGCCACCTCGTCGTCGGCCGGGCGAATGTCGAACCAGTGGAATTTCTCCACCGAGGCCAGGTAGGCCTTGTCGATCTTGGTTCCCTTGGGCAGCTTGTTCGGACCACCATTGGCCACCTTGCCGGCCAGCAGCTTCTCGATACGGTCAAAGGCATCGGCCTCCACGATCCGCAGCTGGTCGTTCAGATCCAGACGGAAGCGCTTGAGCTCGTCGTCGATGATCTGCTGGGCGCGCTTGTCGCGCTGGATGCCCTCGCGGGTGAACACCTGCACGTCGATCACGGTGCCTTGCGAGCCCTGATCCACGCGCAGCGAGGTGTCCTTCACGTCGCTGGCCTTCTCGCCGAAGATGGCGCGCAGCAGCTTCTCTTCCGGCGTCAGCGTGGTTTCGCCCTTCGGCGTGACCTTGCCCACCAGCACATCGCCGGGCTGCACTTCGGCACCGACGTAGATGATGCCGGACTCGTCCAGACGGTTGAGCTGCTGTTCGCTCAGGTTCGGAATGTCGCGGGTGATTTCCTCGGCGCCGAGCTTGGTGTCGCGCGCCATGACAACGAGTTCCTCGATATGGATCGAGGTGTAGCGGTCATCGGCCACCACGCGCTCGGAAATCAGGATCGAGTCCTCGAAGTTGTAGCCGTTCCAGGGCATGAAGGCGATCAGCATGTTCTGACCGATGGCGATCTCACCGAGGTCGGTCGAGGCGCCGTCGGCGATCACGTCACCCTTGGCCAGCTTGTCGCCCTTCTTGACGATGGGACGCTGGTGGATGTTGGTGTTCTGGTTGGAACGCTGGTACTTGATCAGGTTGTAGATGTCCACACCGACTTCACCGGCCACGGCCTCGGCGTCGTTGACGCGCACCACGATGCGGGTGGCATCGACGTAGTCGACCACACCGCCGCGGTTGGCCGTCACCACGGTGCCGGAGTCGACGGCCGCCACGCGCTCGATGCCGGTGCCGACCATCGGCTTTTCCGGACGCAGCACGGGCACGGCCTGGCGCGACATGTTGGCGCCCATCAGCGCGCGGTTGGCGTCGTCGTGCTCCAGGAACGGCACCAGCGAAGCGGCAACCGACACGATCTGCGCCGGCGACACGTCCATGTACTGGATGCGCTCGGCACCGCACAGGATGGAATCACCCTTCTCGCGCGCCGAGACCAGTTCGCCGGTCAGTTTGCCGTCCTTGTCCAGAGTCGCATTGGCCTGGGCGATGACGTACTTGCCTTCCTCAATAGCGGACAGGTAGTCGATCTCGTTGGTCACCTTGCCATCCACCACGCGGCGGTAGGGGGTCTCGATGAAACCGTACTCGTTGAGGCGAGCGTACAGGGCCAGCGAGTTGATCAGACCGATGTTCGGACCTTCCGGCGTCTCGATCGGGCAGACGCGACCGTAGTGCGTGACGTGCACGTCGCGCACCTCGAAACCGGCGCGTTCGCGCGTCAGGCCACCCGGGCCGAGGGCCGAGACGCGTCGCTTGTGCGTGATTTCCGCCAGCGGATTGGTCTGGTCCATGAACTGGGACAGCTGCGAAGCGCCGAAGAACTCCTTGAGCGCCGCGGAAATCGGCTTGGAGTTGATCAGGTCGTGCGGCATGAGCGGTTCCTGCTCGGCCTGACCCAGGCGTTCCTTGACGGCCTTCTCGATCCGGGCCAGGCCGGCGCGGTACTGGTTCTCGGCCAACTCGCCGACGCAGCGCACGCGACGGTTGCCCAGGTGGTCGATGTCGTCGACTTCGCCGCGACCATTGCGCAGATCCACCAGGATCTTCACCACGGCGAGGATGTCCTCGTTGGTCAGCACCATGGGACCGGTCGCCTCGGAGCGGCCCATCTTGGCATTGAACTTCATGCGGCCGACGCGCGACAGGTCGTAGGTGTCAGGGTTGTAGAACAGGCGCTGGAACAGGGCCTGCACGGCGTCTTCGGTCGGCGGCTCGCCGGGGCGCATCATGCGGTAGATCGCCACGCGAGCAGCGAACTCGTCGGTCGTCTCATCGGTGCGCAGGGTTTGCGAGATGTAGGCGCCCTGGTCGAGCTCGTTGGTATAGATGCACTGCAGTTCCTGTACGCCGGCGCTGCGCAGCTTCTTGAGCAGTGCATCGGTCAACTCGTCGTTGGCTTTGGCAATGATTTCGCCCGTATCGCCGTCGACGATGGCGCGTGCGACCACGCGGCCGATCAGGAAGTCTTCCGGCACGCTGATGTGCGTCGTGCCAGATTGCTCCAGTTCACGGGTATGGCGCGCCGTGATGCGCTTGTCCTTGGCCACGACGACCTTGCCGCTCTTGTCGGTGATGTCGAAGCGCGCCACTTCGCCACGCAGACGCTCGGCCACGAACTCCATCTGCGCACCGCTGTCCATCAGACGGAAGTTGTCGTTGACGAAGAAGTTCGCCAAGATGGACTCGGGGTTCAGGCCGATGGCCTTCAGCAGGATGGTGACCGGCATCTTGCGACGACGGTCGACGCGGAAGTACAGCAGGTCCTTGGGATCGAATTCGAAATCGAGCCAGGAGCCGCGATAGGGAATGATCCGGGCCGAGAACAGCAGCTTGCCCGAACTGTGGGTCTTGCCCTTGTCGTGTTCGAAGAACACGCCGGGCGAACGGTGCAGCTGCGAGACGATCACGCGCTCGGTACCGTTGATGATGAACGAACCCTTGGTCGTCATGAGCGGCACTTCGCCCATGTAGACCTCTTGTTCCTTGACCTCCTTGACCACCTTGTTGGAAGGCGTCGAGGACTCGCGGTCGTAAATGATGAGCTGCACCCTGGCGCGCACGGCCGAGGCAAAGGTCAGGCCGCGCGTCTGGCACTCGCGCACGTCAAACGCGGGCTTGGCCAGGTTGTACTCGAGGAACTTCATCTCGACAAAACCATTGTGCGAGACGATCGGGAAAGCCGCTTCAAAGGCGGCCTGCAGACCTTCCGGGGTACGTTTGTTGGGACCAACATCAGCCTGCAGGAAGGCTGTGTAAGCGTCCTTTTGCATCTGCAGGAGGTAGGGAATTTCGAGCACGCTGTCGCGGCTGCCGAAACTTTTGCGAATCCGCTTGCGTTCGGTATAGGTGTAAGCCATGAGATCTCCGGGCTATGAGGTCTTTGGCGACTGACGCGCCGGCATCACGCCGGCAGGCTTGGTGGTTGGCCGCTACCAACCAATGGCGGACGGCCGCGCATTGCACGCGGCCCGAACCAAGGCGTCTTCTGCAGTCGGGTCAGAAGTCACTCAAAAACCCCCTTGAGAGGGAATTTTTGGGTGCTCTCTGTAAGCACCAAAGGCTGGAGGCCCTTGCAGACACTCCAGCCTTCGAGCAAAGTCGAATTACTTGAGTTCGGCCTTGGCGCCGGCTTCTTCCAGCTTCTTCTTGGCAGCTTCGGCATCAGCTTTGGGCATGCCTTCCTTGACGGCCTTCGGAGCACCGTCCACCAGGTCCTTGGCTTCTTTCAGGCCCAGACCGGTGATTTCGCGCACAGCCTTGATGACCGACACCTTGTTGGCGCCAGCTTCCAGCAGCATCACGTTGAACTCGGTCTTCTCTTCGGCAGCAGCAGCACCGCCACCAGCAGCACCACCAGCAGCGGGCGCGGCCATGGCAGCAGCGCTCACGCCAAACTTCTCTTCGATGGCTTTCACCAGGTCGTTGAGTTCCATGACCGTCATGCTGTCGAGCGCGGTCAAAAATGCGTCTTTATCGAATGCCATTTTGATTTCCTAACAATTGGTTAACAAGTGTGCTGCACGCTCAAGCGGCAACAGCTTCGCCTTCGCCTTTTTTGGCCGCCAGAGCACCCAGCACCACGGCGGTACGGGACATCGGCGACATCAGCAAGCCACACAGCTGGGCCAACAAAACTTCCTTGGACGGGATGCTTGCCAGCTGCTTGACGCCGTTCACATCCAGGGCCTTGCCGCCGTATGCACCGCCGCGAATCACCAACTTGTCATTGGTTTTCGCGAAGTCAGCCACCACTTTCGCGGCAGCCACAGCATCGACAGAGAAGCCATAGATCAGCGGACCGGTCATCTGGTCGGCCACAACCTCGAACGAGCTGCCTGCCACAGCACGGCGAGCCAGGGTGTTTTTCAACACACTCAGGCTCACACCGGTGCTGCGTGCGGTAGCGCGCAGTTTGGTCATGTCAGCGACCGTGATACCACGGTATTCCGCCATCACGAGCGTTTGAGCTTTAGCGGCGAGGTCGGTCACTTCGGTAATGACCGCTTCTTTCTCACTGCGATTCAGACTCAAGGTCTACTCCTTCAAAATGTGCCTTCGGGACAATCCCTGGGGCACGCCTCATTGCAGCGACCAACTGGTTACGGAACTCATTCCATCTGCAGCGGGATCGCCATCTGCGTTGGCTGAGCCTTGGGACGAGCCCACGACCCACGGATTAAGTGCAAACTGCACACCAACGGTCTTGGATGGCCCGCCCCGCCTTGCGACAGAGCAGCCCACCACTCCAAGCGGCCCTTGCGGGCCACCCGAATCTTTGCGATTACGCCGCGATGGTCTGGGTGTCCACACGGACACCGACACCCATCGTGGACGAAACCGCCACTTTGCGCAAATACACACCCTTGCTCGAAGCCGGCTTGGCCTTGTTCAGCGCCTCCACCAATGCCGCCAGGTTGCCCTGCAGCTTGTCGGTGTCGAAGGAACGACGGCCGATGGTGCTGTGCACGATACCAGCCTTGTCAACGCGGAACTGCACCTGGCCCGCCTTGGCGTTTTTCACCGCCGTGGCCACATCAGGGGTCACCGTGCCGACCTTGGGGTTCGGCATCAGGCCGCGCGGACCCAGGATCTGACCCAGGGTACCGACGACACGCATCGCGTCAGGCGCAGCGATCACCACATCAAAAGGCATATCACCAGCCTTGACCTGGGCAGCCAGATCATCCATGCCAACCACGTCAGCACCGGCGGCTTTGGCTTCTTCCGCCTTGGCGCCTTGGGCGAACACGGCGACGCGCTTGGTCTTGCCGGTGCCGTTGGGCAGCACCACGGCGCCACGCACCACCTGGTCGGATTTCTTGGCATCAATACCGAGCTGCACAGCCACGTCAATGGACTCATCGAACTTGGCGTTGGCGCATTCCTTGACGATGCTCAAGGCATCGGCCAGGGCATACAGCTTGTTGCTGTCGACCTTGCCTTCAAAAGCTTTTTGTTTCTTGGTGAGCTTGGCCATTTACACGCCCTCCACATTCACGCCCATCGAACGGGCAGAACCAGCGATGGTGCGAACCGCGGCGTCCAGATCGGCAGCCGTCATGTCCTTCATCTTGGTCTTGGCGATTTCTTCCAGCTGGGCACGGGTGATCTTGCCGACCTTGTCCGTGTGCGGCTTGGCCGAACCCTTGTCGAGCTTGATCGCCTTCTTGATCAGGACGGTCGCAGGCGGCGTCTTGATGATGAAGGTGAAGCTCTTGTCCGCGAAGGCGGTGATCACCACCGGCAGCGGCAGACCAGGCTCAACGCCCTGGGTCTGGGCGTTGAACGCCTTGCAAAACTCCATGATGTTCAAACCGCGCTGGCCCAGTGCGGGACCGATCGGCGGCGACGGATTGGCCTTACCAGCCGGCACTTGCAGCTTGATAAAACCGACGATTTTTTTCGCCATGCTTTTCTCCTTGCGGGTCATAACGCCTTGGCAAACTGCCGCAGCTCCCCGGGGTTAACGACTCACATCTCACATTCGCGCCGAGTCGAAAAGCGCGAAATTCTTAATTCATCCTGCAGGGGTCAGAGCACATTGCCACGCAAGCAGCTCGTCCCGCAAAACCTCAAGTTTTCTCGACCTGCGAGAACTCGAGCTCCACCGGCGTCGAACGACCAAAGATCGTGACCGCTACGCGCAGCTTGTTCTTCTCGTAGTTGACCTCTTCCACCGAACCATTGAAGTCGGTGAAAGGACCCTCCTTGACGCGAACCAGTTCGCCCACCACAAACTCGACTTTGTGACGCGGCTTGTCCGAGCCTTCCTGCATCTGGTTGACGATCTTCATGACCTCTTCTTCAGAGATCGGCGCCGGGCGGTTCTTCGCCCCGCCGACAAAACCTGTCACCTTGTTGGTGTGCTTCACCAGGTGCCAAGTGTCGTCATCCATAATCATCTCGACCAGCACGTACCCCGGAAAGAACTTGCGCTCAGTGGTGCGCTTCTGGCCATTCTTGATCTCGACCACTTCTTCCATCGGGACGAGGATGCGTCCGAATTTGTCCTGCATGCCAGCGCGATTGATGCGCTCGATGATGTTGCGCTCAACAGCCTTCTCCATGCCGGAATAGGCATGAACCACATACCAGCGCATGTCCGGGTTGGACGGCTTGGCCGCCAGCACTTGGGAGGCCGAAGTCTCTACAACATCAGTCATTATTTTTTCCACCCCAGAATCAAGTCGTAGAACACCCACTCGAGCGTCTTGTCGGTGAACCAGAGAAACAAGGCCATCAGCACAACAAAACCGAACACATAGGCCGTCATCTGCACAGCCTCCTTGCGCGCCGGCCAGACCACCTTGCCGACTTCGCGCCAGGCATCACGCCCGAACGCCAGCAACTGGCGACCCGCCTCAGCGGAGAAAAACACCACCACAGCCGCAGCAAGACCCGCAAGCAAAGCAGCCCACTGCACCAGAGCACCTTGCTTGCCCAGCAGATAGAAAGCCACCAGACCCGCGAGCAGCAGAACGACTGCTACCGCCAGTTTGGCCTTGTCAGCCCCGCTACCAACCGTTTCAACTTGTGACGTTGCCATGTTTACCCAATTTCGCGCGTTTGCATCTCAATCAACAGCAGCACCCTTTAGACGCTGAAGCCCGCCATGGTAGTGGCGGGCTTTCAACCCATCCCTGCGGATGAATCAGGTGGCAGGGGCAGTAGGAATCGAACCTACAACCTTCGGTTTTGGAGACCGACGCTCTGCCAATTGAGCTATACCCCTATAAAACCATTACGCAATGATCTTGGCAACCACACCAGCACCCACGGTCTTGCCGCCTTCGCGGATAGCGAAGCGCAGGCCTTCTTCCATGGCGATCGG
>MGPC01000025.1 GCA_001797315.1 Curvibacter sp. GWA2_64_110
ACAACAAGTTATGCCTGATGACCATAGCGAGGTGGTCCCACTCCTTCCCATCCCGAACAGGACAGTGAAACGCCTCAGCGCCGATGATAGTGCGGGTTCCCGTGTGAAAGTAGGACATCGTCAGGCTCTTACAGCAAAAACGCCCCATCATTCGATGGGGCGTTTTTTTTCGTCCGGCGCTTAACTCTTATTGATTGAACAGCATCTGGCTGTCGATGCGCGCCACGCCGGCGTGCACGAGATCCTGCATGAGTTCATCGCTCCAGGCCGTGAAGTCGTGTTGGCCGAAGTGCGCCCGGTGCAGCTGGTCAAAGTACGAAGTTTGCGCGATCCATGAGCGGAAGTCGCTCAGTGCCACCTGTTGGAGCTCCAGCAACTTGAATTTGATCAGGACCTTGGCCGCGTGGCGGGCATGACGCCGTGGATCGCCACGGAATTGTGTCAGACGTTGGCGCGCCACGGCCAGTGCGGCCTCCACCCGCTGGAAGACCGCCCCATGGCCGGGGATCACCAGGCGTGGCTGCAAGGACTCGATCAAATCCAGCGTCGCCTCCACTTCATCGAAGGCTTCGATGCCTTCAATTTCGGGAAAGACGACCCCGAATCCGTTTTCCCACAGGGCATCCGCCGAGATGAGCAGGTGCAATTCAGGCTCGAACAGGATGACCGAATGCGGATCGTGTCCCGGCGCGGCATGCACCTGCCAGTCGCGTTGACCCAAACGCTGCGTAGAACCTGGTGGCAATATGGCGTCGAAATCAAACGGCGCACACGACTGGCCGGTGGGCGCGTAACTCAGGGCTTGCGCATCCCACTGGCGCACCTGCTCGGCATGGCCGGGAGGGATCAAGGTGCGCAGGCCTGGATAGAGCGTTTGCAGCAAGGCATTGCCACCACAATGGTCGCTATGGAGGTGGGTGTTGACCAACAAGGTGAGTGGCTGATCCTCGAGCGCATTTTCCACGAGCGCCAGGGTCTGCGCCGCATGGCTGACATAGCCGCTGTCGACCAAGGCGCTGCCAGCGTCGGCGCGCAGCAGGATGTTGTTGGACGACAACCAACCCCGTTCGAAAACGAGGATGTCATCCGGCAGAAGTGGGTGAGCAGCCATCAGGACAGAGTGTAGGCGGACAGCGGCAGGGGCGGGCGCCGCCGGACGCAATCGGTGGCCACCCTACTTGCCGGCGCGCAGTTCCCGGCGGAGGATTTTGCCGACATTCGACTTGGGCAACTCGTCACGGAATTCGATGTACTTGGGGTGTTTGTAGCCGGTCAGGTTGTTGTGGCAGTACTTGGCCACGTCCTCTTCCGTGAGGGTCGGGTCGCTGCGCACCACGTAAACCTTGATCGCCTCGCCCTGTTTGGCATCGGGCACGCCGATGACGGCACATTCGAGCACGCCGTCGCACAGCGAAATGACGTTCTCCAGCTCACTGGGGAAGACGTTGAAGCCGCTGACCAGGATCATGTCCTTCTTGCGATCGACGATCTTGGTGTAACCCTGCTCGTCCATGATGCCGATGTCGCCGGTGCGCATGAAGCCGTCAGGGGTGAAGGCGTTGGTCGTTTCTGTGGCCTGGCGGTAATAGCCCGTCATCACATTGGGGCCGCGAATGCAGATCTCGCCGGACTCGCCCACCGGGAGCGAGTTGCCGGCGTCATCCTTGATTGCGATCTCGACTCCCGGCAGGGGCAGACCGATGGTGCCGCTGAAGCGGTCGGCTGTGACGGGGTTGTTGGTGCCGATGGCGCAGGTCTCGCTCATGCCCCAGCCCTCGACCATGGGACAGCCGGTGACCTCGCGCCAATGCTTGGCGGTTCCTTCGGAGGCCGCCATGCCGCCGGCCTGCGACACGCACAGATGGGAGAAGTCAACCGTACGGAGTTGCGGATGTTGCAGCAGCGCGTTGAACAGGGTGTTGACGGCCGGCAACATGTGGAACGGCCGGCGCTTGAGCGTTTCAATGAACTTTCCGATGTCGCGCGGATTGGGAATCAGCGTCATGTGCGAGCCCCAGCGGATGGCCAGGAAACACAGCGTGAGCGCGAAGATGTGGTACAGCGGCAGCGCTGCAATGCTGTTGGTCGAGCGCACATCGCCGATGCGCTTGAGGGCCGGCGTGAACCAGGCTTCGGCCTGCAGGATGGCTGCGATGATGTTGCGGTGCGTGAGCACGGCGCCCTTGCTCAAGCCGGTGGTGCCGCCGGTGTACTGCAGGAAGGCGATCGACTCCAGCGTGCTGGCGGCGGGCTTGAGTGTCTGGCGGGCGCCTTCGGCCAGGGCCCGGCGGAACGGCGTGACGGTCCGCCCCTCCGACAGCGGCAGGCGGTAAGCCGGCACCATCTTGGCCAGGTGCCGTACGGCAAAGGTGAGCCAGCGGCCGTACCAGGGGCCGAGCAGGTCGCCCATGGCGGTCACCACGACATGCTTCACGTGCGTGTTCTCGATCACCTCTTCCAGCGTGTGGGCGAAGTTCTCCAGCACCACGATGGCCGTGGCGCCGGAGTCCTTGAGCTGGTGCTCCAGTTCGCGCGCCGTGTACAGCGGATTGACGTTGACGCAGGTGTAGCCGGCGCGCAGGATGGCCGCCATGGTAACGGTGAACTGCGGGATGTTGGGCAGCATGATGGCCACGCGTGCATCGGGCTCCAGCCCCAGGCGCTGCAACCAGGCGCCGAGCGCGGCGGACAGATCGTCGAGCTGGCGGTAGGACATCCAGCGTTCCATGCAGACGGCCAAGGGGCGTGCTGCATTCTTGCGGAAGGATTCCTCCAGCAACTGGCCGAGCGAGCTGTATTGATCGGGATTGATGTCGTGCGGAACCCCCTCGGGGTAGTGTTCAAGCCAGAATTTTTCCATGAGGTACTCCATTTGGAGGCTATTGGATCGCAGCTGGCCGCGCCGTACCACCGGGCTTGTCCTAGGTCGGGGCTCGAAACTGTCACGCAGGCGTCAACGCGCGCAGGGAGACTGCGCGTCTTGGCGATTCACTCAAATGCCCTTACAGTGCTACCTCATGGCCGATCCGCTGGAACCACCTACCTCACCGACAAGGCACCGCAATCAACTGGACTTGCCCTTTCGCGAGGAAAATGGCTCGCGTCTGGCGCCCTGGGTGGCGACCATTCGCAAGCTCGGGCCGGGGCACCGCGAGCGCATTGCCAAGCATCTGCTGGCGCTGGAGGAGCATGACCGTTACCTGCGCTTCGGTTATGCCGCCAACGACGAGCAGATCCGCCGCTACGTTGACGGCCTGGACTTCGAGCGCGATGACATCTTCGGCATCTACAACCGCCGGCTGGAACTCATTGCCATGGCGCACCTGGCGCATTCGGTGGACCGTAACTTCGATGCCTGCGCCGAATTCGGCGTGTCGGTGTCGAGGTCGGCACGCGGGCGCGGCTATGGCGGCAAGCTGTTCGAGCGTGCCGTGATGCATGCGCGCAACGAGGGCGTGCACATGATGTTCATCCACGCCCTGACCGAAAACACCGCCATGCTCAAGATTGCCCGCAAGGCAGGGGCCACGGTCGAGCGGGACGGCTCCGAGAGCGAAGCCTACCTGCGCCTGCCGCCGGCCACCTTTGACAGCCGCGTGACCGAGATGATCGAGGAGCAGTTGGCCCAGACCAACTACCGCCTTAAGGTACAGGCCAAGCAGTTCTGGGATTTCCTGGCCAACCTGCAGGAAGTGCGGCGCGGCGTGCGCGATGCGCGCCACAAGTCCGCGCCCTGAGGGCGTGGACGCCCTGTCATCCGGCAGTCCTGCCAATCCGCTATCCTTACGGCATCGCAACAACTGCACGTCCTGCGCTTTCGTCTGTGTCAGACCCCCATCCTGCGCGACTTCCCGACAAGGAAGACAAGCGCACCTTTCTGCAGAAGCTGGTCGAGTTCATCCACCCGGGGCCGGACTCCACCGCTGAACTGATCGAGACCCTGGCCGAGGCCGAAGACAACAACGTCATCGGTGCCGAGTCCCGCATCATGCTCGAAGGCGTGATCCGCATGGCCGACATGACGGCCGGCGACGTCATGGTGCCGGCCACCCGCATGGACCTGATCGACATCGACGCGCCCTACGACGAGCTGCTGCATCTGGTGATCGGCACCGCGCACTCGCGTTTTCCGGTCTATGAGGGCGAGCGCGAGAACATCATCGGCATCCTCATGGCCAAGGATCTGCTGAAACTGCAGCGCGCACCCGAACTCAATGTCCGTGCCCTGCTGCGCCCGGCGGTTTTCGTGCCCGAAAGCAAGGGCTTGAATGACCTGTTGCGCGAATTCCGTGGCAACCGCAATCACCTGGCCATGGTCATCGACGAGTTCGGCCGCACCGCGGGCCTCATCACCATCGAGGACGTGCTGGAGCAGATCGTGGGCGAGATCGAAGACGAATTCGACATCGCCGAGGACGAGGGGGATATCTTCGGCTTGGCCGACCGGACCTACCGCGTCAGCGGCGACACGCCGATCGAACGCGTCAACGATGCCTTCAGCGTCACGCTGGCGGGCAGTGACCCCGACGCGAGCTTCGACACTATTGGCGGCCTGATTGCGCACGAGATGGGCCATGTGCCCAAGCGCGGCGAGCAGCACGTGCTGGCCGGCCTGCAGTTCGTCGTGCTCCACACCAAGGGCGGCGCCGTGAAGTGGTTCAAGGTGTCGCCTGCCGCCGAGGCTGGTCTTGAAGGCTGAGGCCGGGCGTTCCCTATTCTGGTCCGGGTGCTTGAGCCTGCTGGCCGGTCTGGCGCAGGCGCTGTCCATCGCCGCCCCCTGGAACGGCCAGCCGCTGTGGTGGCTGCAATGGCTCTCGCTGGGGGTGCTGGCCTGGCAGCTGGAACACTGCATGTCTTGGCGCCGTGCCGCAGTGCTGGGCGGGGTCTTTGCCGGTGCCTGGCTGGCCGGCACCTTCTGGTGGATGTTCATCTCCATGCACACCTACGGCGGCCTGCCGGCCCCGCTGGCCGCCGCGGCCGTGCTGGCCCTGGCTGCCGTGCTGGCGCTCTACTACGCCGCCGCTTGTGCCTTGTTTGTGCGTTTGGCGCCCGTCAACCGGGCGGGACGTGCTATCTTTTTTGCGGCGCTGTGGCTACTGGCCGAACTTGCGCGAGGCTGCTGGTTCACTGGCTTTGGCTGGGGTGGTGCCGGCTACGCCCATGTCGATGGGCCCCTGGCCGGTTATGCGCCCTGGCTCGGCGTCTATGGCATCAGCGCCATCGCAGCTTGGCTGGCCATGACCGTGCCGCAGGCCTGGGCCTGCGGGCCGTGGCAGCGCGTAGCGGCGCTGGCTGTGCTGGCCCTGCCGTCCGTCTACCAGGCGGGTGCGCTTGAGGCCTCTACCTCGACCGGTCGCCTGCAGGTCGCGCTACTGCAGGGCAATATCCCGCAGGACGAAAAATTCCAGCCCGGCAGCGGTGTCCCCACCGCCCTGCGCTGGTACGGCGAGCAGCTGGGCGCCAACCGTGCGGCGCTGGTGGTGGCGCCCGAGACCGCCTTGCCGCTGCTGCCGCAGCAACTGCCGGACGGCTACTGGGCCGCGCTCACCAAACGCTTTGCCAGTGGCGAGCAGGCCGCGCTCATCGGCATGCCCTGGGGCAGCTTCAGCGAGGGCTACACCAACGCGGTGGTCGGCTTCAAACCGGACCAGGCCAGTGCCTGGCGCTACGACAAGCATCACCTGGTGCCGTTCGGCGAGTTCATTCCGACCGGCTTCAAATGGTTCACCGCCATGATGAACATCCCGCTGGGCGACTTCAACCGCGGCGGCCTCGGCCAGCCTTCCTTCGCGTGGCAGGGCCAGCGCCTGGCGCCCAACATTTGCTATGAAGACCTGTTCGGCGAGGAGCTTGGCGCGCGCTTTACCGACCCGGCCACCGCGCCGACGGTGTTCGTCAACTTGAGCAACATCGCCTGGTTCGGCAACACGGTGGCGATCGACCAGCACCTGCACATCTCGCGCATGCGCTCGCTGGAGTTCGCGCGCCCCTTCGTGCGCGCCACCAACACCGGCGCGACCGCCATCATCGATCACCAGGGCCGCGTGACGGCCGCGCTGCCACGCCATACCCGCGGCGTGCTCCGCGGTGAAGTCGAGGGCCGCCAGGGCCTGACGCCCTATGCCTGGTGGGTCTCGCATTTCGGTCTGTGGCCCTTGTGGGGCGCGGCCCTGTTCGTGCTGGGGCTGGTGTTGCGCAAAACGCTATCAAAAACATAGCTACCGGCGCATATCTGGCAAGGGTTGAGCCCTTTATTTCCTTGGATTCTCCGTTGCGGGCGATGATTTTGCCGGCCCATGCCTTGCGTCGAAAGCGAAACGCCAGCGGCGCCGGTGTCCGATTCGGCCCCCGACGCCAGGAAGCCCCGTAAAATCAAGGGTTTACGCGGACAAACCGCCTTACCAGCAACCGGTCGCGCGACCCCGGCAAGCCTGTCTTGCCGCGTCGTGCGCCCCAGCTCACAGCCATGTTGACCTTCCAACAAATCATTCTCAAGCTGCAGTCCTACTGGGATGCCCAGGGCTGCGCACTCCTGCAGCCCTACGACATGGAAGTCGGCGCCGGCACCTCGCACACCGCGACGTTCTTGCGCGCCATCGGCCCCGAGCCGTGGAAGGCCGCCTACGTGCAACCCAGCCGCCGCCCGAAAGACGGCCGCTACGGCGAGAACCCGAACCGCCTGCAGCACTACTATCAGTTCCAGGTCGTGCTCAAGCCGGCACCCAGCAACATCCTGGAGCTGTACCTCGGCTCGCTCGAAGCACTGGGTTTCGACCTGAAGAAGAACGACATCCGTTTCGTGGAAGACGACTGGGAAAACCCCACGCTGGGTGCTTGGGGCTTGGGCTGGGAAGTCTGGCTCAACGGCATGGAGGTGACGCAGTTCACCTACTTCCAGCAGGTCGGCGGCATCGACTGCAAGCCGATCACCGGCGAGATCACCTACGGCCTGGAGCGCCTGGCCATGTACCTGCAGGGCGTAGACAACGTCTACAACCTCAAGTGGACGGAGACCATGAGCTATGGCGACGTCTACCTGCAGAACGAAAAAGAGCAGTCGGCCTACAACTTCGAGCACAGCGATGCCGACTTCCTGTTCACCGCCTTCAGCGCGCACGAGAAGCAGGCCAAGTACCTGATGGAGCAGCAGCTCGCGCTGCCGGCCTACGAGCAGGTGCTCAAAGCCGCGCATACCTTCAACCTGCTGGACGCCCGCGGTGCAATTTCCGTCACCGAGCGCGCCGCCTACATCGGCCGCATCCGCAACCTGGCGCGGGCCGTGGCGCAGAGCTACTACGAGAGCCGCGAGCGCCTGGGCTTCCCCATGGCGCCGCGCGAGTGGGTGGAACAGATGACACCGTTGACGAAGAAGGCTGCCTGAAGGCCGGGAAAGAACACGATGACCACCAAGAATCTTCTCGTTGAACTGTTTGTCGAAGAGCTGCCGCCAAAGGCGCTCAAGAAGCTGGGCGATGCCTTTGCCGGCACGCTGGCCGATCAACTCAAGGCGCTGGGCCTGGCCGGTGCCGACTCCGTCGTCACCGCCTACGCTTCGCCGCGCCGGCTGGCGGCGCACGTCACGCACGTCTGGCTCAAGGCCGCCGACAAGGCGGTGCAGCAAAAGCTCATGCCGGTGACGGTGGGGCTGGATGCCGCCGGCAATGCCACACCCGCGCTGCTGAAAAAACTGCAGGCCCTCGGCGCTGACGTGTCCAACCCGGCCGCGGCCGTGGCGAGCCTGAAGCGTGCGCCCGACGGCAAGGCCGAAGCGCTGTTCTACGACAGCCTGGTCACCGGCGCCACGCTCGACACCGGCCTGCAAAAAGCGCTGGAAGAAGCGATTGCCAAGCTGCCGATCCCGAAGGTCATGAGCTACCAACTCGAGACCGACTGCGAACTGCCGGGCTGGAGCAGTGTCAACTTCGTACGCCCGGCGCACGGCCTGGTGGCGCTGCACGGCAGCACCGTGGTGCCGGTCAAGGCGCTCGGTCTGACGGCCGGCAACAGCACGCAAGGCCACCGCTTCGAGGCCAAGGTGGCCCAGGTGGTGATCAAGGACGCCGACAGCTATGCCGCCACGCTGCAGCAGGACGGCGCGGTGATCGCCTCCTTTGCCGAACGCCGTGCCGAGATCGCACGCCAGTTGGCCGCTGCCGCGGCCAAGGTCGGCAACGGCGCCCGCCCGATCGAAGACGAGGCCCTGCTGGACGAAGTGACCGCGCTGGTCGAGCGCCCCAATGTGCTGGTGTGTCAATTCGAGCAGCAGTTCCTCGACGTGCCGCAGGAATGCCTGATCCTCACCATGAAGGCCAACCAGAAGTACTTCCCGTTGCTGGATGCAACCGGCAAGCTCACCAACCAGTTCCTGGTGGTCAGCAACATCAGCCCGAGCGATGCCAGCGCCGTCATTGGCGGCAACGAGCGCGTGGTGCGCCCGCGCCTGGCCGATGCCAAGTTCTTCTTCGACCAGGACCGCAAGAAAACGTTGGAGTCGCGCGTCGAGGGGCTGGGCAAGGTGGTCTATCACAACAAGCTGGGAACCCAAGGCGAGCGCATGCAGCGTGTTTGTGCCATCGCCAAGGGGATTGGCCTGCAGCTCGGCGGTGCTGAGCTTGCCGAAAAAGCGGTGCTGGCTGCCCGTCTGGCCAAAACCGACCTGCTGACCGATATGGTGGGCGAGTTCCCTGAGCTGCAGGGCATCATGGGCAACTATTACGCGAAGAATGACGGACTGAACGAAGAGATCGCCACGGCAATCTCAGACCACTACTGCCCACGGTTTGCCGGTGATTGGTTACCTACCAATCTGGTGGGTACTTCCGTTGCTTTGGCAGACAAGCTCGAAACCCTGGTCGGCATGTTCGGCATCGGCAACCTGCCGACCGGCGACAAGGACCCGTTCGCGCTGCGTCGCCATGCGCTGGGCGTGATCCGCATGTTGACTGAAAATGATCTGCCGCTGGAGCTCAACGCACTGCTCGCCGGTGCCGTGCCGGCCTTTGGCGACAAGATCAGCGATGCCACCCCGGCCCTGGTCGAATTCATCTACGACCGTCTGGCCGGCTCCCTGCGCGAGCAGGGCTACAGCGCGCAGGAAGTCGAGGCCGTGCTGGCGCTGCAGCCGCAGCGTCTGGGTGATGTGAGCAAGCGCCTGGCCGCCGTGCGCGCCTTTGCCGCCTTGCCGGAAGCCGCAGCACTGGCCGCTGCCAACAAGCGCATCAGCAATATCCTGAAGAAGGCCGGCGACGTCGATGCCCATGTCAGCGACGTGCTGCTCAAGGAGCAAGCCGAGAAGGATCTGTACGCCGCGCTCAAGAGCGTGGTGCCGCAAGCCAATGCCCAGTTCGAGGCCGGCGACTACACCGCATCGCTGCAGACGCTGGCCGCACTGCGCGCACCGGTGGATGCCTTCTTTGACGACGTGATGGTGAACGCCGAAGAGCTGGACCTGCGCCTGAACCGCCAGGGCCTGCTGAAAAGCCTGCACGACGCCATGAACCGCGTGGCCGACCTGTCGCGTCTGGCGGCCTGACGTGCACACGGCGCACACGATGAAGCTGGTCATCCTCGATCGCGACGGCACCATCAACGAAGACAGTCTCGAGTACATCAAGTCCGAGGCCGAGTGGAAGCCCTTGCCCGGTGCGCTGGAGGCGATTGCCCGCCTGAACCACGCCGGCTGGCATGTGGTGGTGGCGTCCAACCAGTCGGGACTGGGGCGCGGCCTGTTCGATGTAGCGGCGCTCAACGCCACGCACGCCAAGATGCACAAGCTGCTGGCCACCGCCGGTGGCCGGGTCGAGGCCATCTTCTACTGCCCGCACGCGCCCGACCAGGCCTGCCGTTGCCGCAAGCCGCAGCCGGGCCTGTTCGAGCAGATCGGCGAGCGCTACGGCATCGACCTCAAGGGTGTGCCCGCGGTGGGCGATACGGCGCGCGACCTGATCGCCGGCACCAGCGTCGGCTGCGAGCCGCACCTGGTGCTGACCGGCAAGGGCGAGGCCCTGCGCGGCCAGCCGCTGCCCGACAACTTTCCGCCCGGCACACGTGTGCACGAGAACCTGCTGGCTTTTGCCGACTACCTGGTGACGCGCGACGGCACCGCCTGAAGAAACCCTGACATGCCTTTGATCCGTTCCATCCTCCACATGCTCTGGATGCTGCTCACCGTGGTGCCCTATGCTGTGGCCATCCTGCTGGGCGCCCTGTTCGGGGTGCGAGGCCAGCCCTTGTACCGCATCGCCGCCGCCTGGCTGGGCCTGTGCATCGGCGGGGCGCGGGTCTTGCTGGGCATCCGCACGCGCGTGACCG
Source organism: Curvibacter sp. GWA2_64_110 (assembly GCA_001797315.1). Classification (GTDB taxonomy): domain Bacteria; phylum Pseudomonadota; class Gammaproteobacteria; order Burkholderiales; family Burkholderiaceae_C; genus Hylemonella. The sequence goes on from MGPC01000025.1 coordinate 10,312, forward strand.
GCATGGACAACCTGCCCCTGGGCCAGAAGAGCCCGGCGATTCTCCTGCTCAAGCACCAGTCCACCTTCGAGACCTTTCTCATGCCGACGCTGATGCCGCACCCGCTGGCCTACGTGTTCAAGAAGGAGCTGCTGCACGTGCCTTTCTTCGGCTGGGCGATCGGCCGGCTCGACATGATCCACATCGACCGCGCCCAGGGCGGCCGGGCCTTTGCCAAGGTGGTGGCACAGGGCAAGGAACTGCTGGCGCAAGGCATCTGGATCATCATGTTTCCCGAGGGCACGCGCATTGCGCGCGGCAAGGCGGGCACCTACAAGACCGGCGGCACCCGTCTGGCGGTGGAAACCGGCGCGCCGGTGATCCCGATTGCGGTGACCTCGGCCAAGTGCTGGCCGCCCAGGGCCTTCATCAAGCGGCCGGGCGTGGTGGATGTGTCCATCGGCCAGCCGATCCCGAGCGCGGGCCGTGATCCGGCCGAGCTCATGCGCGAAGTCGAAACCTGGATCGAGGCGGAGATGCGCCGGCTCGATCCGGATGCGTATAAGTGAAGCTCCCCCAGGCTACGCGACACGGTGTGTCGCTTCGCCACCCCCCTCGGAGAGGGGGCAACGCCAGTGGCCCGGCAAAGCCGGTTCCACGGCATTTCCCGATGGGAGAGTTTTCTTGCCGGTGTCTGGGCGATTTTCGGTAAAGTCGCACGCATGAGGTTTTTGCAGCTAGCCCTCGATCTGTTCGACCCCGCGCCGCGGGCGCCGGCGCCTGTTGCCGAGACATCGCGGGAAAAGATACCAAATCGGCCTTCCGGCACCGTCGATACTGCGACGACGGCTCCTGAATTGATAGCAATCGAGCTGCCTGCCCAGCCGCTGGGCAGCGTCATGACGCCGGCGCGCTTTGCGCACCCGCGCGCCAACCGCGAAAGTCGTCTGTGCGAGGCGGTGGTGGCCTATGAGTTCAAGCGCGGCAAGCGCCGCACCATCGGCATGGCGGTCGGGGCCGACGGCCTGGTGGTCAGTGCGCCGCGCTGGGTGCCGCTGTACGAGGTGGAAGCCGCGCTGCAGGAAAAGGCCAACTGGATCGTGCGCAAGCTCGACGAGGCACGCGAACGCCAGCAGCGCCTGGAGTCGGCCCGCATCCAGTGGCAGGACGGCGCGACCTTCCCCTTCCTGGGCGAGCCGGTCATCGTGGTGCTGGACCCGAGCCATGCGTTCACCACGGTGGGCGGCGGCCTCAAGTCGGCCGGGGTGGAGGTGGTGCTGCGCACCGATGCCGATGCGCCCAACCTGACGCTGGCCGGCGTGCCGCGCCTGACGCTGCACATCGGCCTGCCGCAGACGGCAACGCACGCGCAGATCCGCGACGCGGTGCAGGCCTGGCTGATGCGCCAGGCCCATCGCATCTTCACCACGCGGCTGAACCACTACGCGCCGCAACTGCAGGTGCAGTGGCGCAAGCTCTCGCTCAGCAGCGCCGGCACGCGCTGGGGCAGCGCGCGCAGCGATGGTGGCATCCGCCTGAACTGGCGCCTGATCCATTTCCAGCAGTCCGTCATCGACTACGTGGTGGCGCACGAGCTGAGCCATCTGCGCGTGATGGACCACAGCCCGCGCTTCTGGGACACGGTGCGTTCGGTCGTGCCGGATTACGAAGCACTGCGCGGCCAGCTCAAGGACGACGCCATTCCGCGCTGGCACTGACATGGACTTCAACGTCGCCGCCCTGAGCAGCCTGGGCCTGGCCCTGGGGCTGGGCCTGCTGATCGGCGTCGACCGCGAGCGCCGCAAGGGCCATGGCCGCACGCGCCACTTTGCCGGCATCCGCACCTTCACCCTGGTGGCGCTGGCCGGTGCCGGAACGCAATTGCTGGACCAGGCCTGGCTCACCGGCGTGGCCGCGCTGCTGGTGGCCTCCCTGGCGGTGATCTCGCACTTCAAGGACCGCTCGCCCGACCCCGGCGTCACCACCGAGATGGCGCTGTTTGTCACCTTCCTGCTGGGTGTGCTCACCGTGCCCTACCCGACGGTGGCGGCGGCCGGCGGTGTGGTGGTGGCCGGGCTGCTGGCCGCACGTGAGCCGCTGCAGCGCTTCTCCACGCGCACGCTGTCGGAGCAGGAACTGCGCGACGCGCTGGTGTTGGCCGGTTCGGCCCTCATCATCCTGCCGCTGGCACCCAACCAGCCGCTGGCCTGGCTGGCCGGCGTCAACCCGCGCACGGTGTGGCTGCTGGTGGTGCTGATCATGGCGGTGCAGGCGGTCGGCCACGTGGCGCTGCGCCTGTTCGGCGCTCGGCTCGGCATGCCGCTGTCCGGCCTGGTGGCGGGCTTCGTCTCCAGCACCGCCACCATCGCCGCCATGGGCGCGCGCGCCGCCAAGAACTCTGAGCTGCGCAGCGCCTGCGTGGCCGGCGCCTGGTTTTCCACCGTCTCCACCGCCTTGCAAGTGATGCTGATCGCGCTGGTGCTGAGCCCGGCGTCCCTGCGCGTCATTGCGCCGGCCATGGGGAGTGCGCTGGTCATGGCGCTGGCGCTGGGCCTGGCGGCGTTCAGCCGCATCGAGGCGCCGGCGCAGGACGGCAGTCTGAATGGCCGGGCCTTCAGCCTCTGGCAGTCCATCGGCCTGGCGCTGCTGCTGTCGAGCATCACGGCCGTCGTGGCCTGGATACAAGGCGCCTTCGGTACGCTGGCAACGTTCGCCGCCACCGCCCTGGCCGGTTTTGCCGACATGCATTCGCCCTCGACGGCGGCCATCACCCTGGCCGTCCATGGCGGCATCGACGCGGCGACCATGCTCACCGCTGTGCTGCTGGCCTTCTCCACCAACAGCGTGAGCAAGATCGTGGCGGCTTACGCCGCCGGCGGTACGCGCTTCGGCACCACGGTGTCGCTGGGGCTGGTGGCCGTGGTGGCCGCGGCCTGGCTACCATGGTGGCTGCTGCGTCCTTGAACGCATTGCCCCGACCCGCGATTCCCTGGGGCTGCGCAGCGTCAAGCAGCAGATGTTCGACAGGCTACCCAGGAATCCGCGCAGCCAGCTGTACGAGCCGGATGCCAGTCACATGGAGGCGCTGGCAGCCTCGCTCGGTGTCATTGCCACCTGGACGACGTCGGTCGCCGGCACCCGCTAGGTGTTGCCGTCTCGGCGTGTCCCTGCGGCAGGGTTGCCGACGCCGGTCTTGAACAGCGCGGCCACCAGGTCGGACTGCGTGATCATGCCGACCACGCGATACTGCGCGTCGACCACCGGCATGTGATGCAGGCCGCCGTCGGAGAACAGACCGACCAGATCGACCATGGGCTGATCCGGCCGCGCCGCACGTACCTTGCTCGTCATGATGTCTTCCACGTAGCGCGCCGTGCTCATGACCGGCGCCGCGCGCGAGGTCGGCGCGCTGTGGCCGAGGAAGAAATCGTGCAACGACACAATGCCCACCAGCCGGCCGTCCGCCAGCATCACCGGCAGCGCCTTGACTTTGTGTTTTGCCAGCCGTTCCCAGGCCTCGTCCAGCGAATCGCGCGGCCCGATGGAAACGACGTCGCGCGACATGATGTCGCGGCAGTACACGTCGCCCCATTTGCGGCGATTGGCGTGCAGCTGCGCCCGCGTCAGGATTTCCTCCAGGTCGTCCTTGCTGACGTCCAGCAATTCGCCTTGTCCCGACAGGGCGGCATCCAGGTCGTCCTGGGTGAAGCCAAGACGCGCGCTCGGCAGCGGGTCGGTGGTGCGGTGCGGGTGGGCTTGCGCCGCCGGCTGGTGCGGGTAGCGGCGCTGCATCAGGTTGTTCAACAGCAGGGCCAACAGCAGCAGCAGGCTGGAATTGGCCGCCACCGGCCAGAGCGCAAAACCGTAGCCGAGCTGGCTCACGGCAGGGCCGCCCAGCACGGCGGTCAGGGCCACCGCGCCACCGGGCGGGTGCAGACAGCGCAGGGCGAACATGGCGCCGATCGCCAGTGCGCCCGCCACACCGGCAGCCAAGCCCGAGTGGCCCAGCAGCAGGGCGCAACTCACGCCAACAAGCGCTGATACCAGATTGCCACCCACAATCGACCAGGGCTGGGCCAATGGACTGGCTGGCACGGCAAACAGCAGCACGGCCGAGGCGCCCATGGGGGCGATGAACCAGGGATTGACCTCGCCCAGTACCTGGTGGCTGAGCCATTCGGCACCGAGCAGGCCGAGCCCGGCGCCGAGGCAGCCGAGCCAGATTTCACGCCGTCCGACCGTCAGAGGCGCAGGCAGGAAGGAACGAAGCCAGGACAACAGGGCAGGCACGTGGCGCTCTCCACAAATAGGCGCCATCGGCACCAAACTGGGGCATTGTAGGGGCGGCAAGCTGCGCATGCGTCAGCCGGGACCGCGCGCGAGCGGGCTACCTGCCAGGTTTGACCCCAACAAAAAGCCCGCACGAGGCGGGCTTCGATTGGGAGCGAGAGCCAGAAATTACTTCTTGGTTGCTTCCTTTTTTTCGGCAGCTTTTTCTGCCTTCTTGGCTGCGACTTTCTTTTTGACTTCTGCCTTCTTCTCAGCCTTGGCTTCGGCTTTTGCTTCAACCTTGGCGGGCGCCGCGGGGGTGGCCGGGGTGGCAGGTGCAGCAGCTTGTGCGAACGCGCCAGCAGCGAACAAACCAGCGATCAGGGAAGCGAGGATCTTGTTCATGTCAAATGCCTTTCAAAGTTCAATTTGCTGTTCCGGAAAAGCCCGGAGGCCTTACCACAACGAACGCGTCGAGAACATTGTTGACGGGCGATTTGTATCGATTCGTATCCGGTGCCTCCGGTTCATGCGACCGTGCTGGCGCTGAAACGGTAAACGCCGTGCGGATCGCGGCTGCGCTGCAGCCGGCCTCCGAACCACAGCGCATGCAGGTGCGCGATCGACTCGCCCATGGCAAAGGTGGTCTGGTGCAGATCGAGCTTGCGCTTGAACAGGATGGGCAGCACGTCGGCCGCGCTGCAGGGTTTTTCGCGACACGCATCCATGACTTCAGCCAGACGGTCGCGGTGATGCTCGTGCAATTGCTCGATGCGCCGATGCAGGCCGGTGAAGGGCTTGCCGTGCGAGGGCAGGGTCAGTGTGTCGGCCGGCAGCGCACGGAACTTGTCGATCGAGTGCAGGAACAGCTGCAGCGGATTGGCCTCGGGTTCCATGTCGAACACGCTGACATTGGTGGAAATGCGCGGCAGCATCATGTCGCCGCCAATCAGCAGCTTCAGTTCGTCGCAGTAGAGCGAGATGTGTTCCGGTGCATGGCCGTGGCCGCTGATGCAGCACCAGGTGCGGCCGCCGATGTCGAGCACATCGCCCTCCATCAGGCGGCGGAAGTGGCGCGGCACGGCCGGTACCAGCGTGGGGTAGTAGCTGGCGCGCTCGCGAATCTTGTCCATGGATGCCGGGTCGACCAGTCCGTGGGCGGCGAAGAACAGGGCCGAACTGTCGCCGCCGAAACCGTTGGTGCCGGCCGAGCCGACGCGTGCCAGGTTGTAGTCAGTGGCGCTGATCCACAGGCGGCAGGGATGTTCCGGTGTGCTCCAGCGCTCGCAAAGCCAGTAGGCCAGGCCGATGTGGTCCGGGTGCATGTGGGTGACGATCACGCGGAGCAGCGGCAGGCCTTCAAATTCGTTGCTGAAGATCTGTTCCCACTGGGCCTTGGCTTCGTCGCGGCTGATGCAGCAATCGACCACGCTCCAGCCGGCGCGGCCGTCGAGTTCGTCGCGCAGCAGCCAGAGGTTGATGTGGTCCAGCGCAAAGGGCAGGGCCATGCGGACCCAGCGGACTCCGGGGGCCACCTCCAGCGTAGTGCCGGGCTCGGGCAGGGTATCGCCCAGGGGATAGTGCAACTGGCGTTCGAGTTCGTTCATGGAGCGGGCTGGTGCAACGCAGTCAACGTTGACGTCAGCGTCAATAATCAGCCTATTCTAGGGACGCCTGCTGTGTGAGGCTGTCGCTCTTGTTCTACGGGCCTGCCGTTGCCCGCGTGCCCTGTGCGCAGCCGCCCATGGGCTGCGCTGGGCAAAGGGTCAGAATGCCAGCCAAGGCTTGGCGCTGAAGAAAAGGAAACCATGATGCCGGATGACTCGAAAAGCAAGAAGCCGGGCGTGCATCCCGATGTGCTCAAGCTGGGGCTGGTGAGCTTCCTGACCGACTTGAGTTCGGAGATGATTTTTTCCGTGTTCGCGGTTTTCTTCACGACCATCGCTGGGGCCTCGGCCGCCTTGCTCGGCGTGATCGAAGGCTGCGCCGACCTGGCGGCCTCGTCGTTGAACTACCTGTCGGGCTGGTTGTCGGACCGCAGCGGCCGGCGCAAGGTTTTCGCGCTGGCCGGCTACGGGTTTTCGACGCTGGCCAAGCTGATTCTGCTGGTCTCCAGCTCGGTGGCGGGCCTCGGTATTTTTCGCATCATCGAGCGCCTGGGCAAGAGCTTTCGCGGGCCGCCGCGGGATGCCTGGCTGTCCGCGGTGACGGACAAGGACACGCGCGGTTACGCCTTCGGGGTGCATAAGGCGTTGGACAAGTCGGGTGCCGTGCTGGGGCCGCTGGCCGCCTATGGCCTGCTGGCGTGGCTGGGGGAGGGGCTGGCGACCTTCCGGATCCTGTTCTGGGTCGCGCTCGTTCCTGCCCTGCTCAGCATCGTGGTTCTCGCCTGGGTCAAGGACCCGCCCGGCGTGCCGCAGCAGCGCGAGAACATGTTCGAAACCTGGGGCACCCTCAGCCCGGCCTTCAAGCGCTACCTGATCACTTCGGCCGTTTTTTCGCTGGCCTATTTCAGTTTCAGTTTTCTGCTGCTGCGCGCCCACAGCGTCGGTTTCTCGGTCAAGGACGTTGTGCTGCTGTATGCGCTGTTCAACATTGCCTGCGTCGTTGCCGCACCGCTGATCGGCAAGCTGAGTGACCGGTTGGGACGGGGGCGCACGGTCATGCTGGGTTATCTGACGTACCTGCTGATGAGTCTGGGCTTCGCCTTCGCCAGTGCGTCCTGGCAGATCGTGGTGCTGTTCGTGCTCTTTGGCGTGTTCTACGCGATTGACGAAGCCCAGAGCCGCGCTTTTATTGCCGACCTGGAGCAGGATCGATGCGCCTCGGCAATCGGTCTGCACAACTTCGTGACCGGTCTGATCTACCTGCCTGCCTCGCTGATTGCCGGGGCCCTGTGGTTGGTGCATCCGGCCGGAGCCTTTCTGTTCGCAGCCGGGCTGGCGCTGGCCGCATTGGTGGTGTTCCTGCTGCTGCGGCCGGACCGGCCACGTCGCTGACATCCCCACCGCCGGGTCCGGATTTTGACGGCATAATTGACGTTTACGTAAACGTCAATGTGGGCCGCCGTGGGGCGTGCTGCTGGGGCGTGGCGTTGACCCTTTGTTTTTCAACCGTCCTTTACGATCCATGGCAACCACCTACAGCATCAGTGATCTGGCCCGGGAGTTCGATCTGACCACGCGCGCCATGCGCTTCTATGAAGACATGGGGCTGCTGCAGCCGACGCGTTCCGGTCCTGGCGGGCGCAACCGCGTGTACAGCGGACGCGACCGCACGCGCCTGAAGCTCACGCTGCGCGCCAAGCGGCTGGGCTTGAGCCTGAGCGAGGCCAAAGAGATCATCGACATGTACGACAGCCCGCGCGACACCGGGGTGCAGTTGCAGAAATTCCTCGATGTGCTGGCCCAGCACCGCAGGCAGGTCGAGGAACAGATGGCCGACCTGCAGGCCAACCTCGACGAGATCAAGGCCCACCAGCGCGAGGCGCGCGCGCTGCTGGCCAAGGCCGAGGCCAAGCGCGGGAAGAAGACCCATGCAGCCTGAATTCCTTCGCGTGCAGGCCAGTTTCGAGCGCCAGGGCATGATGCGTCACCTCGGCGCGCGCCTGCTGCGCGTGGAGCCGGGGCTGTGCGAACTGGCCCTGCCGTATTCCGACCGGGTGACGCAGCAGCAGGACGGCTTTCATGGCGGCGCCATGGGCGCGCTGGCCGACATCGCCGGTGGTTATGCCGGGCTCACCATGGCCCCCGAGGGCATGGAAGTCACCACGGCGGAATACAAGATCAATTTTCTGGCGGCCTTCCAGGGCGGTGAGTTGCGCGCCACCGGTCGCGTGGTGAAAGCCGGCCGCCGCATCATCGTCACCACCGCCGAGGTGGTGCACATCGATGCCGATGGCAAGCAAAGTTCCTGCGCGGTGATGCAGCAGACCCTGGTGCCCGTACCCCAAACCTATTGAAACTCAGACGGAGACTTGCATGAACCTGCCCGGACTCAACTTCCAGCTCGGTGACGACATCGATGCCCTGCGCGATGCGGTGCGCGATTTCGCGCAGGCCGAGATCGCGCCGCGTGCCGCCGAGATCGACCGCAACGACCAGTTCCCGATGGACCTGTGGCGCAAGATGGGCGACCTGGGCGTGCTCGGTATCACGGTGGGCGAGGAATACGGCGGCGCCAACATGGGCTATCTGGCGCACATGATCGCCATGGAGGAGATCTCGCGCGCCAGCGCCTCGGTCGGCCTGTCCTATGGCGCGCACAGCAACCTGTGCGTGAACCAGATCAAGCGCAACGGCAACGACGAGCAGCGCCGCAAGTACCTGCCCAAGCTGATCTCGGGCGAGCATGTCGGCGCGCTGGCCATGAGCGAGCCGGGCGCAGGCTCGGATGTCATCAGCATGAAGCTGAAAGCCGAAGACAAGGGCGGCTACTACCTGCTCAACGGCAACAAGATGTGGATCACCAACGGCCCGGACGCCGACACCCTGGTGGTCTATGCCAAGACCGAGCCCGAGTTGGGCGCGCGCGGCGTCACCGCTTTCCTGATCGAGAAGGGCATGAAGGGCTTCTCGATTGCGCAAAAGCTCGACAAGCTGGGCATGCGCGGCAGCCACACCGGCGAACTGGTGTTCAACAACGTGGAGGTGCCGGCGCAGAACGTGCTGGGCAGCGTCAACGGCGGCGCCAAGGTGTTGATGAGCGGCCTGGACTACGAGCGCGCGGTACTGACTGGCGGCCCGTTGGGCATCATGCAATCGGTGATGGACAACGTGGTGCCCTACATCCACGACCGCAAGCAGTTCGGCCAGAGCATCGGCGAGTTCCAGCTGATCCAGGGCAAGGTGGCCGACATGTACACCGTGCTGCAGGCCGGCCGTTCCTTCGCCTACACCGTGGCCAAGAACCTGGACATGCTGGGCAGCGAGCACGTGCGCCAGGTGCGCAAGGACTGTGCCTCGGTCATCCTGTGGTGCGCCGAGAAGGCGACCTGGATGGCGGGCGAGGGCGTGCAGATCTACGGCGGCAACGGCTACATCAACGAATACCCGCTGGGCCGCCTGTGGCGCGACGCCAAACTGTACGAAATTGGGGCTGGCACCTCGGAGATTCGAAGAATGTTGATCGGCCGCGAGCTGTTTGCCGAAACCATGTGACCTGTTGCCCCCCCGGATACGGGGGCGCCGGCAGGCGGCACAATACTTCCCTGAGTGAATAAGGGAAGTTCGACGATGAAGTTTTCGCTGCGAACCTTCGGGCAGCATTTGCTGGGGGGGCTGTCATCGGCCGTCCTGCAGGCCTGGGTCATGGTGCTGTGCGTGGCCCTCACGCTGTCCGTGCTGCGCGTGCTGGAGATCGCCTGGCACTGGCCGGCCGGTCTGGTGGTGCCGCTGTCGGATCTCTGGTCCGTGGTGTTCCAGGGCGCGCGCTTCGATCTCAAGGTCTGTGCCGCGGCGGCTGTGCTGCTGCTGCCGCTGCTGCTGATCGTGCCGGCGCGCTGGCACGGCTGGATCGCCGGCACGGTGGCGGTGCTGTTCGTCACAGCCTCGCTGGTCAACCTGCACTACTACGGTTTTTACAAGACGCCGATCGACCCGGTGGTGTTCGGTTTCTTCGAGGACGACACCAAGGCCATCCTGCAGACCATCTGGAGCGATTTCCCGGTGGTGTTGACGCTGGTGGTGCTGACCGCGGCCAGTTACGGTGCCATTGCCGCGCGCAAGGCGCTGTATGGCCGCCTGAGCCGGCGCATCAATCGCCAGTCGGGTGAGCGGCATCTGCCCGCCTGGGCCACGCTGCTGGCCGTGCTGCTGGCCATGTTCATGCTGGTGCTCACCACCAAAGGCACGCTGCGCGCGATGGCGCTGGGACGGCAGAACGTCTCGGTCACCACCTCGCAGTTTCTCAACGACATGGTGCCCAACGGTGTGATCGCGCTCAAGTTTGCCTGGGACAGCCGGCGCGATTCGCAAAACCTCAACGATCCGCTGCTCGGTCTCAAGCGTCTGGGCTACGGCTCGCCCATGGCGGCGGCGCATGTGCTCGGCATCGAGGCGGCAGATGAGAAGGCGCTGCGCGAAACGCTATTTGCCCATGGGGCGGATGTCGCACCGGCCGCCGGCAAGCCGCGCAAGAACCTGCTGTTTTTCCTGATGGAGTCGTGGAGTGCCGAACCCTTCCGTTACCAGGCCAAGGACTTCGACGTGCTGGGCCGGCTGGCGCCGACGATGGCGAATGCCTGTCATTTTTCCAACTTCGATTCGGCGCAGCCCGGCACGCACCCGTCGCTTGAGGCCATCCTGTTCTCCACGCCGATCACACCGTTGACGCTGGGGCCGCAGGGCAAGCAGCCGATTCCCTGGTCGATTCCGCTGCTGCTGAAGCAGGCCGGCTACCAGACGCTGTTCGTGACGTCGGCGCGCTCGGGCTGGCGCGATCTCGATCGCGTGCTCAAGACCCAGGGCTTCGACGAGGTGGTGGATGCGAACAACCTCAAGGCTGCCTACCCCGAGGCCACGCTGGGCATCTGGGGCGTCTGGGACAGCTATGTGTTCCGTTACCTGTCCAAGCGCCTGAAAGAGAAACAGGACAAACCACTGTTCGTCTTTGTGCTGACCTCCACCAACCACCCGCCCTACGACCTGCCGCCGGAGTACAAGCGGGTCGAGCGCAACCGCGCCAAGTGGGGCGGCGAGCGCAATGCCGAGACGCTGTGGCTCAATATCGACTCCTACCACTATGCGACCGACCTGCTCGGCGGCCTGGTGCAAGAAGTGAGAAGCGGGCCGCAGCACGCCAATACCGTGATCGCCGCCACCGGCGACCACAATGTGCGCAGCTTCGGCCTGTACGCCACGCCCGAGCGGCGCTACCTGTTCAGCCAGGTGCCGTTTGTCATCTGGGGCGATGGCCTCGATTGCGGGCCGCAACGCCAGCTGCCGGCCAGCCACCGCGACATGTTCCCCACACTGATGCCGCTGCTGGGGGTGAACCAGGGTTATGTCAACACCGGCCGCAATCTGCTGCTCGATCCGGCGAAACAGGCCAACCCAGTCCTGAACGCGCCGCTCAGCATGAATTACTACGGCACGGCCCGCAACGCCCAAGGCAGCTGGACGCTGGGCGACCCGGCCAGCTTTGTCTGCTCGCCAGGGCCGGCCGGGGTCGCCTGCCATTTTGATGCCCAGCAGGATGCCCAGGCGCGCGCGCAGCTGGGCTTGCTGGACTGGAATGTGCGCGTTGCCCTACGACGCTAGGGCTTATTTGCCGTATAGGACAATCGAAGGCATGAGCAAAACCCTTGACGACCTGTTTTCCCACAACCGTGTCTGGGCTGCGCAGATGGAGCGCGAGCGCCCCGGCTTTTTCACCGGCCTGGTCAAGCAGCAGACGCCCAAGTACATGTGGATCGGTTGCTCCGACAGCCGCGTGCCGGCCAACCAGATCACCGGCCTCGACCCAGGCGAGGTCTTCGTGCATCGCAACGTGGCGAATGTCGTGGTGCATTCGGACCTGAATGCGCTGTCCGCCATTCAGTTTGCGGTCGAGCGTCTCAAGGTCGAGCACATCATGGTGGTGGGGCATTACGGTTGTTCCGGCGTGCAGGCGGCACTCGAAGGCGCGCGCATCGGCCTGGCCGACAACTGGCTGCGCCATATCCAGGACGTGCGCGACCGCCATCGCGACTTGCTGGAGAAGCTGCCTGAAACGCAACGTGCCGACGCGCTGTGCGATCTGAACGTGATCGAACAGGTGGTCAATGTGTGCGTCAGCACCGTGATGGTGGACGCCTGGGCGCGCGGCCAGCAGGTCAGCATCCATGGCTGGGCTTTTGGCGTGCATGACGGCCTGCTGCAGGATCTGCAGATGAGCGTGGCCAGCACCGACTCGATCGAACCCTTGTACCGCGCGGCCATCCGGGGTGTGATCGCAGCAAGGTCCTGAGGGCCGCGATGTTCCCGCAGCGGCTTGACTCCACCATCGCCTACGACATCGCCAAGGCGATGATGGATGGCTTCAACCGCCACTACCGCTTATTTCGTACCGAGTCGGCACGCGCCAAGCACCGTTTCGAGACGGCTGACTGGCATGGCCAGCAGCGCGCCCAGCGCGAACGCATTGAGTTCTACGACCTGCGGGTCAAGGAGTGCGTGCGGCGCCTGGAGAAGGAGTTCCAGGCCGGTGCCCAGCCGATGGACATCTGGCACCAGGTCAAGCTGCACTACATCGGCCTGCTGGTGGATCACCACCAGCCCGAGCTGGCCGAGACCTTCTTCAACTCGGTCACCTGCAAGATCCTGCACCGCACGCACTTCCAGAACGACTTCATCTTCGTGCGCCCGGCGGTGAGCACCGAGTACATCGAAAACGACGAACCGGCCGCCAAGCCGACCTACCGCGCCTACTACCCGACGCGCGAGACGCTGCGCGAGGCCATCGAGCGCGTCATCAGCAACTTCCAGTTGCAGTGCGCATTCGAAGACCTGGGGCGCGACGTCGACCATGTGCTGGCGGCCGTCAACAGCCAACTGGGGCAGGCCAAGCTGCGTGCCAACTTCCAGGTCCAGGTGCTGTCCAGCCTGTTCTTCCGCAACAAGGGCGCCTACGTGGTGGGCAAGATCATCAACGGCTTCGTCGAGGTGCCGTTTGCCTTGCCCATCCTGCACAACGAAGACGGCCAGTTGGTGATCGACGCTGCGCTGTTCGGTGAGGACGACCTGCTGATGCTGTTCTCCTTTGCGCGGGCCTACTTCATGGTGGACATGGAGGTGCCCTCGGCCTATGTGCAGTTCCTGCGCAGCATGATGCCGCGCAAGCCGCGCGCCGAACTCTACAACGCCCTCGGCCTGGCCAAGCAGGGCAAGACGCTGTTCTACCGCGACTTCCTCTACCACCTCAAACACTCAAGCGACAAGTTCCGCACCGCGCCCGGTATCAAGGGCATGGTGATGCTGGTGTTCGACCTACCGTCCTTTCCCTATGTGTTCAAGCTCATCAAGGACTGGTACCCGCCGCCGAAGGACACCACGCGCGAGCAGATCAAGGGCAAGTACCTGCTGGTGAAACAGCACGACCGGGTGGGCCGCATGGCCGATACGCTGGAGTACAGCCTGGTGGCGTTCCCGCGCGAACGGTTCGACGACGAGCTGATCGCCGAGATTGAAAAGTTCGCGCCGAGTCAGCTGGAAATCAGCGACCGCGACGGCGACGGCCGCTCCGAGGTCATCATCAAGCACCTGTACATCGAACGACGCATGATCCCGCTCAACATCTACCTGCAGGAAGCGTTCGACGCCGGCGCTGCCGATCCGTCGCGCACGGACGAAGATGCCTTGCGCGCCCGCGCCCAGCTGGAGCGCGCCGTCATCGACTACGGCAATGCCATCAAGGACCTGGTGGCGGCCAACATTTTTCCCGGCGACATGCTGTGGAAGAACTTCGGCGTCACGCGCCACGGCAAGGTGGTGTTCTACGACTATGACGAGATCGAGTACATCACCGACTGCAACTTCCGCCGCGTGCCGCAGCCGCGCAACGAGGAAGAGGAAATGTCGGGCGAGGTCTGGTACAGCGTGGGCCCGCACGATGTATTTCCCGAAACCTTCGCGCCCTTCCTGCTGGGCAATCCGGCGGTGCGCGAGGTCTTCATGAAACACCATGCCGACCTGCTCGACGTGGCCTTCTGGCAGAGCCACCAGGAGCGCATCCGGCAGGGTTACGTGTACGACGTCTTTCCTTACGAGCGCAGCCGGCGCTTTTCGCAGCAGCGCACCAGCATGTAAGGGCAAAAATTGACCTCGGTCATGGCGTTTGCCATCGGCTGGCGTACACTTTGTCTTGCCCGGGGTGCGCAATGGTTGCGCTGAGATGGATTCCAAACCCGCGAACTTGATCCGGTTCATACCGGCGTAAGAAGAGCCTGACCTGCTGCCTTTCCCCTCGTGAAGAGCTTGGTCTGTCCCGCTTGCTGGCCTCGTGCCGTCTTCCGGTTCGCGTTCTGTGAACCTCCTTCGGAGCAATGTGTTTGCTGCCACAAGGAGACTTCGCATGAATGCACCCGACAAACTAGCCCAGTTCATCTCTCTCACGCGTGAGCCGCTGCCGGCCTCGCGCAAGGTTTACGTGCCCGGCGCGCGCGCCGATGTGCGCGTGCCGATGCGCGAGATCACGCAGAGCAACGGTGAGACCGTGACGGTGTACGACACCTCCGGCCCCTACACCGATCCGCAGGCGACCATTGACGTGCGCCGGGGCTTGCCGGCCTTGCGCGAGGGCTGGATTGCCGCACGTGGCGACACCGAAGCCTATGTCGGCCGTCAACCCTACGCGCTCGATGATGGCTTGAAGAGCGGCGAGAGCGATGCGCTGGCCGTGCTGCGCGCCCAGGCCGCCGGCCTGCAGCGCACGCCGCGCCGCGCCAGGGCCGGCGCCAACGTGAGCCAGATGCACTACGCCCGCCAAGGCATCGTCACGCCCGAGATGGAATATGTGGCGATCCGCGAGAACCAGCAGCGCGACTGGATGGCGCAATACCTGAGCAATGCCGAGCGCGAGAAGCGCCTGGCCGGCAACAGCTTCGGCGCCGCCATCCCACACGAGGTGACGCCCGAGTTCGTGCGCGACGAGGTGGCGCGCGGCCGCGCCATCATCCCGGCCAACATCAACCACCCCGAGCTGGAGCCGATGGCGATCGGCCGCAACTTCCTGGTCAAGATCAACGCCAATATCGGCAACTCGGCGGTGACCTCGAGCATCGAGGAAGAGGTGGAGAAGCTGGTGTGGTCGATCCGCTGGGGTGCCGACACCGTGATGGACCTCTCCACCGGCCGCAACATCCACACCACGCGCGACTGGATCCTGCGCAATTCGCCGGTGCCCATCGGCACGGTGCCGATCTACCAGGCGCTGGAGAAGGTCGGTGGCGTGGCCGAGGACCTGACCTGGGCCATCTTTCGCGACACGCTGATCGAACAGGCTGAGCAAGGCGTGGACTACTTCACCATCCACGCCGGCGTGCGCCTGCCCTTCATCCACCTCACGGCCAACCGCATGACCGGCATCGTCTCGCGCGGCGGCTCCATCCTGGCCAAGTGGTGCATCGCCCACCACCAGGAGAACTTCCTCTACACCCACTTCGAGGACATCTGCGACATCATGAAGGCCTACGACGTCAGCTTCTCGCTCGGCGACGGCCTGCGCCCGGGCTCGGGGGCGGACGCCAACGACGAGGCGCAGTTCGCCGAGCTGCGCACGCTGGGCGAACTCACACAGATCGCTTGGCAGCACGACGTGCAGACCATGATCGAAGGTCCCGGCCATGTGCCCATGCACATGGTGCAGGCCAACATGACCGAGCAGCTCAAGCACTGCGGCGAAGCGCCGTTCTACACCCTGGGTCCGCTGACCACCGACATCGCCCCCGGCTACGACCACATCACCAGCGGCATCGGCGCGGCCATGATCGGCTGGTTCGGCACCGCCATGCTGTGTTACGTCACGCCCAAGGAGCACCTGGGCCTGCCGGACCGCGAGGACGTGAAGACCGGCATCATCACCTACAAGATCGCGGCGCACGCGGCCGACGTAGCAAAAGGTCACCCGGGCGCGCGGGCGCGCGACGACGCGCTGTCGAAAGCCCGTTTCGAGTTCCGCTGGATGGACCAGTTCAACCTCTCGCTCGATCCGGACACCGCGCAGAAATTCCACGACGAGACGCTGCCCAAGGACTCGGCCAAGGTGGCGCATTTCTGTTCCATGTGCGGGCCGAAGTTCTGCTCCATGAAGATCACGCAGGAAGTGCGCGAGTTCGCCAAAATGCAAGGTGTGAGCGAGGAACAGGCCTTGAATGCCGGCATGGAGACCATGTCCGAGGAGTTCAAGCGCGCGGGCGGGGAAATCTACATTCCGATTGCCAAGGCCTGACGGGTAGGCGCGAGTCCGGCCAAGCCTGACTCGCACGACGCCAGCGCTGGACCCCGTCTGACACCCTCGGGACATACGTAATCGTCCGGACTGTG
Source organism: Curvibacter sp. GWA2_64_110 (assembly GCA_001797315.1). Lineage (GTDB taxonomy): Bacteria > Pseudomonadota > Gammaproteobacteria > Burkholderiales > Burkholderiaceae_C > Hylemonella. The sequence continues at coordinate 26,580 of MGPC01000025.1, forward strand.
TCTGCAGGTCCGTACAGAGGGCTTTCGCGGCAAAATGTGCCCACTTGCATTCAGACCAAAGGAGCACATCATGTCCGATCCCATCGTCATCGTCGGCGCCGCCCGTACCCCCATGGGGGCGTTCCAGGGCGATTTTTCTTCCCTCGCCGCCCATGATCTCGGCGGCGCCGCCATCAAGGCGGCGGTCGAGCGCGCCGGCATCGCGCCCGAGCTCGTGAATGAGGTGCTGTTCGGCAACTGCCTGATGGCGGGCCAGGGCCAGGCGCCGGCGCGCCAGGCCGGTTTCAAGGGCGGCCTGCCCAAGAGCGCGGGCGCGGTGACACTGTCCAAGATGTGCGGCTCCGCCATGCGCGCGACCATGTTTGCGCACGACATGCTGCAGGCCGGCACGGCCGACGTGATCGTGGCCGGCGGCATGGAAAGCATGACCAACGCGCCCTACCTCATGCTCAAGGGCCGCGGCGGTTACCGCATGGGCCACGACAAGATTTACGACCACATGATGCTCGACGGCCTGGAAGACGCCTACGAGGCCGGACGCTCCATGGGCACTTTCGGCGAAGAGTGCGCCGCCAAGTACAGCTTCAGCCGCACGGCGCAGGACCACTTTGCCATCACCAGCGTGCGCCGCGCGCAGGCCGCGATCCAGTCCGGCGCCTTTGCCGCCGAGATCACGCCGGTGACGGTCAAGGGCCGTGCCGGTGATACCGTGATCTCCATCGACGAAGGCCCGGGCAAGGCCAAGCTGGACAAGATCCCGGCGCTCAAGCCCGCGTTCAAGAAGGACGGTACCATCACCGCTGCCAGCAGCTCGTCCATCAACGACGGCGCCGCCGCCCTGGTGATGATGCGCGCCTCCACCGCCGCCAAACTGGGCTGCAAGCCGATGGCGAAGATCGTGGCCCATGCGGTGCATGCGCAGGAGCCGAACTGGTTCACCACCGCACCGGTGGCGGCCACGCAGAAGGCGCTGGCCAAGGCCGGCTGGAGCGTCAAGGACGTGGATCTGTGGGAGGTCAACGAGGCCTTCGCCGTGGTGCCGATGGCGCTGATGGAAGAACTCAAGGTGTCGCACGACATCGTCAACGTCAACGGCGGCGCCTGTGCGCTGGGCCACCCGATCGGTGCTTCCGGTGCGCGCATCATGGTGACGCTGATGTACGCACTGCAGGCCCGTGGCCTCAAGCGCGGCCTGGCCACGCTGTGCATCGGCGGTGGCGAAGGCACGGCGGTGGCGCTGGAAATGCTCTGAGTCGCATTTCTTGTACAAAACTGGTACAAAAAGAGGGGGCAATATGCCCCCTCTGGTATTTAGAGACGCTATAAAGAGCCGATAAATCAAGGTCGGTGGGGTAAAAACAGCAGAGCGTCGTCATGAAATTCAGTAGCAAGCTTCTTTTGTGTGCCGTGATTCCTGCGGTGCTGTTCATCATCGGCCTGGCCGGCAGCATTGGCGGGCTGGTCTATACCAAGAATCAGTTTCACCACTACATCGAGACTGAACAACGCATCAGCGCCGGCCTGACCGAGATGTATGCCCAGGGGCTGCAGATGGGGCAGGCGCTGCGCAACATCGTGCTCGACCCGTCCAATCCGAAGGCCGTGGACAATCTGGAAGCGGCGCGCAAGGCCTATGACAAGGCCTCTGCCGACACGGCCAAGGTGGCCAAGGGTACGCAGTTCGCGGCGGGCCTGGACAAGCTGCCACCCCTGCGCGTGGTCCACGCCCAGGCGCAGGAGAAGGTGCAGGGGCTGGTCAAAGAGCAATCGTCCGAAACGGTGAAATTCCTCAACAGCACTGAAACACCGGCTTGGCGCAACTTGCGGGCTGAACTGCTGAAGCAGATCGCGACGGCCGGCCAGGTTTCCAATGAGGCTCAGGCCGATGTCGAACGCCAAGCCAACCGGGTCATCCTGTTTTCCGTGTCGCTGGCGGTGCTGGCCGTGGTCGTGTCCGTCGGCTTTACGCTTTATCTGCGCAATACCGTGTGCAACGAGCTCGGTGGTGATCCGAGCGACGCCCGCAATGCCCTGCACGAGATCGCTGAAGGCAATCTGGCCTACCAAGTGCCGTCCACACGTTACTCAAACAGCCTGATGCAGGAACTGGTGCGCATGCAGGATTCGCTGCGCCGACTGGTCGGCGAGGTGCGTCATTCGACCGACAGCATCACCACGGCCAGCAGCGAGATCGCGGACGGTAGCCAGGACCTGTCGGCCCGCACCGAAAGCCAGGCCAGCGCACTGGAAGAAACCGCGGCCTCGATGGAAGAGCTCAGCTCCACCGTCAAACAGAACGCCGACAACGCCCGCCAGGCCAACCAGCTGGCGCAAAGCGCTTCTACTGTTGCAGTGCAGGGCGGCGAGGTGGTGGCCCAGGTGGTGGACACCATGAAGGGCATCAACGACGCCAGCCGCAAGATCAACGACATCATCAGCGTCATCGACGGCATCGCCTTCCAGACCAACATCCTGGCCCTGAATGCGGCGGTGGAAGCTGCCCGTGCCGGTGAGCAGGGCCGCGGTTTTGCCGTGGTGGCCGCAGAAGTGCGTTCCCTGGCCGGACGCAGTGCCGAAGCGGCGAAGGAAATCAAGACCCTGATCACCGACAGCGTGCAGCGCGTCGAGCAAGGCACGGCGCTGGTGGACCAG
>MGPC01000026.1 GCA_001797315.1 Curvibacter sp. GWA2_64_110
CAGCGCCGCCAGTTCGGAGCAGAGCCAGGGGGTGGCGCAGGTGGGCGAGGCGGTGACGCAGATGGACCAGGCGACACAGCAGAATGCCGCGCTGGTAGAGGAGATGGCCGCAGCCGCCTCCAGTCTGCGCAGCCAGGCGCAGGATCTGGTGCAGACGGTGGCCGTGTTCAAGCTGTCGACCCAAGAACGTCAGCCGGCCGCTGCTGTGGCACCAGCCGCTGTGCGTTCCCCCGCATCGTCCAGCAAGCCCTATCAGGGCGTGGACCGGCGAGTCCTGGCCAAGCCGGAGGGAAACTCAACAGGGGCAGGGCAGGAAGAGGGTATCGATCTGGACCACGCCATTCAGGCCCATGCCGACTGGCGCGCCAAACTGCGTACCGCCGCCATGCGCCAGGAGACCATGGATGCCGACACCATTGGCTGCGATGACTGCTGTGCCCTGGGCAAATGGCTGTATGGCGCGGGCCAGTCGCAATACGGCGGCAGGCCCACGTTTGTCAGCCTGGTGGGGGCGCACCGCGAGTTCCACCAGGAAGCTGGCAAAGTGGCGCGCCTGATCAACCAGGGGGCGTATGACGTGGCCGAGCAACAGCTGGGCAGCAACACCGGTTTCTCGGTGGCCTCCAACAAGGTGGGCGCGGCAGTGGTCCAGTTGAAAAAGGAATTCAAGAGCGCCTCCGTCGGCGCGGCACCGAAAAAGGCGCCGGCAGCCAAATCGGTGGCTCAGCCGGCATCTGTCGGTGCCGATGACGACTGGGAGACGTTTTAAGCGAGTTGACGGCGAGAGCTGTCAATCTTGCTTGAAGGGCGAGCGTCGGACCAGATCGCTCAGGTAGCTCTCCACCCCGGGCCATTCGCGGGCCAGGAACCGTTCCACGGCATCGGCAAAAGCCGGATGATCCAGCCAGTGCGCGCTGCTGGTCTTGACCGGCAGCAGGGCCCGCGCCAGCTTGTGCTCGCCCTGGGCCCCACCTTCGAAGCGTTGGTAGCCCTGGTCAATGCACCATTGCAGCGGCCGGTAGTAGCAGGCTTCGAAGTGCAGGCAGTCCACCCGTTCCAGCGCGCCCCAGTAGCGCCCCCAGGCCACCTTTTCCTTGCCATCGTCGGAGATGCCAATCAGGCTGGCGGCCATCGGCCGGCCCCCGCGTTCGGCGATGAATAGCAGCCAATGTTCGGCCAGGGTGGATGCCATGCGGGCGAAGAAGTCGCGGTTCAGGTAGGGCGCGTTGCCATGTTCCAGGTAGGTGCGCTCGTAGCAGCGGTAGAAAAAGTCCCACTCTTGCGGCGTGATGTCCTGTCCGCGTGAGCAGCGGAAGCTGATGCCGGCATCCGTGACCTTGCGCCGCTCCTGGCGGATCTTCTTGCGCTTTTCCTGATTGAGCGAGGCGAGGAAAGCGTCGAAATCGGCATAACCCGGCCTGGTGTTCTGCCAGTGGAACTGTACGCTGTGGCGCCGCATCAGGCCGGCATGCTGGCTGGCCTCAAGGTCGTCGTCACTGCCAAACAGCAGGTGCAGCGAGGAGAGGTGTTCTGTTCGGCATGTCTTGAGCACGGCTTGTACCAGCGCCTCACGTGTGTGGGCATTGCGGGCCAGCAAGCGGCTGCCTGGAACCGGTGTGAAAGGTACGGCCACCACGGCCTTGGGGTAATAGGCGAGGCCGTGTTCGGCGTAAGCATTGGCCCATGCCCAATCGAACACATATTCGCCGTAAGAATGCTCCTTGAGGTAGAGCGGGCAGGCTGCAAGCAACTGCGCTTGCCGGGATTCGTTGTCCGTCAGGGCTGGAGAGGCTGCGTCTTCCCATAGCGTGACAAAACGCGGTGTCCAACCGGTGGCCGGCGTGGCGCAGCCGCTCTCGTGCAGAGCCGCCAGGTACTCATGCCGCATGAAGGGCGTGGGCTGGGCTTGCTGTGCCAGCAGGCGGTTCCACTGTGCGGCATCGACTTGCAGCGGCGAGTCCAGCACCCGGATGACATAATCGGTTTTGCTCACACGGCTCCCGAACGGTTCTTTCTTTCCATGACACTCAGTATCTGCGTTGCGCAGCTCAACTTTGTCGTCGGCGACATGGCCGGCAATGCGCAAAAAATCATCGAGGCGGCGCGCAGCGCCCATGCTGCGGGCGCGCACCTGCTGCTGACGCCGGAATTGTCCATTTGCGGTTATGCGGCAGAAGACCTGTTCCTGCGGCCATCTTTCATCGCTGCCTGCGATGATGCCGTGAAAACAGTGGCCCGCGAGCTGGCCGGGTTAAAGGACATGACGGTGGTGGTGGGGCATCCCGCCGGTGTCGACCAGGCCGGGGTTCGTACCCGTTCGGTGTCGGTGCCCAACCGCCTGAACGCTGCCAGCGTCCTGCGCGAAGGCAGCGTGGTGGCCCGTTATGCCAAGCGCGAACTGCCCAACTACCAGGTGTTCGACGAGCGCCGCTATTTCCTGCCGGGGCAGGAGGTCTGTGTTTTCGAAGCCGGCCCGGCGGACGCACGCGTCAAGGTCGGCCTGCTGATCTGCGAAGACGCCTGGTTCGAGGCGCCGGCGCGCCTGACGCGCGCGGCCGGGGCCGAACTGCTGGCGGTGATCAACGCCTCGCCCTTCCATGTGGGCAAGGGGCTGGAGCGTGAGCAGATGATGCGTCAACGGGCCCAGGCCTGCGGCCTGCCGCTGGTCTATGCCCATCTGGTGGGCGGGCAGGACGAGGTGGTGTTCGAGGGACATTCCTTCGCTGTCAACGCCGACGGCTCGCTCGCGGGTCGTGCCCCGAGTTTTGAGGAAAATCTGTTTAAAGTCCTTGTCAATATTGCGCCGGGCGCTATTAATTTGGTAGCTAATGTGGCGCCGGAACGTTCGGCTGATGCCGATCTGTGGGATGCCCTGGTGCTGGGCGTGCGCGACTACATCGGCAAGAACGGCTTTCCCGGCGCGATCATCGGACTGTCGGGCGGCATCGACTCGGCGCTGGTACTGGCGATTGCAGTCGATGCACTGGGGGCCGAGCGGGTGCGCACCGTCATGATGCCGTCGCCTTATACGGCCGACATCAGCTGGATCGATGCGCGCGACATGGCGACCCGCCTGGGTGTGCGCTACGACGAGATCTCCATTACGCCGGAGTTTGAGGCTTTCAAGTCCTCGCTGGCCGAGCAGTTCCGCGGTCTGCCGGAAGACACGACCGAGGAGAACATCCAGGCCCGTATCCGCGGCACGCTGCTGATGGCCCTGTCCAACAAGAGCGGCCGCATCGTGCTGACCACCGGCAACAAGTCGGAGATGGCCACGGGGTACTGCACGCTCTATGGCGACATGGCTGGCGGCTTTGCGGTGATCAAGGACCTGGCCAAGACCACGGTGTTCCGCCTGGCGCACTGGCGCAATGCGCACGATCCCTTCGAGACCGGTCGTAGCCCGATTCCCGAGCGCATCATCACGCGCCCGCCCAGTGCCGAGCTGCGTCCCGGCCAGGTGGACCAGGACAGCCTGCCCCCTTATGAAGTGCTGGATGCGATTCTGGAGCGCTACATGGAAAACGACGAGAGCATCGAGGAGATCGTGGCCCAGGGCTATGACCGGGCCGATGTGGAGAAGGTGACCCGCCTCATCAAGATCAACGAGTACAAGCGCCGCCAGGCGCCGGTCGGTATCCGGGTGACGCACCGCAGCTTCGGCAAGGATTGGCGTTATCCTATTACCAACCGGTTCCGGGCCTGATAATCGGGCTTGAAACCTTGTTCCCCATCAGCGACAGATTCAGCAGACAGGAATTCCAGAGATGAAACAGATCACCGCCATCATCAAGCCGTTCAAACTCGAAGAAGTGCGCGAGGCCCTGGCCGAGTGCGGTGTCAATGGCTTGACCGTGACCGAGGTCAAAGGTTTCGGCCGTCAGAAGGGCCATACCGAGCTCTACCGCGGAGCCGAGTACGTGGTGGACTTTCTGCCCAAGGTGAAGGTGGAAGTCGTGGTCAAGAGCGAGGATGCGGACCGCTGCGTGGATGCCATCGTCAAGGCGGCGCACACCGGCAAGATCGGCGACGGCAAGATCTTCATCACCAGCGTCGAACGCGTGGTGCGCATCCGTACCGGCGAGCTGGACGATTCAGCAATCTAAATTCCGCCGAGGTGGGGGGCCGGGGCGAAGCCCGCGTCCTGCACGAGGCGTGTCAGCAGCGTTTGCGGATCGGTTCCTGTCTGGATCAGATCCATCTGCCAGTCGCTCAGGAACTGCTGCTCGACTGTGGCGCCCAGAAAGGCCAGCAGGCCATCGTAGTAGCGGTCGACATTGAGCAGCCCGACGGGTTTGTCGTGGTAGCCGAGCTGGCGCCAAGTCCAGACTTCAAACAATTCCTCGAAGGTACCGATACCGCCCGGCAGCGCCAGGAAGGCGTCGGCGCGTTCGGCCATCATGCGCTTGCGCTCGTGCATGGTGTCCACGATGTAGAGCTCGGTGCAGTCGTGAAATGCCCATTCCTTTTCCACCAGTGCCTTCGGGATGACGCCAACCACGCGGCCACCGGCCTGCAAGGCGGCTTCGGCGGTAATGCCCATCAGGCCAGCCTTGCCGCCGCCATAGACCAGTTGGCCGCCATGCTGGCCGATCCAGGTGCCCACAGCGCGGGCCGCCTCGGCATACTCCGGCTTGCTGCCGGGACGGGAGCCACAATAGACACAGACGGAAAAAGCAGGGGTCATGAAAAAAACCTTTGCCATAGGGCGGCAAGCCAAATGCCGATGCACAGGAGCAGGCTCAACAGCACGGCCGCGCTGCCCATGTCCTTGGCGCGCTTGGAGAGGTCGTGCCATTCGGGGCCGATGCGATCGATGGCGGTCTCGATGCCGGTGTTGAGCAGTTCGACAATCATCACGATGAGGACGGAGCCGGCCAACAGCGCGGTTTCCATCCAGTTGCGTCCGGCCCAGAGCGATAGCGGCAGCAGCACGATGGCGGCCAGCGCCTCCTGACGGAAGGCGGTTTCCTGCCAGCCGGCGCGCAGCCCCTCCATGGAATAGCCCAGGGCATGCCACATGCGGTTGACGCCGCTGCGGGATTTTTGGGGGTTGACGTCTGAATTTTCCTGAAAATCTGGCATGCGCAGATTGTCACCGAGCTTTGTGACGCTTCAGCGGCTCAGCGGCTGAGAACTGATCAATCGAGTACCGGCCAGGGCGTCATGCCAGAACTGCCGCTGGGGATGGAAGCGGCTCAACAAGGCCCAGACGGCAACCCAGCCCAGGACGATGACGGCCGATTCGGCGCCGGTCAGTCCGAACGGGGCCATGGCGGCCAGGGCCGGCAGAAACCAGAGCCAAGCCAAGACATAACGCAGCAAGGCGCGGGCCTGTGTGAGCGGGCGGCCTTGGGTGTCAACAACACGGATGTGCCAGGTTTTCATGGCCAGCGTCTGGCCTTTGGCCCAGAACCAGGTGAAGTAGATGCCCAGCACGACAAACAAGAAGGCCTGCTGCACATGCCGGTTCTCCAGTGCGTGCCGTGTTTGCGTCAGGGTGCTGAAGAGGTAGCCGGCGATGAAGATCACGCCGAACAGAAGCAGCCCCTCATACAGCCAGCACGCCATACGCCGCCATAGGCCGGGGGCCTGCAGAGAGTGAGACGTAGCGGGGACGTTGCCGGAGGATGCGTGCGGCTGGCTGCTTGCCTGATTCGAAATCATTGATCGGGAGCTGGCTCGGTTGTTTCCGTCGTCGCGGGCGGTACTGTTGTCTGTGTCGTTGCCGGCGGTGTTGACAAGACGGGCTGCGGCAGCAGGGTGTTGGCCTGAAGCGGTATCGGCTTGGCGGATGGGTTTTCGGGTTTGGGTGTATGGCGGGTCACCGGTACCTTGGTCAGCTTATCCGTCGCCACGACGGGTTTGACGATGGCGGCACCTGTTGTCGGCTTGGCGGGCGCCTTGGCGGCCAGCTTTTTCTTCTCTTCCGGGCTGAGTTCCTGATAGGCCTGCCATTGGACGGCCTTTTCCTGCGGAGAGAGTTTCTTGGTTTCGACGAAGTTCAGGCGTGCCTGCGTTCGCTGCTGCTGGCTGAGTGAAACCCATTCGCTCATGCGGCTGTGCATCATGGCTTGCTCGGCAGGCGGCAGGGTGTGGTAATTCCTGGAAATTTCCAGCCACTTGCGCTTGCGCTCCGCGGGCAGTTCGTGCCATTTGCCAGCCAGAGGGCGCAATGCCCGTTGTTGAGCGGGCGTCAGCTTTTGCCAAGTCGGCTGGCTGGACGATCTCGCTGCCGGGGTTTTCCGGGGGGCTGTCGTGGTGGGGGTGGTCTGCGCCCCCTCTACCTGAGGGGGGGGCGCCGCGGGGGGCGCCGTTTGCGCCTGTGCGAATACCGTCGGACTGCTCAAGACCGCCATCAACACCCATGCAAAATTAGCAAAAACTCTCGCCATGGCGTCGACTGTTTACTGGGCCTGTTGTTCGAGACGGGATTTGAGGAACTGCACGAAGCCGGCATCGGTATAGGCGGCAGGCGGCAGGTCATCCGTGAGAATGGCCGCATCGATATCTGCCAGCTCTTTGGCATTGAAATCGTCGTCGAGCATATTCATGGCAATCAGACCCGCAATCAGAAGCAGCAGCGGAATGATCGCCGCCAGTCGATGCCACAGGCTCCCCTCGCTATCGCCAAAACCGAGCGTGGCTGCGCCGCCATTGTTCAGGACCTGGGGTGCTGTGGCAGTTTGGGGCGCTCTGCGCTGGCCCAGCGCCTGCATCCGTGCGGCGCGCAGACGCTCCGAAATGTCGTAGGGAAGGGCGGTGGTGGATTCGGATAAACGTGCGGCCACGGACCGGCCGAAGCGGTCCTGGAGAGACGGGTCTTGCTGATGTGTCGAATGCTTCATAGTCGTATTCCCTTGGCTTTTAATGCCTTGCTCAGGGCCTGAACTGCCCTGGAACAGTGCGTTTTCACGCTGCCCTCGGAACAGCCCATGGCGGCCGCTGTCTCGGCCACGTCCAAATCCTCCCAATAACGCATGAGGAAGGCTTCCCGTTGACGGGTGGGCAACTCCTGGATTTTCTTCTCGATTTCAAGCAAGACTTGGGCCCGTTCCGTCTGGCTTTCCGCGCTTTCAGTTCGATTGGAACCATCCGAGGCGTCCAAAGTTTCCAAAAGGTCGAAATCACCGTCCAGGTCATTCGACTCAAAGTCGCTCATGTTTGAAAACAGGGCGTTGCGGGTTTTTTGCCGTCGAAACCAGTCCAGTGTGCAGTTGGACAGGATGCGCTGGAACAGCATGGGCAGTTCCGCGATCGGCTTGTGGCTGTAGTGCTCGACCAGCTTCATCATGCTGTCTTGGACGATGTCCAGGGCGGCTTCGTCGTTGCGAACGTGATACACCGAACGCTTGAACGCGCGCTTTTCAACGCTTTTCAGGAAATCAGAGAGTTCTTGTTCGGTGGCCAAGCGCGTGAAACCCGGGCGGGTGTTTGAAGTGTCTCGATGTTCTGGCACGCCCCGCATTGGGGTGCACTTTGGAGACGATTATGGCACCGGGGGCCTATTTTCCAGGACTGGATTTCAATTTCATTGGTGCAGTGCGATAATCTGCTTTGCGAATCAAAAAGCAAACGGGTCACAGCACGGTGCTACAAGCAATGCGCCCATGGCTTTGACCTTAAGTCCCGACGCGACACCACAAGTGTTTGCGAAGGGGCACCCAAGGTTTTTCGTTAGAGAAATTCACAAAGGTTCATCATGGAAATTTCAAAAGCTGAAATCGCTTCGGCCGCCGCCGCCAGTCCAGCCGGTCATGCCGAGGAACTGCGTGGCGCAGAAATCCTGGTCAAGGCGCTGCAGGCCGAAGGCGTCAAGTACATCTGGGGTTATCCTGGCGGCGCGGTCCTGCACATCTACGACGCCTTCTACAAGCAGGACACTATCCAGCACATCCTGGTGCGGCATGAGCAGGCCGCTGTCCATGCCGCTGACGGCTACGCCCGTGCCACGGGCGATGTGGGCGTGGCGCTGGTGACTTCGGGGCCGGGCGTGACCAATGCCATCACCGGCATTGCCACGGCCTATATGGACAGCATTCCGATGGTGATCGTGACCGGCCAAGTTCCGACGGCAGCGATCGGCCTGGATGCCTTCCAGGAATGCGACACCGTGGGCATCACACGCCCCATTGTCAAGCACAACTTCCTGGTCAAGGATGCACGCGATCTGGCTGCGACCATGAAAAAGGCTTTCCACATTGCCCGCAGTGGCCGTCCTGGCCCGGTGGTGGTGGATATTCCGAAGGACGTCTCGTTCAAGAAGGTGGCCTACGCGGGTTATCCGGAATCGGTGGAAATGCGCTCCTACAACCCGGTGCGCAAGGGGCATACGGGGCAGATTCGCAAGGCGCTGCAACTGCTGCTGACGGCCAAGCGTCCCTACATCTACACCGGCGGCGGGGTGTTGCTGGGCAATGCCACGGCCGAGTTGCGTGCCTTGGTGGACATGCTGGGCTATCCCTGCACCAACACCCTGATGGGCCTGGGTGCCTACCCCGCATCGGATCCCAAGTTCCTGGGCATGCTGGGCATGCACGGCACGATCGAGGCCAACAACGCCATGCAGAACTGCGATGTGCTGCTGGCCGTAGGCGCGCGGTTTGACGACCGGGTGATCGGCAATCCCAAACACTTTGCCCAGAACGAGCGCAAGATCATCCACATTGACATCGATCCGTCGAGCATTTCCAAGCGTGTCAAGGTGGATATTCCGATCGTTGGCGATGTCAAGGACGTGCTGACCGAGATGCTCGCCATGATCAAGGAAAGTGCGATCAAGCCCGACGCCCAGGCGCTGGGCGGCTGGTGGGAGGCGATCGAGGGCTGGCGCAAGCGCGATTGCCTGAAATACGACCGTGGGAACAAGGACGTCATCAAGCCGCAGTACGTGATCGAGACGCTGTGGAACATGACCAAGGATGCAGATACCTACATCACGTCCGATGTGGGTCAGCACCAGATGTGGGCGGCACAGTACTACCGTTTTGACGAGCCGCGGCGCTGGATCAACTCCGGCGGCCTGGGCACCATGGGCGTGGGCATTCCCTACGCCATGGGCATCAAGCTGGCCAAGCCGGAGAGTGAGGTCTATTGCGTGACCGGTGAGGGATCGGTGCAGATGTGCATCCAGGAGCTCTCCACCTGCTTGCAGTACAACACGCCGATCAAGATCCTGTCGCTGAACAACCGCTACCTCGGCATGGTGCGCCAGTGGCAGGAGATCGAGTACTCGGGCCGCTACAGCCACAGTTACATGGATGCGCTGCCGAACTTCGTCAAGCTGGCCGAGGCCTATGGCCACGTCGGCATGCTGATCGAGCGGCCGCAGGACGTGGAGCCGGCGTTGCGCGAAGCACGCAAGCTCAAGGACCGCACGGTGTTCATGGACTTCCGTACCGATCCCACCGAGAACGTGTTCCCGATGGTGCAGGCCGGCAAGGGCATTACCGAGATGCTGCTGGGCAGCGAGGACTTGTAACGCACCAGGACCGGGTCCTGTATCGGGCCTGGTTATATTTTTTAATCGTAGACGAATCTATTGCCTGCCAAGCCCTGCCGTTACCGCGGCCGGGGGAGGGCAGCGAAAAGAGGAATCCTGACATGAAACACATCATTGCCGTATTGCTGGAGAACGAGCCGGGTGCCCTGTCTCGCGTGGTGGGCCTGTTCTCGGCCCGAGGCTACAACATCGAATCCTTGACCGTGGCGCCGACCGAAGATGCCAGTCTGTCGCGCATGACGATCCAGACCACCGGTTCGGACGACGTCATCGAGCAGATCACCAAGCACCTTAACCGTCTCATTGAAGTGGTCAAGGTGGTGGACCTGACCGAAGGTGCCTACATCGAGCGCGAACTCATGATGGTCAAGGTGCGCGCGGTGGGCAAGGAGCGTGAGGAGATGAAGCGCATGGCCGATATCTTCCGCGGCCGTATCATCGACGTCACCGACAAAAGCTACACCATCGAGCTGACCGGCGATCATTCCAAGAACGATGCTTTCCTGGAAGCGATCGACCGCAGTGCCATTCTGGAAACCGTGCGCACCGGCAGCAGCGGCGTTGGCCGCGGCGAGCGCATTCTGCGAGTCTGATTTTTATCTGGTTTTATCAAGGAGAAAGAAGTGAAAGTTTTCTACGACAAAGACTGTGACCTGAGCCTGATCAAGGGCAAGACCGTGGCCATCATCGGCTACGGCAGCCAGGGCCATGCCCATGCTCAGAATCTGAACGACAGTGGCGTCAAGGTTGTGGTCGGTCTGCGCAAGGGTGGCGCTTCCTGGGACAAGGTCGGCAAGGCCGGTTTGACCGTGATGGAAGTCAACGATGCCGTCAAGGCCGCCGACGTGGTCATGATCCTGCTGCCCGACGAGCAGATCGCCGAGGTGTATACCAACAACGTCGCGCCCAACATCAAGTCGGGCGCATCGCTGGCCTTCGCCCACGGCTTCAATGTCCACTACAACCAGGTTGTGCCGCGCGCCGACCTGGACGTGTGGATGGTGGCGCCCAAGGCCCCGGGCCATACCGTGCGTAGCACCTATGCCCAAGGTGGCGGCGTGCCGCACCTGGTGGCGGTGCACCAGGACAAGAGTGGCAAGGCGCGTGACCTGGCCCTGTCCTACGCCATGGCCAATGGTGGCGGCAAGGCCGGCATCATCGAGACCAACTTCAAGGAAGAGACCGAGACCGACCTGTTCGGCGAGCAGGCCGTGCTGTGCGGCGGTGCGGTTGAGCTGATCAAGATGGGTTACGAAACCTTGGTCGAGGCTGGCTACGCTCCCGAGATGGCTTACTTCGAGTGCCTGCACGAGCTCAAGCTGATCGTGGATCTGATCTATGAAGGCGGTATCGCCAACATGAACTACTCGATCTCGAACAATGCCGAGTTCGGCGAGTATGTGACGGGCCCCGAGGTGATCAACGAGCAGTCGCGCGCTGCCATGCGCAATGCGCTCAAGCGCATCCAGAATGGCGACTACGCCAAGATGTTCATCCAGGAAGGCCGGCTGAACTACCCGAGCATGACGGCTCGTCGCCGCAACACGGCCGACCACTCCATCGAGAAGGTCGGGACCCAACTGCGCGCCATGATGCCCTGGATCGCCAAGAACAAGCTGGTCGACCAGACCCGCAACTAAGCCGCACCATGCGCTTTCAACAAAGGCCACTTCGGTGGCCTTTGTTTTTTTGTTTGAACCGGACGTGAGGGTGGCTTACACTCAAAACTTATGGATTACCTCAACTCTTTCTGTTTTTGTTCAACAGGCATAGGCGCTGCAATTTTTGGCGCCCTGTCTTTTAAGGCTGGGGTTTGACCATGCATGACGGTGATGATGCATTTGCCGAAGGTGAGGCCGTGATGGTGCGCAAGCGCCGCAAGGGTATCTACATCCTTCCCAATCTGTTCACGCTGGCCGCCTTGTTTGGCGGTTTCTTTGCCATCGTGATGGCCATGAACGAGCGTTTCGACATGGCTGCTATCGGCGTGTTCTGTGCCATGGTGCTCGATAGCCTGGATGGCCGTGTGGCGCGCATGACGAATACGCAGAGCGCATTTGGCGAGCAGATGGATTCTCTTTCCGACATGGTGTCCTTTGGCGCGGCACCAGCCCTGATTGCCTACGAGTGGGCACTCAAGGGGCTGGGGCGCTGGGGCTGGGTTGCCGCCTTCGTCTATTGCGCCTGTGCTGCCCTGCGGCTGGCGCGTTTCAATGTCAACACGACGGTGGTGGACAAGCGCTATTTCCAGGGCTTGCCGTCGCCGGCGGCAGCGGCTCTGGTGACAGGCTTCATCTGGATCATGACCGAACTGGATGTGGCCGGCTCGACGGTGGCCTGGCCCATGTTTGTAATGGCTCTGTACGCCGGCCTGACCATGGTGAGCAATGTCCCGTTCTATAGCTTCAAGGACATCCAGATGAAAAAGAGCGTCCCGTTCGCGGTGATCGTTCTGATTGCTCTGGGCATTGCCGTCATCAACATCCATCCGCCCGTCGTGCTTTTTGGCGTTTTCGTGATCTATGGCCTGAGCGGCTATGCGGTCTATGGCTGGCGCAAGGCCAAGGGCAAGCCCACCAGCGTCATCAGCACCTCGACCGACGAGCCGGATGAGCGGGGGTTGCATCAATAGTCGGCTCCATAGAAGAAGCCAATGCACGCCGCCATATCTTGTGGTACATTGAGTCCATGAAATCTATTTCGCTAGCGCTACTGCTGCTACGCCAACACGGGCGGAATTGCTAGCGCACGCGCAGATTTCCCACAAGGCCCGTATGCACTCGCAGCGGGCCTTTTGCTTTGTACTTGTCATTGTTGAATCGAGGAAACCAGGAGAACGAGATGGCCGACAAACTGATCATTTTTGATACCACCTTGCGCGATGGCGAACAGTCGCCCGGCGCATCCATGACCAAAGATGAAAAGCTGCGTATTGCCCGGCAACTTGAGCGCCTGAAGGTGGATGTGATCGAAGCCGGTTTCGCGGCCAGCTCCAATGGTGATTTCGAGGCCGTGCAGAACATTGCCAATGCCATCAAGGACTCCACCATCTGCTCGCTGTCACGCGCCAATGACCGCGACATCTCGCGCGCAGCCGAAGCGCTCAAGGGCGCCAACAGCGCCCGCATCCACACCTTCATCGCCACGTCACCGCTGCACATGGAGAAGAAGTTGCGCATGAGCCCGGAACAGGTGCTGGAGCAAGCCAAATTGGCGGTTCGCTTCGCCCGCAACCAGGTGGCCGATGTGGAGTTCAGCGCTGAAGATGGCTATCGCAGCGAGATGGATTTCCTGTGCCGCGTGGTCGAAGCTGTCATCAAGGAGGGTGCCACCACCATCAACATTCCGGATACCGTGGGCTACGCCGTACCGGAGCTGTACGGCAACTTCATCAAGACCCTGCGTGAGCGCGTGCCCAATTCGGACAAGGCGATCTGGTCGGTGCATTGTCACAACGACCTCGGCATGGCCGTGGCCAACTCGCTGGCCGGTGTCAAGATCGGTGGCGCACGGCAGGTGGAGTGCACCATCAACGGCCTGGGCGAGAGGGCCGGCAACTGCAGTCTGGAAGAGGTGGTGATGGCGGTCAAAACGCGTCGCGACTACTTCAACCTGGATGTCGGCATCGACACCAGGCACATCGTGGCGGCCAGCCGCATGGTCAGCCAGACCACCGGCTTCGTGGTGCAGCCGAACAAGGCCGTGGTGGGGGCCAATGCTTTTGCCCATGCCTCCGGCATCCACCAGGATGGTGTGCTCAAGGCGCGCGACACCTACGAGATCATGCGCGCCGAAGATGTGGGCTGGTCTGCCAACAAGATCGTGCTGGGCAAGCTCAGTGGCCGCAATGCCTTCAAGCAGCGCCTGCAGGAGTTGGGGGTCTCGCTGGACAGCGAAACCGAGATCAATACCGCCTTTGCCAAGTTCAAGGAGCTGGCCGACCGCAAGAGCGAGATCTTCGACGAGGACATCCTGGCCCTGGTCAGCGACGAGAGCGTGACCAGTGAGAAGGAGCGGTATGGCTTCGTGTCGCTGTCACAGCACAGTGAAACCGGGGAGCGGCCACAGGCGTCGATCGTGATCACGGTGGACGGCAAGGAGGTCAAGGGAGAGTCCGACGGCAATGGTCCGGTGGACGCCTCGCTCAAGGCCATCGAGTCCCATGTGAAAAGCGGGGCGGAAATGGTGCTTTATTCGGTGAATGCCATCAGCGGATCGACCGAAAGTCAGGGGGAGGTGACCGTGCGGCTGCAAAACAGCGGCCGGGTGGTCAATGGCGTCGGCGCCGACCCCGATATCGTGGTTGCTTCGGCCAAGGCGTACCTGAGTGCGCTCAACAAATTGTCCAGCAAAGCCGACCGGGTGGCCGCTCAAGGCTAGGGTGATCCCGGATTTGCAGGAGTTTGTTGAGATAAATCGCGCAAGTACTTGATCTTGCGCGATTTTTTTTGTATAAACCGAGTCATCGAATATGTGCGGAGAAGAATGCATGCGGATTCAAAACAGGGCTGGCTGGGTAAAAGCTTTGAATCGATTGGTTTGGGGCATGTGTGCCATGTCGGTTTTGACGGCTTTTGTCGCCGTTGATGCCAGCGCAGCCCAAATCCGCGCCTCCGATAGCAAACCTGGCGTCAAACGCAAGGTTTCCAAAACGATCTACGTTGCCAAGCGCAAGTCCGCAGTGCGTATGGCGGCAATCCCTGCCAGGCCTTCTTTCGGCCAACTGGCCGGATTGCATCAGGCGCAGGATGCGCTGGATCTCAAGTCCAGTGTGGCTTTGGTGGTGGATCAGGAAACGCAGGAAGTGCTGTTCAGCAAAAACGAGCAGGCGGTACTGCCGATTGCTTCCCTGACCAAGCTGATGACCGGCCTGATCATCAGCGAAGCCAAGCTGCCCATGGACGAGATGCTTACCATCACGCAGGACGATGTCGACACGGAGAAGGGCAGCTCTTCGCGTTTGCGCGTGGGCACTACGCTCAGCCGTGCCGAACTGCTGCATCTGGCCCTGATGTCGAGCGAGAACCGGGCTGCCAGCGCGCTCGGGCGTACTTATCCCGGCGGCTTGTCCGCCTTTGTCAGTCTGATGAACGCCAAGGCCCGCATGCTGGGCATGCACGACACCCGCTATGTCGAGCCGACCGGCCTGTCCAGCAAGAACCAGTCAAGCGCCAAGGATCTGGCCATGCTGGTCAACGTGGCCTCGGCCGACCCCCTGCTGCGTGAATACTCCACTTCGCCAGGTTATCAGGTCGCAGTTGGCCGGCAGGTGCTGCAGTACAACAACACCAACCGCTTGGTGAAGAATCCGACCTGGGACATCGGCTTGCAAAAAACCGGCTACATCTCCGAAGCCGGACAATGTCTGGTGATGCAGGCGCAGGTCGCGGGCCGCAAGCTCATCATGGTGTTCCTGGATTCGGCGGGAAAGCTCACGCGCATTGCCGATGCAGAACGTGTGCGTCGCTGGGTCGAGTCGATTCCGCAGGCGCGCCCGGTGACTGGTCTTGCCGCCAGCGAGACGCTGGCGTTCAACTGATTTCCACTGATCCCGGCAGCGCCCCTTTCGCTTGCTAGGGGGCGCTGGCCGTATCAATGCGGCTTGGCGCCAGGCTGATAGCCCAAGGTACGGGAAATTTCGTCGGCCACGGCCTGCAACTTCGGCAGCCATTCCTCGTCCAGCCGTCCCGTCGGGGCGGAGATCGACAAACCCGCCACCAGCTTGCCCTGGTCGTCATAGATGCCGGCGGCCATGCAGCGCACGCCCAGTTCCAGCTCTTCGTCGTCGCGTGCCACGCCATACTGGCGCACCTTGGACAGTTCGCGCTCCAGCACCGGCAACTGCGTGATGCTGTTCTTGGTGTGTCCGCTCAGGCCCGTACGCGTGGCATAGGCCCGTACGCGTTGCGGATCTTCTGCCGCCAGAAACAGCTTGCCGACCGAGGTCAGGTGCAGCGGCGCGTGGCCACCAATGGCGCGCACCACCTGCATGCCCGAACGCTCGCTGTAGGCGCGTTCGATGTAGACGATTTCGTCGCCCTGGCGCATGCTCAGGTTGACCGGCTGATGGATTTGCTTGTGCAGCTCGCGCATCGGTGCCATGGCGGCATCGCGCACATTGAGTCGCCCCTTCACCAGGTTGCCGAGTTCGAGCAGCCGCATGCCCAGGCGGTAGGTGCCGGGTTGGGGGCGGTCGACGTAGCGGCCGATAGCCAGATCGTTAAGAATGCGGTGCGCCGTGGAGGGGTGCAGGCCGGTTTTTTCGCTGATTTCCTTGAGTGAAACAGCCTCCTCCCGGGAGGCGAGCACGTCCATCAAGGTGAACATGCGCTCAATCACCTGGACGGTGGGCGTGGCATTGATATCGGGATCTGTTTTTTTCATGAACTACTCCTGGGCCTTGCCAGGATTTTACTTCGTGAAATCCTCTTTCGGGCGCATCCAGTGCTGTCAGAGAGCATCGATGGGGGCCACCCAGTGGCCATTCAGCAGTATCTCATTGGGCACAAAGCGGGCTTTGTAGTTCATTTTCCGGCTCTCGGCGATCCAGTAGCCGAGGTAGACGTAGCGCAAGCCCATGGATTGCGCTTGTGCGATCTGCCAGAGGATGTTGTAAGTGCCGTAGCTGGCGTGGGCCTCGGGTTCGTAAAACGTGTAGACCGCCGACAGGCCGTCATCCAAGACGTCGAGGATGGAGACCATCTTCAATGTACCGGGGCTGCCGTCGACCTGGGTTTCGCGGAATTCCACCAGCCGGGAGTTGACCCGGCTTTGCAGCAGGAACTGGGTGTACTGGTCAATGCTGTCCTGGTCCATGCCGCCGCCCGCATGCCGCCCGTTCTGGTAGCGCAGGTAGAGCTGGTAGTGCTCCGGCATGAAGCACAGCTTGAGGACGCGGGCCTGCAGGGACTGATGCTGCTGACGGGTGCGGCGCTGACTGCGATTCGGCTGAAACTCTTGCGCTAGCACACGCAGTGGGGTGCAGGCCTGGCAGCCGTCGCAGTAGGGGCGGTAGGTGAACATGCCGCTGCGGCGAAAACCCTTGGCCACCAATTCCGAATAAGTAGCGTTGTTGATCAGATGGCTGGGGGTTGCCACTTGCGAGCGTGCCAGGTGGTCGTCCAGATAGCTGCACGGGTAGGGTGCGGTCGCATAGAACTGCAAGGTCTGCAGGGGAAGATCCTTGAGGTGCGTCACGTGGGCTCCGAAAGCGTAGCGGTGAGTTGTTTCCAGTATAGAGGCTCGAAATGCCAGAGAGGGAGAGGCGCCTGGCGTGCCCGGCGAACCTCGGCCAGGAAGGAGGCGCGTGGTACCTCCTGTGCGCCGAGCGAGCTCAGGTGCCGGGTGTTCTGCTGGCAGTCGATCTGACGGATGCCGTGTTGACGGCAAAAGCAGACCAGCGCAGCCAGCGCGATCTTGGAGGCATCGGTGGCACGTGCAAACATTGATTCGCCGAAGACGGCCTGACCCAGCGCTACGCAATACAGGCCGCCGACGAGTCGCCCATCGACCCAGGTCTCCACGCTGTGCGCAAAACCGGCACGGTGCAGCGCACGGTAGGCCTGCACCATGGCCGGCACGATCCAGGTGCCCGACTGGCCTTCGCGCGGACTGCTCGAGCAGGCCTGGATCACTTGGTCGAAGGCCGTGTCGATACGGACCTCGCAGCCAGGCGTGGCTCGGAATTTTTGTAATGTCTTTCTGAGTGAGCGATGCAGGCGGAATTTCGCCACATCGAGCACCATGCGTGGGTCCGGACTCCACCAGAGAATCGGCTGGCCCGCGCTGAACCAGGGAAAGATGCCCTCGGCGTAGGCCTTGCACAGGGTTGGCACGTCGAGCTGTCCGCCGGCCGCCAGCAGCCCGGGGGCTTCAGAGTGTCCCTCCCAGGCCTGCGTGACCGGGGGGAAGTCGTCGCCTGGCTCTAACCAGGGCAGAGGGGGCGGACTCGTTTGCATGCAGCAACTTTAGCCGAGTCAGGCCGGGAATCTGGTCGTTGAGCCGGTAGAATACGCAGCTTGTCGGGGCGTAGCGCAGCCTGGTAGCGCATCTGCTTTGGGAGCAGAGGGTCGTACGTTCGAATCGTATCGCCCCGACCATTTTCTTGTTTCAGGATCTCTGCCCGTAGCTCAGGTGGATAGAGCAACAGCGTTCTGAAGCCCTCAACTTGGATGAGTTGATGTTGGCTAGCAGACCTTTCCTGCGCTGATACAACACGCAGGGCAACTCACAGCCCTTGGTTCGGGTTCCGAAAAGCCAAAAAACCTTCTGGCATTGGATCGTTCTTGTCCCGCACCGGTGCATCTGATGGCCCATCGTGTCATAAAAGAACAATCCCTACCATGCCGCAGGTGTACTTGCGGCATGGCAGAGCGGGGTCATGTGCGGACGCGGACCGTATCAGGATTCAGCTGTAAAGCCGACCTTCTTTATCAGCGGTCCCCACTTCTTATATTGTTCATTCAGGCTCTGTCCCAACTCGGCTGGGGTGGAGCCCTGAGCGATCAGGCCAACAAGCGCGAGTGCGTCGATGACGCTTCGGTCCTTGACGGCGGCATTGATGGCTGAGTTCGCTGCGGCAACCACGCCTGCGGGGGTCTTGGCTGGCGCAAAAAAAGAGAACCACTCATCGACAACAAGGTCGGAAAATCCTTGTTCAGCAAGAGTAGGGATGTCGGATACAAATGGTGATCGCTTGGCGCCAGAGGTGGCTAGGATGCGCAACTTGCCAGCTCGGTGATTCGCCAGGAAGTCGCCATGCGGCGTCACCATTGCTGCAATTTGCCCGCCGACAACGTCCGTAACGCCGGGCACCGAACCCCGATAGGGGATGTGCTTGAGTTCCACGTCGCTGGCAAGCCCAAGAAGGGCGCCAATGAAGTGAGGCGTCGACCCGGCACCGGGCGAGCCGTAGCTCGCATCTTTCGGATTGGCTTTCGCCCACGCCAGAAAGTCTTTCACTGTCTTGACACTGGCCGGCACCAGAGGCCCGACAGCAAGACCATGTTGCATGCTGGCAGCCATACCAACCGGTACGAAGTCCTTGAACGGGTCGTACGAAAGCTTGTTGTAGACATGGGGATACAACGCCAGCATGGAGAACGGGGTGAGCGCAAGACTGGACCCGTCGGCGGGTGCGGTCCGGAGGACGTCCAAGGCGATCCGACCACCGGCGCCAGGTCGATTGTCCACTACCGCGGCATTTTTTGTATAGCTGCTGCCGGCCATTTTCTCACCGATCCGGCGTGCAACGATATCGCCCGAGCTCCCCGCGGGGAAGCCATAGAAGACCTTAACCTGTTCCAATGGAAGCCCGGCTTGCGCGTAGGCATTCTGGCCCAAGACACCCAGGGAACCAGCCACGGCTGAGCCCAGGGCGGCATGCATGAACTGACGACGGTTGCTCATAACACTTCTCCTCTTTAAGTAATGAAACATCTAACAAGACACGGTCGCTAGCAAAAAAACAATCGCAACGGCTGCCATGACCTCGCTCCATGGACATCAGGTCGAATCTGCCGCTGATCTCCTGTCACTGGTACTCAATTCCCATCCGGGTTCTCAAGCAAAAGGGCGATGCCTTGCCCCCCGCCGATACAAGCCGAAGCAACACCCCAGCGGGCGCCGATCGTCCGAAGCTGACGAGCTACCGTCACGGTTAGCCGAACACCGGTGGCGGCCAAGGGATGACCCAGCGCAATCGCGCCGCCATGGACGTTCAAACGATCTGAATCTAGACCAAGCTCGCGGGCAACTGCCAGGGTTTGTGCCCCCTGTGCTTCGTTGACCTCGAAGCGTGCAATGTCATCGATCTTCTTGCCACTGCGGTCGAGCAGAAGTCGGATCGCCGGTGCCGGACCGATACCCATGATTTCAGGCGGGACACCAACAACTGCAGCAGCGGCCACGCGCGCGAGAGGTGCGCGGCCCCAGGCCCGGGTGACTGCGCTGCCAGCCACCAGGGCGGCGGCGGCAGCGTCGGTCAGGGCCGCGCTGTTGCCACCCGTCTGCACGCCGCCAGGAAACACCGTGCGCAGTGCGGAGAGCACCTCCACGGATGTCGGACGCGGATGCGTATCTCGCTCAATAACCGCAGTCTTGCCCGACAGGCGCAATTGACGCGGCCTGTAACCCGTCAACTCGAATGATTCGCCGCTCACTGGAACGATTTCGTCCGCGAGCCACCCGGACTCTTGTGCTGCGACCGCTCGTTCGAACGAACGCGCAGCGAAGGCATCCACGTCTTCGCGCGTGATGCGGTATCGCTGAGCCAAGTTCTCGGCTGTTTGGATCATCGAGACGCCTGGAGCCGGATCGTTAAGCGTTTCCCAAAGGTAGTCTTTGAATCCGAGCGGTGCCCCAAGGCGGAACCCGCTTCGGTGATCGAAAGCTGCGATCGGGTGGCGAGTCATGGACTCTGTACCCACCAACAGCGCCAGTGAAGCGACGCCGGCGGTTATCTGCTCGCCAGCCTGCCGAAAAAGCTCGAAACCAGTTCCGCATATGCGCTGAGCCATGAGTGCCGGGACTTCAACTGGTACACCGGCATACAGCCCAATGTGGCGAGGCACGTAAAACTGGTCAAATCCGCCAGGTGCCATGTTTCCGGCCATGACCGAGTCCACCCGAGAGGGGTCCATGCCTGTACGGGAGAGCACGCTACGTGCAGCCTTGATGCCCAGATCAATTGGATTGACATCGGCGAATGCGCCTTGGTAGTCAACCATGGGTGTGCGCACACCATCGAGAATGTAGACATCGCCAAATGACTGATACATGCCTGAACTCATGATGATTTTTCCACTTTGTTCGCTCGCTTTTCAAGAAAGTCGCGGACACGCTGTTTGGCGGCCCCATCTCCCTGGGCGATAGCCGACATCAACGACTCGACGAACAAGCCCTCTGCGGGGGCCAGGCCGGCAATTCGTGGCAATGCCTGCGTGATCGCGTAATTCGACAACGGTGCGTTGCTGGCGATCTTTGCTGCCAGTTCAAAGGCCCTGAATAAACCTTCACCTTCTCTGACCAGGTAGTTTGAGAGCCCCATAGATTGCCCTTCGGTCGCATCAAAAACACGGCCGGTCAGCATCATGTCGCTCATTCGCGAGACGCCGATCAGCCGCGGAATGCGGACTGAACCACTGCCGCCCACGAAAATTCCACGCTGTCCTTCGGGCAGACCGTAGTAGGCAGATGGCTCGGCGACGCGCAGATGAGTCGTCGCGGCCAGCTCCAGTCCACCGCCGACAACCGCACCATGCAATACCGAAATGACCGGTACCGGACCAAACTGAATAGCGTCAAAGGCGGCATGCCATAGCCGTGAGTGATGGATTCCGTCGGTCACGGATTGCTCGGAAACTTCTGACAGGTCAAGGCCGGCGCAAAAGTGCGATCCCTCCCCGCTGATCACGACCACGCGGGCATCCGGCGGCAGGTTGATGAATGCGGTGTGCAGCTGACGGATCATGCTGTCGCTCATCGCATTGCGCTTGCCAGGCCGGTTGAGCCGCAAATGGACAATCGGTCCTGATTGCTCGATGTAGAGCAAGGACTGTTGAGCCAAAATCCCTTCTGACGGCCGAAATTCTGCAGTTATCGAGGCATCAACCTGGATAGATGACATCGGATCCTCCCGCGTAGAGCGACGCAACATCGCTGGCGCGTCGCTTGAGGACGGCTCCTTGATTGATGTAGCCTTTGTCTGTGATCTCTCCAGCTTCAATATTCGGCGGTTCGCGCAGCAGAAGAGCCCGTCGCGGTGTCTGGGAGGAGCCGCCGCCTTCACCTCCGATGGCCTTTAATGCGTTCCCTAAATGTCTTGCCAGTTCCTGGGTGGGCAGCGCGGCGGCCTGAGCTGTCGGGAAGACGAGGACGCCTATCTCGTCGCGGTCATGGCCAGTGATCACGACGTCTTGGGCATAGGGAGCCATTGCCGAAACCACTCGTACACGCAGGGTCCCGACACTCACCCAGGTTCCCGTTGTCAGCTTGAAATCTTCAGCGACGCGGCCATTGAAGACCACACCTTGTTCTGGCTGTGTCTCATCGGCGAGATATCCGGCATCGCCAATGCGGTAATACCCTTCTTCATCATAGGCTTGGGCCGTGAGTTGAGGTGCATCCCGATAGCCCGGAAAGACGCTTACGCCGCGTACTCTGAGTTCGAGCTTCTCGCCATTGGGTATGAACTTCAGTTCAAGCCCCGGCAAAACGCCACCGATGACGCCTGCACGCTCTAACTTCCAGTGCGCGCTCGTAATCGCTGGCGAGGTTTCGGTAGATCCCCAGGATGTGGTTAGCCATACCGGCTCACCCTGGATTTTGATGGCCAGCGCCTGCAATCGATCCCACGTCGCCTGTGGCAAAGCTGCGCCGGCATAAAAGACCGTACGTAAACGCGAGAACACACGCCGAGCGAGTTTCTCATCTGCTTCAAGCAGGGGCAATGCCATTTCAAAGCCCCGCGGTACGTTGAACCAGATGGTAGGTTGCATTTCTGCGAGATTCGCAACCGATTTTTCGATCAAACCTGGCGCAGGGCGACCTTCATCAATGACCAGGGTCCCACCATTGCGCAGCACGAGGTTCAGGTTGTGGTTGCCGCCAAAGGTATGGCTCCAAGGAAGCCAATCAACGAGAACAGGCTTTTCCTTGTCGAGAAAACGCCATGCCTGGGCGATCATTTGTTGGTTCGCGCACAGCATGCGGTGCGTATTGATCACCACCTTCGGGTGTCCTGTCGAACCCGAAGTCAGCAAGTATTTTGCATGCGTGTCCGGGGTGATGGCCTCGAACGCCTCGCGAACCGCTGGGCCTTCAGCCGTTCTTGTCAGGCTGTCAAAGGAGAGTGCTCCAGGAAAAGTTTCCGCCCCCTGGCTGAATACGGCCACCGCGTGTAATCCGCTACTTGCCAGCGGCGGACCATAGACTGCAGCATCAGAGGCGTAGACCAATGCCGGCCCCAGCGTATTCAAGATGCCGTGAATCTTTGTGTAATCCCTGCTCATCCGGGAGTAGGCGCTGGAGACCGTGCAAACAGCCCGTCCGATATGCATTCCCGCAAGCGCCATCAGGACGTGATCCAACGCGTTGTCTGACAGGACAACGATCGGCGCATTGGACTTCAGTTTCAAGCCCAATAGGCATTTGTGCAATGCGCCCGACGAGAGCGCGCGTCTCGGCCCAGGTCAATTGACGCCAGCGGCCGTCGAGCGAGCGTTCTGAAAACGCCAACGCATGGGGTGTTTCAGCAGCCCATCGATCGAGCCACTCGCCAATGCAGCGCGCGTACGGTTGCAGGGGCTCCGGAGAGCGGAGCACAAAACTGCCATCATCAAAACCAACGCGTACGGCGCGTGGCTTTGCCAGCATGCCGTGATCGTTTAACCAATCGGATTTAATCGACATTCCATACACCTCTGTATGTTTGATGCGATCGAATTTTATAGAAATATGTATTGGTTAAAATTAGGGTTTACACCTGATTCCATACATATATGCATGGCATCATGATGATGAATTCTCAGTCGACCCGCATATGAACACACTGCCCCCCAAAGACAAACCGGCCCGCAAAACACGCCGGTCATCCGACACAGCGGACGGCGAAGGAACCTTGCGCAATACCCTGACCCCGGAAAGCTGGATTGACGCTGCAACCGAGGTGTTGGCGTATCAGGGTATCGATCGTGTTCGGGTGGACTTGCTTGCTCAGCAACTGGGCGTCACGCGTGGCAGCTTTTACTGGCACTTCCGTGATCGCGAGGACCTTTTGCGCAGAGTACTGCGCGCGTGGCATGAACTTGCCACGGAGCAACTGACGGCACGACTGGAGAATGCGCACACGGATGCGCTTGAACAGCTGCGCGATGTTGTTTCGCTGCCGTTTCGGGGGCGTAGTGCCGAACGTGCTGCACGAATCGAACTCGCCATTCGCGCTTGGGCACGTCGTGATGAAATGGCTCGCCATGCGGTTGACGAAGCTGATGCAAGCCGCATTGGCTACATCGCTCAAATATTTTCATCGCTGGGGTTCACGGTTGCCGAGGCAAGATTGCGCGCTTTTCTGCTTTACAGCTATGTTGTTGCCGAGTCGCAAATGTCCAATCAAGGCACAACGGCACATCGAACGGCCCGTAGCCGATTTGTAGAGAAGTTGCTGATCCAACCATTGCCGAGTTGACTTCAAGTGATGGAAACGTTTGGAGATGAATCTTCGTTGTGCCTTGGTCCCGTCCACGCATGCGCGATTGGGCGTACCCTCCACTGAGGGCGCAACATAGGCGACATGCCGAGAGTGCCGTTTCAGACCCCGAGATAGCTTGATAGTGCCGGGCTATCACTGATTTCCTCGGCGCTGCCTCGCAGTACGACTTGACCTTTCTGCAGTACAAAGGCGCGCTTGGAGCGCGCCAGCACTTTTCGGTAATCGCGATCAACGATCAGCGTGGCAATGCCGCTGGCACTGATCTCGCCGATCACGCGCCAGATTTCATTCACGATCAGCGGCGCCAGGCCTTCCGTGGCTTCATCCAAGATGATGAGTTCAGGGTGTGTCATCAGCGCCCGTCCGATGGACAGCATCTGCTGCTCGCCGCCGGAAAGTTGCGAGCCCAGATTGGACTGGCGCTCCTTGAGGCGCGGGAAAGTATCAAGTACTCGCTCGTATGACCATTCAGAACGGCCGTCACGCCCGTTGCGCGCCGCCATAACGAGGTTCTCGCGTACCGTGAGGTTGGGGAACACGCCGCGCCCCTCGGGGACGTAGGCAACGCCTAGGCGTGCCACCTCGTGCGGCCGCGCGTGAGAGGTGTCCTGACCGAAGAAGCTGATGAACCCCTCCCGCTGCATCACATGACCCAGCAGCGTGCGAATCAAGGTGCTTTTGCCCATGCCGTTGCGGCCGAGCAGTCCGACAGTCTCGCCACGGGCAATCTGCAGGTCTATGCCATGCAGCACATGACTGGAGCCGTACCAGGCATGTACGCCGCGAGCATCGAGGATCAGATCAGTCGCCATGTCAGTGGCCTCCGCCGAGATAGGCCGCTTGCACGTCGATATTGCTACGCACGGCCTCGGGTGTTCCTGATGCCAGCACACTGCCGTTCACCATGACAGTAATGCGTTCAGCGATACGAAACACGGCGTCCATGTCATGCTCCACCAACAAGATGGCCTGGTCTTTCTTCAGCTCTTCCAGCAGTGCAAGCATGCGCTCAGTCTCCTCCGCACCCATGCCAGCCAAAGGCTCGTCGAGCAGCAGAACCTGTGGTTGCGTGGCCAGACACATGGCGATTTCTAGTTGTCGTTTCTGTCCGTGCGACAGTAGGCCGGCCGGTCGCTCAAGTAGATCGACCAACCCGCTACGGACAGCGGCATCCAGAGCCGCCGCGGTGCTGACAGGGCAACGCTGGGCATTGCTCCACCAGGCCCAGGGTTTTTGCGCCATGGCCTGTGCCGACAGGCGACAGTTCTCGAACACCGTGAAGCTCGGGTAAATGGTGTTGCGCTGGTAGCTGCGCCCCAGACCGGCACGCGCGCGTCGGGGCTGTGTCCATGTGGTGACATCCTGCCCCAACAACTCGACCCGACCGTCCGAGGCATCGATTTCACCGGAGAGGATATTGATCAGCGTGGACTTGCCAGCACCGTTGGTACCGATGACAGCATGCACGGTGCCACGCTCAAGCTCGATCGATATCCGGTTGACGGCCACCAGGCCGCCCCAGCGGCGGGTGATGTCGGTGCAGCGCAGCAGGATTGCAGACTGACTCATCGTGATTCCTCTGCTGTCGTGGCATCGCGTGCGGTGTTGCGACGGCCTGTCAGCCGTTCTCGTACCTGGCTTGGAATGCCCACCAGCCCGTGTGGAAGCAGCGCCACGCTGGCGATGATGCTTAAGCCCAGACCGAGGTGCCAATGTTTGGCGAAGGCGCCGAACACGGCTTCGGACATGAAGAACTCCTGCAGAAGAACGAAGGCGAAGGCTCCGATCAGAGCGCCGCGCAGGTGGCCCAGGCCACCAAAGATAATCATGATCAGCACAGCGCCGGACTGGTGCCAGCCCAGCATTTCAGGGTTGACAAATCCATCCTTGACGGCGAACAGGAAGCCCGCCAGGCCAGCGATGCCGCCGGAGATCACAAAAGCAGCCAGCTTGTATGGGTAGGTCGAGAAGCCGGTTGCGCGCATGCGTTGCTCGTTAACGCGTATTCCTGCCAAGGCGCGGCCAAAGCGTGAGCGCAACAACAGCGCCAGAAACCCGAACATCGCAACCAGGCTGCCCAGCGTGAAAGCATAGAGTGCGAGCGACCTGTCCAGATCGAGCAACGTACCGATTGTCGGTTTGGCATTGAGATAGATGCCGTCTGTGCCGCCACCCAGCGGGGTGTCGTGGATCACATAGAAGGCCATCTGCGCAAAAGCCAGCGTCACCATGATGAAATACACGCCCTTGGTGCGCAGCGACAGTGAACCCATGATGAGTGCGTAGACGGCAGCCACCACCATGCTGGCAGGCAATAGCCAGAGTACCGAGGGTGCCTCATAGTCTGGCGAGAGGAGCACTGTGGCGTAGGCACCAATACCGAAGAAAGCCGCTTGGCCGAAGCACACCAGGCCGGTGCTGCCGACCAGCAGTTCTAGACTCAGGGCCAAGATGGCGTAGATCATGATCTTGGTGACCAAGTCGATGCCGTAACTGCTGGAAGCCAGAGGGAAAAGCGCAAGGGCGGCGAAGCTGATTGCGACAAAGAGAAGTTTGGATCGATTCATGCGTATTTCAACCTGCCTTGAAGAGACCATCAGGTTTCCAGAGCAGAACCAGTGCCATCAATACATAGACCAGAACGCCGGCAGCCTCCGGGAAAAGCACCTTGCCGAAGGTATCTACCAAACCGATGAGCAAGGCGGCCAGCAGGGCGCCGCGAATCGAACCAATGCCGCCAATGACGACTACGACGAAGCAGATGATGAGCACGTGGTTCCCCATGCCGGGATAGACCGAAGATACTGGTGCCGCCACCATCCCGGCCAGAGCGGCCAAGGCTACGCCTGCGGCAAAAACCACGCGGTACAAGAATTTGATGTCGATGCCCAGTGACTGCACCATTTCACGGTTGCTGGCGCCGGCACGGATCATCATGCCCAAGCGCGTCCGGCTGAAGACAAAGTACAGGCCCAGCGCCAGCGCCAGGCAGACCGCCGAAATAAAGAGCCGGTAGACCGGGTAGGTCATGATGCTCCCCAGGGCAAAGCTTCCGGCCAGCCAGGCCGGTGGATCGACACCATGCACGTCATCGCCCACCAGCAGGCTACGTGCTTCCTCGAAGATCAGGATCAGACCATAGGTCATCAGCACTTGCTGCAAGTGCTCCCTCTCGTACAGGAAGCTGAAGAAAGCCCATTCGAGCAGGTACCCCAGCAGCACAGCCAGCACCGTCCCGGCGAGCATGGTCGCGAAAAATCCACCGCCAAACGTGGCAGCCACGATGGGCGCCAGCGCGAAGGACATATAGGCACCAATCATGTAGAAGCTGCCGTGTGCCAGGTTGATGACACCCATGATGCCGAAGATCAACGTGAGCCCGGAGGCGACGAGAAACAGCAGCAGCCCGTATTGCAGGGCGTTCAGGCATTGGATGAGGAAAGTCGTGAGATCCATCGTAATTCAGTCGTTCGGTCGCATGCATTACGCGGTGGACGCTCCAATCTCAGGCCAGGCCTGAGATTGGAACGACTGGCTGGCAATGCGCTGCTCGCTTACATCTTGCAGCCGCGACCGGGGTCGGCCAAGGCCTTGGTGGCTATGCCGGCGAACGTGTTCTCCTTGCCTGTGACTTGACGCAGATAGATATCCTGCACAGGGTTGTGGGACTTGGAGATGGTGAAGGCGCCACGTGGGCTGTCGATCCGGGCCTTCTCAAGTGCGGCGGCAAATTCCGTCTTCTTGCTCACGTCACCCTTGACCGCATTCAAGCCGATGCCCAGCATCTGTGCCGCATCGTAGCCCTGCACGGCGTAGACATCGGGCTGCAGTTTGTAGCTCTTGGCATAGGACAGGCGGAACTCCTTGTCGCGCTTGGTTTCCAGGTTGTCGGCATAGTGCAGGGTCGTGGTCAGGCCGTCGGCCGCAGCCCCCTGCGCTTCCAGCGTGCCATCGGTCAGGAAGCCGGCGCCATACAGCGGGATGCTCTTCTTCAGGCCAGAAGCGGCGTAGTCCTTGACGAATTTCACGGCTCCGGCCCCGGCGAAGAAGGTATAGACCGCGTCCGGCTTGCTCGCAGCGATCTCGGTCAGCAATGCCTGGAATTCCTCATTCGGGAACGGCAGTGTGAGCTGCTTGACGACCTTGCCGCCGCCTTTCTCGAAGGCCTCCTTGAAACCGTTGACCGACTCCTCGCCGGCAGCGTATTTCCAGGTGATGGTAACGGCGGTCTTGTGACCTTTTTTGGCCGCGACGTCGCCCATGGCGTAGGCGGACTGCCACATCGTGAAGGAGCTGCGGAAGATGTTGGGCGCGCACATCGTGCCTGTAATCGCACCGGCGCCCGCGTTGGGCACGATCAGGATGGTGCCGCTGTCCTTGGCTGCCTTGGCCATGGCCATGGCCACGCCGGAATGCACGGTGCCGATCAGGACGTCAACCTGATCTCGCTTGATCAGCTTGTTGACGTTGTCGGTTGCCTTCGGCGGGGCGGATTCATCATCCACCTTGAAGTACTCGATCTCACGCCCGCCGAGCTTGCCTCCCTGTTCGGCGACATAAAGACGAAAGCCGTTCTCGATGGCATTCCCCAGCGCCGCATACGTGCCGGTGTAAGGAAGCATGAGCCCCACTTTGAGCTTGGGGGCAGACTGGGCCAGAGCCAACGGAGCGGCCAGGGATGTCGTGGCCAGGGCCAGGATGGTACGGCGTAGCAGTTTCATGGTTTGTCTCCTTTTGTATGCCGTTTGATGAAATCGGTTACCACTGAGATCAGCGGCCCGGGCTGATCGCGGTGCGGCGAGTGACCGCACGCGGACAGTTCGAAAAGTTCGGTGGGAGGCAGACGGCGGGCGATCCCGCGAATCTGCTCCATCGTTCCATAGGGGTCATCGTGACCTTGCACTGCCAGTACGGGACAGTTGATGGATGCGATGTCGTTTTCGATCGACCAGTGGCGAAAGGCCGGGTTGAGCCATATGTCATTCCAGCCCCAGAATGCGGAGTCTGGATCATCGTGGTAGCGGGACAGACGTTCGCGCAAGTCGGTACTCTGGTAGGCGTCGCGCGCCTGCTTGATACTTGCAACCGAGATGTCCTCCACCACAATGTGCGGCGCCAGAACGATGGCGCCGGCGACCTGCTGTGGATGCTGCGCGGCATACAAAAGAGCGATAGAACCGCCGTCGCTATGGCCCAAAAGCCAGATCGGCTCTTGCCGTGTGTCGTGGCCCAGCGTTTCAAGCAATGCCGGGAGAACTTCATGCGCCTGGCGATGCATGAAGTCCACATCCCACGCTTCACCGGCCAGGCGTGGCGTGGAGCGACCATAGCCAGGACGAGAGTACACCAAGCCGCGGCAGCCGGCTGCATCGCACAGACGCTCCGGAAAGTCGCGCCACATGGAGAGCGAGCCCAGTCCTTCATGCAGAAAGACGAGCAATGGCGCACTGCTGCGCGCCGGTGCGATCCACTGGTATTCGATGCGTGCAGGCCGACTTGCCCACACAATCTCCGCGAAGCTCGCCGCGTCGTTCATTGCGAGGCAACCTCGCGCTCGCGTAATTTGAAGCGCTGGATCTTGCCAGTGGCCGTCTTGGGAAGTTCGGCGATGAATTCGATCTGGCGCGGGTACTTGTACGGGGCCAATCTGTCTTTCACAAAGGCCTTGAGGTCCTCCTCGCTTGCTTGCGCGCCATCCTTGAGCACGACGAAGGCCTTGGTCTTGGTCAGTCCATCGGTATCTACGACACCAATGACGGCAGCCTCCAGCACGGTTGGATGCTGGACCAGCGTAGCCTCCACCTCGAAGGGCGAGACATATATCCCGCTCACCTTGAGCATGTCGTCGCTGCGGCCGGAGTAGGTGAAAGTGCCATCTGCATTGCGCACGTACTTGTCGCCGCTTTTGGTCCACCCGCCCTGGAACGTCTCGCGTGTCTTGGTCCGGTTGCCCCAGTACATCATGGCACTTGACGGGCCGTGAATATAGAGATCGCCCGGCTCGCCATCGGGCACGGGTTGACCATCCTCGCCACGCAGTTCGATCTCATAGCCTGGCACGGGCCAGCCGGTTGTGCCGTAGCGCACCTCGTCCGGACGATTGGACATGAAAATATGCAGCATCTCGGTCGAACCAATACCGTCGACGATGTCGACTCC
Organism: Curvibacter sp. GWA2_64_110; assembly: GCA_001797315.1. Taxonomy (GTDB): domain Bacteria; phylum Pseudomonadota; class Gammaproteobacteria; order Burkholderiales; family Burkholderiaceae_C; genus Hylemonella. The sequence goes on from MGPC01000026.1 coordinate 29,871, forward strand.
GAAATGCCGTTTGAAGCGCTCGCCCAGCTCGGCGGGCAGAGCCTCGCCGGCAGAAGAAACCAGCCGTAACGCCACATCGCTGCGGGCCGGCAATTGCGGATGGGCAAGCATGCCGGCAAAGCCTGTGGGGGCGCCGAAGAAGACCGTCGGTTTGACCGGTGTCGATCCTTTTGCATCCGTTACGCCGCCAGCCTTTCCGAGCCAGCGGCGGAAGGTGGCGTCTGGCGTCGGCCGCTCGGCCATCAGCAGCACGGTGGCGCCCACACTCATGGGAAAGGTCAGGGCATTGCCCAGGCCATAGGCAAAGAACAGCTTGGCCGCCGAAAAGCAGATGTCGGACTCTTGCAGTCCCAGCACTGCCTTGCCATAGAGTTCGGCGGTCCAGTAGGGGTTGGCGTGCGAGTGCACGGTGCCCTTGGGCCGGCCCGTGGAGCCTGAGGAGTAGAGCCAAAAGCCAGGATCATCCGGACTGGTTGCCGCCGGATGAGGTGCCGGTGCCTGGCTCTGCAGGAAAGCTTCGAACTCAACTTCGGCGGGGTGAAGCGGTGCCACCGGACGCGAGACGATCACTTTCTGAACCTCGTGATCGCATTTCGTCATGGCCGCCGTCAGCGTCGGCAGCAACGCACCGGATACGAGTACGGCCTGCGCGCGAGAGTGCTCAAGCATGTAGGCATAGTCGTCAGCGGTCAGCAGGGTGTTCACAGCCACCGGGACGATGCCGGCATACATCGCACCGAGAAAGCTCACCGGCCAGTCGCTGCAGTCGTGCATCAGCAGTAATACGCGCTCCTCGCGCTTGACATGCAGCGCACGCAGGCCAGCCGCCATACGCCGTACGCGCTCGTCCAACTGACCATAGCTCAGTGAACCTTGATCGTCGATGAACGCGGTCTTGCTGGTACGTTGCGCGTTGCCCGCAAGAAGATGCTGGGCAAAATTGAAGCGCTCACCGGGGGCGGGAATTTGCATTGTGGTGGTCATGGCGTGTTTTCCTGCTGCAGCGAGGCGAGAACGGCGGCGCTGGCCTGTACAGCGCTGCGACGGTGATAGAAATTCAGCGCGCGTGCGCCACCCAGTTCCTCGCCGCCACCGGCGCGGCCGGGCCCGCCGTGCAGCGACTGCGGCATAACGTTGCCGTGACCGGTGTGCAACTGCGCCACGTCGGGCGAGACCACGTGCACGCGGCCGTGACTGTCGGCCAGTTCCATTGCGGCGCTGGCCAAGGTGCTTGCATCGCTGCCATACAACGAGACCACCAGCGAGCCTTCACCACGGCGCACCAGCCTCAGGGCCTGTTCTGCATCTCGGTAGGGCAGCAGGGTTGCGACGGGGCCGAAGACCTCGGTTTGGTGCAGTTGAGGCGTCTCGGCTTGACGCGTACCCAGCAAGGTGGGGCCCATGCAGCAGGCGATGGCCGGATCGATGTCGATCATCGCTGCACTGGCGCCGTCATGGAGGACGTCGGCATGGGATTTCAACAGTTTCAGGCCTTCGCCCACGCTGGCCAGCTGCGCGCGGCTGACCAGTGCGCCCATGCGCACCGTTTCGTTGCGCGGGTCGCCGACGGTGGTCTTCGCCAGCTTGGCGGCGATGGCCTGGGCGGTGGCGTCGTACAGTGACTCGGGGACAAAGATGCGGCGGATGGCCGTACATTTCTGGCCGGACTTGACCGTCATCTCGCGCACGGCCTCGCGCACCAGCAGATCGAAGGCCGGGCTGTCGGCGGCTTCACCCGGTAGCAGCAGCGCGGAGTTGACGCTGTCAGCTTCGATGTTGACGCGTACCGAGCGCTGGGCAACGGCGGCATGCGAACGGATGCTGGCTGCCGTATCGGCTGATCCGGTGAAGGACACCACGTCGAAAGGCTGCAAGGCATCAAGCAGACCGGCCGGGCTGCCGCAGACGACCGACAGCGCTCCGGCGGGAAAGATGCCGGCATCAACCACGTCCTTCACCATGCGCTGGGTCAGCCAAGCCGTGGCGGTGGCGGGCTTCACGATCACGGGCACACCTGAGAGCAGCGCCGGAGCAGCTTTTTCCCACAGGCCCCAGGCCGGAAAGTTGAAGGCGTTGATGAACAGGGCCACGCCACGGGTGGGCACCAACACGTGCTGCGACTGGAACAAAGGCTCCTTGCCGAGGCGGGCGGCATCTCCGTCGAGCAGGAAGCGGCGATCCCCCAGTGTCTCACCGAGCTTGGCATAAGTGCCCAGGGTGAAGATGCCGCCGTCGATGTCGACCGCCGAGTCGTTTTTCACCGTGCCGCTGTTGGCGGTAGCGATTTCGTAGTAGGCGTCGCGATTCGCCTGCAGCACCTTGACGGCCGCAGCCAGCATGGCGCCGCGCTCGCGGTAGGTCAGGGCACGCAGGGCAGTTCCACCTTGGGCGCGGGCAAATTCAAAGCCGGCGGCCAGGTCGAGTCCACGTGCATCGACGCGAACGAGTTCGTTGCCCAGTACCGGGTCGAATAACGGTGTTCCAGGGCCGGTGCCGTCTTGCCAGCGGCCACCGAGATGATTGGAGAGAAGAGGCGTCATGTGGATAGAGGTCGGTACAGGGGAAGCGGTTCAGAAGCGCGTGAATTCAATGCGGCCTTCGGGCAACAGGTACAAGACGAGGGCGCGGCCATCGCTTACGGTCGGGCAGTGGGCGCTGCCGGGTGGGCAGACCAGCCAGCCGGCCGGCTGGCCGTCGAAGCGGGCGTCACCCTCGATGGGCATGATCAGGTCGATTTCGCCATGGGGGTGCGTGTGGTGCGGGCCGGCGACGTTTTTCATATCGACCACATCCACCGAATAGCCGTGCAGTTCAGGCGTCGGCTTGAAGATGCGGCCGTAGCGCAGGCCGCCGCCTTCGCGCTCGCACAGCCAGCCTTCGGTCACACCAGTTTGACAGGCGGTCTTGAGGGTACGATAGAGCGAACTTTGCGGGCCGAACTCTGCATTCAACCAGCGGCCCAGTTCAGCATCCAGTGGCCGGCCCTGGAGTTGGGCGGTCAGTCCTGTGAGGGTTTCCTTCAATTGCTCAGGTGTCACGTTCTCGGCTCCGTCCTTGCGTTAGGTGCTTGCTTTCGATTTCAATATGAATTATTGTGCGTATATGAACAGTAAGGACTCCAGTTCACCATGTCAAGCACTATATTGCATGATTCAGGGATAACACCTAGCCCGGCGAGTGGCGTGCTGGCAGGGCAAGACAAGCTCGCTGAAGGGGTGGCAGAGGAGCGGAATCCGTTTTTGATCGCCTTGGGTGAGCGGGTTCGCGGTCTGCGTTCGCGTCAAGGCATGACTCGCAAGGCCCTTGCCACGGCGGCTGATATTTCCGAGCGGCACTTGGCCAACCTCGAATATGGGGTGGGCAATGTCTCCATCCTGGTGTTGCTCCAGGTGGCGGCCGCCCTGCGTTGTTCGCTGGCCGAGTTGGTCGGAGACGTGACCACGTCTTCGCCGGAATGGTTGCTGATTCGCGAGTTGCTGGAACAGCGCGACGAGGCGACGCTGCACAAGGTGCGGGTGACGATCGGTGAGATGCTGGGTACCGGTGGCGGCAATGCAGGACACAGTCCGCGTGTGGCCTTGATTGGCTTGCGTGGCGCCGGCAAGTCCACGCTTGGTCAGCAGTTGGCTTCCGATCTGGGTTTCCCTTTTGTCGAACTCAGCCGCGAAATCGAGAAATTTGCGGGCTGCAGCATCTCGGAGATTCAGGCCCTGTACGGTACCAATGCCTACCGACGCTATGAATTGCGGGCGCTGGAGGAGGCGATTCAGATCTACCCCGAAGCGGTGATTGCCACGCCCGGCGGGCTGGTGTCCGATCCGGCGGCCTTCAATCTGCTGCTGGCGCATTGCACCACGGTCTGGCTTCAGGCCAGCCCGGAGGATCACATGCGGCGCGTCACGGCGCAGGGCGACCTGCGTCCGATGGCCGCCAGCAAGGAGGCCATGGAAGACCTCAAGGGGATTCTGGCGGGGCGAGCTGCCTTCTATTCCAAAGCAGAATTCACACTCAATACCAGTGCCCAGCCGCTGGAGGCAACCTTTCAGTCTTTGCGGGAGTTGGTGCGCCGTGCACTCGATTTGCCGATGTGAATGAAAATATGCAGAATAATGCTTGACAATCGAGTAATGTGCATTATGATGCCAATACCGAATTGTTTTAGGCATTATTCTGCTTATTGGAGATCACGTGAACGCAAACCCCCGTGTTGATTACCAAACAAATCCGTCGAGCTACAAGCATTGGAAGCTGAGCTTCGACGGTCCTGTTGCCACCTTGGCCGTCGATATCGACGAGAACGCCGGTCTTCGGTCCGGCTACAAGCTCAAGCTCAACAGCTACGACCTGGGCGTGGACATCGAGCTCAATGACGCGCTCAGCCGGATCCGCTTCGAGCATCCGGAAGTGCGTACGGTGGTGTTGACCAGTGCGAAAGACAAGGTGTTTTGCTCCGGTGCCAACATCTTCATGCTGGGCGTCAGCAGTCACGCCTGGAAGGTGAACTTCTGCAAGTTCACCAACGAGACGCGCAACGGCATGGAAGACTCGTCACGTCACAGCGGCCTGAAGTTCCTGGCGGCTGTGAATGGCGCCTGCGCTGGCGGTGGTTACGAACTGGCGCTGGCCTGCGACGAGATCATCCTGGTGGATGACCGGTCGAGCGCGGTGAGCCTGCCCGAGGTGCCGCTGCTTGGCGTGCTGCCCGGCACCGGTGGTCTGACCCGTGTGACGGACAAGCGCCATGTGCGCCATGATTTGGCTGACATCTTCTGCACGACCAACGAGGGCGTGCGCGGCCAGCGCGCCAAGGACTGGCGCCTGGTGGACGATATCGCCAAGCCTGCCGTGTTTGCCCAGAAAGTCCAGGAGCGTGCGCTGCAACTGGCGGCGCAAAGCGATCGCCCCGCCGCGGCCAAGGGGGTGGCGCTGGTGCCATTGCAGCGCACCATCGAGGCGGATGCCCTGCGCTACAAGTATGTGACGGTGGAGATTGACCGCGCTCGGCGTACGGCCAGCTTCACGGTGCACAGTCCATCCGGCCCGCAGCCGGCGGACATCGCAGGCATCGAGGCCGCTGGCGCGGCCTGGTATCCGCTTCAGATGGCGCGGGAACTGGAAGACGCGATCCTTTCCATGCGTACCAATGAGCTCGATATCGGCGTGTGGCTGATCAAGACCGCTGGCGATGCGGCAGCCGTGCAGTCCATGGATGCGACGTTGCTGGCCAACCAGAACCACTGGCTGGTGCGCGAGACCATCGGTTTGCTGCGTCGCACGCTGAGCCGCCTGGACGTGTCCTCGCGCAGCCTGTTTGCCCTGATCGAGCCGGGCTCCTGCTTCGCTGGCACCCTGCTGGAGTTGGCATTGGCCTGCGATCGCAGCTACCACCTTGCCCTGCCTGATGATGAAAAGAAGACGCCGAAGATCACGGTGGGCGAAACCAACTTTGGCTTGTTCCCCATGGTCACCGAGCAGAGCCGCCTTGTACGCCGTTTCTACGGCGAGCAGCCTGCACTCGAAGCGGTGCGGGCCAAGGCGGGGCAGGCGCTCGACGCCGATGCCGCCTTTGCCTTGGGTCTGGTGACCTCGAATCCGGACGACATCGACTGGGCTGACGAGGTGCGTATCGCCATCGAGGAGCGGGTCGCCATGTCTCCCGACGCGCTCACGGGCATGGAGGCCAATCTGCGCTTCAACGGTCCCGAGAACATGTTTACCCGCATCTTCGGCCGTCTGACGGCCTGGCAGAACTGGATTTTCCAGCGTCCCAACGCCGTGGGTGAAAAAGGGGCCTTGAAAGTCTATGGCAAGGGCGAGAAAGCGGCCTTCGACTGGAACCGGGTTTGATTCGACTGTGATCCATAAATCAGGAGCATGAAATGAGCAGCATCAACTACAGCGAGAAGATTCCTAACAACGTCAATCTCAACGAGGACCGCACGCTGCAGCGCGCGCTCGAGCAGTGGCAGCCCAACTACCTGAGCTGGTGGAACGACATGGGGCCTGACGGCAGCCAGAACTTCGATGTCTATCTGCGCACCGCCATCAGCGTTGATCCCCAGGGCTGGGCCCAGTTCGGCCACGTCAAGATGCCCGACTACCGCTGGGGCATCTTCATGAACCCGGCCGAGCAGGACCGCAAGATCCATTTCGGCGACCACAAAGGCGAGGCCGCTTGGCAGGACGTGCCCGGCGAATACCGCGCGAACCTGCGTCGCATCATCGTGACCCAGGGCGATACCGAGCCTGCGTCCGTTGAGCAGCAGCGCCACCTGGGGCTGACCTGTCCGAGCCAGTACGACCTGCGCAACCTGTTCCAGGTCAATGTCGAGGAAGGGCGCCACCTGTGGGCCATGGTCTACCTGCTGCACAAGTACTTCGGCCGCGATGGCCGCGAAGAGGGCGAGGCCTTGCTGGAGCGCCGCAGCGGCCAGAAGGACAACCCGCGAATTCTGGAAGCCTTCAATGAGGAAACGCCGGACTGGTTGTCTTTCTTCATGTTCACCTACTTCACGGACCGTGACGGCAAATTCCAGCTGTGTGCGTTGGCCGAGTCGAGCTTTGACCCGCTGGCCCGGACCACCAAGTTCATGCTGACCGAGGAAGCGCACCACATGTTCGTGGGCGAATCCGGCATTTCGCGTGTGATCCAGCGCACCTGCCAGATGATGAACGAGCTCAAGACGGATGATCCCAAGAAGCTGCGTGAAGCCGGCGTGATCGACCTGCCGACGATCCAGCGCTATCTGAATTTCCACTTCAGTGTGACGATCGACCTGTTCGGAGCGGACCAGTCGAGCAACGCGGCGACCTTCTACAACACCGGCCTGAAGGGGCGCTTCGAGGAAGGCAAGCGCAACGATGACCACCTGCTCAAGGGCCAGACCTACAAGGTGCTGGAAGTACAGGGTGGCCGGCTGGTGGAAAAAGAAGTGCCGATGCTCAATGCCCTGAATGAGGTGCTGCGTGATGACTACATCAAGGACTCCATCAGTGGCGTCGAGCGCTGGAACAAGGTGATCGAGAAGGCCGGTATCCCGTTCCGCCTGACGGTGCCGCACAAGGCTTTCCACCGCAATATCGGTGCGCTGGCCGGCGTCAAGGTGTCGCCCGATGGTCGTGTGGTGTCCGATGCGGAGTGGAATGCCAAGGTTGGCGAATGGCTGCCCACGGCTGAAGACCGCGCTTTCGTTGCCAGCCTGATGGGGCGCGTGGTCGAGCCCGGAAAGTTCGCCAACTGGATTGCACCGCCGGTCATGGGTATCAACCGCCAGCCGATCGATTTCGAGTACGTCCGTTTCAACTGAGGCGTAAAAACCTGTCGGGCCGCTGATGCGACCGCTCAGTGGCCCGTTTTTTATTGAGGAAGCCGTCGTGGAAATGACTGAAACCCAAGTCATCAAGCAGCATCTGATCGATCCGGAAATCTGCATTCGCTGCAATACCTGCGAGGCCACCTGTCCGGTCGCTGCGATCACGCATGACTCGCGCAACTACGTCGTCGATGCTGCCAAGTGCAATCTGTGCATGGCCTGCATTCCGCCGTGTCCGACCGGCTCGATCGACAACTGGCGCACCATGCCGTCGGTCCGGGCCTACAGCGTGCAGGAACAGCTGGGATGGGATGAATTGCCCGCCGAACTGACCGCCGAGCAACTGGCCGAACAGGGCGTGACAGAGGGGGCCGCGGCACCCGAATCCATCGCCCCCATCGCGTCGGCAACAAGTGATGCCGCTTTCAACAGCACCCAGTATGGCGCCACACTGCCGCCGTGGTCGGCCGCGCATCCGTATGTCAATCTTTACGGCCCGAAGGCTGCAGAGAAGTCCATCACCGCTACCGTGGTCGGCAACGTCCAGGTGACCGAGGTTGGCAAGGACTATGACACGCACCACATCGTGCTCGATTTCGGCTCCATGCCGTTTCCGGTGCTCGAAGGCCAGTCGATCGGCGTCGTCCCGCCCGGCACGGATGAGCAGGGACGGCCGCACCATGCACGCCAGTATTCGATTGCCAGCCCGCGCAACGGCGAGCGGCCCGGCTACAACAATGTGTCACTGACCATCAAGCGCGTGCTGGAGGACCACCAGGGCCAGCCGGTACGTGGCGTGGCGTCCAACTACATGTGCGACCTGCAGGTGGGGGACAAGGTGCAGGTGATCGGCCCGTTCGGCACCAGCTTCCTGATGCCCAACCACCCGAAGAGCCATATCGTGATGATCTGCACCGGCACCGGCAGTGCGCCGATGCGTGCGATGACCGAATGGCGCCGCCGACTGCGTCAGTCGGGCAAGTTCGAGGGGGGCAAGTTGCTGCTTTTCTTCGGTGCCCGCACCAAGGAGGAGTTGCCTTACTTCGGGCCTCTGCAGAATCTGCCCAAGGATTTCATCGACATCAATTTCGCGTTTTCTCGCACAACCGGCCAGCCCAAGCGCTACGTCCAGGATGTACTCCGCGAGCGCATGGCCGACCTTGCCTTGTTATTGGCCGATCCCAATACCTACTTTTATGTTTGCGGCCTCAAGAGCATGGAAGAAGGTGTGGTGCTGGCTCTGCGTGACATCGCGCAGCAGGCCGGGCTGGACTGGGAGCGCCTGGGGGCCGAGCTCAAGCGCGAAGGGCGCCTGCATCTGGAAACCTATTGACGGCCTGGGTCCCGGGCGCGCTCCCGAATAGAGGAATGAGAACATGAACACCACGCAGCAGACGCTGCGCATCAATACCCGTGCCCGCGGTGTGGCGCAGGTGACGATGGCCCGTCCGGACGTCTTCAACGCTTTCGATGAGACCATGATCGGTGAGCTTGACGCTGCCTTTGCCCAACTGGAAGCGGACGATGGCGTGCGCGTCATCGTGCTCGCTGGTGAGGGCCGGCATTTCAGCGCCGGCGCTGATCTTCAATGGATGCAGCGCGCGAGCCAGGCCAGCCACACCTGGAACCTGGATGATGCGCGGCGCTTTGCCGGCATGCTGGCGCGCATTGATGCCTGCGCCAAGCCGACCGTGGCGCGCATACAGGGTGCAGCGCTGGGCGGTGGTGTCGGCCTGACCTGTGTTTGCGACATCGCAGTCGCCGCCGACAATGCCAGCTTTTCGGTCAGCGAGGCCCGGTTCGGCATCCTGCCCTCGGTCATCGGCCCCTATGTCACGAATGCGGTTGGCAAGCGCCAGGCCCGGCGCTTGGCACTGTCCACCGCGCGCATCGGTTCTGCCGAGGCCTTGAGCATGGGCCTTGTGCAGCAGGTGGTTCCCGTCGAGCAACTTGACGGCGCCATCGACGCCGTGGTCAGTGATCTGCTGGCTGGCGGCCCGAATGCACAGCGCGAAATCAAGCAGCTGTTCTCGCAACTGCAGGTGGGGCCAGTGACGGCTGAAGTGCGGGAACTCACGGCGCAGACCATCGCCCGTGTGCGCGGGACGGCGGAGGCACGTGAGGGGTTTGACGCATTCCTGCAGAAGCGGCTTGCAGGTTGGAATCCCGGCCATGAGTCTTGATCTGCGCCAGGCCCCGGTGCTGGTGGTCGGGGCAGGCATCATGGGCGCAGGCATTGCGCAAGTCGCGGCACAAGCCGGACATGCCGTGAAGCTTTTTGATATGCGCCCTGGCGCTGCGGCCGATGCCCTGGACAAGTTGAAGACTGTGTTTGACGGCCTGGTCGCTCGGGGCAAGCTGTCTGCCATGGAGGGCGAAGCGACGCTTGAGCGCATCACGCCCATTGCGGCGCTGGACGAGGCGCGCGGGGTGAAGCTGGTGGTCGAGGCCATCGTGGAGAAACTGGAGGCCAAGCGCTCGCTGTTCCAGCAGCTTCAAGCTCTGCTGGAAGAGGGCGCGGTGCTCGCCACCAACACGTCATCGATCTCCGTCACCGCGATCGCCAACGGCTTGCGACATCCGGGGCGCCTGGTAGGCATGCATTTCTTCAACCCGGTGCCCTTGATGAAGCTGGTGGAAGTGGTTTCAGGCCTGCAGACCGACAGCAGCGTCGCCGCAGCAGTCTTCGAACTCGGCAAGGCCTGGGGCAAGGTGCCGGTGCATGCCAAGAGCACGCCGGGCTTCATTGTCAACCGCATCGCGCGGCCCTATTACGCCGAGACGCTGGCGCTGCTTCTGGAACAGGCGGCCGCGCCGCAGGTGCTGGATGCGTGCCTCAAGGCCGCAGGCTTTCGCATGGGGCCTTGCGAACTGATGGACCTGATCGGGCACGACACCAATTTTGCGGTGACGAACTCGGTTTACGACGCCAATTTTTTCGACAAGCGCTTCGTGCCCTCGCTGCTGCAGGCCGAGATGGTGGCGGGAGGCCTGCTCGGCCGCAAGAGCGGGCGTGGCTTCTATGCTTATCCGCAAGGTGCGCCTGCCTTGCCAGAGGCCGTGCACGAGGCCCCAGCCGCGGCGCATGACGTCACGGTGCATGGCGACGGCCCTCTGGCCGATCTGCTGGCGGCGGCTGCGGGACAACTGGCCGCACAAGGTTGTGGATTAGCGCGGGATCGCAAGAGCACCTGGACAGGTCTGCGTATCGACGGCGCGTGTCTCGTGCTCACCGATGGGCGCACGGCCCGGCAAACCGCCTCCGACATGGGGGTGGCCAACGTGACTGTGTTTGACTGGCCTGTTGCGTTATCCGTTCCATCGGGTGCCGCGTTGGCCTATGCCGTGGCGCCTGGCGCTACAGAAGCCTGGCACGCCCAATCAGCGGCGTGGCTGGCTGCGCTCGGCTTCAGTCCGCTGCAGCTGGCCGATGCACCCGGCTTGGTGGTGGCGCGCACCATAGCCATGCTCATCAACGAAGGCGCCGACGCCGTGCTGCAAGGCGTGTGCAGTCCTGATGCGGCCGATGCCGCCATGAAGCTTGGCGTGAATTACCCGGCCGGTCCCTTCGAATGGCTTGCCCGCTGGGGCACACCCGCCGTCATCGGTGTGCTGGAATCACTGGACGGGGTGTATCGCGGCGAACGCTACCGGGTCAGCCCCTGGTTGAGGGCTGCCCGACCGATCGCGGGAGGCCCGGCATGAAGTTCGCCGATTTCCGTCACGGGCAGGTCATCGAAGCCGGCCCGCGCGAGGTAAGCCAGGCCGAGATACTGCAGTTTGCCGGCGCCTACGACCCGCAGTGGTTTCACACTGACGCGGACGCCGCTGCCGGTGGCCGCTTCGGCGGTCTGATCGCCAGCGGCTGGCATACCTGCGCCATTGCCATGCGGCTGGTGGCCGATGCCGCCTTGAAGGATTCGGAGTCCTTTGCCTCTCCCGGGCTGGCCTACGTGAAGTGGCCAAGTCCCGTGAGACCGGGGGATGTCTTGAATCTGCGGGCGACTGTCTTGGACACCAGACGATCGCGGCAACGGCCTGATCTGGGCATTCTGCGCTGGCGTTGGCAACTCATCAACTCGGCCGATGCTGAAGTACTGGACCTTGAAGCCACCAGTCTTTTCGACCTCGCGAACAGTCCTGCCGCTGCGATCCGCTGAAATGGATTGTGGCCGGTTTATCGGCTCACGATCTTCTGCGGCGGGGCTCCGTTCTTACCGCCGTCGACCAGTCATCTGGAAAGCCGGCATTCCATTTCCATCCCGTGTTTGAAATCGAGGGTCGGCCGAGGTCGCATGCCGACGCTTGATAACGGTATGATCACGGCCTGAAGAACGCAGTGCTTCGCAGGTTATTTCAAAAACGATAGCGCGAAACCTGCGCCCATCAATGTCTGCCCGTAGCTCAGTTGGATAGAGCAACAGCCTTCTAAGCTGTGGGTCGGGGGTTCGATCCCCTCCGGGCAGGCCAGCTTTTCCAAGGGAAACGACATCATGCCTGCTCTCTCCGCGTTTCAGGCGTAGCCGTAGCGTAGCCAGAGACATTCCAACCTGGAAGCCCCAGTCTGCAAGCCTTCCGGTCTGGCTTTCACCAAATTCCGATTTCTTTGCGTGGAGATTCCGTTTCATGGAATTCTCTACTTCCGGCTGGCTCGAGTTTTCGAGAGGGCTTCACATGATCTGTCTGCGTCGCCAAAACAAGATAGTCGGCCTTCTTCTGCATGTCGTCATCCGAGTCGGTAAAGTGAGCTGCAATGGCTTTGAATTTCTCGGCGATTGACAAGAAGGCATCCACGATGTCCGGATCGAAATGACGCCCTTTGCCTTCAGTGATGATCTCCACCGCCTTTTCATGCGGCATGCCTTCTTTGTAAACTCGTCGGCTGATGATGGCGTCATAAACATCAGCCAACGCCATAAGCCGCGCCGAAATCGGGATTTCTTCCCCGGCAAGTCCTTGCGGATAGCCGGAGCCATCCCATTTTTCTTGATGGGAGTAGGCAATCTCTTTTGCGATTGTCAAAAAATCCAATTTGCAGCCCAATTGGCTTTCGGCGTATTCGATCGCCTCGCGCCCCAAGGTTGTATGGGTCTTCATGATTTCCATTTCGGCGGGCGTGAAGCGGCCAGGTTTGAGCAAGATTCGATCGGGGATACCTATTTTTCCAATGTCATGCAACGGCGCTGATTTGAACAACAGGTCAATCGCGCTGTCTGTCAGATGATCGGAAAAGCGCGGATGGGATTGCAATTGCTTGCTCAAGGCCTGCACGTAATGCTGTGTGCGGCGGATATGATTTCCAGTTTCCGTATCTCGTGTCTGAGCCAACGAGGTCATGGCGAGAATGGTGGCGTCTTGCACGGCGGCGATTTCTCCCGTCCGTTTCGCAACAGCCTCTTCCAGCTGCTCGTTGATCAAGCGGACGAGATCAATGTTTGCACGACGTGCTATCTGGGCTTTTACCCGCGCCGTGAGAATGGCTGGATTGATCGGCAAAGGGATGTAGTCGTCTGCGCCGCACGCAAACCCCTTCAAGGTCTTTTCATCGGTGGTGGCGTCATCGAAAAGAATGACGGGAATGCTCCAGGTGGATGGATCGTCTTTCAACTGGCGACAGATCGCATGCCCTTCGTTGCCGTGCAAATTGATGTCCAGAAAAATCAAATCCGCAGCAGATGCTTGGCTGGCAATTTGCATCAAATCGGCATCATGATCAATTGTCTCAATGTCGTAGATTTCACGGAGCAACGAAGCGATTCCGAAGTTGCAGGCCACGGGCGTATTTGTCAGCAGGACAGAAGGCTTGTTGGCAGGGAATAGATCCATGACTATGCTGTCCGTCGAGTTTCGCGGGAGAGTGATTGCCATGAAGCTTCACCCGCGGAATTTTCCGATCCCGGGTCGTTGGCAGCAGGGAAAAATAGCGTGACCAATGTGCCTTTGCCCAGAATGCTGCTGATCTCGACCTTGCCACGGTGAATGTCCATGATTTCTTTGGTGATGCTCATGCCTAAGCCGGTGCCTTGGACCTTGCCGGAAGTGTCGGCCCGGTAGAAGCGCTCAAACACCCGCTCCAGTTGCTCTTCTGTCATGCCGATACCTTGATCCTGGATAGAGATGCCAACGAAGGAATGGCTGTTTGTTGCAGGAGGGGGGGAGAGGACAATCCTTACGTCGGTGCCGGGCGGAGAATACTTGTAGGCATTGGAAAGCACATTCAAGATGGCTTGCCTTGCTTTTCCCTGATCGGCCATGCAATAAGCGACAGATGATTCAACTTGGGGCGCTGTCCGTCCAGCCGGCGGAATGAATTCAGAAACAATCTCTTCGACAAGTTGCTGCAGGTTCAGTTTTTCAATGACGAAATCCATGCCTTTGCGTGATTCAATTCGCGCCAGATCCAACAATTCATTCAAAATTTCCGTCATCCGGCGCGACTGCGTGAGAATGATGTTCAGGAATTCCTTCTGCTCAGCCTCATTCAGTTTCTGAGAGAGCAGAACTTCGGAAAATCCTAATATGCCCGCCATCGGCGTTCGCAACTCATGGGCGGCGGTGGAAAGGAATTCCGTTTTCATCTCTTCCACAAGGGTTTCGTAGGTGACATCACGCAGGTAAAGGATCTGCGATACCGAATCGGCTTCGCTTGTCATTAGATTGACGTAGAGGACCCGCCGGGACGGCGGCTTGAGTTCGATTCGCGTATGTTCTTCGTCAGCCTGCGTTCTTGGTTTGCGCAGCGTCGTCATGTCTGGCATGCATCTCGATGTGGTGCACAGTTCGTTTATTTTTTTGACGAACTCATCCTCGGAAAGTCCAATGACTGCGCCAGAAGACAGCCCGATGAGACGCTCAAATGCCGGATTGACATATTTCACGCGCAATTCACGGTCAAAGGAAATAAAGGCATCCGGACTCAATGAGAAGATGGCATCCAATTGTTGAGTTCGATCCTCTACCTGCGCCTGAGAAAAACGCTGTTCGGTAATGTCAGAAGCTGAGCCCGTGACTCGGACGACCCGACCCTCCTGGTCGCGTGATGCGCGCCCCCTGATCAGCATCCATTTGTAGTGCCCATCTTTGCATCGCAAGCGGATTTCGATACGGTAAAAATCCGATTGGCCTTTGAAATGCAATAAAAGCGCCTGATGTGCTTCGTCCATGTCATTGGGATGTACATAGGAAATCCAATCCTGCAAGGTGATATCGGGTTTATCACTTTCATATTCCAGCAGAACGAGCAGACGTCCAGAAACGTACATGTTCCCGGTCATGACATTCCAGTCCCAAATACCTTCGTTTGAGCCCGTAATGGCACGATTCCAGCGGTCCTCGCTTTCTGTCAGGGCCTGCACGGCGTTCATCTTGGCTGTCACGTCTTGAGCGGTACCTGATAGCCGGACAGCACGGCCGTCGGCGTCCCGTTCCATCACCTTGCTCATCAGGTTGATCCACACCCAGCCTCCTGATTTGTGGCGAAGACGGAATTCGCTCTGGAAGTATTCGGTTTCCGCCTTGAGGTGTTGCCGCAGAGCGGCAGTAAATGCAGGCAGATCATCCGAGTGCATGAGAGAAACAAACGCGTCTTTCCCGTAGCTAATTTCACCAGCTTGAAAGCCGATCAGCTCGGGGAGCTGGACATTGCTGGTGAATTTTTCTTCACGTAAATTCCAGTCCCATGCCCCCAGTGCCCCGCCATTCAGCGCCAGTTCCAGGTGTTCTTGACTGTCACGTAATTCGGTCGCCATGCGACGCCGTTGAGTCAGTTCCCTGTACAGGCGCAAGGTATAAAACGAGAGGCCTGTTGCTCCGGCCAGCAGAAGCAGGCAAAGCGCCGTGGTCTGCACGATCAGCGCATTCCTGCTGGGCGTGGACATGGCCAGCAAGGCGTTGGTGGCCATGCCGGTGATGACCACCAGCGGATAGCCCGCTATTTTTCTGTATGTGTAAACGCGTTCAACCCCGTCTACGGGGGAGCGTCCAGTGTATGACCCATTGACTTTACCCTCGCCAATGAGCTGCAGGATGGGCGATTGGGACATGAGTCTGCCCAGTGATGCTTGACCGTCTACCTGTCGTGTCCGGATCACGCCATCCAGACCGATAAGAGTCGCCACGCTTTGTGGGGGCAAGTTGAGATCGGAATAGAAGCGGGCGAAATAGTCGGTATCGATCGATACCACTGCAACGCCACCAAAGCTTCCGTCGGGCAAGTTGATGCGCCGGGTCAGCTGGATTGACCATTTCCCGGACGCTCGCCCCAAAACCGGCTTGGAGACAAACAACTCCCCTGTGTCAGCGGTGATGTGCACCCTGAAATGCTCGCGATCTGACAGATTCAGCCCTTTTTTGAAAGGGATATTGCTCAGCTGGAAGATGCCGCGTGCGTCGATGATTCCGAGCTGGGCAAACAGGCTGCTATCAATGACGCCCTGATGGACCATGGCCTTGAGGTCGAGCTTGTTGCCTTCAGCCGCGTAGCGTGCCATCATGAAACGCAGGGACTGATCGGCGGCACGAAACGTTCGCAAGGCATGCTCTTCGCTGACCCGGGCCAGGCTGGCCAGCATACCGTTGACCCCAGACCGTTGCTGCGCTTGGATGTTCTTCAGCTGGAGATAGCTGAAAGCCACCACGGCGCAGATCAACAGCGCGGCAGACACCCAGATGACAGCAATATGAAAATAGTGCCTCGATGCAGATGAGATTTGTTCTGGATTGCTTGCGCTATTTGTCGCGTGCCTGGAGACCGTTTCTTTCATGTCCCATCCTCTATGGCCTCGGTGTCGTTGCGGATCTGATCTTTTCCCAATGCCCAATCTGAGAATGTGTCGGGCATCATGAGGCAACCCTTGAGATAGCCCTGTGTCAAATACCCTTTGCGACCGGAGAAGAGTTCATGTTGAGGGGGGTCGCTGATCAAATCCAACTCCATCGTCGAACCTATGCCGACGACCCAATCCAGGCCTGTGTCGCATATTGTTTTGGGGTGTGAACACCGTACAAAACTACGTTCGACTCTCATGCCATCAAAGGGACGCGTCGTTATTTGTGCCGGGTTGGCGCGATACGTTCCGAAGTTGCGCAGAATAATCCTTACGCCCATCTTTCTCAATTTGAGACAGTGTTTCAGGTCGTTTTCCGAGATTATCGAATTTTCCATCTCGGTCAAGGTCAGTTCCAGCCTGCATGGATCGAGCCCGGTTTCTGCAAGGATCTTGGCGAGTACCTGGCTCAGTGCTTCGCTCTTGAGCTGCGCGGCAGTGAGGTTGATGACCATGTTCAAGCCATTCAGTCCTAGCGACTGCCATGTCTTGAGTTGCTGGCAGGCTGTCCGCAGCAACCAGGCGCAACTCAGCATCCGAATGCCAGTCTCCGCACTGGCATCACTTAGTAATGTTTGTGAAGTGTATTCTTCCCACGATACATCGCCCAATGAGGAATGTCGCCAACGGAGATGTGCCTCACATGCCAACAATTGAGTGTGGCCATTGCTTGCAACATGAGGTTGATAGGCCAGGTACAGTTCTTTCTGTTCCAGGGCCTTGCGAAAATCCTGCTCAAGAGCACCTGCCGCTATGGCAGAGGGAGCGGGCATCGTGTGGCTGTACATGCGGTACCGGTTCCCGCCTTCCTTGTGTGCCTGATGCATCGCCGTCTCGGCATGTTCGATCAGCATTGAGATCTCAATGCCATCGTGTGGAAACAAGGCGCAGCCAATGCTGCCCCCGATAACCAGCCGCTTTTTCCGGACATGGATCGGCGTCGAAAGGGCTTCAATCATCCGTCTCGCAATGCCAGAAAGTTCCGTCTCAGTGCGCGGTCCAACCAGAAGGATCGCAAACTTATCGGGCCCTGATCTCGTGAGGATGTCGCATCCGCGAATGGCTTCCTGCACTCGTTCGCTGGCAATTTGGATCAGAGTTTCGCCTACTTCCTCCCCCTCGATACGGGCAAGCCACTGCAAACGATCCAGCGTGACGGACAGCAGTGCCACCCGTGAAGCACCACGCCAGGCGGCGGCGATTTTTTGACTGCCTCTTTCCTTGAACAGAGAAAGGGTGGGGAGGTTTGTCAGCGGGTCATGGCAGATCGCATCCAAGATGGCCCGCTCTGCCGCAATCATCATTTCTTCGTCTGAGAAGACGGCGAGGTATGCGGTTGTTTTCGTGTCGCGGTCTTTGACAGGGGTGATGCAAAGTGACTGGCGAAACGGCTGGTCAGTTTTTGAAAAGCTGATGATTTCTCCCTGCCAGCCGCCCTTGACCCGGACTTCCTCTAAAAAGGCATCCTGACACAGTGGATCACCGCGGCTCGACCGAATCATCTGGGGCGTTTCCCCGCGCAGTTCCTCGCTGGCATAACCTAGGCCACTTGAAAAGGTGGGATCGACAGCCAGGACTTTTCCCTGTGTATCGATCACCATGGCGCCTCGATAAATCCTTTTGTCGAGTGCAGACAGTCGTTCCATGTCAGCATTGGCCGCCTCATTGGGGGGCAGCTCTCGCATGAACCAGCCGATGCGACCTTCTTTGCCCTGGCTTAAGTTCAGAAAATGAACGGCAAACATTTGGGATCGCATTGGATCCCCTCCGGGATACAGGACGAAGTCCGTTTGCTCTGACCAAAAGTCATCGTTTCCGTCGACAACTCCTTTGAGCATCATTTCGACGTGCGGCAGGTGAAATGGCGCAACCAACTGCTGTAGCTGCGATATGCTTCCTTCATTCAGCATGAAGGTGAGGCGGGCACTCTCGCTGGCACACTCGATGTTGCCGTGCTGATCCACCACAAGACACAAGCCTTGGTATGAACGTGTCAATCTTCCCAGGACTTGCTTGGCCTCACTCAATCGGCCATGTGAATCCTTGAGATTTTCGTGACGCTGTACGAGTTGGCTGTAACGCCCCAGGAGTTCTTGGAAATCGTGGGCGTATTGCGTCAGCTGACGCTGCACCTCCGCCTCGTCATCCGACAATGTCGATCTGTAGATCGGGGTTCCTGTCATGCCAACCTCTTCTGTAACCAGCCCGCCACCTGGAGCGGGCTGAAGGGCTTGATGAAATAGGCATCCGCGCCATGTTCCTGTCCGGCTCGGTAATCATTGGCCTGCCCCCTGGCAGTGAGCATCGCGACCAACGTTCCCTTCAACTCGGGATCAGACTTGATGGCGTCCAAAACCTGTAATCCGTCCAGTTCCCCCGGCATCATGATGTCGAGAAGTACCGCCTTCGGATGATGGGTGTGCACAGCGCGAAGCGCATCGGCACCATCATTGGCTTCAAGGACTTCATATTCTTTGCCCAGAGTGATGGCGAGCAAACGACGAATATCCGGGTTATCGTCCACGACTAGAATTTTTTCCATTTGGGGTTCTCGATGTTCTGGTTTCCGAAGGCGCGATGGCCGTCATTTGGGCAAGAAACTGCACTTCTTCTTCTGAAATTTGGGAGCCAGCAGGCTTCGATGGCAGCAGAACGGCCAGGTCCTGGGCATAAGCCTCTGCTTGCTGGACAAGCCGGCAGTCGACACATGCTGGATGCTCTCGATCTTTGAAGGGCGCGCCAGTGGGGAGCACCAGGGTGAAGGCATCAATTCCCCTGCGGCCGACATCAGGGTTGTCGCTGTCCATCTCGAGAATATCCAATTGCCCACCATGGAGCTTGAAAATTCGTCGGCATAGCGAGAGACGGATATCGGCCTCCAGGCGCAAGGTTGTGCTGCTGGGGGCGGTCGATGTGGGGCGAGTTTTGGGACGCGTCCCGAAGGCGTGTGCAAAACGACTCGTCATCACAATGAAGCTGCCGCTTTGACGGACGCGGATCTCAATTTGGCTGCGTGGTGGGGCACTTTCGCCGATTGCCTCAAACAGTCCCTTCAGCCCGCATTTGAGCCATTCGGCGTTTCCGTACAACACGCCTTGCGTGGCTGGCGCATCGGAAAACGAGAGATCGATGACATAGTCCCCCCTGCCATTGCCATGCTGAATTTCAGCCAGGACGGCATCAATGAGCGCCATTAATGTCAGGCGCTCATCCTGAAACGTCGTATTCAACTGCTGGATCTGGGCGAGTTGGTCTATGGCGACCAACAGCCTGCTCAAACGGTCAGTTTGGTTGATGACTGAACCGACATCGGACGTGCCAACCAGTGCGACTTCTGTCAACTGCTCATTCAATCGACTTATTTCGTGACGAACTTCTTCGCTGAGCAGAAAGTAGAAATGACCGGTATTTTCGAGTTGTGTCTGCGTTACAGGTTCCGGTGCCGTGGAGGCAATGAAAATTGCATAACCTTGCGGTTTTTGATGGCACAGGTATATGTCGGCAAGGTTGCCCCCCAAGCCTGATGGAAATAGCTGACGGATGCCGATGGGCATTTGAACAGCACCGCCGGCGACTTCCGAGATCAGTTTGTTGAGCTGTGGCTCAATATCCCTGCAGTGCTTGAGCCAAGGACGTGCCGCGCGATTGAAGTCGGTGATCCGCCCTTCCTGATTCAGCACGATGACGCCATCGGACATCCGCTCCAGCAACTGGCTGTCAAGTTCCAGATTCATGCTGCAACCCGGCCGGTGCTTGTTTGCTTATGGCTCTCGATCGCATGCGCCATCGCCAGCAGCTGCGCGAACGGAATCGGCTTGGGAAGAACGGCAATCCCAGGAGGAACGCCACCCCTGCTGACGATGTCCGCTTCGCTCATGCCACTGACAACAGCGATGGACATCTCCGCGTAGGTCGGATCATCCTTCAGGATTCTCAGCATCTGGAATCCATCGATGCCCGGCATTTTTAAGTCGACAAGCATCAAATCTGGGCGCTCGCGCTCCAGTAGCAGAAGCGCTTCGATTCCGCTATCGACGGCAGTCACCTGCGGCAGCATGGGCCATTGGGCCATGACAACTTGGTACAGCCGGAGCAAGTTTCGGTCATCGTCGACCACGAGAACCTTCAGCCGCGGTGGGCCGGACTCCTTCGGCAAACTGGTCGCGGCAGTCATTTTCACGTGCAACAACTTATCGACTGACTCACGCGTCACACGACGATGCCCGCCGGGTGTTTTCCAGGCTGACAAAAGGCCGTTGTCGACCCATAGCTGAGTCGTTCCTACGGAAACGCCCAGCAGAGTCGCGGCCTCTCGTGTCGTGCAAAAAGTCTTTTCAACTTTCATGATGTTCATCTGGTGAGTGAAATTGGTGTTGGTCGATGAATTCTGTTAAATTCTATCAAATTTGATTAAATTTAACAATGTTTGTCAGATTTGACATATAAACGTAGTGGTTTCTTTGCCGCCACCTAGCGACAGGACGCGACTATGGTGTGAAGCACTATCGGTTTTCTTGGTAATTTGGGCTGTGGCGCGCAGGTCGAATTGGCGTGAAGTTCTGGTTTGTCTCGTGTACCGGGAACAGTCCCCGAGGGTCAACATGAGCCCTGATAACTTTCTTTAAAACCATGAAGGAGTCTGTGATGACCCGCATTAAAAATTTCAGTTCATTCCTGCTTCTGGCGGTCATGGTTGCCGCAACCGCGACGGCATACGCGGCAGGAAATATCAAGATTGCCATTGATGCAGAATTCGGCATCCCAAATTCCACATCGGCACAGGCGGTCCGCAACGGCGCACAAGTAGCCGCCAATGAGATCAATGCCGCCGGAGGGGTTCTCGGGCGTAAGCTGGAAATCATCGAGAGAGACAACCGGGCTGTCCCAGCCCGTTCATTGAACAATTTACGGGAGCTGGCCGCCGACCCGGACGTGGTTGCGGTCATGTGCGCCCGCTACAGCCCTGTCGTCGTTGAGCTGCTACCCGAAATTCACCGCCTCAAGATGTTGATGCTTGACCCATGGGCCGCGGCCGACTCGATTGTCGACAATGCTTATTCCCCAAACTATGTTTTTCGTTTATCCCTGAGAGACTCATGGGCCCTGCAGGTAATGATGCGCCATGCCCTCAAAGCAGGGATTCGCAAAGTTGGAATTCTTCTGCCCAATACGGAGTGGGGACGCAGCAGCTTCAAAGCAGCAGAATCAATGGCCGCCAAGGAAACTCATCAAGATATCGTTGCATCCCAGTGGTACAACTGGGGTGATCCAAGCATGATTGAACGCTATCAAGCTCTCCGTAAGGCTGGCGCCGAGGCGGTGCTCTTTATCGCCAACGACCGGGAGGCCACACTCCTGGTCAAGGAAATGGCCAGCCTGCCCAAAGAGCAGCGCCTGCCCCTTATTGCGCATTGGGGCCTTACAGGCGGGCAATTCTTCGAGCAATCCGGGGCTGCCTTGAAGGCCGTTGATTTGTCCGTGGTGCAGACTTACTCCTTCATCAACAAGACCGACCCGATTGCCCAACGAGTTCTGGCTGGCTTGAAATCGGTCACCGGCAATGACGATCCGCGCAAAGTTGTCTCACCTGTTGGCGTGGCACATGCTTACGATCTGGTCCACTTATTGGCCAAGGCCATCAAGCAGGCAAAAAGCACCGACCGGCAGGCGGTTCGCAATGCGCTGGAAAATCTGGGCGCGCACCAAGGACTGGTTCGTCAATTCGACAAGCCGTTCACTGCCAAGCGCCACGAGGCCCTGACGATCAATGAAGTGTTCATGGCCAAGTATGCGGACGACGGCGCTATCGAGCCCATTTCTCAAATAAGGCATTGAGACCTCGGTGAGTATCCGTGAGTCCCTCAACGCGCTGCGGCGCTGGAGCCAGTCCAGTCTGGCGAATACATTTGCCCTGCGGGCTGCGCTGATTGCGATAGTCAGCAGCCTCGTGGTGGCGCTGATATCCTTGACGGTCATTTATTGGGTCGAGCGAACCACCAACCATCAGCATCTTCAGGAAAGGGCTGGTCGTTTTGCCGAGCGCTTTGAGAGCTCGATAGATATCGTGGAAAGTACCGCTCTGGCGCTCGCGAGAAACCCGATGTTCATCACGGCGCTGCTCGATTCAAGGGGCCGAGACTCCTATGTCGCCCCTTTTCTTGATAACTACAAGTTCCCGATCTCGGTCGCAAGCGGACTGGCCCTCTGCGATATCAATGGGGAGCGACTGGCGGGAATGCGTTCGCCACTATCGCAGTGTCGTGCCAATTCGACGTTGTTCAGGCAGGTTGCCACTGGCGGCAAGACCGCGCGGGAACTGGTGACACTTCAGGACGGTCGTATTGCCTGGACGATATATCAAGGGATTGTTTTCGAATATACAGGCACCACTGAAGGGGTCGTGGTCACGCAGGTGGACCTGCATGACCTCTTGCGTTCGGTGCCAGACGACCTCGACCTGGCATCCGTTGCGCTTGCGCAAGCGGGTAGTGCGGAAACCCTCGTCAGTGCGAATGCGGCGGGGGCGGCAACGGAATCGCTGCACGAGGCAAAAATGCTTCTTTTCAAAGGCGCCGCGGACAAGGCCCCATTCCCGCTGGAAGTCGTGGTAAGGGATGATCTTACGGCCTTCGAGAACAAACTGATTCCGCTCGTGTCGGGCTATGGTTTGGGGATCTTTTTATTGGTACTGTCGGTCCTTTATTGGACACGGAGAGTCTCACGCATTCTGATCGCACCGCTGACCGAGCTGACGCGCATTTCCCATCAGGTTGCCGAGACTGGCGACTTGACCATCGCCGTGCCCCAATCAAACGATGGAGAAGTTCAGCAGTTGGCCAAGACGTTTGAAGTCATGATCAATGCGCTGAGAACTTCAAGATCTTCATTGGAAGAAAAAGTCACATTACGAACGGCGGAGTTGACCCTGTCTGAGGCGACTACTCGCGATCGAACCGAACAACTGAATGCCATCTTTGACTTGAGTCCGGACGGTTTCGTTTCATTTGATGCCGATCTCCGGGTTGCGTTCGTCAATAAGGCGTTTCTACGCATTACCGGATTTGAGGCCATCGAAATCGATGGTGTTCATGAAAAAGTTTTTTCCGAACTGCTGGCGAAAAAATGCCTCTCCAATGCAGTGTTTCCGGGTGTCGCCGCGTTGCGCGCCGCACGCAAGGAAGTGACCAATGGCAGCACCGATGCAGGAAATGGCAAAGTCCGGCACGATCGGATTGAGCTGGCAGGCCCCGGTCATCGTGTGCTGGAGGTTGGCATCCGCCTATCCCGGACTGAAAATGTTTCGCAAATCTTGTACCTGCGCGACGTCACACATGAGGCCGTAGTTGACCGCATGAAAAGCGAATTCCTGTCGACGGCAGCCCACGAGCTGCGCACCCCGATGGCCAGTATCTACGGCTACACCGAGTTGCTGCTGCAGCACGATTTCGACGAAGGGGACCGGAAGGATATGCTGTCGAGAGTTTTCGCGCAGTCCGAACTGATGGTGTCCATCATCAACGAGTTGCTAGACCTTGCGCGCATAGAGGCTCAGCAAGGCAAGGACTTCGTGGTCGAGCGCTTGTCGCTGCAGGAAATCGTGGCAGAGGCAGTGGCTGGATTCAAACTGCCGCCAGGACGCAATTCACCCCTGATCGATGCAACGGATAGCCCGCTATTCGTCAGAGCCGATCGAAAGAAAATGCAGCAAGCCATCCTGAATCTTCTCTCCAACGCTTACAAATATTCATCGGACGTCGATGCGGTTTGCATTGCCTATCGTTCGGCCGCGAACCGCCAAGATAGGATGGTCGGTATCGAGGTGAGTGACCATGGTATTGGTATGAGCGTCGAAGAAATGGAACGTGTCTACGAGCGCTTTTACCGTGCTGATACTTCAGGGAAAATCCCAGGCACTGGACTGGGCATGAGCATCGTCAAGGAGATCGTTGAACTTCACGGCGGAGAAGTGAAACTGGATAGCAAGGTCGGCGCTGGCACCACGGTGACGCTCTGGCTACCTGCCGTTTGATTTGGATGAATCTGGATCAGCGGTTCGAATTCCTGAATGATGCCCGCCTTGGGGTCGTTGGCTCGATGACGACACACGGGCTGGCTGCGGCACGAAGGCTTCCACGGTCTTGAGAAATTGATTGTCCCGAGAGCCATAACTGTGTCGAACCGGGGCGGTCATGGCTCCCGGGATATCCGGAAATTTCATTGATTTAGCTCTTTGGCGCCGCCGAATATGCGCCAAAAGCTATCAGATCGATAGCAAACGAACTGGCTGGGTTAGCTGCAGCCAGTGGCGCGCGGCGGCCTGCAGGCGCTCGGGATAGCCGGTGGCGTAGAGCTGCAGGCGCGGTGTGGGGCTGATGGACAGCGCGTTGTGGGTTTTCAGCAGGCGCTGCGTTTGCCGCGCCACCGGTGCGCCGCTGTCGATCAGCTGCACCTGCGGCCCGAGCAGGGCACGCAATTCAGAGGCGGCAAACGGGTAGTGGGTGCAGCCCAGCACCAGCGTGTCGATCTGTCCGGATTCATGGCCAAATTGGCCGATAGCCCTTGTGTATTCTGCGCAGAGCGCTTCTATTTTGATAGCATTCTGGCGCTCGATGGCATCTGCCAGGCCGTCGCAGGGCTGCAGGATGAAGTCAGCCTGGCCCTGCAGGGCATCGAGCAGGACACGGAACTTGGCGCTTTCCAGCGTGCCGCGCGTGGCCATGACGCCGACGCGCCGGGTCTGGCTCAGCTGCGCGGCCGGCTTGAGCGCCGGTTCGACACCGACGATGGGCAGCTCCGGGTATTGCTGGCGCAGCAGATGGATGGCGGCGGCCGTCGCCGTGTTGCAGGCCACCACCAGTGCCTTGATGTGGTGTTGCGCCAGCAAGTGGCGTGTGATGGTTTGCGAACGCCCGATGACGTGGACCGCATCGCGCTCGCCATAGGGCGCATGGCCGCTGTCGGCCACGTAGACGAAGTTCTCGGCCGGCAGCTCGGCGCGCAGCGCCTGGAGGATGCTGAGTCCTCCAACGCCGCTGTCGAAAACGCCGACGGGATGCGTGGCCTGGGTCAAGCGGTGGCGAGCGAGATGCCTTTGAACTCGCCGCTGGCAATGCGCTTTTGCCACTCGGCTGGGCCGGTGATGTGGGCGCTGGTGCCGCCGGAATCCACCGCCACGGTGACGGGCATGTCGACCACGTCGAACTCGTAGATGGCTTCCATGCCGAGGTCGGCAAAGCCCACCACCTTGGCGGTCTTGATGGCCTTGCTCACTAGGTAGGCGGCGCCGCCGACAGCCATCAGGTAGGCGCTCTTGTGCTTCTCGATCGCCTTGATGGCCTCCGGGCCGCGCTCGGCCTTGCCGATCATGGCGATCAGGCCGGTCTGGCTGAGCATCATGTCGGTGAACTTGTCCATGCGGGTGGCGGTGGTCGGGCCGGCGGGGCCGACGGCTTCGCCCTTGACCGGGTCGACCGGGCCGACGTAGTAGATCACGCGGTTGGTGAAGTCCACCGGCAGCTTCTCGCCCTTGGCCAGCATGTCCTGGATGCGCTTGTGCGCGGCATCGCGGCCGGTCAGCATCTTGCCGTTGAGCAACAGGGTGTCTCCCGGCTTCCAGCTGGCCACTTCTTCCTTGCTCAGGGTGTCGAGGTTGACACGCTTGCTCTTTTTCGTGTCAGGCGTCCAGTCGACGTTGGGCCAGAGGTCCAGGCTCGGCGCATCGAGGTAGACCGGGCCGGAGCCGTCCATCACGAAGTGCGCATGGCGCGTGGCGGCGCAGTTCGGGATCATGGCCACCGGCTTGCTGGCGGCGTGCGTCGGGTACATCTTGATCTTGACGTCAAGCACCGTGGTCAAACCACCCAGGCCCTGGGCGCCGATGCCCAGCGCGTTGACCTTCTCATGCAGCTCCAGGCGCAGTTCTTCCACCTGCGTGAGCTTCTCGCCCTTGGCCGCCTTGGCCTGCAGTTCGTACATGTCGAGGTCGTCCATCAGGCTTTCCTTGGCCATCAGCACGGCCTTCTCGGCCGTGCCGCCGATGCCGATGCCCAGCATGCCGGGCGGGCACCAGCCGGCGCCCATGGTCGGCACGGTCTTGAGCACCCAGTCGACCACGGAGTCGCTCGGGTTGAGCATGACCATCTTGCTCTTGTTCTCGCTGCCGCCACCCTTGGCGGCGACGGTCACGTCGAGCTTGTTGCCCGGCACGATCTCGGTGAAGATCACCGCCGGCGTGTTGTCCTGCGTGTTCTTGCGTGCGAACTGCGGGTCGGCCACCACCGAGGCGCGCAGCGTGTTGTCCGGGTGGTTGTAGCCGCGGCGCACGCCTTCATTGATGGCGTCGTCCAGGCTGCCGGTGAAACCCTCCAGCCGCACGTCCATGCCGATCTTCAGGAACACGTTGACGATGCCGGTGTCCTGGCAGATCGGGCGGTGGCCGGTGGCGCTCATCTTGCTGTTGGTCAGGATCTGCGCAATCGCATCCTTGGCCGCCGGGCTTTGCTCGCGCTCGTAGGCGCGCGCCAGGTGGGCGATGTAGTCGGCCGGGTGGTAGTAGCTGATGTACTGCAGGGCGGCGGCGACGGACTCGATCAGATCGGCTTGGCGGATGGTGGTCGTGGACATGTTGGTGATGGTGGTTGAGCGTTGTGGATGCGGTTTCAGTGAGCGTTCTGGTGGCTGCTGGTGAGCAGCTTGTCGGTGTAGGCAATGGCCAGGGCACTGAGCAGGAACGTGATGTGAATGAGGGTCTGCCACATCAGCACCTTGACGTCGTAGTTGGCGGCGTTGATGAAGGTCTTGAGCAGGTGAATCGAGCTGATGCCGATGATGGCGGTGCCCAGCTTGACCTTGAGTACCGACGCATTCACGTGGCTCAGCCATTCGGGCTGGTCGGGGTGGCCTTCGAGGTTCATGCGGCTCACGAACGTTTCATAGCCGCCGACGATCACCATGATCAGCAGGTTGGAGATCATCACCACGTCGATCAGCGCCAGCACCACCAGCATGATGATGGTCTCGTTCAGCGAGGTGATGTTGGCGCTTTCCTTGTAGCCGATGCTGGTGACCAGCGCCTGCAGTGCGGCCTGGCTGCCGAAGGCGGCTTCCAGCAGGTGCACCAGTTCGACCCAGAAATGGAAGACGTAGACGCCTTGCGCAGCAATCAGGCCCAGGTACAGTGGCAGCTGCAGCCAGCGGCTGGCAAAAATGAAGGCGGGCAGGGGGCGCAGCGGCGAAGCTTTGGACGGTTCGGGGGTGGACATCAGGACAAAACTCGGGTTCCCATCTAGGACAAAGATTTTAGGCTGCATTTCCATACGGAGCCGGGATTGGGTACATTGGGAGGCAGTTGTCCCGTCAGTGACTTGTAAGGGCAAAACCCGACATTCCGGGGCGATTCAATTTCTACTAGAGGAAACAAGCCATGAGTTCATCTTCGTCCGCCATCGAGTCTGTCCTGGTCGAGAACCGGGTCTTCCCCCCGGCCGAATCGGTCGTCAAGGCGGCTCGGATCTCCGGCATGGACGGCTACAACGCCCTGTGCGCCGCCGCGGAAAAGGATTTTGAGGGTTTCTGGGCCAAGCTGGCACGCGAAAACGTGGTGTGGAACAAGCCGTTCACCCGCACGCTGGACGAGTCGAATGCGCCGTTCTACCAGTGGTTCGACGACGGTGAACTCAACGCCTCGGCCAACTGCCTGGACAAGCACGTCGGCACGCCGGTCGAGAACAAGACGGCCATCATCTTTGAAGCCGACGACGGTGCGGTGACCAAGGTCACCTACAAGGAACTGCTGGCGCGCGTCAGCCAGTTCGCCAATGCCCTCAAGGCGCAGGGCATCAAGAAGGGCGACCGTGTGCTGGTCTACATGCCCATGACGATCGAGGGCGTGATTGCCATGCAGGCCTGCGCCCGCATCGGTGCCACCCACAGCGTGGTGTTCGGCGGCTTCTCGGCCAAGGCGCTGCAGGAGCGCATCATCGACGCCGGTGCCGTGGCCGTGATCACGTCCAACTATCAGATGCGCGGCGGCAAGGAACTGCCGCTCAAGGCCATCGTGGACGAAGGCCTGGCCATGGGCGGTTGCGAGTGCGTCAAGAGCGTGCTGGTGTTCCAGCGCACCGCGACCGCCTGCAACATGGTGGCGGGCCGCGACAAGACCTTTGCCGAGGCACTGGCCGGCCAAAGCACCGAGTGCGCACCGGTGGCCGTGGGCGCCGAGCACCCGCTGTTCATCCTCTACACCTCGGGCTCCACCGGTAAACCGAAGGGCGTGCAGCACTCCACCGGCGGCTACCTGCTGTGGGCCAAGCTGACCATGGACTGGACCTTCGACCTGCGCCCGGACGATGTCTTCTGGTGTACCGCCGACATCGGCTGGATCACCGGTCACACCTACGTGGCCTACGGTCCGCTGGCCGCCGGCGCCACACAGATCATCTTCGAAGGCGTGCCGACGTTTCCGAATGCCGGTCGTTTCTGGCAGATGATCGAGCGCCACAAGTGCACCATCTTCTATACGGCACCCACCGCCATCCGTTCGCTGATCAAGGCGTCGGAAAGCGATGCCAACGTGCACCCGGCCCGCTCCGACCTGAGCAGCCTGCGCATCCTCGGCTCGGTCGGCGAGCCGATCAATCCGGAAGCCTGGATGTGGTACTACAAGCATGTCGGCGGCGAGCGCTGCCCGATCGTCGACACCTTCTGGCAGACCGAAACCGGCGGCCACATGATCACACCGCTGCCGGGTGCCACGCCGCTGGTGCCGGGCTCCTGCACCTTGCCGCTGCCGGGCATCCTGGCGGCCATCGTCGACGAAGCGGGCCATGACATGCCCAACGGTGCGGGCGGCATCCTGGTGGTCAAGAAGCCCTGGCCCTCGATGATCCGCACCATCTGGAACGACCCGGAACGCTTCAAGAAGAGCTATTTCCCCGAAGAGCTCAAGGGCTACTACCTGGCCGGCGACGGCGCCGTGCGCAGTGCCGACCGCGGCTACTTCCGCATCACGGGCCGCATCGACGACGTGCTCAACGTCTCCGGTCACCGCATGGGCACGATGGAAATCGAGTCGGCCCTGGTGGCCAAGACCGACCTGGTGGCCGAAGCCGCCGTGGTGGGCCGCCCGGACGACCTGACCGGCGAGGCCATCTGCGCCTTCGTGGTGCTCAAGCGTGCCCGTCCCTCCGGTGAGGAAGCCAAGCAGATCGCCAAGGAGCTGCGCGACTGGGTGGCCAAGGAGATTGGCCCGATCGCGAAACCGAAGGACATCCGTTTTGGCGAAAACCTGCCCAAGACGCGTTCCGGCAAGATCATGCGCCGCCTGCTGCGCTCGATCGCCAAGGGCGAGACGATCACCCAGGACACCAGCACGCTGGAAAACCCGGCGATCCTGGATCAGCTGGGTCAGGCTTATTGATACGGCTGAGAACAGAGCAAGCCACGGACTTCCCGAAAGGGGCCGTGGATTGGCTGGAGCAATAAAAAAGCCCGCAGATGCGGGCTTTTTGTTTCCGAAGAAGTTTGGCTTACTTCTGGGACAGCACCCAGGCAACCAGCTTGTGGGCTTCGGCGTCGTTGACCTGGGGGTTGGCGGGCATGGGCACCGGGCCCCAAACGCCAGCACCACCCTTGATGACCTTGGCGGCCAGCTTGTCGGCGGCGGACTTGTCGCCTTTGTACTTGGCGGCGACATCCTTGAAGGCCGGGCCGACCAGCTTCTTGTCGACGGCGTGGCAGGCCATGCAGTTCTTGGAAGTGGCCAGAGCCTGGTCGGCGAAGGCAGGGGCGGTCACGGAAACAGCAGCGACCAGGGCAAACAAAGCACGTTTCATCATTTCCTCGTGAGGTGAGTTAAATTAAGCAAACAACGATATTGTAATAACTACGGTTGACCGCTGCTGGGCAGCAGCCGTACAGAAACTGGGGAATTGAGATGTATTTGCTGGGCTTGGGCGTCATTCTGCTGCTGCTGAAATTCCTGGCCATCGGGCCGGTCGCCGCCTGGGACTGGTGGGTGGTTCTGGCGCCGTTCGCCTTGGCGGTGGCCTGGTGGGCCTGGGCGGATGCTTCCGGCTACACCCGACGCAAGGCCATGGCGCGGGAGGAGCAACGCCGGCAGGCGCGCATCGACCGCAGCCATGCTGCCATGGGCACCAAGCGCAAGCGCCCCTGAGCGGCGCAAAAGCCCCGGCAAGCCGTCCGTGTGTCGCCGGGGGCCGCAGCAGGGCTCGCGCGGCACGTCGGTATGGCCCTTCAATCCATCGGTCAAGCGGTGGGTGGGACATAATCGCAAAAGCTTTTCCCCTGTTTCCAGGTAACCACTGACTCGAAGAACCACCATGCCAGCCTATCGTTCCCAAACTTCCACCGCCGGTCGCAACATGGCAGGTGCGCGTGCACTCTGGCGCGCCACCGGCATGAAGGACGGCGACTTCAGCAAGCCCATCATTGCCATTGCCAACTCCTTCACCCAGTTCGTGCCCGGCCACGTGCACCTGAAGGATCTGGGCCAGCTGGTGGCGCGCGAGATCGAAGCCGCCGGTGGCGTCGCCAAGGAGTTCAATACCATTGCCGTGGACGATGGCATTGCCATGGGCCACGACGGCATGCTGTACTCGCTGCCCAGCCGCGACATCATTGCCGACTCGGTGGAGTACATGGTCAACGCCCACTGCGCCGATGCGCTGGTGTGCATTTCCAACTGCGACAAGATCACCCCCGGCATGCTGATGGCCGCCATGCGCCTGAACATCCCGGTGGTGTTCGTCTCCGGCGGCCCGATGGAAGCCGGCAAGACCAAACTGGGCGTGATCAAGCTGGACCTGATCGACGCCATGGTGATGGCCGCCGACGACAAGGTGTCGGACGAGGAGGTGGCCGAGGTGGAGCGTTCAGCCTGCCCGACCTGTGGTTCCTGCTCCGGCATGTTCACCGCCAATTCCATGAACTGCCTGGCCGAGGCGCTGGGCCTGGCGCTGCCCGGCAATGGCACGGTGGTCGCTACGCACGCCGACCGCGAGCAGCTGTTCAAGGGCGCCGGCCGTCTGGTGGTGGAGCTGTGCAAGCGCTACTACGAGCAGGGCGATGAGACCGTGCTACCGCGCTCGGTGGGCTTCAAGGCCTTCGAGAACGCCATTGCGCTGGACATCGCCATGGGCGGCTCGACCAACACCATCCTGCACCTGCTGGCGATCGCGCAGGAAGCCGAGATCGACTTCACCATGCAGGACATCGACCGCATGTCGCGCACGGTGCCGCAACTGTGCAAGGTGGCGCCCAACACGAACAAGTACCACGTCGAGGACGTGCACCGCGCCGGCGGCATCATGGCCATCCTGGGTGAGCTCGACCGCGCGGGCAAGCTGCATACCGACGTGCCGACCGTCCACGCCAAGACGATGAAGGACGCACTGGACCAGTGGGACATCAAACGCAATCCCTCACCCGAGGTGCAGACCTTCTACCGGGCGGGGCCGGCCGGCAAGCCGACCCAGATCGCCTTCAGCCAGTCCACACGCTGGCCCAGCCTGGACACCGACCGCGCCGAAGGCTGCATCCGCTCCATCGACCACGCTTTCTCGCAAGAGGGCGGTCTGGCCGTGCTGGTGGGCAATATTGCGCAGAATGGTTGCGTGGTGAAGACCGCCGGCGTGGACGACGCCTTGCTGGTGTTCGAAGGTCCGGCCCATGTGACCGAATCGCAGGACGAGGCGGTGGCCAACATCCTGGACGACAAGGTCAAGGCCGGCGACGTGGTGATCGTGCGTTACGAGGGCCCCAAGGGCGGCCCCGGCATGCAGGAAATGCTTTACCCGACCTCGTACATCAAGTCCAAGGGCCTGGGCAAGGCCTGCGCATTGCTGACCGACGGGCGCTTCTCCGGCGGCACTTCCGGCCTGTCGATCGGCCACTGCTCGCCGGAGGCGGCGGCCGGCGGTGCGATCGGTCTGGTGCGCAATGGCGACCGCATCCGCATCGACATCCCGAACCGCCGCATCGATGTGCTGTTGTCCGACGAGGAACTAGCCAAGCGCCGAGCCGAGCAGGACGCCAAGGGCTGGAAGCCGGCGCAGCCGCGCAAGCGCAAGGTGTCGGCGGCGCTCAAGGCCTACGCCAAGCTGGTGATGTCGGCCGATAAAGGCGCTGTGCGCGATCTGTCGCTGCTCGACTGACCATTGCCCTGTGGCCGGCACGCCCGTAGCGGCGGCCGGCCACAGAGGCAGGCGAGCGCGGGACCGGGCACCATGCAGGCGACACGTCTGATTTGTGCGTGTGCCCCGGCACCGGAGGCGCCAGCCGGGGCACAATGGCGCCCATGCTGATTCACCCGCACATCAATCCTGTCGCCCTGCAACTCGGACCCTTGGCTGTCCACTGGTACGGCATCACCTACCTGGTGGCCTTTGCCTTGTTCATGTTCCTCGGGACGCGGCGGCTGCGACACGAGCCCTATGCCTCACTGACAGGGGCGCAGGCCTGGCGCCGGCGCGACGTGGAGGACATCCTGTTTCTCGGTGTCATGGGGGTGGTGATCGGCGGCCGCCTGGGCTACTGCCTGTTCTACAAGCCAGGCTACTACCTGAGTCACCCGCTGGAGATCTTTTTCGTCTGGCAGGGCGGCATGAGCTTTCACGGCGGCATGCTGGGGGTGGTGGGCGCAATGCTCTGGTTCGCCCACAGCCGCAAGAAACCGTGGCTGCAGGTGGCCGATTTCGTGGCGCCCTGCGTGCCCACCGGGCTGGCGGCCGGGCGTGTCGGCAATTTCATCAACGGTGAGCTCTGGGGGCGCGTGGCCGACCCGTCCTTGCCCTGGGCCATGCTGTTCCGCGGGGCCGGCGAGGCGCCGCGCCATCCCTCGCAGGTCTACCAGTTCCTGCTCGAAGGCCTGTTGCTGTTCGTGCTGCTGTGGTGGTATGCCCACAAACCGCGCCGCACGGGCCAGGTGGCGGCGGCCTTCCTGTTCGGCTACGGCGTGCTGCGCTTCATTGCCGAGTTCTTCCGCGAACCGGATGATTTTCTCGGCCTGCTGTCGCTGGGCCTGAGCATGGGGCAGTGGCTGTGCCTGCCCATGATCGTCGGCGGCATGGGGTTGTGGTGGTGGGCCAACAGCCGCTCGCTTGACCGGGGCGCTTGAAACGTGTGCCGTTTTTAGGCGAAATTGGCTTTTTCTCCTGATGGGGAAGGCGCCGATAGCTATCGAAATAATAGCATTTTTGAGCCGTCCGTGAGTTGGATGGCATTGCTCAGGGTTTTCCTGTATCGAGTAATTACGCATAATTATGGAAAATTACGAGAACGGCAAAGCACTTTTCCATGCAGCCCAACCCGGTTTCATCCATCAACCAGAAGTGAGCGTCCTGATGCGTTTGGTCCACAACTCTCTGCACGAGCGTGTTGCCGCCACGCTGCGCGAGGAGATTTTCGGCGGCATGCTGGCGCCGGGCAGCTTCGTCGACGAAGTGGCGCTGTGCGAACGCTTGAAGATTTCGCGCACGCCGCTGCGCGAGGCGCTCAAGGTGCTCAGCGCCGAAGGACTGGTGCGCCACGAGCTGCGTCGCGGCTGCTTTGTCAACGAGGTGACCGAGCAGGATCTGGATGAGATCTTTCCCGTCATCGCCTTGCTCGAAGGGCGCTGCGCCTTCGAGGCAGCACGCAACGCCAGCGATACCGACCTGGCGGTGCTGCAGACGCTGCACGACAAGTTGCAGTCCCACGCCGAAGCCAGGCGCATCGTCGACTACTACCAGACCAACCACGCCATCCACGAGGCCATCATCACGCTGGCCAACAACCGCTGGCTGGCCCAGGTGATCGGCGACCTGCGCAAGATCCTCAAGCTGGCGCGTCTGCAGGGCCTGCATGCGCCGGGCCGTCTGACGCAAAGTCTGAACGAGCATCTTGCGGTATTTGCCGCGCTCAAGGCGCGCGACTGCGAAGGGGCGGAAGCGGCCATGCGCACGCACCTGACGCGCCAGCGCGAAGCCTTGCGCGAACTGGCTCGCCATCAGAAGAGCCGGAGGCTGGCATGAACGCATCCAGCTGGATCAACCGCAACGTGTCACGCCTGTTCCCCGTCGCTGCAGGCACTGCGTTGCCGACCGAGGCCCGCCGAGAGCTGGGTGCCGGCCTCGCTGCCAGCGCGCAGGCCGAGCGTCCGACCCGCGAACGTCTTGCGGCCAGCCTGCGCCACAAGGACGAGGCGATGTCGCCGCGCATGCTGCGCCGGGTGCTGGAGGAGCTCAAGGGCATCATCGACCCGCAGATCAGCGAAGTCGAAGGCGGGCGGCGTGCCAAGGTACTGATCGAGCACTACGCCGGGGCGACGGTTGAGCGGCGGCGCGACATGTGGCTGCTGATGAGCGAGATGTTCGTCGCCGATCCTGCGAAGGTCAAGAGCGCGCAGACCAAGTTTGCTGCAGCGGTAGGTACGCCCGACGAAGCCGCGGCCGAGGTGCAGTATCGCCGGGCCACCGTGTCGCCGCGCCGGCGCCTGCTGCAGCGCTTCAGCGTCCTGCCGGAGGGCATCCGATTTCTCGTGGACCTGCGCGCCGAGATGCAGTCCTATCTAAAGAAGGACAGGCGACTGCAGGCGCTGGACGTGGAGATGGAGTACATGTTCTCCACCTGGTTTGATGTGGGCTTCCTGGAGTTGCGCCGCATCAGCTGGGATTCGCCGGCTTCCCTGGTCGAGAAGTTGATCAAGTACGAGGCGGTGCACGACATCCGCAGCTGGGAAGACGTCAAGAACAGGCTGGATTCCGACCGTCGCTGCTACGGTTTCTTCCACCCGCGCCTGCCGGACGAGCCGCTGATCTTCGTCGAGGTGGCCTTGCTGGGCGAGGTGCCGGGCAGCATTGCGCCGCTGCTGGACGAGACGGCGGCCGCCTCCGACCTGACGCGTGCGACGACGGCGATCTTCTACTCCATCAGCAACACCCAACCCGGTCTGCGCGGCGTGAGCTTCGGCGACTCGCTGATCAAGCGCGTGGTCGAAACCCTGCGCGCCGAATTCCCCAAGCTCAAGACCTTTGTTACGCTGTCGCCGATCCCGGGCTTCCGTGCCTGGCTGGGCCGGCATGCCGCCGCCATGCTGGAGCGCATGGACCGCAAGGCGCGCACGGAGCTGCAGCGTTCGCTCGGAGGCGATGCGTTGACGGCGGAGCTTTTCCTGGCGGCGGCGGACAATGCGCGCGAGCTGGAGGCAACAACGCCCCTGGGGCATCTGCTGCAGCAATGTGCCGTGCATTACCTCGGCCAGGAGTTGCAGGACGGCAAGCCGGTGGATCCGGTGGCGCGTTTCCACCTGGGCAATGGCGCGCGCGTGGAACGGCTCAACTGGGCCGGTGATTCATCTGCGAAGGGCTGGAAACAGTCCTACGGCATGATGGTCAACTACCTGTACGACCTCAAGCGCCTGGACAAACACCGGGCCCAGTTGGCACAGGGCAAAATACCCGTTTCAGGCGAGGTCGCCAAGCTGGCGTTCTGACAGCCTGCCGCAGTTTCGTTAGTTGTTAGCTAGTTCACTAAAACCAGAGGAGACAGACATGACTTCAATCGACCACATCATTTCCAGCCGACGTACGGTGCTGCGCCTGGCTGCAGCCGGCCTGGCCGGCACCGCCCTGACCGGGCAGGCTCAATCCGGCTGGCCGACCAAGCCGGTGACGATGATCGTGCCGTTCCCGGCCGGCGGCGGTACCGACGCTTTTGCCCGGCCCTTGTCGGCCCAGTTCTCCAAGCTGACCGGCAAGCAGTTGATCATCGACAACCGGGGCGGTGCCGGTGGCACCTTGGGCGCCAGCATTGCGTCCAAGGCACAGCCCGATGGCTACACCCTCTTCATGGGCGCCGTGCACCACACTATTGCGCCTTCGATGTACCCCAAGCTCGATTACGACCTGGAGAAGGATTTCGTGCCGCTGGCCCTGGTGGCCACTGTGCCGCAGGTGCTGGTGGTCAACCCGAAGAAGATCACCGAGCCCGACTTCAAGGCTTTCCTGGAAATGCTGCGCAAGAACCCCGGCAAGCTGAACTATGGCTCGGCAGGCAGCGGCACCTCACACCACCTGGCCGGCGAGCTGTTCAAGCAGCAGACCAAGACCTTCATCACCCACATTCCCTACCGCGGTGCCGGACCGGCGCTGCAGGACCTGATTTCCGGCAACGTGGACATGATGTTCGACGGTCTGGGTTCTTCCTCCGCCCACATCAAGGGGGGGCGCATCAAGGCGCTGATGGTGGCCGGGCCGAAGCGCAACCCAGCCTTCCCGGACGTGCCTTGCGCGGCCGAACTCGGCCTGCCGGATTACACGGTGCAGACCTGGTACGGCATCTGGGCACCCAAGGGCACCCCGGCTGATGTGCAGGCGCGTGCCGTGGAGGAAATCCGCAAGGCCGGCATGACGCCGGAAGCCAAGGCCGTCTGGGCCAATCAGGGGGCCGAGTTCAGCAACCTGACGCAGCAGCAGTTCGGTCAGTTCGTCAGTTCGGAAGTCAAACGCTGGACCAGCGTGGTCAAACTCTCGGGCGCCAAGCTGGACTGATGCAAGCGGGGCCCTGTCACAGGATGTCGGATGAGCGCAAGTAGAACGATGAACGGCAGCATCCGATTCGAGCGGCAGGGCGCCCTGGCGCAGGTGACTTTGAGTCACCCGGGCAAGTTCAACGCCATGTCGCGTGCCATGTGGCGTGAGCTGCGCCGGGTGTTCGAGGCCATCCAGTGCGACGCTGCGCTGCGCTGCGTGCTGGTGCGCGGCGAGGCCGGCCATTTCTGCGCCGGTGGCGACATTGCCGAATACCCGGATTTCCGCTTCAGCGAGGCCGGCCTGCGCGATTTCCACGAGAACGACGTCTGGGGCGGCCTGCAGGCCATGCTGGACTGCGATGTGCCGATCGTGGCGCAGATCGAGGGCAATTGCATGGGCGCAGGGGTGGAGATTGCCTGCTGCTGCGACATCCGCATCGCCGATGCGGCATCGAAATTCGGTGCGCCGATCGCCCGGCTCGGGTTTCCCATGGCGCCGCGCGAAGCCGCGCTGGTGCTGCGCGAGGCGGGGGCTCTCACTGCGCGCGAGATGCTGCTGGAGGCCGCCGTATTCACCGCCGCCCAGATGCAGGCGCGCGGCTTTCTCAACCGCGTGCTGCCGGACGGGCAATGTGCCGGTGAGGCCGTCGCGACCGCAGCGCGCATCCTCGCGCTGGCGCCGCAGGCGGCACGCCTGAACAAGCAGACGATTCGGGCATTGAATCCGCCTTCTGGTCTTGATGAGACTGCGCCAGTAGCTACGAATTTGATAGCAAATATTCTTTCCCGGGCCTACGCCTACGCCGACAGCTCGGAACATCGGGAAGGCATTCGAGCCTTTATCGAGAAGCGACCCAGCAATTTTTCCACCTCCTGAAGACCTGAGCGACGCCATGTCACAAGCCAATGCCAACCTGTTTGCCGCCCTGCGCGCGGCGTTCCCGCACCACCTGGATGCGATTGCCATCGAGACCGACAACGGCCTGAACTACTCCTGGCGTGACCTCGAGCGGGCGACCGCCATGATGGCCAACCTGCTCAAGTCGCTTGGTTTGCCCGAGGGCGCGCGCATTGCGGTGCAGGTGGAAAAGTCGGTCGAAGCCGTCATGCTCTACCTGGCCACGCTGCGCGCCGGCTACGTGTTTCTGCCCCTGAACACAGCCTACCAGAGCGCCGAGATCGAGTATTTCGTCGGCAATGCCGAGCCGGCCGTGGTGGTGTGCAGCAGCAAGAACTTCGGCTGGGTCAGCAAGATCGCCTTCAAGGCCGGCACCCAGCACGTGTTCACGCTGGACGACAACCGCAGCGGCTCGTTGCTAGAGCGCGCTGCACACTGCTCCGACCACCACCAGGTGGTGCTGCGCCAAGCCGACGACCTGGCCGCCATCCTCTATACCAGCGGCACCACCGGCCGCAGCAAGGGGGCCATGCTGACGCACGGCAACCTGCTGAGCAATGCGCAGGTGCTGAAGGACTACTGGGGCTGGCAGCCTGGCGACGTGCTGATGCACGTGCTGCCGATCTTCCACGTGCACGGCCTGTTCGTGGCGCTGCACGGCGCGCTGCTCAACGGCAGCAAGATGATCTGGATGGCCAGGTTCGACCCCAAGCGCGTGATCGAGAAACTGCCCGAGGCCACCGTCTTCATGGGCGTGCCCACGCTTTATGTGCGCCTGCTGGCCGAGCATGGCCTGAACCGCGAGTCCACGCGCAACATGCGCCTGTTCGTTGCCGGCTCGGCGCCGCTGCTGATCGAGACCTTCGTGGCCTGGCAGGAACGTACCGGTCACACCATCCTGGAGCGCTACGGCATGAGCGAAACCATCATGCTGACCTCCAACCCCTACAAGCCGAAGGACGGCAAGCGGCGCGGCGGCACGGTCGGCTTTCCCTTGCCGGGCGTCAGCCTGCGGGTGCAGGACGACGCCGGCCAGCCGCTGCCGGCGGGCGAGATCGGCGGCATCCAGGTCAAGGGCCCCAATGTGTTCAAGGGCTACTGGCGCATGCCGGAGAAGACGAAAGAAGAGTTCACGGCGGACGGCTACTTCAAGACCGGCGACGTCGGCAAGATCGACCCGAGCGGCTACGTGACCATCGTCGGCCGCAGCAAGGACCTGATCATCAGCGGCGGCTACAACGTCTACCCGGCCGAGATCGAGGGCTACATCAACGAATTGCCGGGCGTGGCTGAAAGCGCCGTGGTGGGGGTGCCGCACCCCGACTTCGGTGAAGTGGGCGTGGCGGTGGTGGTGCGCCAGCCCGGCATGCCACTGGATCCGGACCACGTCATTGCCACGCTCAAGGCAAAACTGGCCAATTTCAAGATTCCCAAGCGCTGCTTCGTGGTGGACGAGTTGCCGCGCAACACCATGGGCAAGGTGCAGAAGAATCTGCTGCGCGAACAGCACCAGCACCTGTTCTACTGAGCCGATCCGTCCTTCGCACGAAAAAAGGCCCGCTCCCCTTGTCGGGGGGCGGGCCTTTGATTTGTGTCAGGCGAGGACTTAGCGCAGCACCAGCACCGGCACGTGCGAGTGCGTCAGCACATGTTGCGTTTCGCTGCCCAGCAGCAGGCGCTTGATGCCTTTGCGGCCGTGCGAAGCCATGACGATCAGGTCGCACTTGTGCTTCTTGGCGGCGGCGATGATGGCCTCGCTCACCAGATCGGACTTGGCCGTGACAGCCTTGACCTTGACGCCTTTGGCCAGGGCAGCCTTGCTCACGGCATCGACGATGACCTGGCCATGCTCGGCCCATTGCTTCTCGACGCGGGCGATATCGCTGGCCGGCAGGGCCAAGCCGCCTTCGAAATAGCTCTGCGGGTAGCGCGGGATCACCTTGAGGGCCACCAACTCACCGCCGGTGAGCTGGGCCATCGCAATGGCACTGCTGACAGCTTTCTTGGACAAGGTGGAGCCATCGGTGGCGACGAGGATTCTTTGGTACATGAGGTGATCTCCTTGTTGTGCGAAACGGATTCTAGATTACTACGCCCACATCTGTTATCGTCTTGATCCAAATCAAGTTGGAGGCGGGCGCAGCCCGATACGCTTGAGCACCATGCAAACAGCAAGCCTTGCCGCAACGTTCTTGCCGGAACGCACAGAAGCGGCTGTGCAGCAGACGGCGGGGGCGTCCCCGGCAGGCTTGGGACTGCTCGACGACCCGCAGGAGTGGTCGGCCTTCAGCCGGCCGCTGGAGGGCAGCGCGGATTGCTGGGAATCCCATCTGGTCATTGAAGGCATGCACTGTGCCGCCTGTGCGCTGACGGTCGAGGACGCCTTGCGTGGCGTTCCCGGCGTGGCCAGTGCCAGCGTCAGTGCCGGCAGCCACCGCGCCCGTGTGGTCTGGCAAGCCGAGGTTGTGCAGCCTTCGGGCTGGATGCAGGCGGTGCTGAAAGCCGGCTACCGCGCCGTGCCGGCCAACGATGCCTTTGCCAACCAGCGCCGCCGGCAGGAAACACGCAAGGCCCTGTGGCGCTGGTCGGTGGCAGGCCTGTGCATGATGCAGGTGATGATGTACGCGTGGCCGGCCTACGTGGCGCTGCCGGGCGACCTCTCGGCCGAGATGGAGCAGCTGCTGCGCTGGGCCTCCTGGGTGTTGACCCTGCCGGTGATGCTCTTTTCCTGCGGTCCCTTTTTCTCCGCTGCGCTGCGCGATGTGCTGCAGCGGCGCATCAGCATGGATCTGCCGGTGGCGCTGGGCATGGGCATCACTTTTGCCGTCAGTACCGCCGGCACCTTCGACCCGCAGGGCACCTTTGGCCAGGAGGTGTACTTCGATTCCCTGACCATGTTCGTCTTCTTCCTGCTCACCGGGCGCTGGCTCGAACTGCGCCTGCGCGACCGCACCGCAGGTGCCCTGGATGCGCTGATGAACCGCCTGCCCGACAGCGTGGAGCGTCAGCGCGCCGACGGCGTGTTCGAACGCGTGGCCGTGCGGCGATTGCAAGCCGGCGATGTGGTGCGCATCCTGCCGGGTGAGGCTTTTCCGGCCGATGGCACGGTGCTGCAGGGTCAGACCCTGGCCGACGAGGCGCTGCTCACCGGGGAATCGCGGCCGATCCCCCGGGGCGTGGGCGAGGGCGTCATTGCCGGCAGCCATAACCTGGCTGCAGCCGTGCTGGTGCGCATCGACCGTACCGGCGCCGATACCCGCTTTGCCCAGATCGTGGCGCTGATGGAGCAGGCCGCCAGCAGCAAGCCTCAGTTGGCGCAACTGGCGGACCGCGTTGCCAAGCCGTTCCTGGTCGGCGTCTTGCTGGCAGCAGCCGGTGCGGCCGCCTATTGGTGGGAGCAGGATCCGGGCCATGCGTTGATGGTGGCCGTGGCCGTGCTGGTGGTGACCTGTCCCTGCGCGCTGTCGCTGGCCACGCCGGCGGCCATGCTGGCTGTGGCCGGCACCCTGGCACGCCAGGGCGTGCTGGTACGTCGACTCGGCGGGCTGGAGGCGCTGGCCGAGGTGGACCTGGTGGTGTTCGACAAGACCGGCACCCTGACGCGTGACGCCATGGTGCTGCAAGCGATTCGCGTCCGTGCCGGCGTGTCCGATGCGCAGGCGTTGGCCATGGCCATGGCGCTGGCGCAGCAGTCGCTGCATCCGGTGTCGCGTGCCCTGGTGGCTGCCGGGCAGGGCCGGGGGCTTGTGTCCTGGCGGTCGCAGGATGCGGATGAAACCGCCGGCCAGGGGCTGGCCGGCCGGGTGCAGCCGGTCGAGGAGGGCGGTCCGGTGCAGGCGTTGCGGCTGGGTTCTTTCCGTTTCTGCGGCGTCGACGGGCCCGTGCCGCAGGGGCCGCATGCCTGTTTGAGTGATGTGCAAGGCTGGCTGGCCACTTTCGAGTTGGGCGAGGACGTCCGGCCCGATGCGCGTCGCACCGTGGCCGCCTTGAAGGCGGCGGGTATCGAGGTCCAGATCCTGTCCGGCGATGGCGAGCAGGCGGTGGCCCGCGTCGCTGCGCAACTCGGCATCGACCAGGCACGCGGCGCTTGTACGCCGCAGGACAAGCTCTCATTTTTGCAGCAGGCGCAGCAGCACGGCAGACGCGTTGCGGTGGTGGGGGATGGCCTCAACGACGGGCCGGTTCTGGCTGGTGCCCATGTGTCGTTTGCCGTCGGGCATGCGGTGCCGCTGG
Source organism: Curvibacter sp. GWA2_64_110 (assembly GCA_001797315.1). Classification (GTDB taxonomy): domain Bacteria; phylum Pseudomonadota; class Gammaproteobacteria; order Burkholderiales; family Burkholderiaceae_C; genus Hylemonella. The sequence goes on from MGPC01000026.1 coordinate 71,667, forward strand.
CTCGCGCGCAAGCCGATTTCGTGGTGCTGGGCGACCGCCTGGCCAGTGTGGGGCTGGCGCTGCAGCTGGCGCAGCGCACTCTGGGGATCGTGCGTCAGAACCTGTGGTGGGCAGTGGCCTACAACGCGGTGTGCGTGCCACTGGCGGTGCTGGGCTGGCTGCCAGCCTGGCTGGCCGGTCTGGGCATGGCGTCAAGCTCCCTGCTGGTGGTGCTCAATGCGTTGCGGTTGGCCCGTCACAAGAAAGAAACCTGATGGACATACTCTATTTGCTGATTCCGCTCTCGGTCGTGCTGGTGTTCTTCATCCTGGCCGGCCTGTGGTGGGCCATTGAACGCGGCCAGTTCGAAGATATCGAGGCTGAGGGCGAGCGGATTCTGCGGGATTCTTGAAATCGGTTGACATGAGTCAAACCGGCTCCGGGGTGGATGGTGGAGACTCGACGCGGGTAATTAAGAAAAGAGGTGCACATGATATTTGCAAACACAAAAGCCACTGTCTACAACGACACCGTTGTACGACAGTTCGCCATCATGACGGTGGTATGGGGCGTGGTGGGCATGCTGGTTGGCGTGATCATCGCCGCCCAGCTGACTTGGCCCGAACTCAATCTGGGCATTTCCTGGCTGAGCTACGGTCGCCTGCGACCATTGCACACCAATGCCGTGATCTTCGCTTTCGGCGGGTGCGGTTTGTTTGCCGCCGCCTACTATGTGGTGCAGCGAACCTGTCAGGTGCGCTTGTTCGGTGACAAGCTGGCGGCCTTTACCTTCTGGGGCTGGCAACTGGTGATCCTGCTGGCTGCCATTTCCCTGCCGCTGGGTTACACCTCCGGCAAGGAATATGCCGAACTCGAATGGCCGATCGACATCCTGATCACGCTGGTCTGGGTGGCGTTTGCCGTCGTGTTCTTCGGCACGGTGGGCACGCGCAAGGTGCGTCACATCTATGTGGCCAACTGGTTCTTCGGCGCTTTCATCATCGCTGTCGCTTTGCTGCACCTCGTCAACAGCGCCGCCATCCCGGCCGGCTTGCTCAAGTCCTACTCGGCGTATGCCGGCGTGCAGGATGCCATGGTGCAGTGGTGGTATGGTCACAACGCGGTGGGCTTCTTCCTGACGGCCGGCTTCCTGGGCATGATGTACTACTTCATCCCCAAGCAGGCTGAGCGTCCGGTGTACAGCTATCGCCTGTCCATCGTCCACTTCTGGGCCCTGATCTTTACCTACATGTGGGCGGGTCCGCACCACCTGCACTACACCGCGCTGCCGGACTGGACCCAGTCGGTCGGCATGGTGTTCTCGCTGATTCTGCTGGCGCCCAGTTGGGGCGGCATGATCAACGGCATCATGACGCTGTCGGGCGCTTGGCACAAGCTGCGCGATGACCCGATCCTGCGCTTCCTGATCGTGTCCCTGTCCTTCTACGGCATGAGCACCTTCGAAGGTCCGATGATGTCGATCAAGACTGTCAACGCCCTGAGCCACTACACCGACTGGACCGTGGGTCACGTGCACTCCGGCGCCTTGGGCTGGGTCGGTCTGGTGACCATGGGTTCCATGTACTACCTGATTCCGCGCCTGTTCGGCCAGAAGCAGATGTACAGCGTCAAGGCCATCGAGGTCCACTTCTGGACGGCCACCATCGGCATCGTGATCTATATCGCCGCCATGTGGATTGCCGGCGTGATGCAGGGCCTCATGTGGCGCGCCGTCAACGCGGACGGTACGCTGACCTACACCTTCGTCGAGTCGGTCAAAGCCACCTTCCCGTTCTATGTGCTGCGTCTGCTTGGCGGTCTGCTCTACCTGAGCGGCATGCTGGTCATGCTGTGGAACGTGATCAAGACGGCCACGGCCGGTCGCTCGGTCAACGTCACCATCCCGGCCGCTGCGTCTCACGCATAAGAAGAAGGAAACCATCATGGCAAACCACAACACGAGCGGCGGCATGTCGCACGAGAAAATCGAGACCAACAACTTCCTGATGATCGTTCTCATCTTGTTGGTGCTGTTGGTCGGCGGTCTGGTCGAGATCGTGCCGCTGTTCTTCCAGAAGTCCACCACCGAGCCGATCAAGGGCATCCAGCCCTAC
>MGPC01000027.1 GCA_001797315.1 Curvibacter sp. GWA2_64_110
GTTCGGAAATGGCGACCTCGGCTCCTTGGCAGGAAACGATGGCCTGAATGGCGGTGTGCCGGCTCCACAGGTTGGGGCCGCGCAGGGCACGAATGCGGGAAACGTCCATGACGCTTTGTTCCTCGTTATTTCCGGGCGGTAGCCGGCTTCTTGGGTTGCGACTTTTTGGCTGCCTGGAGTATCAGCGCAGCAGGGTCGGCCAGGTCGAGACCGAAGGTCTTGAGACCGGTCGTCAGCACTTCCTTGCTCAGGCCCATGGCCCAGCCGGCGGCAATGCCGGCGAGCACGTTGGCGATGTGGGTCGGCTGTCTGGCCTTGCCGATATACGGCGCGTCGACCAGCCGGCTCAGCCGCGTTTCATCGGCGCCCGAGCGCAGCACGACGCGCTTGTCGGCAACCGTGACGCCGCGTTTGCCGGCGGCCAGATGGGCGAGCAGGGTCGGGTTGGCCGGATCGACGGCGAAGAAGATCACCTCGCCGTCGCACAGTTCGGCAAAATCGGCGACCAGTTCGTCTTCGGCGTTGAGCACGGCGTGGCCGCTGGGCAGGACGACATCGACCTGCGTCCGGTAGATCGAGCGCGGCGTCGTGTAGTACTCGCCGCCGGTCGGCTGGGTATCCCAGCGCGACAGGTCTTCGGCTTCGGCAACGATGTTGGTGACGATACCGACCGAGCATCGGTCGTAGGCCAGGCCTTCGCCGAGGATGACCCGGGCGCCGTTTTCGATGACGGCGGCCTGGACCGAGCGGTTCATGAGCAGGCGGCGCCCGCCTTCCCAGTTGGCGGCGTTGGTTTTCTGGACATGGCGGCGATCGAGGTAGATGCCGTCCGTGCAGGCCAGGCCGGAATGCTGGCCGGAGAGGTGGATGAGGTGGGCGACCATCTTGGCGACGGTGTTGCGGCCGTGGGTGCCGGTGACGCCGACGAGCGGGATACGGCCGCTGGCGTCCTTGGCGAACAGGTTGTCGACAATGGCCTGACCAACCGGGCGCGGCTTGCCGATGCCCGGCTTGATGTGCATGAGCAGGCTGGGGCCGGCGTTGACTTCAACGATGGCGCCGCCCTGTTCGGCCAGCGGCTTCGAGACATCCTGGCAGACGAGGTCGATGCCGGCGATGTCGAGGCCGACGACGCGGGCAGCCAAGGCAACGACCTGGGCGGTGTCGGGGTGGACTTCGTCGGTGCAGTCGAAGGCGTGGTTGGCGTTGCGCTGGATGAGCACTTCGCGGTCCTTGATCGGCACGCTGTCGCCGGTCAGACCCTGGCGTTCGAGTTCGATCCGGGCGGCGGTGTCGATCTTGATGATGGAGAGCGGATGCAGTTCGGTCGTGCCGCGGCGCGGGTCGATGTTGACCTGGCTGTCGATGAGTTCGAGCACGGTCGATTTGCCGTCGCCGGTCACCGTGATGAGGTCGCTGCGATTGGCCGCGACGAGCTTGCCGCCGACCACCAGCAGACGATGTTCGATGCCCTGGATGGAACGCTCGACGAGGACGCCGGAGCCTTCCTCGACGGCGATGGCGTAGGCCTTGGCGACTTCTTCCCGGGTCATCAGGTCGATGAACACGCCCCGCCCGTGGTTGCCGTCGGTCGGCTTGACGACGACCGGCAGGCCGATGTCTTCGGCGGCATCCCAGGCGTCGTCGGCGCTATCGACTTCGCGGCCTTCGGGGACCGGGACGCCGACCGAGGAGATCAGCTCCTTGGTCAAATCCTTGTCGCGCGAAATGGTTTCGGCGATGGCGCTGGTCTGGTCGGTTTCGGCCGTCCAGATGCGGCGCATGGCGGCGCCGTAGCCAAGCTGGACGAGGTTGCCGTCGTCGAGCAGGCGGATGTGCGGAATGCCGCGTTTTTCGCCAGCCAGGACAATGGCGGCGGTCGATGGGCCGAGGTATTTGCGGTCGACCTTGCGGCGCAGCAGGCGGACGGCTTCGTCGAGGTCGTAGGGCTGGTCGGCGATGGCTGCGAGCAGCAGTTCGCGGCCGACGTCGAGCGACATCCGTGTCACTTCTTCGTGGAAGTTGGAGACGACGAGCTTGTAGACGCCGCGCGTCGTGGTTTCGCGGGTGCGGCCAAAACCGTCGGGCAGGCCGGCCAGGGTCATCAGTTCGAGGACGATGTGTTCGAGGATGTGGCCGGCCCAGGTGCCTTCTTCAAGTCGGCGCAGGAAACCGCCGCGTTCGTCGTAGCTGCAGCGATGTTCGACGAGGCCCGGCAGCCAGGCGCTGAGGCGCTCGTAAAGACCGGGGATCTTGCTCGAGGGAAAATCCTCGAGTTCGCCGATGTCGATCCAGGTCTCGATGACCGGGGGGTAGGTCCAGATATTGGGGCCACGCAGCGAAATCGTGTCCCGGAAAACGATGTCCTTGTTCTTCATGCTCTTGGCTGTGGCTCCGTTGGCCTGCGGTGATGAGTTTTCGAGTGCAGCATTATTAACGCTTTATTCTGCTTGTGGCTGACCGCCGTCTAAAAATGTCACGCGTCCGGACAAAGCGTTACAGGAAGCGGTCGAGCAGCTTGCGGCTGTGCTTGTCCAGGGTGCTCAGATCGCGGATCAGGAACTGGATGCCATGGGCATCGGCGATGAGCAGGCGGGTCTGGCTCAGGCGGCGGATGTCTTCTTCGCCCTTGAGGATCAGCTCGGCCGGCCCGCGGTTGGTTTGCAGCTGCCAGGTGCTCGGGCAGGCGAAGCTGGAGACGGTGTCGATGCGCTCGATTTCCGGCACGAATTCGCGGCTGGCCAGTTCGGCTTCGATGAGTTGGCCGACGGCCGGCGGCAGGTCGGTGAGGTTGTCGATCCAGGCGACTTCGTGGCCTTCGGCATTGACCAGCGATAGGCCTTCGTCGGGGGCGGCGATGGGGAAGGCGCGCACCGGCGTGACGCCCTGATGGACCATTCCATTTTCGGCCGTTAAGACCAGTTGACCGTAGGAATCGCGTTGCAGTTGGAAATGGGTGTTCGACATGGACTTATTCCGCGTGAGTTTTGGGCTGGCTGGTCGAGCGCGGCAGTTCCGGCTCGGTGTCGACGTTGCGGGCCTGCGCCATGTAGAGCTTGAAGTAATGGCCCTCAATGGCCATCAACTCGTCGTGGTTGCCGACTTCGACGATGCGGCCGCGATCCATGACGACCAGCCGGTCGGCCTTGCGCAACGTGCTCAGGCGGTGGGCGATGGCGATGGTGGTGCGGCCCTTGACCAGGTTGTCGAGCGCTTTCTGAATTTCCTTCTCGGTTTCGGTGTCGACCGCAGAAGTCGCTTCATCAAGGATCAGGATGCGCGGATCGATGAGCAGGGCACGGGCGATGGAGATGCGCTGGCGCTCGCCGCCGGACAGGCCCTGGCCGCGCTCGCCGACCAGCGAGTCGTAGCCGTGCGGCAGGCGCAGGATGAACTCGTGGGCGTGGGCGGCGCGGGCGGCGGCGATGATTTCCTGGCGCGTCGCGTTGGGCTTGCCGTAGGCGATGTTGTCGGCGATGGTGCCGAAGAACAGGAAGGGTTCCTGCAGGACGAGGCCAATGTGCTGGCGGAATTCGGCGACCGGCACCGAGCGGACATCGACGCCGTCGATCAGCACCTGGCCTTCGGAAACGTCGTAGAAGCGGCAGATCAGGTTGACCAGCGTGGACTTGCCGGAGCCGGAATGGCCGACCAGACCGATCATTTCGCCGGGCTGGATGACCAGGTCAACGTCGCGGGTGACCGAGCGGGTGCCGTAGCGGAAGCTGGCTTTCTTGAGTTCGAGCTGGCCGGTGACCTTCGACAGATGCACCGGGTTGGTCGGCTCGGGCACGCTGGAGACATGGTCGAGAATGTCGAAAATGCGCTTGGTGCTCGACGCGGCGCGCTGGGTGGCCGAGACGATGCGGCTCATCGAATCGAGGCGGGTGTAGAAGCGGCCGATGTAGGCGAGGAAGGCGGTCAGTACGCCGACGGTCGATTCGCCCTTGGAAATCTGCCAGATGCCGAAAACCCAGACGACGAGCAGGCCAACTTCGGTAAGCAGGGTGACGGTGGGTGTGAACAGCGACCAGGTCTTGTTGAGCTTGTCGTTCATCTGCAGGTTGTGCTCGTTGGCGGCGCGGAAACGCTCGCCTTCGCGCTTTTCCTGGGCAAAGGCTTTCACCACGCGGATGCCTGGGATGGTGTCAGCCAGCACGTTGGTGACTTCGGCCCAGACGCGGTCGATCTTCTCGAAGCCGGTGCGCAGCTTTTCGCGGACGAAATGGATGAGCCAGCCGATGATCGGCAGCGGCAGCAGGGTGACCAGCGCCAGCCACGGGTTGATGCTGAACAGGATGACGGCGGTCATCGTGATCATCAGCACGTCGGTGGCGAAGTTGAGCAGGTCGAGCGAGAGGAAGATGTTGATGCGGTCGGTTTCGTTGCCGATGCGGGCCATCAGGTCGCCGGTGCGCTTGCCGCCAAAGTATTCCAACGATAGTCCCAGCAGGTGATCGTAGGTCTGCGTGCGCAGGTCGCGGCCCATGCGCTCGGAAACGAGCGACAGGATGTAGGTGCGGATCCAGCCCAGGCCCCAGGCCAGCACGGCGGCGCCGAACAGGCCGCCGAGATACATGCCGACCAGCGGCCAGTCGATCGGCTTGCCGTTCTGGAAGGGGATCAGCACCTCGTCCATGAGCGGCATGGTCAGGTAGGGCGGGACGAGCTGGGCGGCCGTCGAGGCCAGGGTCAGGGCGAAGCCGATGAACAATTGCCAGCGGTAGGGGCGGGCGAAACGCCACAGGCGGAACAGGGTCCAGGTCGACGGGGCGATCGCGGCTTCGCGGTTGCAGGCCGGGCATTCGTCTTCGCCGGGCGGCAGCGGCGCCTTGCATTTTGGGCATGAATCGTCGGTTGACCGTAGCACCGGCTGGCCGCTGACCAGGCTGTCGCGGTGCAGGTCGAATTCGGCGATGACGCGCAGGGCGGCGAGGTTCCGGGCCAGCGTGTAGCGCCAGGTGGCGAGTCGGCCGTTGGCGTCGACCAGTTCGAGCGCGCCGACCCCGGCGTGATCGTGGTGATTGAGCGTCAGGCCACCGCGCAGCGGCCATTCCTGCCAGTTCGTGTCGCCCGGGGCGTAGGCGAGAAAACGGCGGTCGGTGACGAGGACCAGTCCGGAGGCGAATTGCAGGCGCTTGTCGAGGTCGATCTCGAGCCAGGCCTGGGGCTTCTCGCCGGCCGCCAGCTTGGCGTCCACATCGGCCGCCCAGCGGCTGGGAACAGACGGCTCGTTGCCGACCAAATTCAGTGCGTTCAGATTCATCTAAGGAGTATATCGTAGGGTCCGGGGTGCCCATCTAACGTCCCAATATTCCGACGGTTGACGCGTATCAAGGAACGGGGCGACGGGCTGCCGTTGAATGGCCGAAAGCCAAGAACAAGGAAATTCATGTTTCGCATCTCCCAGTACATGCAGGAAATCGCCGCGCCGACGCCGCTCGGCCCGAAGCGCAACCCGCCCGGCCCGAAGCGCAACCCGCCCGGCCCGGTCGTCATCTGGAACCTGATCCGGCGCTGCAACCTGACCTGCAAGCATTGCTATTCGATTTCGGCCGACACGAACTTTCCCGGCGAGCTGACGACCGAGCAGGTCTACACGGTGATGGACGACCTCCGGGGCTTCAAGGTGCCGGTGCTCATCCTCTCCGGCGGCGAACCGCTGTTGCGGCCGGATATTTACGACATCGCCAAGCGGGCCAAGGCCAAGGGCTTTTATGTCGGCCTGTCGTCGAACGGCACCTTGATCGACGAAAGCAACATCGGCCAGATCGCCGAGTGCGACTTCAACTACGTCGGCGTCTCGCTCGACGGCCTGGGCGCTACGCACGACAAGTTCCGCCGCCTGGACGGCGCGTTCGAGGCGTCGCTCAAGGGCATCCGCTTGTGCCGCGATCTCGGCCTGAAGATCGGCGTGCGCTTCACGATGACCCAGGACAACGCCCACGACCTGCCCGGCCTGCTCAAACTGGTCGAGGACGAGGCCATCGACCGCTTTTATTTTTCGCATCTCAACTACGCCGGGCGCGGCAACAAGAACCGCAAGGACGACGCGCAATACCAGCTCACCCGGCAGGCCATGGACCTCCTTTTCGACACCTGCTGGGAGTACAACCAGCGCGGCCTGAACAAGGAATTCACGACCGGCAACAACGATGCCGACGGCGTCTATTTCCTGCACTGGGTGCGTCGGCGTTTCCCGGACAGTGCGGCGCATGTCGAGGCCAAGCTGCGCCAGTGGGGCGGCAACTCCTCGGGCGTCAATGTCGCCAATATCGACAACCTCGGCAACGTGCATCCGGACACCATGTGGTGGCACCACAACCTGGGGAATGTGAAGGATCGGCCGTTCTCGCAGATCTGGCCGGATACCTCGGATGTGCTGATGGCCGGCTTGAAACAGCAGCCGCGCGCCGTCAAGGGGCGCTGCGGGGCGTGCGCTTATCTCGGCATCTGCAACGGTAACACCCGTGTTCGCGCCCAACAGATGACCGGCGATGCCTGGGCCGAAGATCCGGGTTGCTACCTTTCCGACGAGGAGATCGGCATATGAAAATCAGGGCGTCAGGACTTTTTATTTTTGGCCTTTTTTTCCAGTTGACCGTAGCAAGCAGTGCCGGGGCGGCCGATGTCGCTTCCAACTACAAGCAGCATTGCGCCGAGTGCCACGGCGAAGCCCGGCTCGGCGGCGTCGGCCCGGCGCTGATCCCGGAGAACCTGGCCCGCCTGCGCAAGCCGGAAGCGGAGAAGGTCATTCGCGACGGTCGCCCGGCGACGCAGATGCCGGGCGTTGGTGACAAGCTGTCGGCGGAGGAAATCAAGGCGCTGGTTGCCTATGCCTACACGCCGATCAAGCCGATGCCGGCCTGGGGCGAGAAGGAGATCGAAGCCTCGCGCATCGTCAATTTCGCACCCGGCAGCCTGCCGGACAAGCCGCAATTCGCGGCCGACCCGATGAACCTGTTCGTCGTTGTCGAAACCGGCGACCACCACGTCTCCGTGCTCGACGGCGACAAACTCGAACCGATCCACCGTTTCCAGTCGCGCTTTGCCCTGCACGGCGGGCCGAAATTCACGCCGGACGGGCGCTACGTCTTTTTCGCCTCGCGCGACGGCTGGATCACCAAGTTCGACCTGTGGAATCTGAAAGTCATCGCCGAAGTGCGCGCCGGCATCAACACGCGCAACGCGGCAGTCTCCGGTGACGGCAAGTGGGTGGCGGTGGCCAACTACCTGCCGCACAGCCTGGTCATTCTCGATGCCGACCTCAACCTCAAGAAAATCCTGCCGGTGGTCGACAAGGACGGCAAGACGAGTTCGCGCGTTTCCGCCGTCTATGACGCCAGTCCGCGCCAAAGCTTCGTTGCCGCGCTGAAGGATGTGAAAGAGGTCTGGGAGGTGTCGTACAACCCGAAAGCCGACGACATCCCGACCGGCATGATCCACGACTTCAAGTACAAGGAAGGCGCCTTCATCCCCGGTTTTCTCAACCCGAAACGCACGCAACTCGAGGACTACCTCGA
>MGPC01000028.1 GCA_001797315.1 Curvibacter sp. GWA2_64_110
TGATGCCCACCACTTCGATGTCGGAGAAGTTCTGCACCGCAGCGCGGAACACCATGCGGCCGATGCGGCCGAATCCGTTGATGCCTAGTTTGATCGTCATGATGGACTCTTTCAAGAGAAGTTAAAAAAACAAACCGGAAATTACTTCTTGGCCAGGACCGCCTGAACGGTTTCCGCAACGTTCTCCGGCGTGAAGCCGAAATGCTTGAACAGCACCGGCGCCGGCGCGGACTCGCCATAGGTATCGATGCCGACCACGGCGGCACAGCCGTATTTCCACCAGCCTTCGGTCACACCCATCTCGACCGCGATGCGCGGCAGACCCGCGGGCAGCACAGCCGTCTTGTAGGCCACGGTCTGCTTATCAAAGGTGGTGGTGCTGGGCATGGAGACCACGCGCACAGCGATCTTCTTCGCGGCCAGCAGTTCCTGGGCTTTCAACGCCAGCTGTACTTCGGAGCCGGTGGCGATGATGATGGCGCGCGTCTTCTGTTTCAGCCCCAGATCGGCCGGCTCGGACAGCACGTAGGCGCCGCGGCTGATGTCGCCCAGATCCTTCTTGGGCGCATAGGGCAGGTTCTGGCGGCTCAGCAGGAGCGCGGTCGGTTTGCTGCTGTTCTGCAGCGCCACGGCCCAGGCCACGGTGGTCTCGGCGGTGTCGGCCGGGCGCCAGACATCGAGGTTGGGGATCAGGCGCAGGCTGGCCGCGTGCTCGACCGACTGGTGCGTCGGACCGTCTTCACCCAGGCCGATGGAGTCGTGCGTGAAGACGTGGATGACGCGCTGCTTCATCAGCGCGGCCATGCGGATGGCATTGCGGCTGTAGTCGCTGAAGGTCAGGAAGGTGCCGCCGTAGGGAATGAAACCGCCATGCAGCGCGATGCCGTTCATGATGGTGGCCATGCCGAATTCGCGCACACCGTAGTTGATGTGGCGCCCGCCGTTGGGCTCGCCCGCCTGGTCGAAACGCAGGTTGGGCGTGTGGCTGGTGTTGGTGAGGTTGGAGCCGGTCAGGTCGGCCGAGCCGCCCAGCAACTCGGGCAGGGCGGCGGTAAAGGCCTCCAGCGCCAGCTGCGAGGCCTTGCGCGAAGCCACGGTCTCGGCCTTGGTATGGGCGGCAATGGCCGCGTCCACCGCCACCTGGGCAAATTGCTTGGGCAGTTCACCCTTCATGCGGCGCTTGAACTCGGCGGCCAGCTCGGGGTAGGCGGCCTTGTAGGCGGCGAACTTGGCATCCCAGGCCGCTTCCAGCGACAGGCCTTTGGTCTTGGCGTTCCAGTCGTCATAGATCTCTTGCGGGATGACGAAGGGCGGGTGGTTCCAGCCCAGCGCCTCGCGCGTGAGCTTGATTTCTTCGGCGCCGAGCGGCTCGCCGTGGGCCTTGGCCGTGTCGGCGCGGTTCGGGCTGCCTTTGCCGATGGAGGTCTTGCAGATGATCAGCGTCGGCTTCTCGGCCGAGTTCCTGGCGTCGGCAATGGCACGCGACACGGCGGCGGCATCGTGGCCGTCGACCGGGCCGATCACGTTCCAGCCGTAGGCGACGAAGCGCAGCGCCGTATTGTCGGCAAACCAGGGCGTGACCTGGCCGTCGATGGAGATGCCGTTGTCGTCGTACAGCGCGATCAGCTTGTTGAGCTTCCAGGCCGCCGCCAGGGAGGCCGCCTCGTGGCTGATGCCTTCCATCATGCAGCCGTCACCCATGAAGACATAGGTGTGATGGTCGACGACGGTGTGGCCGTCGCGGTTGAATTCCTTGGCCAGCAGCTTCTCGGCCAGCGCCATGCCGACGGCGTTGGTCACGCCCTGGCCCAGCGGGCCGGTGGTGGTTTCCACGCCGGGGGTGTGGCCCACTTCCGGGTGGCCGGCGGTCTTGCTGTGCAGCTGGCGGAAGTTCTGCAGCTCCTTCATCGGCAGCGCATAGCCGGTGAGGTGCAGCAGCGCATACAGCAGCATGGAGCCGTGGCCGTTGGAGAGCACGAAGCGGTCGCGGTCGGCCCACTGCGGGTTGGCCGGGTTGTGGCGCAGATGCTCACCCCACAGCGCCACTGCCATGTCGGCCATGCCCATGGGCGCGCCGGGGTGTCCGGAGTTGGCTTGTTGCACTGCATCCATCGCCAACGCGCGAATCGCGTTGGCCATTTGTTGGGTATTTGCCATGTAGGGCCGCTCCGGAAGGGGTATCAGGGGAAACCCGTTATTTTACCGGGGCCTTTTGGCTGACCACGCCCCAGGGTCGCTGCACGACGGCAATCGTCTACAGTGCAGCCTGTGCAACATCCCTCTTCCATCAAAGCCTTGGTGCTGGCCGCCGGACGCGGCGAGCGCATGCGCCCCCTGACCGACACCATGCCGAAACCGCTGCTGCCGGTGCGCGGCAAGCCCTTGCTGCAATGGCATGTGGATGCGCTGGCACGCGGCGGCTTTTGCGACATCGTCATCAACACCGCCTGGCTGGGCGAGCAGATTCCAAGCCATTTTGGCCCGCAGCCCTTGTCGGATCTGCGCCAGCCGCTATCAATTTCATACTCCCACGAGGGCCAGGATTTCGGCGGCGCACTCGAAACCGCCGGCGGCATCGTGCGCGCCCTGCCGCGCTTAAGCGATCTGTTCTGGGTACTGGCAGGCGACGTGTTCGCCCCCGACTTCGCCTTCACCCAGGCCGCCGTGGCCCGCTTTGCCGCCTCGGACAAGCTGGCCCATCTCTGGCTGGTGCCGAATCCGGCGCATAACCCAAAAGGCGATTTCGGTCTGGCACCCGACCCGGCCGCCCCCGGCCTGCAACTCGCCGTGAACCAGGCCGAGGTGAAATACACCTACAGCACCATCGGCCTGTACCGCCGCGCCTTGTTCGAGGCGCCCTGGTGCGATGTGCCGGTCGGCAACCCGCAGGGTGTCAAGACCCCGCTGGCACCGCTGCTGAGGCGGGCGATGGACAATCACCTGATAAGCGCGGAGCTGTACCTGGGGGCCTGGACCGATGTCGGCACCCCGGCGCGGCTGGCGCAGCTCAACCAGACCGAACCATCATGACCTCATCCTTGTACGCCCAGCGCCGCGCCCGGCTTGCCCAGCAACTCGGAGCCGATGGCATTGCCATCATCCCGACGGCGCCCGAACATCTGCGCAACCGCGACAGCGAGTTCCTGTTCCGCTTCGACAGCTACTTTCATTACCTGAGCGGTTTTGGCGAGCCCAATGCCTGGCTGGTCATCACCGCCGAAGGCCACACCACGCTGTTCTGCCAACCGAAAGACCTGGAGCGCGAGATCTGGGACGGTATCCGTCTCGGCCCTGCGGCAGCCCCGGCAGCACTCGGCGTGGACGCGGCGTTTCCCGTCACCGAACTGGATCAGCGCCTGCCGAAGCTGCTGGAGAACAGGGCCACGGTCTGGTACCCGTTCGCCACCCATGTCGGCCTGGAGAGCCAGATCGACGGCTGGCTGAAGGCTGTGCGAGCCCGCACGCGCTACGGCGCACTGTGCCCCGACACCCAGCGCGACCTGTGCAGCCTTCTTGACGAGATGCGCCTGATCAAGGACGCGCATGAGCAGGCCGTGATGCGCCGCGCCGCGCAGATCAGCGCCGGTGCCCACATCCGCGCCATGCAGTTGTCGGCGCGCATGCTGCGCCAAGGCGAGGACGTGCGGGAATACCACCTGGACGCCGAGCTGCTGCACGAATTCCGCCGCCACGGCTCGCAGTACCCGGCCTACGGCTCCATCGTCGCCGCCGGCGCCAATGCCTGCGTGTTGCATTACCGCGCCGACAACGCCCCGATCCGCGACGGCGAGCTGGTGCTGATTGACGCCGGCTGCGAACTCGACGGCTACGCCAGCGACATCACGCGCGTCTTTCCCGCCAATGGCCGCTTCACCGGCCCGCAACGCACGCTCTATGAGCTGGTGCTGGCCTCGCAGGAGGCCGCCATCGACGCCACCCGCGACGGCGTCCGCTTCACCGACCCGCATGAAGCCACCGTGAAGGTACTGGCCCAAGGCATGCTGGACGTGGGCCTGCTCGACCGCCACAAGGTGGGGACCGTCGACGATGTCATCGCCAACCGCAACTACTTCGCCTTCTACATGCACCGCACCGGTCACTGGCTGGGCATGGACGTGCACGACTGCGGCGGCTATGTAGAGCCGTCCGAGATCGGGCACGTCAGTGAACGCCGTGACCCGCTGTCCGGTGAAGTCATCAAGGACCGGCCCAGCCGCGTCCTGCGGCCTGGCATGGTGCTGACCATCGAGCCCGGCCTCTATGTACGACCGGCCGAAGGCGTGCCGCGCGAGTTCTGGAACATCGGTATCCGGATCGAGGACGATGCCATCGTCACCGACAGCGGCTGTGAACTGATCACGCGCGACGTACCGGTCAATGCCGATGAGATCGAAGCATTGATGCGCGTCTAACGCCCGCAGGCTCGGGGTAAACACCTAGAAATTATCTGTTCCCGCAGGGAATAGAACGTCGCTCTGGGCGCTCTTTTACACATGTTCCTGACTTCCGAAGCCCGCTATAACCAGTGGGTACGCGATCACTACCGTTTCCTGATGCGCAGCGCCTGGGCCCTGACGGGTTCGCGCGCCGTCGCCGAAGATGTTGTGCAGGACTGTTTCACCAATGCTTGGAAGTGCCGCGACCAACTGCGCGATGCTTTGCTGGTACGGCCCTGGCTGTTCCAGATCATGCGGCGCAGCATCTTTCGCCATCTACCGCCTTGCTCACAGTTGCTGGAGGAGGGTGATGAGGACCGCTGGGGTGAGGCGCCGGATGCCGGCATTGACAACCGCCTAGACGTGGTCAAAGCCCTGAGCCGCATCGCCCCGATCCACCGCGAAGTCCTCGTGCTGTACTACTTCGACGACATGCCCACGGCCCAGATCGCCGAGGCACTGGAAATCGCACCGGGTACCGTGCTGTCACGCTTGGCGCGTGCACGGGAAGCGCTGAAGAACGCCATGACCACGCCAGATCAGTCCCCCAAGGCCGCAAATCCGAAGTCGGGAAGCCACAACGTCACCTCGATCAAAAAAAACTGAGCCGAGGGTATTCCCATGTCACACCGCAACACCGAAGACGAATTCGACCTGTGCGCCCGCGCCGAGCTATCCCTGGCCTACGAGCCGGGCGAAGCGCCGGCCAAGCTGTTCCGGAACACGCCTTGGCTGTCGCGCCGCTGGGTCCAGACCAGCTGCGTGCTGGCGCTTGTGGCCAGTACTGTGCTGGGTGGCGTGCTGGCCGTGCGTCCACCCGAGCTGGTGCGTGGCGCGATCGAGCACGAGTACTACGAGCGAACGCTACGCGGCAGCTTCATGGAGGCGTCGACGCTGCTCTCGCACCTGGGCTTGGAGTCCAGCCGACCGGTGCCAGGCTACCCACAGCTGATGCGCCCCTGCGATATCGACGGCAAGCTGGCCTATCACCTGACCACCTTTTTTGAAAAGGGCGGCATTGTGACCGTCTTTGCCTTCGACAAGCCGATCAGTCTCAAAGAAGAACAAGGCTGGTGGAACGACGTCTACTGGCAGGTGGTGACCAGCCGAGATGGACGGCCGCTGGTCCTGATCTCTGAAAAGAAAAAGGCGCTGGCCGTGGCTTACCGCGTCTTTTCCCTGCCGCCAGCTTGATTCCTTTTCTCCCCCCTCCCTTATCCACTCAATCACAACCCGAGGAGACAACCATGCGAGATATTTCAGACAAGCGCAGTTTCGTTGCAGCGGCCAGCACCCTGTTGGCGGGTGCCTTTTTCGCCAGCCGGGCACAGGCGAGCGAAAAAGGCAGCAAGCCGAACAAACTCGTCATCCAGGTCAGCGACAACGATCCCGGCAAATGGGGGCTGGCATTGAACAACGCCCAAAACCTGATCAACGAGCTTGGGCCCCAGACCGTGGCGCTTGAAATCGTGGTCTATGGCCCAGGCATCGGCATGCTCAAGAGCGATTCGCCCGTGACACTGCGCATTGCCGCCGCGCTCAAGGGCGGCATGCAGATCGTGGCCTGCGAAAACACCCTCAAGGCACAAAAACTCACCCACGCCGACATGCTGCCCGACATCGGCTACGTGCCAGCGGGTGTCGTGGAGCTGATGCAGAAACAGCAACAGGGTTATGCCTACCTTCGCTCCTGATCAAATTGTTGACACCTCCCATCTCTTTCGTTTATCCATCAAGAAGGACTGACATGCAAACTCGTCGCGAGACACTCAAGCACAGCGCCGTCGTGGCGGGCCTCCTGGCCAGCACCGGCCTATTCCCCCAGCATGCGCTGGCCTATGAAAAGGTGGCGTTCGAAGCCAAGTCCCTGGCTGACGTGGCCAAGGCGCTGGGCGCTGGCGCTCCG